>JAUICN010000005.1 GCA_030427835.1 Polyangia bacterium | reverse complement strand
TGTGACCAATCGTTCCGACGTTGAGGTGGGGCTTTGTGCGCGCGAACTTTTCTTTCGACATCTCTTCTTCCCTTTTCTTTGGTTGCTTACTGCTGCTTCTGAGTTTTCGGTTTGCGGTTTCTTACGACTGGGCGGCCCTAGGCGTCGCCCTTGGTTTTGGCTACAATTTCTTGCTGCACACTGCTGGGTACAGCCTGGTAGTTTTTGAACTTCATGGTGTAGGTGGCGCGCCCTTGGGTCTTGCTTCGAAGGTCCGTGGCGTAGCCGAACATGGTAGCCAAGGGAACTTCTGAGTTCACAACCTGCATGTTGCCTCGCATTTCCATGCCGCCGATGCTTCCGCGACGGGAGTTCAGGTCACCGATGACATCCCCCATGTAGTCTTCAGGAACCACGACTTCAACGTCCATCACGGGTTCCAACAGTTGAAGTCCGGCCTTTTTTGCACCGTCTTGCAGGGCCATGGAAGCGGCGACTTCGAAAGCTGGGCCAGATGAGTCCACCTGGTGAAAGGAGCCGTCGAATAGGCTGGCCTGTACGTCAATCAATGGGAAGCCTGCCAACACACCGCGGGACATGGCATCCCGGATTCCCTTTTCTACGGAGGGTATGAATTCCTTAGGGATGATTCCACCGACGATCTTGTTCTCAAAGACGTAGCCCTCGCCCGCTTCAAGGGGAGTAAGCTCGATCCAAACGTGACCGTACATACCGTGACCACCGGACTGCTTGACGTATTTGCCTTGCACCTTGACGGTCTTGGTAATGCTCTCGCGGTAAGCCACCTGAGGCTTGCCCACGTTGCACTCAACCTTGAACTCTCGCTTGAGACGGTCGACGATGATTTCAAGGTGAAGCTCACCCATACCAGAGATAATGGTTTGCCCTGATTCTTCGTCCGTATGGGCGCGGAACGATGGATCCTCTGTGGAAAGTTTCTGAAGCGCCTCGCCAAGCTTGGTTTGGTCTGCTTTTGTCTTCGGCTCGATGGCGACCGAGATCACTGGATCGGGGAACTCCATACGTTCAAGGATGACCGGATTGTTGGAATCACAGAGCGTATCACCTGTGGTGGCGGTCTTGAGGCCCACGGCTGCAGCAATGTTTCCCGCTCGGATCTCCTTGATTTCCTCCCGCTTGTCGGCGTGCATCTGAAGGATACGGCCAATGCGCTCCTTTTTGTTCTTCGTGGAGTTCAATAGCGAAGTGCCACTTTCAAGAACCCCGGAGTACACGCGGAAGAAGGTTAGCTGACCCACAAAGGGATCGTTGATGATTTTGAAGGCGAGGGCAGCGAATGGTTCGTCGTCGGAGGAGTTACGAACCATCACTTTTTCAGCGTCGTGCATGTCTGTTCCCTGGATAGGAGGAACATCGACTGGAGAAGGCAAGAAGTTCACCACCGCGTCAAGCAGCTGTTGGACTCCCTTGTTCTTGAAGGCGGATCCGCAGAGAACAGGTACTAGCTTAAAGTTCAGCGTTCCATCACGAAGAGCCGCAAGAATTTCGGGCTCGCTGAAGTTGGTATCGCCCTCAAGGAATCGCTCCATGAGTGCGTCGTCGGATTCAGCCACCGCTTCGATCAACTTCTCTCGGTACTCCTGGGCTTCTGCAGCGAACTCCTCTGGGATGTCCACCAGCTCAAACTCAGCACCCAGATTGTCGTCCTTAAAGGCAACGGCCTTCATTTTGACTAGGTCGATGATGCCCCTGTGATTTTCTTCCACGCCTAGGGGGAGCTGCACAGGAACAGGATTGGCACCTAGACGATCCTTAATGGTGTCCACTGCGCGAAGGAAGTTGGCACCTGCGCGATCCAGCTTGTTGATGAAGCAGATGCGGGGAACTTTGTAGCGGTCCGCCTGGCGCCAGACAGTTTCCGACTGGGGCTCTACGCCGGCTACGCCATCAAACACCGCCACTGCGCCATCCAACACACGAAGGGACCGTTCCACTTCAATGGTGAAATCCACATGGCCTGGTGTATCGATGATGTTGACGCGAAACTGTTGGTCCCCGTATGGGCCTTCGGCAGGGCGCCAAAAGCAGGTGGTGGCCGCAGACGTGATGGTGATTCCGCGCTCTTGCTCCTGGGCCATGTAATCCATGGTCGCGGCGCCTTCATGCACTTCACCAATCTTGTAGTTGACCCCTGTGTAATAGAGGATCCGCTCGGTAGTGGTGGTTTTTCCAGCATCAATGTGAGCCATGATGCCGATATTTCGAGTTCGTTCTAGGGGGTAGTCGCGTGCCACGTTCTTAGTCTCCGATGAGTGTTGCGCTGTGTGCTTCTTAAAAACTTTGCTGGGTTGCTTGTGGGCTGGGTTGCTTGTGGTCTGGGTTGCTTGTTGGTTGGGTTGCTTGCTGGGGTGCCGCCGGATTCAAGGGAACCGTATCGACGGGCTTTAGACACAAGAAAACCCTCGTCCGAGATGACTTCGCCCTCGGAAGTCATGGGATGTCGGAGAGGGTTTAGAAAGAGTACCTAACGGTAAATGATGGCGACGGTGGTGAGATTCCTGGCCCGTTGCGATGTGGCGCTCTTTCTTATGTTTATGTGTTTGCTGTCATGTATTCTGAATCACCTCGATTTGAGTGGTTTCTCCTGGCTTAACCAGGGACCTTCCCAATGGTTTACCAACGGTAGTGTGCGAAAGCTCGGTTGGCCTCGGCCATCTTGTGGACGTCGTCCCTCTTTTTCACTGCGTTTCCACGGCCCTGGGCCGCTTCAACGATCTCTGCTGCCAGTCGCTCGGTCATGGTCTTTTCACCACGGGACCGGCTGAAGGAAGTGAGCCAACGCATGGCGAGGGCGGTTCGGCGATCCTGGCGGACCTCCACAGGAACCTGGTAAGTGGCACCACCCACTCGACGACTCTTTACCTCAATGCGGGGTCGGATGGTGTCGATGGCCTTACGGAAGATCTCCAAAGGATCTTCTTTGTAGCGATCTTGAATGATGTTGAAAGCACCATAAATGATCCGCTCCGCGGTGGACTTCTTACCGCGAGTCATGACTATGTTACAGAATTTGGCGACCATACGGTCGTTGTAAGTGGCGTCCGGGAGGATCTTCCGTTTTGGGACTTCGCGTCTGCGGGGCATCTTTTAACCTAAATCCTTTGCTCAGCCCTTGGGCCTTTTGACGCCGTATTTCGATCGACGACGGGTTCGGTTGGCTTTGTTGGTGTTGGACGGGCCTTCGGCACCGGTGGCATCAAGCGTTCCTCGAACCACGTGGTAGCGGACACCGGGAAGATCTTTCACACGGCCGCCACGGATAAGGACCACGGAGTGCTCCTGGAGGTTGTGACCCTCACCTGGGATGTAGGTTGTGACTTCTACCCCGTTGGATAGACGCACACGGGCCACCTTACGGAGCGCCGAGTTCGGCTTTTTGGGTGTCGTTGTGTACACGCGGACACAGACGCCACGCTTTTGTGGGCATTTTTGGAGCGCTGGGGAGTCTGTTTTAGACCGGAGCTGCCGGCGACTCTTACGTACTAGTTGGTTAATGGTGGGCATGAACGCTTCCCGTAATCTCTTCTCGTGGTCCGGGCCCCAAAAGCTTGAGGGTGCCAGATGTGATCCCCTGGATTTGGGGGAGGCGTAGGATAGCGATGGACTAGGGGGTGTCAAGAAGTGTTTGACTAGGAATCGTGCGTCGGGTTGTGATTTTTCTTGAAGGCACGAAATGGAGGTGCGCATCGAGGATTCCGCCCAGGGCGAAGGTCACAAAGGCCGCTGTAAATCCCCAATTTGAATAGCGTAGGGTTTGTTCAACCCGATCAAATTTTTCTGGGTCGGCACCCTCGATTTGGTTGTTCAAGGAATTATGCAGTATGGCGGTAGTGATGCTCCCTGCGGCAAGGACCGAACTGATGATGACCACCGCCCAACCGGTGATGGGATCCTCGTTTTGAAACTGCCCTACCCCAAAGGGAATGGAGGCGATGAGCCGGGAGTTTTTGTGTTCAAATGTTGGATTCTCCGCCATTTCCCTGAGAACGATGTTTTCCGCTCGCAGTCGTACCAACTCCTGTTCCCTGAGCTGCTCCTGTTGCGCTTGCTCGTCTCGCGCAGCTTGCCGGTCTTCGTTCCATTCATACTTAATTTTTTCAAAAAAGAAGAGGACGTCGTTTGGAAACGCCAAGGGATCCAGGGTGTACTCTGGGTCCATCTCAAGAATGGCTAGGTATTCGGCTTGGGCGGGTTGCTTCTTGCCTAGGAATAGGAGGCTTGCCGCGAGATACTTCCTGCATTCCAGGACGATGGGAGTATCGGTGGTTTGGGTAAGCAACTGCCGGAACTGAAGCACCGCCTGTTCATGACGCTGCTCTACATAGGCCTGTTTTGCCTCTGAAAGGGCCTCGAGCTGTTGGGCCTGGGCCACTGAGGCTGAACCTGCCAGAACAGGGGCCAGAGCAAGAGCCAAAACCAACGCCCGAATATATGAGACTGAAGATTGCAACGGTGTTTGTTCTACACGAAACCCACAGCATATCGAACCGGTGGGCTCAATTTGTGTTGAACAGCTAGGTGACCGGTGGGTGACAGGCCTACTGTTCTGCAAGGGAGACGCGCAGCTGGCTCACTTTGCCTGCGAGGAGCTCGACATATTCGGCGCGGGTGACTCCGCCGGGTTCGGAGATCTGCACTTGGTAGCGCCCGGGCGCCTGGTGGTGAAAAGGTATGGTGAGAACACTGTGGGTGCTGCCCCGAAGGCCCATGGCGGGGATGAAAACTCCAGCATGGCGGTTGGCTTCAACGTAGAGGCCGCCGGGGCGGTACTCTAGACGTGGCGAGATGACCGTCGTACCGGGACCTGGCGGAATGCCGCGCACCAGGGTTTGTTCTTTGCAACATTGGTCTGCCCCCACGAACCGAAAGCGGTGGCGACCGGGGGCGAGTGTTGTGGAGGAGAAGGAGGGACCGAACGCTTGCAGTGGGCCGTCATCCACCGAAATAGAGATGTTTTGGGGCTCAGGTTGAAACCGTACCGTACGGGGTTGATTGGAAGAAGCTCGCCTGGCTGTCGATGGGCGAGGGCGGGAACGGACTACCGATGTCATTTCATTGCTGGCGGCCACGGTTGGCTTTGGATCGTTGCCCTGTACGGATACGGCAGCCGAAAGATTCGTGGGTGGTGGGGCACCCTCGTTGTTCCCGGCAACCTGTGCCTCCGGTAACTGAGGTGTTCCAGCCGGGGAGTGGTTTGGCGCCGGTATTTGATGTGCCCCTTGCGTGAATCGCCAAAGAATCACCGAAAAGCACCCTACGGACAGGAGCAGCAATGCGATTCTCAAGCGGCGTTTTTGCAGGCCCATATTGCTGCTCTTTCGGTGGATATCCACCGCGTCGGTGTTGTGTTCGTCCAGGCTGAGTACCCGGTTGCACGCACGGGTGACCTCGGCGTGATTCCGCCGCCGATGGGCCACACGGGCGCGCTGAAGCTCCCGTTGAATCGTGGCTTCCTTGAGTTGCGTCGCGATGGATTCAGGATCCCTTAGGTAGGCGCCTAGAGTTGCCTTGGGATTGGGGACCTCCTCCGACTCCAGCAGTGTGCGAAACTGGCCCACCAACGCTTTGGCAGAAGGGGGCCTGTTGGCGGGGTGGCGCTCGAGGCAATGTTCGATGCGATCGGCAAGCGCACGGCCCATGCTCGGTCGGGCCTGATGGGCAGGTGTATGATCCACGTCCATGACACGGCGCAGGGTGTGGGGAGCGTTCTCCCCCTCAAACGGAAGTTCTCCTGTGGCCAAAAAATAGAGGGTTGTGCCAAGGCCAAAAATGTCACCGCGTTCGTCGGATATGCCCTGTTCGATCTGTTCGGGGGCCATGTGGCCTGGCGACCCGATCATTTGACCTGTGCGAGTGAAACCCTCGCCACCTACGATGTGGGCAATACCGAAATCTGAGAGTTTGATGTCGCGGTTGTCGTGGATGAGCACGTTTTCAGGTTTGATGTCACGGTGGATGATTCCCTTGTCGTGTGCGGCCTGGATGGCATCCGCGACGTGCATACCAATGGCGGCAACCACCTCCGTGGGCATGGCCCCATGGAGCTCAACAAACTGTTTTAGGGTGGGGCCAGTGAGCAGTTCCATGGCGATGAACAGTTCGCCACCGTCCTCTCCCGTGTCGTAGACCTCCAGGATGTTGCTGTGGCGCAACTGGGCAATGGCCCTTGCCTCCTGGGCAAACCGATCCCGCGCCTGCTCAGACTCTTGCAAGTGCGGGTGCATCACCTTGATGGCAACGTCGCGCTCGAGTGCGGTATCATGGGCTTTGAACACCGTGGCCATTCCGCCACGCCCCAGCTCTTCACCCAACTCATATTTCCCCAACCGCCTCGACACGAGGCCTCAAGGGTAGGCAGTATTGGACTGGGCGACAAGGGAGCATGATTCCCCCCGAAACCGCATCATGGAGAACTTCTAGGGGCGACCCGACCGGTCAAACTGGGGTACCGTGAGTAGGGTGCGGAGGCGGTTAGGAGCCGCCACCCTGTGGATTGGGATATCTTTTCTGTACTTCGTGTAGTCGATTTCCCGGTAGGTGGCACGGCCCATGAGTAAACGTGTGGCTCTCTCGACCGCAGCAGGAAGTGTGTCGTCCCGGTAGATGCAATCGTCATCTACGGAATCGGCATTTGTGGAACTGGCATTTACGGAACCGGCGTCGGGGCATGCCGGATGCCGTCGGGGGCAAAGGTTGTGGTGCACTCCAGGCTTGGTGATGTAGGCCGCAAAATACCCTTCACCTTGGCTGGACGAACTTTTATGGGATGCGGATGCCTGGTCGGGCGGGTGGTGCCACTGGGTGTCCAGGTGCAATAGAATGGGTTCCGTTTGTGAACTCGCCCCTTCTTCGCCAGCCAATTCGGCCACAGGGGCGAGACTTGCACGGCCTGGAAAGAACATCGTTCGAGTTCGAAACACATGGGAATCGATCCATTTCCCATCTTGATCCTCGCATCGAAAAGGCTCCGTTGGATTCACGAACACGGAACCATCAAAGAACTTGGTGGCTTTTGTGCCTTCCCCCCAGGGGACATTTCCTGGGCCATTTTCTTCGTGCGTGTAACTCTCCGGCTGGTAGCGCTTGTCGAAACCTACGCGGCACAGAATGGTGGCGAGGGATTTCACTTCGTTCTTTGGCAGGGGACCATCGCCGACGTTTAGATCCGGCAGCTGCACAGTACCGTCACAATAGGTTTTGTTTTCCTCTTGGGAAATTGCGGGCGTACCGTCCAAGAGAAACGGTGTGCCCCTTTTGCCAAGGTCAGAAAAGTGGTTGCATGTGGAGCGGAACACTCTTCCAACTTGGGCATTGCAGTCCAATTGATCTTCGTACCCGTTTCGCCAGGTTGCGTAGTCCACCACGGAATACTGGGCTCGCTGCTCTGCCTTTCTCCATGTTTGCAGGTAATCTGCCGTATTGACGTCTCGAAGTTCGCCTCCTGTGCGGGAGGACTGTTTGGAACGGGCATCGATGTACGTGCGAATCAGCCTGTAGATGCCGAACTGGTGCCTGTGCCAGTGGATGAGAGGTTTCCATTCGCTGTTTCGTGTTGCAAGCCAGTGAATCGTATCGTTGTCTACCCGTTCACTCGGTTCCAATCGTTTTGCGTTTCGAGAACGATCGTTGTTTTTGAGAGCGGTGACCCAATGGGAGGGAATGCTCTCGTCCATCTTTGCTAGAAGCGTTGAACTTCGGTAGGAAGCGCCTCCTAACTTTAGCTCCACAATTCTGGGTGCCGGATTCACTTGCATATTTTCTGGAAGCACGAGGGACATCCATTGGTTCTGTAGAGCTCTGTTGAACGTCGTAGCGAAGGTAAACATGGAAGGGAGACCTTGCGCTTGCCCTTCACAGCTTGGGATGTCACCTGCCGTACCCTGTTGCACGTGAATGCCCCGATGAAACCTATGCGCGGTACTGGTGGAAAGAGTCCAAAGAAGATACACATGCCGAGTTTGTTGACTCGGCCTATGGGTGATCCGCAGGGGAAGCCAAATGGAAGGTACTTCGATTCGTAGCCAAGGCTCCTTTGGGACTTCACCGGAATCTGATTTCGCGTCAACGGGAGATGCGTTCTTCTTGAAAGAAGTCTTTTTCATGCAGCTATGAATCTGTGGCTGTTCGAAAGAAAACTGTATGTCCGAACGCTGGACGTCTCTGGCCTTCCCGTGCGTGTCAGTGCCAGACACGGGAACACAGGCCGGCAACAAAGCGACAGTGGCAACGATGGTCCAGAGTAGGAGCGTTCTCCTCGACGAACCCCAATTTAGGCCCGATGACCATGATTCCATGGAAAACTAAGGATCAAATGTTGTGCCAGAAAGCTTCTCCCCGAGATCCGCAACCCCAGCGCGCGCGCTGGGGCAACCCCGATACGACGGGTGGCTAGTGGACTGTTCATTGATCCAACGGAGCGATGGCGCCTAGCAGGAGTACTTTGAGTGCGTTGAGTTCAGGGGATGGGGTTGTGGTGGGCTGTTGGTTGCCCTGGTGCCGATAGGTTCCTGTGTGGGTCTCGAGTATGGAAACCAGGTCGTTGATTGCACTGTAGATGGAACTGCGGCGAACGGTGCAGGCGCTTGGATCGTGACTTATCTCGTCAAGAATTTTGCTACAAGTGTGGGGGCAGTCATGGGTTGTTTTTGTGGGTTCTGGCAAGTAGGCGGTGAAGTTGTGCCCACCTTGAACGTTCCCTTGCTCAGCCACGTGGTCGCTCTCCACGTCCAAATGAACTAACAGCGGGGCTTGCTCGGTTCGGGTTTGTGGCCCAGGGCTCCGAACGCTTGTGTAGAAACGAACTTTCGTACGCTGCACGGTGTGGGTTCCGGGACTGGAGCTGTCGCAATGGGCCGTGATTGGAGCGTCCACCGTGACATGCCCACCAAATATGGGGATGGACCGCGCTGTGCCTATCTGGCCGTAGGACTCTGAGTCCAAGTCTTGCAAGGATTCCATGTCCACAAACTTGTGGAGTCTTCCTCTACATACTGCGGCAGCAAGGATGCGCACTTCACTTTTCGCTGGTCGCTGAGAGAACGGCAGGAGTTGCTCGATGTATCCACGCCCGTTACAGAAGGTTTCGTACTCGTCTTTGGAGATTGCCTCTGCACCGGTGAGAAGGACGATGGTGTTACTAGCTGAAGTGTTCGCATAGGATTTGCATGCAGATGTGGCAATCATCCCCACGTGGCTTCGACAGTCGACTGACCCGTGATTGCTGAGCTGCCAGGACTCAAGATCTTTCATGCTGTATCTGGCGGATCTTTCCGCAGCCAACCACGCCACCGCATATTCCGCCGTAGGCCTTTCCGGAAGAGCCTGGGAGAGGTCCGGAGTGCCGAGATATTGTAGCTCTCGATTGGTCATATACTCGCGAACCACGGCGTAACTCCCCATGCGATGACGTATCCATTCAAACCAGGGGCGCCATGTGTCTTCCTGTATTCTCAACCATCGATCCACAGTTGGAATGAGGTGGTCCTCTTGGTACGTTCCCCAGGGGTTCATCCATCGCTTGCGAATTTCCGTGTCCAAGTCTAGGAGGATCGCCGCGATGCCCTTCAATCCGACCTTAGTGGAGATGGGTGGGCTGGTGACGCGCAAGTGCTCTGGGAGCAGCAAGTCGCCCAGTAGGTTCTGGACCGTAGTTCCTAGGATGGGTGCGTTCATGCGGACCGATCTATTGGATTGGTCCAGGGTGATTCCTTCACAGTCTGGAGTCTCCCCGCCTCTCGGCGACGCCAAGTGTATGCCACGGGACAGTTCACCGCCTACCATCGCTGGGGACCAGGAGAGGTACAGAGTGGAGCTCTTGCGAGTGGTACGATTTTCAATCCTGAGTGGGATCCACAGACTCTGGGTTTGCCGCCGCACCGTGTGAGCGCCGTGTACCCCTACTGTGCGCTCCATGGCTAACCCGGTGCAGTTTTGTAGAAAGGGTTCTTCAAAGGATAGGCTCACGACGTCGGCCCGGCGAAACACGTGTGTTGCCTTATTGTCTGGTGGAACGCTCCCGGTGCAGGAGATCGGACCTAGGAACGCAAGCAATATCCAGTGGGGGGAGATGGATGGGTGTCGGCAGTTTTTCGGCATCGGATTGAATCTGAATCCATTGAACAAGATCTGTGCCATGGGCAAAGTGGCTTGTTTCCCGGAAAACGCTGTTGGGGCGCTTTTGGGTGGAGTTGCGCTAGACCGGGGCTGTGTGGTTTGAATCGGCGGAATTTGGCGATGCCCTACAGGTGGCGGGGCGCCTTCAGCGGGAGGAAGGGTTGGCTTGGTTGGACGGTTGCGACGACCTGGGTGGGGGGCGATGGTCGTTTGTGGGGTGTGACCCGGTGGAGAGACGGCAGTGCTCGGAGGGCGGGGCCGAGTGTTTGGCTTTGTTGACGGATTTGGAATGCTCTCGTCGGGAGAAACCCTGTTCGGAGAAACCCTATTCGGAAGATGCTGGACCGGGGTGCCCTGTGCCACGTTGGGTGGGGTACCTGGGGTTTGACGCCTTTTCTAGCTCCCCCACGGAACGTTCGGGCAAGCTGCCCTCGCTCTGGCTTGGCCGGTACGATGCCCTGTTTGTGTGGGATCACCATGACCAGCGCGGCTGGCTTGCGGGTGAGACTGGGGATGCCTGCACCAGGTTGGGCGTGAAGATTTCAAAAGGCCCTTCACTGCTGACAGGGGATTCCCAGGGAGCCGCTGGGGAGTTGCTTGAGGCCACACCCCAGGATCTACACCGGGGTGCGATCGGCAACGCCTTGGAAAGGATCCAGCGCGGGGATCTTTACCAGGTGAACCTCGCACGTAGGTGGCTGGCACAATACTCTGGCCATTCGTTTGATTTGTACCGACGTATGCGGGCCGTAGGCGCTGTGCCGCTTGGTGCCTACTTGGATTTGGGCCGGGAGCAGGCGGTGTTGAGTCGATCCATGGAAACGTTTCTTCGGTGGGATGGTGCCACTGGCAAGCTCAGCACGGGGCCGATTAAGGGAACCCTGGAGCTTCAGCCAGGAACTGCCCTGGGCGAAGCAAAGGCGCGGTTATTGAATGACCCGAAGGAGCACGCGGAGCATGTGATGGTGGTGGACCTGATGCGCAACGATCTTGGGCGTGTGGCGCAACCTGGAACGGTGCAAGTAGAGAAGTTTTTTGAGGTGGAGCCCTACGGCCATTTGGCCCACGCGGTGTCGACGGTTTCCTGCACCCCTCGAGAGGGAAGTACTCCGGCGTCGATTCTAATGGAAATGTTTCCACCTGGGAGCGTGACAGGAACCCCCAAGGTAAGCGCCGTCCGTACCATCCAGGAGTTGGAAACTGTTCCGCGGGGCGTGTTCACCGGGGCCATTGGGTACGTGGACCATCTTGGCGGCATGCACTGGTCTGTGGCGATTCGAACCGCCCAGGCCCTGGGTGCGGGGCAGGTGGAGTTCCATGCGGGTGGAGGGATTGTGGCCGGCAGCGACCCTGCGAAGGAAGTGGCAGAAACCGAACTTAAGGCCCACGTGTTTCTGCGGGCCCTTCGCATCTGAAGGAAGAATGGTTCCGGGGGGAGGATTCGAACCACCATTCGCGGCACCAAAAACCGCTGTCCTGCCCTTAGACGACCCCGGAAAACTCGGCCAACCCCAAGACGCGCGGGGCAGGCCGATGGCCGATGGCTTAGCACGGCTTTTTGCGGGGACCCCTAATTTCTGTTCTTAGGGGGCAATCGACCCATCTCCAGACTTTTGCAGACGTTTTTTGCGGTGTTTGCAATCGCCGTGGCCCACAGGAACTTAAGCGTTTCGGTATCCCTTTCACCTAGGGCGGCACCAACGGGCCCGCTCTGCTGTAGGGTTACATTGCTTAGAAGCAGCTGCTTGAGCGTGGTTTTGTCTTCCAATTGGGTACATGCCGTACCCGAAGATCCTCTCGCGGCGATGACTTGGCCCAGGGCGGCACAGTTGGTAGCTTTGAGAGACCAGTTGCTCCCGTCAACGGTGTTGCTAGCGGTGTAGTCGTTGCACTTTCGCGCGAACTCGCTGGTCCATACCTCCCAATCGATGACGGTTTGCGCACCGAAGTTGGCCGGGCTTGGGACGCAATAGGAGCGAACCAGGCTCTTCCAACCTAGAAGCCAGAGCGCTTGGAGCTGGCTGCGAGTCGCCGGTACAAGGTTATCCTTTGCCACCACAGTGCCAGACTTCTTGTACGTCCATGTTGCATTGGCTGTGGTTAGCGCGTCGACATTTGGCTCTATGTCCTCACAGGTGTTCAACGTTTTGCCGCTAGCCTCCAGCGCCGTTGCGATGTCGCCGCAGTTGCTAGCTTGTATGGTGATCTGCTGTCCAAAATCCGTCACTCGCCTGACGCGGTGACCGCAGGAAGCCGTTACGTTTGTTACGAACGCCCGCCAATCGGTCACAGTGGATAAGGTGGATGCGGCACTTCTTTGTTCATGTTTCTTACAGAAGTGTTCGATGACTTGAGTGGCGGCACCGCAGATACGTGCCAACAGGGAACCTGGCTGAAGGGCGCCCGGTATCATGCACGCGGGAATGATGATCTTGTCGCCAACTCCGCACGCACGGACACCCTGAACCTGCTCGGTATAGGTTTGAAAGTTCCAACCACTCTGACTGAGTGCCCCCTTTAGACTTCCCTTTTCCCCCGAAAAGTACCCGTTGTAGAGCTCGTCAAGATCGCTTGCGGTGAATGGACCACCTTCGCGTGCTACCGCCAGGGCTCCAGTGTTGGTGTGTTTTTCATCCAGCACGTACCGACTTAGTTCGAAGAGGGCTGCAAGGTTGGCGACCGCGACTACGATGTCTTCTTCTACGTCTTCCACCGTGGGGTATCCGTCGTTCTTGTTGGCAATATGCCCACTCCACACGGGTTGGCGTAGGGCCCGGACCATCGCATTTTCCACAGCCATGTACGCTGGGTTGGCCCAGATCTGAGCTTGGTCGTCGTCAAACTCTAGCCCAGCGGCAACTTTCAGGGTCTGGACCACAAACGTGCTCAATACGGAAGCTACGCCCTGCACCCTTGAATCGTCCGTGTGCTCCGAGGTATTCCAATCGAACAGGTCTTTACAACGGGAGCTTTTGGAGATTTCTACATCGTCGAAACTGGCGTCTTCGATGTCATAGGTGACGTGGTATTCGAAGCCATCCGCCGCCGCCCTGAGGCCATCTTGAAGGGCTTGCTCGTGGAAGGTGGCCTCTGGATCCTCGGGATCCGCGTAGCCACGGATTCGGTATTGGGTCCGGGAACCTTGTTTGGCGGCTATGTCAATTTCGAGCCCGGGAGCTTCTGAGCCTGAGAACCCCCTACAGGGTGCCAACTCGAGATTGACCGTCAGATCTACCCCGGCTTTCGCGAGCAGCTGCCAGGCGTGTTGTGCCCGGCTCTCAACGCCTTTCGCCTGGCTCAACGGTTCCGCTGTACATGCGCCTATGTTTATTAACGACAGGCACCACAGGCCCATCACTGCTTTTTCCAAATACCCGTTCATGGATTCTCTTCCCTGTCGTATGGGGTGCTGAAGTGCACCAGGTCGCCCCTCATTTGCAAGCCTGCTAACTGGCCGAACGCGAATGGGATGCGCAATTTGAATGCCAATGCATTTCGACATGAAAACAACCCACTTCGGGGGAACTGAGGGGAACCCGGCCTCTGCGAATACGCCGACTAGCCGGCTACTTTTCTTGGTGTTGCCTGGCCTCGCGGACGACCAACGGCGGGCCCCGGAGCGTGTCGCAGAATTCGGAGGGTTGGGTGGGACAGGAGCTGAACTGAGGGATGCTCACAAAACGACACGTCGTGGCATGAATTTTGTTGTGGGGACTCACAATGCTTTTTCACGCAGTCCTGTTGGCCCCAGTCCAAGGCAAGTGGCGTTGGTACGATGGGGCGGGATCGCAGGCTCGGGTTCCACCATGAAGCGGCTGGTCGATTGCTTCTTGCTCCCTGTTCTTGTGGGTTTGGTTTGGGGTTGTGGGGCGGATTTGGCGGCGCTTGGGGAACAGGGTGCGCAAGCAAAGTCGGCACATGCGCATGTTCGTAAGCCGGTACGGTATGAAGTGAATGTCAATGTGGTGGGAGATCTGGAGTCGAGGCGTTCCCTGGGATTGCACCTTGTGTTTGGGGCCACTGGTGTTTCGTTGAAAGATCCTCTTTGGCAGCGAGGGATTTGGACCTGCACAAAGGGATCTTCCAACCTGTTGGGGGGCCGCCTACAGACTTCGGATACCTGCACCATGTTTGATAGGCAGTTCATCCGCGTGGACAGCATGGAACCCTCTCCGTTTTCTTTCCTTCAAAGCCCTTGGCAGTACGAACATGGGCTGCTGCACACGGCGAAGGCCAAACACGCGAACACTTCAACTGGAATCGCACTTCCATTGTGGCGCTGGGCGCAGAAGGGTAGGCCTCCCGTGCAAGCACTTCTTGTTCCTCCGGGGCCTGAAGTGAATGTGTTCCGCCCCGATCAAACGACAGATACAAAGGCCGTTCAACTTGGGCGTATCGAGCTGTGCGACAGGCCGGGGAGTTGCCAGTGGGTGTACGTGTACCTTCCCTACTCAGGGGTGAGTGCATGGCTGCAGCGTCAGCCCATTGTGGATGCGAACCCTAGTGGGTTCTCAAGGGACGATGAAACCAGTACGTTTCAAATGGACCAGGAACTGGGCACCTGGGTACTCGAGGTCATGGCACGTCGTATTTCAGGTATGCCCGATCTTCACGCGGCTGGCCCTGCACAAGACCTGTTGGACTATCTTGCTCCGCTCAACCCCCTCCCCCTTGTTCGGGATCCAGCCGACGTTGACGAAGATCCACTATTTACGACAACGTGGAACCAGATTTCCAGCAACATCTTTACTAAGAAGTGGTTGGAGGTACGCACCACAAGCAGAGCGATACTACGGTCACTAACCAATGACGGAAAACGTGGAGTCGATACTCTATTGCCACAACTCATTTGCAATCGGCTTGCATTTGAACTGATGCGCAGTTTTGTAGATGCGCGAAGGGTGCTCTCCCATTGGGGTACTTCAGGGGCGGCACCCGAAGATTTAGAAGAAGTGGAGTCGCGGTTCGGTGAGCGTGCTACGGATGCTCTGATAGCATCATCTCTGGATGCACCATCTAACTGGTATGAGCTCAAGCTACAGCTTCTGGTGGATGCCGCCTATCGGCTACCCATGGGAGCTCACCAGATATGTATAAAAAGGATCGATTCCAGAGGTGACTTTTCAGAGGACATGGTTGGCGAAATTTTGTGGCGGTTAGGTATTGTAGAATCGAAAATCGCTACTCAATATAGTCTGGAAGGTTCCTCAGACGAATGGACGCAGGAGCTGCGGCAGCTGTTGTTTCAAATCTACCTTGCCTGGGCCAACGAGATATAGACCAAACGCCGGTCTAGGGTTCGACCTGGGTGTCGGTGGAGCCGTAGGGGTTGTAGAGGACCACTCGGGTGACCTCCCCCGTTGGTTCAGGCGTGCAGACTGGGTCCTCGAAGAAGAAGTGTACGGTGGGGATGTCCCTGCTGCGGGCGACGCAGGTGGGATCTTCCCACAGGGGAGGGAACATGTAGGCGCGGATGTTGTTGTAGTGGAACTGAAGTGCGTCGTAGGTGGAACCTAGGCCGAGACCGTTCTCTAATCCCACGGTGGTGCTTTCAAGCACCAGCATGCGAATGGGGGCACCGGCACGGGCCTGGCGAACGGCCTCTTCGGAAAAGCGCTCTGGTTGGTCCAGGGGGTCTTTGCCTTCCTCAATCCATTCAACAAACGCGGGCGATAGGGCCCACTTGGAAAACGGCCCATCGAACACGACAAAAACGGGTGGTTCATCGAAGGCAAAGCCCTCCAGGGGCTGGGCATCGGCATAGAGACCGATTTGGTAATGGAGTTCTGGCTTGCTGTCGGGATGGAGCCAACCGGCTGGAATGGTTTGTTCAATATGAAATGGGCCAATCCCCCGCCCATGTATTTTGTGGGGTGACGGGCGCTCAGGCCCGGTGTCCACCAAAGGCTCGGCGTATGCATCGCCCCAATCGATTTGGTTTTGGTCCTTGGACTGGGCGCCGCCGCAGGCAAGACCTGTAACGCACAAGGTAGCTAGCCATGGTGTACTATGTTTCATACGGGCTCCTCCAGGGACAGGTAGGCGAGGGATTCCAGGTTTCCTTTGGGCCCGTGGATGGGCGAGTCGCAGGTGCCGTGATGGTGAAACCCCAGCTCCCGTGCCGCAACAATCACCGCATCAATGGCGCGCTGGCGTACTTCTTCGTCCCGAACCACGCCGCCCTTTCCCACATGGTGCTTGCCCACCTCAAACTGGGGTTTGATGAGCGTGATGAAATCGCCTTTCCCGGTGCGGCCATCGGGCCCCTGTAATACCGACACCACGGCGGGCAACAGTTTGTAGATGCTAATGAAAGAACAATCCATGACCACCAGGTCCACGGGCTCCGGCAGGGATTTGGAATGCAGGTGACGGGCATTCGTGCGCTCCATATTCACCACACGATCGTCCTGGCGCAATCGCTCGTGCAGTTGGCCATACCCCACGTCAATGGCGTAGACCCTAGCGGCCCCATTTTGCAAAATGCAGTCGGTGAAGCCGCCGGTGGAGGCGCCAAAATCGGCACATACCTTGCCAGACGGGCTGTAGCCAAAGTGCTTGAGCGCGCCTGCGAGTTTCAGCCCGCCACGGGAGACAAATGGATTGTCGTTTCCGCGCACTTCCAGCTCCACGTCCGAACGTAGGGTATCCCCCGCCTTTTCTACCCGCTGCTCGCCCACAAATACGGCGCCTGCCAGAATCATGGCCTGGGCCCGTTGACGGCTAACGGCTAGGCCCCGTTCTACGAGTAGAACATCCGCCCGGGATTTTTCGGCTGCAGCCACGGTATTTACTCAAAGCCCCAGGAGTGGCTTAGAAAGGGATGTCGTCGTCGCCGCCACCAAAATCGCCGCCGCCGCCGGAGTCTCCTCCAAAGGCACCGCCACCGCCCTGGCCGCCGCCGCCGCGGTTTCCACCGCCACCGCCGCCAAATTCATCCGCCCCGCCGCCAGAGTCACCTCCAAAGGCGTCACCGCCGCCGCCGCGATTCCCGCCGCCGGAAAGAATGACGTTCTGGGCGTTGATTTCCGTGGTGTAACGCTTGTTGCCGTCCTTGTCGTCCCAGCTACGGGTTTGGATACGGCCTTCTACGCAGATCCGGCTTCCCTTGGAAAGGATTTTGTTGAGGCCTTCCGCGCGCTTTCCCCAGACGACAACGCTGTGCCATTCGGTGCGCTCCTGGCGCTCGTTGTCCCGGTTCATGAAGGATTCGCTGGTGGCCAGACGCAGCTTGAGCACGGCTGTGCCACTTTGGGTAAACCGAATCTCGGGATCCGCCCCTAGATTGCCAAGTAAAATTGCCCGATTGAGTCCTTCAGCCATGTCGTCCCGCTCCTTCGAATAGGGCGCTAACGTAGATCAAGGTGAAGGGGCGTCAACGTTGGCCGTCTGTTTTGCTGTTGTATTTGCGTGAAATGGCCAAAATTGGAAGGCCTAGCCACAGCGTTGGGTAAGGTTATCTCACCCAGGCGGCATGGAACACGCGGAAGGTAGGGTTTCTGCTAGATCACCACCCATGGTGTCTACGCCCCCCTCGACAGCTACCGCTGCACCCCTAAGGCGTACGTTGCTGTTTGCGCTGGTCTTGGGCTACGTGTTTGAGCTGATACGCACCGGGTGGGTAGGCGATGATGCCGTGATTACGCTGCGTACGGTGATGAACTTTGTTCACGGCTATGGGCCTGTGTTCAATGTGGACGAGCGCGTTCAAGCCTACACTCACCCTCTGTGGTTCTTTCTCATTTCAGGCCTTACCCTAGTTGTAAAGAACCCATTCTACGCCGCTCTTATTCTTTCAGCTGTGTTCTCCGTGGGAACCCTCGTACTGTTGTTTAGCCGAGTAGCGTCTAGTCTCACGCTGGGAACTTTGGCTGCGCTGACACTCATGTTGTCGAAGGCATTCGTGGACTATTCTACCTCGGGCCTTGAGAATCCACTTTCCCATTTTCTGACCATTTCGTTTGTGCTGTGCGCTGTTGCGTTTCGCCAAACACCCACGGGAACAAAGGCGGCCGTGCTTTTTGGCTTCTGCTCACTGTTTTACCTTTGCCGCCCTGATCTGGTTTTACTTTGTGTGCCCACCGCTCTGGTCTTGACCCTACGCGCGGGCTTGGGAGGGCGTTGCTGGCTTCTTGCGGCAACGGTGGGCGCGCTTCCTTTTGTGCTGTGGACGGTGTTTTCGGTTTACTACTATGGATTTCCTTTCCCCAATACGGCCTACGCCAAGCTAGGCCTGGGGATCCCACGTGGTGAGGTCATGGGCCAGGGGCTGTTGTACTTGTTTGATTCCCTGGGAAGAGACCCCCTTACTTTGGCGACCGTGGTTGCGGGTGTTGCGGTTGGATTTCGGGCTGGCCGGTTGGAGAAGTCTCTTGCTGCGGGGATTCTTCTGTACATTTTCTACACAATTTATGTCGGTGGAGATTTCATGTCGGGGCGTTTTCTCACCACACCATTCGTGGCTTCCTTGGCCCTTGTTGCGCTCTCCGATCTTGGAGGTGCTCGGTTGCGCGTATTTGCATGTGCGGCGGGCGCTTTTGGGATTCTCAGCCTTCAGTCGACGTGGTTGAGTAGCAACGACTTCACGGGTGGAAAAAGGCAAATCGCCTACGTGGCAGATGAACGGGGAAACTACTATGCGAGCGGCAGAGGCGTTCTGACCGGTGCGCGTTTAGGATACAGAACACCCCATTGGCAGGCGGATCTCCCCAAAAAGGGAGAGCGTACGGTGGAGGTACGCGGGAGACTTGGATACAACTCGCTGCACCTTGGCCCGGGGGTCCATGTGGTCGACCCGATTGGCCTTTCTGACCCGTTGCTGGCGCGGCTTGCCCCCAAGCACGTCAAGGAATGGCGACCTGGACACGCGGGGCGCCAAATTCCGACCAACTATCTGCAGAGTATTCGCACCGGACAAAACCTGCTGGTGGATGGGGCGACACGGGAGCTCTACCGCGACCTACTTCTGATTACCCGCGGTGAACTCCACGATTCGAGACGCTGGGGTGCAATACTTCGCCTGAACCTGGGGCGTGGAGCCAAGGTGGACGACCCGATGTACCGCTATGAAGAGATCCCGCTCGAATCTACTGACTGACACAACCTGGAACCCTACGCGGCCGCGTGGGGCACGAGTGGCCTACGCGATTGCATGCAGTCGAGTCGACCTAGGATGCAAGGCACTGGGCGAGGGCGTCTTTTGCGCTAGTACTGCATAGGGGCTGATTTTCGTTTTGTCTCATGCATCTCTTGTAGGCACTGAACAGCTTTGGCACGCAACGTCGGAGATCTGGGTCGGTCTCCCGACCTACGGCGGTCTGGCGGGCAAGGGAGTGCCTCTCGTAGTCTCGTAGGGGAACAAGGTATTGGGAGTATCGACTGAAGGTCTCTTGTATTTTCTTCTCCAACGCGGCGTTGTCGTGGCCTTCCGGTTCTGGCTCGGGAATAGGAACCGAGGGTGGTTTTTCGGGACCATCGGCGGGCGAACGGTCAACGGGGGCACCATAGGGTTGGATTGGTACACCCAAACGTCGGCTGAGTTCCTCAAAGGGATCGATCTTTTTGCGATGCATCTGACATAGAAAAGACACCACGAGACTAGCCTCGTAGCTACCTTGGCCCAATCCTGGGATGGACCTCTGAGGAAGGTCTAGAAGCCCGACTGGCATGTCCTGATACCAGCCTCTTCTTTGCGCACCCATGGCGGCATTTCGTATCGCGATGGTGACCTGGGGGCACTGGATCCCCTGGGCCTGGTAGTTTTCCAGCATGTCTCCAAACGAACGCCCAGTGTGCTCAGCCGCTTGCAGCCAGGTTCGTGACGCGTGCGCTGCGAAGGGCTCCTTCGGGTTCGCTATTCTCGCTTCTAGGTAGGCTACACTTGTGGCGACTGCCAGGGCTCCCTGGGCGATATCCTCTAGGTGCGTTCTCAGGGTATCTTCCCATCGACTGCTACCTACCCACTCCTCAAGAAGTCTGTTTTTCTCCTCAATCTGTAGGGGCCCAGCTTGTTCAGAGAGTTCCGTGGCGCGCCGCTTCAGCGCGACGAGATCTGAAACAACCTGGGTGGGAAGGCGGTAACCCTTTATGTGCGCTGGTATCTTCCCGTGAACACTCTTGACAATCCAGTCTTGCCACCGGTGGGGCACCAGGTGAATACTCTCACGGTAAGCAGCGCGGCCTGTATGGTCAAACGTACACTCCGGTGCCCCTGGTTGGGATTCGAAATAGGCACTCACTTCTGTGGACGAACCTAAGGACCGCTTAAAGAACCCTAGGTGTGTAGCAAAGTGGGTTCCATTGAGCGTCATTCGCAAGGGAATGACCCACGCGACCACTGAACTACGTCTCGCAGCGGTGCGATAGACACACTGTTTTTCGACACCCTGATCTACATGGATTGTGACATCCTGAATCCAGGGCCTGGGCGTTGTGCGCCAGAACTTCCCTGAGGTTTGAACGTCGTGATACCAGAGGGCCGCTATCTCCAGATCACTTCGCCGTTTTCCGTTGTGGGGCCCGCCACGCCTTGTAGTCTGCGCGCATATGGAAGCGGATGCATGCTGCGGTATTCTGCGATTGAGAACTGCAGCCCTGCATAGGTCTTGAAGATCCTTGGCCGCAGATTCCGGGCGAGTACGATGGTACTGGGAGAAATACCCCGATAGGATGCTTCCGCGCCCTCGGTCTATTTGGGCAAGTCGTTGACCGAGCACTTCGGGATCACCAGTTGACGCACGACCCTGCGCCTGTTCTGCAAATCGTGCTAGGAGAGAAACTAGACGTTCCCTCGCGATTGCCCTCTCTACAGCCTCTCCTAGGGGTTTGCGATGTTCGTTGCGATAGCCGATAGACCACTTCCCCCGGGTTGAACTGTCCCAGACGCGGGAGGTTATTGTGCCCAGGAGCGCTGCGATTGCGTTCTCAAGGCGATGGGCAGGTATCACCGACCCATCGGATACTTCAGCAACCTCTTGTTTGATGCGCCACAGGATATGATTGGCGATCGTTACTTTTCGCCCTTCCAGTAGGGTTCGTTTTGGATATATGGGTTCGTGCAAGCCTAGGCATTCATCACCTTCCTGAGGCTGAGTGTCGTGAAGGCCGTAGTCTGCCGAATCGTGTTCCGCTGCGGTGAAGACGGTGACCCAGGTGCTGGTGGTAAACGTGCGACCGCTATCGTTTCCCTGGAACTTCAACGATAGATACACCGCATTGCTGAGTCTCCCAGGCAGGAGGCGACACCCCAGACGGCCGCCTTCCATGGTTACCTGTTGAATGATTGGCTCTAGGCCGAGGTGCGACTTCACACGCTTGGAAACGTGGAGCGGGGCACTGCATGAGAAGAGGCCCATTCCGAGCAGAGTGCAGAAGAGTAACCGGCCAGCCGTGTTGTTTTTCTTTGATGTGTTCTGGTGTTTCCTTTGGGCGACGGGTGGTGAGGTGCGGCAACAGAACACGGTGCAATAGGGCTTCCGCAAGCAAACCCCGGGCCATGGGCGGATCGGCCAGGATCGGAGATTCAGCGGCAGAACTTGTGACCTATGATTGGCACAGTGGCTGCCACAGGAGCCAGGCCGTTCGGTATGGGAGAAAGTAGAACGGATGCACTGCCTAAACCCTGAGGCACTGGACGAGGGCTTCTTTTGCGTTGGCACCGCACAGGGGCTGATTGCTATTTTGTTTCATGCATTTCGTGTAAGTGCGGAAGAACTGGGGAACGCATCGTTGAAGCTCTGGGTCGGTTTCCCGGCCGATGGCGGTCTGGCGGGCAAGGGAGTGCCTCTCGTATTCTCGTAGGGGAACAAGGTATTGGGAGTATCGATTGAGAACATCTTGCACCTGTTGGTCTATGGATGCTCCTTGTGACGGGAGTGGCGCTGTCGGATCGGATAGGGCCTGTTCTTCATAGGGAGCCAAGGTTACGCCTAGTTTTTCGCTCAAGGCCTGAAACGGCTCCTGGTTGGAGGCTCGTGTTCGGCACAGGTGGGATAGGACGGTTTTTAACTCAGACCGGTTTCCCACCAACCCCTCAATGGGTTCCTTTCGCGCAGCTAGGATGTCCTTGAAATCTAACCCTGCTTCACTCCCTCGTTGAGATGCAAAAGCCACGTAGTTTTGTAGTTTTGCGACCATCGAGGTGCAGCCTCCAAAGCGCTCCTGAAAATATGTGAACTGTTCCGGGAGCCCCCTTCCAAGGACTACGGCACTGTCGAGAAAGCTCCGCATGAGATGTGCTGACCTTGGTTCGCTTGATGGCCGGCTTCGTAGTTCCAGATACTTCGCGACTGTAGCGACGAAAAGACATCGCCTCGCGTGGGCTTCCAACAAACTTCTTACACGGGTGGACCACCGAGCCTCTTGCAGCTTTTTCTCCAGGAGAAGATTGCGACTGTGCAGCGTAAGAGGCCCAGATCGATTCACGACCTGATCTGCAATGTTGAGGAGCTCCGACACCATCTTTCTTTCCTCGGGGAATGTTCCGTATTCCAGCGCCGTAGTAGGGACCGAAGATACCACGTGGGAGATCCACTTCGTCGCCACGTCTGTGATGCGGGAGGAGGCCCAGGTGGCGGCGCCCTTGATGGACAACGAGGAGCTTTTGGAATGACCGAGCGCGGCCCCAACAAGCAGATCCGAATTGGCGGACAACTGGCAAAAGAATACGCGAGCCCGGTGCTCTGTGGTCTCAGTACGAAATCGGATGGGAATCACCCAGCCAGTGACCTCTGTCGTCACCCTAGCTCCGGGCCCGTGCACCAAGCACCCTGTTTCGAACCCTTCCTCCGCATGTACCTCCACAGCTTTCACCCAAGGGTCGTACGCGGATTCCCATAGGGTAACGCCACCGGGATTTCTAGAGTACCAATGGGCCGCAGCGGCGATTTCGGATTGGGGAATTTGGTTGCTATCCAACGACCATTTGGCGGATTTTTTGCATATTGAGCTTCGCCCTCGTGAGTGAAAAAAGCCATTCAACTCTGCTTCCTCGCAGATGCTTTGTATCTCTTCCGCCGCGATATTGGGACGTGAACTTACGGCACGCATCACCCGAAGCAGGATCCTATCGTGGTTGAGGTCTATCTTGCGAAGCCGCAGGCCGTCGGTAGTGATCTCGGGTACGGTTCGCAACCGCGTAACTTCTTTCGAATAGTCCGCCAGTACCGCAACCACCGTTTCACGGTTTAGCGCAAGGTTGGAAGCACGTGCGATGTCGTTAAGCGTAGCGCGCAGCACTGGCGTATTCAGCCAGGGGCGGACCCATATTTTCTGTGTGACAGTGAACGTGAGTCGGGCCACGTATTGAGCCAACGCGTTTTCTAGCGGAGCTGAGTAGAGTGGGGGTGCAGTAACCCACTCCCCTAGAAATGCGCTCCTAAGTTTCTCCACGATTCCGCGGCTGAGGTTTCGAATGCGCTGCTGATGTCTCGAAGAACCTGTATCTTCGTATTGTTCTGCTCCGTAACAATCGTCCAACTCCTTGGGGCGTTGGGCATGCCAACCAAAGTCTGGTTTGTCGTGTTCACGCGGCAGAAAGCCCGTAATCCAAACTTTTGTACTTGTGGGGCCATTGCTCTCGAGGCCATGGAACTCAAACCACATGGCCGCTGCATATGCTTCGTAGACAGGTCGGTTTTGGGATCGTTCGTCGATTTTGCAGCGAAAGTCAAAGCCACCTCCTGTCACGTGATGAATGACAGTGTCGAGACCCTGCGGATCAGAGGGAGCCTTGGAAACTTGTGGCGGGGCACTGCACGAGAAGAGGCACATTCCGAGTAGAGTGCAGAAGAGCAACCGGCCAGTCGTTTTTTTCTGTTTTGATGGTCTCTGATGATGTTTCTTTGATGCAGAGGATGGGCGGTAGCTAGTAGGCACGGTGAGCAGATTCACCACAAGCAAGGGTCGGGCCAGAGCTAGAATGCCTGGTATCGGAAGGGCCCTCTGCCGTTACGGAGACCTATGGTTGCCGCACTGGCCGCAGCAGCAGCCACACGACAACGGCGCAACAGGGGAATCCGGTGACAGAAGCGGAGAGTCATCCGGTGAGTTGTGGATCGGGTAGGTAGCTGCTAGTCACTGGCCAATCTCAAACCAAGAAAATTACGAAGTCACTGCATCTGTTCCGTTTAACGACGTGCGCAAGATGATCTTTGGTGCGCTGATCGTCGGCTGGATTTTTGAGCTTATCCGGACGGCCTGGATTGGGGACGACGCTGTCATCACCCTGCGCACGGTGATGAACTTTGTGCATGGGTACGGGCCCGTGTTCAACGTGTACGAGCGCGTGCAGGCCTACACCCACCCGCTGTGGTTCTTTTTAATTTCGGCTGTGACGTTTGTTTTGGGGAACCCTTTCTATTCGGTACTTCTTCTTTCCGCCGCATTTTCCCTGGGGACCCTTGTGCTGACATTTCGTCATGCCGCTCGGAGTGTTGCACTGGGACGGGGAGTTGCGCTGGGGACGCTGGTGGTACTCGCCATGATGTTTTCCAAGGCGTACGTGGAGTACTCCACATCAGGGCTTGAGAATCCGCTGTCGAATTTTCTGGCTGTGTCGTTTGTGCTCTTCTCGATTCGGTTTCAGGAGTCGCCCACGTTTGCAAAGGCATCCGCCATGTTTGGCTTTTGTTCTGTATTTTACCTCTGCCGACCGGACTTGTTTCTTCTAGGGCTTCCCACGGCCCTGGTGATGACATTATCCGCGAAGCCCAGGGCCCGCCGATGGGTTGCTTCTGCCTTGTTGGGCGCCCTACCCCTACTTTTGTGGACGTTGTTCTCCCTGTACTACTACGGATTTCCGTTTCCGAATACGGCCTACGCAAAGCTCGGGCTGGGGCTTGAACGGATGGACGTGATTCGCCAGGGCGTGATGTACCTCATGGATTCTGTCGGGCGCGACCCTCTTACAATGGGTACGATCGTGGGAGGCACCCTGTTGGCCTTCCGTTCCGGTCGACTGGAGAAATCACTGGTAGCTGGAGTGACCCTCTACCTTCTGTACGTTGTGTATGTGGGTGGGGATTTCATGTCTGGAAGATTTCTTACCGTTCCGTTTGTCGTATCCCTCGTGCTCCTCGCACGCACTGACTTTTCACCTATGCAGCTGAGGGTACTGGGCGTCACGGGTGCTCTGTTAGCCATACCGGCCGTTTCATCCACCTGGTTGAGCAACCAGGACTTTTCAGGGGACAACACAAGGGTCTCCGCTGTGACGGACGAGAGGGGTTTTTACTACTCAAGGAAAAAGGGCTTTCTTACGGGAGCCCGAAAACACTACAGGGTGGAAGACTGGTCACTCGCAGAACGCACGGTGAGCAAACGTCGAATGCTGGGCTATGAAGGGTTCAAGGATGGGCCGAGCGTCCACGTGGTGGACCCCATCGGCTTGTCTGACCCGTTGCTTGCGCGCTTGCCGCCGGTGACGACGGAGTTCTGGACCCCTGGACACCCCACCCACCAGATCCCAACGGACTACATGGAGAGTGTGTTGAAGGGTGAGAATCTGCTCTACGACCCTGCAACCCACGCATTGTACGAGGAGATTCGGTTGATCACACGGGGCGACCTCAATGACCGGGAACGTTGGAAAGCGATTTGGCGCATGAACTTTGGGAGCCACGACTTTGGCTTGGACGAGAGGCGCTACCGCCAGGGTTATGTTGCTTCCACTTCGACCCCAGTGGAAGTTGGTGTGTCGGAGATGCAACGCCATGTGGATGACGGATCACCGTGGAATGGGGAGGGCAACCGGATATTCTATTTTTCGCTGCTGATCACGCTTGAACGATCACGGGCGTTCTCCACCTTCGAAATCTCAGTGGATGGCAACGATAGCTACAGCGTTCAGACTCGGCACAACGGTGAGTTTGTGGAGATTGCTGCAATCGAGGCAAGTGGCGGTTCGGAGATGATCGGCCACCGTATTCAGTTAGCATCACCGGTACTGGCCACAGATACCGTAAGAATCCTACCCACCACCCAGAATGGATGGCACTCGGTAGGCTATTTCCGCATCCTCGAGTAGGAATTGCTCTACAGCTCGCTGACTTCACCTTGCGACCGAATGGATTCGGCGATTTGGGTGCGGAGGCGGTGTTGTTCTGTGGTTAGGTATTGGGGGCCGATTTCGCCGGCGGCGTGTAGGGCGGTGAGTTGGTGGTACTGGGCGACTAGGTCGGCGACTTCGGGGGTTGGGGATGTGGGGGTTGGATCCGCCTTGGAAGGGGCGTTGGCCTTTCTTTTCCCAACGGCGACACCGAAGGCGGCGATGGGGATGGCGGCGAATAGGGCGAGCCAGCGCCAGGGCCCGGGGCCGGGGATGCCTGTGAGGTGAATCACGATGGGTGCGGTGGAGTCTACTTTGCCTTTGCGAGGGGCTTCGGTGACCCACACGGGCCCTCCTGCGGTGGGGTGCCGTTCGGGGTTGGGCATGCCATCCACAGTAACCCCGAGACCTGCCAGTTCCTGGACTTCCACTCGACCTAGGAAGGTGTTGAAGGTTACGGGGATTTCCAGATCGAGGGCGCCGGTGCCTAGGGAAAAGGCGGGGACTTCGATGGGAACATCAAAGGACCACACCATGTTGGTACGACCGGGAGGGAGGGAGCCACGCAGGCGAACACCGCCCGGCTTTGCCGATTCGGCAGGCTGGTAGTTGACCCGTTGGTCGGTCATGGATGCTTGGGGCTGAAAGGCGGTGGCTTCCTTGGGGAGTGCCGCAAAGGTGCCTGCCTCAGGAAATACAAAGAGTTCATTGGAGAGATTGACCCATTGAACCTGCTGGGTGAGCCGCATGCGGCCTTCTACCAAGGAGATGCGCGTGCGGTGCATGAGTTGGAAGACCTTGCTCATGTCACTGGTAAGCGGAAGCACCCGCGCGCTTGCGGCGTAGCCCCTGTCGGTGGGTAAACGGAAGGGCATGGAGCCAAGGGTGGCGACACCGTGGGGAACGGTAATGCGGTAAGCCTGGGTTGTTCCGGTGGGCAGCCCCTCGAATGTGGCAATGCCCTGGGCATCCGTATCCGCTGTGTGTTGGCTGCGTGCGGGGGCACCTGCTCCAGGGTTCTGATTCATGACACCAATGCGCACGAACCGGTTTGGAATGGGAGCCCGGTTGCGGTCTTCCACACGAACCTTGATGGTGCCTGGGGGGAGTTCTTCTGTGGGTCGACCAAGGACGAGGGGCTTGGCGTCCTGAAGCTGGTTGTGAAGGGGGTTGGCGGGCGCAGTGTGTGCACCCGGAGCAAGCGGCCCCTGGGCTACGGCGAATGGGGTAAGGCCGCACAGGAGCACGGGCAACGTCGAAAGCAGGACCGTTTTCATGACTCGGGTACCTGGGTTAGGAGGCGATCCACCTCGGGTTGGTAGGGGGCGAGCTGGGCGTCCAGGGCGCGCATGATTTGCTTGGTTTCTTCACGCAGTCGGGCACGTTCCTCGGCGTGGTCCTTGGGGTCGAGTTTATTTTCTTCCATGTCCCGATCCAGATCATGCAATGCCTCCAGTAGCGCTTGCTTGCGCAGGAGCAGATCTGCACGGGCGACGTCTTGCCGGGGCGTGTTGCTTTGGTCAGTGGGGTGAGCGCCAAGTGCGCGAAAGCTACGTGCGGTGAAATAGAGCGCAAGCACCCACATCACCACGATGAGAACAATAAAGAACCAAGGTAGCACTAGCCTTCCAACTCCCGGTCTAGCTGTTGATCGTAGGCGTCTGGGTCACCTGTATCGCTTGGATCACCTGTATCGCCCGGGTCACCTGTGGCGGGAGTGAAGCTGCTTTCCGACGTTGCGTCACTGGCCTTGCGCCTACGGGTCCAGCGTCGCCCGACCCAGAGTAGACCTCCAAGGGCCAGGATGCCGCCACCGATGGGCGCAGCCCAGAGCGCGCGGCTAAGGCCTTCGTCACTGGGCACGGAGAGGGAGCCCACACCGTGCTCTTCCCGGTATTGTTTGAGCAGCTCCTGTACTGAGCTGCCCCGTGCCATGGCTTGCCGAAGATGTTGTCGTTTGTCTTCTGCCCAGGAGCAACCGCAGGTGGCTAGGGTGAGGCGGGCGCAATCGCCACACATGCAGAGGGTACGTTCAAAGAGCACACGTTCGTCTTCGGTGTGCACAGAAACGGAACCGGCGTGGAGGGAACTTGTATCCTGCGCCCGGGCTAGAGCGGGGCTCAAGAATGCGGCAAACAGAATTATTGTGGATGCGGCTACGCCCTTCGCTGCAGACATGTTTCGTGGGGGGGCACGCTTGCTATTGCGAGCAAGCACCTCCTGCACGGTGGGCGACATGGCGATGACCGTGCCCAGGATGAGGATGAGGCCTCCAAGCCAGATCCACATGACAAGCGGCCGAACCACCACACGAATGGTGGCGCGCCTGGTCTTTGGATCGATGGTGCTGAGGATGGCGTAGACGTCGTCAAAGAGGCGGGACCGAATGTCCACCTCGGTGGTGGGCATGTCGGGGTGGGTTCGGTAGACGAACTTGGCGGGGGCTAGGGTGCCAAGGGTACGTAGGCTTGAGGGGGCAGCGCCTTTCAAGAGGGTGAGATCTGCGAAGGCCATGTGCTTGGCGCCGTCGGTGGCCATGCGGGGGCGGTCGTAGCGAATGGTGTAGTCGGCCACGTTCATGGTTTCACCGGGGAGCAGCGCGGCTTCGTTTTCAATGTCGTAGGCGGCGCCGGTGAAACCCAGGTACATGCACACGATGCCCACGTGCACGATGTAGCCCCCGTAGCGGCGGCGGGATTTCCCGATGAGGCGCACCATGGCGGTGGGCAGGGATTCGGGTTGGCCCCTGGTGGCGGTGTTGCGCACGCGGGCGCGGATGCCGCGCCAGAACTCCTGGAAGATGGTGGCGAGCACGAAAGCACATCCGGCCGTGCACATCATGGGAAAGGCACTGGCGATGGCAGCGAGCACATCACCGGTGGCCGTTTCGTAAATGGAGGAAGAGGCTACCCAACCCGGCAGGCCAACGGTGGGCCCCGCAAAGAAGTGCAATAGGCCTACACCAAGGCCCATGAGGGAGGGCTTGAGAAAGGCGCGCAGCAGATGGGATTGGGTCGCCCTGCGCCAGGCCATGAGCGGGCCAATGCCGGAGAGTACCAGCAGCACGATGCCAAAGGGCACCATCCAACGGTTGTACACCGGGGGGCCCACCGTCACCTGCTCGCCCTGGAAGAACTCGGTGATGAGCGGGAACGTGGTGAGGATGAGTACAAAACCCATCATGGCTAGCAGGATCCAGTTGTTGAGAAGAAAGGCAAACTCACGGCTCACCATGGATTCGATGCGGTTGTCGCTTTTGAGTTTCGGTAACCGCCAGAGAATGAGCGCCATGCAGGCCACGATGATGACCGCCATGAAGCCCACGAAGTAGACGCCGATGTCAGACTTGGCAAAGGAGTGCACGCTTGAGATGAGGCCTGCACGGGTAAGGAACGTGCCGAAAATGGTCATGAAAAAGGTGAGGCAGATGAGGAAAAGGTTCCAGACCTTGAGCATGGCGTAACGCTCCTGAACCATCATGGAGTGTAGGAACGCGGTGCCCACGAGCCAGGGCATGAAGGAGGCGTTTTCCACCGGGTCCCAGGCCCAGTAACCACCCCAGCCCAGTTCCTCGTAGGACCAGAGGGCCCCTAGTAACAGACCGCAAGAAAGGAAGAGCCAAACGGCGAGCACCCAACGGCGGCAGGCGTGCAGCCATTCTTCGTGCAGGCGGCCCGTGAATAGGGCAGCCATGGCAAAGGCGAAGGGGATGCTCCAACCGATGAACCCCATGTAGAGCGTGGGCGGGTGAATGGTCATCCAGTAGTTTTGCAGCAAGGGATTGAGGCCGTCGCCGTCGGCGGGGACCTCAGCCGACCAGCTCAGGGCGAAGGGGTTCGCCGACCAGAGCATGAGGATGACAAAGAAGGCCAGGATGGCCATGAGGGTGGCCAGTACCCAGGGTTGCAGGGCAAGGAAGCGATTGCGCATCCAAAGGACGCAGGCGGTGGTCCAGCCGCAGAGTAGGAAGGACCACCAGAGCAGAGAACCATCCTGCCCGCCCCAGAGAGAGGTGACCAGGTAGTACCAGGGCATGGAGCGGTCCGAATAGCGGGCCACGTAGCGGATGCGAAAATCGTGGGTTTGAAACGCATAGGCCAGCAAAAACAGGGCCACGGCTACCAGAGCACAGGTGGCAAGGGTGGCCAGGCGCGCAGAAGTCAGCAGATGGGGACGCCCGCGGCCCGCCATGACGGACAGCGAAAAGGCGTGGGCGGTAAGAACCAACACTCCGCAGAGGGTCCAGGTGCCCAAAGTGGGTACATCCACCCAGGAGGAGACGTTAAGAAACGCCGAAAACAGGGCCACTGACATGGGCCCGACCCTAGGTCAGCGGTAGGCCATGGGCAATGCAGCCTTGGGTGATGTTCATCCTTCTTTTGAAATGTGAATAGATTTCATATTTTACGGTACCAAGGGCTCCCTAAGGCGAATAAACTTCTTATTTTTCAATGCTTTGCCGCGTTTGGGTGCCAACGCGATTGGCTCTTGGATGGCTTGCTGTGCACAATTATGGGGTGCGTATTGTGGTTACAGGGGCGAATGGGTGTATCGGATCTCACACCGTGGATGCGCTCATTGCGCGTGGGCACCAGGTGGATGCCTGGATGCGACCCACGGCAGATGCCACGAATCTGGTGGGTTCACGGGCGGAGATCGTGCGCACGGATTACAGGAATGTGGACGCCATGGCGAAACTGCTGCGAGGGGTGGATGGGGTCATCCATGTGGCCGGCGGGGGCCTGGCCCCTTCCCGTGAGGGCCTCTACCAAATGAACGGAGATATTACCCGGCGCTTGTTGGGAGCCTGTAAAAAAGGGCTCCACGGGCCTCGGAAGTTTGTGTTCGTTTCATCGCTGGCCGCGTTTGGATTTCGGAAAACATCGGCGGACGAAGTGGCAACCCCAGTGTCGGACTACGGGCGAAGCAAACGGGAGGCGGAACTGGAGACTTTGGCCGCCCAAAACGATTTGGATGTGTCGATTGTTCGGTCGCCTGTGATCTACGGAACCCGTGACACGCGGTTTCTGCAGATGGCCAAATGGATCAAGCGCGGCGTGCGCCCCCACCTGATCACCCCGGATCGAGTCTACTCCCTGATGCACGTGGAGGACCTGGCCCGTGCTTCGGTGGACACGCTGGAGTGGGATCGGGCCTCGGCCACCGTGTGGCACCCGACCGACGGGGCGATTCATACCCAACGGGATATTACGGATGCCATTGCGGGCGGGATTGAGGCGCTTGGGGATAGGGTCACAAAAAGAGAGATGACCGTGGGCAAGGGCCTGTTGACGTTCGTGGCCCATGTGAACCAGGCCTGGTCTTGGGTGGCGGGCAACCTACCCGTGATTCACCCCGGCAAGCTCGGCGACCTGCTTGAGAACGACGTACGCTGCCCGCCCTGCCCCGTGGTCAGCGAGGTGCAATGGACGCCCACAAGGAACCTCGTGGACGGCATGATCCACACCATGGCCTGGTACCGCGAGCACGGCTGGTTGTAGGTGAGTGGCCCGAGGGCATGTTTGCACGCAAACTAGGCAGATGCGCTTTGTTGTAACTGGGGCGAATGGTTGTGTGGGCTCCCATGTGGTGGATGCGCTTTTAGGGGCGGGGCACCGGGTGGATGCTTGGGTGCGCGAAGGGGCGGATGTGTCCAACCTGGCAGGGACAAGGGCCGAGGTGGTGCACGCGGACTACCGGGACGTGGAGGGAATGAAGCGCCTTTTGAGAGGCGTGGATGCGGTGGCCCATGTGGCCGGGGGTGGGCTTGCGCGTTCAAAGGAGGCCCTGTTCGACATGAACGCAGGAATGACCAAACGTCTGCTGGAGGCATGCGAGGTGACACTTGTTGGGCCCCGGAAGTTTGTGTTCATGTCCACGGTGGCGGCGTTTGGCTTTCGAAAAGGTTCCGCGGAAGAACCCCCTGCACCTGTTTCAGACTACGGGGAGGCCAAACGGGAGGCTGAGTTGAGTGTGCTGACCATGAAACACGCGCTGGATGTTTCCATCTTGCGACCACCGATGGTGTACGGCATGCGGGATACGCGCCTTCTGCCCCTGGCGAAGGCCGTCAAACGTGGTTGGCACATGCACCCGGTTTCAGGCGATCGGTTGTATTCGCTTATCCACGCCACTGACCTCGCGCAGGCGGTAACCGCTACGTTTGCGTGGGGCCTTCCCTCAGGAACGGTTTGGTTTCCGACCGATGGAGAAGACCACACCCAACGGGACCTTGCTCAATCCATGATGGACGGTTTTGAGGCTCTCGGTGATTCGCTAAAAAGGCGGGAACTTACCTTGGGAAAGGGCGTGCTGAGAATTGCCGCCCACATCAACCGGGCCACGGCAAAGCTGCGAGGTACTACACCGGCGCTGCACCCAGGCAAGCTTGGGGATTTGCTGGAAACCGACGCACGTTGCCCCCCCTGCCTGATTGCAGCCAGGATCGACTGGGAACCAGAGAAAACTCTCACCCAGGGCATGGAGGAGACCATCGCCTGGTACCGCGACCAGGGCTGGGTGTAGCTGACTTAGGTCAAACCCAACGTTTGCAAACCACGTTGCCAGGGGAGGCAGTGTACTTTGCCGTAGCGTTTTTCGTTTGTGTCTAGGGAGAAGCAATAGGCTTCGGCGTTGGGAAATGCAGGTAAGGTTTTTGCAAGTTGGGCGATGTGCCGCTCCTGTACCTGGTCGGTGGATTTAATCTCAACGAGTGCGGTCGGTTCTCCCGGCCGTTCGATGATAAGATCGATTTCTACCTGGTCCTTGGTGCGTAGGTAGGAGAGGCGGTAATCCTTGCGTGCGTATTCGATGAGGCGATGGATCTCTACGATTAGAAAATGCTCGAAGGCACGACCGTAGGCGCAGGTGTTGGGTGAAAGCGGTATGCTCAGGGATCGGGAAAGGGCCCGTTGGACGCCCGTGTCAAAGAAGTAGAATTTGGGGCGCTGGCTTTGCCGTTTGCGTACTGAAGTAGCGTAGGGCTCCAGAAGGGTGCCCACCAGGGTCTCTTCCAAAATTTGAAAGTAGGCCCGTACGGTTTTTTGGTCGGCGCCCACGTCACGGGCCACGTTGGAGAAATTGATCGGTTCACCGTTGCATTGGGCAGCGACTTCTAGGAACCGTCGAAATGGATCGAGTTTGCGCACCATATGTTCGGACCAAATCTCTTCGTTCAGGTACGTAAGTGCGTAGCTTTTCAGATACTCCGATTTTTCCTGATCGGTGGTTAGCGTGAGCAGGCTTGGCAGCGTTCCCCATGTGAGTGCCTTTTGGAGATCAAAGTGCTTACCCAGTTCACTGTGCGTCAGGGGGAACATGTGATGTACCAAGGCTCGCCCAGCAAGCATGTTGGCGTTGCCTCGCTTAAGCTTGCGGGCACTGGAACCCGTCAGCGCAAACTTGAGGCCCATGCTTTCGATGGCGTAGTGCACCACGTCGAGCAGCCGTGGAACTTTTTGGATCTCATCGATGACCACCCAATCGAGTGGCCCCTCCATGGCGCGGATCTGGGCAAGGACGTCTTCAGGATTGCGGGCCAGTCGGTCCTCTTCACTCGGTAGTAACAGGTCGATCCAAAGGTGCGCTTTGGACTGGCTTGGGGGGATATTGGTACCCCTAGCACCCACAAATTGCTCCCTGAGCCATGTAGACTTGCCTGTCCCACGTGCCCCGAGAAGGAAAAAGCTCTTTTTTTCCGATATGTTAAGTGACCTCTGGACCATATTCCGTAAATGGCGGACAAATTGGGAATGAACTCCCAAAATGTACGCCACGCCCTAGAGAAACTCCAGCAAGAAGTGTTTTGCTAAGTTCTACACTGCGGTTTGAAGAACTTGGGGCAGCCAGCGGGTACCATGGCCTTGGGGCGCCGACGTCATGAAACAGTAGGCTTCAGCAAAAGTGGAGTTTCGAGTCTCGGCCACCAGGTAGTCCTGTATGGATTGCCAAACCGCAGCACTTTGAGACGTTTTCCGGTAGGGCTCCATCGAATCGCCCGCCGCAAACTCGCGGTTCTACATGAGGCAGGAGCGCTGAAGGATTTTCGTGTTCCTCCTGGGAACCGACTGGAACGCTTGAAAGGGAACTTGCAAAACCAATATTCACTCCGAATCAACCAGCAATGGAGGTTGGTATTTTCTTGGAAAGAAGGATTTGCAATCGATGTGAAGATTGTGGACTACCACTAGGAGGTAACCGATGCGAGAGATGAAGAACCCATTCCACCCTGGTGAGATTTTGCTCGAGGAGTTTTTCGCTCCAGCAGGAATCACGCAGGCGGAGTTTGCTGAGCGGGTAGGTTGGACGCGAACGCGAGTGAACGAGCTCATCAAGGGCAAGCGTGGCATCACGGCTGCTGCAGCATTGGACCTGGCTGCAGCGCTCGGCACCACCGCCAAACTCTGGATGAACCTCCAATCCAGCTACGACCTCGACCGCGAGCGCAAATCCCGAGCCGCGTAACAAGACCCACAATTGAAAACGGCCCGGGGTTACCGAGCCGGTTTGGGGATTCTGCCTAGTTGTTGCAGGCTTGGATGCCGAGGGTCTCGAGAATTTGATTGGCCGTTGTCCCTGGTTTCTGTTGCTCGACCCAGGTTGCCAGTGCCTGCCGTTGCACTTCGCAGGGAAACAACGCCCTCTTGCCTAGGACGTTTTGCCGTTCCTTGGCTTGTAATTTGGGACCCTCGCTTTTCGCGATTGCTACCAGCCTCTGTTTTGCTCGATTGTACCGGGCATGTTCATTAGATACGGCATTCGCAAAACGTGTGGCGACTTGTTCGCCACCGCCTTGAGCAACAGGCACACCCCTTAGGTAGTCCGCAACGGGCCCTCCCATGTGGTTGAAGAGTGTAGCTGCAGACTCGTCGAACTCAAAGGCCTGATGAACGATTGTGAGCGTGGATGAAAACGAAAGATTTTTGCTCGCCACATAGGACAGAGGATCGGATTCTTGAAGAAAGGCTTCTATTCCATTCTGAAAACCTGTGGCGGCTTTCTCGCGGCTATCCGCGAGACCCATTCCAATACGCGCCCAACTCGAGATCGTCACACGTGGTCTTTGGGCATCGATATGGAGCTTGTGTAGTGCGTGTGCTGAAGCGTAGTCAAAGCCATATGCCTGGCCAATCTGGCCCATATGATCTTTCAGCGTCGTACTCGACATTGTGTTGTTCAGGAGATCATGGCTCCTCGTGTATTCCCTCGCACGTGCAGACAGCGTGCTTTGATCCAACAACTGAAAGTACTTCCATTCCACTCCCAACGCTCGCCCTTCGCGCTCTGCTTCGTCAGGGTAGAATTCCAGTTGGGCACTCAACGGGTCACTGCTCGTGCTTTCCCACGGAGCTTGCCGCCAACCACAATACCCATCCACAAGATGACTCAGCTCATGCAACGCTTTGGCGGCCCCGACATCAAGGTCTACCAGCCAGTGAACAACGTAGTCGGTGTGCAACAGTTCGATAGCCCGTTGTTTGGGTGGGGTCTTTCCCAACGTTGAAGTGGTGGGCACATCAACGCGTACCTCATGCCCTGCACGCTCTTGCTGTTCTTCAAACTTCAAATTTTCGAGCAGATCTCGTTCGAGCGTGAGAAGTTCCCGATAGGTCGTTCCGCAGCTGGAAGCGTGGCGATGCGGGATCCGAGCGGTGACGTTTTCTCCGAGACGTTTTTCCGCGTGGTCCAGTAGAAACCTGAAAATTGTCTTTAAGGATTCTTGCTGAGCGTTTGAATAGGAGTCTGCGGCATCGCCAGCCTTTGCGCCGGCAAAGAAGTCTGCTCCGCAACCGGATGAGACAACGGCCAACGTTGTACAGACTAAAAGTTTGGCTTTGAAAGAAGGATCCATCACACACTTCCTAGAGCAAACGACGTGCCAATGAGAAAAGTGAACACAATTCAGCTATGCGGCCGGATTGTTCTGGGGTCCAATGACCCGTTTGGCCCAGTTTGTGTCACACCTAGCATCTCAGAGCGTGCCGGTGAGTTGGAGGGTGAGACCGGCTTTGGTGGGGGCGGGGGTGAGTTGTAGGTTGTGGCGGGTCATTGCGGTTTGTACTCGGCAGGTGCGGCGTTTGCGTTTGTCCCAGTTGGGAGTGAGCAGCTGGCCTGCGACTAGGCCGGCGCCGATGCCTGCGAGGGTACCTGCGGCGTAGCCTGCGCTGGAGGCATCTGCGGACCAAGCCACGGTGGCACCCAGGCCAGCACCGAGCACGCCCGTGAGGTTGATGATGCGCGTACGGCTGCGAGTCATGGGATGACGGCTTGCCCAAAAGGCCCCAGCCACAAGGCCAAGGTCAGATGCGGCCAGCACAGGTAGAATCGCGCGACTGGTTGGATCGTCAGAGACCATGGGGATCACAAGGGCACTTGCCACGCCTGCCCATGCACCGGCGGACATGGTTTGTGCCACTTGGCCCGATGTGGGCCTCAGGGTTCGTTCCAAGGCTAGACCCCCTAGGAGGCCGGCACTCTGACCGGCGATGAACAGGCCTGCGAGTCCCGGTTCAAGAAGGATGTCAGAAAGTGAGCCGATGGCCGTGGCGTGCCACATGCCCCAAAGTGTTCCGGCGTTGACCGCCTGGGCGGTGGATTTTTCGACACCGTTGCGGGCGGCAAGGAGGCTCCCGGTAAGCCCCACCGTGGCTCCGCCAAGCGTGGACCAAACGTATGCAACGTCGCCGCAGTCGGCCAGGCTACAGATCTCACTACCGAGAAAAGCACCATGAAAGGTTTGAAACACCACAAGCTCGGTGCGACCGTCGTTGGGCCGTTCGAGGGGCCGTTCCTGGAGTTGATCCTGGGCGTGTGTACTGCGGTGGTAGAGGGCGAGTACACACACCGAAACGGCGAGTGTGATGAGGGCAGCGCGAAGATACGGAATAAGTTTAAAGTAAGTCATGCCCATAGTGTAGCGGCCGGTGAGCCGGCTGCACTCTGGTATCTCTGTCATGACATTTCGATCCGGTTTGGACTTCGGAACTGAACTATCTAGAGCGTGCCCGCTAGGCCAAGACAGTTAGGCTAGGGCGGCGAGCTTGGTGCGGACTTGGCGGGTGAACTCTCGGAAATCTCCAAGATTGTTCTCCAGTACATCTCGCACCTTGTCGTAGTCGACTTCAATGTATTCGTGGACGAGGATGTTGCGAAACCCGGCCATTTTTTCCATTTTTTCGCGGAGTGGTTCGTCCATCCATCCGCGAGTTGAAATCAGTGCGAAAGCTCCGCGGTTGCTTGCGGGCTCGCCGAGTTCCTCATAGGCAATGACGTGACTGGCCACATCGATGGCGAACTGGATTGCATGCTGGAGTGCGGCGGTGACGAACAGAGTGTGAGGTGTATCTCTTCCTACCTTCCCGACGTCTGCACTTTCCTCCAGCTCACGTACGTATTTTTCAATTAGACCCAATCGTTTGTGAATAAGCTCGACATCTGTCATTCGCTTGGCTCCGTGTTTTTGTATTTGGAACGTCGGATTCTTTGTAGGTAGGGCAAGAGATCCCAGTACTCGTTGCGAGATTTGATTTCGAAGGCAATGCGTTTGCTATTGTTGCGAATGAGTACTCGTTTGCCGTCGCGCAATACGCGGTGGATGAGATCAGACGACGCGTTGTTGAGCACCACAAGGTCTACTTCGCGGCCGGTGGCCTCTTCCAAGTCGTACTTCAAGTCTGTGGGGTAGTCGTGGATGGTGGCAGGTGCATGGTCGAGCAAGACACCCACGTCTACGTCGCTTGAAGCGCGCGCTTCCCCCCGCCCGATACTGCCGAATACGTACACCGCATGGACTTCGGGACCCGCTTTTTTGGCGACACAGCGGGTGACCGTCTCCAACAGTTCTGTAGACACTTGCTGCGGTGTCTTCGCAACCGCTTGTGGTGCGCCCATAGGGTAAGCGTACCACGTTGCCTTCCAGGCCCCCACAGACCGATTGGACCTTCAAGTTCCACAGTGGCTAGGAACGTTTCCATTGGAGGCCAAGGGTGACGTTTTTGTCGAATCACGGGGAAACCAGCTCGCTGATTCGCCCTCTAGAGCGTGCCGGTGATTTGTAGGGTGAGGCCTTCGACGTTGTTGGAGGTGCCTAGGGTGGGGGATGGGGTGAGTTGGAGGTTGTGCCGGGTCATGGCGGTTTGGATGCGGCTGTTTCGGTTTTCAGATTTCCATTTGCGTGAGGTGAAGAGGCCGAACCCCAGACCTGTGGCGGTACCTGCGAGCATGGCGGAGAAGTAGGCGCGATCCGTGCTGTCAACGGCATAGCTTCCGCCGAGAAAACCACCGACCACGCCCATGAGGTTGACGTAGGCAACTCGGCCACGACCCATGTTGGCTTTTGAAAGCCAGCGTGCACCTACTGCGGTGCCCACGTCAGTCGCGAGCAGCACGGAAAGCATGGACCAGGAGGGGACGTCTTCGTCTATGATGGGTAGGACCATGGCGGTGGTTGCGCCGAACCAAAACCCAGTAGAAACGGTTTGTGCAATCTGGCCAGGTGTGGGGCTCAGGGTGCGTTCGAGTGTCAAACCGCTGAGCAGGCCCAAGCTCTGTCCAACGAGTAGGGTTGTGGCTCTTTGCCAGGGCTCACCCCAGTCATCCAGGTAGTAGTTCAATACTTGGCCGTGCCAGAACCCCCAGATCGTTCCGAAGTTCGCGGCTTGGGCTGCGGGTGTGGAGATGCCGTTTCTGGTGGCGAGCAGGCTTACCGTTAGGCCGCCGGCCAGGCCCAGGGCTGCGGCCGATTCAAAGGAATCGTAGTCTTCGCACCCAGTGATCATGCAGAGCTCTACTCCCACGGCGGCGCCGTGTAGGGTTTGGAACAACACGAGTTCATCACGACCGCTTACGTAGTCAAAAATATTGGAACGCTGCTGTCGACTGGAACGGGCTTCGGGTACGTCGTGCGCGAGGGAGATGTTTGCGAACCCAGCCAACGCGATCCCCCATGCAAACATAAAAACAAGAAAACGATAAGTCATGCACTAGTGTTGCATTCACTTCCCAATCACACCCTATGGTATTTCGATCGCGGGACACACTATGTTTGGAAACTGTTTGCAGGGTTTGAACCACTGCAATGTCTTAATCACTACTAGGTTTCAACGGGGACACGCCTTCACCCGTCGTAAGTGCCTACCAAGAACCGGCTAGCTGAACGGTAAGGCCGCCTTGGGTGGGGGCGGGGAGTAGGTGGACGTTGTTGCGGGCGGTGCGACGGTTGCGGACCCTTGGGTCAGGCGTGGTGAGGTAGCCGACGGTGAGGCCACCAAGCGCACCAAAGAGAGAGTAGCGTGCCACCGTGTCACCTTCGGAGGCTTCTGCTCCCGCGGCTAGGAGGAGACCCACTACCGTGCCGAGACTTCCCATGAGGTTGATGTAACGAACCTGGGGGCGGGTCATGGGGTTTGCGCTGGCCCAAAAGGAACCGGCAACAAGGCCCGCATCCGAGAATGCAAGCGCGGTGAGCCAGCCTCCTGGAGCCCAACTACCCGCAATGGCGGGGAAGGTAAGCGAACCAAGAATGCCGGCCCATGCGCCTGCCGATGTGGCTTGTGAGATTTGGCCGGAGGTGGGTTGAAAGTGACGGTTCAGGACAAGGCCGCCCGCAATACCAAGGCCCTGGCTTGCGAGCATGGTGAGCGCGCCAACCTCAGGGTTGTAAAACAGATCCAGAGGTACGCTGAGGGCGAGACCGTGCCAGGCGCCCCAGGCGGTACCGGCGTTGATGGATTGCACAACGGGCAGGGAGGTTCCCTCCCGGGTGGCGATTAGACTGATGGTCACCCCAGCAATCGCGCCGATGGCCATGGTGCTGCCCACCTCGCTGTCTGTGCAGTTCACAAGGGCACACACCTCTGCACCGACGGCCAGCCCATGCACACCCTGGACGACCACAAGCTCTGCACGACCATCGTAGCCCCAGTGTTCGGCCCGTGTTTCCTCTGCCGGTGGGGTTTGTGATTGGGTCGGAGGCTGAGGCTCGGGCTGGGATTGGGCCCAGGCACCTAGTGGAGCCGTGAGAGCGAACAGGCCAAGGGCAACAACACTTCGAACGAACATTGCGCAAGCCTAGTCTGGGCTCCCCATGTGCGCACACCCCGCTGTGCCGTGAAAATTCCGCATATTATCTGCGCGGTACAATTTCATTTTACATATTACGCGCATTATCTGCGTGGCAGAATTTATTTTTCCGCATAATGGTCTTCGTGTACGGGTGTTGGTAGGGTGAGCCTGTGGTGACACAGGGGAATAGCAACGTGGGGCGTTTGGTTGTGGTTTCGAACCGTGGGCCCTTGCGTTCACAGGTGAGCAGTGGACGGCGACGTTGGGTGCGCTCTCCCGGTGGGCTCGTGACAGCGTTGGATCCGGTGTTGCGCGACCGGGGAGGGCTTTGGGTCAGCGCAGAAGAGGCCGAACCGGAGCCCGGTGAAACCACGGTAGAGATCCCTCGGCTTGGGTACGATCTACACGCGGTGCGATTGGGACGTGCGGAACGAAACGGCTTTTACGCTGGGGTCTCCAATGCGTTGCTGTGGCCCATCTTGCACAGCATGCCTCCCACCATTCGACCTGGTGAGGTGCCCTGGGGCCACTACGAAAAATCCAACCAGGTGTTCGCAAACGCGGTGTTGGAGGGAACGAAACCCCGGGACCAGGTTTGGATTCACGACTACCACCTGATGCTGGTACCACGCATGGTTCGCAATGGCCTGCCGGCACGGCGGCGTGACCATCAACGGATCGGTTGGTTTTGCCACATCCCATGGCCCAACCCCGACCTGTTTGAGATCCTTCCCTGGCGGCTGACCCTGCTTGAGGGTTTGCTGGGTGCTGACGTGATTGGGTTTCATACGGAGGGGTACGTTCAGAACTTCCTTTCCTGTGTAAAACGCCTCACCCCGTTTGAGGTGCGTGTTCGAACCAAGGAGATTGTGCTTGGGGATCGCGTCGTGAAAGTGATTCGGTGCCCTATTGGGGTGCCTGTCAAAGAGCAGGCGGCCCTGGGTGCAAGTGCGCCGGTGCAAATCCGCAGCCAACAGATCAGGGACCGTGTGTCCGGTCGACGTATTCTTCTGGGTGTGGATCGATTGGACTACACCAAGGGTATCCCCGAACGGATTCTGGGATTCGAGCGGTTGCTCCGCAAGGACCGGGCCCTGCGCAAGAAGTTGGTGTTGATTCAACTGATGGTGCCCAGCCGCACGGACGTGGAAGCCTACGCAAAGCTCAAACAGGAAATCGATGGGCTGATCGGCAGTGTGAATAGCCGGTTTAGCTCCACCACCCAGGTGGCGATTCACTACCTGTACGCCAACCTGGATGCGCCTGAACTGTTTGCCCATTACCTCGCAGCGGATGTGGCACTGGTTACTCCACTGCGAGATGGAATGAACCTGGTGGCCCAGGAATATGTGGCCGCGGGGATGTCACTAACAAACAGGAAAGCGGCTTTGGTGCTTAGCGAGTTGGCCGGGTCCGCGGACTACCTGCAAGGTGCCTGGCAGGTGAACCCCTACGACCTGGACGGCATCGCGGCGGCCATGGAAGCTGCGCTCGGTGCGGACAACCGGGAAACCCAACGCAGGCTAGCCCAACTGGGGCGCGCGGTGGAAGCCCTTGGGGTGCACCGTTGGGCCCAGCAGTTTCTTTCCGTGTTGGAGGCCCCAGCATGACCGAGGTGCAGGTAACCCAAGTAGAGGCGCTGCTTCAAGGGGTGTTGGAGCTCCCCCGGCCGCTGCTATTGGCCTGGGACGTGGACGGTACACTGGCACCCATTACCGCAGACCCCACCGCCACGGCGGTGCCGAAGCATGTGGTGACCCTACTTGACGAGCTGGGCTGCGTTCCAGATGTTGAGGTGGCCTTGGTGACCGGGAGGGATGTGGACACGCTTCAAATGCTGGCGCCGGTTCAACGGGCCTGGCGAGCTGTTCAGCACGGGGCGATTCTCTACGCGCCACTCACTCTTTCGCCAGACGCAACTAGTGAACCAGACGTGACTGTTTCAGGGAACCCGATCGGGCAGGAAAACAACATCGCCCCTGGGGCGGAGGTTTGGCGGGTGCCCCTGCCCCCTTCGGAACAGGTGATTGCACTGGAAGCGTTTATTGCATGGGCCCAGGATCAGCTGGTGACCTTGGGCGCGGGGCTGGAAACCAAGTTTGGGTCAGCTGCCGTGCACGTGCGCCAGATGATGGAAACCCAACCTCACCAGGCCAGGGAAGTGTTGACCTGTGCACTGGAGTACGCGTTGGAACACAGCCTTCCAGTACGGCAGGGCCGCGCACTGATCGAGGTGGACTTGATGTGCGGCAACAAGGGCGATGCCCTCCAAAAACTTGTGGAGGTGACAGGCGCCCGGGGGGTTTCCTATTGTGGGGACGACTGGACAGACGTGCCCGCACTGGAGCGAGTGCAGAGCCTACAGGGCATGGCCGCGTTTGTACTTTCCGAGGATCGACCGGTGCCCCTGGTCGAAGGGGTTGAAACCCTGTCGTCGGTCGATGAGGTGCACGCCCTGGTGGGGCAGATCCACAATGGGCTTGTGAACACCTAAACCGCAACAACTCAAAGCGCGATTCCAAAGATTAGGTTGGCAAGCACGAAATAGAGCACCAAGCCGAGCACATCCACCAGGGATGCGATGAAGGGTGTGGAGGAAACCGCTGGATCAAGGCCCACACGGCGAATCAACATCGGGAGTAGGGCCCCCAACAGGGATCCCATGGTCACCACAGCAACGATACTTGCGCCGACCGTAAGGGCCAGGGCCTGGGTGTCCACACCCGTGCTGGAACCGTCCACAAACAGCGCTCGCACGAAACCAATGGCCCCCAACAACAGCCCAAGGCTCAGGCCAATGCCCAACTCACGCCCGGCCACGCGCAACCAATCCCTGGGTTGCATTTCTCCCAGGGCCATGGCGCGAATGATCAGTGTGGAGCTTTGGGCGCCCGAGTTTCCACCGGTGGCGATGATGAGCGGAATGAAGATCACAAGGCTCGTGATCGCGTTCATGGTGGCATCGTAACGCTCCATGACGGTGGCGGTGATCAGTTGGCCCACAAACAGAAGCAGCAACCAAAAGGAGCGCTTCATCAAAAACTCCACGAAGCCCGTTGCAAAGTAGGAATCCTCCAGGGGAACCACGGCGGCCATCTTTTGGGCGTCTTCTGTGGCCTCCTCGATGACCACGTCCACCACGTCATCCACGGTGACCAGGCCCAACATCACGCCGTTGTCGTCCACCACGGGTAGGGTGGAGAAATCGTACTTGGCCATGGTGTCGGCCACGAGCTCCTGATCGTCGGTGGGGGCCACACGCACCACGTGCTCGGTCATGATGTCTTCCAGGGTGGCGCCTGGATCTGCCAGGATCAGGTCGCGTAGGGAAGCCACACCCACTAGCTTTGCGCCGTAGGCCACCACAAAAATTGTGTACACGGTTTCGGCCCGCTCCTGGTGAATGCTGCGAACCCGCTCGATGGCCTCCCAGACCTTTGCACCGGGCTCAAGCGACACAAAATCGGGGGTCATGAGTCCACCCGCAGTTTGCTCGCCCCACACCTGGAGGCGCCGCACCTGCTCCGCGAGCGCTGGGTATTGCCGTTGCAGCTCAGAGATGAGGGTATTGCCTAGCTCGGTGGGCAACTGCTGGATGAGATCCACCCGATCGTCGCCGGACATGGCCGCGAGCAGGGGCGCGGAATCCTTGGGGTCCACGCTTTGTACAAGCTCAAGGCATCGGTCGCCCTGCAAACGACCCACCACCTGGGCCGCCATTTCATCCGGGAGTACACGGATCAGGCGAAGCTCCTCCTCCAGGGAAAGGCTTGCCATGGACTCGGCGATGTCCTCGGTGTGGATTTCCTCAAGGGCGGCGCGTATGTCCTGCTCAGTGCCGGTGAGAATCTCGGGGAGCTCCCGCTGCAATCGATCCCTATTGGACATGGGACTCTCCCGGTGGGGCCGAGCTGGGACGGGCCGAGCTGGGCTGGACCGAGCTGGGCTGGACCGAGCTGGGCCTGACAGACTCGGTGGACGGGGGCATTATGGAAGGTGTTTTCTTACGGGCGCGCATGTTGAGCAGCTCCACGAGTAACGCAAAGGCCATGGCCGTGTACACGTAGCCCTTGGGAATATGCTGGCCAAAAGCCTCCCCGGTGAGCAACACACCGATCAACAGCAAAAACGCCAGGGCCAGAACACGCAAGGAGGGATGCTTGTTGACAAAATCGCCAAGGGACTGGGCAAAGGCCAACATGACGATCATCGCGATCACGATGGCAATCACCATAACGGGCAGGTCGTCCGAGATCCCGATGGCGGTGATGATGGAGTCCAGCGAGAACACCATGTCCATGATCATGATGACCACAATGGTGGAAAGCAGGCCCCTGGGCCGCTTGGCGCCAGGGTGAGTGCCTTGCTCGGGGCCCTCTACCGTCACGTAGATTTCGTGCACGCTTTTGACGATGAGAAACAGGCCACCAAACAGTAGAATCAGATCCCGGCCGGAGACGTCGTGGTCCAGGAGATGGAACAGGGGCTCGGTCAGGCGCATGAGCCAGGAAAGGGCCATGAGTAGGCCCAGGCGGGTGACCAACGCGCCAATCAGCCCAAGGCGGTAGGCTGGGCCACGGTGCTCTGGGGGTAAACGGTTGGCAACGATGGCCACGAAGATCAGGTTGTCGACACCGAGCACGATCTCAAGGGCGGCCAACGACAGCAGCGCGACCCAGGCGTCTGGTTGGGAAAAAACTGAAAGTCCGAGTTGCTCCCACATGATGGGGGCACCCTACCACCTTGGGAACAGGACCTCTAGGTGGTGAGTTCTACGCGCCTCCAGCGGGCCCATGGTCGTGGGGGAGGCTTCCCCGAGTGGAGCGGAAATAGCTAAATGGCGTCGCATGGGCCAGGTTCGAAACCCGTGAGGTGTAGGTGTCGGCGTAACGCTCGATTTGGCGCGCCAGATGACTCTTGTCGTTGCCCGCACGCATGAGTAACCCCCAACGGTGGTTTGAAAGGGCCGCGGACTCCCGGGCGAGCGGGGCGATTTTCTGATCCAGTGCCACCACTTCCACTCGGCATTTCTGCATCTGCTGTTCCAGTACTTCCACGGTTTCGTCCGATTGGGGCCCATAGGCGTTTTTGTTCCGCTGAATTTGGAGGCGTAGGTTCGAATACTGGGCTTCCAGTTGTTCCTTGCGATCCATCATGGTGGAGAGCTCGAGCTGTTTTGGTTTGAACTGCTCCAGGGCGTGGAGTTCGCCTTCCAGCTCCCGAAGAATGAGTGCCGTACGCCAGCGAAGTTTAGATTTGGAAACCTTCACGTCCGCAAACATGTGGTCGCCCACGTAGAGAATGTTTTCGCCGGGCACCTGGAAGTGCTCCTCCACCAGGCCCGCGTGCCCCCCAAGGAACACCCCACCCGTGTGAAAGTTTCGAGCAGGCACAAGATGTCCCTCCTCGTTGACCACCTCAAACACGGGGCGGCGTTCGTGGAAGAAAGCAGGTTTGCTGGCTGAAACGATCTTGCAATCAAAGAGATCACGCCAGGTTTGATCCCCAGGCAAAAATGGATCGATGGTGTAGGCCAACATGGCCTGGGTGTAGGGCCATTCCGAGTTGGTGATGAGTACCAGCTTTTTCCCCGCGTGCTTCAGGTCCATCAACGCGAGCGGCATGTCTTCGTCCAGATCCACAAACGGCCCTGGATTGGCCATGATCTCGGCCTTGAGTGTGCCCTCCATGTGGGTCTCGTCGATTTGGGAACGCACGATCTGGTAAAGGTCGCTGTATCCCATGACGCCCGGGAGCGCTTCTTCGTCGAGCAGGTCCACCGCCTGGGCATAGAGGCAGCCTTCAGAAAGACCAAACAGGGTATTGGTGAATACCCACCGGGGATCCCCTAGGTCCACGATCACCTGTTCGTAGGCGCGGCGAAGCTCCTCGAAGGTAAGCATGTGGGTACCGTGGGAGGCGCGTTTAATGTAGCCAAAACGATCGGCTTTCACGAGGTTGCCGTGTTCCAGATCAAGAATGAGGCCCAGGGATGCAAGGCTTGGGTCAAACTCCAAGTCCTCCACGGGCCACCCGAGGATCTCGAGCTTTCCCCTGGCGGTGTCGTAGGCGCGCTTTTCCCAGACCTCGGTGTTGTAGTGGACGAGTGTGTAGTCCATGTCGAAGCCGATGACGTCGATGGACCGTAGGTTCAGGGTACGGTTGCAGTAGACCCGACGGGCGGGGGGAGGAAGCGACATGGTGGCTGACAAACTACCAGGTTCAACGGCCATAGAACAACAAGTGGACCCCACAATAGGTGGGCGCCCCAGAGGCAAACCGGTCTAGGATTCCAGTTGGGCGATGAGGGAGGCGGCGAAATCTGCCACTTCACCCAGCTGGGAGGCTTCTTCGTCGGGGCGCACGTATTCTTCGGTGAAGTTCTCTGGCAAGCCCTCCAGAAAACGCGACCGGGCGAGAGGAATGGTCTTTCCCCGCATCATGCGTTGCTGGGTGTAGCTGAGGTACAGCAGATCCCTGGCTCGGGTCACACCCACGTAGAACAGGCGCCGCTCTTCTTCCACGTCGGTGGGGGAGGCGTCCTTCACGTTGGGGTCCGTGGTACGGCGGTGGGGCAGTTGACCCTCCACGCAACCAATGAAGAACACGGCCGGAAACTCCAGGCCCTTGGCGGCGTGCAACGTGGAAAGCACGACGGTGTTGTTGGCCTCCTCCTCCTCCGTTTCCACCCGTAGGGTCATGCGCTGGAGAAACTCCTCCAGGCTTGGCTTTCCCTCGTCGGTGCGCCCTTCGTAGCGCTCCATGGAGCTCAGAAAGTGCTCCACGTTTTCCCAACGTTTGTTGTTGGCCGTGGTGTTTTTTTCACCGTCTTCTGGAGAGTCAATGTCGTCACGCAGGCGCACACCTTCCAGAAGATCCTTGGCCACGGAGCGCAACGGGTCGCCCGACTGCAACCGCTCCCGCGCCTCTTGCAGGTGGTGGTTTAGGGCCTTGATCCCGTTGGAGGCTGCACGACCCAGGTTCAGGGCTTCTGGCGCACGTTGCACGGCCCTGGAAAATCCCTTGCCTTCTCTCCGGGCCAATTCGTCGATCTGTTGCACCGTCACATGCCCGACGCCGCGCGGCGGGTAGTTCAGAATGCGGCGCAGGGCGAGTTCATCCCAGGGGTTGGCCACCGCACGCAGGTAGGCAATGGAATCCTTTACTTCCTTGCGGTCGTAGAATTGGGTGCCACCCACCATGCGGTAGGGCACTTTGTGGGCGCGCAGTTCCTCTTCCAGCAGTCGCGCGGAACGGTTGGAACGGTAGAGCACGGCCATGTCTGAGAACCTGCGGCCTTCCTTGTGGAGCTCGTTGATTTCCCGGGCCACAAGGCGCGCTTCGGCGTCGGGGCTTGTGACAGGGCACAGGCGCACCCGAGCGCCGGACCCGCGAGCAGCCCGCAGTTGTTTGATGTGACGTTTGCCCTTGGACTGGGCAATGGCGTGGTTGGCCACCTTAAGAATGGGCGCCACCGACCGGTAGTTGTCTTCCAGCTTTACGACCTTGGTGCCGGGAAACGTCTTTTCAAACTCCAAAATGTTGCGCACGTCGGCCCCGCGCCAGCCGTAGATGCTTTGGTCGTCATCGCCCACAACACAGATGTTGTTAAGGGCATTGGTGAGCTGCTTTGCCAATTCCATTTGGGCACCGTTGGTGTCCTGAAACTCGTCGATGAGTACGTGTTGGAGCTTGCCGCGCCAACGGTCACGAATGTCGGTGTGTTCCTTCAGCAGGCGTGCCGGAACCACCACCAGGTCGTCAAAATCCACCGCACGCATGGAGCGCAGGCTCTGTTCGTACTCCGGGTAGATTTCGCTTGCCACGTCATCGTACTCAAAGTCGGTGACCACCACCCGCTCCGGCGGGATGAATGCGTTTTTCCAAAGCGAAATGCGGGCTTGCAGGGCGCTTGGGTCCAGCTTGCGCTGGTTGGGGCGCAGGCGACGTAGCAACTCCCGTACGAGCCCAAGGCTGTCGCCCTGGTCAAACACCACAAACTTTCCGTCGTAGCCCAGGGCGCCCTTCTCCTGGTGGAGAAACCGCACACCGAAACTGTGAAACGTGGAAAGCAGTACCTTCTTGGCCATCTTGGGGCCGATGAGCTTGGCCATGCGCTCGGCCATCTCGGCGGAGGCCTTGTTGGTGAAACTCACCGCCAAAATCGCCTCCGGCCGCACCCCACGATCGATGAGCCGCGCAATCCGGTGCGTAATCACCCGCGTCTTACCGCTACCTGCCCCTGCCAGTACCAGCAACGGCCCCTGAACATGCTCCACCGCCTGCCGCTGTGAGGAATTTAGGGACATGGAACGGACCGCCCTAAATTACGCGTTGAGGGCAAGGTCGAGGTCGGTTTGTAGGTCTTGGAGGTCTTCTAGGCCCACGGAGGCGCGGATGAGGCCGTCGGAGATGCCGTTGGCTTGTCGTACTTCCTTGGGAATGGTGGCGTGGGTCATGGTGGCCGGGTGGCAGATGAGGGATTCCACGCCGCCTAGACTTTCCGCAAGGGTGAATACGCGCACGGCCTGCAACACACGGGTGACCGCGGGTGTGCCGCCGTCAACCACAAAGCTCACCATGCCGCCCGCCAGGGGCGTGCCCCGGGGGGACTGCATTTGCTGTTGGGCAAGGGCATGCTGGGGGTGGCTTTGGAGCCCCGGGTAGTTCACGTGGGTGATCTTGGGGTGCTGCTGTAGCCATTGGGCGAGGCTGGCCGTGGTGCTGCAATGGCGCTCCATGCGCACCGCCAGGGTTTTGAGCCCACGGGCCACGGTGTAGCAATCCATGGGGGAAGGTACGGCACCGATGGCCTTCTGGATGAAGTGGAGCTTTTCACCGAGCTCGGGGTCTTTCACCACAAGGGCACCGCCCAATACATCGCTGTGGCCATTGAGGTACTTGGTCACGCTGTGAACCACCACGTCCACACCGAGATCCAGGGGCCGTTGTAGGTAGGGGGTGGCAAAGGTGTTGTCCGCCGCGAGCACAATACCGCGCGCCTTGGTGACCGAAGCGACCGCAGCAATGTCGACCAGTTTCAATAGCGGGTTGCTTGGTGTCTCAATGAGCACAATTTTGGTGTTGGGGCGCAGGGCGGCCTCAAGGGCATCGGTGTTTCCAGGGGTGACTTGCGTGAAGTCCATCCAGGTGGTTTCCACGCCCATGGGGGCCATTACCTGCTCCAGAATCCGGTAGGTGCCGCCGTAAACATCCTCGCTCGCTACCACGTGGTCACCCGGGCGGAGGGTTTGAAACAGCGCCGTCATCGCGGCGCACCCTGAACCAAAGCAGATCGCGCGCGCGCCACCCTCAAGGGAAGCGAGGACCGCCTCCAGGGCATCGCGGTTGGGGTTGCCGGCGCGGGTGTAATCGTAACCCGCCTTGGTCTCTCCCGGAGCGTTCTGGGCGTAGGTTGTGCTCAACACCACGGGTGGCATGACCGCACCCGTCACCGGGTCGGGATCCTGGCCCACGTGGATGGCACGGGTGGAAAAGCCTTGGGGGGAATGGGGCGCGGTCATCAGACCCACAGTCCTGATCCAGCACGCCATCATTCGCAAGGGAGTATTGTCAGGACAGTCGCGAATGGTACCGGCTGCTGGTAGGGTTGCCCCATGAGTGCCGTTGAATATCGTGAGAAGATCCGTTTTGTTCCAGTGAAGCTGCTGGCGGTTCCCCTGATTTCCGTGGCGGGCCTGGTTTTGTTGGGATGCGGCAGCAACGATGGGCCGCGGGCCACGGTGGCCTGGCACGTGCGGTGCGACATTTCTGGGGGATGCATCAACCCGGAGTCACGATCGATTGACGGGCAGGACGGCTCCGGCGGCCGGGACGTGACGTGCAGCATGGCAACCCAGGGCGAAGATCTACGGCTCACATGGAGCGTGGAAACTTCTGCTGGTGCGTTCCTAGAGATACGGGACGCGGTGTTCTCACCCGGCGGCGGTGCGCTCACTCAGAATGGCTGTAAAGTCACAGTCGAAGACGACGGCAATCTCTACGAAGGCAATTGTGGCGCTACGGAACCCTCCGACAGTTGCAAGGACGACGACCCGGCCACCACCTGCCTTGAACCCTGCCAAGTATTCGACCTCACCCAGAACGGGGGAGTGGTGGGGGGAAAACTCAGGTGCTTTGACCTACCTAGCCGCGCCAATGCTCTAGTTACCCGGGAACTTACCGGCCCAGGTGGGGCCACCCCGGTCACCTTTTCGCTCTCCGGCTGCACCCTCCCCTAACCCGCTACCCGGGACCAACCCATGGGAACATGGTTTACCTTCTTTGAGGGACACACTTCAGTGTCGTCGATGATTCCAGGGCCTGGCCCTGGGGGGGCTGGTTTCCTCGAGGGACCCACTCTGGTGTCGTCGATGATTCCAGGGCCTGGCCCTGGGGGGGGCTGGTGGGGGGGGCTAGCGGGGTTGGGTGAGGTGTGTCCTTTTTGGACAGAGGGGATCGGGCTTTCCAGGAGCGACCGCCTGGGTGTGAATGGACGGGTGGTTGGGGCAACCTACTTTTCACGGTAGTTGAATCGTGCCAGGTGTAGGCATGGGGAGGATTGCAATGGCGGAATCAGGGAATCAAAACGTGTCGTTTGTTAGGGGAGAAACCCTGCGGCCGGTGGCACCCCACGTGCAGGTTCAGATGGGGGAGAAAACGCGGTTTCGCAACCTTGGGGACGAGGGGGTGGCCATTTTGCAGGGGCGACTTGAGGTATTGGTGGTGAACGAGCTGGGCGCCCGGGTGCTGGAGATGACACGGCAACCCACCACCGGAGACGAAATAGCGACCCGCCTGGCCGATGAATACGACGCCGATCTGGATGTGTTGCAGGCAGATACGACCCGTTATCTGAGGTCCCTGGTAGACGTGGGTGCGGTGGATGTGGTGCCCGGGTCACGGTTCAACGGGAATGCGGGGTGAACCGTTGACCTTCGCCAATGTGATCCATCGATCCTGGGAGGAGAACCGGTTGATCTCGGCCCTTCTTGAGCTGACTTACGACTGCAATTGGAACTGCGATTTTTGTTACAACGATTTGTCGCTTAAGGGGAAGCCCTTGAGCACGCCACAGTGGCTAGATCTGCTGGAAGATTTGTCAAAAAGGGGTGTATTTAACCTCATTCTCTCGGGCGGAGAACCTTTGATGCACCCTGATTTCTTTGAGATTGGTGGTGCGGCCAAAAGGCTCGGTTTTGTAACTCGCATCAAAACCAATGGACACATGCTGACCCGAAAGCTTGCCGAACGGTTGCAGGAGGAGGTGGACCCGTTTGTGATTGAGGTGAGCTTGCATGGCGCCCGTGCAGAAACCCATGATCGGCTGACCCGCCGTCAGGGAAGCTTTGCTCGACTGCTGGAAAACCTCGGCGCGGTTCAGGGGCTGGGGTTACGCATCCGTGTGAACACGGTACTCACACGGTGGAACGAAAACGAAGTGCCCGCCATGTACGCGATCTGCGATGGACTGGGATTGCCGCTCACGGTCAGCGACGATGTAAGCCCGAAGGATGACGGCGATTTGTCGCCCATGCGATTGAGTGCTTCGGCAGAGGGGCTTGCTCGCTACCGAGCGCTGAAGGCAGAGCGGGAAAAAAGTTCTCCTGTTGTGGAGGAACCCGGTAAGCAGGGGGTTGCTGTAGAGGTCCCCCAGACCCAACAGAACGTGGCCCAACAGAACGGAGACCCGCAAAACCAAAAAGGTACCAAGGTCACCAAGGCCTGTGGAGCGGGGTCCTCTTCGATTGCGGTGGACCCGTTGGGGAATGTATTTCCCTGTGTGCAATGGCGGCTTCCCGTGGGAAACCTGCACGAGAGTTCACTTTCGGGCATCTGGGACTATTCGGAGGCCCTGCAAGGGGTTCGATCCCAGACTCAAGAGGTTAAAAAGTGGCTCGCGGGCTTTGGAGAGCACGGTGGAGCATTGAAATTTTGTGCGGGAGCGGCCTATTTGCATTCGGGAAAAGCCACACAAATCTACCCAGCGGCGCAGCACCGTTTGGATGCAGCCCGGGGTGAAAAGGGCGCCAAACCCAATGTCTCATCCGAAAAACTCCATCTACGGGTCATGTAGAGCGCCATGTACCTGGATACGGAAAAACCGAATAATATGAGCACAGTGCGTTTGAGAGTTGGTTTAGGGCCCTACTACGGGGTATACGACAGATGTGACACAGCAGGGGATACACTGCGCTGGACAACCTGGGAGGCAGAGGCGAGATGACTGAACGGAACAACACAGAGACCATGGCTTCCAATGGGAAAGAAGGCGCCCTAGCCTCCACAGGGGGCACAAAAAAGGCCTACGTCGCTCCGGCAATTCTCACCATCGAGCCCCTTGAGGCTGTGGCCACCACCTGTACCGATCCCGGGGCCAAGGGCTACGGCGAGCCCGCCTGTGCCACTGGGCCTATTCAGTCGTAGGGCTCTCATCGCGTTGCTTGGCGCGTTGCGCCAACGCTTGGGCTTCCTTGAGATTCATGGGTGGGTCTCCGATGAGCCGCTTCCACAGTTCTGGGTATCCCTGGATCAAACGGTCAATGACGGTTATCTCTTCTTGAAATAGGTAACGTTCCCGACGAAGCTGGCGCTTTTTCTCGTGGGTCTTTCCCCTTTTGTTTTGGTTGCGTTCGGGGGCGTCTACCCAGTGCCGAAACGCGACTAACCCTTCGGCAACGTTTTCATGCACAAGGGCATTGTGCGTTCGGTAGCGATGGGCATGCACAAGCGCTCGAACGTCTGTGGAACGCTCGTACCGGGCCAAGGAATGTCCGTTGCGTACATAAGCTTTGCCAGCACGCACCAACGAAGAAATGGGTTGCCCCACGTATTCTTGGATATGGGCCAATTCATGGGCGAGAACACCCCACAGGGCTTTCTTGGACATGGGAGGGTGCCCGTTCATCCACTGAAAGTTCCTCGGGTCGTAGTACACCGTGTAGTGCACTTTTGCCGACCGAACGCTGTTGACCACACTTGGTCGAGCCGCAAACAACCGCGGGTACTCGGAAAAGGTTTCCACATGAATGCGGCCGTTCGACCAATAGCCTCTCAGACGTGGATACTGACGATGAATCAACGCATCCAGAAACGGACGCACATCGGTTTCCGTCGCGTAGTCCGAATCTGGCGTTTGAACGCCGTTTGGTTCTGGTGGTGCCTTGGCCATATGCGGGGTGTGGCTCTGCATGGGTTGTGAGTGGGGCTTGCCTTCCGTGCAACTGAACAACAGCTGTGCCGAAATAGTAAAATGGGCCAGAATTCTTGGAATCGAACCCTCGTGACGAGCGGGTTTGAGGTATGGATGCATATACGCACCTGGGCCCAACTATCTTCCCGGCAACTGTGTTCCCGGCAACTGTCTTCCCAGCAATAGGATCTAGAGGGGGCGATTTGTATGCTCTTGCCCGTCGAAGCGCAATGCACAGGGCTTGTCGTCTGCAATGCTCTCCACCTGGACCGGGCGCCGCCAAAGCCTGTGAAGGGCTACCAGCACCTCCTTGGCCCACTTTTGATCCAGGCCCACCCCCTGGTGCTCGTGCACCAACTGCAACTCACCTCGATTGCTTAGGTTGGAATCCACCACGCGAATAAACGGATTTCCAGCGTTCGTAAGCTGGAACAACAACTGCTTTTTGACCTTGTCAAAGGTGCGACTCTCCACCTCCATGCGGCCCTGGCGCGGGTTGTAACCAAAGGCAAAGAGCTTCTGGTCACGGACAAACTCAGGCGTTAAAAAAGCGTCAATAAACGTAAGATCATTGTAGATACCCCGCACCTGAAAAATCTTTTCGCGGCCCTGCCCCAGCTCCCGGTTCCAGGCCTGGCGTTCGTCAAGGTTGTCGCAATCGTCCCATTCCCGCCCAAACTGACCGCGGTTCCAACGCTCCTCAATATGGCGATAAAGCTCCACACCTAGCTTGTAGGGGTTGAGCTGTCGGCCCGCGGTGGAAAGCACGCTCGCGTTGCGGTCCGCGTAGTCTACGATCTCGCTCGCATCACACAGGTGCCGGGTCATCATGTGGGAATGCCAATAGGACGCCCAGCCCTCGTTCATGATCTTGGTCTGCATCTGTGGCCAGAAGTAGTAGGCCTCACGGCGTACGATGGTGAGAATGTCGTGTTCCCAGGGTTCAAGCGGTGCGTGCTCGATCAGGAATCCCAACACGTCCCTTTCGGGCTTCTCGGGTAGCTTTCGTTCCCTTTCTTTCTCTGCCTTCGCCTTTTTTCTCTGGGAGTCCACGAACTCCTCAGGATTGATGAACGGGGCCATGTACGCCTTGTCGACTTTTAGGAGTTCTGGCTCTGAACTGCGGCCCTCAGGATTCTCAAGGGAGGCCCCAGTGATCCCGTAGGCGTTTTCAGGGTCGATCAGGTTCTCCAGGCTGAGGCAGTGGTCGAGGAACTGCTCCACTTCTTCGATCCCCACCCGGTTGATCCACTTGCGCATGATGGCGCCGTGGTTGGCCATGGTATCGATCCACTTGCGGATCGATTCTCCCGTACGCGGGTCGATCCCCTGATTGGTGGTCTGAAACGCAAAGTTGTTTTTGAAGAAGTCCACGTGCCCGCTCACGTGGGCCATGACCAGCTTCTGTTCGACCAGGCTATTGCCCTCCAACAGGTAGGCCACGGCGGGGTTGTTGTTGATGACCAACTCGTAGATTTTCGAAAGGCCATACTCCGTACTCTTGGCCATGCGCTCGTAGTCCATGCCAAAACGCCAATGGGGGTAGCGCACCGGAAAGCCACCATAGCTGGCGATCTCGGTCATCTGGTCGTAGCCCACCATTTCGTAGATGGTGGTGAAGAAATCCAGGCCGAGGGAACGGGCAAGTTCCTCAATATGGGCCTGGGCATCGCTCAGGTAGGGCGGTAGCCGGTTGCCCCGTGCGCCTTTCATCGCCCCGCCCCAAGAAAATCTTTGATGGAAGACATAATGTCATCGCGATCGGTTACTTCACTGGTGACAAGGGTGGGCACGTCGGAGAGGTGCTCCTTCAGATCCTTCAGAAACTGCCCCGAACCGTAGGGGCTCTCCACCTGCCCGTAGGAGAACTGGTTGCTCGCTGGAATGAGCTTGTTTTTGAGCAGGGAGACGCAAGAAAGGGTGTCGTCGACGCTCCAGTTGTCACCGTCCGAAAAATGAAACGGGTAGATGTTCCACTGGGAGGGTGGGTAGTCGTTTTCGATCATCTCCGCGCAGAGTCGATAGGCCGAGGAAATCATCGTGCCGCCGGATTCCTTGGTGGAAAAAAAGGTTTCCCTGTCCACCTCCCGGGCGACGGCATCGTGAGTAATGAACCGGGTTTCCACACCCTTGTATTGGCGTTTGAGCCATGTATCGATCCAAAAGGTTTCAATCCGTACGATTTCTTTTTGTTCGTCTCCCATGGATCCGGAGACGTCCATCATGTAGAGAATCACCGCGTTGGTGACGGGCTCCTCCTCGGTACGCCAGGCCCGGTAACGCATATCTTCACGGGTGGGAATGATCACAGGGTTTGCGGGATTGTAGGTTCCAGACGCCACTTGCCTGCGGAGCGCATTGCGAAACGTGCGCTTAAAATGCCGCAGGGAGTTTGGGCCGACCGGGCGAATGCCAACGTAGCGATCCTTCTTCTCCACAAGGGCATCCTTGCCCTTGTCTTCAATGTTGGGAAGGGCCAGTTCTTCCCCCAGAATGTCCGCCAGTTCTTCGAGATCTACGTCGACCTCAAGGGCGTGTTGGCCCTCCTGGTCACCCGCTTTTCCTGAGCCATCTCCCTGTTGGCCCTCGCCCTCACCCATGGCATCCCCGGGCTCACCATCACCCTGGCCTACGCCGCCCTGCTGCTCGTCGGAGTACCGAAATCGAGGGATGTCGATCTGCGGAATGGGAATGGAGACCTTTTCATCGCCCTGCTTACCAATGATTTCTCCTGTGGAAATGAACTTCTTGAGGTTTTTGCGAATACGACCACGAACGATCTGCCGAAACCGGGAATGGTCCTGGTCGATCCGCAGGGACATGGAGTGCCTATCCCTCTTCCTTGATGTCACCCCGGGCAAAGATGCTCGCCACGAAGTTCAGTACGTCCGTGGCCGATGCTTCGTTGTAGCCGTAGTGTTTGATCATGCGGCTCTTGATGACGTCGATCTTATCTTGGGTTTCCTTGTCCACCACGTTGGAGACAATGCTTGAGAGCTTGATGGAATCCTTCTGGTCCTCAAAAAGCTTCATTTCCAGGGCCCGACGCAACCGATCGTTGGTGTGGTACTCGAACTTCTTGCCTTCAATGGCAAGGGCACCGATGTAGTTCATGATCTCACGGCGGAAATCCTCCTTACGCGCTTCGGTGATATCGATCTTCTCTTCGATGGAACGCATCAGCCGTTCGTCGGGTTCCTGATCCTTGCCAGTGTACGGATTTCTGACCTTTTCCTTCAGGGTAACGGCCCGAATGTGATCGACGTAGTTGGAGCACAGTCTGGCAATCGCGTCCTCGTCGGCACTGATGGCGCGCTGCACTTCGTTCTTCACCAACTCTTCGTATTCAGCCTTCACCACTCCGATGAGCTCACGGTACTTCTTTCGTTCATCGTCTGCCGAGATCAGGGAATGGTTAGAGAGGCCCTTTTCGAGTTCATTGAGAACCATGAATGGGTTGATGTAGCCCCCAGAATCCTCCCGAACGAGTGCGTTTGAAATTTTGTCCTGCACGTAGCGCGGAGACACGCCTTCAAGCCCTTCCCGCTTGGTTTCCTTGCGCAGCTCCTTGACGTTGTCCTGGGTGAAGCCCGGCAACACTTTCCCGTTGTAGAGCTTCATTTTTTGCAACAACGAGAGCTCGTGCTTTTTGGGCTCCTCAAGGCGTGTAAGCACGGCCCACATGGCGGCCACTTCCAGGGTGTGCGGGGCCACGTGTTTTCCACGGAGCCGTTCTGTGCTGAAATCTTTTTGGTAAATCTTTATTTCGGACGAAAGCTTGGTGATGTACGGAATATCGATTTTGATGGTTCGATCCCGTAGGGCTTCCATGAACTCGTTGTTCAACAGTTTGCGGTACTCGGCTTCGTTGGTGTGCCCGATGATGACTTCATCAATGTCGGTTTGGGCAAACTTCTTGGGTTTGATCTTGTGTTCCTGGGTGGCACCAAGCAGGTCGTAGAGGAACGCCACATCGAGCTTAAGCACCTCCACAAACTCGATGATGCCGCGATTGGCCACATTGAATTCACCGTCAAAGTTGAAAGCACGGGGATCGGAATCGGAGCCATATTCGGCGATTTTGCGGTAGTTGATATCTCCGGTGAGTTCCGTGGAATCCTGGTTTTTTTCGTCCTTGGGCTGGAAGGTTCCAATGCCCACCCGATCCCGTTCACTGAGCAGCAGCCGCTTGACTCGAATGTGCTGCTGGATAACTCGGCCCCAATCCCCCTCGTAGCGCTTGAGTAGTTCCTTGAAGATAAATCGGCAGGCGGGGTTCACGTCGCCGGCCACCTTTACCCGGTAGCGATCGTTGCCCAGGGCCAACTCGCGAACGGCCTGGTCACGCCATTCGGAGGGAATGAGACGTAGCGGCTCCTCGTTCATGGGGGATTCCATTTCGTCCTGCTCCCCCAGGAGCCCCGTACCCGCCATGTTCACCCACCTGTACGTGTAAAGAGAACCGGCGGCGGTGCGTGAGTAGTGTTCCACCCCCTTTTTGAGCATGCGCGCAATGGTGCTCTTGGATGATCCCACGGGGCCGTGAAGGAGAATAATGCGCTTTTCAGGGCCGTACCCTTGGGATGCCGCGCGCAGCACATGCACCAGGCGCATGAGCGGAATGTCGAGCCCAAATACACCGTCCTTGCCGTTGTCGATGGGATCCTTGAAAAAGGGGTATCGGACCAACCGCTTTTTGTTGTCGATGTACTCTTCCTCACCGTAACTCACGATCATTTCGTAGAGCCGCTGGAAGGAGTTGCGGGTGATTTGCGGCTTTTCGCGAACCAGGGCGAGATATTCCTCAAAGCTCCCCTCCCAATGGAGATCTTTGTACTCCTCGTAGTTCTGTAGGGCGGCAATCGTGGACACCATGTTGACTGTGGACATGGGCTCTCCCGTGGGCTGTGGTGATTCGGTATGGTGAATGGGTTTGGGTACTTACCTCAAGCTTACGGCAACTGGGGTGTGTGTGACCAGGGAGGACCGCATTTTGTGACAACTGGGACCCACAGGTGATGAAAAGTGCCCCAGGGCATGGGGTGGACTGTTACAATGGAGGGGCCGTGGGCAGATTCTATATTCTTGATACCAACGTTCTTCTTCACGATCCCAAAGCCATCCAAAAGTTCGACGAACATGAGGTGGTGATTCCGATCTACGCGATCGAGGAGGTGGATCAGTTTAAGCGTGAAATGAGTGACCGTGGCCGGGCGGCGCGCCAGGTTGCACGGTACCTGGATGAGTTGCGCGAGCAGAACGGCAATTCGCTACAGACGGGGGTGATGTTGGAAAACGGCGGGCGGTTGCGTGTGGCGGTGTTGTCCGCCCGGGACCAACGCCCACGGGATTCCGCAGATATGGACCGGGCCATCATGACGGTGGCCCTGGAGATCCGGGATGCCAACCCGGATGACATGGTGGTGTTTGTTACCATGGATACGAACCTTCGTATCCGTGCCGATGCCCTTGGCTTACGGGCGGAAACCTACGAGGGCGGGCAGATCGCCAAGGATTCGTCACTGTACTCCGGTGTGTTGGAGCTGCAGGTCAGCTCGGATCAGGTGGATGCCCTTGGGCAGCGCAAGCCCGTGGAGTTGGACGGTGGCAACCTTGAGATCCTGAAGGACGAGTACGCCAACGCATGTGTTGTGGTTCGAAGCGAAGAAAAGCCCAACCACACGGCGCTTGGCCGCTGGGATGTGAGTCAAAAGTCCATTGTACCGCTGATTAGCCCCCGTGATGGGGCCTGGGGCATTCGACCGCGGAACCTGGAGCAACGGTTCGCCATGGATTTGCTGCTTTCGCCCCACATCGATCTGGTGACGGTGGTGGGTAAGGCAGGCACGGGAAAAACGCTTCTTACGATCGCCGCGGGTTTGCGTTTGGTGATCGACGAGGGCAATCACGGCAGGCTGCGGGTTTCACGGCCCATCTTTCCCCTGGGAAAGGATCTGGGTTACCTGCCAGGTACATTGGAAGAGAAGCTCAACCCGTGGATGCAGCCCATCTACGACAACCTGGAATACATTTTTTCCACGGGCCGCTCCCCGCGGGATACGGGCCGCAACTGGACCGAGCTGGTGGCAGCGGGAACCATCCAGGTGGAGCCCTTGACGTACATACGTGGTCGATCCCTTCCGAATCAGTTTCTGGTGGTGGACGAGGCCCAGAACCTGACCCCCCATGAAGTGAAAACCATTGTCACTCGCTGCGGGCAGGGTACGAAGATCGTGCTGACTGGCGACCCGGATCAGATCGACAACCCCTACGTGGATGCCTCGAGCAACGGGCTTACCTACGTGGCGGAGCGGTTTAAGCATGAGTCCATCGCGGGGCATGTGACGTTGCTCAAGGGCGAGCGGAGTGTTCTGGCGGAGCGGGCCACCGAGCTACTGTGATGGGCGCCCATGCCTAGGAGGATTGTACATGCCTAGGAAAGCTGCCATGCCTAGGAAAGCTGTGCATGCCTAGGAAGGATAGTGCCCAGGAGCAGCTGGATGCCTGCCTGAACTTTCTTTGCCACCGAGTCTCGGTGCTGCAGACGCTGGCGTTGAAGTCAGGCCTTAGCAATCGGGCGATGGTGGTGCGACAGCTGAGGGAAGGTAAGTCTCCCCAGCCCCGCTTTCACGAGACCCCCACTGGCGGCCTTGCGGGGGATGCCTGGCATTGGCTGCGCAAGGCCCGTGAATGGGCCGAACAGGTTCCGGAGGGCGAGCTCTACCAAGGGCGGCTGGATGAACTGGAGCTGGAGTGTTGCTTGGTGGATACCCTGGGCCAGGCGCGGTTGATTCGACCACTGGCACGGCGTCGGTACGGCAGCGGGCAGGAGGATGTGCCCTGGGAGGGTGCGACCGTGCGTTTGCTCCACCTGGCCGAGCGGTTGCTTCGCGAGGAGGTCGGTGAACCGGAGGCGAGAACGATCCCAAGTATGGGCCCAGGCCTTTCACTGGAGTCTGAGATCTACGGGCGTGCCTACGAGGCAGGGCTCACTGTGGAGGTGGAGGTCCTCAGGGGCATGGCGGCGGCGGCGGTCACCTCCAACCGCAAGGTCCTGGTGGGGGATCGGGACTACGGGCGAAACGAGGCAAAACGGCTTGCGGTGCACGAGGTGTTTGGCCACTGCGTGGCCGGGGAAAACGCACGGTCACAGCCCCTACGCATTTTGGAGCTGGGCACGGCGGAATCCTATTCCGATCAGGAGGGCACGGCGTTGCTGTTGGAAGAGCAGGCGGGGTTTCTTCGGGGTTACCGGCTGCGCACCATTGCCGCGCGGGTGTGGGTCACCGACCGACTGCACCAGGGGGCCACGTTTGCAGAAACGGCACTGACCCTCGTGCGGGATCACGGAATTGCCCCTGAGGACGCCGCAGCCCTTTGCGAAAGGGCCTGGCGCGGTGGAGGCATCGCCCGGGACGTGGGCTACCTCAAGGGCTGGATACGGGTTCGGAATGCAGTTCAGCAGGGAGAAGCCACCCTGGACGAACTACGCACCGGCCGGGTCAGCGTACAGGCCCTCAACGCCCTACGCCGCCTCCAACAACAAAACCTCGCCAACTACCCCCGATACAAAACCCCACCCTTTCAACCTCCCTCCCCGGAGCGTCCATACCTAAAGCTGGTGCGCTCCAGTTAGCGTGTGAAGGTTTCGTCTAGTCGGTCCAGTATCCAGTTGCTTTTCTGCATGTTTCACTACCCTGCGTGCACGAACCGATGGTGATCAAACCAGACTGGTATTGCAAAAACGCAGGACCCGCACACATGTCAAGGATCTTGGGGAAGGTTGCGGTAGCCAGACAACTTATGGCACCCGCGACACACGCAATGGGTGCCGCGTTGGCCTTTGCATTCATAGGCCCTCGCAGTCTGGTAATACTTGCCGTGAATCTGCAACCTTCATAAAAGCCCTTTGCAACCGATAGGCAGTATGGGTGTTGCCCATGGCTGTTGAGGCGTTGTGCTAGCGGCAGACCCGGGTCGCTACCACCAAGCAAGTAGGAAAGGTGCCCCTCTTCATGGAGCTTGTCGCAATCTGCACGAACGGCTGTCGCTCCCTGGCTACATCGAGACTCTCCAAACCCGTTGTTGTACCAATTGTGGTCGTCGTACAAACCATTCTCAATGGTTACATCCAACGGCTCCCTCCAGAAGTCAGGGCTGAGAACATCGTCTTTGGTCACGCCGATGAGCACCCAGGGATCGGTAGGTAGGGCTAGGCTGGCTGGGGTTTGGCTTGATAGTGTGGCTTCGCCGACGGAACCAAGGAGGTAAGTGGTTAGGGCACCACCGAGAGCTTCTACGCCGAGGGGTAGCAATGCCACCGCCGGAAATACAGCGCTCTCTGGTTTTACCTCCAAATCATCTGGGTCGTACCAGGGTGTGCGACCATCCACCGTGATGGAGGGCATTCTTCCGGAAAGGGCCAACGGGTGGAATACCAACACATGCCCTTTCAGCCGTACAGGCACACTGGTTGCGGTAGGCAGGTGACTTTCAGGGTGTAGGTCGGTCATCAGCATCTGCTCCGGTTGGGCGGTATCGAGTACGGATCGCACCGACTCTCCCTGGTACTCGGGACCTATGGTGCCGGTGATAAGCACCTGACTTTCAAATCCAGAGCTTCCAAGCGCATTGAATCCGTAAGCAACCATCGCTGGAAAGACGTGATCGTCTGCCCTACCGGTAAATCTATCCCAGAACGTCTTCACACCCCTCGGTGATTCAAATCGTTCTAAGACTATTGCATTCACCTGCTTGTACGGTCCGGGCAGCGGCTGGCCTTCAATCAGTTCCAAGCCTTCCCATATCTCGCTGCGTGTGGCGAGTGCGGTGCACTTAAAGACTTCTTTTCTTCCGGTATTCCCAAATACCCAAGGTTCCAACTCACAATCGGTGTACTCCACTGGGACAGGCTTGTAGTGGGCGACGCCGGCGGTGAGCCGGGCCATACGGTCCTTAGACAGGGCGCCCTTTGCACTTGTTTCCTCCATCACCTGGGGAGGTGCGCAGCCGGCCACGCTTACGAGAAGCGGCATCATCGATATGAGCAATACCAGAGCTTTTTCTTGTTTTGGCGTGTTCTGATTCTGATTGAGAGAGTGAGGCATATCCAACCTCAATGCACAAAACATGCCTTATTCGTCTAAATACAGTTATTTCTAGCTACTCACTTCCTTCTGCAGGTTTAGGCGCAAATACACGACTAAAATATGAGCAGAATGTCATTCTTATTCTCTTTCCCACTCAGACGGGTGCACTCGAGTAGCCACCTCTATGGGCTGTAGACCCCGGTAAACAGAGGGTTCTTCCCGAAAGGAACAGGCTGATTGGCCTGTAAAAACTGTGGGTTTGTTCTTTCGGGAGGGAGGGGTTTTTCGTTAGACTGTGGTTACGCCTGGTGTTTGGGCGAAGCTAGGAGCAACGGTATGACGGGTATTATGGCTATTGTGTTTGGTGTGATCGCGGCGGCCAATGTGGTGTTTCTTTTCATCACGCCACCGAAGTACTTGGATTTGATCCACTTCGTTCCTCGCAGACTTCGCTTCATGATCGAGTCATTCGTTCCCGAGAAGTTTCAGGAGAAGGCACTGCGCATCACGCTCATTGTGGTGTGCGCGCTCGCCTCGGTCGGAGCCTCCATGACCGCCGCCCGCTTAGCTGCTGCTAGCGGGTAGTCGCGAGCTCCTAGTCGATGACTATGTAGTCCGGGGTATCCAACAGGATTCAGGGCATCAGGCCGTTGCAGCCACACTTCTACCGACCACTTTTTCGCGACCGCTCCAGGCCCCAGTTCCAACAGATTGGAACAGGGAGCGCTCTATGTTCCATCTGCGTTCTTCTTTTGGTGATGGGTGGTGGAAATTGTGCGTTCTTGCAGATTGGTACGAGACTTGCTTCTCTATTGGGCTTCGATGAAATGGGGATGGATCAGCCTTGTTCTGGGCACTGTTGTGATGGTGGGGTGTACTCCGCTAAGTTCTGAGTTTGCGTCCACAAAGGGATCGGCTACTCGGCCTGTTTTCCGTGGGGGCGAGAACCTGACACGTGGCGGGCGATACGACTGGATTCACCTGACGTTTAATGGCGGGAAGTACGCCTCTGACCCATCCATCATTTCAAGCGTGACGGAGCGCCGTTTCGATTTTCGTATCACTGGCGAACTTGAGTTTGAGCCTTCCGTTTTCTCAGACAGCGAGGTGAAGAATATCCAGCTTGGATTGGAAGAGTCGTTTGCTGGTTTTGAGGTAATTGTTGACTCAGACCGGCTTGGTGTACTTCGCCCTTTTCGTTTCAACCCCGCCCGACCATCCACTCCGGCGCCGCAATGGGACAGAGCTGTTCACGGGGACCGTACGATTGAGATTGTGATCGGCGAATACGCTTGTACATCGAACGTTGCATGTGACCAGGACACCGATGAATACCACCGCTACGGTGAATCCACATTTGCGCCGTTTGAAAGTGGGCGTGGCAGCCCCATTCTTCTCGCCCTCGGGCAATCATCGGCAACTAAGGCTACTCGGACTAGTGTACACGAGATCGGGCATTCACTGGGCTTGTACCATGGTGAAAAGTTTGGAGATCCCATGTGGCCGTCGGCCTCTGGGATTAGTCAATCTGGCTTTCACCTTCTACGGCATTACCAACGTTGTGAGATGCTGAATAGGGACGGGTCACCAAGCGATACATGCTATCCGATAGGGGGCATGCAGCGACCGATGGCCCATATTGCACCCGCATTTGGTGTGCCACTAACACCGATGATTCAGGTGTTGCGCGAGTTTGATCACCACGTGATTGCAATACGAAACCAGGAAAGGCGCCTGTTGGATAGCTTTGTGTTTCCCATACCTGGGAGCATGGACTACCTCTGGGGAGCGGGGGGAGACCCTAGTGTTGAACTGTTGATTTTGGACGATGATCACCAGGCGTTCGGAACCACAAAGTCGGGAGCTCGACTCGTGTCCTCGCGCCTTGAGGTGGACTCCATTAACAGTCCTTTCTACCGTAGCAACTGGATCCAGTGGGAAGGCGTAGCCGAGGGTGTTCCTGCGGAAGAACAGATGCTGTGTGTTGATGATGGCCATGTAATCGAGCAACAGTATGTGCAAGGTGGGCACCGGAAGACGGTGACCTTCGATTGTCGTGATTTGGCGCCCCTATCTCATTGTGTTCGCAAGATTTACAGAGGCCAGAATATCGAAACTAGCGCCGTTGCCTTTTGTGCAAGGAGCCCAGAGGTGGATCTGCTCCGCCCTTAGATTGTGGCAACAATCAACTAGACATCGAACCGGTTTAGCCTCCGGTTGTTTTGGCGAGTTTTTGGGTGAGGCGGGTGGCTACGGTTTCTGGGACTAGGCCTTGGATGTTGCCGCCTAGTTTGGCGGCTTCTTTGACGAGGTTGGAGGAGACGTAGAAGTTGGCGTCGTCGGCCATGATGAACACGGTTTCCATTTGTTCGTACAGGTGGCGGTTCATGTTGGCCATTTGCAGTTCGTATTCAAAGTCGGCCACGGCGCGAAGGCCACGGAGTACCACACGGGCATTTCGCTTTTTGCAATAGTCCACGAGCAAACCGTCAAAGGCATCGACCTCGACACGATCCGGTTCTGGGGCGGACTCACGGATCATGTCCGTGCGTTCTTCCACCGAGAACATGGGAGTTTTTTTTGGGTTGGAAGCCACGGCGATGATCAGTTTATCGAAGGCCACCAGGCCACCGCGAATGATGCTGAGGTGGCCGTTGGTGATCGGGTCGAAGGAACCGGGGTAGATTGCGATGCTCAAGGCGCTGTACCTTTCCCTGTGGGCTCCTGTGGCTGTTCACGCTCGAGGAGCACCATGGTGGCTTCACCATAGCGGTAACGCTTGAGCTCTACCAAGGAATCGGGCCAGTTGGTGAAGGAGCGGGCATCCTTGGTGCGGATTTCTAGGACAATGAGGACCCCCGGGTCGAGGAGATCGGAGGCGGTGAGGTCCGCAAGCAAACGGGGAACCCGTGAGGACTGGTCGTAGGGAGGATCCAGAAATACCAGGTCAAAAAGGGATTCTCCCACTGGGATGCGGCCCACATTCCAACCATCACCGGCCCGTGCCTGTACCGGTAGTTGCAGGGCAGCCGCAAGGGCGTTGATTTGCTCTGCCAGGACGTGTTGGCGTTCTATGGCAACCACAAATTGGGCGCCACGGGAGGCCATTTCAAACGAGAACGCGCCCGTGCCGGAAAAGAGCTCAAGCACCGAGGCCCCCTGAATACGGCCCCGGGCGCTTAGGGCAGAGGCAATGGCCTCCCGGGCACGCTCGGACGTCGGACGCAGGCCTTCCACTTCAGGCACGGGAATACGCCTGCCTGAATGGGTGCCCCCCACGATTCGCAGGGTGTGTTCGGAATTGGATTTGGGCATGGAGCTGGGGCAGACCATACTGAAAAGATGAAGATCACGCCCGTGCCCTGTTTGCAGGACAACTATGCCTACGTGCTGCACCGTGGAAGCTCGGCGGTGGTGGTGGATCCATCCGAGGCCAGGCCTGTACAGGATGTGCTTGAGAAGCATGGGCTGCAGCTCACCGAGATTTGGCTGACCCACCACCATTGGGACCACGTGGGCGGTATTGAGGAGCTTTGCGAAACCTACGATGTGACCACTGTGCGGGGTTCGGCCCATGACCTAACGGCTGGGCGCATTGTTCGGCAGTCCTTTGGGCACGGTGATGACGATATTTTTAGGGCCCTTGGCACGGAGGTACGCGTCGTGCACGTTCCCGGGCACACGCTGGGAGCCATTGCGTACGAAACGGAAGGCCATCTGTTTACCGGGGATACGTTGTTTGTGGCGGGTTGCGGGCGGCTGTTTGAGGGCACTCCTGAAATGATGGCAACCTCCCTACTCAAGCTTCGTGCACTGCCAGAGGCAACGCAGGTTTGGTGTGGCCATGAGTACGCGGTGGGTAACCTACGATTTGCACTTTCAGTGGAGCCCAATAACCCGGCCATTGCGGAGCGCTTGCAGCAGATGGAGCGCCACATCGCGCAGGGTGGGTTTTCGGTACCTGCAAGGCTCGGGGACGAGAGCACCAGCAACCCTTTTCTTCGCTTCGATCTTCCGGAAGTTGTGGATGGCCGCAGCCCAGTGGAAACCTTCGCCGCGCTACGGTCTGCGAAGGATCGGTTCTAGCGGGCCACAACTTGCCTACAGGGGATTGAGACGCACATTGATGAGTAGGGTGTTGCGCATTGCATTTCCTGCAGCGCCCTGCAGGAGGGGGTTGTTTACCGCGGGAACGAGGGAAGCGTGTTCGGCAAATAGGTACTTTGCCTGATTCCAAGCATTGTCCGATACTCCAGAAATCCTTGCCGAGATTCCAAGGTTCAGCCTTTCGGTGGTAGCAAGTGCGTTCTGGGCGACAATTTCTAGGGCGCGATCAACGTTCATGGGCCCTACTAGATTTCCTAGCTCTCCAACGACTGCTTCAGGTACGTGGAATGTCCAACGCCATCGCTCGTTCACGAGCGCCTGTGCCGCGTCGTCGAGGACTTGGTTCATCTGTGGATGAATCGCACTTTCGAAGAGTGCTACATCGTCAATCTCGATGGCCGCGATTCGGGCAACACCGGGAGAGCTGGAGGAGGCCTGGGCGGCCTCTTTCAAGGCTGCCGTTCTGGACGTGTTGGCTTGCCTAAAGAAGCCCCGGGTGGCCATGCGCTCAAATAGGTTGGGTAGACTCCGTATGTAGGCACCACCAGAAATGGAACCCACAGGCCCTTGCACCAGGGACTGACCCAGCACTTTGTCCAGGTAACCTGCTGTTCTTGGGGCTGCACCGTTTGAAAGTATGGTGGCAATAGGTTTTCCCAGCTTGAGTTTGGGTGCCGCGGATTCTAGGGAACTCAGAATCTTACCGGAAGCGGCAGCATCCCTACCTAGGATGAGAAAGGCACCATCGTCCGTGATGCGGAGGGTGGCGGCGCCGATGCGGCGATCGGTACCCAGTACCTTAACGGTGTTGTCGAGTTGGCTTTCCAACCACAGGAGAACTTCGTCAAAGCTGCGAAAGGCTACATCATCCAACGCGGATAGTGCGGTGAACACCCTGGGGCCCACTTGAACATCGGCGACATGATCGACCACGAACCTAAGGGGCGAACCAGGAACGCCGACATAGATGCGGGAGAGGGCGGCTGGATTGAATACGATTCGAAGGCGCCCGGTGCCGTTGAGCAAACGTACAACACCTGTGTTCTTGAGATAGCGGAGGGTGGCGTAGACCTGCTTTTGGACTACCTGGCCTGCGGCGGTAACAACCCTGGAGGTACCCAGGGAAATCAAGTGCAATCCGTGTCGAGTGCCAGCCGTGATGGCGGCACCCAGGGGGATGGAAGTAAAGGCCTCGAAAAGGATCAGGTGGTAGGGCAACACCCAGCCTGCAAGCAAGAGTGCCTCACCCACGGCAGACACGTGGCGCCAGGACCACGCGGAATCCACCCGGGATCGGAAGGCGAGAAGCTCTTCGATGGCGTGCAGGTGGAAATGGGCGTCGGCCAAGAGATATTCGCCCCGTTCGATCATGGCGAGTTGATGTGCGGTTTGCTCGAGCAAAGGTTGGTTGTACAGCTTTCCCTGGCTGTGTTGAGTGACGATCGCCTCGTATTCCTTGAGCAGTTTCACCATGTCGCCGTTGGCGAGCATATTGGGCAGGGAATACCCGTAGGACTTCGCCTCTCTGACGCCCACAAAGGCTCCGACATCCGCTCGAGTGATGTTGTACGCAGACTCCAACGCGACGACGGTACCAGCATCGATGTGCTCCATGCCGAACTGCACTTTCAGGCGTGCCGCGGTGCATTTTCCTGTGAGCGGGTTTTTGCATGCCCTGGAAAGCTCGCTTGGAATGAACACGGGTTGGGTTTGGGTGGCGTCCGGGGCGGCAAAGTGTTGGTTGCTGTATTGGTGGTGCACGGCTGCAGTTGCATGGAGCTGCGTTGTCTTCTGGTAGAACAGGGAGTTCGGATCCCGCATTTCCTCCTGCAGCTTCTGAACCTGAGCAAGCTGCTCCGGACTGTACAAAACCTGAACGGACGTGGGCGCCTGATTTGTGGTGCGCTTGATGCTTGCTGCGTCAGGCGCACTGCATGCTGCGAGTAGGCACATGCATCCCAAAAGGGTTGCGCGAACCAGAGCGATGTTGCTTAGACGGTACAACAGCTCACCACTATGAACGCTCGACTAGTTCCATCAAATAGCACAGCGGGTTTGCTCAACCGGAAACAGGCGCCCGGAATACCGCATTGTTCGCAGAAGCGCCTGGTGGTTCGATGGACAACAACTACAGACGACCGACATCAGACAGGGTATTCGGTAGGCACTTTTCAAGCTGAACGCTTCCACCTGATGGGAACTGTACAAGATAGCTATCACCAAACGAGCTGAATCGAGCACCCGTAGCGGAGATCGGTACCATGTAGGTCAGATGCTCGCGGCACTTTGCGGCTGAGTACACTGCGTGAATCACATCCAAGGCAACAAGGACGTCTGTTGTTCGACTTCGTAGGAATCCTGGCGTCACCGAATAGTCTCCATGGGCACCGGCGCTCAGACGATCGCCCATGGGCACTGGGAACTGAGTCAGAAGACGGCGTGGTCCATATGTGTAATGGAGTTTGCCCATAATAAAGCGTGTGGGATTTCCATTTCTAGCCCGCAGGGTCATCATGGAATAGCTGGCAGAAGCGGATGGTCTAATGGCTTTTCGACCTCTTTCACACATCACGTGGTTGTTGGCACTTCCTTCTGCCCTGTTTTCAGCACCGACGACTTCACAGATGCTCGATCCATCACCCTTGCCATAGGTCTCTGCGATTTCCTCTAGTCGATCCGCATTCAATGGAGCAAGCCGGATAGCGTCATCGAGCGCTGTTTCTGGAAGATCAAGACCAGCAAGGTGTTTTTCCACTGCTTCTCTATCGAGCGTGTCCGCTCCGTAGTGTGCGCTTGCAAGTTCCAGCGTACGACGCACTAGAAGCGCCTGTGCCTCACTCCATTCACCGGACACCACAGTATTCTGCTGAGTCGCGGGTTCCACAGAGGTCACACCGTCTATCTGCCGCACCTCGTGAACGAAATACGCTTCCGCGTCATCTAAAATGGGGAAGAAAAACTCAAGTATCCCAGCGATCTGAAACGATGCTGCTGCTCCACGGGCGATTGCTCCTTTCGCTAGGAAACTAAGCGCCTCAATACCAATGCTACCCACTCCAGACGACGCTGTAACCACGATCGACGACGCTTCGGCCGTCGCAAAACCGAACTCGCCCCAAAATAAAGCAGGGGCTCCTGCGAGTTCCAAGGGAATGCCTGACCGGGCTAGCTCTTGTTCGTCGAGTTCAATATCTTCGTTGTTCCTGGCTACAGCCACAGACAAACCAGGCGCGTCGGTCACGCCCATTACGTTGGCTATCTTAATGCTGTACTTGTTTCTGCGAATTGGATCTTGGTGTAACCACGGAGACTTTTCGGGCCCGCTAAGGGCAAAAACCTCGCTTAGTACTGCCATGGACTGACCATCTCTCAATCGTTTCCGGGCCTTGCTGACTTGCCGAACGATCCATGCGTCGTAGCTCTGTCCCGTTAACTGAGCCTCCGTGATGTCGGGTGTTCCGTCTGCCGGTATATGAATATTACCGACGGTGCAATACCGGTCTCCAAACGTACTTGAGTGACAGGAAACACCACTGGGCCCTGGATTACTTCGTTTGCATTCGACGGCATGCCAGCTTGTGGTGTGGTCATCGTCTGAAGGAAAGATCTCTTCCGTTGGCCGGCAACCGTGACGTACCGATTTTCCGACCACAACACCGGACAACTCCATGCTGTGCCCGGGAGATGTGGATTTTGTACGATTCGCTTGAGAAGGAGTGCCGCAGGCGAGTAGGCCTAGGGTGGTTAGGGCGATGGATTTGTGAATGAGCTGACTGGGCATGGGGTTTCTCCAATAAAACTGAGAGTCTGGCAGAAATGGATGCACAGCCCGTGCCATCAAAAAAGCACGTGATTTCTTAAGAACTGGAGCAGCAAGTGTTCCAGACAGCGGGCCTGTATTGCTCTGCAAAAATGTGAATACCGTTTGATATCAAGGTGATTCTGAGTCGTTCTGAGGGAACAGCGAATGTTCCTTGGAACACAACCGGTTCCGCCACCTGGCTGGGGTGACTGAACCCCAGTGGGACGCGCGTTGACGCGAAATTTGAGCTGAAAACCGGGGCCTAGGCCACGTTTGTGCGGTGCTCTGAGCCCTGGGGAGTGGGTGGGGGGCGGGTGGTTAGGTAGAGGGAGACTGTGGCGGCCAGGAGGATTCCGATGAGGCTTTGGGGGCCGATGGCGAGGTGGTTCATCCAGGCGGGGGTGCCTTCTGCTACTCGGGTGACGAGGTGGGGCAATTCAATAAGACCGAACCAGGTTCCGTGCAGGATGCCCACGGCGAAGATGGAGCCGCTGCGTACACGCAACCACGCAAACAGGGGGCCGGTGGCGAGGCACCACAGGGGCAGAAGGAAGGCGCTGGTGACGGGCGCACCGGGAAAGGGAAAGCCGGTGAGCGCGAAGGGCAGGTACCAGAGGCCCCAGGCGCCACCCACGATCCAGGAGCGGTTCCAAAACGCCCTATCCACGTTTCCAGAGCCGACCGCTTGCGACTGATCGGCATTGCGCTTGTTGCTCGCGGCGTGGGCTGCGTTTTTATGGGCTGCGAGTTCGTGCGAAAGGAAACCGCGCCAGCCCAGTTCTTCTCCCAGGGCTGTTAGCGCGTTGAGGGTCATGCCTGCCACCATGGCTTGGAGCAGCATGCGAAACGCGGGGTGGGGGCCGTCGGCGATGGATTCACGCACCTGTTTTTCAAAGGTGGCATAGGCCTCTGGATCCGCACCGGCACGGGATTGGAAATGATCCAAAAAGGTTTGGATGTCCGTGCTAACGCTGATTCCAGGTACGAGACCGCTAAGCAGCCAGGATGCGGCGGTGAGGCCGATGGGTAGCAGCCAGGCGACCATCCAATAGCGGTTGAGTTTGAGGGAAAGGCCCAGGGGGCCGAGCAGGGGCTGTTGGGAAATGGCTCCCCGCACAAGCAGGGCCATCATGGCGGGGCAAAGGGTGTAGAGCCTCCAGACCGCGGCAGATGCGGGTGTGCCACCCTTGCCGCCCAGGGCCGTGAACATGAGTACAACGCCCCAACTTGCGGCGGCGGTCAGGGCGCTGAATACGAGGATCTTTCGCTTGGGGGACCAGGGCAGGCCGAGCCCCTGTCTCCATGGAAGGGATCGCTTTGCTGTGGACGACAATGCTCTAGCCCTTTCTCTTGGCGCGCCAGGCGGCGAACTCGGCTTCCTGCTGGGCGCTGTAGCGGCCCTGGATGCGAACGAGCTCTCCGTAGGATTCGGGCATGTCCTTGGCGAGTGCCATGAGTACGTGGCCCGTGGCTTCGGCGTCGCCAGAAGCGCGGTGGGCGTTATCCAGCGGGATGTTCATGCGGGCGGCCACGTCGGTGAGCTTTTTTCCCTTCTCGAACTTTTGCAGTTCACGTACCCACACCAGGGGATCGATCCACACCGCTTCCGTGTCGAGCGCAGGTGGCACATCACCCAGTTGGGTTAGCCCTCCATAGCCCAAGCGTGCGGCTTCGGCGTGGAGGAACTTACGGTCGAAGGGGGCGTTGTAGGCCACGGGCACCCTATCCTTGAGGTGGCCCAGGACTTCATCAAAGATTTGTTCAAAGAAGGGAGCGTCTGCCAGCTGTTCATCGGTGATGCCGTGGACGTCGCTGGATTCCTTGGGAACGGGCATGCCAGGGTTGATGAGCCAGTTGTGGCGATCCTCAAACTTGCCGTCCCGAAAGAAGACCAGGCCCATTTCCAACACACGATCGTTTTCCGGGTTCAGCCCCGTGGTTTCAAAGTCGATGACCACCAGGGGAAGGCGCTTCCAAACCCGATCCGGGGTGTAGGAACCCGCCAAACCATCCACTTTGACTACGGATTTGGCGATCAAATCCGCAATCCCAGGGTAGTGCCTGCCCGTGGGAAAGCAGCCGCAAAGTGTATCTAGGTTGGAGCGCACCCGGGGGTGTTAGCAGGCTGCTTCCTCCCTGTCGCCCACAGGATTCTTTTGCTTATTGACACTTGTTCATACCCTCAGCACAGATGGCAGTTGTTCTCGGGTCTGTTGGGGCGCTCTCCCAAAACGTGTCTCGCGTTGGCGTTATCATGCTGTAAAAATTGCAACTGGAGAAACCAGCCTGGCAGGCGAATGGGGCGTTTCCTGCGGACTGCGCCATTCGACAGCCTTTCAAGAATCCCGCCGCCAGGTAGTCGCAGTAGGCTTGGCGCGTGTCGTCTTGCAGATCGCCACCGTGAGTTGCGTTGCAAGTGTCGCGTACCCCTCGATACCCGCGGTGACAGTTCGCCGATGCGCTCTCCGTTTTGGCCGCCTCGATGTCAGCGGCAAATTCTTCAGGGTAGGCTACGATGCCGTTTGCGTCAGGAACAAGCATGTTGGTCGTCGAGGTTGCATAGATGGCGTTTGTGAGTTCTAGGGCGTGGGTGGCGAGTTGGGGGAGGACGTCGTCCCAGTCGCCGGAGGTGATGGTGTCTTGTGGGGTGGCGGGGGTGATGTGGGTGGTGTCGCCGTAGGTGTAGGCGTCGAGCACGTGGTAGGCGATGGCGCCGTTTTTCGGTGGGAAGAGCCAGGTGAGCAGGCCGTGAATCTGAAACGAGGCGGAAGCGGTTCTTGCGATGGTGCCCCTGGCAAGCATGCTTAGGGTTTCAGCCGACATGATCCAACCACCCGCGCTGGCCTCAAGCGCACTGGCCTGTACGGCTGTGAAACCAAACTCGCCATAGAGTATCGCAGGCGCTGCCACCCACTCCAGTGGGATCCCTGCTTTTTGAGCTTTGGCTTCATCCAGTTCGTATTCTGGGTGGTTGTTCACCAGAGCTGCCGTAAACGCAGGGGCATCCGCCACCGCCATGACGTTGTAGACGGTGAGGCTGTACTTGGCTTTTCCAACTACACTGTTGTGGAGCCATGGGGATTTTTGGGGTCCGCCCCAGGCAAACACTTCGCCGGATCCTGCCAGGGCCTGCCCACTTTTCAGATGGCTACGTGCACTTGCGATTTGGCGAGAGAGCCAATCGTTGAATGTTCCAGAGGTGAGTTGTGTTTCACTAATTTCAGGGGAGCCGTCGTCAGGAACGTACGCGTTGGAGATGGTGCAATAGATGTCCAATCCTCGGGTGTGACAATCGACGCCACTGGGGCCGGGGTTGCCGCGCTTGCACTCGACAGGGTACCAAGCGGTGGGGTGCAGGTCATCCGCGGGTCGCACGTGTTGTGCAGGCAAGCAATCGTGCCGCTGGGACTTGGCCGCCACGACCACGGAGAGCTCTGTAGTGTTGGTTACAGCTCGCTTGTTGGCGAATACGTGCTCTGCTGTGTTCGCAGGCGCGACGGCACAGGCGGTTGATGTAAGGGCAAGCAAGCCGAGCCACGACATGCATTCGGCCAGGTGATTCAGTTTTGTATTTGGGGGGGTGGGGTACAACATACCCCCCCGTAAAGCAGGTCCCGTGCCACACAACAATCGCGCCACAAATGCACGATGCACACGTGGTAGGAACTGCGATTCCTGTGGGCTGTAGGCCCCACTTCACTCACTTACTGGCTACCCCCGCCCAGGCTGTGAAGCCGAAATTGATTCCGGATTGGCAGATCTATCTAGGGGATCTCTGTGATTTCTTTTCGCTGCATGCAGGATTCGTAGCCGTTGCTGCACATGTGGGTGAGATTGAACTGATTGGCGGCATTTTGCAGCACCACGTCGGGCGGGCTTTGGGCGGTCTTCACCAAAAGCCCGTGCCGACCCGCCACACTGTCGAAGACAAGGAAGCCATTGCACAGGCTTCGGCTTGTTCCGCATTTAGAGGATGGGTCCCACACCTGCGCCGTGTCGAGTAGAAGGCAGGCGGCGGCAAACACAGTCGCGGCTTCACTGCAAAGAAGGTGGTCTGTTCCGGCCATCTGGTAGCAGGTACCGGACACCCCGAGATAGCCCATGCCACAGCGGTCGAACCTGTCTTGCCGAAAACTGGATTTGTATGCGTTAAGTTTGTCGCTGTACTCGGGGAACATCACCAAGGTGCCGTCCCGCTGGATGATGTCCGACAACCCCACAGTGAGTACCTTGCCGGAAGTGGACCCGGAGGAGGGCTCAGACAGGCGCTCCCACGTAAGGGCGATGGCGGCCGGGCCGAGTGCGAGATCCACTTCGCGCCAGGTGCCTGATCGGAATACCTGGTGCTCTGGGGGCACAGGGAGTGTGATGCCGGAGGCGGTGTGGTAGCCGCGGCGCAGTTGATATTCCCGGGCTCCGTCCAGGCTCACCAGTTCGGTGGCCACGTCGACCATGAGGGTGGCGGTCATGATGGCGTTGGCGATGGTTCGCTTGACCAGGTGACGGAGGGACCTCCACGTGATGGCTTGGGTGCTCAGTAGCTGTACAGAGGAGCCTGCAATGGCCACGTATCCCAGGCCGCCACCCCAACGAATACCGGGTTGTTCTGCTAGCTCCAACGGCATTCCGAGCGCTTCGGCCTCACCCAGATCAACATCGTTGATGTCTTCGCCGTTTTCCAGGGCGGCGAGGGTCATGGCGTGGGGATCGTAGATGGCAAGTAGGGACCATGTTTCCAGGTTGCCCTCGTCATCGGGAGTCGCCTCGGCGAATATGTTGGTGGGCACGTGGCCTGACCCCCGTAGGGCCCCGTTGGCTAGGGCATGCTGTTGGGCTACCCATTGTTCGTAGGACTGGGGCGTGCGTTGCACGGAGGCTAACTCACTTGAGGTGGCGAAAAGGCCATCCACCACACAGCTTTGGTTTCCCTGGGGGCCCTTGCATTGAATGCCGCTTGGGCCCCCGGAACGCTGGGGGCAGCGCACCGCAAAGGCGGGCGATTGAAAGGGATGGGTGACCACCGTCTGTGGATCGACCACGCAGCCGAACCTTGGAAACTTCGCCATGACAAACAATGTGTCTTGCAGCGCCGAGGAGAGATGACCCTTGGATGAACGGTCAGGAGTGGGGCCTAGGCTGCATGCGGCAAGGACCGCAAGGGCCAGGCTCCCAAGGAAATACAGAAATCGTTGATGCATGGGAAGGATGCCCAAGCACCCTTCATGCCAAGCGGAAAACCACGGACCTTTGGAAGATTTCCCCATCAGGGACAGGCTCGGCGGAGCCATATTGCAACCCGGTGGCCACTGCGGCCCAGACCACTCGACCGGTTTCTCGATGCTCTCAAGCCGATCACGCGACTCATGGCACGACAGGGTCCACGATGACCCAGGCATCACGGAGTTCCTTGAAGAGCGTTGGCGGGATGTTGGTGGGAGCGACGTAGACCTCCCGCGTCATGACGTTGAGAAGGATTTCAGCGGCATCGTTGGTCCAGTAGCGATCTCCAAATTGGTTCACCACCCACCTTTCTTCCGCGGCCGAAAGGCGGCCTCCTGAAACGAAGGTCTGAACATTTTTTAGGAGCCTATCCCCAGTGGACGTGCCCATATTGCGAAGTGGGGACTCGACCGTGGGTTTGAAGTACCAAAGGGAGTTTGTGGTGCTCGAAAACAGGTCGGCCACTTGCTGTAAATACTTTTTGAAGTTGCCTGCGAATATGGTGTTTCGAGGCCATAGATCGGGTTCAAAACCTCGCCGTGAAAGTTCCTTGGCCAGGGGCTCCACAAGCGCTTCGTGAATTCCGCGGTGGTACGCCTGGTGGATGGCACCGAGCACGGGGTTGCGACCTGCCCCGTAGATGGGGTTTCCGGTGGAGATGATCTCTTGCATGGTGATGGATGCCGCGGGTGTTTGCGTGCCGTTGGATGCCCGCATGAGGTAGTGGGTGACCTTGCTGACTTTGGCGGGAACCCGGTAGCCCATCTCAGCACTGATCTTCAAACCTTGTACCGCTGTTTCCAGTGCCCTTGCGGCCTGGCCGTCCCACCGGCTGTCGGTCGCAATCTTGATGACCGTGCCGTTTCCTCGCGGCACCACGATGGAATAGGAGCCCTTTGCGATCGGGTTGTTGTGCGTTTCAGCAATACGGATCAAATCATCACGACTGGAGGCCATTTGCGCCTCCTGTGCAAACCGTTTGTAGGCGTCGCTGAAACGGCCCCTGCCCATGGCAGCCGGTTTGAGGGTGAGCTTGAAGGGGATGGGTAGGCCCATGTGGAGGCGGTGAAAGACCTCCTGATCCCAGGTGACGCGGATGCGCCCTAGGGTGTTGATGGATTTCCGGGTGGCGTAGACCATATGACCGACGCCTGTCTTGATGGATTGGGTGACCCCCAGGGGAATGAGCTCACCCGCAAGTTCTGCGGTCAAACGAAGCCATCGCCACGCCTCAGAAGCTGCGGCCAATACCGGTGCCTCAAAGGGGATCACAAAGCCTGTGATGTTCACCAGGTCCCAAAGCGCCCGAAGCTCTGCGTTGCTATCGGCGCGAAGGATTTTCGCGTGCAACTTGGATAGGTCCTGGATGGCGCCAAACAAAAAGGCCACGTCGTCCATGGTGGGTTCGTTGTTCGATAGCTCGGACAGGGATCTGTAGGGCACCGCCATCTCGTCGAGCTTTCCTGTGTGGTGCGCCAGGGTGAGCCGGCCGAGTTCTTCCCGAAGTTCTTCCATCCGTGGGGCTGTTCCATACTTGGCTGCGATGTACTGCGCGCTGCTATTGAGGTCGGTTGTCAATGCTTGATGTTGCTTGTGGTACAGGCGATTGAGCTCGCTTAGGGTCTCTTGGGTGACCGATTCGGGGTACATGCCCATGAAGCGCTGCAAGCCGTAGGCAATGCACTTGAGCGATTGCGGGTCTGCACAGGCTTTGCTGACTAGGACGACCTCCGGGTTGTACTGCCGGGAAGTGGATTCAGGAACAAACGCCTGTTCCATGGTTTGGCGATGAAACTCCGCCGCTGAAAACTCTGGGCGTTTTCCAACGCCATTTAGGGCAGCTAGTTCAGACGGGTCTGCCAGGACCATGATCCCCATGGGTGCCGGCGCTGCGGCCATGGAGTCGACGTTCTTAATCTGTTCACTCAGGTCTGTGGGCCCCAGGCAGGCGGTGAAAAATGTCGCAGCGAGGGCGACCCGTGTGAGTTTTATGAGGGCAATTGGGGGGTTTGGCATTGGGGGGGCCTTTTGCTGATATGGTTTTGCAGGGATCGTGCCAGGACACGGATGGAGCTCGATGTGACGAACGCTGTGAAGTACGTGGGGCGGATGGCGCCAACGCCATCCGGGGGTCTGCACCGGGGGCACGGGCGGACGTTTTTGCTTGCTTGGTTGCGCGCCAGGGAAGCCGGGGGCTCGCTGTTGCTGCGAGTGGATGATCTGGATGGGCCACGGGTACGGCAGGCCTATGTGGACGAAACACTTCGGGATCTGGAATGGCTCGGCCTCACCTGGGATGGTGCTCCCGTGTACCAGAGCAAACGTTTTGAGATCTATGCGCAGGCGCTGCAAAGGTTGACCGCGAAGGGCTGGACCTACCCTTGCACCTGCTCACGGAAGGATATTGAACAGGCGGCGACCGCACCCCATGGGGTGGAGGGGCTTGGCGTTCGGTACCCGGGAACCTGCCGGCCCAGGGATACAAATAGGGGATCAACCTTGCCAGCGTACGTACCCCAGGATGGCGCATCCTGGAGGTTCATGATGCGCGAACCCGTGGAGGCGTTTGTGGACGGCTGGGCTGGAAACGTGGATGGCGCGGAGTGGGGTGGTGACTTTGTGCTGCAACGGACCGATGGGCTTTGGGCCTATCAGCTTGCCACCGTGGTCGATGATCTTGCACTGGGTGTGACGGAAGTGGTGAGGGGAGAGGATCTACTGCCGTCCACGCCACGACAACGGGCAGTGTTTGCCGCTCTTGGCGCGAAATCACCCAAATACATGCATGTTCCCCTTCTGCGGAACGGCGACGGACGCAAGTTTTCCAAACGTGAACAGGCCACCACGTTGGCAGAACTGCGGAGTGCTAGAAAGGATCCCAAGGCACTCCTAAGTGGCCTACTGCAGGAGCTCAACAACGATCCAAGCGTAACGGATTGGAAGCCCTGGGAAAGTGACGCACTTGGCCTACTGGGGCTTTGATGTTCGCGGTTCGGTGTGGATTGGTGTATGGAGACTTTCATGCATCGATTGATTACCTTTCCCATCAGTCACTACAGTGAGCGGGCACGGTGGGCGCTGGAGTACTGCGGCGTTCCTTTTAAGGAGGAACGGCACCTGCAGTTTTTTCAGATCCCCCATGTGCGGCGAGCGGGGGGGAAACGAACGGTGCCCGTGCTGGTGATGGACTCGGGCGAATCGCTGACGGACTCCAGGGACATCGTGCGATTTGCAAGTGAGCAGGCCCCGGCGGATCGGAAGTTGCTGCCCACCGATCCCCAGGCGTTGGAGCTTGTCGAATCCTGGGATTCACGCCTTGCGGATCGGTACGGCAAGAAGGTGCGCAACCTGGCCTACTGGTGGTTCCTACCGGAGATGTCGTTGCTCATGAAGTACAACAACGTGGGCGCTCCGTGGCACGAAAGAACACTTCTGTATCTTGGGAAACCTGTGATACGGCAAGTGATTTCTAAGGCTTTCAACCTAAGCGAGGACAATGCGCTTCGAGCCAGGGATGCAATCATGGAAACCTTTGACGATGTGGCTCGACTGCTAGAAGACGGACGCCCGTTTATTGGGGGTGAGGCGTTTACAACTGCGGACCTGACTTTTGCGGCCCTTTCTGCGCCCTTGGTTCTGCCCCCAAATGAGGCACCTCCGCCCCAGGGTTATTCACTACCTCACGTGGATGAGCTGCCCGATGGGCTTCGGGACAGGATGAACGAGTTCCGCCAACACCCTGCGGGGAAGTGGGTCCTTTCTGTGTACAAGACCCATCGACGACCTGCAGGGTAGGGATGGTCACCGCGAAGGCAGCGGGGCGGGGGGCGCTGACAATTGCGGTGGCAAAGGCCTATTTTGTGGTCTCAAGCTACGCGGTGCACTTGGTGCTTCCCAGGCTTCTCTCTGCGGAAGATTTTGGCAGGTATTCCATCGTTGTGAGCTTTGCTTCGATTGTGAACAACGTGCTTATCGCGGCCACTGTGCAAACCGTGAGCAAGTTGGTGAGTGAGCGGCACGGGTTTACGTGGAAGGGGGTTCGCCAACTGGTGTTGCGGCACGGCACGCTGGGCACGGCGCTTGGTTTGCTGTTTACCTGCGGAGCTACGTTGTGGGCATCTACCGTGCTTCGGGACGATAGCCTGGTGCCCTTGTTGCGCTGGGTGGGGCTGCTTGTGTGGAGCTATTCCATGTACGCCGTGATGGTGGGTACGGTGAATGGCAGTATGGCGTTCGGTGTGCAGGCCCGGCTGGACATGACGTTCTCAACCCTGCGTACGGCACTGGTTCTGGGACTCGCCGCCTGGATGGCTGCCTACGGGATCAGAGAACACCGGGGTGCCCTGGGAGCTGTGATGGGGTTTTCAATTGCGGCCCTATTGATCCTGGGGGTGTCCGTTTTTGTGGTGCGTGGACTGCGCCGCCGCCACAACGGAGCTTTAGTGGATGCCTCAACGGTGGAACCCCCAGAAGATGGGTTCTCAGGGGTGGGGTTTGGGGCATGGCAGGGGCTCTTTGTGCCCCTGGCCCTGTACCAGCTGGCCCTCAATGGCCTTTTGCTGAGCGACGTTTTGGTGTTCAAATCAGGCTGGACGCAGCAACTGTTGGAACGGGGCTTGAGGAGCAACCTTGCGGCGCAGCAGGCTTCTGAATACGCGGCCTACTACGCGGCTGGGCAAAAGTTTGCGTTTGTGCCCTACCAGCTGATGTTGAGCCTGACGTTTGTGGTGTTTCCCATGATCTCCAGGGCTACACGGTCCGGCGATGAAGCCGTGGCCCGAAACACGCTGCGGGCAGCGTTTCGGATTTCATTGCTGCTTCTTGCGGGGGTGGCGAGCGTATTGGCTGGGGCAGCCGAGGGCGTGATGGGGCTTGCCTACCCTGACGCCTATGTTGCCGGTGCGGGTGTTCTTCGGGTGCTTGCATTTTCAGCGGCGGGTCTCGCCGTGTTTGTTCTGTGCGCCACCGCCCTGAGCGGGGCTGGACACGCCCGAAGCGCAGCTGTCATGGCGGGGGTTGGCCTGGGTGTACTGGTATTTGGTGTGCGGTTCATGCTGTGGGGAGCAGAGAACGGGCAAGAAGCGTTGCTGAGAACCGCACTTGGGAGCATGGCTGGGGTGGCCACGGCCCTTGGCGCAAGCTTGCTCGCGGTGCACCTGCGTTTCGGCGCGCTCCCTACCTGGAAGACCACTGCTCGCATGCTGCTCGCTGGCACCACGGCCTATTGGACGGCCGTGCTCCTGCCCACGGGCCACCCCTTGCACACCCTTGGGACCATGGCTCTTGCCACGTTTACCTACCTGGGCGTGTTGGTGGTGACCCGCGAACTTGGACAGGAGGACCTGACAAGGGTTCGTGGGTTGTTTAGGAAACGCTCCTAATTAGGAGGGACTGGACTCCGCCATTGGGGATGCCGCGGCCTGTGTGCGAGCGCGCGGCGTGGATGAAATAGCAGGCATTCCTTCTGTGCCGGCCATGCGCGCCACAAGCTCCACGCGGGAGTGGACCCCAAGCTTGGAGAAGATTCGCTTCAAGTAGGTGTTCACAGTCGCTACGGTGAGCTGGCTGCGATCGGCGATGTCACGGGTGGACGCACCCGATACGAGTAGCGACACGACGTGCCGTTCGCGGGGCGTAAGTGGAGCACGGGCAAGCGCAGCCTCCACGTTTTCACCCATGCGACGACTTTGGTCGGAACCGAGGCGCTGTAGGTAACCCAAGCCGCGTGCAAAGAGCCCTGCAGCCCAACGGGTTTGCTCGATTTGTTCTGCCCAGGGGCTGGCGCCCTCTGCGGTGTAAAGGTCGATTTCCCCCACGACCTGACGACCGTTGCGAAGTGGCAACGTCATGTGAATGGCGTCCCAGGGGGGCTTGGGGTCGCTAAAAACCTCCCGGCCGTCCTCAGCCAACCGTAGCCGAAAGCTGGTTGCGCCGGCCACACGGGCCACGAGCTCTGCGCCACGTTGTGGATATCCCTGAACTGGGTCCAGTTCAAATAGGTCCTCTGCCACTTCCAGTATGCTTGTTCTCATATTTCCCCCCCTGTCGCACGTTGTGCGGTTTTTGGTTACCCTGTTCCCATCATCCAATGGGGATTCCTTTTACGGAAGTCCCTATTTTCGGTCCCTCATTTAGGTACTCGGATCAAGGGGCCCCAACCTTGAGAAAAAAGTTACCATTCGGGACCCCCCAATCACGAAGTTCCCGATTGTGAAGCAGAAATTGGGGTTAGAAAAGTTAGTTTCGTCACTATTTTCCAATCCGGACACCTCTGCCAGGGCAGACGCAATGCTTGCGAGGGACAAGTTGTTTGGATCCCTTGGATCGAAGGCTTTGCAAGTAGGGAGCGCTGGGCGCGCTGGGCGCGCTTGCGCGGTGTAAACGGCTGTGTCACTGAGCCCGGCTCAGTTTTTTTTTCAAATTGGGGAGTTAAGGGTGTTGGGCAACCGACCAGGATTGCCCTAAGAGGGGATGACAATGAGCGCGGAAGTCGAAAAGGTATTAATTATTGGTTCTGGCCCTGCAGGGCTTACTGCGGCGGTCTACGCGGCGCGGGCCAACCTGAACCCACTCTGTATTGAAGGCCTGGTGGTGGGCGGCATTCCTGGTGGGCAGCTGATGATCACCACGGAGGTGGAGAACTACCCCGGATTTCCGGAGGGGATCAAGGGCCCGGAGATGATGCAGAAGTTTCGGGATCAGGCGGAACGTTTCAAGACCCGTTTTGTGACCCAGGATGTGGATCGGGTGGATTTCTCATCGAAGCCTTTCGGCGTGTGGGCCGACGGCAAGGAATACCGTGCTCAAACCGTGATTATTTCCACCGGGGCCAGCGCAAAGTGGCTGGGGTTGGAGAATGAACAGAAGCTCCAGAACAAGGGTGTGAGCGCATGCGCCACCTGCGACGGCTTTTTCTTCCGGAACCAGGATGTGTGCGTGGTGGGAGGTGGAGACACCGCCATGGAGGAGGCGCTCTATCTGGCCGGCCTTTGCAAGAGTGTCACCGTAATTCACCGTAGGGATACGCTGCGCGCATCACAGATCATGCAAGCTCGGGCCAAGGCGCATGAGAAGATTTCGTTCATCTGGGACACGGAAGTGGTAGATGTGCTCGACGTGGAAGCGGGCACGGTGAACGGACTTAAGCTCAGGAACCTGAAAACTGGCGAAGAGACCTTGCACCCCACTGAGGGGCTGTTTGTGGCCATTGGTCACGTGCCGAACTCCCAGGTATTCAAGGGGATCCTGGATCAGGACGAGCTCGGGTACCTTGTGACCAAGCCTGGCACGGTGGAGACCAACATTCCGGGTGTGTACGCCTGTGGTGACGTGCAGGACAAGTTGTGGCGCCAGGCGGTGACTGCAGCAGGCACGGGCTGCATGGCTGCCATGTCCGCAGAGCGCTGGATCGCCGAAGAAGAGTTTAAGGGCGCCTAGCCGAACGCGCCTAGGCCCGTTGGGTCTAGCGTTTGCGGCTGGCTTGGATGAGGGGTTTGGATTTGGAACGGGCGTTGCGGCGTGCCGTGTTCTTGCGGGCGGCCTTGCCCTTGGCTCCCCCTGATTTTGGTTTTGGTGATTCCTCCTGGGAGGCGCCCTGCTGAATGGATTCAAGTTCATCACGAAGTGAAGCTGCTTTTTCGAAGTCCAATTGCTCTGCGGCGGCGAGCATCTCTGCCCGGAGCGTTTGGATCCTTGCCTGGAGATCGGAGGGGCCGTTTACATCCAATCCGCGAAGTGCCCCACCGTCCGCGGCCATACTGAGTCGAGGCGCCACGTCCACGTAGTCACGTTGACCGGAGGTGGCGTCGAATTCCATGTGCTTGAGTTTGTTCTGCACGGTCTCCGGGGTGATGCCGTGTTCGGTGTTGTAGGCCTGCTGCACTGCCCGGCGACGTTGGGTTTCGCTCAGGGCGTAGTCCATGGCCTTGGTGATTCGGTCGGCGTACATGACGACTTCACCGTGAACGTTCCGTGCGGCGCGGCCAATGGTTTGCACAAGGGAACGGGCGGAACGCAGAAACCCCTCCTTGTCGGCATCCAAGATGGCCACGAGCGAAACTTCTGGGAGGTCCAGGCCCTCCCGCAGGAGGTTGATGCCGATGAGCACATCGAACTCACCCGTGCGCAAGTCACGGAGGATTTCGATGCGCTCCAGGGTGTCGATGTCACTGTGCAGGTAGCGCACCTTGACCCCGACCTCGGTCATGTACTCGGTGAGATCTTCGGACATGCGCTTGGTGAGAGTGGTCACAAGCACCCGCTCGTTGCGTTCTACGCGCACGCGGATTTCCTTGAGTAGATCGTCGACCTGATGGCTCACGGGACGCACGTGGATGACGGGGTCGAGCAAGCCCGTGGGGCGAATGACCTGCTCCACGATTTCACCCTGGGTCTGTTCCAATTCGTAGTCCCCGGGGGTGGCGCTCACGAAGATGACCTGGTGTACCCGTTCGTTCCATTCGTCAAACTGTAGGGGCCGATTGTCCAGGGCGCTGGGAAGGCGAAACCCGTGTTCGACAAGCACCTCCTTACGGGCGCGATCCCCACGGAACATGCCGCCGATCTGGGAGACGGTGATGTGGGATTCATCGATGATGGCCAGGTAATCCTTGGGGAAGTAGTCGAGCAGCGTGGGGGGAGGCTCGCCGGGAGACCGTTTGGAAAGGTGACGGGAGTAGTTTTCGATGCCGTGGCAAAAACCCACTTCTTCCAGCATTTCCAGGTCGAACATGGTGCGCTGTTCCAGGCGCTGGCGTTCCAGGAGTTTGCCCTGCGCCTCCAGCTCTTGTAGGCGCGGCTGCAGTTCTTCGCGAATGTTGCTGATGGCCTTTCGGCGCTGCTCTTCTGGCGTGACGTAGTGGGATCCGGGGAAGATGCTGTATTCATCCAAATCGCAGATGACCGAACCTGTGACGGGATTAATCTCACGGAGGCGTTCGATTTCGTCGCCCCAGTACTCGATTCGAATGGCGCTTTTTTCGGCGTGGGCGGGGTACACCTCCACCACGTCTCCTCGCACACGGAAGGTTCCTCGATGGAAGTCCGCGTCGCTGCGATTGTACTGAACGTCCACCAGCCGGATGAGCAGGTCGTCGCGGCGGAACTCTTCACCTACCTTGAGATTCACGAGCATTTCCCGGTACCACTCCGCGGAGCCAATGCCGTAGATGCAGGAAACGCTGGAAACGATGATGACGTCGTCACGGGCGAGCAGGGAGCGTGTGGCGCTGTGGCGCATGCGATCAATCTGCTCGTTGATCATGGCGTCCTTCTCGATGAAGGTGTCTGTGGTGGGGATGTAGGCTTCCGGTTGGTAGTAGTCGTAGTAGCTGACGAAGTACTCCACCGCGTTGTTGGGAAAGAGAGACTTCATCTCCGCGAACAACTGAGCCGCTAGGGTTTTGTTGGGGGCCATGATGAGTGCTGGACGCCCGTGGGCCGCAATCACGTTGGCAATGGTGAACGTTTTTCCGCTTCCCGTGATGCCCAGAAGAACCTGGCTGCGTTGCCCATCCGCGAGCGACTTTCCAAGGCGCTCCACGGCTCTGGGTTGGTCGCCCTTGGGGGCCATGTGGCTGACAAGTTCGAAGGGCATGGACAAGACCTAGGGCCTAACCCCGGGTACGTGCAAACTCATTCATGAACTGGGCGAGATCCAGCGCTGCCTGAACTGAAGTGCCGTTGTACATGGAAGCCCGAATGCCCCCCACGGATCGGTGACCTTTTAGTCCGACCATGCCAGCGGCTTTGGACTCAGCAATAAATGCAGATTCTGTGGATTCATCTGGCAGGGTAAACACCACGTTGAGCGGGGATCTGGAATCCATGGCAACAGGGCAGCGGTAGAACCCTGGGTGGGCGTCCACGGCCCCATACACCGCCTGTGCTTTTTGTTGGGTGCGGCGCCCCATTTCGGCCACACCGCCCTGGTCGCGGGTCCATTGCAACATGTTTCGCAGGAAGTAGATGGCTACGGTGGGGGCTGTGTTGTAGAGGGATTCGGCCGCAGCGATGGTGCCGTAGCGAAAGATGTGGGGGATGTCCGTGCGGGCCTGCTCCATCCAGCTGCGCTTCACGATGACCACGGTGACCCCAGTGATGCCCAGGTTCTTTTGGGCGGCCGCGTAGATGAGGCCGTGGGCGGAGACGTCCACAGGAACGGCAGCCAGGTCGCTGGTCATGTCACTCACGAGCGGTACTGGGCCGTACTTGCCGGATTGCTGGGGTGGCAGTTGCTTGAACCGTGTGCCGTACACGGTGTTGTTGGAAGTGATGTGCAGGTAGGCGGCGTCCGGGTCGCAATCGGTTTCAGCTCCAGTGGGAATGGCCTGAAACTGCTTGTCTTTGCTGCTCGCGGCGGCACGGGCAGTGCCGATAACGCATGCTTCTTCCAACGCGTTGACCGACCATGTGCCGGTGACAATGTAGTCGGCTGAACGATCCGGCGAGAGAAAGTTCATGGGTACCAGTGCGAATTGGGCCCGGGCTCCCCCTTGCATGAGCAGTACCTCGTAGTCGCTTGGAATGGCGAGCTCAGACCGCAGTAGGGCCAAGGCTTCTTCGTGAACGACCCTGAAATCGGGCCCGCGGTGCCCCAGTTCGGCGATGGACATGCCCGTGGAACCGAACTCAACCATATCTTCCCGAGCTTGTTCAAGAACGGACAGGGGCAGGGCTGCGGGGCCCGGTTGGAAGTTGTGGGGACGCGACATGGGGGAGCTTTAGCAGCAGACGGAGCTGACGCACCAGACGGCCTGAGCTTGGGAACCGAAGCGTTGTGGAGCGAAAATGGGACCCAACCCGCTAGCGCCTTCGGTACTGGTTGCTAGCTAGAAGGAGTTTGAGGACGTTGGTTTCAGAGCTGGAATCGGTGACATCGGATGTGGGGAGGCCGCGGTGGATGCCAAGCAGGGTGACCACGTCGTCGATGGCTTCGTTCATGGTGTGCCGCTGCACCACGCACTCAGCCAAGTTTGGGTGCTCACCAGGCGGCGGTGCGTTGAAGGTTTGCGGGCAATGGTTGTTCGGGTTGAGGTGAGACGGGTAGGCGATGAAAAAGTTTCCCGCGAGGTCGTCCGGTGACACGGGGTTGTCCGTACCCGGGTTGGGTTTACGATCGTACTGGACGTCGATGTGGAGCACCAAATCGGGGTGCGACCCGCGGTGAGCACTTGTACCTGGGTCGAAGAACGCGATGTGCGTTCGGTAGCAAGGTGGCGAATCCTCCGCCCCACCCACGTAGGCCCCGCCAGAACGACATTGAATGGGTTCAGGCGGCTGAATCGCAACATGACCGTCGAACACTGGCGTAACCTGCGTGCCAAGGGCCCAATGCCCTTGGGAGATGTGCCACGGATATTTCTTCGGGGTCCTGCTGGGATCAAAATAGTCCTGAAGGTAACCAGTGCTTGAGGCGGTGGCGAGGGACCGCACCTCATTCGCACTGTCAGAGCCTTTGGTCGTGAATCTCAAGCCAAGGTTGGACTGATAACCCCTGCAAAAGGCGGCAAACTCCTCCTCCAGAATCGGTGCCGGTCCATCCAATGAACCTCGCGTCGGTAACAGTACGCCCTTGAATGGGGGAGAAAATCCAACACACGTAGATTCAAATGATTTTCCGATAGAAAAATGCTTTCCATCAAATTTTCCGATCGATTCCAACCATCTACGATATTTTGGAGCGCTGTAGTTTGCTTTTAGTTCGGCAAGCATCCACATCCCGGCGTATTCGGCTTGAGATAGTTGGGCCGGAGGTGTTTTCCCCCTCCAGGTTTTGGGAAGCTGTGCTCGTCGCAAATCGATGTAGTGCCGGATTAGGGCGTACGCCCTGAGCCGATGTTCTAACTTAGTTACGGTTGGTTTCCATTGTTCCTCCCACCCACGAAGTGTTGCTAAGGTCTCGTCTTCTTTGTCCGATGCCAACTGCATCCTATCCGGTAAGTTCTCAAACCATGGTTGGTCGAGTTGGTTCAACCAACTGCTGGGGATCGCGTCTTCGAGCGCACGATACTGGTGCCCTACCCCAGGAATGGTTTTGCCGTACGTGGAGGGAGCGTTCCACACAACCAGTGCACTCGGAAGGATCATTTCACCCAAAAGGTGCTGAATAAGGCGATTCAAATCCGATGCCGTTTGACTTCCCTGGTGCAGCGAACTGCGGACCCCCTCACACTTTGGAGGCTCCTCTTCAGGAGAGGGCCGTTCCAAATGAAACCCTCGAGCAAACGCTTCCCTGCCTAGGCCGCCAGACAGGGCCCACACTAGAAATAGTGTTCGAGTTTCATTGTTCGGTCGGTACTTGAGCACGAGAGGAACCCAAGCAGCGGGCACCACCTCTCGCTGCGAAGTGTTGCCCTCGGTTCCACCCAGAGTGATAGTCCTTCTCCGCTGGCAGGGGTGCAGTTCCGGCCAATCGAAGGCGATCGATACTTCGTCGACGAACCCTGCTTCCACCGATTTCTGGTGCGTGCGTTCCTGGCGCGCCCCGCAGCCAGTGAGTTGCGTAGCGAATGCGCAAGATAGGAGCCACGAAAAAGGGAAACCCATACGGAGGAGGGAGCGCCTCAACTTGTCCTGTGGTGATTTCATTGGAAATGCGAGCACTATGGGCAATTCACATGCCATGCGATCATCGTGCCCCGCGTTCGCTCTGTTTCCACCAACGCCATGACGGAGTTACCCAGGTTGGTTTCAGGATCTGAAATTTTGGCACTGGTTTCGCCATATTTCCTGGAAAAATGGCGGAACACAGACACACATTGCTGCGACTACCGTCTGTGGCTTTCCACTAAACATTTGAAATCAATATGAAAATTTCCTTTCAAGAACAAAATATTATTCTGCCGCGCAGATAATTTTGTTTTTAACACACAGTCCCAGGTGGTTCGCCAGCCCCCACCTAATTTCCAACGGTTGACCCATTTGGGGGGGTGGTTAGGTTGGGTGGACGAAGGAGAGATGACGCGATGGGTAAGATGATTGGGATTGATTTGGGAACCACAAACTCTGTTGTTGCCGTGATGGAGGGCAAGGAGGCCAAGGTACTGGTGAACGAGGAAGGGGATCGTATTACTCCGTCCGTGGTGGCCTGGGACGACCAGGACCAGGTGCTGGTCGGGCAAATCGCCAAGCGTCAGTCCATTACCAACCCTGAGGGCACCATTTTCTCGTCCAAGCGGTTCATCGGCCTGCGCTTTGAAGAGGCCGAACGGGAAATGGCCCGGGCACCCTACAAGTGCGTACGCCGTGAAAATGGAGACGTTGGGTTTGAGGTGCGGGGCAAGAAGCTTTCTCCCCCGGAGGTTTCCTCCCACGTACTTCGTAAATTGAAGAAGGCGGCAGAGGACTACCTGGGCGCCGAGGTGACCGAGGCCGTGATTACGGTGCCGGCCTACTTCAACGACTCCCAACGCCAGGCCACCAAGGATGCCGGGCGTATTGCTGGTCTTGATGTGAAGCGCATCGTCAACGAGCCCACGGCGGCGGCGTTGGCGTACGGGTTGGACAAGAAGGAAGACCAGCTCATCGCTGTGTACGACTTTGGTGGCGGAACGTTCGACGTTTCTATTCTGGAAGTGAGCGACAGCGTGGTGCAGGTGGTGGCGACCAATGGCGACACCCACCTGGGCGGCGACGATGTGGATCAGGTGGTCATCGACTACCTGGTGGATGAGTTCAAAAAGGATCAGGGCATCGATGTCTCCAAGGACAAGATGGTGATTCAACGCCTGAAGGATGCGGCGGAAAAGGCCAAGATTGAACTGAGTTCGAAGCTCGAAACCACAGTGAACCTTCCGTTCTTGACGGCCGATGCTTCCGGACCGAAACACATGAACATCCGGGTTACCCGGGCAAAATTCGAATCCATGATCGAGCCCCTGGTGGAGCGCACCCTGGAGCCCTGTAAGAAGGCACTTTCGGACGCTGGCAAGCAGACTTCAGACATTGACGAAGTGGTGATGGTGGGCGGTTCGACCCGAACACCCATGGTGCAGGATCGGGTCAAAGCGTTCTTTGGCAAGGAGCCGCACAAGGGCGTGAACCCCGATGAGGTGGTGGCCATCGGTGCTGCCATTCAGGCGGGCGTTCTTTCCGGTGAGGTAAAGGACGTGGTGCTACTCGACGTGACTCCGCTAAGCCTCGGTGTGGAAACCCTGGGTGGCGTCATGACGGCTTTGATTACACGGAACACAACGATTCCCACCCGCGCGGATCAAACCTTTTCCACCGCGGAAGACAACCAGACCAAGGTGGAGATCCTGGTGCTTCAGGGCGAGCGGGCCCAGGCCAAGGACAACCGCGTACTAGGCAGGTTCCACCTGGAGGGCATCATGCCCGCACCCCGTGGCGTGCCGAAGATCAAGGTGATCTTTGACATCGATGCCAACGGTATTCTTTCGGTGACTGCCCAGGATGAGGCCACAGGCAAGGACCAAAAAATCACCATCACCTCCAACAGTGGTTTGAAGGAAGACGAAATCCAAAAGATGGTGGACGATGCCGCAGCCCACGAGGAGGAAGATAAGAAACGCCGGGAGGCCGTGGAAAACCGAAACAAGGCCGACCAGCTTTGCTACAGCGTGGAAAAGACCCTAGGCGAAATGAAAGACAAGCTCGAGGCCGATAAGGTTTCGGATCTTGAAGCGAAGCTAAAGAGCCTTCGGGATGCTGTGGACGCCCAGGACGATGCGGCGATCCAGTCCAACATGGAAGCCCTGGAAACCGCCATGCAAGCGGTGGCTACCGAAGCGTACCAAGCCGCCGGCCCCGATGGAGCCAATGGAGCCACTTCTGAGGCAGAGGCACCTGCGGATGGTGGATCCACAAAGAAGGACGACGGAGTCATCGACGCTGAGTTCGAGGAAGCCCGCTAGCTTCCTACGAACCGATGACGTTCTTGGAACGTTGAAAAAAAGCCCAGCCAGGGATTCCCAGGCTGGGCTTTTTTGTTCACGGGCGGAGCTGCTTCAGCGGGAAACCTGCATGTGTCTAACGGTCGTAGGAATCACAGGTGTTGTTGAGGCAAAACAAGGGGTAGTCGCAATGGGAGTTGCGAAGGCACTCTACGCATTCGTTGTCGGCAGGGTCCGATTTGACAAGGCAGTACGGGATCTGTGAGTGGCGTGTGCAGTCGCTGTTGGTGTTGCATTCACCGATCGGACCCGCGTCCACGCCGGTGTCCGGCGCCATGCCGGTGTCTGGAGTGACGCCCGTATCGGGCACCACGCCCGTATCAGCAACGACTCCCGTGTCGGGGTTGTTCAATCCAGTGTCGCCATTGTCGTTGGCCCCACTGGAGGAACCAGAACCGGAACAGGCAGAAACGACGATAAGGAGAAGGGCTAAGAGAAGACTACGTAGTTGCATCAACCTATTGTGATTAAACAGGCCAGCCGGTCAAACGCCACATGTCCTATGAATCCTTCTTAACTTTAATATTTCACTTTCATTGACTGTTAGGTAGAATTTTCTTCTCTTCTGCATCAGGGGGTTGGCAGCTTTCTATTTCCGTGGAACACCGCAAAACCATGTGGAAGCGCCCCACCCCGTCTGCCCGTATCTCCTGTACGGCGAACAACTCCACTCACGTTGCGCCCGGCACAACCATTCTTGCCGCCAACGAATCCTGGTGGTTGAAGCAGTATCCCATGCTCCCCATGGAGGAAGTGAAACGGCGGTGGTGTGAAAAGGGGGCGGCCCTGGTGATCCACGGCTGGGAGCCTGAGGAAGAGCCCATTGGCTGTGTGCTCCAGATAGGCTCCCTATCGGTGCTGGTTCAGGAGATCACAGCAGGCATGCTGCACCTCGTGGCAAAGGGCTCGGGAACCCTAAACGAGGGCGATCCGGTGCGAGTGCTCCCCAGGAAGGAGTGACAGCCCCCGGTAAACCTGAAACACCCTCGGGTTGAGAGCGTTACCAACACCCACTATCTAGAACCCCATGAAAATCCACGAGCTGTCCGCCAGGGCCATTCTCAAGAGTCTCCAGCAGGGGGAGCTTTCAAGTGAAGAAGTGGTGAAGGGCCTGCATGCACGTGCCGACGAAGTGGATGGCAAGCTCACGGGTTTCGTTTACCAGTTTCGTGAACAGGTACTTGTTGACGCTCGCAAGGCGGACCAGGCCCGGGCCAAGGGTGACGCCCAGGGGCCTCTTCACGGCCTACCCATTTCGGTGAAGGAAAACATCGACACTGAGGGCACACCCACCACCCTCGGTGTGGAGTCCAAACTCACGCGCCCGGCAAAGAAGGACGCGGTGGTGGTGCGCCTGTCCAAGGAGGCCGGTGCCATCGTTCTAGGCAAAACCAATGTTCCACAGACGCTGTTGTCGCCCATGGAATCCACCAATCCGATTTGGGGTTCGTCCAAGAACCCCTGGGCAAAAACGCACGGTTCTGGGGGATCGAGCGGTGGGGAGGCCGTGGTATTGGCAAGCGGGCAAAGCCCCCTCGGCATCGGTTCGGACATCGGTGGCTCGGTGCGCATACCTTCCGGGTTTTGCGGAACCGTGGGGCTTAAGCCGACCACGCCCCGTTGGTCCAATGCGGGTGTGGGTACCGCCCTGGGCGGTCAGGAAGTGGTGGCTGCCCAATGTGGCCCCATGGCACGCACCACCGAGGACGTGGCCCTGTACATGCAAGCACTCGATCCCGTGAGGCAAGCCCAACTGGATCCGCGGGTGCCGCCGATCCCCTTGGGCCTTGAGAATTTTGGGCCCGGTGTGGAACTGTCTGGCGTGCGTGTGGGCTACTACGAGGAGGATGGCTTCTTTGGGCCCACGGAACCCTGTCGGCGTGCCGTGCGCGAGGCGGTGGCCTACCTGAAGGACGCGGGAGCTACGATGGTGGAGTTCACGCCGGACTACGCGCGGGAAATGACCTACCTGATGATCGCGGTGATGAGCAGCGACGGGGGGCGCACCCTGGATGAACTGCTCGAGGGAGAAACGGTCATCGATTCACTGAAGCTGATGCGGCGGGTGGCCCATCTGCCGAGGGTGGCACGCATGGGGATGGCCCGTGCCGCGCGCATGATGGGCGAGGAGCGACTTTCCACGTTGCTTTCTAACCTGGGCGAAAAACCCATCGACCAACTCTGGAAGATGACCACCCGCCGCAATCAGTTGATGCTTGATGAACAGACCCATTGGCAAAAGCTGGGCTTGGATGCGGTGGTGTGCCCACTGCTTGCCACGCCAGCGGCACCCTTGGGGGAAGCGAACGACTTTTCCATCGCCTTTTCCTATGCCGTGCGCGCCAACGTGTTGAATCGGCCTGCGGGCGTGATCCCTGTGACGCGTGTGCGTGAGCAGGAAGCCAACGCGGCCAATCCCAGACAGGGAGATCGTTTCGAACGACGTGCCCAGGCCATTCTTGGTCGCGCCACGGGGCTACCCGTGGGCGTACAGGTAATTGGCTACCCTTGGCAGGAAAACCGCGTGCTCACGGTGATGCAAGCCATCGAAGAGCGCGCCCGCGCCTCCAAGGAATTCCCCGCCACACCCGTGGAGTTCTAAGAGCCGCCTAGTCTGCCGCCCCAATATCCGGGTCTCCTTGACGTGTGGGCAACGGCTAGAACTTCTAGAACTTCACCGATCAGACTGGTGTAAACCATGAACGGGAACCGGTTTACAGGATACCTTCTGAGCATATTGGATCTTGGAGATACCCCTACCCGAATACCTAGTCGTGGATGTTCAACCGCGAACCGAATCGTTTCGTGGATCGCGTCAATAAACTGTAAACTCAGTCCAGGCTGTTTGTCCTCATAGTATTCTGCAGCTCGCTCAAGTTCGTCTAAAGCTTCTGTTTTGAATCGAACCCTCACTGAGAAGAAAAACTAGCCTTCAACTCTCCGTAAACCTCTGACCATTCCCTTCCATTTTCAGGGTTTTCTTCGGCATCACGGAGGCGCCGCATGGCTTCCGCATTCCATTCTTTTTCAACATTTTGCAGATGGTTCCTGTCAAGACTCACCAACAGAAGTTCGGCCACCTTCTCGCGATCTTCTTCCGGAAGGGCAAGAGCATCTTCCAGCACTTGCTTTGCAGTGGCTGTCATTCTCCCAGTCTACAATCTTTAGGGAAATCACGCTACCAAGGCCGGAATTGTCAGTTCTTCTCGCCAAACCAGCCCAGTTGGGCGGCGATGGCGAGTACGGAGGGTTTTACCTTTTCCCATGCGGCGGTGTTGCAGGCGGTGATGCCCCGGCGGTTTCGCATGTCTTCTCCACCGTACAGGTAGGGTGCCCCGGTCACGTCGGTAAACACTCCGCGGGCTCCCACGTGAATGGCTTCGGGGCCGCAGCAATCCCATTGCGAAGACCTGTCGCTCGGGTGCACGTAGAGGTCGGCCCGCTGTTCGGCAATCATTCCTATTTTTAGCCCGACCGAGCCGCTTTGCACGATGTCGTCTGTACCCAGTTCAGCTGCGAGGGCGTCGATTTCTGGGGGCCGGTGGGAACGGGAAGCCACCAAACGCAGTTGTGAAGTGTCTTCCCTATTGGATACCTGTAGCGGCCTGCGTTCACCCCTGTGTTCAAGCCAGGCACCGCCGGCGGTGCCCCTGTCACCCACGATGCCTTGGTAGAGTTTGTCGTGCACGGGCTGGTACACGACCCCAACCTTGGCCTTGCCTTCTACCGCTAGCCCCAGCATGACGGCGAACTCCCCGTTCTTGGCAATGAACTCCTTGGTACCGTCCAGGGGGTCCACATACCAACACAGCTTTTTGCCAATGGCATCGGACAGGTCCGGGCTCTCCTCGGCCACCACCCCATCCCCGGGCAATAGTTTCCGTAGCTCGCCCACCAGGTACGCATTGGCCTTCTTGTCCGCCAGGGTGACGGGATCGCTCTCGCCCTTCATCTCCACGGAAAAGTCCGTGTCGTAGATCGACATCAAAATGTCACCGGCGGTACGGGCTAGCCGTGTCGCGATTTCCAACCGTTCTTGCCACATTTCCAAACGCTAACAGCCCCAGGCACGGGAGCAAGGGAGGCGCAAACGATGACATTGGGACCCCGGGTTGCTAGGTTCTCCCCCATGGACCCGGTTCATGTCACCCCCCCCACCCCGGACTGTGCGGAAGCTTCCACAAAGAAGACCCCCTGGGGCAAGCTGCGCGCGCGGCTACGTTGCTACGTGCGCGATGTGGATGCGGTGTTGGAACACGACCCGGCTGCCCGCAGCAAGCTCGAGATCGTGCTGACCTACCCTGGCCTACATGCCATTTGGATGCACCGGGTAGCGCACAGCCTTTGGAAGCGTGAGCTGGGGCTTCCGGCGCGGATGGTGTCCCACGCAAACCGTTTTCTTTCTGGGGTGGAGATTCACCCAGGTGCAAAGCTCGGCCAGGGTGTGTTCATCGACCACGGCATGGGTGTCGTGATTGGGGAGACCGCAAAGGTTGGAGATGGCTGTGTGCTGTACAAGGGGGTGGTGCTTGGAGGAACCTCCATGGGCCGCGAAGCCCGGCACCCGGAACTGGGCGCCAAGGTGGTGGTGGGAAGCAACGCCTGCATCCTGGGCCACATCCAGGTAGGGGATGGCGCACGTATCGGTTCGGGCTCTGTGGTCATTCGCCCCGTGCCACAAAACGGTACCGTGGTGGGGGTACCTGGCCGCGTGGTAAAGGGCGCTGGCGAAACCCGCTCGTCCTTCGACGTGACCTTGGATCACGCAAACTTGCCAGACCCCGTTTCCGAAATGATCCGCCACCTGCGGGCTGAGAACGAACGGCTCGCCACACGCCTGGAAAAACTGGAAGCTGCGTTGTCACTGCCCAGCCAGCCGCCACCCAGTCAGAGCACCGGTCACCTCATCAACCCAGACCTCGCCACCGCCGACCTTCCAGCTGCCGGCATCTCCTCCAGCAACCTGCCCTCAGGCGACCTGCCCCCACAGCACGGCGGTTGATTTTCGGCTGTCGACCTTTCTCGAGACAAGCAAATCGTACGTTTTCAGAGTGTGTTCTTAGGAGGGCTGTGGCCAAAGTGCTCCCTTGAGAACCGCGCGAAGCGAATTGCTGCAATAACCGGTAGAACGGAGATACCGGGTTATCTCAGGCATATGAATGTTTTTGGACTCCTGGGGGGGTTCTGGGGGAGACTGCGGGCCGTTGCGTGTGGTTTGCCTGGGGATGGCCTGGGGGGCCACGTTGTGACACGGTTTGGTAACGCATGTACGCGGTGATCATTACGGAAAAGGGCGGTGCCCAACGGCGCTTGGACTTTGACAAGTCGGAAGTGACGATCGGTCGTGTCCAGGGCAACGACGTGATCCTGCCCAAGGGCAACGTTTCCAAGCGCCATTCCCGCATTGTGCTCAAGGATGACCGCTTCATCGTCGTGGACCTCAAAAGCACGAACGGTACGTACGTCAACGGTCGGCGCATCACCTCCCCCCTTGTGGTGAAGGCAGGCGACAAGGTTTACATCGGAGATTTTGTTCTCACCATCGAAGAGGGCGTGGCAAGCGAGCGGCCTTCCCCACCATCGGAGGCTCCGCCCAACGCGCCGGTGCGTAGACAAGGGGGCCCCGAGGGCTCCGCTTCCTACGGTGCCCCTGGGTCTGCGCGACCTGGCGCCGTACGCCCGGGAAGCCCCGGTTCCGCACCTCCGGGTCGGCCTTCTGCGCCACCCCCCGCACCCGCCATGACGGCTGCACCCCCGGCGCGGTCTCCTGTCTCAAACTTAGGGGTGTCACGCCCCGGCGCTTCCGCGGGTGGGCCCAGTTCTGTAAGTGGACCCAGTTCCGCAAGTGGACCCAGTTCTGCAAGTGGGCCCAGCGCAACCGTTCGCCCCGTACGAACTGCAGACGCCCCCGGCGATGTGGCCCACGCCAACAGCAGCGCGACCTCCAGTATTCCCCCGGAGGGGCCCGTGGAGATCACCGGGCGTGGACTGGCGGGTGTACTGGAGTACGTCTCCCATTTTCACAACCTTCACGCAACGGCCGCCCTGAAGACCACCTCGGTCCGGGAGAGTATCAAGCAGTCCATTCGGCAGGCGGTGCAACGACTTGAAAGCGAAGGGCGCCTGGACGGGGAGGACCCCAACCAATTGCTTGGAGCGGCCCTCCGGGAGGCCGTGGGGCTTGGCCCATTGGATCCGATGTTGGCCAAGGATGGTCTCAAGGAAGCCACCGCAGAGGGCACACGCCGCCTCACGGTGGACTGGGGCAAGGGCCCGGAAGCCCAATCCACTCGGTTTTCCTCCAATCGCGCCTTGGAAATCGTGGCAGAACGCCTTTTTCAACGGGCAGGGCGTGTCCTCTCTGGAGAGGCTCCAGTGCAGGAAGCCTTGGTGGCTCCGGGCCTTCGGGTGACGTTCATCCGTGAACCTGTGGCCTATGACGGCCCAGTACTGCACGTGCGGGCTGTTGGGGATCCGATGACCGTGCCTGAAATGGAACGCCGGGGCATTTGGGATGATAAGGCCCGGGGCGTGCTGCAACAGGCGGTCCAGGATCGGGCGTCGGTGATGGTGCTGGGCCCCTCGGGAACGGGGGTATCCACGGTGGTGGGTGGTCTTGCAAACCTGGCGAATCCCAGTGACCCCTGGCTCTGTGTAAGTGGAAATCCAGGTTCGGTCCGCTCTGGCAAGGAGATGATTACGCTGGGCTTTTGCCGAGACGGGCGCCCGGGCACCGCACTTCGGCAGGTACTCACGGAATCCCAACGGTTTGGGGCAAAGCGGCTCATTGTGGATGGATTGCAGTCTGATGATTTGCTTCACGCGCTGACGTTCTTGGACGGTATTGCCGACGGTAACGTGGCAGGCATGGCCCTGCGATTGGGTTCGCAGGAATCTCTGATTGCTGGCCTTGTGGCCCGCATGGGTGTGGGCGCGGCGGGTCAGGATAGGAATGCGGAGCGACTGCTTTCCAACTCCATGCGGTTTGTGGTGGAACTGGAGCAAACCCCAGATTCTGATTCTAGGGTCGTGCGCATCACCGAGCTCACCTGGTCGGGCGACGCGTTGTCCGCCGAGGTTCGGTACAGCCGCGACGCTTCCTAGACTGGTACTCGGCTGGACTGGCGTCCGGGAGGCTGGCATCCGGGCAAAGCGCGCTAGACCTGCTAAACCGCGGATCATGGAACGCTCGGCGGGTAGAAACTCAGTGGCAAGGGATTCAATGGCCTCGTGGCGGCCTGCGGGGCCCGTTCAACCGGGGAGTAGCCTTGCAAGGCACGTGCTCGACATGCAGCGCGCATCACCTGGTGCCTCAGGGAATTTTACGGGCCTGTTTCAGCAAATCGCGCTTGCGGTGAAAATCATTCACAGCCGTGTGCACCGCGCAGGGCTTGCGGGTGTGTTGGGGCTCACGGGTGAAACCAACGTGCAGGGCGAGATGGTGGCTAAGCTGGACCAGTTCTCCAACGATACCTTGGTCAAGTGCGCGGAGAGCGGCGGCCACGTGTGCGTCATGGCAAGCGAAGAAGTGGAAGAGGTGATCCCCGTTCCGTTGGAAGAGCCCGCCGGAAAGTACGTGCTCATGTTTGATCCCCTGGACGGCTCCGGCAACATCGATGTAAACGCTTCCATCGGCACGATTTTCAGTATCTACAAACGCCGCACACCTGGCGAGGGGCGAGGCACCCTGGAAGATTGCCTGCAACCTGGCCGTGACTTGGTCGCCAGCGGATACGCCATCTACGGTTCGTCCACCATGTTTGTGTACACCACCGGCAACGGTGTCTATGGGTTCACGTTCGATCCATCGGTGGGCGAGTTCTTTCTGTCCCACGACAACATTCGCATCCCAAAACGGGGTTCCATTTATTCCATCAACGAAGGCCACTACCACTCCTGGGTCCCGGGCATGCGTCGGTGGGCAGACTGGATAAAGAAGCCCGAGGAGGGCAAGAAGGCCTATGGCCACCGGTACATTGGGGCCATGGTGGCGGACCTTCACCGCACCCTGCTTCGGGGAGGGGTGTTTTGCTACCCCGGCAGCGAAGACAAGCCCGAGGGCAAGCTCAGGCTTCTGTACGAAGCGGCGCCGTTTGCGTTTCTTGTGGAGGCCGCAGGCGGTGCGGCTTCCGACGGATCCCAACGAATTCTGGATGTGGAACCCGAGGTACTTCACCAACGAACACCCCTATTTATTGGGAGTTCAGAGGACGTGTCGGACGTGTTGGGTTTCTTACAAGAAACATAATCCCAGCTACGGCCAAGGCTGTGGCCGGCACCCAAACCACTGGGGCTAGGGGCTCAAGACTATCTAACACTTCAGCAATGTCCTGGGCGCCACTGGGCCCCAGTGGCTCGTTAAACCCGGGTATGAGCCACCAACGAGCCTGCAGAACCAATGGCACTGCGTTTACACCTGCGTGCATGGCCATGGTGACCCCAAGATTGCCCTGCTTTTGCATCACCCTCCCGAATGTGAGCCCCGCGAGTGTGGCGTACACGACTGCGTCCAGAGCCCCATGAACCACGCCAAATGCCACACTGGTCAATACAAGTGTCACGGTGCTCCCCAACCTGGACTGCAACCCACGTAAAAGTACCCCGCGAAAGAGCAGCTCCTCCACAAGCGGGGCCACAACCACAAAGGCAAACCATGTGGCCACAGCTTCTGCGGGCGTGCGGTAGGTGACAAGCTGCTGCCTGAACTGAAGATCTTCCAGGGACGCCGAAGACCAGGGCAGCATCAGGTGACTCAGCCTTGAGAGGGGAAACTGCAACGCAAAACCGGTCAGTACAGCCACTCCAACAACGGCGACGTTGGTGGGCTGCGCAAAAAGCCCCCTGAGCATCCGTTGCAAGCTCACGGTGGGCTCCACCGATTTTGCGGGCTCCCGTTGGGAGAGCCAAAGGCCAAAAGCGGCAACCACCGACCACGCCACCAACTGCGACATGGCGAGAACAAGCTTGTACGCCGGATGGTTTGCCCCAGGAGCGAACTCTAGCAACCTCAACGTAAGGCCCACCATCTGTGTGCCGAGAATGGCCGCCCAGGGAAGCATGATGATGGACCACCAGGGCAACTCAAATCCGGCCGATGACACCTTCAAGTCGGGTTGTTCGTGCTTGTCACCGGCATGCGCTAGTGTGGGCTTCTCGATCATGTGCGCTTCCAATATTCGTTTTCGTTTGATTAGGGGATGGGTACCACTTGCGGTGCTGCTTGTTCAGCTACCTGTTCACCTGCTCGTGGCCGCCGGTTGTGGCGGCCGCAGGGACCGCGGTGCCGAGCACCCGAATTTAGGCCCAGCGGGTTCCGAAGTCACGTCTTCCAACTACCTGGAGTCCTCACGCACGTGGTTGGGCATGCCGGTTGGCCATCGCTCTCGCGAAATTCTGCGGGATGGGCTGGTGCGTTATTGTGTGGATCGTGGATTGGACAACACCCGTGGTGGTGGCGTTCGGGATGGGGAGGCCATCGAAGACACCTGGCATTGGTTTCAGGAAGCTACCCAGTGGTATGGAGTTGCAGACTTTAGCCTGCCGGATCTCGATGTGGCAGAGAGCCGTGGATCCAAACGGTACGCGGGCGTGCTTGTTGGCTCCTCCACTTTGTACCCGTTGGCCCACCGGGTCTGGTTGGATGCCGCCAAGTCTGGCAACGAGGCACGGGCGCTGTCCGCCCTGCGTGTGTTGAGCTTGGTGCGTGCGCAAGAGGCTACTGAAGGTGGTGAATCCGCAAACAACAAGCCCCGGACCAAACCGAGGCCAGATCGTTTCGAACGATTGGGCCCGGCACAGCTGCCCTGGGTCACGCGCTACGAGCATCTGGCAGAGTGGAGCGTAGAAGCGCGCCAGGCCTTTCCAGACCAGTTTAGCGCCGTGTCTCGACTGGCCGACGTTTGGGACAACCATGCGGCAGCCACCCCTGGAATGGATGTGTTGGAACACGCCGCGGAACTGCAAACCCTACGTGCAAACCTATTCATGGAAGCCATGCAAAGTCGTGGTGGTGCTTTTCGCCTTTTTCGGTCCCGGGAGTTCGGCCCATCCGCGCAACTGCAGCGCCAGGTGGCACTCAGTATTGCGATTCCCTACTTGCGGGTGGGAGAGATCGACCTTGCGGCAACCGCCATTGACGACCTCCCTGGGGGGCGCGAATTGCAACAGGTGCTGAAGGAAGTGAGCGGTGAAAGTCCAGGGGCTCTTCTGGAACTCGCACAGGCGTTTGACGCACCCCACTTGGACGTTCGGCGGGGCCTGTGCCGTTACGGCTACCGCGTCTTTGACCGGGACGTTCGGTTTGTAACCTGCCTTGCCCGCACCGCCGCTCAGGAGCGGGACTTTGCACAGGCTACAGAGTGGTACATGGAGGCCGTACAACGCATGCCCGAGGAACAATCGGGATACGACGAGGCGCTGCAGGCCATGGAACTCATGTTGACCCAGGGCTTGTATGATTCAGATCCGACCATGTCGCGCCGACTGGCGTCCAAGGCGGAAGCCATACTGCAGGAGCGACTGCGACTGTGGCCTGATTCTTCTCCGGCCGTCGCACCTGAGGAGTTGCACTACCTGCTCGGTTTGCTTGAAACCAACGCTGGCAACGCTGAAGGAGCCATCCAGTGGTACACGCGGAGCATCGAAGAAAAACCAAGCTTACCCGCCGTTCTGCAAATGGCACGGCTTCAGAGATTGCTTGGCAACGCACAGGGTAGCCTTCGATATCTCCACCAGGCCACCCGGATGCCAGGCACCGGTATTTCCCAGGTGAGCATCAACGCGGACCTCCAATGGGAAATGGGCCTGAGTCTGGATTTGGCAGATCGACAGGAGGAAGCGGTGCGCTCCTACCGGATCGCGTTGGAGCACCTGAACACGTTGACAAAGATTCCCGGGGCAAGCGGCAGCCCCGAACTCCACGCCCAGCGGGGGGTTATTTTGCACAGGCTTGGTGAACATAAGGCAGCCAGGGACGTCATTCGCGTGGCCGCACAATCCCCAGAACCTACCCGGGACGTCTATGCTCGGATCCTTTCCTACCTGGTAATGGCGGAGCCCGATCCAGAGCTGGCCCAGGAAGTGTTTCGCCAGGCCCAACGTCGACTGGCCCTCCAAGCCGAATGGCGTGTGTACTTCGCCCTGTGGGTGGCCGCGATTCAGGCCCGGGCCGGGTTACCGCTGCAGGGAGACGCCCTGTACGCACTGGAACAGCACCGCACCGACGCCGCCTGGTGGGGCAGCCTTGCACGACTCGGCCTAGGTGAAACAACCGTGGAAACCCTGGTTGGAGAAGCCTCAAACCGCGGAGAACGGGCAGAAGCCTACTGCTACGCCGCCTTCGCAGCCCTCCAAAATAACGAAACCCAAACCGCCAACCAGTATTTCGCCCAAGTGTTAGAGACCCAAATGGTCAATTTTTACGAATACGCCATGGCCCAGGCCCTGCACATCCCTGATCCGTAATCAACCTGGGTGAATCCAGATAGGGACAAAAACAGGCAAAAACGCCTATCTAGGCCATCAACGCGATTCAACCTGGGTCAACGTACGAATCCCTGCGTTCAAACTTGTTCAACCCGGGTCGATCGTCCGTTTGGGGGCTTGGACAAGCTCAATCAGCACCCCTTCCCCGCCCTGGGGGGATTGTTCGTTGCCCTTGGGGTGAATAAAACAGACCTCGTGGCCGCCAGCTCCCTTCTTAATTCCGCCAGGAGTGAAACGAACGCCCTTGCTTTGCAACCACGACACGGCTTTTCGAAGGTCATCTACCCATAGGCCGACATGATTGAGCGCGGGCTTGTCTACTCTGGGGCTTTTTTCCGGGTCGATGGGCTGCATTAGGTCGATTTCCACCCGAGCGGAGCCCTCCCCTACCACGAGGATGTCCTCGTCCACATTTTGGCTTTCCTCCCTAAATTGCCCCTCTTGAGTGAGCCCAAGCAAATCTATCCAAAGGGTACGGAGGTGGGATTTGTCCGGGCTCCCTACCGCAATTTGTTGAATACCGAGAATACGAAAAGGTCGAGATTCGCTCATGGCAAGAACGTAGCAGAACAACCTGCGGGTGGACCAAGTCGCCGGTGGAGGGTTGCCATCCGGGGGGGCTTGGCGCCACACTGGAGCACCGTGCCCCAGATAGCACTTACCGGGATCAAACCCACCGCAACTCCTCACCTTGGAAACTACCTTGGCGCGATCCGTACCGCCGTAAGGCTTACGGAATCCTACCGAACCCTGTTTTTCATCGCAGACTACCATGCGCTCACAAGCCTCCGGGACCCAGATCTGCTTACCCAATACGTCTACGATGTGGCCGCGACCTGGCTTGCGTGCGGGGTGGACCCACGCACCACGATGCTGTACCGGCAATCGGACATACCGGAGGTGTTCGAACTGGCTTGGATTTTCTCGTGCCTTGTTGCCACGGGCCAGTTGGAACGGGGCCATGCCTACAAGGACGCCCTAGCCAAGGGAGCTCAGGCCAAAGGAGCTCAGGCCAAAGGGAGTACGACCAAGGACGGTCCAACAAAAGGGGGTACCGTCAACGCTGGTGTGTTCAACTACCCGTTGCTGATGGCAGCGGACATCATTTTGTACGGTGCCCATGTGGTACCCGTGGGAAAGGATCAACAGCAACACCTAGAAGTGGCACGTGACGTGGCAATTCGCTTCAACCATACGTTTCAGGACGACATCCTTGTGGTGCCGGAGGGGCTAATCACTGACGCGCCCGTCGTTCCTGGAACCGATGGAGAAAAGATGAGTAAGAGCCGTGGAAACACGGTTCCACTTTTTTCTCAACCCAAGGCCACCCGTAAGGTACTGGGCGGTATCAAGACTGGCTCAGAACCTCTGGAGGTACCGAAAGAGGCGGTCGGGAATACCGTTTTTGAACTCTACAAACTCATGGCCACCCCCGAGGATGCCCTTTCCATGCGCCAGAAGTTGGCCGAAGGAGGGTATGGCTGGGGCCACGCTAAACAGGAGTTAGCAGATCTACTTGAACAGGAACTGGGCCCGTTTCGAGACACTTACCATCAACTACGCACCAACACCGAAGTGATCGACGAGATTCTGCAAGACGGTGCCGAACGTGCTCGGACCATCGCGCTTGAGACCATGGAGCGCGTACGTTTCGCCGTGGGTGTCAGCCGTAGGGGCATTGGTGGATCTGGTGCCCGAAAAACCACTGAAAACATGCGCCGCAAAACCTCCCGCCGCCCAGGCAGCAAGCAACAGGGTTCCTAGGCCGTACCCCCATGGCGGGCCCATCGCGAACTCGTGTGAAATGAAGGACATGATGGCAAAGCCGAAACGGGGTCAGGCGTCGATGCGAGGGCGAGTATGCGTAGTCACAGGGGGCAACCGTGGTTTGGGCCGAGCCATTTCCAACGACCTTGCTTCCATGGGTGCAATCGTCGTACTCGCCTGTCGCAATGTTCGGTCGGCTGTGGCAACTCGCGAATCGATCGTACGACGCACAGGGAACCATCGTGTACATATTTTGGAATGCGATATTTCCTCCATGGCTTCTGTACGAACCGCCTGCAAGGAATTGGACAGCACATTTGCCCGCCTGGACGTGCTTGTGCATTGTACGGGCTCCGCCCCGAGCGAGAAAACCATTACCGATGAGGGGCACGAGCGGACACTTGCGATCGACTTGCTAGGGCCGTTTTTGGCCACCCATCTGTGGCTTGACCTACTGAGGGGCGCGACCCCATCACGAGTGGTAGTCGTCACCAGCCAGAAGCATCGCAGCGGCGTGGTCGACTTTGAGGACCTGAGCTTTGAGCGACGCGCCTATTCAGCAAAGCAAGCAATTGAACAGGCTCAGCTTGGCCGCGTACTGTTCACCATGGAGCTGGCTCGGCGACTTCGGGGAAGTGGTGTCACAGCCCATTGCGTGGACCCTGGGCTTGTGCGTACAGAAAGCCTGCGACATGCATCGTTGCTCGCTCGAGCCGTTGCCCGCACTGTGTTGCGGCCCATCTATCGCTCCCCGCGAGTGGCCGCTGAGGGTCCTGTCCACGTTGCGACTTCCCCCGCCCTCACCAATGAAACCGGCCTTTATTTCCGAGGGTTGGAGCGGCAAGAGCCTGCGCCTCTTGTTCACGATCGAGAGTTGGGAAGGCAACTCTGGGAAACCTGTGAACGTCTTGTGGGTATTCGCAACTCCGTACGGGTCTAGGGGACGCCCCTAAATCGTTGGCATAGAATAGCATTTTTTAGTTAAGGGCAGAGACTGGCCTGCTAGGATCGGAAGTTCCAGTCGGTAGCCGCGGGCGCCTCGGGGGAGAGCAGCATGTGGGTGTGCAGTGTGGAAGTCTCGTGTGAAGATCACTCGCGCGTTCGGCTGGGGCACCTTGCAGTTGCTCCTGGAGTAACTTTCGGACCATTCGGACCATATGAGGATGTGCGCCTACGGTTTTGGCCCGAACTAACTTAAGCCCGAAACTCTCGGCCACTTCACGGGCTTCTGTGTCGAGATCGTGAATCACTTCCATATGGTCAGTTAAGAAGCCCAGTGGGCAAAGTACGATCTGTTTGACTCCTTGATCAGCGAGAATGCGGATATGATCGGTCACGTCGGGTTCCAACCAGGGTACCTGCGGAGGGCCACTACGGCTCTGAAAAACCAGATCCCAATCTCGCAGAATAATCGAAGAATTGCTCAAAATCGCGTTGGACACGAGGCCCGCGGTTTCCTCAAGTTGGGCCACATAGGGAGAACTCTCTGCCATGGCACAGGGAATACTGTGGGCGGTAAATACCAACCGCGTTGGGATGCGTGGTGTGGCGAGCTGCAACGCATCGTGCACCCGAGACACCGTGGCGGAGACAAAATCAGGATGATCGTAAAATATGCGCAGTTTGCGAAGCTCGAGATTCGACCCAGGTTGACGGTCCACAAGTTCCTGCTGTGCCTTGACCATATCCTCGCTGTATTGCCGGCAACCCGAATAAGAACCGTAGGCTGACGTGACATACACTAGGGCATTTCGGCAGCCGTCAGTGTACATGGATGCCAGGGTATCAGCGAGCATCGGATGCCAGTTTCGGTTCCCCAAATAGACCGGAAGCTCGATGCCGTACTTTCTGAGCTCCGCCCCCAGTGTTTTCTTAAACAATCGGTTTCGTTCGTTGATCGGGCTACTTCCCCCGTGGCGCATGTAGTGCTTTGCCACCTCCTGGAGCCGTTCTTCCGGAACATCCCGCCCCTTCACCACATTGCGCAAAAAGGGCATGACTTCCTCGGAGCGTTCTGGCCCCCCAAAAGACAGCAATAGAATCGAATCAGCAGACGTATTCACTGCAGGATATCTGGGATGCCGCCAGCAACTTCGCAAGCTCAAGTGTAGAAACCAACGGTTGAAAACCACCCAGGTTGAAAAAAGGAAGCAACTGGGAGGGTGCTGTGACCGATAAGGGGTCATGACAATGCCCCGTCAAATCCTTCCCGGCACCACATACATGGTCGGCCGCCGCTGTACGGAACGGCGATTCTACCTGCGCCCAAGCACCTGGCTCAATACTGTGGCTCTCTTTTTACTGGCTGTGTTTGCCCATATGTGCGGCATGGAAGTCCACGGATTCACCTTCATGAGTAACCACTACCACCTGATGATTACCGACACTTCTGGCCGACTTCCCGAGTTCATGAGGCGCTTCAACCGACATCTGGCGCTCGCAACGAAGTTCTACCATCGGATTGGGGGCACCGTGTTTGACCCGAGTGTCTCCTATCACGCCATGCCGCTACTCACCCCGGAAGCCGTGCTCGACAAGCTTTCCTACATGACCCTCAATCCCGTGACCGCAGGGCTTGTTGCCCGTCCTGAGCAATGGGACGGTCTTTCTACGACACCCGAGCAGTTGGGAACTGTGCTCGCAGAGGGGCTGCAGGTCCCCTCCTTTTTCAAGAAAGTGACCTGGCCTATTCCTGCACGGCTCGTACTCACCATGCCCCCAGCGCTCCGGGATTGGGATCGTGATGAGGTCGTCTCGACCCTAGAGCGCCTCATCGAAACTCGGCGCCGCCAGGTACGCGGACCTTTCCAAGGTATGGAGCGTGTCCGACAGACTCCCGTCACTTCCTGCCCCACCACTGAGCCATCGCCCACACCCCAACGGATACCCACATTCTCCACCAAACACCGGGAGCTCTATCTCAAGGCCCAGGTCGCGCTTCGTGGGTTCCGGCGCGCGTATCGCACTGCACTGCTTCTTTTTCGAGACGGTCATTTCTCCACCCCCTTTCCTGAAGGGACTTGGTGGATGGTTCACTACGGCGGCGCCGTAGTGGCAACCTAGCCGCTTCCTTCGTACAGCATTCTTCCAGATGCGATTCGTCGCTAGTGCACCGATCTGCTTTTTGCCGAGCTTGAAGGAAAACAAAGCAGTATTTCCACGCTGAGGCGGCCAAAAAGGCCTCTCCACCTGTCGGGGAAAAACGTAGGCCCTTCGCTTGTTTGGAAAAAGACACAACGTGTTTCGTACTATTATGTCTCTCCAATCCAAATCAACCTGGGTCAAAGGGCGAAACGACTGCCCAATTGTGTATCCTTCAAGCGACGCAGGATTGAAACTACGATCCGGTTTTGGCGTAAGAGGTGGCCGAGCGACCTCGATGTTGGGGTTGGGAGTTTGCTGCTACTGGCTGGCTATGTGGCCGCTAGATCTGACTCAACCTGGGTCATTCTTGGAGCTGGGTGTTTTGTGATGGTGGAGCCATGCTGGAGTTAGGCGGAGGGTGAGGCCTTGCGGATTGATATTTTGGCCAGCGATCACCAATGAGTCGAAGAGTTGAGCTCTTGGGCCTGCGAGGTTCCTTAGGGGGGGGAAAGTGCGGAGGTCTCCTGTGATGGCGATAGGGGTGTGGTGACGATGAATATCGATTGTCCCAGGTTGGACGTTGTGAGAGGGGGGGTGGGGGATGGCGAGTATGCGTCCTACTTCTTTGGCAGTATGGGCGAGGATGTTTTGGATGAGGTGCGTGGCTAGGGGGAAGTACGCTGAATATGCAGTTTCGCTGTTTGTTTCGAGCTCGAACCCCATTTCCTTCGAGCCGCCTGGGGCGAAGGAGCAGGGTGTGGGATGGATGAGGAACTGGGAGAAGGGGGCCGGGTGGGAAGTGCTTTTTTGTCCGTGGGTGAGGTCTGCGTCCACGCGGATACCGGTGTGGTCGATTTCTACGGTACCGGCGGTGACCTGGTCGTGGGAAAGGACCCAGGTTCGAAGCTGCTGGGGGGAGATGGTGATCACGGGCCCCAAGGTGCTCACCTTGGTTTTCAGGGCGTCCCAAAGCTCCTGGGGTGGGCCGGACAGTAGGCCGGTTCCAAGGGTTTTGGCGCCGGAACGCACGAGGCTTGTGGTCCATGCTCCCGCCTGTTGTAGCCACTTGGGCTGACTGTTCATGACGACAATGTACCGCCCTTGGGCTTTGCCGTCGACGTAGGCTATCTAGACTGGAAGCTTGGTAAGGATGTGCTGCGCACAGGTGTCTACGTCCATCACGGTGGTGTCTACGTGTACTTCCGGGTGCAGAGGTGGCTCAAAAGGGGATGAGATGCCCGTAAAATCTTCAATCTCTCCGCTGCGGGCCTTTGCGTAGAGGCCTTTTGGGTCACGCTGTTCACAAACTTCCAGGGGGGTGTCCACGAACACCTCCACAAATCGATTCGCCTCATCTCGGTTGAGTTTTGTTCGGATCTGTTCCCGTTGCTGGCGCAGGGGAGAGATGAGCGACGTGATGACGACCAGACCCGCATCCACCATCAACCCAGTCACCTCGGAAACACGGCGCATGTTTTCTTCCCGGTCTTCCATAGAGAAACCGAGGTCTGAGTTCAACCCATGGCGGAGGTTGTCTCCATCCAGCAGGTAGGTGGAGATCCCCCTCGCGTGTAGCTGCGCGCACAATGCGTTGGCGATGGTGCTTTTACCGGATCCAGACAGGCCCGTGAACCACACCGCCAGCCCCCGGTGCCCGTGCAAGGTCTCCCGGTCCTTGCGGGAAACCTCCGTGCGGTGCCACCGAATGTTCTCTAGGCTTTGGATGTCGCGGGTGGTCAAGTGCAGCCGCTACCGATTCATGACGTGGATGGCTTCCTTGAGCGAATGCTTGAAGGATTCCATGACAGCCTCACCCAGGGTGGGATGGGGGTGGATGGTCAGGGCCACATCTTCTGCAAAGGCGCACATTTCCATGGCCAGGGCAGATTCGCTGATGAGGTCACTGGCTTCCGGACCCACAATGGCCACCCCAAGTACACGGTGGTCTTCGGCGTCGATGATGGTTTTCACAAAGCCATCGGTTTCCAGTACCGACATGGCACGGCCGGAGGCCGCAAAGGGCATCTTTCCGATTTGCACCTTTTTGCCCTGTGCCTTGGCTTCAGTCTCGCTCAGGCCCACCGTTGCAATTTCCGGGTCGGTAAAGATAGCCGCCGGCATGGCTTTCCAATCCCGTTCAGAGGCGTGACCGGCGATCACCTCGGCGGCAATCTCACCCTCCTTGGAGGCCTTATGGGCAAGGTAGGGAGTGCCACACACGTCGCCGATGGCGTAGATACCTGCAACGTTGGTTTGGAACTTGTTGTCGATCTGGATGTGGCCACGTTCGTCCAGGGCTACCCCCACCTTCTCCAGACCCAGGTTCTTGGAGTTGGGTTTGAAGCCAACTGCCACCAGGACCTTGTCTGCCTTGAAGGATTTTTCTTTGCCGCCAATGTCCACAGTGACGGTGGCGGTTTTTCCTGAAACCTTGCAACCTGTGGCCTTCGCACCGGTAAGGATTTCGGCGCCACCCTTCTTGAGCTTCTTTTCCACGACCTTTACCAGGTCAGGGTCCGTTCCCGGAAGCAAGTTGTCTGTGAGCTCCACAATGGTGAGCTTGGTCCCGAGTTTCTGGTACACGCTGCCCAATTCAAGGCCAATGATGCCGCCGCCAATGAGCACCATGTTCTTGGGGGCTTCGGTGAGGCTAACGGCTTCCCGGGCGGTGATGACGGTTTTGCCGTCCGGCTCAAACCCGGGGATACGAATGACCTCGGTACCCGTGGCCACAATGATGCCCTTGTTGGCACGGTAGTCGGTTGTGTTTCCGTCGTTGCCAGTAACCTTCAGAGTGTTGGATCCCGTAAGTTGTGCTGTGCCCATGGCGATGTCCGCGCCATTGCCCTTGAGTAAGCTACTTACACCGCCGGTGAGCTTTTTGACAATGCCACCCTTCCACTCCTGCATTTTGGCCACGTCGATGGACACGCCCTGGCTCTGTACGCCCATGACCTCGGCATGTTTCAGTTTTTCAACCAGCCCCGTGGCAGCAATCAATGCCTTGGAAGGAATGCAACCCCAATTGAGGCACACGCCTCCCACGGATTCCTTTTCCACACAGAGCGCGGTCAACCCAAGTTGACGTGCCCGAATGGCCGCCACGTAACCGCCCGGCCCCCCACCAATGACAATCACATCGTATTCGTTCGCCATGTCGTCTCCTGTTGTCCCTTTTGTCTAACTACGAAACTCTTTCAAACAGACCGGCTGCGCCCTGGCCGCCACCGATACACATGGTGACGATGGCGTAGCGGCCCTTGCGTCGCTTGAGCTCATGCAAGGCGGTCGCGGTGAGTTTAGCCCCTGTGCAGCCCAGGGGGTGGCCCAACGCGATGGCACCCCCGTGTACGTTCAGTTGTTCATCGGAGATGCCAAGTGTGCGCTGCACGTAGACGGCTTGGCTCGCAAACGCCTCGTTGAGTTCAATGACGTCGATGTCGCCGATCTTGAGCCCTGTTTTCGCCAGTAGCTTCTGTACTGCGGGGACTGGACCGATACCCATGACCGCCGGGTCCACGCCCACGGTGGCAAAGGATCGAAAATAACCAAGCGGGGTCACCCCTAGGCTATCGGCTTTTTCCTTGCTCATCACGAGGGCCGCCGCGGCGCCATCGGAAAGGGGCGAGGCGTTGCCGGCGGTCACGGAGCCCGTGGTCGCAAATACGGGCTTCAAGCCGTTCAAGCCTTCAAGCGTCGTCTGTGGGCGAGGAAGTTCATCCTGGGTGAAGGAAAACGTCTGCTTTTCCTGACCCTTAAAACGGATTCCCGTCACAGGAACAATTTCGTCCTCGAATACTTTGTTTTCAATGGCGGTGGCCGCCTTCTGCTGGCTCCAAAGGGCAAACTTATCCTGGTCTTCACGGGAGATCTCGTAGCGGTTCGCCACGTTTTCTGCCGTGATGCCCATGGGCGTGTACACGTCCGGGCAGGTGACCATGGCCTCCGGGGAGGCGCTCAGCTTGTTGCCGGTCATGGGCACCATGGTCATGGACTCGGCACCACCGGCGACCATCACATCTGCCCAACCGCAGGCAATGGCACTGGCGGCCTGGGCCACGGCTTGCAAACCACTGGAGCAGAACCGGTTCACGGTGAGCCCGCCGGCGGTTTCGGGAAGTCCTCCAAGCAACGCGGCGGGGCGGGCGACGTTAAGGCCCTGTTCCCCCTCGGGCATGGCGCATCCGAGGATGAGATCCTCCACCAACTCGGGCTTTACCTGGGGAACTCGAGCCATGAGGCCTCGAATCACTTCTCCCGCCAAGTCATCCGGTCGTCGTAGGGAAAGGGAGCCCTTGAGGGCTTTTCCAACCGGGCTTCGAACCGCATCTGCAATGACAACGTCCTTCATGTCCTGCTCCTTACTTTTCTAAAATCCTTAACTCACGCAAACGACTACGTTACCAGCAACCAAGTGGCTAGTTACGTAGGGGTTTGTTCTTCATCAGCATGAACTGCATGCGCTCGATGCTCTTTTGTTCTCCACAGAGGCTGACAAAGGCCTCTCGCTCCAGATCCAGGATTTCCTGTTCGGTGATCTCCCGGGATGCACCGCCTGGCCCACCGCAAAGCACGGTCGCCACCTTACCCGCAATGAGGGCGTCGTGCTCGGTGGCGTAACCCCCGTCCACCAGGGTTTGCACCATCATCTTTAGGGTCGCGATGCCGTCTTCGCCAGGGAGCTTGTGGGCCCGTGGTACCGGTGGGTGGTAGCCGGACCGGGCCATGCCCAGGGCCTTGGCCTTGGCTTCGGTCAACTGCCGAGCACGGTCAAAGGAGATCCCATCGGCCTGCCGGAAGTAGCCAAACTGCTTGGCCTCTTCGGCGCTGGTGGCCACGTTGGCCATGGCGATGTTCTTGAAAACCTGGGTGACGTGTTCGTAGAGGCTGATCTTGGTGCCCTCCGGTGTGCCTTCCAGCGCCCTCCACAGAAGGTTCAGGTTGCCGCAACCGCCAGGCAGCAGGCCCACGCCCACTTCCACAAGGCCCGAGTAGGTTTCCGCCGCCGCCTGTACGCCGTCGCATGCCAGGCACACTTCCAGGCCCCCGCCAAGGGCCATGCCGTAGGGGGCCGCGACCACAGGGATTTGACTGTATTTCATGCGTTGAAGGGACGTCTGAAGACGCTGAACCACGCCCTCGATTTCGCCCCACTGTTGTTGGTTGGCGGCCATCACGACGGCCAACAGGTTGGCTCCCACCGAGAAGTGTTCCCCTTCGTTGGCAAGCAACATGGCGTCGAAGTCCTGTTCCGCCCGTTCGGTGGCCTCACCCAGCATGGCGATGACGTCGTCGTCCAGGCTATTGGCCTTGGTCTTGAAAGTGACCGCCAACACACCGTCGCCAATGTCCCAGGCCTCTGCACCTCCGTTGGAAAGCACAGGCGCTTCGCCCCGCCGTAGGATTTCAAGGCTTGCGTCCCTGGAGTCCACGTTGCGCGCAACGTAGTCCCCCGCCTGGAGATCAAACACCTCGTCGTCCCTGTAGAAGCCCTTGGCTCCAGAAGCGACCATCCGGTCGATGGATTCCGGCAAGGAAATACCATCGGCCTTCATGCGGTCCACGGTTTCCTTGAACCCAAGGGCATCCCAGACCTCAAAGGGGCCGAGCTCCCAATTGTAGCCCCACTTCATGGCGTCATCGATGGCGTCCACACGGTCGGTGATTTCCCCCACACGGCGTGCGGAGTAGGCCAGGGATTTGGAGAACACACTCCAGGCAAAGGCCCCCGTGGCACCTTCAGCCGCCACGGCTTGACGAACGCGCTCCCTGGGGTCGTCCACCGCACTGATTTGTTTGGCGGCGGACTTGATTTCCGGGGTGGGGTCCTTTTGCCGGTAGTCCTCCGTGGTCGGATCGTACACCAGAATGTCGCGGGGCTTTTTTATCTTCTTGTAGAAGCCTCCCCCGGTTTTGTTTCCAAGCAACTTCTTCTCCACCATGTTGCGGGCAAAGGGTGGGACCTTGAAGACCTCACGGTCCTCGTCTTCGGTGAGCACGTCGTAGCAGTTGTCCACCACGTGCATGAAGGTGTCCAAACCCACCAGGTCTGCGGTGCGGAAGCTGGCTGTCTTGGGGTGGGCCATGGGCGGGCCAGAAATGGCGTCCACATCCTCGGGCTTCAAGCCCTGGGCCAACATCTCATGGATGGTGACCATGAGGGAGTGGGCACCGATGCGGTTGCCCACGAAGTTCGGGGTGTCCTTACCCACCACAATGCCCTTGCCGAGTACGTCGCGGCCAAACTTGGAAATGGTGTCCAGAACCACGTCGCTTGTTCGGGGGCCGGTGACCAATTCCAGCAGCTTCATGTAACGCACGGGGTTAAAGAAGTGCATGACCAGGAAGCGGGACTTGAAGCTGTCGGACCGACCCTCCGTCATGTCCACAATGCGCAGGCCCGACGTGTTGGACGCAACGATGGTGGTGGGTTTGATGGTGTTTTCCAGCCGGGTGAACAACTGCTGCTTGATATCCAACCGCTCAATGATGGCCTCTATGATGAGGTCGCATTCGGCCAGGCGATCAAAGTGGTCCTCCAGGTTGCCCACGCGCACCAGGGCCGCACGGGACTTGTGGTAGAAGGCAGCCGGCTTGGACTTCAGTGTGGCCTTCAGGGCCTCGGCCGGGATCTGGTTCCGGGCGGAGGCATCCCCCTTTTTGTCCTCTGGCAGGTTGGGCGGCACGATGTCCAGCAGTTCCACCTGAAGGCCCGCATTCGCCATGTGGGCGGCGATTCCGCTACCCATGACTCCCGAACCAATGACACCTACCCGTCGAATCCTGGCCATCCTTGCTTCCTCCTGGCGTCGCCCTTCACATCGAGCGCCGCAAACCCGCTAACCATCGTCGGCAATGGGGAAACACGCAAGCCGAATCCGGGGCTAGCGACCGATAAGCCCCTGGATTTTCCCGTGAATCGGGGTGCCATTGCTGGCGATCAGTCCATAGGCGAGATCGTGGGGCCCACCTGCCGTGCCGTCCAGCAAGGAGAGATCGCACGCGTGGTTCCACCGCGAGCTTTCCAATTGCGAGCTTTCCAACGGCGGGCTCCCCAACTGGGCGCTCTGCTTTCGAAAGGTGCTGACCTGACCACCGGCCTCGGTCACCAACAGCGCCGCGGCCGACACATCCCAGCGTTTCACCCCGGGATCCACCACGGCGTCCACCCTTCCCAGCAGCAGGTTTCGGTAGCCATCAAAGTCGCCAAAGCCCCGCTGGGTATCCGTGTGCTCGGCAAGCGAAAGAAGCACGTTCCCCAGGCCCGCGTCGGTGAACTGGGCCAGGGCCCCATGGCTTACCGCACAGCTGGGCAAGCAATCCACCTGGCTGACTTGCAGCACCTGTTGTTTGCCCGTCACCGTGTGTTGCATCTGTGCGCCCTGGCCCTTCTGAGCCATGTACACCTCGTCCAATGCCGGCATGTACGCCACCACCCACACTGGAACCTGGTCCTCTTCCATGGACACCAGTACGGACCAACTGGTCATGCCGCGCACAAACGCGCGCGTGCCGTCGATGGGGTCCACCACAAAACGCACCCGGTTGTCAGCGTCGCGGGTGCCGGATTCCTCCCCGAGAAAACCCACGCCGGGGAAATGGGTTTCAATGCAGGCACGAATGGCGGCCTCCACCTGCCGGTCTGCGACCGTGACCGGGCTCTCGTCGCCCTTGCGAACCGTTGCCAGTTTTCCCTCCCGGGAAAGTTCCAGGGCACCATCCCCCGCCTCGATGATCACGTCGAGCAGCGCCTGAAACGCATCTTCGTCGAAGTCGTAGGCCGAGAGCGTACCTTCCAAGACATCTCCCACACTAGGAACCGATCGTGGGGTCGATGCTTGCAAGGATTTGCCGCATGAAGCGCAGCACGTCGGCCAGGCCATCGGTGCTGCGAGTGGACACAAAATGGCCATCCACGGAAGCATCGTCGGGCTCGTACTGGCGAATCCCCTGGGTGAACGGGGTGCCCATGATGGTTTCGTTGAGACTCAATGGCCCGTCCACTTCGTTGAGACCAAAATTGTCCGTCTTAAGTGGGCGCACAAGATCAAAGCGCGCAGCCTTCGCGTAGGCCTCCATGGTGGCGTCCGGCGAGTAGGAGTCGCCCGGGCCGTAGGTCATCAACACGTGCATGCCCGGCCAGGTGGAAAGGGGGGAACGGTTCAACCGCCGGGCCACGTTCACGGGATCCACGCGCTCAAAGTAGCTCTGGAACAGCGCCAATGCCGGGTGGAAGTTCTTGGCCACAAGGCTACCGTCGCTTGCCACATCCAGCAGGGCAAAGGGCAATACTCCGGCAATGTTTACGGGTTCGGTTTTGTTGAGCAGGGACTCGGTGAGGTCACCGCCATTGCCGCTGAGCACAATGCCCTGGAGCCCGTCCTCCTCCGGCAGTAGGAGCGAGGCGTGGGTGGCGCCCTGGGAATGGGCAAACATGACCATATGGTCTCCATCCAGGTCGATGGCCGAACCCGTGGGGGATTCCATGGCCGTCAAACTCAACTGGCCGGCCCAACGAATGACAGACATCAGGTCGGCTGTGCCCTGGGCCACGTTGTCCCGTGCGGCCCTGGGGTTTGCAAAGTTGTAGAACAACACAGAAGCATCCTCGGTACTGTCGCCACGGCGCGACCCGTGTTGTGGTAGGTCAATACCGATGGTGACGGCCTGCACGGTGGTGCTCCCGACCGTCCCAGAAGCCATTTCGCGAGCAAGACCCGCGTTGATTCCGCTGCGCATACTTCCTCCCGTACCGTGGGCGTGCAGCATCACAGGGTAACCCGCGCTTGGCATGGTGCCCGCCTTGGGAACCGTGAGCGCAAAGCACACCTCTTCCGTACGCTGCACCTGGGGCACGCCCATGGTGTTGAACACAAAACCACCGCCGTCCTCAGGGTTCAGGTAGGGGGCTGTACCCTGTTGGAAAATCGGAAGGGAAATCTTGCCGTGGATTTCGTGGTACTCGCTTTGCACGGATCCACAGGCACGTTGGTCTCCGTCATCGCAGGGCGATGTATTCACGCCGTCGCAAAGGGTGAGGTTGCTTACCGTGGGCATGGCCTGGGCGTGCACCGCATCCCGCAAACCCTGGATGGGTGCCTCGGGATCCTGGGTGGTGAACACCGTGGCGTTCAGGATGGTGGCCGCGTCGACGCCTTGGTCTGAAATCCAGGTACGAAGCGGTGCGTAGGCGTTCCAACCGTCCTGCAGTTGGCTGTTGCTTGGGGCTGTGCCATCGAGCAGGGCGGTCAAGTCGCTGTCCCGCGCAAAGGTGCCGCCGTCCTCCGGTGTGATGCCATTGGAAAGCACCAAGGCGTAGGTGGTGGCGGGCAACAGGGGTGAACCGTGGGGGGTGCGCACCGCCAACCAATCCTCACAAACGTATTTAGAAAGGGAGCCTGCGGTGGTGAGCCAAGAGGCGCCGGAGCTCTGGTTGTACTGGGAGGACGCCGCCGTGATGTTCACGAGCTGCACGTTGCCGCTAATGGTGCCCCAGTCGTAGGGCTTGGAGAAACGGAACAGCACCACGGGGTTGGTGGCAAAGCCATCCAGATCCTCTTCGCTGGCTTCCACGTAACGGCCAATCACATCCACAGGGAGAACCGTGCCCGGAGTGGGGTGCCCTGACATGTTCAAGCCGGTAGAGGTTCTGCGTACGTCGTTGGGGAAGGGCAGGCGGTAGAAATCCTTGTCTCCGTCCCCTTCGTCGTCCCCGTCGTGGGCTCCGGGAACACGGAAGTAGGCCACGGCGTGTTCGTCCTCGTCGCCACAGGTTTCTCCAGACCAAAAGCCGGGGAGGGTGGTGGTGCCGCTGGTGGCGTCTGGCTCGGCACACAACGAAGTGAGCGCAGAACAGGTAAGCCCCGCAAAGCAATCCAGGGTGCCGGTGCACATCACACCCAGGTCGCTGTCCCCGCCCGCACGGCACACCGAACCAAAGCCCTCCACCATGCACACAAGCCCCGCTTCGCAATCCCCGGTGCTGTCACAGGAGGAGCCTTCGGCGTTGTCTCCCGCGGTCGCACAGGTGCGTTCCGTAGCGCAGTAGAGTCCATCGGCGCATTCGGCGGTGAGCGTACAACTGCCCCCAGCCGCGGTGCTCCCCGTGGGTTGGCATGTCTTGGTAGCCGAGTCGCAGCTCAACCCCTCACGGCAGTCGCCCGAGCTGGAGCAGGCCTCCGCCACCCCCTTGCCCGCGCCAAGACCCGAGGCCCCCAGCCCAAAATCACAGGCCCCTGACAGGGGAAAAAGAACCACTGCACCCACAAAAAGCCGCCAAGAAGTATGCATGGCCGAATCATCGCCGCCCCGGCCCCCAAAGGCAAGCCCTGCTCCCATCCACTCATTCTGCATATTATCTGCGCGGTAGAATGTGCAGAATAATGCCGCGGCCGTTGGGATTCATCGTCCTCACCCCCCAAGGGTGGCGATGTGGGCTTCCATCACGTCCCTAAATAGATCCTCGGTAGTCTTCAGGACCCCGGGCCAGTCGTGCACCCCAGCGAGAACAGGCCTGCCAAGACTGCGGTGCATCCAAAACGTGTCCAACTCGCCGTCGTCACAAGATCCATACCTGCGCACCCACAGCAAGCTGCGTGCCGTAAGGTCTATCCATCAAAAGGCGGTGAGACACCCCAGTGTGCCTCCAGGATGTCCAGCGCCGTAGCCATCTCGCCGGAGCCTCCGTGGTTTCCTCCGTACCAGGCATTCCAACCCTCTAGATAGAGCAGAAAGATATCCTCCATCAATGTCATGGCCCGGGCGTTTCGGACCGAAGCGTGGCTCAGGATGGAACGGTACACAGTCGCCCGTATTCGCAGCTCCTCGAGGGCTTTCTCCAATAGATCCGAATGTATCGGGTCGCCCATGCCACCCATGTTTTTGCACTTCTGATCAAACTCCCAGGGGATCGAATTGCTCACCGAATACAAATAGTCCTTGAGGGTGGCGCTAGAATCGTTGGCGAGTTTGAGGCCCTGGCCATTCAACAGAAGAATGAGCAAGCGGTGCGCCACGTCTTCTCCCAGCCGTGTGGTCAGCGCATCGCGCAACTCAACCGACCCCCCCAGCACGAACTCCGTGACCTGGTGAAAAAGCATCACGAGTTCCAGGGCATGGGCTTGGCACCTTTTCATGCCGGGTGCGTCGAGTGCAAGTACTTCCGGTCGAAGATTGCGCACGTCCAATCGGCGGGCACTTCCCCAGCCACCAAAAATGTTGCGCCGGTTCCAAACCTCGGTGGCTTCAGCGATCTGCGAAAGTCGTGTCAATAGGCGGCCTCCCGGGGAGTCATCACGAGTTCCATCGCCTTGCACTTGGATTGCCCGTGCCATCGAACTCAGCACCTGTTGCGCGTACCGGATCCCTGCTTGTTCCACGTCGCGGATACTGCCTGTGGCAGGATTCACAGCTGCAACATGCTCAGCAGGTACTGACCCTGGAGCAAGCATCGGCGATAGGTGGCGAGCGTGGGTCAGGTAGATGGGGGTCACCCGTTCCGCAAACACCCAAACATCTTCACAACCGTCGGGAGTAGGACACAGGCGTAGGGTGCCCAATTGTACTGGACTCGGTTCCCTGGGCGAGAAGTGGGTCGCCGCACTGGGGCCACCCCAGACGGAGGTGGCGAGAAAGCGAACCGCAGGATACCCCGCCTGGTACCACCGCTGAAGCGGCAGTGGCACCGCATCCGCGGTGGCATTCAAAGTGGCCTGTTTGCCAGCCACTTCACTCAACTCTTTTGCGGTCTGGCCCGGCTCAGGGGTGTCCAACCTGTTGTGCTGTAGCTGCACCCGATAAAAACCGGGTTCGTTCGCGCCAGGTGTGGAGATGCCCGTTTCCTCGGGACCCAGGTAGGTCGCCATGGTGCCCACAAGCCCGTGGCGATGCCAGAACCCTCGCGCCTGGTGACGTTCGATATCCCCGCCGTAGGATTCGATCGTCGGCACCACAAACAGCCGTGGTTGATTGTAAGACTCCTCAAACGGCACCACCGACCACTTCACTTCGTAGGGTGCGGTTTCTGATGACGCTGTTTCAAATGGCGTCTTTGCGGTTGCAGGCGCAGAAGAACGGGCAACACAGCCAACAGCACAACTGGCAAGGCCAAGGAAAAGCCAACCACCTAGGGGGATTGCAGTCGAGGAGTTCACAGCGACCTATTCCTCCTGACCCAAGTCAGGGTTGTCGGTGGTCGGATTCCACATCTTCTCCAAACGATCCAGCAGGGTCTCGTAGTCCCCGTTGTCGCGGCGAAACTCAAAATAGGCATCGAGAATCTCCATTAGGAAACCCTCAAGTTGAATTTGCTCCACAGCTGGGTGGTAGACCACGCCCGAGTTTTGTTGTTCGAACCATTTCAAATGGGCCGTGATTTCTTTTCGTGTTCGCGACCCCATCGCTTGGGAACTCCCTGGGTCGCGAATACACTCAAAATGAAACTGGTTGGGAATAGAAGCCCATGCCCGCTGTGTGTAGTAGGGCAGTCTCGGATCGTAGCCCACCATGATGGAGAGGGACACGATGCGCCCCACCATGGCGCCCCCAAGCATGGTACGAAGGTCATTCTCAAAATGCCGGTACGTACCGCCGTCCAAGACCAGCGCGGCGATCTTTCCGTACAGCAGTTCAAGTTCAAGCACGTGTTCCAGGCAGACACGCCCCACGCCCTGATCCGGAAGCGATGCGTACTCATGAATGCGGGTAACCCATGGGTCAAAGGAATCCGTGCGGCCATGGGCCTCAAATAACTCTTTGGCTTCCTCCAGGACTTCCATGATGCCGTCCTTGATTTTTGTAGGCGGTGGAATGAGTTCCAGGATGCTCTGAAGAATGCGCTCGGCGAACTCCTGTTGGGCCTCCAGTGGAACACGTTCGGGAAACACGCCAGGTGTGGCCACACGGGTATGCCAGGGCGCAGTTTGGTACGCGTGGGAAGCTCGTTCCAGAAACACCCAAATCCGCTGCAGCTCCTGGTCCCGAATCGGAATCGTGACGGTGCCCAGTTGTGCAGGCGCGGGGTCCATTCCCATGAGATCGGAGTTGGATCGGGTGCCCGTGAGGGGCCCCACAAAGAATCTTACGGGTTCTGGTCGGATCCGGTGACGACGTTGCAATGGAAGTTGCACCACATCCACACGGCGTACGTTCCATTCGTATTCTTCAGGGGTCTGTGCTTTTGTTGCGTGCCCTTGCAGCACCTGGGCCAAACTTACCGGAGATGTTGAGCGCGGATCCGCTCGCATGACTCGCGTATCGAGCAAGTACACGTCCCCACCGGGACCAAACGAGCTCCATAGGCCCAGTTCCTGAACTCTGCTGCGCTCCTCCTCTGGGAGAAACCCTCCACCCTCCTTGTGAATTCCCGCACGTACCACTAAGCGAGGCTGGCCGTAGGACTCCGACGCAGGGACAGCCGCCCACTTGACTTCATAGCTCGCGGCTTCCGTGGTGTTCGTACCACGGTTGCCCTTTTGACCGCGAGGCGGGTTCCCAGAGCCGAAAGAACACCCACCCACCACACAAAGTGTGCTCAGCAGCGGGAGAATGGGGGACGTTGAAAGCTTGAAGTAAGGTTGCATGGGGAGCTGTGAGCCCCCGCAGCAAGAAGCGTACCCATGAATGAATCCGCCCTTGAGTTCCCTAGAACACTCTATTGCTGCAGAGAAACAAAGACACCGAGTTCCCTGGAAAGCGCCCGAACGACCGCCGTTGGGTCGGGATCCTGCACCGCAGGCAAGCGGACTGGCCGGGCCCCAGGTACCGAAGACGACAATTGGTTAGCGGCGCGGTCCCCCGCAACAACGCGATGCTGAGCCTCCTGCTCCGCCAACGTAAGCCACGGGCCCAGGGATTCAGGCATGTGGGTTTCCGCAGCGCGCAACGTAGTGATCCACTCAGGCAGGCGCACGTCGGCACGGTTCAGGACGATCGTATGCACTTCCACTCCCATGGCCCGCAACTTTCGGCCCAGGTACTCCGCGTCAGAAACCGCCGAGCCCGTAGGCGCGGTGACTACCCAATGTTCTGACGTCGGGCCGAGAACCAACGCCTGACAGCGGCTCGCCAGGTCCACAAACCGTTCTCGCACACCAAACAATTCAGCAAAAAGTTCCGCCATGGAGTCCAGTGTCGCCGGATCGAGCAAGCGACCCACCGCCGCCTCCACGGTCTTGCGTCCAAGCGCCAACCACCCGGGCCGCTTTTTTGTTCCGGTCCTTCCAGACCCACCGCCGCCGAACCCCAGGCTAGCAAACCACTGCAATGCCCGGCCTTCCACAAGCGTCGCCAGCCGGCCCGGGTAAGTCAGCAAGTCCACCGCGTTTCTAGAGGGCGCCGTATCCAGCACCACGCAATCGTAGCGGCCGCCCCTCACCTCATGGGCCAACATCATCAGGGAAACCATCTCGTGGATCCCTGCCAGGGCATTGGAAAGGGTTTGGTAGAAGCGGTTGTCCAGCACCCTCCGCTTTGCTTCTTCGTCCTCTTCAAACAACATGTCCACAAACACCGAAGCCGCTTCCCGGGGCTCGGGCATCAGGGCCACCAGTGTACCTTCCCTACCGTCCGTTCCCGAAGGTAGCGGCACCTGCTGGGGGCGGGAACTCACCTCGATGCCCAACGCCTGCGCCAGCCGCCGTGCGGGATCCACCGAAACCACCAGCGTGCGATGCCCCTGTTGTGCAAGCGCCATGGCAAGCGCGCACGAGGTTGTGGTCTTGCCCACGCCCCCTCCACCGGTGCACACAATCACGCGCGGTGTGCCAGGCGCCCCCTCTGTCACGGGGCCACCCCTGCAATCAACGCCCGATCCCTGATCCACTGGGCGCACTGTTCCGTGGTGGGGTCTCCCACCTGCCTATCCATGGTGATCCACTGCGGCGCGCGATCCGTGCCCTGCCCATGGATAAGGTGTTCTAGAAAATGGGTGGATTGTTCTCGCAGCTCGTGTTGGTACCCCAACCAGGCTCGAAAGGCATTCGCCGCGGTTCCCAGGGCCGAAGTCGTGTCCTGTGGATCCCAAAGTGCGTTCACTGCCGCGAGTACATCGGCACCCACCTCCCGAGGAAAATGATTGATCACAATGTGGGAGGGCGACAGCTCCACCTCAGATCGTAAGCGATGTACCAGCTCCATGGATTCCTGAAGCGCAAGTTGCTCCGGAAGGGATACCACCACCACCGAGCAACGATCCGCTGAAAGCAGTTCGTCGCGCAACGTGCGGCTCACCTCGTACAACGGCCCCGATCGCAGCAGGCCCGAAAGCTGCCGTGGTGCGCGCAACCAGGGCACCGCGTGTCCCGAAGCAGGCATGTCCACCACCACGGGTATGTTTCCGTCGCCCGTACGGTCCGCGTGAGTCACCGCAGATTGCACGGCAAACAACTGCGCCAGCTCACGCAACCCCGCCGCCGCGCGCAACATCTTTCGCATGGCAAAGTTGCCCGTCACAATCCGAGCAAGCCATGCCGAACCAAGAAGGTGGGTGGCCATGGCCTGCATGGCCACCTCCGGGTCGACCACCACATGGTGCACCCCGTGGCATCCCTTCAACGCACGCTGTCCGGGTGCGCCGTCCCCAAACTCCACCAAGCACGCGCTTCCGAACTCGCGCGCCCAGGCGGCCGCCAGCCCAGCAGAAAACAGCGTTTTCCCCACGCCACCCTTGCCGGTCACAAAGCAGGGCTGCACCGCAATCGGTCTCACGGTGTCGGCGCCTCTCCACTTTTTTCAACGTACGTAGAGGTAAAGCTACCCACCTTGCGCAGGGCCTCGTACAACACGATGGAAACCGCGTTGGAAAGGTTCAGGCTCCGAACCCCACCGCAGGTAGGAATGCCCCAAACACGCTCGGGCTCCGCTTCCAACATCTCCGGTGGCAATCCGGTGGACTCACAACCAAAAATAAGGGCGTCCCCAAATTGGAACGGAGCCTCCGTAAAAGGGCGAACCGCGTTGGCAGAGAAATAGTGTCGGTTACCCGTCGATCTAGACTGTCGGAATACCGACAGGTCTGCATGGCGGTGTACTTCTACAAGGTGCCAGTAATCGACCCCTGCTCGGCGGACCGCATGGTCGTCAATGGAGAAACCGAGGGTTCCCACCAGGTGAAGGGGCGATCGGGTGGCGGCGCAGGTCCGTGCCACGGCCCCGGTATTGGGCGGGATCTCCGGCTCTACCAATACCACATCAAAGGGTGATTCTAAAGGTGAAAACCTGAGCTTGGGCCCGGTTGGCATGGCTCCTACCTAGCACAACCCGGTCCTCCTGGTCCCGGTACCTTTGGCTTTCAATCCATCTTTTCGAGACGGGCCGAATCGGCATGTGGCATGTGGCATGTGGCAGGCGGTTCTACGGGGTCGCCTTGACGGGTAAACCGCCCACTGACTAAGTTGGCCTCTCACATGCACTCCCATCCTCCTTTCCCTAAGTGCTCCAAGCTCCCCGCGCTTTTTTCAAGCGCATGGGCCCCGAACAACGCGTTGAGCGTCCTAACCGCCCTTGTGACAATCCTTGTGACTGTCCAGATAGTGGGGATCCACGGTGTGGCCCTTGCTGGGCCCATGGATCCCGCGGTCTCACGGTTACGTGTGGCTGCGGTCGATGGCACGTCCTGCCCAAGCACGCTCTCAGGGCACAACCCCCCAGACGATCCGAACCTCCGGGATTACTGTGCGCACCCAGAAAATTGGACGCAACTCATGAGCGAACTTGGCGGCGCCACCTTGCCCACGCTCAATAGCCCTGCGCATACGGTGGGCCCCGGTCGTTTTCAGGTGGGGTTCGAGATGTCGTTGACGAACATCAACGTAAACAGCCAGGCCTGGACCCTGGGTACCCAAGGCGACGCCAACGCCGGCACCGAAACCTGTGACGGTGGAACGGGGCTTGGGTGCAACCGCTTTGCAAACTCAAGCCTCCTGTGGAGTCGAGTCCACGTCCGCAAGGGTTTGCCGTTGGGTTTCGAGCTGGGCACGAACGTGGGCTACCTCGCGAACACCACCCTTTGGGCTGTGGGTGCCGAGGTAAAGTGGGCGTTGTTTGAGGGGTTCCGTACGGGCCTGGGCGTGCTGCCCGACGTGGCGGTGAAGGGTGCAGTGCAAACGGTATTGGGGGATCGCGAGTTCAACCTCACACTACCGTCTCTAGATCTCATTGTGTCGAAACCTTTTGTCATGGGTGGCATGGGCACACTCACACCCTTCGTGGCGGGGCAGTTTGGTTGGGTATTGGCCGACAGTGCCATCGTGGATCTGACCCCTGACGTGGACGGTTTTGAGGAATGCAGGCCCAGCGCTGTGGGAGCAGAAGCCACCTGCACCCGGCCCCAGTCCGATGCGCTTCCCGATGGGCGCTACCCCGGCCAGGATCTGAACAACAATGTTTCCTTTGGTAGCGTTCGCGCCACCCGCGCCCGCGCCGCCATCGGTGTGCAGGGCCAGTACAACGCGTTCAGCGCCAGCCTTTCCTGGGCCATGGACGTGGCCACCACCGCCGACCTGAACACCGATGCGGAACTCGCCAATACCCTGCAATGGACGGTCAACGCGGGTATCGGCTTCACGTTCTAGCACCAACGGTTTGCGGAGCGTCCGACCAGGTGGTCCGCATCGCGCGTGGGGTTGTTGCCCTCCCAGGATTGACAGCAACGCCATCGGCCCCTAGGACAAGCGCTCCTGGAGGAGGAAAATACGATGGCCTTTGAAATGACACCCCTTGCCTACGCCTACGATGCGTTGGAGCCCCACATCATCACGCGCGCCATGGAGGTCCATCACGGCCTGCACCACAAAGCGTACCTTGCAAAGTTCAACGCAGCCCTGGAAAAGCATCCCGAGGTGGCCGCAGGAAAAACCGCAGAGGACATCCTAAAGGATCTGAATGCGATCCCCGAAGACATCCGCACTGCCGTTCGCAACAACGGTGGCGGGTTTGTAAACCACAACCTTTACTTCAGCATCATGGCGCCAGGCGCCGGCGGCAACCCCACCGGTGCCATCGCCGGTAAAATCGACGAGGCCTTCGGAAGCTTCGAGGCCTTCAAAGAACAGTTCAACGCCGCCGGCGCGGGTCAGTTTGGCAGCGGTTGGGTATGGCTTGTGGTGAACCCCCAGGGCGCGCTAGAGATCATGACCACCGCCAACCAGGACAGCCCCGTATCCCAGGGATACAAGACGGTGATGGTCAATGACGTGTGGGAACACGCCTATTACCTCACCTATGAAAACCGTCGCCCCGACTACCTCAAGGCCTGGTGGAACGTGGTCAACTGGGACGCAGTCAACGCCCGCTTCGCCTAGAACGCGCTGAATCTGGCCTGATCGCGGCTTACCTCCCCTGCTCGTCGGGGGGAAGTACCTTTTGTACGTCCCCCACTCCTGCGCTGCCGGGGCGCTCGCGCTCAAACCAAATTCCACACGTTCTCAATCGCTAGGAATACTAGAAGTCTTCGGCCCGGCGGTGTGCCACTAGGGTCCCGCTGGACAGGGCGTCCAGGGATCGGAAGGGCACGCCCACGGCCTGGGCCACCTCCCTATGGGTGCACACGCCCTTAAAGCAGTTCACCCCCGGCGCGAGCGTGGGGTCGTCCGCCGCCGCGTGTTGGGCTCCCTGGTTGGCGAGCTTCAGCACGTAGGGCAGGGTGACACTCGTGAGTGCAAGGGTGCTCGTCTGGGGAACGGCGCCCGGCATATTGCTCACGCAATAGTGGATTACCCCCTCCTCCTCAAACGTGGGAGCATCGTGGGAAGTGGCCCGGGTGGTGGCAAAACAGCCCCCCTGATCCACCGCCACGTCTACCACCACAGACCCGGGTTCCATGCGACGCAACATACCCCGGGTCACCAGCACCGGTGCCCGTCCTCCCGGCACAAGCACAGCACCGATGACCAGGTCCGAAGCCTGGCAGAGTTCCTCCACCTGAAGCGGGCTCGACATCCAGGTTTCCACACGGCCCTGGTACTGGGCATCCAAGGCCACAAGCTTGCTGCGGTCCAGATCCAGCACCGTCACATCGGCACCCATACCCACGGCCATTCGAACGGCCTGCTGGCCCACCACCCCGGCGCCCAGAACGCCCACCCGGCAACGCCGTGTGCCCGCAACACCGCCCATCAGCAATCCCTTGCCCCCCTGGTTGCGTTCCAGGCAATGGGCGCCGGCCTGTACCGACAGCCTGCCCGCCACTTCACTCATGGGCTGCAATAGTGGCAATGTACGATCTGCCAACTGCACCGTTTCGTAGGCCACCGCGGTCACTCCACGGTCCAACAGGGCCCGGGTTAGCGGAACGTCTGCCGCGAGATGCAAGTAAGTAAACAGAGTGAGGTCGTCCCTAAAGAAATCGTACTCAGCCGGGGTGGGCTCCTTGACCTTCACCACCAGGTGGGCCGCCCAGGCGCTCTGGGCGTCAGCCACCACCGTTGCCCCCTGGGCGGAATACTGAGCGTCTGAGATCCCCGCACCCTGGCCGGCCTCCCGCTGAATCCGGACCTCGTGACCCGCGTCCACCAACGCGCGCACTCCCGACGGCGACATGCCCACGCGGTATTCACTGGATTTGGTTTCCTTCGGCACACCAACGATCATGGCGCCATGATAGCCTGATTTCCCTGCACACCGAAACGCTTGCAGAAACCGCTTCAAAGAAAGCAGATGAGGGATCGCGTCGCGAGGATACCCCGGATCCACTGGATCCTGGGCGTAACCCACGCATAGTCGGGGGGTGTCCCAATCCAACATCATCCCGGCCCAGGGGTGGGCGCACTACTGGGCAGATCAACGGCGCCTTCGCACCCGGCGGCGTCGGTTGCAGCGTGGCACGGGCGTGCTGCTCATCCTGCTGATGGGCACAGGCGTGGCGCTATTCCTTCACCGGCCCCGGTGGGCCCCTGAACAACTGGAGCTCCTTACCGGCAAGGGCCCCGTGGAAGTTCTGGGTGGGATCAAAGGGCTCCCTCCCATCCCAGGCACCCGTTGGGTGGCCCCCTCCAATCCAAGCCAACCCAAGCGAACCCTATTGGTGGGCACCCACCCCCGCACCCGGCAACCGCTTGAGTTTCAGGTGCCAGAGCGGCGTGCTTCCCTCCCCGAACCGCTTTCCGAAGCCCTGGCGCAAACGGCGCGAAGGATCCTGGCGGGTGAACCCATCCCCCAGATCCGATCCTTTCCCACGCCCCTTCGGGAAATCCAGGAAGTGGAGGTCATGGTATTGCTTCGCGACGGTGAGGTGGCCCGCCTCTGGCGTTCGGCCAGGGCCAGTTCCGTGGCCCGGGGCCTCATGACTGCGGCAAACGTGGCCCGCCAACGGTGGACCGAACGAAGCTCGTCCATGGGTGGAAGCCTGTCCGTTCAGCTGCCCCGTTTGCAGGTCGAGGTGTCTCTACTGGAGGAGCAGGGTACGATTCATCCGCCGAGCCCCGCCCTCGTACGCCTCACGCCCCAGGACATGGGTATCGGCTTTGAACGCAAGGGCGTGTGGCGCTACCGGCTACCCGAAGCCATGGCCCCTGACAGCCGCACCCCTGACAGCGGCACCCCTGACAGCCGCACCCCTGACAGCGGCACCGAGCAAGAAGATCCCCCAGGAAACGTGCAGCGCAGGGATCCCTGGCAAACCCTAGTGGAGCTACTTGAGGAGGACGGCCTGGATGAACGGGCGCTCAGCCGGCCGGACATTCGTGTGTACCGGCTCCGCAAGCGTGCGCTCGCGGTCTCCCCGCCCACTCGACGTGCCCTGAACCACGCCTTCACGCCTGAACCCGCCGCCGGTCTCCTGAACACTCCCCCAAAACCCACGCGCCCCAAAAGCCTTCCGGACCTACTCGGGTTTGGCCAGGCCAAGCAGGATTTTGACGCCTGGATTGCGGATTGATCCGCGGAATGTGGAGGTGGGCAACCTACTCCGTGGACCGCAGGCGTTCGGCTGCACGTTGCGCCGCCAACATACTCACCGCCATGATCGAGTGCTGTGGGTTGACCCCCATGTTGGTGGGAAACACGCTGCCGTCCATCACGTACAGGTTGTCGGTTTCATGGCAACGGAGTTCCCCGTTCACAACCCCATGCCGTGGGTCAGTGCAAGCACACACCGTTCCAAAAAGATGGGACGCCAGAAAATGAAAATCCCCGGCACGAAGCGGCGCCCCCTTGAGCGCCCGTGCTTCGTCCACGGATCGTACAATGGGTGGAACACCGGATACCCCCGGGTACACTTCCTCAGCGCCCGCCGCAAACATCATTTCACAGAGAACACCAAGGGCCTCCGTCGATCGGGCCACATCTCTTGGGGTGGGTGTGTAGGTGATGCGTGGTGAACCGAGCCTCCCCCGCACGCGACCCTGGGCTTCCATGCGGGCCTGCACACACCACTGGGCGTACCTGGAGAGATCCTGGGTGCGCTCACGCCAGGCAGCGCCCACACCCGGTATGCGTACCGTGAGCAACTCCGGCGGAAGGGACAGGGATTCCAGTTTGTAGCCCCTGGACCGTTGGGGAACCTCGTAGGTTTGGGTGGCCCCCGTGCCCATGCCCACCGGGTGGGTAAAACGGCCCACCACGGCGCAACCAGGGTGGGATTGCAGCCGTCGCCCAAGCAGCCCGTGGCGAACGCCCGACTGGGCCAAAAGTAGCGGGCTGTGAATGGTGCCAGCGCTTACCACCACCGCCCGGCGCGCATGGATGCGAAACCGCCCACAAACCCGGCGAGTCACACGGTCCAACACGGTGCCCTCCACGCCCTGGGCACGACCTCTTTTCAGGACTACCCGTTGTGCGCGGTGCAACGGCAAGACACGTGCGCCCCTGGATTCCGCCTGGGGCACGTAGGACACATCCATGCTCTGCCGCGCATGGTTGGGGCAGCCTTGCAAACATCGCGCGCTGCCCTTGCAGCCGGGGGCGTTGCGGGAGATAACCTCCCCGGGAAGTCCCATGGCCATGGCCGCCTTTTCCATGAGAAGGCCGTTGCCTCCAAGCAGTTCCCGCGCGACGGGTGCAACGCCCAAATCACGGTCCAGGGTGTCGAAGGCCTGATCCAACACAGCATCACTCACCAGGTCGTGCAGCCCAAACCGGGTTTCCCAATCCCGCCGCACGTCCTCGGGCATGCGCCAGATGATCCCCGAGTTGATCGCCGTGCTTCCGCCCACCACACATCCCTGCAGGAACACGATGGGTGGAACACGGGCGGTCGCCTGGGATCCCATGTTCCGAAAGGCGCCCGCCATGGCATCGAGCAGGGCACGTGGCTGTGCGCCGCGGTTGATGCGCGGCCCTTCCTCCAGCAATACCACCTCAAGACCGGCATCCGTAAACACCTTTGCGGCAGTGGCGCCCCCCGCGCCCGTGCCCACCACCACCACATCAGCGCTGGATTCCTGCACAGGCCTCATGGGGCTCTCCGGAGGTCTCCAAGCCCTGTGGGTCCGGAGGCATCGCCCACCTTGAAGTGACTGGCCTGCACCGCCTGCTCCTCCCGAAACCGAGCAAGGGCCGCCACGAACTTAAATAGCAGTACAAACTCACGCAGCACCGGCCACCGATGTTGAGACATGCGCACGAGTAGCGCTTCCCGCCGTTGGGGCGAAACCCGTCGCAGGGTGCGCGGTGTGCCTTGCAGCAACAATGGTGACCACCAGGCAAACCCCAACGCAAGCGCCATGCCCCAACGGGCAAGCCGGTTGGACCGTTGAGCGACGATCGACCATGCATCCGTGAGGGCGCGCGCCTCTACCTCGTTGGGTTCACGGCCGCACACCGCACCCAATACCACCGGAACCTGACGGATCATGCCATGAGGCTACAACAGGATCTCGTCACACTCATGCGCAATCGCGACACTGTCTACCCGCGGCGTGGATTGGCCATCCTGGCTTTCCAACCGAAGGTCCACTTCCATGAAGGTTTCGTCACCCAGGGGGCCGGGCGCCGACGTGAGGTCCGCCGGGGACCCCACAAATGGGCCGATCCATGTGGCAGAGTTCAGGCCCATCACCGTATCTGCGGTACGGGCGTACACGCCCAGTGTCGTATTGGTGGGCACGGTGGCGTCCACGTCGATGGCTTGCCACTCCGTGTCCACGCCGCTGCAACCCTCCACCACAAACCGGTAGCTCCCCGATGGATTGGCAAGCGCGTTGAGCCCAAAGCCCAAAAAGTCACTGTAGGTGTAGGGTCGTGCGCCCACCACCCGCTCTTCCCAGAGGTTTGTGACCGGGTCCAGGCGTGCGGCCACGTTGTTGTTTTGGCACACCGCCCATACGGAGTCGTCAAAGGCCACGCCAACGCCCACCGGTTCACGGCAGGAGGGCATGGTGGGCTCCTGGGTGGGGCCGGCAGCCAGGTTGGCCAGATCGAAACGGAAGATGTATTTGCTGGTGGCACCCCAGGAGGGTGTCGTGGTTTCATGGCTGATGGCCATCCACAGGCTATCCTCGCCGGCCGCGATGCCCCGGGGGTAACCACGGTTGGTGACGGTTGCGTTGGTAATGGCGTAACCCGTCCAGGTCTGGGTGCCGGGCGTGTATTGGTAGAGCCCAAAACCACAGCTCACGGGGCCGCCCAAATAGACGTTGTCATCCCCATCCACGGCAATACCGTAGGGCTGCAATGCCCCCACGGCGCAGGCACCAAGGGAGCTTCCGGTTCCTACGGGCATGTCAGCGGCGGCCACAAAGGTGCCGAGCCCCGTGTCCACGTAGCCCAAACGTTTTTGGTGGGTGCCGTCGCCACTCTTGTCGCTGAACCACAGGCGGCCCTGGGAATCCACGGCACCACCGTAGGGCTTCAGTAGCTTGCCGCCACCAATGTCCAGATCGATGCAGGTGCCAAGTACGCCGGTATCCGCGTTAATGGGGCAAGCCTTGCCCTCGTGGAACAACCCCGCCCACACGTCGCCCACGGCGGAATCAAGTGCCGCCACACCCACGGCCAGGCCCCGGGGAACCCCGTTGCTTGCACCCACGGGCGTGGTCCAAAGAATGCATTCGTCGTCTTCGCCAATGAACTCCCCAGAGTCCAGGGCGTTCACGTCCCCATCCATGTTGCTGTCGGTCATGTCGATGGATCCGTCCCCATTGAGGTCCTGGCTCGTCTCGATGGTTCCGTTGGAGTTGCGGTCCACGCAATCCGATTCGTTGGAGGCAAACTTGGTGACGCTACCCTGGCCGTTGAAGGCGCGGTTGGCCACGTAGGCATCGAACCGCTGGTCCACCGCCGTTCGAGAGGGGCAGTTGCCCGCGCTACCCTGCACGCATGTGGTGTTCCAGGTGTAGGCACCGGTCACGGGCCCATGGATCGAGGGGTAGCGGGCCACCTCCCGGTTGGTTCTGGCGTCCAGTTTGGATACGGTCCCCTCGTCCGTGTTGGAGACCCAGGCGTAGAAGGCCTGTTGCACGGATTGCCCCAGGCTAATGGCGCCGTTGTCTTCCACCACACCGTCCGAGTTGCTGGCATCGGGGTTCCATCCTCCGGCGCCGGGCACGTTGGAGACCTCGCAGTCAGGTGTGCACATGGGGCAAATGGAGAACCCCTCGTCCGTCATGCCATCGCAATCGTTGTCGATGGTGTCGCACACCTCGGGGCCACCCTTGTCCATGTCCGTGTCGTCGCAGTCCGGGCCCGCAGAACATCCGGTACCGTAGCCGTCGCCGTCGTTGTCCACGCAGGGCACATTCGCGTCGCCCCCATCAGCGAGAGCGCCGTCTGTTGCCCCGCCGTCTTGGGTTCCTCCATCATTGCCGCCGCCCCCTGTATTCTGGCCGCTGTCCAGGCTCGCGTCCGCCAGCGGGTCCAACTGCGGTGAGGAATCACTTTTGCATCCCAACAGGGCAACCCCCCCCCGCAGACAAAAGCAATAGGGAGGTCACTAGGGAACGGGCACACCAAGGAAAATTGCGCATGGGCCGAGTATGACCGAAAACCCAGCTTTTGCCCCATTTGGGGCGAAATCGCACACCTGCTACACACCTGCTACACAAGCCCGTCGTGTCCTCCCCCATCCCGCCCCCTGCGGATGCCGCCGCCCCGGCGCTACCGTCCGATCCCAGGCCGCAATCCCAATCCAGGCCGCAATCCCAATCCAGGCCGCAATCCCAACGGCCCAGCCGTCTGGCTCCCCAATGGTCCCCCTGTGGGCAGTGCGGCACCCTAGTGGACGCGCTCCGGGCGCCCCATATCCGGTCGGAATCCGACTTTGTATCCAAGGTCTACTGTTCCAAGGCGTGCCTTTCTGGGGATCCTTCCCGCAAGCGGGAGGCACGTGGAGAGTCCGCAAACGGTGAGCCTCTCCCCTCACCGCAGAACCCTTCTTCGGGCCCCTCGCCGCCCCCCCCGTCGACCTCCCCCAGGGCGCAGAGTTCAGTAGAGAAAACGATCTCCCAGCCCACGGAAGATCCAGTCCCCGCTTTTTCAAAGCAAGATCTTAAACGGTGGGACCTGTGGACCGCAGTGGCGGGGGTGCTTCTGCTTCCCTGGATCCAGGCGTCGCTTCCGCTCGACACGGGTCCGCTCGACGCGGGTCCGTCCGATACGGGTCTGGGCGTGATTGGGGTGACCGGGCTGCAGTCCTGGCTTGCGGCCCTGTGCGTTGTCGCGCGCATCCTTTGGGTGGCACGGTGGAACACCCGGGGAAAGGTTTCCCCAAGCGATCCTGAGGGCCCGGGGCCACGCCGCTGGGATTGGGCGACGTCGAGCGCGGGAGTTCGTGCCCATAGGCTAGGGCTGCTGTTTACCGGACTTGTCGTGGTCGTGGCCGCAGGAGCCGCATTTTTTGCCCGCGCGCCGGGGTCGGTGGCTGCGGCATGCCTGCTGACATGGGGTGGTTTTGGTGTCCTTTGTGGTGTGCCCGCATCCCTGGAAAATGTGATGGGCTGGGCCCGCAAACGGCAGGTGCGATTTGATTCCTTTTCGACGCTCGAGACCGCGGGGCAGGTTCGGCATGTGGCCCTGGGTCTGCGCCATTCCCTGGCACGCTCCACCATGCACGTGGACGTGGTGCATCCCGTACCCGACCACAACTACCCCCGCGCCCTCGCCCGATGGGTGGCTCTCCAGGGGGACATCGATCACCCCATCACCCGTGCCCTGCAGGAGCATCTGCAGGAGCGGCTTGCCCTGAAGCCCCCCTCCAGGGAGCGGTCGTCCCAGGAGGCGCAGTCGCCCCAGGAAGCCCATTCCATCCAGGGGCTGGAGTTCATCCCTGGTCGGGGCGTGCGTGGAACCGTGGATGGCGTGGAGATGGTGTTGGGCAACCGCCAGCACCTGCTGGCCTGTGGGGTCAGCATTGCGGTCTGGGAGGCCGACGCCCAACGCATCGAGGCCAGCGGTGCCACCGCGTTGTTTGCGGCCCAGGCCGGGAGGCTCCAACACATTCTTGGGTTGCGCTACGACCTGGATGCCGCGGCTCGCCACGGGATCCAACGCATGGATCACCATCATCTGGAAACTGTTCTGCTCAGTGGCGAACACGCCCACACCCTGGAAGTGCTTGGAAAACGCCTTGGCATACACGCGGTCCGTGCGGACCTCACCGTGCCCCAAAGGGCCCAGGCCCTACGGCGGATCTCAGAAACCACAGGGCCCGTGGCCTACGTGGGTCGGCCTGGGGCGGAACCCCTGTTGATGGAAGCCGCTGACATTCGAGTCATCCTCGCGCCGGCGTCTCCCATAGCCAGCGGGGGCGCCGTGGGGGGGAGTGCCCACAAGCCCGGCGAGCCGCATCCTCCCAGCCAGGACCTTGCAGAAGGTCAACGGCCCGACGGTCAACCACCCGAAGGCCAACGGTCCGAAGGCCCGCGCAAGGCGGGGGCGGTGTACCTTGGGAGCGGGGACCTTCGGGATGTGGCCTTCTCCATTCGAGCAGCGACCCTTGGCAAACAGTGCGCCCAGGACCTCAACATTTCCACCCTGGTAGCGGTACCCATGATGGTTACGGGTGCGGCGCTCGGCTTCCTATCCCCGTGGCTTGCGGCCCTGTTGGCCCTGGGCCTGGAGTTGTTGCAAGGGGCCCGTTTGCAATGGATGGCGCGGCGAATACAGCAGCTCCCCTAGACCGCTTGGCCAGGCCCTTCTCCACGGGCGACTGTTCTCGACGGATGAGGGTGCCCCTGCTAGGAGCCGGTGGAAACGACCATGGAAAACAACGACAAAAAAGCATGGGGCGGGCGGTTTGCAGAGGATACGGCGGACCTTGCGCTCAAGCTCAGTGAAAGCATCAGCTACGATCGGCGGCTAGCCCGCCAGGACATCCGCGGTTCCCGGGCCCATGCCCGCATGCTTGCCGCCCGTGGAATCATTTCGGCCAAGGATGGCGAAACCATTCAGTCCGGTTTTGATCAGCTGGAAAAGGAGCTGGCCGAGGGCAACGTGACCTGGGACGTGACCAAGGAAGACGTGCACATGAACCTGGAATCCAGGTTGACCGCCATCATTGGGGACGCGGGGGGGCGGTTGCACACGGCCCGAAGTCGCAACGACCAGGTGGCCACCGACACACGCCTTTGGCTTCGGGATGCCTGCGCGCAAACCGTGGGTGCCATCCACCACCTTCAGTCGGCCCTACACCGGCGCGCCCAGGAAAACGTGGACGTCCTGTTGCCGGGCTACACCCACTTGCAACGTGCCCAACCGGTGCGCCTTGCCCACCACTTGCTGGCCTGGGTCGAGATGCTGGAACGGGACCGGGGCCGCATCTCCGACGCCGTGCAGCGTTTCAACCAATGCCCCCTTGGCTCGGGTGCCCTTGCAGGAACCACATTCCCCATCGATCGGGAGCAAACTTCCAAGGAGCTCGGTTTCCGCGAGCCCACCCAGAACTCCATGGACACCGTGGCCGACAGGGACTTCATCGCCGAAGTACTGAGCGCATGGAGCATCTGCGCCATTCACCTGTCCCGGTTTTCAGAGGAACTGGTGCTCTGGTGTAGCCAGGAGTTTGGTTTCGTGAAAATGAGCGACGCCTACGCCACCGGTTCTTCCATGATGCCCCAGAAGAAAAACCCCGACATGGCCGAACTCATCCGAGGCAAAAGCGGCCGGGTGGTGGGTGCGTTGGTATCCATCCTGACCGTGATGAAGGGTTTGCCGCTCACCTACAACCGAGACATGCAGGAGGACAAGGAGGGGCTGTTCGACGGGTTCGATACCGTCCTGCTTTCCTTGCAGGTCATGGCCGGCATGGTGGCCACGCTTTCCTTTCAAGAGGAGCCCATGGCGCGTGCCCTGAAAGAAGGATTCGCCGATGCCACGGAAATCGCCGATTGGCTGGCGGAACGGGGCATGCCCTTTCGGGATGCCCACCACGTGGTGGGGCGTCTGGTGGCCCGATGCACCCGTGAACAAAAGGTATTGGCCGAACTATCCCTGGAAGAACTGCAGCAGGAACACGCCGGTTTTGACGACACGGTCTACGAAGTGTTGAACATGGAACGGGCCGTGGAACGTCGCGACCACGTGGGTGGCCCCGCCCGAGCCCAGGTTCAAGCACAGCTTCAACGGTGGCAGACCCTGCTCGAGGGCAGGGCCAACGCCCTAACCCCAACGGACCCAATTTAATGGATTCCATCATTCATCGGCACGAGGGTAGGGCCCTGGTCGAAGGCGTGGACTTGCACGCCATAGCCAAGGAACAGGGCACGCCCCTGTTTGTCTACAGCCGCAAACGTATCGCTGAGAATTTTGCTCAGGTGGATGGATCGCTCAACCCCTGGCGGCACCGCACTTCCTACGCGGTGAAGGCCAACAGCACACTGGGGGTCCTACGCCTGTTGCACGAGCTTGGCGCCCATGCAGACATCGTGTCTGGGGGTGAGCTTGCCCGGTGTGTGAAAGCTGGGTTTCATCCGTCAGAGATTATCTTCAGCGGTGTGGGCAAAACGGTAGAGGAACTCCGCCACGCCCTATGCGTCGGCGTACGGGCCATCCACGCCGAAAGCTTGCCTGAGATCGATGTCATCGCCCGGGTGGCACAGGAACTAAACCTGGTGGCCCCCATCGCCCTGCGCGTCAACCCAAACGTGGATGCACAAACCCACCCCTACATCGCCACGGGGTTGCACAACTCCAAATTCGGCATGGAAATCGAAGTGGCTCGCCAGGCAGCAAGCAGGGCCATCGCGTCGCCCCATCTCAAGCTCGAGGGGATCGCGTGCCACATTGGATCCCAAATCGGCACACCCTTGGCCCTTCGGGAAGCCGTGGAGATTGCCGGCCGCTTTGCACTGGAATGCCGGGGCCTGGGTGCTCCCATCACCACGGTGGATGCTGGCGGCGGCTGGCCCATCTCCTACGACGGTGAAACCTATCCACCCCTGGCAGATTTCGGAGCTGCCGTGCTGCAGGGCCTGTGGGCCTCAGGCCTCACACCGGACGACACGGACGTGGCCATTGAACCCGGCCGATGCATTGTGGGTAACGCCGGCATTCTGCTCACCGAGGTCCTGTTTGAAAAGCAACAGAGCCCCCAGGGCAAGAAGTCCCACCGCTTTGTGGTGGTCGACGGGGCCATGACCGAGCTCCTTCGGCCCTCTCTCTACGATGCCAAACATCCCGTGGTCGTGCTGCAGCCGCGTGACGGTGAAGCCACCACCGCAGATGTGGTGGGCCCGGTATGTGAAAGCGGGGACTTCCTCGCCAAGGGCATCCAACTTCCCCCCACCCAACGTGGCGATCTTTTGGCCCTGGACTGCGCCGGCGCCTACGCCATGAGCATGGCCAGCCAATACAACGCCCGCCTGCGCCCCCCAGAAATCCTCATCGACGGCAACGTTTCCACCCCCCTCCGCCGCCGGGAAACCTTCGAAGACCTCTGGCTCACCGAAAGCTAAGTGAATCTCCTCAACCTGGGTGACCGGGGGCAGTACACGCTGTTCACAAGCTCGCCTTTGTTCCAGTTGGCATGGGTGTAGCGCTTCCTGGGGTTTGCGGTCCCCAGTTGGTTTGTTTTGACGGCGAAAAAGGATGGCACGTGCTTTGCGTAGAAAAAGGAGCATGGGCATGTTTCATACGCCGAGGTTTCAGAAAGTGGAGAGCCTTCGGGCGGTCGCCACCCTGACCATGGGGGTGGGCCTGGCGCTCGCTGGATGTGCCGTTGGGCCACCTGGGCTGGGGACGCACAAATCCCCCGGCACAAACCCATTTTGCACCCCCCTAGAACAGTCCCCCTATTCGACCCTGGCCACAGAGCTGGAAGAAATCCTTGGGTCCGTACTAGCGGATTCCGGTGAGAAGCTCCCCGTATGGATCGGTGACGTGGACGCAAAAATGAATACTGCGGTCCAGGGGTTCAAAACCAAGCTTGCCTCAAAATGGGGGCACCCTGCCATCGAGTCCATCCAATGGAACGTGCGCGTTCTTGAAGATGAAGGTCCCGCGTTTGCGGTGGAGCTCGTCGTTTCTTCTTCTAAAGACACCTTGGAGACGCCCACGGTGCACTTGAACTTCTGGGTGGATCGCAGCGGGGAGACACCCAAACTGATACCCACGGAGCGGTACTTCTTTGTTGATGACGGGGGGAGCATTCATGCCTGCAGTGAAAACCGTGGGCGAGTAGAGATCATCCCCGGAAAGCTCGCGACGGATTTTGGAGATAGGGATTGGCAACTTTGGCATTCAAGCGCGGGCGTGTCCTCATTGCACGGGATCAGCCAAGGGATGTTCGAATCCACGGGTATCGATCATCTGCAGCGAAAAACAACGGGGCTTGGAATCACAATGATCGGTTTGGACAACTGCTGTGAAACCACCGATTTCAACGACCTGGCACCCCTTCGCATGGCACCCCACCTCGGGATACTCGAGCTGAACAACCCGCTGTACACCTACGACCTCACACCCCTGTCAAATGTTCCACGACTCATGGAGATCCGAGCAATACAGGTCGCGGCATTCACACTATCTGAACAACTCGCCATTCGGTCCGTTCGACTCAGGGAAGCGTCCTGGCGTCCCGCGGCTGCAATCTCCCAGAACCTGCGATTGCAAGAAATCCATGTTGAAGGTATCGATGTCATCGAGGACAACGATAGCAAGATTGCCTTTCAAACCTTGCTCAAAAACACAAGCACCCTAACACTAGGGATCAAGTGCAAAGGCCACCACTGCCTACCCTCCATCCTCAGCTCCTGGCTTGAGGGCACTGGAATCACGGAACTCCACATCGGAAGTTCGGTGGCCGGGGCTCCGTCCGATACCGAGGTGAACTACGGTATCCGGGCATTCGCTGAGGTGAAAACATTGCAGGTCCTCGACCTGGGCTGCAACCGAGTACGTGACCGCGACGAAGACATGCCGTTTCATGTCCGCCTGGTGGACGCAGAATACCTGTTGCGAAACCTCCCCAGCCTAACCACGTTTGCGGGCTCCCTGTCCGACGGGTTCAACGTGATCTCAGAGGATCCAACAGAGTACCTTGGCAAGGTGATCCAAGAGCTCGACAGAGACATTCGATTGGGTGACGCCCTTGCATGCCCCATCCCGACCGGAGACGATTGCGACTGCGCCGGTAAGAACTGACAACCCAACGACCCCAGACCCCCTTGTGGGGTTTGTTTCGCCTTGAAGTGGGTTGGCACACGTATTGCGGTATCTGGAACGTGGAAGGTTTTGGTTGGAAATGCGAACAATGCTCATTTTAAAAGACGTTTGGCGGTCCATCACGATGGCCACCATACTGGCAAACCTATTCCTTGCGGGATGTACCGCCGAGCCGATTCACGAGTTCGCCGCACCGAAAGCACCGGGCACCCACCGCCTGTGTACGCCCCTGAGCCAACCACCTTTTTCCAGCATGGCGAAGGAATTGCAAGGCAACCTGGGCGCCGTACTTGCGGACGACGGCGACGACCTTGTGGGGTTGATCAAGGGCGCGGGTTCAAAAATGACCACAACGGTTGATCGGCTGAAGACCAGGCTTACCCAGCAGTGGGAGCACTCTGACATCCAAACCATCCAATGGAATGTGCGCACCGAGGGAGAAGGCGGACCGGTGGTCGCGGTGGAACTGGTGGTCGTGTCCTCAAAAAACACACGGAAAACTCCCACCGTTCACATCAATTTCTGGGTTGACCGCCACGGTGAACATCCAACGCTGGTGCCCACAGAACGCTATTTCTTCATCAACGACGAGGGCAACATCCACGCCTGTAGCGAGGATCGTTCGAAGAATGGAATCGTTCCCACGGGCCTCACCAAGAGACATGAAGATAGGCAGGACCAACTTTGGCATTCGGTCGCAGGCGTGGCGTCCCTGCACGGGGTCAGCCACGGGAAGTTCGCTTCGACAGAAGTCGATCACCTACAGAGAGCCGCCCGATATGTGGGAATCATCGGGATACTTCTAGACAACTGCTGCGAGACCACGGAGTTTGGTGACTTGGCACCGCTTCGCATGACGCCCGGTCTTGGCATCCTTGCGTTGAACAACCTGCGACAAACCTACGATTTAACGCCACTTTCCGACGTGCCGGACCTATCGGAGCTGCGGGTGAGCAACGTGGCCGGGCTTTCCCTGTCCAAAGAACTTCGGCTCGAATCCCTACGAACCACGGGGGACGTTTGGCTTCCCATCGCAAACATCTCCCACCGTTTGCACGTGCAACGAATCTCTAGTGAAGATGTGGAAGTCGACGGCGACAAGCAGCGCAGGTCTGAGTTCCAGACGGTGTTGAAAAACACCGGCGCCAAGGAGCTAGTCATCAAGTGCAAGGGCGATCGTTGCCTGCCGTCGATTTTGGGGCAGTGGTTGGTGGGCACAGGTATCACGGAGCTTCACATCATGAGTTCCGTCGCAGGCGCACCCTCAGATACACCCGATACCTACGGCATTCGAGGGCTGGCTGTGGTGAAAAGCCTGGAGGTCCTTACCTTGGGGTGCAACCGAGTCCGAGATCTGAAACGTGACGCCCCGTTTCGTGTTCGCCTTGTCGATGCTGAATACCTCCTGCGCAACCTCCCCCACCTCAACCGGTTTGAGGCCTCCTTGCTGGATGGTTTCAACACCTACACCGAAGATCCCACAACCTACCTTGAAGGTGTGGTGAGCGGCCTTGACCACGAAGTCGCGCTACACAGCACCCTCGCTTGTAGCCCGCCCACGAAAGATGGCTGCGACTGCCCAGATCAGGACTGACATTCCAGGCGTTGCCGCCAAGGTTGTGAGTTGCCATGGCTCAACCTGGAAGCACCCACCCACCCTTCGGTTCAAACCTGCCCCGGTCGGTGTAGAGCGCGTCGATGAAATTGGCGGGGGTGACGTCAAATGCCGGATGACGGCACGGGACCCCTTGGGGCACCACAATCCTGTCGCCACAACGTGCCACCTCGTCTGGGGGGCGTTGTTCGATTTCAATGTCGGATCCGGTGGCCGTGCGCACGTCCACCGTGCTCCAGGGGGCCGCTACCGTGAACGGAATACCGTGGTGGTTGGCCAACACCGCGTGTGAATAGGTGCCGACTTTATTGGCCACATCCCCGTTGGCGGCCACGCGGTCCGCGCCCACCACCACAAACTGCACCTCACCGCGGGACATCAAGTGACCAGCCATGTTGTCGCAGATCACCTCCACCGGGATCCCATCCTGGTGCAGCTCCCAGGCCGTCAATCGTGCCCCCTGCAGGTAGGGCCGCGTTTCGCAGGCCAAGACCCGGATGTTCTTCCCAGCTTCGTGTGCCGCGCGAATCACCCCAAGTGCGGTCCCGTATCCTCCCGTCGCGAGCGCACCCGCATTGCAGTGGGTGAGCACCGTGGCGCCTTCCGGAACATCCTCCGCGCCGAGTTTTCCCATGGTGTGGCAGGCCTGTGCGTCCTCTTGGTGCATGGCGCGCGCTTCGCCAAGCATGGCCTGGTACCGCGATTTGGGATCCAGCGAAGCCACCTCGCTTGCCTTGCGCGCCATGCGCGCCACAGCCCAACTCAGATTCACCGCCGTAGGTCGCGTGGCGTTCAAGGCCTTGCCCACCGCACCCAGGGTCACCAAAAATGTCGAAGCGTCGGAGCGCTCCCCAGAATCCAGCTCCTGCCTGGCGTGCATCACCATGCCGTAGGCCGCCGTCAGCCCAATGGCCGGCGCCCCCCGCACCACCATATCCCGAATCCCATCCGCCACCTGGTCGAGCGTCCCGCACCTCAGGTAGTGCACTTCCCCAGGCAACCGACGCTGATCCAACAGCACCACCTCACCCGAGTCCACCTCAAACCGCACCACAAACCAATCATTCATCCTGGGAGCCCCTGTCGCATTTCACAATTTCCCTCAAGCCAAACGGCCAAATCCTCCTCGTCCACCGTCCCCGCGGCCAGGCCTTGAAACACCGTCACGGTTTCCCCTTCGCTCGCTCCAAGGCCTTGGCCATTGCGTTCCAGAAAAACAGCGGCAGCCAGGAAAGCCGTCCGTTTGTTCCCGTCCACAAAGGGGTGATTTCTTGCAATGCAGTGGGCATACAACGCCGCCAATTGAAACAGTGTGGGTTTGGGGTCTTCGTAGTGAAACGCGTTTTGCAGCCTGTCCAATGCAGAGGCCAAAAGGTTTCGGTCACGAACTCCAGGCAAGCCACCATGGGTAGAAATCAGCTTTCCATGGAATGCGAGAACCACGTTGGGCACCAACCAAACGGGAGCCTGTGCGAGCTTAATCATGCGTAGACCCTACTTCGCTAGTTCGTGCAGGGCGTTCTTGTAGCGATGCATGAGATCCTCACTCGCCTCCATTTGGGCTTCGAACTCCGGGTCGTACGGCGTTAAGGTGTAGCCCTCTGGAGTCTCCACCAGGTACAACACGTCACCCTTTTGGGCCTGCATGTGCCCAAGCGCTTCCTTCGGAAGCACGACCCCCACCGAGTTCCCCACCGACGTCAGCTTCACTTTCAACATCCCAGTATTCTAACATTCGTTAGAACATTGAGCAATTGCCCATCAACCCTTCAGTGATGCACGCAGCAACTCATTCACCACCTTCGGATTCGCTTTGCCCTTGGTGGCTTTCATGACCTGGCCCACAAAGAAGCCGATGAGGTTTTCCTTGCCGCAGCGGTAGGCTTCCACTTCCTTGGGGTGGGCTGCGACAATGGCGTCGATCTCGGATTGAATCGCGCCGGTGTCCGTCACCTGGGCCAAACCGCGTTTCTCTACAATAGCTTTCGCACCGCGGCCGGTCTCGATCATCTCGACCACCACGTCCTTGGCAATCTTACCGTTGATGGTGGCGTTCTCCACCAGCACCAACAGCTCTGCCAATCCCCCGGGGGGCACTGGAACTTCACCGTGAAGCCCATCGGTTTTCACATGCTGCAGCACCTCACCCTGTAAGAAGTTCGCAACCTTCTTGCCAACTTTCTTGAGATCTCCGTTCAACTCGGCCTGCAAGGCAGCCACCGTGTCCTCCAGGTAGGTCGCCAGCACGGGGTGGCCCGTGAGCACCACCGCATCGTACTCGGTGAGCCCAAGCTCCGTTTGCCACCGCGCCCGCTTTGCCTCCGGAAGCTCCGGCAATTCGCTTTCCACCCGCGCCACCTGATCCTCGGTGACCACCAGGGGAGGCAGGTCCGGGTCAGGGAAGTACCGGTAGTCATGGGCCTCTTCCTTGGTGCGCATGGAAAAGGTTTTGCCGTCTCCCTCGCTCCAGCCACGGGTCTCCTGCACGACGGTCCCGCCACCGGAGATCAGGGCCTCCTGCCGTACGATCTCAAAATCGATGGCCTTCTTCACAAACTTAAAGGAGTTGATGTTTTTCAACTCCGCGCGCGTTCCCAGCTCCTCGCGGCCCACCGGCTTGATGGAAACGTTCGCATCACAACGAAAGGAACCTTCTTCTAGGTTGCCGTCGTTCACCTGGGTAAACATCAGGATTTCCCGCAGCTTCTTCAGGTAGGCTTCCGTCTCGTCGGCATTGCGCAGGTCCGGGTGCGTCACGATCTCGATCAACGGTGTGCATGCACGGTTGTAGTCCACCCAGGTGGTGCCGGTTTGGCCTGCACCATGGATGTTCTTTGCGGCGTCCTCCTCCATGTGAATGCGTTGAATACGAATGCGCCGCGTTTCGCCACCCACTTCAATGTCCACGTGACCATCCTCGCAGAGCGGCAACTCGAACTGGGAGATCTGGTAGCCCTTGGGCAGGTCCGGGTAAAAGTAGTTCTTGCGTGCAAATACGCTCTTGCCACGAATCGTGCAGTGCAGGGCCCTGCCGGCACGAATGGCAAGCTCCACCGCCTGCCGGTTGGGCGAGGGAAGGGCGCCAGGCAGCCCCAGGCACGTAGGGCAGATGTTGTCGTTCGGGGGCGCCCCGTAGTCTGTGGAGCACCGGCAGAACAGCTTGGTGCACGTGTTCAACTGGGCGTGCACCTCAAGCCCAATGGTGGGTTCGTAGGCAATGCTCATGCGGCACCTCCCTTGCCAGCAGTGGCCTTCCCAGCGGTGGCTTTCCCAGCGCTGGCCTTCCCAGCAGTGGTCTTTCCAGCGCTGGCCACGTCCGGGTGGCGTTGGTTCCACTCGGTGACCTGCTCGTAGGCATGGGCAAGCGTGAACAAACGGGATTCCTCAAATGCGGGCGCCACCATCTGCATGCCCACCGGGAGTCCCTCGTCGTCAAAGCCGCAGGGAACACTCACCGCAGGCAACCCCGCCAGGCTCGCCGGCAAGGTGTACACGTCCGCCAGGTACATGGAAAGCGGGTCCCGGGTGCGCTCTCCCAACTTAAACGCGGTGGTGGGTGAGGTGGGCGAAAGAACCACGTCGCAGTCCACAAAGGCCTTTTCAAAATCCTGGGCCATCAACGTGCGTACCTTCTGGGCCTTCATGTAGTAGGCGTCGTAGTAACCTGCGGACAGGGCGTAGGTGCCCAGCATAATCCTCCGTTGCACCTCCGGGCCAAAGCCCCGTGCACGCGTGCTGTTGTAGGTGTCCGTAAGATCCTCCCCGGTCACACGCAGGCCGTACCGCATACCATCAAAGCGGGCCAGGTTGCTCGAGGCCTCCGCGGTGGCCACCAGGTAGTACACCGACACGCCGTATTTGGCATGGGGCAGCTCCACATCCACCACGTCACATCCCAATTCCTTGAGTGCGGCCACCGCGTTGCCCATGGCCACCTTCACACCGGGTTCGTCCCCGTCCCCTGTGCGCAACAGGCCCACACGCATGCCCTTCACCGGTTGACCGCAGGCACCCACGTAGTCGTCCACCGGCCGGGATGAACAAGTGGCATCCCGTGGGTCATCTCCCGCAATAACTTGCAGAACATTCGCCGCGTCCCGGGCGCTACGTGCAAACGGGCCGATTTGATCCAGCGAAGAAGCAAAGGCCACCAGCCCGTACCTCGATACCCGCCCGTAGGTAGGCTTCACCGCTGTCACACCACAAAACGCACCCGGCTGCCGCACCGAACCACCGGTGTCGCTGCCCAGGGAACAGCTCACCATCCCTGCGGCGGTGGCCACAGCCGATCCTCCAGAAGATCCGCCCGGTGCCCTATCCCGGTTCCAGGGGTTGTGCACGTTACCGTAGGCCGAGTTTTCGTTTGAGGACCCCATGGCAAACTCATCCATGTTTGTTTTGCCAACGATCACGGCTCCTGCCCTTCGAAGGCGTTCCACCACCGTGGCATCAAAGGGGGGAAGGTACCCCTCCAGAATACGGGATCCGCAGGACGTGGTCGCCCCAAGGGTGCAAATGTTGTCCTTGAGTGCGAGCGTCATTCCCGCCAGGGGGCCCAGGGTCTCGCCACCCGCGCGCTGTCGGTCCAACTGGGTTGCCTGGGCAAGGGCACCCTCCGCGTCCAAAAAGAGAAACGTGCCCAGTTCGTCCTCCTGGGCCCAGGTCAGTGCAAGGCGGGTCCATTGTTCTGCCGTAATCTCTCCATCCACCAACGCCCTGTGGCAACGCTCCGCGTTCCACCAGCGTGATACGTCCACATCCCCAAGTTGTGTTTCAAGTGCGGCGGTGTCCATTAGCTACCTTCCAATACCTTGGGAACCACAAAGGCGCGCTGCTCGCTGCTCGGGGCAGATCGCAGGGCTTCTTGAATGCTGAGGCCCTTGGCGGGAACGTCATCGGCCAAGGTCATTCCCGTGGCGCGCTCGTGAAATGGCTCCACCCCACTCACATCCAGGGAAGCCAGTTCCTTCATGTGATCCAGAATCCCACACAGCTGCTGCTGCTGGGATCGGGTTTGCTCTTCGGTGAGCGCCAGCCGCGCAAGGCGTGCCACGCGCTCTACTTCTTCCACGGAAATTGCGTCAGACATGGTAAATGGTGGCCGAACGTAGCAGATCCTTCTTCGGGTCAACATGCCCCATGGGGTTGCTCACCCACAAGGCCCCCCGGAAGGCACCAAACTCCCCCAATACCAGGGCACCTTTGACACAAGCAACCCAGCCACAATCAATGAGGACAACCGTAAAAAGGGACACGCCAAAATGGGACAAAATCCCCCTTCAGGACCCGCCATGCTTGCTTTTGTTGCAGTCGCAACGTAGATTTACATTAATAGCGTAGAAATTAAATGGGACTTCATGACATGGAATGGGTTTTCGAGGCGCTTGGATTGCCTTACTTATGCCTAGCTTCGGCCTCCGCAGAAGCGAAAGGTGGGGGCCCGCCCCAGCTCAATTCCCACGCCCGGTCCATGTACGCCGCCGCCGCTGGACCCGCCGTCACCGAAGCCATGGACCCGGCACTGGTACTCGCGCGCTTGCTGGACTGCAATCCAGAGCGGGCGGAGGCATTCCAAAAACAGTTGCGCGACCAGGGCCACCTGAGCGCCAGCACAACCCACGGACGCGTGGTGGCCATGCTGGAAACCCAGGACGGTTCGTTCAAGGAGCATTGGTGGTTCCTACTGGATTCCATTCGTTTCACCTCGGGCATTCAATTGCCCGCAGCCAAGGCCGATGCCTCCGCAAGCCTCGCCCATGAGCTGGCCAACGCGCTGGGTGCGGTGGTGGGTTGGACCGATCTTGCACTGCAACGGCGCCAGGACCCGGAGCTACTGGACCAGGCACTCACACGCATTCGGGCCGGAACCCGAAGCGCCCATGCGACGGCGCGCTTCATTCTAGATTCCTCCAGGGGGCAAGCCGTGGACGGCCCCGAGCACATCGAGCTCACCGCCTTTGTGGAAGACCTGGTCGATCTCATGCAGCCGCTCTTCGACCACAAAGGAGTGGAGGTCATCGTTCAACGGGACCGTAGTACGTCAGGCCAATCTGCTGACGGCGAATCGGCACGAGTGCAAGCACGCAAGCCCCAACTGTCCACCGTGATTTGGAACCTGGTGCAAAACGCACTTGAGGCCACCCCCACTGGCGGTTCGGTCACCGTACGTACTTCAGAAGGGCCCAACCACACCGCCCAGGTCTCAGTGACGGATGGGGGACCGGGGGTTGCCCAGGATCTACGCGAGCAGATTTTTGCGCCCTACTTCACGACCAAGGACAAAGGCACTGGCCTCGGTCTCGCATTGGTTCGAAAAACGGCCCGGGCCCTGGATGGCGACGTGGCGCTCCTGCCGTCCAAGAGCGGTGCCCACTTTCAGTTCACCCTGCCCACCGTGGATGGGGTGGCCACGACCAAGCCAGACCCCTCTGTGACAGCCCCAGCCAATAGGGGCAACAACCGCCCCCAGGCGACCTCGCTGCAACCCCTTGCGGGCCTACGACTCATCGTGGTGGACGACGACCCTTCCATGCGCGAACTGCTCGCCACCACATTGGAGCTCCGTGGTGCCCACGTGTTTCTATCCACGGGCCTCGCAGACCTGCCTTCTCCTGGGGGAGCTCCTTTTGACGTCGCCCCCTACGATGTGGCCCTGGTGGACCTGACCCTTGCCGAGGACAGGGGAGACGAAGTCATCGCCGCGCTTCGCGCCAAACAGGCGGTCAACCATGCGATTCTCGTCACCGGGTCTGCCTCCTTCGAAGGTTTCGTGGAAGGCGGTGCCCCGGATCGCTGGATTCGAAAGCCCTTTGATCTGGACGAACTCGTGGCCGAAGTAGCGGATATTTGCGCCCGTGAACTCCCCAAAACCGCCCCGAATCCAGCGGCCACGGGATAGGGAGACGCTGCAACATTGTCACCTCCCGTCGGTTCAGTCTAAGGTCAACCCACCGGGCCCCCCCAAGCCACCGGTCCAACACGTGCCCACCATCCCACCATCCTATCCACCCGACTCTCCGCCCAGCGGGCGCTCATCAACGCGTGGCGCCGTGCCCCCCACGTCCTCCAACACAACATTGAGCGTGGAGCGCACCGCGGACGCGTCCAGCTCCTTTGACGACCAGGCGGGCATGGTCCTCATTTACGCCCGTTCCCATGAAGGGCTTCCCGGCGCCTTTCCCCTCTGTGGCCGCGAAGCGACCGCCGGCCGTGCCGAGGATTGCGATGTGCATCTCCCCGAGGCTTCGGTTTCACGAAGGCACGTTCGGTTTACCCTGGAGAATGGACGGTGGTGGGTACACGACAACGGTTCCACCAACGGCTGCTTCATCAACGGTCGGCGTATCCAATCCCATCGGTTGCGCGCCCAGGATGTACTCCGCATCGGCGATGTGCTGTTGCGCTACACGGACAGGGCCGTACTCCACTACGCAGCCTACCCCCTGGGCGTCACCTCACCCGATGGCTCCCATATCAGCCCGACCCACACCTTGGATTCCACCAGCGAAGAAGCGGCGCCCCCGTCCTCCCCGGGGTCGGCGCAGAGCCCCCCAACCCTTGTGGGCGGATACCAAATCCAGCGCATGCTTTCCATGGTGGATCGTCTTGCCAGCAGTCCCCTGAGCGTTCTGGTCTTGGGGCAAAGCGGTACAGGCAAAGAACTGGTGGCCCGGCGGCTCCATCAGGTCAGTGGTCGTACCGGCGCCTTCCAGGCCGTCAACTGTGCGGCCATTCCTGGCAACCTCATCGAAAGCGAACTCTTTGGATCAAAAAAGGGTGCCTTTACAGGCGCTGATAGGGACAGGGAAGGCGTCATTCAAGCGGCCCAGGGGGGCACGCTTTTCCTCGACGAGATTGGCGAGATGCCCGTGGAGGCCCAGGCAAAAATCCTTCGCGTGATCCAGGAGCGGGAAGTGGTGCCCGTGGGTGCCAGCCGGCCCGTGGCCGTGGACGTCCGCGTGGTTACCGCCACCCACCGGGACCTGGAGCAATCCGTGAAGAAAGAAACCTTCCGCGGCGACCTGCTCGCCCGCCTGCGCCAGGCCGTGGTCCGCATTCCGCCCCTAAGGGATCGCCGGGAGGATCTGTTCCGTCTGGTGCAGTACTTCCTGGTCCGGGAAGCCTACGCGGGAGAGGTATCCGCCGGCCTGATGGGGGCACTGGCCCATTACGATTGGCCCTACAATGTGAGGGAGCTGGAAAACGCCATTCGTTATGCCGTCGTCGTGAGCACCAAGGATCGGTTGGAGCGCCGCCACCTACCCGAGAACATTCGACATGCGCGATCCCTAGATGCCGCCGGGGGCGAAGCCACAGGCCAGGATTCCCGGGCCGACGGCGATCCCCTGGACGATCCCCTGATGGAGGATGCGGAAGATGGCGTAGCCGGGGTGGGAGCCCGTGGCCAGATCCCGGATCGTGAGGAAATCGTAAGACTGCTCTCCGAACACCGCGGCAACGTCTCCCAGTTGGCCCGCGCCGTCGGTCGAAGCCGCATGCAAGTCCACCGCTGGATCCAACGACACAAGCTCAACGCGGAAGACTATCGATCGGGCAAAGCCCCATCCGGCGAAGCGAACAAGCCTGCACCTTAGGTGTGTCTACCAAAGGTATCGTGCGCACGTGCAAGTGATTGCACCGGGGGGCAACCCGCCGTATCCCAGGCCGGTGTACAACCCCCAAACCCCAGATCGATTCCAGAAATGCTCCCCTGTCGTTCGGCGTAGGTTGGCTTTTTTCTCTGCAGTGGGTCCCGCCGCGATGACTCTCATCACGGTGGCCCTGCTTGTTCCCGGGAGCGGGTGCCAACGAAAGGGCAAGGCAAGTGCTTCCAAGGTGGCCCATGATTGCAATCCCGGGGGTGAAGTCCTGGTGGACACGCCCGGTTCAGACGACACAACGGCGGCACCACAACTTCTGGTCGTGCTCGTGTTGGATCAGCTCGGTTCCTGGACCCTACAACGACACCGCCCCCACCTTTCTGAGGATGGCTTTATTGCCATGGCTGCAAGGGAAGGGGGGTACTACTCCCATGGGCAATACGACTACGCCGGTACCTACACTGCAGCGGGTCATGCCTCCATTCAGACCGGTACCACACCTGCCGTGCATGGCATTGTGTCGAACTGGCTGTGGGATCCGGTGCGCGGTTCTCACACCATCGTCAACGACGGTGTCCACGGTGTCTTCGGAGAACCACAAAACCATGTAAGCCCCACGGCATTGCAGGCGCCCACGCTCTCCACCGTATTGAAACAGCACGCCCAGGAGCAGCAAGACCCCGGTCAGGCCGTGGCCGTGGCACTCTCCTGGAAGGACCGTGCCGCCGCCTACTCCGCCGGCCGTGATGGGGATTTGGCCCTGTGGTTTTCAAGCGCCCTCGGAGAGTTCACCACCTCCACCTACTATGCCCAACAGCTTCCCGACTTCCTGACGCAATGGCATGCCCAACATCCATTGAACCTGTCGAGCTGGACCTGGGAGCCCCAAAACGCTGCCCTACTGCTCGAAGCCCTTGGGCCCGATGCCCGTGAGGGGGAATCGAACTTTGACGGCCTCGGAAACACGTTTCCCTACGCGCTATCCTCTGTTTCCAACCCGGCTTCCACCGCTCGGATCTTTCCCCAGGCAAGCACCGCGCTCATTGCCCTGGCCAAGGAAACCATTCGAGCCATGGATCTGGGGAAGGATCGCGCCACGGACCTTCTCACCCTATCCATCTCGGCCACCGACTACGTCGGCCACGCGTTTGGTCCCCTGTCCTGGGAGTACCTGGACACATTGATTCGGGTAGATGCGGAGCTCGGCGCATTTGCCAGGGAGTTGTCCACACAGGTCCCCGTGACCTTCGCGCTCACGTCGGACCACGGCGTCGCCCCCATTCCTGAGCCCCAGGTCGCCCAGGGTGAGGTCGCGGGACGCGCCGACGTCAACGCAGCATTGCAGCAAGCGGAACAGACCCTGGTGTCAAACCTGGGGGACGGCCCGTGGATCGCGGCCCATGCCAAACCGTTTATCCATCTTACCGATCGTGGCCGGGACCCTGCGGTCCGGGACACGGTGGTCGCCACAGTGGTTCAGATTCTGGAAGCCCAAGCCTCCGTGCACCGGGTCCTGGACAGCTGGACACGGGATGGGTGGGCAAACGACCCCGATGAGGCCGTACGTCGTGCCGCCCAGAGTATCCACCGGGTGGACCGCAGCGATCTCTTTGTTATTCCAACCTCAGGGTTCTTGCCGGAGGCCAACAACCAAACCGGTACGACCCATGGAACCCCCTGGTCCTACGACTCGCAGGTTCCTATCCTACTTTGGGGGCAGGGCGTCCAGGCGCACCAGTCCGATACACCCGTCGATCACGGTTGCCTTGCCGCAAGTCTCGCCGCCATTGCGGGCGTGCCCGTTCCCATGGGTGCATCACGACCAGGCCCAGCGCCTGAGATTCGACCCCTCCCAGCAGTGGCCCACCCCTCCTTGTAGGGGTTGTAACCGGTACTCCCCTAGTGTAAGCCCACCCTCTGCAGCGCAAACGTCTCGCCAAGCGCAGGGGAGCTCCAAGGAGAAACACATGTCCACACGTACTGAAACCGATTCCATGGGCACCATGGAGGTACCTTCCAGCGCCTACTACGGTGCGCAAACCGCCCGCTCGAAAATGAACTTTCCCATTGGCAACGAACGCATGCCCAGGGAGATCGTGCATGCCTTTGGCACCCTGAAAAAAGCGGCTGCCCTGGCCAATCAGCAACTGGGCATGATGGACGCAGAGCGGGCGGGTTGGATTGCACAGGCTGCCGAGGAAGTGCGCACGGGCAAGCTCGACGACCACTTTCCCCTTGTGGTCTGGCAAACCGGATCCGGTACCCAATCCAACATGAACGTCAACGAGGTCATCTCCAATCGTGCCATTGAGATTGCCGGAGGGACCATCGGATCCAAAGAACCGGTGCACCCCAACGACCACGTCAACAAATCCCAGTCCTCCAACGACACCTTTCCCACGGCCATGCACATCGCCGCAAAGGTCGCCGTGGAAGATCAACTGCTGCCCAGGCTTTCCGCCCTGCAGGCCACCCTGGATGCCAAGGCCCGTGACTACGCGGACGTGGTGAAAATCGGGCGCACCCACCTCCAGGATGCGACTCCACTTACCCTGGGCCAGGAGATTAGCGGGTGGGCCACACAGCTTGCCCACGCCAAGGCCGCGGTGGAAGCGTCTCTCGCCCCGCTGACCGAGCTTGCGCTGGGCGGCTCGGCCGTGGGCACAGGCCTCAATACCCACCCCCAATACGCCTCCCTGGTGGCTGAGAAAATCAGCGAAATCTCTGGAAAGTCCTTTATCACGGGCGCCAACAAGTTTGCGCTCATGGCCGCTCACGACGCGTTTGTTGGATTGAGCGGCGCGTTAAAACAAGTCGCAGTCGCCGCCATGAAGATCGCCAATGACGTGCGCTGGCTCGCCTCCGGCCCCCGGTGCGGTATCGGTGAGATTCGCATCCCAGAAAACGAGCCAGGAAGCTCCATCATGCCGGGCAAGGTCAACCCCACCCAGTGCGAGGCACTCACCATGGTGTGCTGTCAGGTCATGGGCAACGACGTGGCCGTGGCCACCGCCGCAAGCCAGGGCAACTTTGAGCTCAACGTGTTCAAGCCTGTCATCGCCCACAACGTGTTGCAGTCCATCCAATTGCTGGGCGATGCCTGTGAAAGCTTTGATCTTCGGTGTGCCCAGGGCATTGCACCCAACGCGGAACAAATCGAACAGAACCTCAACCGGTCGCTGATGTTGGTCACCGCGCTCAACCCCGTGTGCGGGTACGACAACGCGGCCAAGATTGCCAAGCATGCCCACAAACAGGGCAGCACCCTGAGGGAGGCCGCCGTGGAACTTGGGATCCTAAGTGGGGAAGAGTTTGATGCTGCCGTGAAGCCCGGTGAGATGATAGGCCCCCTGAAATCCTGATGGGCATTCGAATCCAACAGCACCTCCCCGGTGCGAACCTGGCCCCATTTATTCAGGTGGGGCACACGCTTTTTAGGGAAGACCCGGTATGGGTTCCGCCGCTGCACATGGAGCTGCGCGACAGGCTTACCCCCGCAAAGAATCCTTTTTTTCAGCATGCGGACGCCACTCTTTTTACGGCGCACCAGGGAGACCGTTTGGTGGGGAGGTGTTCCGCGCAGGTGGACTATGAACACCTCCGTTTGCACCGGGATGAAACCGGTTTCTTCGGATTCCTGGACACCATCGATTCCCAGGAGGTGGTCGACGCCCTGCTGCGAAGGGCAGAGTCCTGGCTGCGCGCCCGGGGAATGAAACACGTTCGCGGGCCCTACTCGCTCAGCATCAACGAGGAAGTGGGTACCCTCGTGGAAGGGTTCGACACTCCGCCCATGATCCTCATGCCCCACTCCCTTCCTCACCAGGGAAAATTGATCGAGCAGTCGGGCTACCCACCCGTCAAGGATCTCCTGGCCTGGCGATACGAGCTCGGGGAGATGAGCTCCAGGGTGCAGCGCGCCTGGGAGACCGTTCAAGCCATGCCGGAGCTGCGCTTCCGCACCATTCGCAAGGCCAACATGCTAGGAGAGTTGCGGGTTATCATGGACGTCTTCAACGACGCCTGGTCAGAAAACTGGGGGTTTGTTCCCATTACCGAGGCGGAACTGGAGAAGACCGCAAACGATCTAAAGTTGATTGTGGACGAGCAACTGGCCTTCGTGGTGGAAAAAGACGGGCGGCCTGTCGCCATTTGCGTGGGGCTACCCAACATCAACGAAGCCATCCATGACCTGAACGGAAAGCTATTCCCCACCGGGTTGGCCAAACTGCTCTGGCGCACGAAGGTACAGCGGCCCAAGACGGCCCGTCTCATGCTGCTGGGGATTCGAAAAGAGTTGCGCCGTGTGCGCCGGTACGCGCCGCTCTCCGTTGCCGTCTACGGTGAAATGGCCAAGCGGGGCGCGGCCCGTGGTTACCAATGGGGAGAGCTCTCCTGGACACTGGAAGACAACCACGCCATCAACCACGCCATCCAAGGAATGGGCGGACACGTCTACAAAAAATATCGGGTCTACGAGAAAGCCCTCTAGGGAGTCTCCGTACCCTTCAGCGAGTATTCGAGTACCCGCGGCAACGACCCCCAACAGCAATAAGAATATGGAGCACTACAAATGAAAGTCTTCCTCACAGGCGGCAGCGGATTCCTAGGTTCCCATATCGCCGACAAACTGGTGGAGCAGGGCCACGAGGTCCGAGCCCTGGTCCGGCCCACAAGCGATTCACGCCATCTCCAAAGCATTGGAGCTGAGCTGGTTCACGCCAGTCTCGAGACCGGGCACGGGTTGGAGCAGGCGGTGCAAGGCGTGGATGCCGTGATTCATAGTGCGGCTGTGGTGAAGGCACGCCGACCGGAAGAGTTTACCCAGGTCAACGTGGGCGGCACGTCCCGGCTTATTGAAGCCACGCGAAAGGTCAATCCGGGTCTACATCGGTTCGTGCTGATTTCGTCCCTTGCGGCCCACGGTTTTCGCCGTGATGGCAAGCCCCGCGGCCTGGAGGAGCCCTCAGAACCCGTCACCCAGTACGGTCGCAGCAAGCTTGAGGCGGAGCGCGCCGTGTTGAAGTACGTGTCCGAAATCCCGGTCACCGTAGTACGCCCCTCCACTGTGTACGGCCCGCGAGATCAGGAAACTCTGCTCATTTTCAAAACCATTCGCAACAGGGTGCTTCCCTTCCTGGGGAGTCGCAACAACCGTATGTCCATGGTCTATGGGCCGGACGCCGCCGACGCCGTTTGTAAGACACTCCAGATGGCTCATCCGTCCGGTCGGGTGTACTCCCTAGAAGATGGTCACGTGTATACCCAGGCAGACCTTGGGTTTCGTATTGCAGAAGCGCTGGGCGTGGGCGGGCTGAACCTCCCCCTGGATGTTCCAATACGACTGGTGAGGATTGCTGCGCGCGCATCTGAGCTGTACGGAAAGGTCACGAACCGTGCCGTCATGCTCACCCGGGACAAACTGAACGAACTGACCCAACCCCATGCGGTGTGCGACGGGAGCCCCGCGCGCGAAGAACTGGGTTGGTCACCCACAGTGGATCTGGCAGAAGGCGCGCGCCGCGCGGCACAATGGTATCGAGCAGAAGGGTGGTTGTAGTGGAAACCATAGTTTTTGAATCCCTGTTGTTAACGTTCCACGTTCTTTCGGTGATTCTATGGATAGGCGCGACGGTGGGGGCCCTGGCGTTATTTCAACGTAAGCCTTCCGATCACAAAATGTACTACGCAGTGCTGCACCGGTGGACCCACCCGGCCATGGCCCTGGCCTGGGTAACGGGGCTCGTCATGGTGTGGAATCACTGGCAGCAGTTTCACTCCATACCCGGCTGGCTCCACCCCAAGCTCACCCTGGTAGTCCTCCTTTCTGGCCTGCACGGCATGGTTTCGGGCCGCCTTCGCAAGGGCACCCTGAAATCCGCACCCTGGGCATCGATCTTCACCCTATTGGCGCTGCTCACCCTGTTGGCGCTCCAATTGGGAAGAAATCTCATGTAGAATCCCGTAACAAAGGAATTTTTGGCGTATGTCAAAATTTTGACCTGCATTCCGCCGTTACTGTGATAATCTAAGCTTATCGTTTTGCTATGTCCCATGATGGCGCGTAGGGTCGTCCTGCCTCTGGTGATGGCCACCCTTGTTTGGGGACTGTGCCCCGGGGCCAAGTGTACCGCCCAGGTGGCGCACGGTGCTGCCCTTTGGCTTCCAAACTGGGTTGCCGCCGTACCCATGGCACCCCTTCGCCTACAGCCTGCGGTGGCCGTGGGTGGCATGGTATCCATGGCCCACCACGTGGAGGTCTGCGCCATTACCGAGCAGCAAACCGTCCACGGCCAAGAGCGTGACGACACCCCGGCGAGGGATGGGTTGGCACTTCAGATGCAGCACGAGCTCAAGGCGCTCAAGTACAAGAAACGGCAGCTGCCCAAGCTCATGGGCATGGGCACATTGGACGGCCTCAGTTTGCAAACCATTCCCGATCAGGTTTCCCATGTGGACGAGGGGCATCTACATAGCCAGACCCAGTTTCAGCTCCGACGTGTGCGCGCCCGGGGGGCAAGGGCCGTGGTGGACGCATCCTTCGTGAACGCCACGCCCCTGCGGGAGGGCACCGATGTGTACAGTACCGTGGGCGCAGAGGGCACGGGCCAGTTTAACGCCGGGCAGGCGCTGACAGGATCCATCCCCGCAGTGTTTCGGTTTTCTTCCGGATACATGGAGTCCGGGGTGGTGCAACGGATGGGAAGTCACTTCTCCGCGTTTGCAGGTGCCAGAGCGGGCTTCTACGACAGCTTTAGTCAGGATGCCCTACGGCCGGTGCAGGGGTTCCAGCTTGTGCCCGTAGCGGGGCCCCGGCTCGGCTTGCAAGCGCATCTCGCGCGAGGCGTTCGGGCCCAGGGAACGTTCCTCAAGGATCTCTGCCATATGGGCAACTACGCCGCCTCGGTGGCCCTGGCGATCAGCGCTCCCTGATCCAGCCTCGGCGGCCGTCCGAGACCCACTGAATCGCACCGGTTTGCGCTGTGGAAAGAACGTCTGCACCCTGTTTGGCCCACCGCTGCCTGACGTCGGGATGGGGGTGTCCGTACCGACTGCAGACCCCAGAACTCACCACCGCCCATTGCGGCCCCACAGCTTCCACAAACCCAGACGATGAGGATGTCCTTGAGCCGTGGTGGGGAACCTTCACAAGGGAGGCGTCGAGAGTGGCATTGCGCTGCAACAACTGGGCTTCTGCAGGGGCTTCCAGGTCACCCGTGAATAGGACGCGTTGTGTGCCGTAGGTGATCCTCATGGTGATCGACCGGTTGTTGGCATCCTGCAGGGTCACCTCTCCGCAGGGCCACAGAACCTCCACGCGCACATCGCCAAAACTCCTGGGAGCGTGACACAGAATCCCTGGAGAGACGATCTTGGTATGGAACCCTTCCGGTATTCCTTTCGATGTTTCGGACCAAATTTGATCCACCTCGAGCTGTTCAAGAATTGCCCTAACACCACCATAGTGGTCCGGGTGCCCATGGCTCACCACAAGTGCATCCAGGTGACGCACGCCAGCCCCCAACAAAAAGGGCACCACAACCCGTCTACCCGGATCCCAAAAAGGCTGGGTATGTCCCCCCGCATCGATCACCATGGACTGACCATTCGGAAATCTCACCCAGGCGGCGTCCCCCTGGCCCACGTCCAGGAACGTGACCTCCAGTAGGGACAGATCCGAGGTACTCCCGATGGGTTCTCGAGGTGTCCAATGGGCACCACCGGCGAGTACAACAACCGTCCCCACCGTCACGGTCCACCATCGTAGGCCTGAACCACCCATGGCCGTGAAGACAGACCAGGGGACAAGCAGCGCCAGCTGCCAGCCCAGGGGAGACGGAAGCGCGAGCGGGGGAATCCAATGGCCGACCTGCATGGCCCAGGATGAAAGCACCGCGCAACTCAGTTCCACAGCGAACGAGGAGGCAGGCACTGCTCCAAAGCTCACCACGTGAACCAACACCAACGGAAGCACCACAAGTGCCGTCCACGGAACAGCTACCACATTGGCAATCAACGCCCCAAGCGGGAGCTGGCCAAAGCACAACCACAGCACCGGCGAGCAGGCGACCAGGATCCGAAATGTGGGTACGGTCCCCACGTGCTCAAGGGCCTCAAGACCCGCAGCAAGTGGAGAAACGGAGGCCTTTTCAGAACCGAGTCCGAACGGCGACGTTGGCAGATGTATGAGGGCAGCGGTTGCACCCAGGGAAAGAAAGAACCCGGGATCCAGTACCCATTCGGGTCGAACGGTTGAAAGTACCAGGCCCACCGTAGCCAACACCGCGCTCGGAGCGGGTACACGCCCCATCCACTGCAGTCCCGCATAGATCAGTACCATCCAACCGGCACGGCACACACTGGGGGAGCCGCCGGTAAACACCATGAAACCCACCGCCAGTATTCCGGCCGCGGCCCACCTGAGGTTCGGCCAGGTCCAGCGTGAAAGCAGCGCCACGCCCACCAACGGCCACCATCGAAGCAACCCGGCCATGATGGTTCCCAATAGGGCAACCGCCATCCACACGACCAGGCCCACGTGCAGTCCCGACACGGCAAGTACATGGGCGACCCCCGCGTCTGACCAATGTTGGCGCATGTCCCAATCCAGCGAACTGCGGTCCCCGAGCAACATGGCCTGGCCCAGGGCGGCAGTTTCCGGGGAGAGCGTGCGGCCCAACAGCTGGCGCACATGGTGCCTCGCACGGTCCAACATACGGGGAGCCCAGGGAGAATCGAGCACGTCCACCGAACCTGAATCGAGCACCATTCCCCTCGGCTCCTGGGAGCATGGCCACGAAAGTCCTTCGATGGGATTTTCGTACTGGGGTCGCTCAGACATCCGCGCCAAAAGGCGGACCCGGGAACCAAGAGGCACATCGCACCCCCGCAGGCGAATCCGGGTCCCTGGTGTAAGGTGTTGTACCGGCCGGTGGCACAGCGGCACTTGACCCACAGGGTGTGCTTGAAACACCCGAAGTTGGCACCCCACATCCGCACCGTGACCCCACGTGTGTACGGCAACTCCCTGGATCCCGTAGGTGCCACCCACAAACGGTCGTTGAACGGCGGAGGGAGCCGCCACCCACGCCAAAACCGCCACTGCTGCCGCAAGGGTCGCCCCCGCGGTGCCCAGGGCAAGGGACCCCCGAAACCAGGGCACCCGGGTCGCCAGCCAAACGCAAGACATCCCCCAAAGAATAGATAGGCATAGAACGGGGCCCTTGTAGGGCTCCGGGCATCGCCAGGTCTCAGGAGCCTGCGAAAACAGCACCAAGCACATGATCCAGAACCCCGCAATCCAGGGCAGGGGGCCCAGGACCGCCCCTGCAATACGTGATCCCATGGGCACCCAGTCGTGCAATCCACGGTCCGGGGGGCGTGCCAATAAATTCAGCGGTTTACATCTTCGTCAGCTGGCGAATGGGCGCCCCCTACACAAACAGCCCCCCTGGGGCCTCACAACGGTTGACAGGTCGCGATCACATCGCTAGAAACGCGACATCAACCCTTACGTAAGGGTTAGGGTTATGCACTCCTCTGCCAAACTAAAAATCAGCCCGTCTTGCCATCCCTCAACCGATCGGCCAGCAGCGGATCGGCCAGCAACGGATCGGCCTGTCACCTGTACATCCTTCAAGGGCGGTGCGGTGGTTCAGGGGGGCTCCACACCGGTTCGCGTGGGACCCATTCGCGTGGGGGCCCTGGCCAAGCGCACCGGTCGTTCCGTGCGGGCCCTGCGACTGTACGAGGAAATGCAGCTGTTGTCACCCGTGAGCCGATCGGCCGCAGGCTATCGCCTGTACAACGAGGAGGCGATCCACCGGGTTCGTTGGATCGCAAAACTCCAGGCCCTGGGCTGTTCCCTGCCTGAGATCCGGGAGATCCTCGGCGAATGGAACCAGAGTGCGACCGGGCCCGAGGCCATGGCAAAGGTCCGTGAGCGATTTCAAACCAAGCTTGCAGAAACCCGCAAACAAAGAACTGCATTGGCGACGCTAGAAGGGGAGTTGGAAGAGAGCCTCCGGTACCTGGAGCTCTGTGGTCAGTGCGAAAGCCGTCACACGCCCCTGGATGCCTGCCATTCCTGTGAACGTCGAGATCCTTCCCAGAAGAACGGGCATACACCTTCCCTTGTGGCCGGTCTACACAATACCTAAATAGGGTCGCCCACAACATCCCTTAGATTCCTTACTACCCCACGCCAACAACGATCATGACTATCCGCACACCCATCTACATGGACAACAACGCAACCACCCCCTGTGACCCCAGGGTGGTGCAGGCCATGTTGCCCTACTTCACAGAAAATTTTGGAAACGCTGCAAGCCGCAACCATGCCTTCGGGTGGAAGGGCGAAGAGGCGGTTGAAAAAGCACGGGGGCAAATCGCCACCCTGATCGGTGCCAACAGCCCCAAGGAAATCATTTTCACCTCGGGTGCCACGGAGAGCGACAACTTGGCCATCAAGGGCGTGGCGCGCTTCCTTAAGACCAAGGGCAACCACATCATCACGTGCCTCACGGAACACAAGGCGGTACTTGATCCCTGCAAGCGCCTCGAAAAAGAGGGCTTTGAGGTCACCTATTTGCCCACCAACAACGAGGGCCAGGTGGATCCGGAGGATCTCAAGCGGGCCATCACGGACAAAACCATCCTGGTAAGCATCATGCTCGCCAACAATGAGGTGGGTACCGTGCAACGCATGGAAGAAATCGGAGCCATCACCCGAGACAGGGGTGTATTTCTCCACTGCGACGCGGTGCAAGGCGTGGGCCGCATGGACTTTGATGTGGAGCGCATGAATATCGACCTTGCGAGCATGAGCGGTCACAAGATGTACGGCCCCAAGGGTGTGGGTGCCCTGTACGTGCGTCGCTCCAAGCCACGCGTTCGCCTCGCTGCAGAAATGGACGGCGGCGGCCACGAGCGGGGCATGCGTTCCGGCACCCTCAACGTCACCGGCATTGTCGGCATGGGTGCAGCGGCTCAAATTTTTATCGACGAGGGCGAAAAAGATATCCAGCACACCCGTAGCCTGCGGGATCGACTTCGCAAGAAGCTGTGGGACAACCTGGATGAGATCTTTCTGAACGGAAGCGACGATCCCTGGCGCCACCCAGGAAACCTCAACGTCTCCTTCGCCTTCGTGGAAGGGGAAGCCATGATGATGGCTATCAAGGAGGTAGCCGTCTCCTCTGGAAGCGCCTGCACCAGTGCAAGCCTTGAGCCCAGCTACGTCCTTCGTTCCCTCGGTGTGGACGAGGAGCTTGCCCACACCTCCATCCGTTTTGGCCTGGGAAGGTTCAACACGGAAGAGGAAGTAGACTACGTGGCGGATCTGGTCATCGAGCAGGTTCACCGACTCCGGGAATTGTCGCCCTTGTACGAAATGCACAAAGAAGGCATCGACCTCAAATCCATCCAATGGGAAGCGCACTAGAAAGAAAACATCATGGCCTACTCTGAAAAACTCATCGAACATTACGAAAAGCCACGCAACGTGGGCACCCTGGACAAGGCAAGCGCCGAAGTGGGCACCGGCCTGGTGGGCGCCCCGGCCTGTGGTGACGTCATGCGGTTGCAGATCAAGGTCAATCCCGAGACCCAGGTGATCGAAGATGCCAAGTTCAAGACCTTTGGATGTGGAAGCGCCATCGCATCCTCGTCCCTGGCGACGGAATGGATTCGCGGAAAAACCATCGAAGAGGCCGGCGCCCTGAAAAACACAGCCATCGTGGAGGAGTTGAATCTCCCACCGGTGAAGATTCACTGTTCCGTACTGGCAGAGGATGCCATAAAAAGCGCCATTGCCGACTACCGAAAAAAGCAGAACGCCCCAGAGTAAAAAGAGTCAGAACAAGAGGACCCAGAACAGACGGGACGCGCCCTCCACACAACCTAGCCAACCATACCCATGCAAACCGCCTCAGAACACCCCAGCGATGCCACGGGCTCCAACAAGCCTGAAGGCCTATCCCCGGCACCTCCAGTGGAGGAGGGTACACCCGAGATCCAGCTCACACCCAAGGCGGTGGAGATGGCAAAAAAGGCACTCGTGCGCAGGGGTACCCCAGAAGCGTACCTGCGGTTGGGCGTGCGAGGGGGAGGTTGCTCGGGTTTGGCCTATGCCATCGAGTTCTCAGACAAGTTACGCACCAGAGACCTTGTCTTCGAGTTTGGGGATCTGCGTGTGCTTGTGGATCCCAAGAGCCTGGTTTTCCTACGAGGATCCACCCTGGACTACGAAGTGAAACTCATGGGTCATGGCTTTAAGTTTGTGAACCCCAATGAAAAGGGCGGTTGCGGTTGTGGTGAATCCTTCATCGTCTGACGCAGCTGTCCTGACGAACCATGAACAACCCCTTTGAGCAACTGGGCATTCGTCCAGACCTAACCATTGCCATCGCGGACCTGGACCGCGCCTACCGCGCAGCCCAGCGATCCCTACACCGGAGTTCCGACACAAGAAATCGCGACCAGGAGCAGGCGCGACTCAACCATGCCTATCGAACGCTTAAGGATATTCCTGCGCGGTACCACTGGGCGTTGGAATCCCTATTGGGTGGAGGCACCGAAATGGAAACGCCCCCCGATCAGGATTTTCTCTTTGAAATGATGGAAATCAAGGAAGAGCTGGAGTCCCTGTCTGCCACGGAAGACAAGGCCCCCCTTGAACAGTTGTCCACCCGGTTGAGCGGGAAAGCCCTGGAGATGGAACAACAACTTGCCCAGGAATTGAACGCGTCTCTTTCCGTTCCACAGGGCGCGAGAGAGTCAGCAACAAGCGTCGACCCGGGTCTGCTACAACGGCACGCCCATTGGAAGTACCTGCGTCGTCTCGCGGAAGAAGCCAAGCGCGCCATGGCGCCCCCAACCACCCCCTCTTCAACCCCCGGATCCCCCTAGACCCATGGCCCTTCTCCACATTCACGATCCCGCTGCCGCCCCTTCTCCCATCGGCATTGATCTGGGCACCACACATAGCGTGGTCTCCTGGGTGCCTCCCGTTGGCCAGCCTGTAGCCATTGCCGATTGTGATGGGAAAACCCTTGTACCGTCGGTCGTGCACTATGCCCCAGACGGAAACGTTTTGGTCGGTGAGCCTGCACTCCTAAAAAGCGATGAGGCTCCCCAGGAGACCCTGCGCAGCGTGAAACGCTGGATGGGGAAAAGCGCCGCTGAGGTACAACACCTGACAGGATCCTACCGACTGGATGGGACGGAGACGAGATTCGTAAAGGTTGTCCTAGGGGATGGCCGTCAAATCACGCCGGTGGAAGTCAGCGCCGACATTCTTCGGGAAATGAAGAACCGGGCGCTGGATGAGTTGGGCGGGGTGGGGCCTGCCGTGATCACCGTGCCCGCCTACTTTGATGATGCACAACGCCAGGCCACCCGGGATGCAGCCCAGCTCGCAGGTTTGGAAGTGCTCAGCCTTCTCAACGAACCCACCGCTGCGGCCCTGGCCTACGGGCTGGCAGAAAAAAAGGACGGTACCTTTCTCGTCTACGATCTAGGTGGTGGCACCTTTGACGTCACCGTACTCATTCTGGACGATGGGGTGTTCCAGGTGAAATCCACCGGCGGCGATTCCCAGCTGGGCGGAGATGACATGGACCGGGCCCTTGTGTCCATGGTTCTCCAGCAGCAGGACACGGCTCTCAGCGAGCTTACGCCTCAAGAACAGGTGCGGCTCCATACCCAGTGTCGCGAGGCCAAACATCAGCTCACCGATCGTGGTGAGGTAACGATCACCTGGGACCGGAGTGGTGCCCAGGGTAGCGAGAGTCACACCACGTCGATCACCCGAGAGATGTTCGAATCGACCATCCTGCCGCTTGTGGAGCAAACCCTAAACAGTTGCGACGCCGCACTAAAAGATGCGGGCGTGGCCGCCCCAAGTCTGGATGGGGTGATTCTAGTGGGCGGTGCCACCCGAACCCCGCTCGTGCGTACGCGCTTGGAAAAACAGCTTGGGCAGGCGCCCATGCACGCCGTGGATCCCGATTTGGTGGTGGCCATGGGGGCTGCGTTACAGGCCGATATGCTCGCGGACCGCGCAGGCGATTCCCACCGGGCAAGCAACGACGCATTGTTGCTCGATGTGCTGCCACTTTCCCTGGGCATTGAGACCATGGGTGGAGTTGTGGAAAATATCTTGCCACGGAATACTCCCATTCCAGCCCGCCGTGCCCAGGTGTTTACCACCTATGCCGACAACCAAACCGGGTTTGAGCTCCACGTGCTCCAGGGCGAGCGAGAGCTTGCGGCAGATTGTCGATCCCTCTCTCGATTTACACTTCGCGGTATCCCCCCCATGCCGGCGGGTATGGCCCGGTTGGAGGTGGTGTTCGAGGTGGATGGCAGCGGCATGCTTTCCGTGCAGGCCAGCGAGCAACGCACGGGGGTATCACAACAGGTGGATGTGGAACCCAGCCACGGGTTAAGTGAAACCGATATGGAACGTATGCTTACCGAGGCCTTTGAACGGGGCGACGAGGATGTGAAAAAGCGCCTTGTTGCCCAACGTCGGGTGGAGGCACAGCGCGTACTATCGGCCCTGGACAGCGCGCTAGGGTCTGATGGCCACCTCCTCACCGACGACGAGCAACCCGCCATACAGACCGCAAAGCAAGCACTACTGGTCTCGCTCAAGGGGCAAGATCCGGAGGCCATGCGCCAACGTTTGGAAGAACTGGATGCCGTGAGCAAACCCTTTGCGGGTCGCCGCATGGAAGCCGCCATTGCGGGTGCCCTACGGGGAGAGTCCGTCGGCCATGTGGAAGAGCAGACCGCCGACGCCCGCGGAATCGATTCCCACCTGCCACCCCCGCCAAATACGAACCCGGAGAAATTGAGTTCAAAGGAGTAGCCATGCCCACCGTACGATTTACCAACACCGATCAAGAAGTGGAGATTCCCATCGGAGCTTCCATCCTGGATGCCGCAAAAAAGGTGGGCGCTCCCGAGGGGGATCGCTGCGGTGGCGTATGTGCCTGTTCCACCTGCCACGTGTATGTGCGGCAGGGCGAATCGCTTCTAGCGGAAGCCGAAGACGAGGAGCTGGATATTCTAGAGAAAGCCTTCGACCCCCGCCACAATTCACGGCTCGGTTGCCAGGCCACGCTGGAGAAAAACGGGGAAGTGGAAGTGGAAATCGCCGCCGAAAGCATCCAAGCCTACCTGGACGAACATCCCGACGCCGGCTAAGCCAAGCCCCATCCATTGGATGCTTAGCTCAGCTGGATAGAGCGTCGGCCTCCGAAGCCGAAGGTCAGAGGTTCGAATCCTCTAGCGTCCGCCACGTCAGAGTGCATGGTTTTTGTTGCCGGACGGCTGCTGGGGCGATTGCTGGGCGCGTGCTGGAGAAAGGGTTCACCTCCGGTTTTCTGGTCTAGCACTTGCGTTTGGGGCCAAACCGGTACAAACCTGGCCGACTATGTATCTGAACATTGGAAGCCGTACGAAGAGCCGGGGCAAGGGCCGCCGTTTGAAGGCCAAGCTCAAGGCGAAGAATCGTCGTCGCGTCAACCGCATGCACAAGCGGTCCCTTGGGCGCAAGCTCGGTAAGTAAGAGCGTTTAGAGCCTCCGTTTCCTGGTTTGTTGAGCTGCGTTCCTGGTACCCTCACTCCATGGAAGGGCACAAATCCATCTTTGTCGTTAGCGACTCCACCGGTGAAACCGCCGAAAGGGTCGTACGGGCGGCACTTCTCCAGTTTCCTGAGCAGCGGGTGCGGGTTCGGGTCTTTCCCCGGGTTCGCGACGAAGCGGCCGTGGTGACCATCCTGGACCGCGCGGTCACGTCGGAGGCCCTGGTGGTGTTCACCGTGGTTGCCACGGACCTACGCGCGATGATGCACCAGCTGGCCTCCGAGCGAAATCTGGAGGCGGTGGATGTGATCGGCTCCCTGATTCACAAGGTGGGCACCTTCCTGGAGGATCAACCCATCAACGTTCCTTCCAACGTCATGCCCCTGTCCGAGGAGTATTTTCGTCGCGTCGAGGCCATTGAGTTTGCCGTCAAGAGCGATGACGGAAAGGAACCCCGGAATTTCAAACGGGCCGACCTCGTGCTGGTGGGCGTAAGCCGTACCAGCAAAACTCCCCTTTCCACCTACCTTGCGGGCCGCGGGTTGCGTGTGGCCAATATTCCCCTGGTGCTCGGTGTGGAACCACCACCGGAATTGTTTGATATTAACCCGGAACGGGTCGTGGGTCTGACCCTGGATGTGGACAAACTATTGGAAATCCGACGGCAGCGATTGGCCCAATTGGGCATGCCCGAGGACAGCAACTACGGGATTCGTCAACACGTGGTCGAAGAACTTGAATACGCAGAAGAGCTCTACAAGCGCCAGGGGTGGGCCACCATCGATGTCAGCGGTCGAGCCATTGAAGAAACCGCCACCATCGTGCTTGAGCTCTACAAGGACCGGGAAGAACGCAAGGGGAGCTCCCACACCCATCCCCCACCGCACGTCCTGTAAGGAACGTACTATCCAGACGCCAGCTGGTTTCCTACGGAGTAGGACTGGTGCAGCGTTGTGAGCACTTGGGAAAGTACCCCGTTGGTGGTGCGTAGCCGCTGGCACAGGGCCCGGGCCACATTGCGCATGAAACGGCCGTAGTCTTTCGGATCATGTTCTGCCAGCAGGCGCTCCACGCTTTCGGGCTCAATGCGCAGCAGAAGGGTAGGGGCAAGCGAGCGCACGGAGGCAAGGCGCTGCCCCACTTGCAACAGACCGGACTCCCCAAACCAGTCCCCCGGGCCAAGCAGGGCAACCCGCGTCTCGGATCGGTCCTTGACCTGCTTGAGGACCTCCAGCTCTCCGCCCAGCACCACGTACATGCTCTCGGCTTCGTCGCCCTCGCGCACCACCCACTCTCCCGATTGCCTGGTGTCGGTGGGGAGTTTCTCCACCAGACGGCGCAACGTGCCTTCGCCGAGGCCCTCAAAGAGAACCAAACCCGCCAACTGTTGGAGCCGGGGTCGGGGCGACGCGTGGGAACTTGCACTCATTCAACCCTATCCTCACACCATATGCACGGCACATCAAGGGAGTTGGTGCCTCCCGGAAGCCCCCATCGGCTTATTGACCCTTCGGCGTGGATTCTGCCAGCGCCGCGGCTATGCTCCACCCGTGAACAACCCGGGAAAAGGACCCCACATTCCCCAGACCTTTGGTAGCTACACCCTACTCAAACCCATCGCGTCCGGTGGAATGGCGCAGGTGTACGTGGCCAAGGCCAGGGGCGTGGGTGGGTTTGAAAAGCTGGTTGCCATCAAGGTGATTTCTCCCGGCTACTCCGAACGGGAAGAGTTCATCCAAATGTTGGTGCAAGAAGCCAAAATCAGTGTGCTGCTCCACCATGCCAACATCGGCCAGGTCTTTGATCTGGGTCGCATCCAGGATCACCACTTCATCGTCATGGAGTATATTGAGGGGCCCGATACGTATCGGATCCTCAAACGCTCAAAAGCACAAAAAAAACCTGTGCCCCTGGATGTGGCTGCCCACGTGGTCTCCCAGGTATGTCAGGGCTTGGATTTTGCTCACCGTAAACGGGATGCCCGTGGCCGCCCCCTACGCATCATCCATCGGGATATCTCCCCCCAGAACATTTTGATCAGCTACGGCGGCGACGTAAAGCTCGTGGACTTTGGAATCGCAAAGGCTGCGTTTCGTGCCGCGGAGACCGAAGCAGGTGTGGTCAAAGGAAAGTACTTTTACATGTCGCCCGAGCAGGCCAGTGGCCAGGCCATCGACCAGCGCAGCGACATCTATTCCGCGGGGGTTGTGCTCTACGAGTTGTTGGTTGGCCGTAGCCCATACCAGGCAGAAAACCTGGATCGCTTGATCGAACAGGTCCGTGCTGCTGCGGTACCCAGGCCATCCATCCAGCGCCCCGAAATACCGGAAGACCTGGATCGCATTGTGGCGCGGGCCTGCAGTTTGGATCCGGATCAAAGATACAGCTCCGCCCATGAGATGGGCCACGACTTGGTAGCGTGTATTCGTCAGCGATCGCCATCGTTTACCCCCCAGCGGCTGGTGCAGTTTCTTGGCACGTTGTTTCAGGAAGAGTTGGGGCGCATCACGCCCGATCCGGAGATTGAAGTCGAGGAAGCCACCGACACCTTGGCCATCATGTCCCGTGATGATTTTCATCGCGATGCCCATCGAAGCCTCCTGTTTGAACCCGATCGTTTGGGGTCCGGCCCCCAGGCGCAAGTAGGTGAGATCGACAAAGGATTGGGTGCGGATCCCCACCCAGCCCGGGGGGAAGATGGATCCACGGCGGTACTGCGCGTGCGACCGTCAGCCCCGCCACCCAGTACAGCATCACCCTTGGGTCCGCCCCCCAGCATGGCACCCCCGGCCTTGCCCTCGGTTCCGCCCCCCGCGCAAAATTTGGCCGCGCAAGATTTGCCGGCCCAGCAGACTTCCCAAGTCACTGCAACAGGAACAGAGTCTGAATGGGAGGACTCCACCGACGTGGAGGAGGAGCGTTCCCTGCTCTACGCACGACGTGCGGGCATTGGTACAGCCATGGGGGCAGATGTTGGTGAGTTGCCTCCAAGTAGTACTGGAATATCCGAAAGCACATCCACCCCAGTTTCTCCTACCAGTACCGGCTCGATTCCCCGCGACACGCCCATTCTGGGCGCGGCGGCAGTCCAACGCAGGGGTCTGGCCCTTCCCCTCGCGGTGGGGGTTCTGGTGGCGGCGGCGACCGCTTGGATAGGGGCCAAAGTGTCCTCCTCCGGATCCCTGGACCCGCAGATCAAGATCGTTTCATCCCCACCAGGTGCACGTGTGCGTTGGGATGGGGCGTGGCAGCCTGGAGTGACCCCGGTACGTATTGATGTGGAGCCCGACGGCCGGGTACACGAGGTGGAGGTCACGCTGGCAGGCTACGAAACCTGGACCACAAAGCTTACTCCAATGGATGGCCAGGTGGAACAGTTGGCCGTGTTAGTGCCCCGTCGCCAGGGTCACCAACCCTGAAGCATCGTCCACGCCAAGCCAACAATTGTCGATGAGCCGAACCGAGCCGGCGGTGGCGGCCACCAACGCCACAGGTTGATCGACCTGGGATTGCGCTGGCACCAACGTTGCCGGATCCACCAGGGCCGCGTACTCCACCGATAGCCCTGAGCCTTCCAATGTTGAACTCAGGGTACGTCGCAGTTCATCTGCTCGCCTTTCTCCCAGGGTGTAGGCCTGGGCCACAGCTCCCAGGGCCCGTGGAATCGCTTGCGCCTGTTGCCGATTCCGTTCCGTCAGGCGATGGTTCCTGGAAGAAAGGGCCAGCCCATCCAGGTCCCGCACGCAGGGAACGGCCTCAAGAGCGACCGGGAAAAAGAATTCGTCCACCATGCGCTGAACCACGCGCCACTGCTGAAAATCCTTGCGGCCAAAAAAGGCAGTACAAGGGCCCACAAGGTGAAAAAGCTTTGCAAGCACCGTGGTCACCCCCTGGAAATGCCCGGGGCGATGCGCACCCTCCCACAGGCTATCCAACCCGGTGACGCTCACATGACCAGGCGACGGGAAGGGGTAGAGGGCCTCTGCATCCGGAGTAAAAATCGCGTCCACGCCAAGACGTTCGCATAGTGACCGATCCGCATCCAATGTGGTTGGGTAGCGTTGCAGGTCCTGGATGGAATTGAACTGGGTGGGGTTTACAAAAATCGACACCATGCAACGTCCACGGGCACAGGCTTGCCCAATGAGTTCCGCGTGCCCCCTGTGCAACGCGCCCATGGTAGGCACGAAAGTAACAGCCTGTGCCAGGGCACGTATGGAGTTGCAGTGTTGGGCAAACTCAACCGGGTGATGAAGAATATGCATGGCCGGTAGTGGAGGTTTTGCCTATCCAAATACCTGATCGCGTCGCTTAACCTCTCCTTCGGATGGAACGTCACGGTGCCGAGAGTGGATCGTTGGTGGCTCCAGCGTGACCACGTTCGCTCCCTTTGTAGCGGCATCCTGCGCGGAGGCGTCCTTGCCCTCGCCCTTGCCGTAGCAGTGAACGGCTTCTGGAAATGCCCTCGTGCGAACGGCCTGGGCGTACTGGCGTGCGGCATTGACGCCGCTAGTGAAGAGTTCCCCAAACGCCCGCACAAATTTTGGTGCACGGCTAGGATTAAGACCTAGAAGGTCGTAACACACCAACACTTGCCCATCGCAATGGGGGCCCGCACCAATTCCGATCACTGGAATCTGCACGGCGCGATGCACCGCTTGCGCCACGTCCTGGGGAACCGCTTCAATCACCAGTGCGTAGGCACCCGCCTGCTCCAAGGCCACCGCATCTTGCACAACGGCTCGAGCGCTTTCTTCTGTTTTTCCCTGAACACGAAAACCACCCAGTTGGTGCACTTTCTGAGGATGAAGGCCCACGTGCCCCATCACTGCAATCCCAGCGTTCACCAACCGTGAAACGGTGGGAGCCATCTCCCGGCCACCCTCGAGCTTCACGGATTGGGCGTGTCCTTCCTGAACGAGGCGTGCCGCATTCTGCAACGCTTGCGCTTCCGAAACCTGGTAACTCATGAACGGCATATCGGCTACCAGGTGTGCGCGCTTTCGACCCCGAGCCACGCAACGGCAATGGTAAATCACATCCTCAAGGGTAACGCCCACCGTGTCCTCACGGCCCTGCACCACCATACCTAGGGAGTCGCCCACCAAAAGCACGTCCACGTCCGCCTCATCCAACATGCGCGCAAACAGGGCGTCATAGGCGGTGGACATGACAATGGGTTTGCCGCCATTTCGCTTTTTCTGAAGATCGCGGACAGAGAGGGCAGGCCCGCCCACTCTGCCACCGTCGGGTGTGGATTCGCGCAAGGTACTCATGGGAACTCCTGGGTCACGGCCAAAAAAAGGTCCATGCCTTCAAACAATATAGACCCTGGAACCCCATGATCGCAACCGTACGTTGCTTCGACCGAATGAAGGCGAAACTGGAGCGAAACATCGAACCGGTCTTAGGCGTCGGAAAACACAGGAGTACGCTTTTCCAGCAAGGCAGTCATTCCTTCCTTTGCGTCCGCGGTCTGTACCGACGCGGACTGGGCGTAGGCCTCCTGGCGTGCGGCACCCACAACATCCCACCCGAGGCCCTGGCGAATGCTTTGCTTCATGGTGCGAACCGCGTAGGGGCCATTGCTTGCTACCGTGGTTGCCATTTCCATGGCGGTACTCAACACCTGATCGGCGGCCACAGCCTGGTTCACAAGCCCCATGGTTGCCGCTTCATGACCCCGCACGAGGCGCCCGGTGAACAGTAGTTCGTTCGCACGCGCAAGCCCCACGAGCCGCGGCAACAGGTAGCTTATCCCGAGGCCCGAGTGCAGGCCGAGTCGTGCGAAATTGGCGCCGTACTTGGCGCCCTCGTGGGCCACCCGCATGTCGCACAGCAGGGCCAGGCCAAAGCCACCGCCCACCGCATGCCCGTTGAGCGCACCGATCACCGGCACTTCGAACTCCAACGTTTGTAAAAACGACCGGTACATTTCAAAGGACTGTTCATCCGGTTGCAGTGCCTTGCCCTCCACCGCCGCCTGGATCTGGGAGCGAAAGTCTGCGCCTGCTGAAAAGCAGGATCCGGACCCGGTAACCACCACGCAACGGACGGACCCATCCCTGCGCGCCTGTTGTGCGATTTGCCCGTAGGCACACAGCAGTTCCGGCGTCATGCTGTTTCGGTTGTCGGGGCGGTTGAGGGTGATCACGGCCACGCCATCATTCACCTCAAGGGTCACCGGATCGGCGTTCTTGCCCGTGTGAGATTTACCTTTTGCGGGCTTACCTTCTTCAGAGTGGGGTGGGGTTGCTGATCGCGGTGGGGTTGCTGAGTCCTGGGCCATGGCCGTACCTTAGTGCATATCCCCAAAAGGCTCATCTCCAGCCCAGGGTTGCCCAAACCGTCGAGTCAACACTTGGCTGGCAGGTTTGCCATGGGGAGAAAAACCCCACACGGGCTCCTGGGAAACATCGTCCAAATCCGCGTAGTACCTCCAAAGAAACAAGCCCCGAAGCCATGGGATGGTTTGCAGTTCGGAGAGCACCACATCCAGTGCGGTCGCCTGGGCGGCCGGTCGGACCCCATCTGCTCCCACATGTTCAGGCCATGCCCAGGGCTCCTGCCCTGGGTTTTCCCGCGAGGCGTAGCCCAACTCCGTGAACACCACGGGGCGCCGTATCTGTCGCCTCAGCCGATTCAAACGGGCCACATACCGGCCTGTGGAGTGTCGATATTGGGTCGCTAGCGAATCCCCTGTAAGGGCATCTGGGGATTGCACCAGGGGAAAGAACGCGTTTACACCGATCCAGTCAAGAAGATCCCAAAACAACACATGGCCCACTTCGTCCCAGTTGGCGTTGTAGGTAAGCTCCCCCTGAAACACCCCACGGACATCGGAAATCAGTCGCTCCCAAACGGCACCGAACCTGCCTGACCAGGAGCCGCATTCCACGCCGATGGAAAACGCATCCACCCCGGCCTGTTGCGCGATTGTCGCCCAGGTAAGTACAAAGCGTTGGTAAGACGTCAGGTACTCCGCCCAGCCGTCGGCGCTGCCGGGATCCACTTCGCCACGCCAGCCCCCGGTTTCCACCCACAGGTGGGGAACCATCAACACCCTGAGGCCCAGCGCCCGGGCCTGGGCCACCACGCTGACAATGTTATCTCTCTTGCGTTCGAACGGGATTTCAAAGTCCAGATCCACCTGGGTGTCCTTGAGGCTCCAGAGTCGACCAAAGGGGGTTACAGCGATCCAGTTGGCCCCAAGGCGTTGGACCTCCGCAAGGCTTTCGAGAGACGCCCGGGACCCGTAGTCCTGATCCACACGCAACATGGATTCCACAGGTCCCACCGTGATGCCTCTCTTGAACGGCAAGGGATCGAGCAACCTCACAGATGGCAGTTCTGAAACCGATACGGTAGGCTCGGCGTACTCCTGTTGATTGTTGCAAGCGATGGATTCACCACAGGACAGGCCGAAAGGCGCGCCACAGAGCATTGCCATACCCATGACGCACGTTGATCCCGAAAACCACTCCCCAACATCGGTCACGAACGCGCGGCCCGCTGTGAAAGTGTACGTCACCCGGATCTGTGCCTACTGCACCCTGGCAAAGCGCTTGCTTCGCTCCAAGGGGGTGGAATTCGAAGAGCTGGACGTCTCAGGGGATGCCTCGGCTCGTATGTGGCTAGTGGAAACCACGGGACAACGAACGGTGCCCCAGGTTTTCATCGATGACAAGCCCTACGGAGGATACACCGACATCGCGCAACTCGATCAGCAAGGTCGGTTGGATGGGTTGCTTGGTTTGGATCCTGGGAAACCCTAACCCACACAACCTGGAGCTACGCACCTCCCAGGAAGGCGTGGACAAGGCCCACAAGGGGTGACAGGAAGAAAGTCGATGTCGACAACCTATGAGACCCCCCAGCACCCCGGTCATCTTGTGGCCTTCGTGGACGGCGCATGCAGTGGAAACCCAGGCCCCGCAGGTTCAGGTATGGTGGTGTTCACTCCAGGAAAACGTCACGAAGCCTCCCACTACCTAGGGGATGGTACCAACAACATCGCCGAACTGACCGCCATTCAACTGGCGGCCGAATACCCGATTGAATCCCGGGACGAACTTGTGGTTTACACCGACTCCAAGTACTCGGTGGGAGTGCTTTCCCTGGGATGGAAAGCAAAGGCCAATCGGGAACTGATCGGTCGCGTCAAACAGAGCCTAGAGCGTTGGTCCAAGTGGAAGCTCGTGCACGTGCGTGGTCATGCCGGCATTGAGTGGAACGAACGCGCGGACGTGCTCGCCACCGATGCGGTCGCCCGCAGAAGCACCGAAACCTGGTCACCTATCGACTAGACCGCTTCGGGATTTAGATGAGTGAATGATCGGTGCCCAGCGGAGCCTCCAGGGCACGACAAGCGACGAAGCAATGTAGAACATTGTTGAGGAGGTTGGAGTGTCATGGTGGTTTTGCTGGGTGCCGAGGGTCGATCAGATAAATCCCGAAGCGGTCTAGCGCGCCGACAGTTTATCCCACGAGCTGAGCCACTGAGGCGAGTGTGGCGGGCCGATAACCCTGACCTAGGAAGAAACGAATGCTCCGATCAAGCTGTTGCCGTTTGTGATCCAGTGTCCGCCGAAGATCCGGCTGGTGCTTGGCCAGGGCCTGTAGACCGTCCTGTTTGGCGTCCGCAAGGTCGATCCCGTGGCACTCCAGGTGCACATGGCTGCGCCCCATCACAGAGCGGCAAAGCAGGCGATTGCTGTGTTTGTTACCGAGCACCACGGTCGTCCCGATCAACGGCACACCGCCCAACCACCGTGGCCCCACCGTCATGGGGATTTCCACTACCGATCCGTGCCTGTGGGGCTCGGCGGGGCTCGCGAGCACCCTAGGTGTGCCAAGCACGCTGTGACTTTGACGCCCCCGGGCGCGGATCCATGCCAGGGCCAGGGCCTTGGCACCGTAGTAGGCAGGGGACGGGAATGCGCTTGAGCTGTAGGCAAACCCCACTTCAGCGATGGCAGACTTCAGCGTGGGCGAAAGGGTGTACCCCGGTGCCCGAAAACCCACCGGAGCTTCACCCACGCACCTGTGGATCGCATCCTGAGCCCTTTGTAGATCTCCAAGGATTCGGTCCTCATCCCACTGGGATAGGTCGTATGCGTGGCCGTAGGAGTGGTTGGCCACCTCATGGCCAGCGTTGTGAATCGCCTGTACCCACGCACGGTTTTCCGGCCGTTCAAGGTCGGAGCCGATGACAAAAAACGTCGCCGAAACACCCAACTCTGAAAACAGATCCAGAAAACGGGAAATACATCGATCGTAGACCGCATCCGCAGCACCTGCCGCAAGGTCGTTGCCCAACCCGTGAATCGAGAGATAACAACGGATCTCGTCCAGATCCACCGATACGCTAAACGTTCTATCCACGGAACCGAATGGCCACCACAAGTTTGCTGAGATCGGTCAGCACCCGCGGTACCCGGCGCATCAAACCGATCGAGGGAGCACGTTTCTCCAGCACCCGAATGGGCACCTCCACATTGCGAAGCCCTGCGCGTTCCGCACGAATCACAAACTCAGAGGCAAAAAGATCCTTGTCCACCAGGCACTGCTGGGCCACGGGGAGCAACCGATCCCGGCGAAAGGCCTTCAGCCCGTGGGTGTCGGTCCCACGGAAGCCAAGGGCTGCGCGCAACATCCCGTTGATGACCATGCTCCCCACATGCCTCAGAAGTGGCCGTTCATCCTTCGCGCCACCCATGAGCTTGGATCCGATCACCATATCGGCCCCATCGCTCTCCAAAAGTTCCATGGCTCGCCTGTGGAAATCCACGTCACACAAATCAATCTCGTCGCACAGCACGTAAGTGCCCCTGGCCTCAAGGATTCCCTTGCGAAGCGCCTTGCCGTAGTTGGGCTCCCCGGCCTGGATCAAGCGCACCTGTTCAAACCGGTTTTCCAGTTCACGCCCAATCGCTACCGTTTGGTCCTTGGAGCCGTTTTCTGCAAGCAAGAGCTCGTAGTTCCAGCCAAAACCTGCCAGTCGATCGATGAGATCCACCACCGCAGAATGGAGGATGGCCTCTTCGTTGTAGATCGGAATGACGATGGACACGTGCGGCCTGGATGGGGTGTGGTTTCCATTGGAAGAATGGGAGTCGGCATGGTCCATGGCCCGAGACCCTATCACAGGGATCCTCCCGCGGGCACCCGGCCCCAAGGGAAGGGCACTACAGCGGGCGCGACAAAAGGAGGTGTGCCCGGGTCCCAACGAGATCCACAGGTCCCAGGACTGCAGGAAGCAGAAAAGACTCTCCAGCCTGAAAGTGCTCCACCCCAAAGGGCCCGTGTACCTCCAGGGTTCCTGACAGCAGCGTGCCGCCCACCAATCGCTTCTGCCCATCAAAAGACATGTTGCCCGTACCTGCGACCACCGATACCCACAGGGCCCCATTGTGGACGGGCCCGCCCGGAACCTCCTGGCCGGAACGTTGAGGGTTGGGCCGACCGACGTCTCCCATTCCAAGGTTGCTCGCCAGGCAACGAAGTTGAAGCGGAGCATCCACGGGCAGGGAGATTCGGCGCACCGTCTGCTCCTCAAGAGCCTCTTCCCTGGCACGGTTCCAGTCGGTCACGTCCAGTGCCCGTTTCACGTGCAATGTACGCCCCTTCCCATCGGGTGCGAGATCACCCGCATCATTGTAGGTGCGGTTCCAATCCCAATAGCGGTAGGTGACCCCACGCTTCCCCGGTTGTACCCGTTGGGGTTCTGCCAGCAGGACCCCCGCGCCCACCGCGTGGGGTGTGCCCGGCCGGACCAATACGAACTCGCCGCCCGCAACCTCCATCCGATGCATCAGTGGACTCAGGTCGCCTCCCTGGGCCAGCACGGTTTCCACGTCGGTACGGGAAACACCATGCCGAAAGCCCAGGTAGAGCGCGGCCCCGGGATCCGCGTCAATCACGTACCAAGCCTCCCATTTGCCGCATTCTCCCGGTGCCAATGCCGGATCCTGATCCCCGGGATGGATCTGCAACGAAAGGGGCTGCTCCGCGTCCAACAGTTTCATCAACAGCTGAAATCCGCGCCCCCGGTCTTGCCCCAGCAGGGCATGACCCGCGGTTTCCACAAGACGACTCAGTGGGCCAAAGCCAACCACGTCCGAAGGGAATTCAGGCCCGGACGAGATTTCCCAGGACTCGCCCACACGGGTTTTCCCCCCGGGGGTGGAACCCAACAGGGCCGAACCCAACAGGGCCGAACGCGACATGGCGGATACGAGGCCGCTCTTCAGCTCGCTCACAATGCGAGTGCCACCCCAGGGTGTGCGTTGCTGCGGGGTAAAGTTGGCTGCACCCATGCGCAGGGGCCGTGCAAGATCAGGATCTGCGGTTTTCTTGGTGTCCATGGAACCTAGAGATATCGTCCCCAGACGAGGTCGCGGAGCAGCAGGCCCTTAAACCAAGGTCGTTGAGGAAATGAACAACATGCAAGCGTCATATGTAGGAGTGGAGCGTCGCGTTCACAAGGTTTTTGTCACCCGAAACACGGAGTATCATATCCGAAATCGGTACTGTGTGGCCGTACGGGACCGCAAAAGCGGCCAGTGGTTGCAAGCCCACATGGCACTTCGCAGCCGAATCGCCGGTGCCCTGCGTTTCACCTCGGAGGGTGGCGTGCTTCCTGCGAAGGGTGAACCGGGAATAGGCGATTCCCTATTTATGCAAGCGGCCGGGCGAGACCTGCTGACAAGCTCTGTCCTTTCCGTGGAACGGCCCCAACGGGGGACGGTGGAAAATTACGCCGCCTAGGGAATTTTACCTGTTTGCTGGACATCCCCCCTGAAATCCACCAAGACCGCTGCCCGATGAACGCCCCGGTGAAGACCATCCGTGTTGTCGCGGCCGTCGTTGAATACGAGGGCCGATACCTAATTACCCAACGCCGCCCCTCCGCCGTGCTTCCACTCATGTGGGAGTTTCCAGGGGGCCGTCGGGAAGAGGACGAAACCGACGCCGACGCCGTGCAGCGGGAGATGGCAGAGCGCCTGGACGCCGACGTATCCGTGGGCGCGCTCATCTCGTTTGTGAGCTACCCCTACGAAAAGTACACCGTGGACCTCTACCTCTACGCCTGCGAGCTCCAGAACCCCGATCTACGCTGCAAGGCCGTGAACGACTACCGCTGGGTCACCTCCGAGGAGTTCGACAAGTACCCCTTCACCCCAGCCGACGAAGCGTCCATGGCCCAACTACTGGGCGAAAACACCCCCACTGAATAAGGCGGCAGCTCCACCGGGCCCGGAAGGGCCCTCACGGTGAAGGGGAGGAGTCTGGGGCTTGGCCCCAGCAACTAGAGAAACCAGCGACCAGGGAAACCCCGGAAGGTTTCCCAGAAACACAGCCTCAGTCGTCGTAGAACATGGGGGGGCGTTTGCGGATGAACCGCAAGATCAACTCCCGATCCTTGCCCTTCAGATCCCCGAACTGGATCCCCATGCCGGGCTCCGAGTCCGAGTTGAGATCGAACGGGTCGCGTACAAACCGAACCTCGCCCTTGACCTTCATTTCAAAGCCACCGGGGAGGGTCACCAGAATCTCGGTGATCGAGCCCACGGGAAGGGTGTCGTAGGACGCCAGAAAGACACCCCCATCCGCAACCTCACCTGAGAATCCCACGTAGAAGTTGGATTCGGTCGTCGCACCAATGTTGGCTTCCAAAATCCCGGAAACCGTAGGTGGCTTCGACGAGGGTGTCTTTTTGTCGCCAGAACCGGCGTCCGCAGCATCCTTCTCCGCAAAGGACTTGGCTTCCTCGGGCACCGCGGCTGACTTAGGAATACTGTCCGCAGGCGGCGCCGAAGTGCGGCCTGCCGAAACCGAAGATAGTGTGGTCAGTGGGTACAGTAAGCTCATGGCCTTGGCCATCACCTCGGAGGCCACACGAATGCTTTCGTGGTCACCCTGCACATCCTGGAGCAATGCCAGGGTTTGGCTCAGCGAGCCCAGGGCACTCTTGACACAGGACTTTCCATCCGGTTCTGTGGAGGCCCGTTCCGCCTCAAAAAGAGCAGCCACCGATTGGGCGATATTTTCAGTCACCGCCAGCACGTCCTTCGGAAGATCGTCTTCCTGAAGTGCCTGCAGTGCCTCACCTAGTTTTTCCCTGGCCTCCTTGGCCTTGTCGGACCCCGAGTAGCTCATTCCTCTACGTTCCCTTCCTACCCGTCAAACACGAACTCTTCCATGCTTGCATGTACGAAGACGATGATACCGGTGACGGCTCCGTATTCAAAGCCATTTGCAAAATCCATCCAATGACGCATCGCTAGGGCCCCCGGCCCATGCGTTATTCCCTTTTTCCAGTGTTCCTCACCATCTTCCTCGATCTGTTGGGTTTTGGGATCATCATTCCCGTGACTCCCTACCTGGCGACGGCGTTTGAGGCCTCCCAGAGCCAGGTGGCGTGGCTCAACGCGGTGTACTCCCTGGCCCAGTTCCTATGTGTGCCCCTGTGGGGCCGTGCCGCAGATCGGTGGGGACGTAGGCCAGTTCTACTGGTGGGAACCCTGGGTTCTGCGATGGCCATGGGGGTGTTTGGAGCAGCCACCTCCCTTCCCATGTTGTTTGCTGCCCGGGCCATGCACGGCGCCATGACGGGCAACATTGCCGCGGCCCAGGCCTACATTGCAGATGCCACCACGCCCGAACGGCGAACCCAGGCCATGGGTGTGGTGGGGGTAGCGTTTGGGTTGGGGTTTATCCTAGGGCCGGCCCTTGGTGGCCAGCTCGCCCAATGGGGGCAGGCCCTGGGGTGGTCCTACAGCCTGGTGGGGTACGGGTCTGCCGCACTGTCGCTCATCAACTTTGTTTGGGTTTTTCGGCGTTTGCCGGAAATCCGGATTCCCACAGGGGCCAGCGCACCCTCGGTTCCCGGATCCCTAGGGCTAGGCCGTTTCAAGCTGGGGCAATGGCGGCGGTGGGCGCTGGACCGCACCGCTGCCGTATTGCCCATTTTGTTTTTGAGCTACTTCGGTCTCGTGTTTGCCTTTGCCAACATGGAATCCACCTTTTCCCTCATGACCATGGACAGGTTGGGGTGGAGCGAAGAATCCGGAGGCGTTTCCCTCAACAGCTACGTGTTTGTCCTTGTGGGATTCGTGGCGGCCACAACCCAGGGGTTGCTGGTGGGGCCCCTGGCCAAAAAGTTTGGGGATCGAACCCTATTCGTGGCGGGGCTGTGGACCATGGCCCTGGGCCTACTGTGGCTCGCATGGGCGCCAAACGTACCCATGGTGCTGGTGGCCACCGTCTGGCTTTCCCTGGGCAACGGGCTTGCCATCCCCACCGTGTCCGCACTGTTGTCCCACGCAACCCTGCCAAAACACCGGGGCGCCGTGTTTGGTGTCCAGCAATCCATGGGCGCCCTGGGCCGCGTGCTCGGCCCGGTCACCGGTGGCCTGTTGATTCAATATGGGAACGACTCCATGCCGTTTCTGTGTGGGGCCATCGTCATGGCAGCCGTGGCCGTTTGGGGTACGCTGACACGTTCAGCCGCCCCGAATACTCGCGAGCCTTCTTTGCCCAAAACCCTCCCACCCGAACACGTGCATCCCGACAACCCGCCGCAACCATGACGTCCTCAGCCTCCGCCGCCCACAGCGACCGCCAGAGAAAAGCACCTCAAATCGGGTTTTGCCCCTTTTGCCGGGAGTGTTTTGAGGATGTGAAGGAATGCCCGGATCACGATCTCCAACTCGTGGCCTTTGATAAGCTTGCACCAGAAACACCCCATCACGATGAAGACGCCCCGGTCCACCCCTGGAACCTTCGCTACGGGCGTGCCTGGCTGTGGGTCTCGGGGCTATTGATCCTCATCGGTTTTCTCATGCCCCTGCTGACCACCGTACGGCCCGAGCGGATGTACGGTCCCACGGTTACGGCGTCCCACAACGGCATCCAGGTGGCGCTGCAGGTAGCACCCAACCTGTGGATATTGCCCATGGTGACCTTTGGCCTATTCTCACTCGCCATGCGCCGCCGAACCCGCAAGGCCCTACGTTCGGCCAGGGCCGTGCCCCCCGTGCTTGGGGCGATGGCCGCGGCCTCCCTGGGGTTGACCTGGGTGCGAATCAGCCGGGGCACCGAACTCCTGACCGGTCAGCTTGGCCAGGATGTTGCCGCACAACCCTCCGTGGGAGTCGGGGTCGTGGCCCTCGGTATTGGGGTGGCCATCCTATCGGCCTGGCGGGTGGGGCGTGTTCCGCCTCGAAGAGTCGCCACCCGCGTACAACAGGCATCCGCCTAATTTTATGCCTCGAATTGCCTGAGTTTCGGGAAATCCCAGGGTCGGTAGGGGAGTTTTAGAAAAATTCAATATTGATTTATTCTTCCGGTACCGTTACCAACTATAGGTGAGCAAGATTTGGGCCACCATTGCCCGATCTGTGCTAAGCAAAAAAGAGGCCAATGGAAATTAAGCAGCAACTCCGCCTATCTCAGCAGCTGGTCATGACGCCCCAGTTGCAACAGGCGATCAAGTTGCTGCAGATGTCTCGCATGGAACTGGTGGACATGGTCCGCGAGGAAATGCTGGAGAACCCCATCCTGGAAGAGAACGCGGATGGGGACGACGACGGCAACCGTGACGGTGAGGAATCCAGCGAAGCCCAGGAGGGGGCCTCCGCCGAGGCACGGGCGGAGATCGCAGAAGGTGGCAACTCCAGCCCAGGGGAGTCCGCAACGGTGGACTCCGGCACTTCGGAGGCCCGGGGTGCGGAGCCGTCCGAGGTGAGCCTCCAGGAACAGGCCGTGGAAGCCCTCCAATCGGGCGACCCAATGGAGCGCACCGACGGCGGTGAAGAGTCCGCAGCGGCGTCTGCCACGGACGATATCGATTGGGAAAAGTACCTTGAAAACCACTCCCTGGAATCCGCGGCCCCGGCCTACCGGCCGCCGGCAGACGAGGAGCTTCCAGGGATTGAGGCCACCTACAGCAGGAGTATGGGACTCACCGAGCACCTCGTGACCCAGCTACGGGTCATGGAGCTTCTGGAGGACGAAACCCGGTTTGCAGCCCTGGTGATCGGCAACCTGGACGACGACGGTTATCTCAAGCTGGACCAGGTCCCCGAGGATGAGGTGGTCCTCCGATTGGCCGATCAGGCCGATCTGGACGCGGAAGATGCAGAAGAAGTCCTCCACCTGATTCAGCAGCTGGATCCGGTGGGAGTCGCCAGCCGATCCCTTTCCGAGTGTTTGCAGATCCAAGCCAAGCACCGCGGGTACGACCAGCTGGTGCTCGACATCGTTACCGACCACATCGGTGCCCTGGAAAAGCACAACTACACGGCCATTGCACGGGACCTGAACGTGGAGGTGGAAGAGGTCTACGACTGCGCCCAGGTCATTGCAGAACTGGAGCCCCGCCCCGCGCGTAACTTTGTGACCGAAGAGCCACGGTACATCACACCAGACGTGTACGTACACAAGGTGGGGGATCGATACTTTGTGGTGTCCAATGACGATGGGCTTCCAAAGCTTCGTATCAGCGGTTTTTATCGTGCTGCCATGGGAGAAGACGCGCAGGCACGGGAATACATCCAAAACAAACTCCGCAGCGCCCAGTGGCTCATTCGCAGCATCGACCAACGCCGCAAAACCATTGTGCGCGTGACCGAATGCATCGTTGAAAAGCAAAAAGACTTCTTTGACAAGGGCGTCTCCCACCTCAAGCCCATGATCCTGCGTGACGTGGCCGAGGAAGTCAGCATGCACGAAAGCACCATCTCGCGTGTCACCAGCAACAAGTACGTGCACACCCACCGGGGTATCTTCGAGCTCAAGTACTTCTTCAACAGTGCGATTCGCCGCGACAACCAAAGCGACATCGCCTCCGAATCCGTCAAACAGTCCATCAAGCGGCTTATCAGCGCGGAGGACACCAAGCAGCCCCTCAGTGATCAAAACCTGGTGGAGCTGTTGGCCCAGGACAATGTGAAGATTGCACGGCGCACGGTGGCAAAGTACCGGGAGATGCTCGGCATTCTCAGCTCAGGAAAACGGAAGCGCTACTTTTGAGGGGATCCGTCACCGTTGGGACCCTCCCTATTGGGGGCAGTGCCGGTTTCTTCCAAAACGCCAATGGAATAGAAACCCCGGCCCGCCGTTTTACCCATATGGAGAGTGCGCAAATAGGGGGCCCAGGCCCGTTTGCTACGCCGACGACGGGGCAGGTTTCTCGAAAGGACTTGCGGAGAATCCACGCTGCAGTAGGAGCGTAATGAGGGAACACACATGCGGGGGACCGCAAAGGAGGGTACGCGATGAGGGTAGCTGTCACATTTCGCAACATGGACTCGTCCGAAGCTCTAAAGAGCTATGCCAGTGAGAAACTGGGAAAGATCAACAAGTACGTGCACGCACCGCTCGAAGCTGAGGTGACGCTCTCGTCAGAAAAGCACCTGCGCCGGGTGGACCTACACGTCATTGCCGACGGCCACCGCATCGAAGGCCGCGAAACCTCCGAGGACATGTACGCCTCCATCGATCTCGCCGTGGATAAAATCGCGCGACAGGTCCGCGACGCCAAGGAGACGCAGACCCGCCGTTTGCGTCACGGTGAATCCATTAAACACGCCGGTTAGCCACCCGCATCGCCCGCGCAGGGCAACGAACCCATTGCAAGCCATGGGGTGGAAAACTCTCCATCCATGGTCTTGCTACGTCAGATTCTGCATTTTATCTGCGCGGCAGAAAAATAGTTTACACATTGCGGAATGGTCCGCTGGCAAAGTTTCCATTGCAAGCTACCGGCCTGGGTTCGAACATGGGCCCAGGCCCAACCCAGATGAGTGATCGAAACCAAAACACCCCGACCCTTCGCCTCGTGGTGGTGACCGGCATGTCCGGTGCCGGTCGAAGTACCGCCCTACGCGTCATGGACGACGTCGGCTATTTCTGTGTGGACAACTTGCCCCCGAAGCTCGCGCTGGACCTCGTGCACATGTTGGAAGGGGACGGCATCATCTCGCGGGTGGCCCTGGGTGTGGACGTACGCACCGTGGGTTTTCTTGAAGGGGCGGAAACCATGTTTTCGGTGCTGCGCAACCGAGGCCACGACGTGCAAGTGCTCTTCCTGGACGCAGCCGACGCAACGCTCCTCCATAGGTACAGTGAATCGCGCAGGCCCCACCCCCTGTCCGAAGACGGAGACGTGTTGAGCGCCGTGCAGTCAGAACGGGAGCGCCTTGGCTTCATTCGCAAGGAAGCCACCCGCGTCATCGACACCACCAAGCTCAGCGTGCACGATCTGCGGCGCAGCCTACTGGACCACCTTTCCCAAAGCGCCTCCACGCCCTCCATGATCGTGCGCCTGTTGTCCTTCGGGTTCAAATACGGAACCCCCGCCGACGCCGATGTCGTGCTCGATGTGCGCCATTTACCCAATCCCCATTTTGAACCCGAACTCAAGTCCCAGAGTGGCCTCGACGCCCCGGTCTCCCAGTACGTGCTCGCCGCCGAGGACACCCAAGCGCTCATCCAGCACTGGCACCCCCTGGTCGAACACCTGCTCCCCAGGTACGAGCGGGAGGGAAAGTCCTATCTCACCATTGCCGTGGGCTGCACCGGCGGCCGCCACCGATCCGTCACCCTCATCGAGCACCTGGCCAAACACCTCCGCACCCAACTGCAACAGGCCCCTCCCAATCTCACCGTCACCCACCGGGATCTAGCGCGTTAGTCCACTCGAAAGCAGCAAGTTGGTACGTCAGTGTGCGGTCGCTTCGACCGCCCAGCCAGACCAGTTGAGCAACATCGCAGCGGACATCTGTTCTGTCGTGGGAGCGTCGCCCAACACAAGGTCCCCCTTGGGCGTGGCGCGCACCATCCCCAAATCCTCAAAGGCGCGCAGGGCGGTGTCCAGACGAATCTTAGAAATGGATTCCTTGAGTTGAATCTCCCCCGACAGGTAGTCCTTGTTGCCCTGGGCCAGCACCCGTCGAACCCAGTCCTTTTTCGCCATGGCTTGCCCACGTAGCAAGGCCAACCCACCATGGGCCAACCGATAGCTTTCCATGTAGGTGCGGAGGATCTCTAAATAGAATCCCGCCATTCCCGGGCTCGCGCCGCCGAGCGACCCTTCCGGTGAGGCAAACAGCAACTGGCCTTCCTGTTGCACCACGGCTCCCTGTTTTACCAATTGTGCGCAGGCCGCTTCGAAGGTCTCCGTAAACGTGGCCTGCACGGGAAACACAAACTCGTATTTGAACAAGCGTGAAAGATCCCGCACCCGCCCCTGCAGTTCTTCCACTGAGGCGGTTCCGTCCAAAGAGAACAGCGCCGTCATCACCAACGATTCCTGTACAAAGAAATGGATGAGCCCGTTCTTGTAGTACTCAAGCGCCACCCTACGCTCCGGCGGTGCCATGTAGATCCCCTTGCCGTCCCCGCCGTGTTCCACCAGCAACTTGCTGTCCACCAACAGATCGATGGCAGCATCATAGGCCTCACGCCGCATCAACGGCGATTTTCCCTCCAGCGAATTGGCAAACCGTGCACGCTTGGCGCGCAACTGCTCAAGCAGCTGTTCCGCCTGGGCGATCAGTGCTCCATGTTCCATGCCCCGCCTTCGATGCCCTAGGATCACCAATGCAACGAGGGCTACCGGTGCCACCACAGACACCTGATTGATCCGATGCAACGTGGTGTGAGCCAACCTCTGCACAAGGTAGCGGTGCTCCTGGTCGGAAAGTTCCTCGGGCCGTTGTTGGGGAGCAGGAAGTCCACGACGTTGCCGGGTGGTTGCCAAAATGTCGTCGAAGGAAATGAACTCCCCAAAGTTTACATAAAGCCTGCCGTACTTCGAGCGCAGGATCCGTGGCGTGCGAAGCAGCTGCCCAATGTTTTCCCGTGGTTTCTCCTCGCCCTCGGCTTCCCGGGCGTAGGACTTGGACTCGATGATGCGCTCGTACCCCAACGCCACCGGTACAATCACAATGGGCTTGGAGGTCAGCTTAAGTGCCGCATCCACCACCATGGACAACATACCGTACTTGGGGCTAAGCAACTTGCCTGTCCGGGAGCGCCCACCCTCCACAAAGAACTCCATGTGAAACCCCTCCACCAGGATCTTACGCATGTAGGCATCCACCAGGGCCCGGTACAGGGGCTTTTGCCGAAAGCTTCGACGAATAAAAAAACCGCCACCCCGCCGCAACATAGTGCCCACCGGCCAGAAGTTCATGTTGTCGCCCGCGGCACTCAGCGGTGGAGAAAACGAGTTCCGGTACAGGGTATGATTCAACACCAGGTAGTCGATATGGCTTTTGTGGCAGGGCAAAAACACCAGGGCCGCGTCCCGCGCCACCTCCCGCACCCGTTGCATGCCCTCCTCGTCCACTTCGATTCCGTCGTAGATGCGGTTCCAAAGCCGGTCGAGCATTCCGTCCAGCAACACCATGGCGGCCGGGTCCTGGTTGGCAGCCATCCGACGTAGCTCCCGAACGGCTTCCCGCTGCACCTTCGCAAGCGGTCGCCCTGAACGTTGTGCTTCCTCAGAGATCAACGCCTGCAACCGTGGGCTACGCATCAACTCCTCACGAATACGTGCCGGTGATTTTTTGGTGGGGCCCAACACGATCTGCCGCTCCCGTTCCATGATACGAAGCAGAACGTAGCGAACCCGATCTGCCACCTCGTTGTCAGGCAAATCCGGGTGCTCCCTAAGAAACTCGGATAGGTCGAACGGATCCGCCGACCGCAACACCGCCCGTTTGTAGTTCAACAGGAATTGCAGCACCGATCGCACCTTGCCTGGCCATTCGCTGGGCCCCAACAACAGGTCGATGACACCGCCAAACCGCCGTCGACTTGCGAGCTTGCCCCACACGATGGTTTGCGGAATGAGAAAAATCGGGCGCTGCTGTTCCCGTTGAAGCTCAACCAGTGTGCGCAACAGATCCACGTCCAGCTTGCGCCCGCGGTCGGTCCGTTGTCCCAGCCGGGGAGGGCGACGCAAAAACAATAGCGCGCTGAACCGGTCCTGGATGGTTTGCCGCAGGGCCTGCTGTTCCGGCACCTGCCGCCGCAGCCGCAGCCGCCGGCCCCCCCGACCAAAGGGTTCCAGGATCCACAGGCCCAGATCGTTCACAAACCGAATCAGCGGGAGCGAATACCTCCGCACCAGGGAGTCCAACGAAAAGAAATCCAAAAACGAAAGGGAGCGCATCACGTACACCACGGTGCCCCGCTCGGCCGCCCCCCGAACCATGGAACGCGAACGCTCCTCCAGATCCGTATGGGAAAAGAACTTCCGGTACATCCAGCGCAGCAGGAAATTGGGGCGGTATTCCCGCAATCCTTCCGTATCCTTCTTGCTCACAGATCTCCTCATTCCGGGCTCGCCCATGGGCCGAGCGTCTCAGGTGCGGTATCGTGATCCGTTTGCCACGCCTATTCAATAGGTTAGGTGCCATGGGTCTCCCGGCGGGTTCCCTGCCCGGGGCGGTTCGTCACCCGCCTACCCGTCCACCTGAACCTTGACAATCAGCCACTGCGGGGTAAACACCGAGGCCCGGATCAGCCGGGTTTTGCGGATCTGGAGTACGAATGCCAAGCTTAACTCACCACACAGACAGTGTTTCTAGCGATCAGGCCACCCGACAATGGCTGGTTGTGGACGCGGCCGATCAAACCCTCGGCCGTTTGGCAACCCGTGTGGCAAATGTCCTACGTGGCAAACACAAGCCCTCGTTCACACCCAATACGGATCAGGGGGATTTCGTGGTGGTCATCAACGCCAGCAAGATCCACCTCACGGGCAACAAAATGCAGCAAAAGAAGTGGCACCGTCACTCTGGAAGCCCCGGTGGTCTGAAGTCCACCTCCTACGAGGATCTCATCGCCCGCAGGCCTGAATGGGTCATTGAAAAGGCCGTCAAGGGCATGCTACCCAAGAGCTCCCTGGGGCGAAACACCCTCAAGAAGCTCAAAGTGTACGCCGGAAACGAGCATCCCCACCAGGCCCAGAAACCTGTTCCCATGGGTCAAACCCCCTAAATTTAACCCCCACTCCACCGTCATTTAGAAAAGCGAAAAAACAGTCATGCCAAGACCCATCATCCACGGAAAAAACTACGGAACAGGCAAGCGTAAGCGCGCCGTTGCCCGGGTCTTCCTTAAAAAAGGGCAGGGTGTTGTCACCATCAACGGCCGCACTCCGGAAGACTACTTTCCACGTCCCAACTCCAGGATCCTGCTTCAGCAGGCCTTTGAGACCATCCAGGGAGATGACACCTACGACGTGTTTGCCACCGTGCGTGGTGGTGGTAGCGCCGCCCAGGCAGAGGCCATTCGTCACGGAATCGCGCGGGCCCTGTTGACAGTGGATGCCGGATTCCGGCCCGATCTCAAAAAAGCAGGGTTGCTTACCCGCGACTCCCGTGAAAAAGAGCGCAAAAAGCCTGGTCAGCCCGGCGCGCGCAAGAAGTTCCAGTACTCCAAGCGGTAGTTGGATATGCAGAGGCCTTCCAACCCAACCGCGCGGACCCGTGTGGCTGTGGTGGGGGCCACTGGCTACACGGGCGCCGAGCTCATCCGGCTGCTGCTGGGGCATCCCCAGGTCCAAATCACGGGCTTGGTGGGCCACAGTTCCACAGGTCAGCCCATCTCCGAGTTGTTGCCCTCCCTTCGCGGCTGGATCGACATGGAGGTGGAGCCCTTTGACCCCCATGCCATTGCCAAAAAGGCAGATGTGGCCTTTTGCGCGTTGCCCCATGGAGCGAGCGCGGCCCACGTCGTTGAGCTGAGAAAACAGGGCCTTGTGGTGCTGGATCTCTCCGCCGATTTCCGGCTTCGGGAGCAACACACCTACGAGAGCTGGTACGGCGCGCACCCCCATCCGGAATACCTGGAGCAGGCCGTTTACGGTCTGCCGGAGTTGCATTCCAAGGCCATTGCCCAAAGCGATCTCATCGCGGTCCCTGGCTGTTTTCCAACCGGTGCCATCCTTGCCCTGGCCCCGCTGGTCTCCGCGGGCCTCATCAACCTACAGGCACCGATCATCGTGGATTCCAAGACGGGGCTTTCCGGCGCGGGCCGTAAGGCACGCACGGCCATCCATTTCCCCGAATCGGATGGGGGCATTCGCGCCTACAACCCCCTGGATCGCCACCGGCACACCGCCGAAATGGGCCAGGAACTGGGGCGCATTGCCAAGCATGCCCAGGTGGGAGGCAAAACGGCAGGCGTCGACCGGCTGCCGCTGGTCTTCACCCCCCACCTGGTGCCCATGACCCGCGGCATTCTCTCGTCGGTTTACGCCCAACTGATTTCCCAGACGGGTTCGGACCTGCCTGGGGATCCCGTGGGCAAGTGCGTCGCTGCGGCACAGGAGTTCTACAAGGACTTCGGGCAGGTCGCCGTGCACCCCTCCGTGGTTGGAAAAGCTCCCCCGTGCCCAGACACCCTGTGGGTCCAGGGATCCAATCAAATCCATATCAGCTACGCGGTTGAAAAGGCACAAGCCGGCAATGCCACGGGGATTGTGCTGGCCCAGTCAGCCATCGACAACCTGGTGAAGGGCGCCTCCGGCCAGGCCGTGCAATGCCTGAACCTGCGCTTTGGGTGGCCACAATACACGGGCCTGGACCGCGCTCCGCTGTGGCCTTAAATCGGGGCCCTAAATCGGGGCCCTAGTTCGTGGCGCCAGTTCGTGGCGCCAGTTCGTGCCCTAACTTAAGGGGCACGGGTCCAGCGATATGGTGGGGTTGTTGGTTTTTTGCGACCCGCGCCGTTCATCCCGTACCGTGACCCCATGGATGACGTGGCCGAGATTGAGCCTGAGACCCGCCAAAACACCCGGCACGCCGTGCGGTTGCGTTGCGATCTGGTGAGTGAGTATTGGGACGAAGCGGTTTCCCATACGGCCACAGAACTTTCTGCCCGGGGCATGTGGATCGAAACCCCATACCCACTCAAGACCGGTGAACGCCTGGAAGTGGCGTTTACTCCCCCCTGCTGGGGCAAGGGCCGTCGCGTTGTGGTGCGTGCCCGCGTCTGTCACGTGGAGCGTCGCCATCCCCGTTCGGGTCACCATCGAATCACACCTGGGAAACCAGGAATGGGCATTGCCTTTGAAAACCTCAACGATCGTGTGGCCGAGGAACTGCACCACGCGTTGCAGGGTTGGCCCCCCTCCCTGCACGCCCCACGCGCGGGCAAGAGCACGGGGAAAATCTTCGCCCACGTCACCGCCGCCTGAGCACACCCCATCGGTTGGCAAACCCGAATCAGTTGGTCTTGTCGTCCTGCAAGTAGGCGACCGTGCGAACGATGGAGACCACGCTCTCCCGAAGTTCCGGTGTCAGGTCCAAAAACCGTACGCCCATTCCTGGGTTCAGGTTTTCACCACCGGGCCGAATCGGGTTCACCCAAACCACCTCACCCCGAATGTCCAGTTCAATCCCGTCGTGGCTGAACTGCAAATCGAGCTCGGTACCGATCTCACTGGGTTGATCGGTACGAATGAAGATCCCCATTTCGCTGATGTTGGTGATGTAGGCGAAAAGAAAGTTTTCCCCGTTGCGACAGTCCACATGAATTTGGGTGTCAAAGCGTGCGTGTACTCGCCGTTCGGCTCCAGTCTTGGGGGCCCCTGATTCGCGGTCATCTACCATGGTGTTCCTACGGCTACAGTACGTACGCGGTTTCTAACGAATTAACAAACTTCCCGCACGGGCACGGTTGTCCCCATCCTGGGCGCCCCGGATCACGGACATGCGGTTGGAGCCCTTGTAAAAACCAATATGAATCATGTAGCTGCCCGGCCTGTAGTTGAACGGTACCTTCAGCTCCTGCTCATCGACGATGACGTCGCCCACAAGCCAAAGGTTGGCTGGAAACAGGCCTTCCACAGGGTGGTGGTCCCCGTGAATACGTTGACCCCGACCATCGATGTGGAGGAATAGTTGGTAGGCCCCATCGACAGGCTTTTCGCATCGAAAATACCACCGGACCCGAAAGGTCTCCCCGGGCCCCACGGAATCCACGGGGCTGGAATCCAAATCCATCACGTCGTACCCCAACATGGTGATTCGATTGTCAAAAGAAATGTCCGTGGCGACCTGGGGCGTTCGCGGCAGTTCCCGAAAGACGTGCCCCAACAAGGGGTTGAGGTTGGGCATGTGTTCCACCGGTGTGCGGGTAGCCAATTGAACACCCATGCCCTCGGGGCCCGCCACAAACAGAAACTGATCAGGTTGTCCAAGCGTACGAAAGGCACGGTCCACCGCCGCAATCTCGTCGGAGGGGGTCACAAGCCAAGCACTCGATGTGGGGCGTTCCCCGGAACTATCCAGGGTGAGCAGGGCCCGGGCCGCGTCCTCCGGGGACGTCACTGCAGCCACGGGCCGCCCCGCGTAGTGGGAGGCCATATCCGCCCGCGCGCGGTAGGCCGTGAGCGTTCCCTTGCCTTCGGAAAGTTTCGACCACAGTCGGTAGGCCCCCTGGCTAGAAAACCGCGCGTTCACCTGGGGCAAGTGAGTAAACCCCACCACGAAAGCGCACAATAGACCGCCCAGGAGCAACAGCGCACCTCTCACGGGCCGAAGGGCGCCCATCCATTTCCACACCCAGGGCCCCAGCAGCGCGGCGCCAACCAGGGCTGCTGCGGCCGCGGGCATCCACCAGGCCGTACGTACCACAAGGGTGCTCACGCCCAGTTGTTCCAGCAAGGACACCCCGTCCAGTTGAACTCCGGAAAGCATCCAGAGCGCAGGCCAGTACAAAAACATGAGGCCCACCAGCGCACCCAGCGCCACCACCCATACCCGGGTACCACGGCCCAGGGACCACTGATGTTGCAACAGAGCCACCACCGGGAATCGCTGTGTAAGTGGAAACCGCTGTGCAGTCCCGGTGGAGTCCCCCCGTTCCGAACGGGACGGGCTGCGCTTTCCGGCGGCCATCGCCACCACAAAAATCATCACAAACAGGCCCGCAGCCACCGGCCAAAGAGAAGTGGAAAGCCCCTCCGGCAGGCTGTGTGTGGGCAAGCCCGTGAGGGTCGCGTTGGGGTACAGGCGGTAGTCCCTCACCACCAGCGCCACCAGAAGTGCGCCCACCACACCCTCAAACCACAGCGCGTGATCCTGGCGCTGCACATGGGCCACCCACAGCCCAACCAGGATGGCACCGGGAACGATCGGCAACATGAATACCCCGTCGCCATACCGCGCCCAAAACAACAACTGGCCCACGGCGCCGGACACAAACCACAGGGCCGCCCATAGGCCCCAACGCTGCCGGGCGGATGGTTCGCTTCTTCTTTCCGTGGATGCGGAAGAGTCTGCAGGGGACGCAGCGGACATCCACGCCACCAGCAACACCCCGGCCCAGGGGCCAAACCCGTGAAAGAGCGCGCGGATCATCTTGTCAAAAGTCGGAGGTACGCCTCCCGTGGGAATGCCACCCAGCCAGAGGCTGCCCTCCGCCGGATCCTGCACAACGGCAAGGGCCACCCGGGTACCCAAAATCAACGTCGCCACCAGCACTCCCAGGGCAGGGAGACCAGGCCCGCGCGCCCCACCATTGGAAGCCGTGCTGGCCACACCTGCACTGGCCACACCCGCAGTGGCCACTACACCCAACACTGCCCCGGGGGCAAGCGGCACCAAGGCACCAAGCAGGGCGCCCGACTCCAACGTGGAAAGCAGCAACAGCAGGGCCCATACGGCCCAACGAATGGCCACTGAACGAGGGTTGGCCCCGGTGGACCCAGCATTCGGCTCTGCGTCCATCTTAGCAGAAGGTATGAACAGCTTGGGATCCACAAGGGCAAGCGTACAAACCGCAAGCAAGGCGCCCAGGCCCATGCCCGCGATGGTGTGCATGCCACTGCTTCCCAACAAAAGCGACACGGGTGCGGTCAGGGCCACCAGTGCTGCCCCACTCGCAGCCAGTACTCCCTGGTTGCGGCGCAATGCCACAAACGCCACCGTTCCCATGGTGAGCGCACCGAGTACGAAGGGAAGGCGCGCCGCAAGCTTGCTTCCCAGGGGCATCATCCAACGGGTCACCTGATCCGAGGGGCGCAAGGACTGCCACCCCGTCGTCTCACCGTTCAGGGCATCCAATAGGCGCTGAAACTCCCAGGGTTCCCAAAAACCGGTTGTGGCTGTGAGCCACAATATCGGGAGGCCACAAACTGCAATCCAAGCCGGTGCCCACCAGGCCCGTTTCGTGAGGTCCACCATCGCAGGGCACGGTAGCAGGTTGGGTGTGGGCTGTGCACCCATGCTTCGATGTGATGGCCCAGGGTCGTGGCCCCCAAACAATGCACCAGTAACTCGCTAGGGCTCGGGAACGCGTGCGCCGTCAGGGCCCAGGGGCACCTGTGCCAGTTCCCGGTCCATGCGGCGCACCACGTTACGAAACCGCGCCAACTCACGCCGTGGCAAACGTTCGCCAGGCCCACGAATAATGGGTAGGGGGTCCACAAACCGCCCCCGTTTCTTCAGGCCGAAGTGCAAATGGGGCCCGGTGGATCGCCCCGTGGTTCCCACAAAACCGATCACCTGTCGTTGTTCCACCCGATCTCCCACCCGAAGCCCCCGGGCGAACCGGTGCAGGTGGGCGTAGAACGACTCGTAGCCATCCTGGTGGGACAACCCCACAAGATTGCCGTTGGGTCCCTTGGGGCCCACCCAGGTGAGGGTTCCCGCCGCCGCCGCCCACACCGGAGTCCCCGTCGCCGCGGCGTAGTCCACCCCATTGTGGGGCATGACCCGCCGCAAGACGGGATGCCTACGTTTGGGATCGAACGGCGAGCTGATTTGGTCGAAGCGACAGGGGGTTCGCAACCATCCACCACTCAGGGATTGGCCTTGCCCGTCGTAGTAGTCCCCTTCGCGCCCCTTGCGTACAAACCAGTAAGCTTTGAGGTGCCCCGTGCGTTGTCCCACGTACTCCATGGCAGAAATGGGGTCGTATCCCACAAACTCCCCGTCCACCCGTTTTTCATCCACCACGATCCGAAACTGGTCACCCGATCGGGCATCCTGCACAAAGTTGGCGTGCCGTTCGAACGCCGACACAAACGCGCTTACCAGGGAGCGCCCAAGCTTGCGTTGGGTAAATGCATCTCCCAGGGAAGTCGTCACAACGCCCCCCGACCGGATCCGTTGGCGGTGAACCGGAACCTCCACCCGCCGTGCAGTCCACCGATTGGCCCGTGTTGAATACAGGGCCTCATATTGTTCTAGGGGACCGCTGAGATAGGCAAAGCGAACCAGGGTGCCGTCCTCGGTTCGACGGCTTTCCAGCATATCCTCCCCATGGCACCGTCGAAAATCCATGATGGTTCCCAGTGCCTGCTCCACGCCGCGACGTTCTTTTTTGGACAACCCCGCACGGGTAAGGGCTTCCCGAAAACTGCGCGCTTCCCCAAAGCGAATACGTGTTTCTCCTCCTGGGGGTGCACTTGCCGGCTGTGGTGTCCAATCCTCTCCTGGCGGCACTCGGGTCGGGGGCGCCCCCCGTTGGCCCGGCGCTCCCGTCCACGCCAGCGTAGTCCTGTACATGATGCGTCTGCCCTGGGGATCCGAGTCGCCGCCGCCTGAAGGGTCGCCGTCGGAAAGGCCCGCGGCTAGCCGATCCGTCTCCTGCGGTTCCTCCCCTGGCGTCTCCTTCCTTGGCGTCTCCTCCAGCGGTGGTTCGGCGTCGCGGCTTTCTTCCAGGGAGGTTTCTGTGTCGTCGCCATCGGATCCGCCGGCCTGGCCGTGGGCAGCCATGTCACCGTCGCCCTCCTGGGTGCCAGACGTCTCCCCACCGAGCATCACAAGGGCCCCGGCCAAGCCCACACCGATCACCAGGCCCCCGGCCGCAAGGGACCATTGGCGAATCAATCGGCCCCGAACCTGCTCCTTCAGCATGGGAATGCGCACCAACGGCAGGGGCTTCAAGGGATCCCCTTTGGATGGCGGCGTGGGGCCCATCTCACTATGTGGCTCGTTCACCACGGAGCGGGGGATATCCCAACCTCAGGCCGGTGTCACACGGGCACCTCCCTTGGAACACGCGTGCCTCCACATCCCCCTCCACGCTTGACAGACCGGAACACAGCGCTAAATGCCGCCGTCCTTAGGCACGTAGCTCAGCGGTAGAGCACTACCTTGACACGGTAGGGGTCGGCGGTTCAACCCCGCCCGTGCCTACCAAAATTATGCGTCACGACCTTCGACAGAACACCTTTTCATGAGCGTTCGGGACCTTCTCGAAAACGCAGGCCTGCTCACGCCCCAGGTCGTCGCAGCTCAACTGGACGGCGCCCTCCTGGACTTGCATGCGGACGCCCCAGCGGAGCCTCCAGGTGATCTGCGCGCCATCCGTGTGACGGATCCTGAGGCCCTCTCCATACTGCGGCACTCCAGTGCCCACGTGTTGGCCGACGCCGTGCAACGGCTGTACCCCGGCACCAAGGTCACCTTTGGCCCGGCCATCGAGGGTGGGTTCTACTACGACTTCGATCGCCCCCAGGGGCAGTTCACCGACGGGGAGCTTCGTGATATCGAAGCCAAGATGCTCGAAATCATCGAGCAGGATCATCCGTTTGAGCGCCGTGTCGTCACCAAGGGCGAGGCGCGAACCCTGCTTGAGGGGTTGGGTGAAACCTACAAAATCGAGCACCTGGATCGGATTGAAGATCCCATCAGCGTCTATCAACACGGCCCCTGGGTGGACCTGTGCAGCGGCCCCCACGTCCCCAGCACACGATTTCTCAAGGCCTTCAAACTCACCTCCGTGGCAGGGGCCTATTGGCGTGGGGACGAGCGCAACCCCATGTTGCAGCGCATCTACGGCACTGCGTTTTCCTCCCCCAAGGAGCTGAAAAAGCACCTTCACGCCCTGGAAGAAGCCAAAAAACGGGACCATCGCAAGCTGGGCAAGGAATTGGAACTCATGGTGTTCCACCCCTGGGCACCCGCCTCCCCATTCTTTCTTCCCCGTGGTGCCGCCATCTACACCCGCCTGGTCCAATACGTGCGCTCACTGTACGAAATGGAGGGGTATGACGAGGTGGTCACACCCCAGCTTTTCGACAAAAAACTCTTCGAAACCTCCGGTCACCTTCCGGCCTATGAAGAAGCCATGTTCTTTGCCACCACCGCAGAGGAGATGTCCTCAGAGCATCCTGAGGAAGTGCGCATGGGTGTCAAACCCATGAATTGTCCGGGCCACGCCCTTATGTTCAGCATGCAACGCTGGAGCTACCGGGATTTGCCCTTCCGCATGGCGGACTTTGGCCGCCTCCATCGCAACGAACGCAGCGGCGTGCTCCAGGGGCTTACCCGTGTGCGTACCTTCGCCCAGGACGACGCCCATATCTTTTGCACCATGGATCAGGTCCAGTCCGAGATTGAGTCCTTCGTGGATCTCGTACACCGGGTCTACGAGGATTTTGGGTTTCTGGACGTGCAGACCGTACTCGCCACCCGGCCCGACAAGCGCCTTGGAAGTGACGAGGTTTGGGATCGCGCCGAAGCCGCCCTGGACGCGGGCCTTCGCGCCAAGGGCCTGCAGTTTGAGGTGGCCCAAGGGGAGGGCGCCTTCTACGGCCCCAAGGTCGAGTTTCATCTGCGAGACGCCCTGGGGCGCCCCTGGCAGCTGGGGACGATTCAGGCGGATTTTAATCTACCCGAGCGTTTTGACCTGCAGTACGTGGGCGCAGACAACGCTACGCACCGCCCGGTCATGCTCCATCGGGCGATTCTCGGGTCCATCGAGCGGTTTCTTGGTATCCTGATCGAGCACGTCGGCGGGGCCTTTCCCACCTGGCTTGCCCCTGAACAGATCACGTTGCTTACCGTCGCCCAAAGATTCAACGATCACGCCGAAGCGGTGGCCCGTCAGCTCAGGGCCCAGGGCTTTCGTGTCAAGGTAGATGGAACCGCAGACAAGCTCGGTGCCAAAATCCGATCCGCGCGCCTCAAGCGCATTCCCATGTGGGGTGTCATCGGCGAGAAGGAAGCCACGGAAGGCGGGGTATCCCTACGCCTCCGGGCTAGCAACGAAGATCTGGGCTGGATGACCGTAGGAGACCTGGCGGCGCGGCTCGCCGCCGAATCCCTCCCCCCATCGCAACAGGTGGCCTCCCAGGAGGTCGCGTCCGCTTCCCCATCCCACGGCAAAGACGCCTTGTAGTCCATGCCCATGGGAACCATGAACAGGATGTTGGGGCCAACACGCCCCCTAGAGGAAATGACCATGGAGGGCGCTGCCCTCCCAGCAGGAGGATTGAGTTATCGCTAGAGGTTCCCGTTTTGATCGCAGTCGACCACGCCCGTCTGGGCCCCGCATCAACGAACGTATTCGTATCCCTGAGGTGAGGGTCATCGATCACGCAGGCGAGATGCTGGGTGTTCTGCGCACGGATGAAGCCCGCCGCATGGCCCGGGAAAAGGACATGGACCTGGTGGAGGTGAACCCCAAGACCAATCCCCCCGTGTGCAAGATCATGGACTACGGCCGCTTCAAATACGAAGAGAAGAAAAAGCAGGCCGAAACCAAACGTCGCCAGACCAAAATTGAGCTCAAGGAGCTTAAACTCCGTCCCAAAACGGATGACCACGATATTGACTTCAAGACCAAGCACGCCCGCCGCTTTTTGGAGGAGGGCAACAAGGTGAAGATCACCGTGCGCTTCCGGGGGCGTGAAATTACCCATCCAGAAACCGCCGAGCGCCAGATCAACGCGATTGTGGAAGGCGTGGCCGACATCGCCATGATTGAGCAGGGGCACCGCATGGAAGGCCGTACCATGACCGCCATTGTGGCCCCCAAGGGTTCCCGCGTGGCCACCCGAGATCCCTCAGAGGAGGGGCCCACCGTGACTCGCCGGGTCCAATCGGCCCCTGAATCAGCCCCCCGTTCGCCCCAGGCAGCGGCGCCCCAGAATCCAGAACCACGGGCAGCGGATCCAAAAGCTGCCCAGCCGCAAGCTGCCCAGCCGCAAGCTGCCCAGCCCAGAGCTGGGGAGCCCCAGGCATCCTCTTGACGGGGCGCGGTTCCCCGCCTAGACCTCGGCCCCTGCGGGTGCTGGCGTCTGGTTTTTTACAGAGAAGCATTTCAGGCAGATAGAGAAGCAATCATGGCAAAAATGAAGACAAAAAGTTCGGCAAAGAAGCGTTTCCGCGTCACGGGCGGCGGCAAGATCAAGCGTGGTCGGGCCGGAAAACGGCACCTCATGCGCGGGAAATCCCAGAGCCGCCTGCGCCACCTCCGTAAACGAACCCTGGTCGGAAAGAGCAACGCGCCCAAGATTGAGAAGTTGCTCACCAATCTCCTTTAGGCTGCCCCATATGGGGTCACCCAGAACAACCATCCCAAGAGATTTCGTAAAGAGAGAAGGACAAGAAGATGCCCCGCGCAAAACGAGGATTTAAGGCCCGCCGTAGAAGGAACCGGATTTTAAAGCATTCCAAGGGATTCTACGGAGCTCGTAACAACACCTATGCCGCCGCTGTGGAGCAAGTGCACCACGCGTGGAAAGACGCCTACGTGGGCCGAAAGCTTCGCAAGCGCAACTTTCGCAGGCTCTGGATCACCCGCATTAATGCAGCCGTTCGACAGGTGGGTGGTGTTTATGGCCGGTTTATTCACGGCCTAAAGAACTCTTCCATCGAGTTGGATCGTAAGATACTGGCCGACCTGGCGCTCAACGACCCTGAGGGGTTTCAGGCCGTGGTCAACGCCACCCAATCCTCGAAGTAGGAGTGAACTCGTCCGCCGATACGCCTGGGGCGAGCGGACCATTGGAGGCCACTCTCGCATCCGAAAGGGAGCGAGCAGTTACGGTTTTCCAGGGCATTCAGGATGAAGCGGAGCTGCGTCGCGTGCGCGCCACGTTCCTGGGGGGCAAGGGTTCCATCAAGGATCTGATGAAGCAGATCCCCTCCGTTGAAAAAGAGCGGCGCAAGGAAATGGGGCGGTCCATCAATGCGCTCAAACAGTGGGTGGAGCAGCAGTTTGATACGGCACTTGCAGCCCTGCACCACGCCCGTTTGGAACAGGCGCTTGGGGCTTCCGTGGACATCACATGGCCCGGGCGAACCCCAGCCACTGGGGCGCTTCACCCGCTCACCCAGGTCACCCAGGAGTTGGTCGACGTGTTTTCCACGTTGGGGTTTGACGTGGCCGAAGGCCCACAGGTGGATCTGTACGAATACAACTTCGACAAGCTCGCCTTCCCCCCTGACCACCCCGCCACCGACATGCAGGATAGTTTCTTTGTGCGCACCGATGCGCCCAAGACCCTGCTGCGAACGCACACCTCCACCATCCAGGTGCGAGAAATGCTGAGCCGTAAACCACCGCTTGCCATCGTGTCCCCGGGAGCCGTGTACCGGCGGGACGATGACGTGACCCATTCGCCCATGTTCATGCAGCTGGAAGGGTTGTGGGTGGACAAAAAGGTGTCGTTTACCCACCTGCGTGGGGTGTTGGACGCCTTTGCCCAATCCTTCTTTGGGCCCGAAGTGGGGGTACGGTTGCGACCCAGCTATTTCCCGTTTGTGGAACCCGGTGCGGAGGTGGATATTGCCTGCATCTTTTGCAAGCCCTGGGAGAGAAACGCCAAGCGCACGGCCCAGTGCCGGATTTGCAAGGGCTCAGGTTGGCTTGAAATTCTTGGCTGTGGAATGGTGCACCCCGAGGTGTTCGAACACGTGGGGTACGATCCAGAACAATACAGCGGGTTCGCCTTTGGCCTCGGTATCGATCGCATCGCCATGTTGCGTTACCAAATCACCGACATTCGACTGCTCTACGAAAACGATGTTCGGTTCCTGGAGCAGTTCTAGATGGAGCAACCGTGAAAGCTTCTCTCCAATGGCTGCGTGAGCTCGCCCAACTGGACACCGACCCCACCGTGGAGGAAGTGTCCCAAGCACTGACGGGGCTCGGCCTCGAGGTGGAAGCGGTGCAGGCCGTGGGGCGCATCGATCCCAAGGTGGTCGTGGTGGAGGTGCAATCCATTGAGCCCCACCCGAGCGACCCCAAACTTGGCCTGGTGCGTGTGGTGACCGGGCAGGATTCGGTGACCCTCGTAAGCCGCGTGCCCCAGCAGTTGTCGGTGGGCGACCAATTGGTATGGGCGCCCCCGGGAGCACATATTCAGGACGTGGACGCGAGCAAACCCCAGGTCGTGCAGACCCGCGAGTTTTCAGGAGTGCCGTCCCCTGGAATGTTGTGTAGCGAATCCATGCTCGGCCTGACCGAGTCCACGGAGCTCTGGCGCCTGAACGGGGGCCACCCTGGCGGTGATAAGCACAACCCCAATCCCGTCCACGGTACGCCCATCCAGGAAGCCGCCCGGACCCAGGATCACATTCTGGAAATCGGCCTCACACCCAATCGGCCCGACGCCCTTGGCCATGTGGGCATTGCCCGCGAACTCTGCATTCGGTTCAATACCCCGTTTCAGATCCCGCACTACGACTCCCAGTCCCTGGAAGCGTTCGCGAAAACGGAAAAGGGAATCCCCGTACGTTTGCGTGCCCCTGATGCGTGCCCACGCTATTGGGCGGCCACCCTGGAGGGGGTTGCTGTCGGGCCCTCTTCTTCGCCGGTCCGTCGACGACTCCATTCCTTGGGGGTGCGCCCCATCTCCAACGTGGTGGATGCCACCAACCTCGTATGGTTGCAGTGGGGGCTTCCCGTTCACGCATTCGATGCGGACAAGGTGCAGGGCGAAATCTGTGTGCGGTACGCCACTGAAGGCGAGACCCTCGCCACCCTGGACGACCAAGTTCGAATCCTGGAATCACAGGATCTCCTCATTGCAGACAGCCACAGCCCCATTGCCCTTGCGGGGGTCATGGGTGGCAAGGCAAGTGAAGTCACCGCTTCCACCACGCGGGTGATTCTGGAGGCGGCCTACTTTACACCCCAGGGGATCCGACGAACCTCCAAGCGGTTGGGGCTACACACCGAAGCGAGCCATCGCTTTGAACGGGGGGTCGATCCCCTGGGGCCCCACCACGCTGTCAGCGCAGGCCTGCAATGGATCACTCGCCTCGCAGGGGGTGAACTCCAGGCCGCAACTTTTGCCCAAGCCGAGACCCAAGCCGAGCCAACCTCCATCCAGGTCAGCATCCCTCGGGCATTCGAACGCATGGGCAAACCCCTTGATCGGAACACCATGGAGCAGGTGCTTCGTGCACTGGGTTGCACCATTGAAAATCCCATTGCGGGGGAAACTCCCTCCGCGGGAGATGTGTGGCATGTGAGGCCGCCGTCCTGGAGGCCGGACCTCCGCCGACAGGAAGATGTTGTGGAAGAGTGGATGCGCGTGGTGGGCTACGATCACTTTCAAGGCGTTCTTCCTGCTCCCATGCCGGCGGTTTCGTTGCCAGCCCACGATGCCCAACCTGGCAAGTTGGGCCAGACCACGCCTCGCACATTTGGTTTCGCTCGCCGGGTGCGTACCGCGATGGTTTCCCTGGGATTCCACGAGGCGATTTCCTACGCCTTTGTGGCTGATTCTGCCCTGACCCGCGCACGGGTTCCCACCAACGCCGTCACGCTCCAGAATCCCCTGTCGGAAGAACGGAGCGTATTGCGCACGTCTCTTCTGCCCGGGTTACTCGAATCCGCCCAGCGTGGCCTCCGCCACCAGCGTGTCCGTGTGGATCTTTTTGAGTGGGGCACCGTATTCCATACCCGCGACGCCAGCGCGGACAACCCCCTGCCCGTGGAACGCGTGCACCTCGCATTTCTCATGGTGGGTGATCGTGGCGACTGGTTTCGACAGGGATCCCCCGTGGATTTCTTTGACGGTAAGGGTGTGGTGGAATCCCTGCTGCAGCGAACCATCCCGTCGTTCGATCTCCGCACCCTTCAATGGGCACTCCCCACAACCGACGGTAGGATCCCCTGGTTCCATCCGAATCAGAGTGCTCGAATTTCAGATGCCCACGGAAACACCCTGGGCAGTTGCGGAACCATCCATCCGGAGGTCGCCGCAGAACATGACCTCCCGTCAGCCATCTACGGTGAACTGGAGATCGAAGGCATACTCCGGCTGGAACAGGGGTGTGGCCCCCCAACCCTGGAACCCCTACCACGATTCCCAAGCACATCGCGGGATGTTGCGGTATTGATTAAAAAATCCGTCACGCTTGAGGAGCTGAGATGTTCCATTTCCCAAATCAACATCCCTTGGAAGCGAACTGTGCGTCTTTTTGATGTCTACGAAGGGGATCAAATCGAGCAAGGGTATCGCAGCATCGCCCTACGAATCACATACCAGAATCCGGATCAAACCCTAGCGGAGCAGGATGTGGACCAGGCCCATGGGCGTTTGATGGAACACCTAAAAAATGCGTTGGGTGTCCGTTTTCGATGAAAAATATCGGCAGGGGTTGAGTTTGGGTATCGAACATGCTTGCATACATTTGGGAGGGGGTGGGTCGATGACGAAAGCGGAAATCATCGATGCCGTCTACGAGAGAGTGGGGGGCTTCTCTAAAAAAGAAGCAGCAGAGCTTGTTGACGACATTTTCGATATTGCGAAAGAAACACTAGCGGCGGGTGAAAAAATTAAAGTTTCTGGTTTCGGAAACTTTGTAATTCGGGCTAAAAGCGAACGTATGGGGAGAAATCCTCAAACGGGGGATCCCATCCCCATCACTGCGCGAAAGGTGCTGACATTCAAACCGAGTCAAATACTGAAAGCGTTGCTGAACCCAGCAAGGGTGCAGGCCGACCTAGACGGATCCGGTTCTGGGAGCGCTCCTTCCTAGGGAACTTCCAGGGCGATCGAGCGGGTATGGGTAGGCATGAAACAGGGGATGGGGGATCCTCCTGTAGCTAGGGGGAAGGATTTTCCATGTCCAAGTCACCCCTTCCCAACAACGCGGCAAACGCCAACAACGCCACTGGGGAGGGAGCGCTCGACAGGAATTTTTACCGGATTGGGCAGGTCGCGGATCTGGTGGGCGTGGAGCCCCACGTGCTGCGATACTGGGAATCCGAAGTGCGTGAGTTACGCCCCCTAAAGACACGCGGCTCCCACCGCATGTACAGCAGACAAGACGTTCGCATTGCCCAGCAGCTCAAGGCCTGGGTAGACGAGGGATACACCCTGAGCGGCGCGCGCAAGAAGCTTCGGAGTTCAGGGGTGACCCACACGGGGGCCGGCAACGTGCAAGTGTCGCATGCTCAGCCCGTGGTTGTTGGGCATCCGCGAGGGCAACCGCCATTGTCGGGAGAGGTGCCCCGGTCGTTGGCGCAGCGATCGCTGCTGGAAGCCCGTGCGGAGTTGCAACGCTTTCTCCTCACCGATCTCAACCAGGATGACATGGAGGGCGAACAGGGCACAGGGGGAGACGAGGCCACCGCACCGATACAGATTCGAGTGAGTGCCCGTCGGGGGCGCGCCCAACGCTAAAACTACCCTGGAACCCGCGATCCGAGTCACATTGTGGAAGAACCTTGCTTAGGAGTCCGACTACGCTATCTTCGGCCCACGTTTCATCCGGGGCCGGCATTACGCGGGTTCGGGATGGGTTCGGGGCGTAGCGCAGTTTGGTAGCGCACCTGACTGGGGGTCAGGGGGTCGCTGGTTCAAGTCCAGTCGCCCCGACCACGGATGCGGAGAAAACTCCACAGGCATCCTTCACAATCACAACAAAGACATCACTACCCTTACACTGGCTCCCCCACCCTGTGCCAGTGAGATCAAGTCCAGTCACACAAACGGCGGCTCACACTACGGTCAACCACTGCGCGGCCAACGCCAGAACGGCCAACGGCAGAACGGCCAACGACAAAACCACCGGTTCCCTGAGGGCCAATCGAGGCAACACCCCATCCCTATGGCATTGATTCTCCTTTCCAATGATGACGGTGTGCGTGCAGAGGGCCTTTCGGTCCTGCGTAGAGCCGTAGAGGGTCTCCCGGCGGAACATCTTTCGGACAAGGCCTCTCTCGAAGTGATTACCGTGGCTCCCGAGAGCGAGCAGAGTGCGAACAGTCATTCGCTAACACTGCATAAGCCCGTGCGTTCGAGAAGGGTGGAACACCGTATTGTGGCGGTAGATGGTACTCCCGCGGATTGTGTGTACGTAGCCATCCATCACCCCAATCTCCTGGCCGAGCGCCCAGTCCTGGTATTGTCGGGAATCAACCACGGTCCCAACCTGGGACACGACGTGCACTATTCGGGTACGGTCGCTGCTGCCCGGGAAGGCGCGCTCCGTGGTATTCCAGCGGCCGCGTTTTCCCTGTGCGAGGGCGATAACTTCGGCGCCCATATTCCGGTGATCCAACGTATCGTGGCGAAACTCCTAAGCTGGCAGTTGGAAAAGCTTTCGTCGGATCCACCGCAACATCTGCCCGTGGAACCCGTTCCCCTGTTCAACGTCAATTTGCCCAACGTCAACGCGTTGGGCGCGGGGGGCCAAGCCACAGGCTCCGCGCTCCCAGAAGTCCATGTCACACGGTTGGGGAACCGTGTCTATGCGGACGAAGTTTCGGTAAGAAATGATCCCCGCGGCCGCGAGTACTGGTGGATTGGCGGCCCCGGTGCCCTGGACGGGCCACCCGAGGGAGGTACCGACATTGAAGCGGTCGCCCAGGGCCACGTGTCCGTCACTCCGCTCAACATCCACGCGACCTATCCCGAGCACTTTGGTCTCGCCCAATGGGTGGTCCAACAGGGGGACGCCCCTGACACACCCTAGACCCTTTTCGACGAAAGCACACAACCACCCATGACCGTTTCCGAAAACAGCGGCACCCCCCCCACCCATCTGGCCGCGTACATTCAGGCCGTTGCGGATTTTCCCTCGGAAGGCATTCTATTTCGGGACATCACGCCCCTGCTCGCGTCTCCTGAAGCCTTTCACCAAGCCGTGGATTGGATGGCGGAAGTGGCAAAAGCAGCCTGCCATCCCCAGTCTGTGGACGTGGTCGTGGGCATTGAGTCGCGGGGCTTTATCTTTGGTACGCCGGTGGCGCTCGCCCTGGGGGCCTCCTTTGTTCCTGCGCGCAAACCCGGAAAACTTCCGCGAGCGGTGCGCCGTCTGGAATACTCCCTAGAGTACGGAACGGATGCCCTGGAAGTTCACACCGACGCCATCAAGCCGGGAGATCGCGTGGTGGTGGTGGATGACCTGGTAGCCACAGGGGGAACCGCCCGCGCCACCGGCGAGTTGATTCAGGGTTTGGGTGGAACCTGGGCCGCCACCGTGGCACTCATTGAGCTGCCTGCCCTCGCAGGCCGTAAACTTCTGCAAGAACAGGCCCCCTTACATAGCTTGCTGCAATACCCCTAGTCACAAACCCAACCACACCACCCATTTTGCTCCCGTAGCTCAGCAGGATAGAGCAACGGTTTCCTAAACCGTAGGTCGCACGTTCGAATCGTGCCGGGAGCGCCAGTTACTCCATATCTAGGGGAACAGAACCAGAGTCACCTGGGCGGTGTCCCGTCGGAGGGTTCCAGTGGCATCCGTGGTTTCGAGTTGCAGGATCGCCACATCCCCGTCCTGCCCTGAGGAAAACCCCGTGAGCGGAACGAGTTCCCCGATCCATTGGGAATGGGCGCCAGAACTTGCCATAAAGTCACGTGTTCCCTGAAATCCACCAAGGGTTCCGCCGGTGGTACTGTGCAGGGCTTCAAAGCGAATTTGAACGGGGCCGATCATTGCGGGGGTACCTTCGGTTGGGGTGAGAGTGGCAGAAACGAACACGTGGTAGCCCCCCTGTAGACCGGCATAGACGTTGACCGATCCTGCCAGGGCCTCAAACGATTCAATCCCCGTGCCGAGCTCAAGGGCGTGGCCGCTTCCTCCCGTGTGAGTGGCCCCGTCCTCCCATCCGGCGTCCATGGTCGTAGCTCCATCGACGGGTCCATCGGAAGAGGTCCCACCACATCCAGTCCACAGGCCCACCACAGAAACGTATGCCAACACCCATACCCAGAGCTGTGCATGGGGCGCACTCAGGGCCGAAGGGGGCCCCGTCATCTTTGAGTCTTCCGTGATGTCGTCGCGATAGATCATAGGGGGGTGTTCTCCAACCAATGTACAAACTCAGCCGCGTCCACAAACTGGGAAAGCCGCGCCGCCTCGGTTCCATCCCGCCGGTGCAACACCACAAAAGGCAATCCCCTCTGGGAGTATTGTGCAAGCCATGCCTTTTTCTGGGGTGTATTTTTTCCGGCGCTAAGGTCCACCTTCACTGCGGCTAGGCCGAGCTCTTTCACGCGACGCACCACACGGGGATCGCTAAATGTGTCCCGGTCCAGTTCTCCGCAGGCCTCGCACCAGCTTGCACCAAAATCCACCAACACCGGCTGCTGCCGTTCCATGGCCTGTGCCCGCACGTTCCCATAGTCCTCCTGCCACTGGATTTTTGCGCCAGGAGGCAGCCCCTCCACATACCACCACACGCAAGTCGCCCCCAGCACCATCAGCGCCACCCCCCCAGCCTTGCGCGCACGCACCTGCCAGCGGGAGTGATGAAACGACAGGTGTACGCCCCCAAGCAGGGCACCCAGGGTCACGATGGCGATCCCTGCACCCAACCAAAGGCCTTGCCGCACCAAAGGTATGGGTAGGGGAAAAAAGTCCTGAACATAGTGCACGGCCATCACCAGAATCACCACAGCGAATGCGCTTTTGACCCACTCCATCCATGCTCCGGATTTCGGTAGGGCCACCGCAAAGGTACCCACCCACCAAAACAGAAGGCCCAGGCCAAGGCCGTAGGAGAGCAACGCAAGCCCCCCAAACGTCACGGCCCCCTGTTGACCGATCCACGTCAGAATAAAAGCCAGCACCGGCCCAGTGCACGGCGCACTCACCAGAGCACTCACGAGCCCCAGGCCAAACGCACCCCGGAATCCTGATCCACCCACGGTGGCCACGCGGTTGCGAAAACGGGCGGGTAGTTGGATCTCAAAAAGTCCCAACATGCTTAGTGCCAGAGCCAAAAACACCAACGCCACAAAGCCGGCCACGGCGGGGTGCGCCAGGGCTTCGCCAAATACCCCACCGGTAAGGGCAGCCATGAGCCCCAGGGGAACGAAAAGGGTGACCATGCCCGCCACAAAGGCTGTGGACAGGCCCGCAGCCTGCAGCCGTGAATCCACCTTCCTTGCTCCGAAGACACTCACCGTGATGGCGATCATGGGGTACACACAGGGGGTGAGGGACGTGGCCACGCCGGCCAGAAACATCCACATCAGCGCCGTTCCGTAGTTTCCCCCCTGAACGGCCTGCCCAAGCGCAAGGGCCATACCATCCGGGGCCCAGGGGGCGGTTGCAAGCAAGTATTCCACGACACGGAGTATGGGGAATTTTGAATCCAGTTGCAGCCCAGGCACAATCAGGGGTCCATGCCGCTACCCTTACTACCGCTATTTGCCCTGTCGTTTGGTTCCTGGGTCGGGTGGATCGCCCGTCGTGCATCCCGTGGATCCTCCCAGGGTGGTCTGGTATCTCCTGCCCTCTGGGCCACGGGGCTGTACATGGGGCTGGTGGTCGTGCCCGCCTCACTCGGGTTGCACCTCACCTATGGCGATTGGTCTCTCCTCTACATACTGCCGGCAAGCCGGCTACCCTCCGCCGTGACCCTGCTGTGGCTCATACTCGTCGTCACCCTAGGGTTGTGGGCGGTGTTCTTTGTGGCCCGGGCAGCCCAACGGGCCCGTGCCTGGATGGCTCGGGTCCTATGTGCCGCTCCGTTCCTGCTGGGGGGACTCTTGGTGGCGATTTTCCGAACAAGACTGGGGGCCGTCGGGACCTATGCCCAACTCAAGGGCAGCTACGGGGTCATGGCACTCCAGGAAACGTCGCTTGGAACGTTGCTGGCCCTGTCGTCCACCGCCGTGGTTGCGGGAGCAGGCCTTACCCTGTGGATGAGTTACCGGCACCTCCGCCGCCTGTAGGGGCCCAGCACCGGCGCTCTCCATCCCCAGAAACACCCGCAAACCCGGCCACAACTGCCACGTTGACGCCACCCGGCCTGGACAGTAGCTTGATTGCAGTAAGGCCATAGAACGCCCACGCTCCTGCCTCGTATTTCCCATGCCGTCTCAAGTTTCTAAACAATCGCACCCACCCCGCCTTTTCCTAGCAAAATCGGCTCGCATGGCCCTTTCGATGACCCTTGGAACCCTACTGGCGGTGGCCTTTTGTGGCTGCGGGCCTGTCATGTACACCTCCCAAATTCGCGCCGCCGCCCGAGCCGTGGAACAAGCGAGGGTTGCCCAGGCCCCCGAGCGGGCCCCCTACGAGTACTACCTGGCAGAAGATCATCTGGAAAAGGCCCGTGAAGAGGCCGCTGAGGCGTCCTACCAGGACGCGATTCGGTTCGCGAAAACCGCGGAACAGTTCGGGGTGAAGGCCCAGGACCTCGCCCGCACCCGCGCCCGGGAGGCCGGTCGATGACCCCATCGCTCCGAAGCCCCCATCGGTTCAACCCTGTGGTCCTGCCGCTGACGCTGCTTGCCGGTGCGATCCTTGCCGCCGGGTGTACCCATGGAACGGTACTGCAAGGTCGCATTCGAGGCCTTGCTGACGTCCTGGAGCAGGCCGAGCGCAACGGGGCGTACCAGTGTGCTCCCCGACAGCTTGCGGTGGGTCGTTCCCATCTGGATTTTGCACAAACAGAACTCAAGCAGGGGGACGCCGTTCGAGCGGAACAGCATCTCACCGTGGCGGAGGTCAATATCCAGGCAGCCCATCGAATGAGCCCCCCCGCATCCTGTGCGCCCCGCGGAATCGTGGTGTCCAAGCCTGGCGATCGCGACGGTGATGGGGTGTTGGATCCGCAGGACACCTGCCCGGATCAACCCGAGGATCTGGACGGGATCGAAGATGGGGACGGATGCCCTGAGGACCAGGATACCGACGGCGATGGCATCATGGACTCCGAAGACCTTTGCATCCTTACCGCGGAAGACATGGACGGTTATTTGGACGCCGACGGTTGCCCCGAAATCGACAACGACGCGGACGGAATCACCGACGACCTGGATCGATGCGTGGATGAACCCGAAGACATGGATGGGTTCGAAGACAGCGACGGTTGCCCCGAATCCGACAACGACGGGGATCACATCGAGGACACCCAGGACGAGTGCCCCCTGCAAGCAGGGCCCGAGAGTGAAAAGGGATGCCCGAAGGTGTACGAGAACGTGGAAGTCACCGGCACCGCGATTCGCATTACACAGAAGGTATTCTTCCAGAGTGGCAAGGCCCGTATTCGCCCGGTCTCCTTTCCGCTGCTGAACACCGTGGCCGTGGTCCTGGGGGACTACCCTGAGGTGACCGTCGAAATCCAGGGCCACACCGACAGCCGTGGCAATGACCGGTACAACCTGCGCCTTTCCCAGCAACGTGCAGAGGCCGTGCGCGAATACCTGATTCAACAGGGGGTGGATCCTGTTCGCATGACCGCCCAGGGGTTCGGCGAAACCAGTCCCATTGAAACCAATCAAACCACTTCCGGGCGAGCAGCCAACCGTCGTGTGGAGTTTATTCGAACGGATGAGGCGGCAAAACAGGCAGGTGGAGCATCACTCAACCCAAGTGACCTGGATACCACGGGATCGACGACCGCTACCGTTGGACAATGAGCCGTGCCTTTGCCCAACACTTCGCGATAACCGCTGCCAGGTCAGTGACCATCGCTTCCTTTGCCGTTGTCGCCATGATGGCCGTGACCGTTTTTTCGCTCGCCAATCGGGCGGCCGCCCAAAAAAATCCCGCAGAACAGATCAGCCAGCTCAACCGCGAAGCGGTCGACAACTACAACCATCTAGAATTCGACGGCGCCCGGGAGAAACTGGAAAAAGCCGAGCAACTGGCTCACCGCTACAATGTGATCGGGCCCGCACCCGCACGCACACAAGTCACCTTCGGAATCCTGGAGATTAGCCAGAGAAACCCGCAACAGGGGCTTGAACGTTTTGTGGCGGCGCTCCGTGAAGATTCAGCCATCCAGGTGGATCCGCTCATGGCCAACCCCGAGATTGAAGCGGTGTTTGCCCGGGCACGGCAGGAGTTGGTACGTCGAAACCGCACCCTATCGGCAGAGCCAGCGCGGGTACCCGGGAACATTCCCCATTTTCCAGTACACGAACAGTTGGTTCAAGTGGGCGTGCCCGTATTTCTTGGGGTGCCCGAGAACGCTCCCGTGGAAGAGATCCGAATTTACTACCGGGGGAGAAACATGTCCCGGTTTCGCCGCGCGGTCATGGAGCCCATGGAGGGTGGGTTTGGTTTTGTGGTTCCATGCCACGTGGTGGTGCCACCGGTGTTGGAGTATTTTCTGGTCGCCAAGGACACGGAAGGCAAGACCCGTGGCTACTCGGGTACATCCCAGCAACCTGTGCGGGTATCGGTAGTCAATGAGAGAAGCTACCCAGAGCCCGCCCTTCCGGGCCATGCACCCCCTTCCGCCTGTGACTTACAAAAATGCCCCCCTGGGAGCCCCGGTTGCCTGCAGTTGGATGCAGGGCAACTTGGAGAACCCTGCGATAGGGACTCGGACTGCAGGCTAGGGTTACTGTGTGAGAAAAACCAATGCTCGCCCGACGAGGGGCAGAATAACGAGCAGGATTTTCCGAAGTTTTACGCGCGGGCAGGGCTCACCACAGGGTTCGCCTATACGACCTCGTCCATGTACGCAGACGACGCTCCCACGGGTTTTTCCGATACCGACGTGTATCTCATCGAAGGTAGCGGAGCGTGCCCGGACAACGGAGATGGCATCGTCGATTATTGCGTAAATCTCAACGCACCCGGGTTTGTGCCCACAACGGCACTGCGCATTACCGCGGGCATGTATGTGTTTTTGCGGATCTCCGTGGGTGTTTCCATTCGGTACCAGTTCCGTGCAGGGGAGGGCCCTTTTTCCCATACCCAGTACGGGGTGTTTACGGCCTACCGTCTCACCAAGCCCCGGGACGAAGGATTGGTTTTGACGACACACGTGGGCACCAGCATCGGGCAGATACAGCCGCAACCTCCCCAGGCTGCAGGATCCAAACGCCCCTTTATCCGAAGCGGTCTAAATGGAGCACAGTTGGGAGCCACGGTGACCTACAGGTTTTCTCGAAACCTGGGAGCATTCGTGACCCCCGAACTGCAGCTACAGTTCCCCCTGTTCCTGCCCGTGATCGACGTTACGTTTGGTGTGGAAACATCATTCTGAGCGCCTTGACCAAGAAACGTTATCTAGGCTGCAAGGTCCCGAAGATCGCCCAGTTGATTCTTGAGTTTTTCCTTGGCTCTCGCTTCGAGTTGGCGCGCCCGTTCACGGCTCACGCCGAGATCCCGGCCAATGGCCGCAAGGGACGAATCACTTCCATCAAAGAACCGTCGGTTCACGATGTATCGCTCCCGCTCATCCAAGCCGCCTAGGGCGGCGCCAATCCGATGTTGCATACGATCCCGGGACTCATGCGCAATGGCTTCCTCCTCAGGGGCCATCCCATGGGTGTCCTCCATCCGATCCAAAAGGGTATGGCTGGAATCTTCCCGAAAGGGAGCGTCCAAATACACATCGGGGCCGTCCAATCGCTGCAGAAGTTCTTCCATTTTCGGCACAGTCACCCCAAAGCTCTTTGCCAGAATCTCGGTCTGTTCGGTGGGCTCTGTCACCCTGTTGGCAAGCTTTGCCCGCTCGCGTCGGAGCCTGAAATACACCTTGGACCGAAACGGGCCTGACCCGGATCCCACGATACGATTGGACCGGACCACCGCATCCAGCACGTAGGCCCGAATCCAGTACCCCGCGTACGTCACAAAACGATTGCCCAACTCAGGTTTGAACTTCCTGGCAGCGATCATCAGACCCACGTGCCCCTCCGAGATAAGCTCCGACACGGGTATGGCGTACCGGCGATATTTCAGGGCCACGGACACCACGTGTCTCAGATTCGCCTGAATGAGGGTTTCCCGAGCATCCACATCACCCGCACTCGCGCGGATGGCAATGGCGTACTCCTCCTCCGCATCCAACGGTGCGATGGCCCTGACCCGATTGATATACCCCTGAACGTTCTCCATGATCGCCTCCGAATCCTTATATTACGTTACGTAACGTAATATAAGGATTCGATCAAGTAGGAAACCACAAAAGTGTGGATCTAGAGAAGCGTAGGAAATTTAACGTAAAAAGAACGTAAAGAGGCGCACGCTACCCACACCGTGCAACGAACGGGATGATCTTCAGTAGGTAACGAAACGTAGTGGTTAAAGGGGCCAAAAGTGCACGCCACGGCCACCAGTTTAGGGCCAACAGTAGGGGGTTACGGTTCAGGCAGAGAAGCTAGAGCCACATCCGCAGGTACTTTTTGCCGCTGGATTTTGGAACTTAAAGCCCGCTCCGTACAGGCCGTCCACATAGTCGATCTCAGTCCCCTCAAGGTACTGCAGGCTCATCATATCCACATAAATGGGGATTCCGTGGGACTCAAAAGATTGGTCCAGCTCCGTGGTTTCTTCCTCAAAAAACAGGTCGTAGGAAAACCCAGAGCAACCCCCACCCAGTACACGTACACGGAGCCCCTGGTTTTCGAGGCCTTCCGCACCCTGAATCTCTCGGACTTTTTCAGCAGCTTTATCGGTCAATACCAGCATTCTTCACTCCGTTGGGGCCCATCGCGTTCCCATTGAAAAGCGACTTAACGTAAGAAATATAGCTCGGGCCAGGACCTGCGTAAAGCCCAGCCAACAGTTTTCCCTATCCCAGTAACCTACGCAGACGTGGGCGCAACCTCGCCCAGAATTTCGAACGTAAGGGAGCCGTGCCCTTCCACGGTGAGCACCGTTCCAGCATCCCAAAAAGCACGACGCACGTAGCCCATGGCCCAGTACTCGCCTGTGCTGGGATCCTTCGTGCAGGAGGTAATCCGCCCCGCCGGTACCGGAGCCCTGTCTTCTGGCGTTGAAGTGGAGCCTTGGGTCTTAGTGCCCCGGGGGCTCGAGCAATGCAGCTCTGCATCATCCAAAATGACAATTCTCCCTTCCACCAGTGGCAGTGCTGCGTCGGTGCCCGTTGGAACACCCATCGAGCGCAACCGGACGAGCCGCTTGGGGAGCTTGCCCCGTGTCTCCAGCATGCACAGCACTTCTTGCCCCACGTAACATCCCTTCTGAAAGGACATCCCCACCGAACCGAGGCCGGCTTCCTGGGGGTAGGCTCCCGGGCCAAGCTCGCGACCCATGCATGGCACCCCGGAAAGAATGCGTCGTTGCTCCCAGTCCCACACTTCCATGGGTCGCACCGCCGTCCCCATGTGTTCGATCAACGCGGCCATGTTGTCGTCGGTTGCGATCACATCCCGGCTAGGCGCGCCCATCCAGCGGCTATCGTAGTCGCATATCCCAAACGATTGAATCCTATTCCGTAGATCCTCCCCCAGTGCGTTCCACCCCAGAATGGTCAACACCTTCTCCCCGGTGGAAGACAACTCCACGTCCTCCATCACGATTTGGGATTCCAGCCGTTCCATCACATCCTGCACAACGTTGGAGGGAACCACCCATCGGTAAACGGCCTGCTGTTCATCCAGTTGTTGGCGGCTCACCCAAACGTCCGAAATCACCCGCCCCTTGGTGGTGGCCACAAAACCGTAGGCCGCGTTGCCCCGGGCGAGCCCGCGGGTGTCCTGGGTGGTCTGCCCATGGATCCACGGGTCCACGTCTTCGCCCGTGGAAAGAATCACGCCAAGGGTTACACGTTGAAAATAACGGGGCCCAGAAACTGGAGGGAGGGAATGGGGTAAATGCAAGAGTGAGCCTTCTGTCCTGGGTATGGACGGATGGAGGGAACGGGGTAGGGTACCGGGAACGCCGGCGTCGACGAACAACTATGGTACCCCGAAGCATTCTGGCAATTCCTATGGCATGGCAAACTCCGTTGGCATGGCAAACACCGTGACTCGACCTGTTCTTTCGATGGTGGGGATCTACAGTGCCCTATTGCTCGTGGCCCTGGCCACGGCGGGCCTAGCCCACTGGCCCCCAGCCGAGCCCCACACCTCAACCGTACTCGCCCTCGCCATGCTTGGGTTGGCACTCTATGGGGTACGGCGCGATCCGAACGGCCCCGATGGCTATGGGATCGCCCTGGGCGGCCTGTTGCTTTCCGACAACAGGTCGGAAGGCACGTCCAAGAAGCTAGGAATCGTTCGCGCCCTTCGCGAATTTGGTGTGGCCGTCGGTGTAAGTATTGCGGTGCTACTTCCGGCGACCTACCTGTACCGGTGGTGGTGGGGCCTGGAGGGTAGCTTCCAATTGGATCTCTCTGGCATCCACCCCTCCGTGATACTTGGACAATGGGTGGTGATCGCCATCCCCGAAGAAGTCTTCTTTCGCGGGTTCGTGCAGACCCGTCTCGAACAACATTGGTCTCCTCGGCACCGTGTGCTTGGGGTGACCATTTCCTGGCCCGCCCTGCTGATCCAATCGGGGCTTTTCGCCCTCATTCACCTGGCACACGATCCTGACCTGCGACGGCTTGCGGTGTTTCTCCCAGGGCTGTTGTTTGGGTGGGTGCGATCCTGGCGGGGCGGCGTAGGTGCGGCCGCATGGGTTCACGCGATCTGCAATATTTGTGCGGGCCTGTGGGCGACGGGTTGGCCCCATGGATAACGTCACCAGTGACCCCTGCGCGACCCCGGACAATCCGAATCTGGAAAACAGTCCCGGTTGGTCGCTTGCCCAGGCGCGAGATGTTGCCCCTTCAACTTCCATGGGGTGCAGCACCAGTGTGTACAGGACGGTTACTTCCACCCAGGATATCGCGTTGCAACATGCACAGCGGGGAGCCCCCCACGGTCACGTGGTACTCGCCGATCAACAAACCCAAGGTCGCGGGCGCCGCGGCCAACTCTGGCAAAGCCCCGACACCTGCGACATCTATGCGTCGGTGATCGTGCGCAAGCGACTCGCAGCGGAACACAAACCGTTGTTGTCCCTCCTTGCCGGCCTTGCCGTCAGCGAGGCCATCGAGCACATGCTGCAAGACGATTCCCCTTCACGGGTTCAGATCAAATGGCCCAATGACGTCCTTATCGATCAAAGGAAATGTGCTGGCATTCTTTCAGAAAATACAGGGCCCAAGCCGATGGACCCTGTGGTGGTGGGCATGGGAGTGAACGTGGGTCGCCGTGATTTTCCAGGAGAACTCGCCTACCCCGCCACCTCCTTGATGTTGGCGCGGCAATCCCAAGGGGGCGTGGCTTCCCCCCATGCCGATCCCCCTCCGGGGTGCCGCGATTCACAACCTTCTGCGTACCAATCCCCTGCATACCAACCCCCTGCATGCGAACTCCGCGCGCAGTTGTGGTCCACACTACGGGCGAGGCTGGACCACCACATCGACGCGTTTACTCAATACGGTTTCCATGGGTTGCGACAACCCATCAATGACCGCCTGGCCTGGAAGCAACAACCTGTGCAATGGTGCGACGACCGCGGTGAACAGCAAGGCCAGTTGCAAGAAGTGGACGGGCAGGGCCGTTTGCTCGTTTCAGTCCCATCCGGACCGGGGGCGATTGAGAAAAGGGCAATTCGCCATGGCGTGGTGCGGCCGGTAGGGCGCTAGTGCGAGGTATCAATCCTCACACGTTCGCTTGACCCGGATCCATCCATCCCTACACTGCCTATCCGTGCAGGGGACGGGCCAATGGGTGTGCACGCGTGTAGGGGTACACGTGTTCACCCGTGAGTGGAAATCGGACTATGGAAATAGTCAGGGTTCCCTGCGTCAGTACTCCCCAGGTGGAGAGCAACTGTGAGTCTGGTAGCCGACAGTACCCTCGCGGGGATTCGCGAGCGCACAGATATCGTGGAACTTGTCCGCGGTTATGTGGCCCTGAAGAAGGCTGGAACCAGTTGGAAAGGCCTATGCCCTTTTCACAGTGAAAAAACACCGTCCTTCCACGTTCATGGCGAGCGGCAGTTCTTCCATTGTTTTGGGTGCCAGGAATCCGGTGATGCACTCGCCTTTTACATGCGAGTCGAGGGGCGTACCTTTCCCGAAGCCGTTCGGGATCTAGGGCAACGGTGTGGCGTTGAGGTTCAGATGGGCAGTCCTGAGCAGCGTCGTGCAAACGAACAGGCCCGGGAACGTACAGCGCAGCTACAAGGCCTAAGTGAGGCAGCTGCGGCTTTCTTCGAAAAAGCCCTCTGGTCCCCCAGTGACAGCTCCCTAGGTAGGCAGGCCATCGAGGCCCAGAGGATGCTTGAACAACGGGGCGTGGATAGGGAAACCGCCCAGGCGTTTCGTCTAGGTTTTGCGCCCCCATCCTGGGACGCACTCACGGATTGGTTGCGTTCGACCGAATGGTCTCTTGTGGACGCGGAGCAGCTAGGGCTAATCGCCGCCCGGAATCGTGGTGATGGCCATTACGATCGGTTCCGCAATCGCCTGATGTTTCCGGTACGAGATACCCGCGGCAACGTGGTGGCCTTCAGCGGTCGACTTCTCGACCGGGAGGACAGCGACGCCCCCAAGTACATCAACAGTCCCGAGAGCCCCCTGTACAAGAAGGGAGAACTGCTGTTCGGGTGCTTTGAGTCCCGTACGGCCCTTCGCCAATCCCGGAACGCCGTGCTCTGCGAGGGAAACTTTGACGTCGTGAGCATGCACCAGGCCGGTTTCGACACCACGGTGGCGCCTCTCGGTACCGCATTGACGGAAAGCCAATGCCGGTTGCTGCGTCGCTACGCCGACCAGGTCGTGGTGCTCTTTGATGGGGACGTGGCTGGAAAGAAAGCTTCCCGGGCGGCGGTGCCCCTGTTGCAACGGGCCGAGCTTAGCGCCCGTCTGGTCCAGCTCGAGGATGGCAGCGATCCGGACAGCCACATCCGCGAACGGGGGGCAGAGAGCATGGGCCACATGATCTCGCAGGCCCCTGAGATCCTGGAGTCCATCATTGACGAGGTGTCACGTAGCACCGAACCCACCGCAAGTGACCGCGCCCAAGCCATCGGGGCCCTCGCGCCCTTGTTGCAGGGTGTAAAGAGCCCGGTGGAGCGTCAAATCCTGCTGGAGCGTATTTCCAAGCGCTTTGAGCTCAACGATGTGAGTCTCGTGCGCCGTGAGCTGCGGCGGGCCCTTCTGGCTCAGCCCAAGGGAAGCCAGACCCACACTTCCCGAAACCAGGACACCCGCCCAGGGGCCTCCACGGCCCCGGGAGCTGAGCCTCAGGATCCCCAGGGAACAACCGCCGGTAGCTCCACGCCTCAAGCGCCGCAGGCCGTGGATATGCGAGCCAACAGAATTGCCCTGGAAGTACTGGGATCGGTGCTCGACCACCCGCAACTGGCCCGCTCCGAAGAGGGGCAATCCGTAATACCCCTGCTGGGGCACGCCGTTCTTAGGGACATATTTGTGCGGGTCCCCGGGTTGGCAGACGGAACAGTGCAAGCGGTGGATCTCTGCCAAGGCCTGGATCCACAGTTCCAGAGATGGCTCTCAGAGCGGTTGACATTGGAAAAATACAGCCTAGATGAAGCTCAGTTGATCCTCCAGCGGGGGAGAAAGCATCTTGAGCTCGAAAAAATTCAGAGAGAACTTCCAAAACTGACAGTGAAAATTCGGGATGCCCAACGTATGGGCCAAATGGAAGTTGCACGTGAGCTTATGGAAGCCCATGTGCAGCTGTCGCGCAGTGCACATCGATGGAAACAGGGGTGAACATGGCAACGAGGCAAAGCACACAACGCAAAGAGTCCAAGGCAAAAGACCCACGTCCGGTCGACGCCCAGGATGGGAGCCGCTCCCTACGGTTGACGAAGAGCCGTGAGCGCAAGGAAGTGCAGGCACTCATTGAAAAGGGGCATGACAAGGGGTTCCTGACCTACGATGAGATCAACGAGGCTTTGCCTCCCGAAATGGTCACCTCAGATCAAATCGACGACTTGATGGTATTGCTGGGCGACGAAGAAATCGACGTGCGCGACAACGGTACCCAAGTTCGTCGAGTAAAACGTACCAACAACAACGCGAGCACCAGCAGCAGCGCGGTGCGTACCTGGGAGGCCTTTGAAGGAGAGAACTTTCGAAGCCCCTCCTCCGTTCCTCCCGCCATCGACGACAGTCAGGGTAAATCCAACGATCCCGTGCGCATGTACCTGCGCAAAATGGGTTCCGTTTCCCTTCTCACCCGCGAGGGGGAAGTGGAAATCGCAAAGCGAATAGAGGATGGTGAAAACCGCATCTTCGAAGTCATTCTCAACTCCCGCGTGGGCGTGGCAGAGATCCTGGAAATTGGGGAAAGCCTTCGCGAGGGGAAAATTCGCGTCAAGGACGTGGTTCGCGACATGGAGGGTGAGGAATCCGATCCCGACGAAGACGCCACCATCGCCAAGGTGTTGCGCCTGCTCGACCGGGTGAAGCGCATCGAATCTCGAAACGCAAAAATCCGCGCTGATCTTGAGGGCGCCGCGGACAAAACCCAAAAAGCACTACAGTCGGAACTGGATCGAAATCGCAAGGATCGCATTGCCGCCATTCGGGAGATTCGGTTTGCCAAGAAACAAATCGACAAGGTGGTCTCCCGGGTCAAGAGTTACGTCCGCCGTATCGAGCGGGCCGAAAATTCCATTTCGGAGATCCGATCCAGGGTAGGGGGCATCACGCTGGAGCAGATGGAAGTCCTGCTGAAAGACGCCCAGACTGACCCCGCCATCGAAGCCAAGGTTCTGAAGAAGCACCGCACCTCGCTCGAGGGGTTGCAAATGGCGGTCGAGGCCATTCGAGAGGCAAAAAAGCAAACCGCTGTCGTAGAGCAAGAAGTGGGGCAGCCCGCAGACGCCGTTCGCCAGACCTACCGTGAGCAATACCAGGGGGAACGGCAGGCGGAGCGCGCCAAGGCCGAGTTGGTGGAAGCCAACCTTCGACTGGTGGTCTCCATCGCCAAAAAATACACAAACCGTGGCTTGCAGTTCTTGGATCTCATCCAAGAGGGAAACATTGGCCTCATGAAGGCCGTGGATAAGTTCGAGTACCGCCGTGGCTACAAATTCTCCACCTACGCAACCTGGTGGATTCGGCAGGCGATCACTCGGGCGATCGCCGACCAGGCACGCACAATCCGTATTCCAGTGCACATGATCGAGACGATCAACAAACTGATTCGAACCTCCCGTTACCTGGTCCAGGAGCTGGGACGTGAGCCTGTGCCGGAGGAGATCGCCGTGCGCATGGAGATGCCACTTGAAAAGGTGCGCAAGGTGCTAAAAATCGCCAAGGAACCCATTTCCCTCGAGACGCCCATCGGCGAAGAAGAGGACAGCCACCTGGGGGATTTCATCGAGGACAAGAACGCGGTTTCACCGGTCGAATCTGTCATTGGCAGCAGTCTTGAAAACCAGACCCGCCGTGTCCTGAAATCCCTTACCCCAAGGGAAGAAAAGGTGCTTCGCATGCGGTTTGGTATCGGTGAAAAGAGCGACCATACCCTGGAAGAAGTGGGCCAGGACTTTGAGGTAACCCGGGAGCGTATCCGGCAAATCGAAGCCAAAGCACTGCGCAAGCTCCGCCACCCCAGCCGTTCCAAACAACTACGCGCCTTCGTGGACAACTAGTTGTCATCAGATATCCTAGTGATGCGCTCGCGCGCGGGCCTATAGCTCAATTGGTTAGAGTCCCCGGCTCATAACCGGGTTGTTCCTGGTTCGAGTCCAGGTGGGCCCACCGGAGTGCAAGGGTACTCCCACACCCGTACATCCGTATCCACGGGCACCCCAGTCCTGGTGGCTGGATCCCCAAATTGCGGCGTCGAATCAACTTTGACAACCTTCCGGGTTGCCTTTGGGCGATGCCCAGGCTAAACGCGGCGCCGAGGAGTGCCTGGGTGAAGGAACAGATTTATTGGCTCGTACGACTTTCTGAAATTGATGACGCCGCAAGTTCGGTGCAGCAGGAGCTCTCCGATCTCCCCACGCAGCTAGAGGAGACCCGCACGAGTCACTCTCGCCTTCAACTTCTTCTCGAGGGAGAAAAAAAGCAGCTTGCGGAGGCTGAAGCCCTGTTGTTGCAACAGAAACAGGAAGCCGCAGAAATCGGCGAAAGGTTGTCCCGCGCGAAGGGCAAGGGCGCCAAGGCCCAAAATGCCCGGGAGATGGAAGCCGCCGAACGGGAAATGGACGGGCTACGCCGAAACGCGCGAGACAAGGAAGAGGAGCAGGAACGCCTCAACGCCGCGATCGGCGAAAAGCGCGAAACCATGGCAGGCCGACAGGCCAAGTTTGATGATTTTGCGGCCCTCTACGAAAAAGAGAAAGCCTCTGCTGAAAAGCGTATCGCTGAACTGCAGGCAGAACTCGCAGAAAAAACACAGGGACGAGACAACTACGTGGGTCAGTTGCCCAAAACCCTGTTCAAACGGTACGAACGTATTCGCACCAAGATGGGCAATGCCGTGGTCGAGGCAAAGGATGGAACGTGTATGGGTTGCCGCCTCCAGCTGCCCCCCCAACAGTACAACCTGTTGTTCCGCGGAAACGAAGTGGATCAATGCCCCCAATGTGTTCGCATCCTTTTCGTGCGCGATGCCATCGCAGAGTTCTACGTGTCCGACCCCAACTACCAGGCCCCTCCCGCACAGGAGGCTGAGGAGGGCGCGCCCGAGGTGGTAGATGCCGAAAAAACCGTGACCGCGACTTCAGAAGCCTAAGGTTCCAGTGTTTTTAGATAGGGCGAACGGCTAGACCACGTGTAGCCACTCAGGCTTGCTGTATTCGCCGCCGCGCACGGCAGAAAAATAACGGCGTTGGATCTCCTGGGTCACAGGTCCTCGGGAGCCCGCACCGATCTTTCGATCGTCCAGCTCACGTACGGGGGTCACCTCAGCAGCTGTCCCCACCAGGAATATCTCGTCGGCAATGTAGAGTTCGTCCCTCGAAAGAGTTCGGGGTTCCACCACAAGGCCCTGTTCCTCAAGCAGGGTGATGATGGTCTCGCGAGTGATCCCACCAAGGATCGAGGAGCCCTGGGGAGGTGTGGAAACGCGGCCGTTACGCACCACAAAAACATTCTCACCGGAGGCTTCGGAAACATACCCCTGGGCATCCAGCAAAATAGCCTCATCGTACCCGGACCGCAGCGCTTCTCGTTTGGCCATGATGGAGTTCACGTAGTGGCCCACAATTTTGCCCTTGGCCATCAGCATGTTGACCCCTGGGCGAGCAAAGGAGCTGACCCGAGCTCGGATGCCCTTTTCCATACCCTCGTCGCCCAGGTAGGAGCCCCACTTCCAAACCACGATGGCAAGTCGGGTCGGATTATCCATGGCGGCCAGTCCCATGGTACCGTCACCCATGAACATCAGCGGGCGCAAGTAACACTCGCTCAGCCCGTTTACACGTACCGTTTCAGCGCAGGCGTCCACCACCTGGTCCACCGACCAGGGGGGGAGATCCAACGTGGCAATGTGGGCTGAATCGTAGAGTCGTTGAATGTGTTCGCGCAGACGAAAGACAGCGCTCTGACCATCCTCCAGCCGGTAACAACGAATGCCCTCAAAGACACCGAGGCCGTAGTGAAGGGTATGGGTCAACACGTGCACCTGGGCCTTGTCCCAGTCCACAAGCTCACCATCCATCCAGATTTTCTTTACGGCCTCAACCATCGCATCCTCCAAGCGCCATCATATCCCAACCGGCGGCCATGAAAAGGCGGTAGCTACCACATTGTTATCCCTGCCATGGGGCAGGCAGTCCCACCGGCCCAATCCGCTGCTCAAAAATTCGCCGAATGGATTCGGTGTGCTGCTTCCAGGCCAGGTCAAAAGCCTGTTCTGCCGCCATTCCGTCCCTATCCCGAAACTGCAGTTGCCGCGCAAGTTGGGACCAGGATCGGCCTCCTACGGCAACGGATGTGTGAGGGCGGCCGTCCCAAAGCTGTAAGAACTGTTCCACCGACCTCAAAAAGACGTGCCCCTCCCGAAGCCTCTCGGCGTCTTCGCTCCCAAGCCAACCGGCCGCGGCCAACCCCTCAATGGTCTGTGCGACCGTCAGGCCTCGCACCACCGTTCCTCGCTCGTCCACAAGCGATTCCCTAGGGGCGCGGCCCATGCCATGGGCAGCCTTGTTGTGGGCAATCGTGCGACCACGGCTGAGGGCTCCCCATTGGCAAAGCAGTTCCACATCGAAAAGCCCCCCGTGGCCGTACTTGAAGTTGCGTCGGTTCCGGTTCTCCTGGCCTAGCTCCACCTCCGATTGCCGGCGCAGGTGTGCGACGTCGGCGCCGTCACTTGCCTGGGCCGCTTCCTGGGGGGCAACTCCAGGCACCCCAGGGAGGGTGGTCAGCGCCCCGTCCAATGCGGCCTCCGTTCGAGCGATTGCCTGGGGGCTTCCAACCACCGGTCGCGCCCGCAGCAACGCCATGCGTTCCCAGGTCTTTGCCCTCCGTGCATGGTAGCGGCGAAAGGAAGAGGGGCTCACCACAAGGGAGCCCGAAGATCCGTCCGGTCGAAGCCGAGTATCAATCGCATAGCCCTGGCCTTCCGCTGCGTGTTCGGTCAGCCCCTGAAGAATCTTCCTAGCCATACGAAGTGTGGCTTCACGAACCCCGTCCCTACCCGAATCTGGTCGGGTGGGGTGTGCCCCGTTGCGGTTTCCATGGGGTGCCCCAGGAGGAGGGGAAACGGGTGCCTCGGAATCAAAAAAAATCAGATCCAAGTCCGAACCAAACCCCATCTCCCGGGTACCAAGTTTGCCGAGGGCCACCACCACAGGGGGAGGTTGTTCGGGAGTGCAGTGAATTTCTCGGATCCATGTGGTCATGGCGTCCAGTTGGGCCTCCGCCGTGTGGCTCAACAGGTGCTGGACTTCGGTAAGCCCCATGGTTCCGGATGCCAACCCAAGACCGGCCCGAAAGTACATCTCTGTCTTTAGCGTTCTCATCTTGGCCACGAGAGCTTCCTCCCGCTCCAGGGCCTCTCCCTCCGATAGTTCGCCAGGTCTTCCCAGGACCTCCACACACCGTTGACGGTGCAGGTCGTGAATTTCCTGTGCGTCCAATGGGGCTCCACCGTGTGCCAGGAGTTCAAACGCATCTTCCCTACGCGACAACAGCTCCGACAAAAATCGGCTCGATGCCCATAGGTCGGCCAACTGTCGAAGGAGAATGGGGTGTGCGGCCAAAAAGCGGTCGTACCCCCGCCAGCCCTGGGACGTGGTCAAAAACTCGGTCGCGTGCCGCAGGGCGGTACCGGGGCGAACGCTTTGCACAATCCCCTGAAAAAGTTCCGCCCCCAATCGTGGGGATCGTTCGAGACCCGTTCGACCAAGGGGCATCCAGGGGTAACGTACCCAGCGCAATAGGTGGGAAGCCGCCTCCATGGGTTCCTCAAAAGCGCCCAGGTCCTCAAGCGATTTCACAAGCCAGGGCGTGCACTCCTCGGCGGCGGATCGGTGCTCTGCCGATTGTGAAGTTCCCATGCGTGAGCAGAGCTCCGTAAGCAGTGCTTCCAGCCGCGAAAAAGGGGGAGCGCCCACATCGCCGCTGGGTTGAATGGAGAGCGGGCTACGCCGCGCCTCCGAAGCATCCTGATCCAGGGAAACAAAAAACGCATGCACATCCGAACGCGCCTTGTGAAGGGCTTCCTGAAATCCGTGAACGGTCTCAAAGCGCAGGGATTCCGCAAGGCCCCGGAGCCCCTCCTCATCCCCAGGCAAACTATGGGTCGCGTATCCACGTACCATGTGAACGCGGTGCTCCACCCGTCGCAGCAGTGCCCAGGCCTGCTCCAGTGCCCAGGCTTCGGTGCCACTGACCAGTCCGAGGCTCGCCAAACGGCGAAGGGCTTCGACAGTGGAAGGGACCTGCAACGTGGGGTTGCGCCCTCCCCAGACCAACTGCAGCGATTGTACCGAAAACTCTGCCTCGCGGATCCCGCCCCACCCATGCTTTAGATCCAGTTCGGTATCCACCTGAAGGTCCCGCCGCGCCTTCTGAACCATTCCGATCATTTCACGGGCGACCGAAGGGTCCACAGAACGGGGGTACACAAAGGGCACAAGCGCCCGCAACAACTCCATACCCAGCCGTCCGTTCCCGGCGATGGGTCGCGCTCGCAGAAGGACCGCCCGCTCCCAGGGCCTCCCCCAGGTTTCGTAATAGCGCTGGGCGCTCGCCACCGAGCTCACCAGGGGGCCACTGGCGCCCTCAGGTCGCAGGCGTAGGTCCACGCGAAAGGCAAAGCCCTCGTCGGTCACTTCACTCAACAGGCGTGTGGTGGCCTGAACCGCCTCTGCAAAAAACGCGTGTATGGAGTCCGGTCCCTTGCCGCTCCGTGGGGGCAGCGCAACGGTTGCAGCTTCCCGTCCTGATCCCGAGCGCGGTTGCAACCTGCCGTCGTCCGTCCCGTAAAAAAAACAGAGGTCGATGTCACTTCCCAGGTTGAGCTCGCCCCCTCCAAGCTTTCCCATTCCAAGCGCAACCCACGGAATGGGCTTCCCATCCGCCCAGCCCGGTTCAGAGTTCCCGCCCGATTTGGAGTTCGCAACGGGGAAGCCCCAGCGGTCGGACAGTTCCCGCACACATTGGGACATCACCGCATCCACTGCGGCAGATGCCAGTTGGGCCATTTCCTGGGAGGTGGAGTCCACATCCCCCAGGGAAAGCGCTTCCCGGAGCGCGATCCGTACCAATCCCCGGTGTTGTAGCCGTCTCACAGCGGCGCTCGAGCTCACAGCGGCGCTCGACTCTTCACACGTAACCAGAGCCTTTCGAAAGCGTCGGGCCCATACCGTGCGCCGCACCGGAAGGTGCAGGTTACGAAAGAGGGAATCCTCAAGCATGGTGGGTTCCCGCATCAGCCAGGGCAACAGAGCCGGCGCGTGGGCCGCGAGCGCCAGCACCCGTGCCGGGACTTCTGGCCTAGAAACGTCCCCTCCGGCCTTCTCAAAGCGGTCCAGGACCTCCCTTTCATGCAACGCAAAATACTCTGTGTTCATTTTCCACGCCCCATCCGCCCCGTTTCCAAAGAAAGTGGGGCTGCAAGGGTTGCAGCGGTCCCAGCTCTGCCCCCGCCCGCTCTCGGTGGCGTGCCCTGAGTATTTCCATGAGTTTGACGGGTTTCGGAGGGTGGAGTACCACTGCGCGACTTCAAGCACATGGCAAACTATATTCTACTTCAACCTGAAGCCACACCCAGCCAACCTGGAGGGGCGGAAGGGGCCCCGTCTCCGGCGGGCTGCATGACCCAGGCCCTTCCCCTCGTTCTGTTCGTATTTGTCATGTATTTCCTGCTCTGGCGCCCCCAGCAGCGCAGGCAAAAAGAACATACCAAGATGCTCGAGACCCTGAAAAAGGGGACCATCGTACGAACCACCGGTGGTATCCGCGGTGAGATTTTCGAGGTCACCGAGCGGGATGCCACCCTGATGGTGGCCGATCGGGTAAAAATTAACATTTTACGCAGCCACATTGCAGGCCTCGATCAGCCGGTGGATTCCAAGGCGAAGTCGGGCTCCCCAGGGGCCGCTGGAAGCACAAAAGCAGACATGGCCCAGGAAAAGAGCAAAGCTGTCGACGTGAAGAGCTCGGGGCAAGATTCCGCGGGTGACGCTTGAGCCTAACGTCGGGCGAGAACGGGTAGGAGTTCACAGATCATGGAACGCGGTTGGTATTTTCGATTCTTCCTGGTGTTGGGCCTTGTGGCGGCTGCAGTGCTGTCGGTGTGGCCCAGCGTGGACACTTGGATTCCTGCTCCCCAATGGGCAAAGACCTATTTCACCAAGCGCATTAGCGCCGGGCTCGACATCCAGGGTGGCCTTCGGCTGGTCTACGAAGTCGAGGTAGAGGAGGCCGTCCGTGACCGGCGTGACCGCATCATGGAGCGCATGCTCCCCGAGATCGGTGCGCGCCTCGGATTGCTTGGGGACAAGGACGCAGAGGATGCGACCCGGGAGGATTTGGCACGGGTTCGGGATGAGGTCCGCCCCCAAGCCGAAGGGGACCGGAAAATCCGCCTTTCCTTTGCGGACGGTGCCCACGAGAAAAAAGTGGACCGTGATTGGCTCCGGGAGCAGTTCCCCGACCTGCGTGAATCCACCCGGGAGGGGAGCAGCCTTGTTCTTTCCCTGCGTGAAGAAAGCCTAACGGCCCTGCGCGAGGGCGCCGTACGCCAGGCGGTCAAAACCATTCGCAACCGAATCGACGAGATGGCCATTCGGGAAATGACCGTCATCGGCCGTGGCACCGACATCATCATTGAAATCCCCGGAGGCGATGACCTTTCGAGGGTAGTCAACGCCCTGACCGAAGCGGGCAAGGCGCAGAAGGTAGCCGCCACTACAACGGGGGCTGGCGCAACCGGGGACGACGCAACGGGAGGGCTCCCGGCGTTTTCCGGTAGTTTTTCACTGGAGCTAAGTCGCGACCGCATCGCAAAAATGGCGGGGGTCGACAAACTTGCAGCAGAAGCCGCCCTGGTAGAACTGGAGGGTCGCGGCGTAATTCGACGGGCCGAGGACCTGATCGAAATCCCCGACGCCGATTCCCTCCGCGCCCAGGAAACGTTCGCGCGGGTGCGCTCGATTGTCAGCCGCACCGCTCGACTGGAATTCAAGGTGCTCGACGACGAGTCCGACCTTGTGGCCAACCTCCAGGGTCTGCCCGAAGGCATCGAACGGTTGGTAGAAGCCTCCACCGCAGGGGAAGGCCGTCAGGTCAACGTTTCCTACCTGGTGGCGCAAGGGGAGGGCTCCCGTCAACGCTTGCAAGCATTTGTGGACCAGGCAGATGTCCCCCCAGGGCACGACCTGCTCATTGGCCCCGCCAATCAGGCCGTAGAAGAAGGGAGCGGTCTAGAACCGGTTGAGAGGTGGCGAACCTACACCCTGTTTTCAGCCACGGAGGTCACCGGTGAGGACGTGTCTGACGCCTACGTCGGCAATGACGAAAACGGTCGCCCGGTGGTGCAAATCGATTTTAACAACGCCGGCGCGAAAGCGTTTGCAGACATGACCGGTGAAAACGTCAAGCGCCGGATGGCCATCGTGCTTGACGACCGGGTGGAATCCGCGCCAGTGATCAACGAGCGAATTGGTGGAGGCAAATGCCAGGTCAGCCTGGGCTTTGGCGACTACCAGCAACTGCTTTCGGAGGCTTCCGATCTGGTGGTGGTGCTCAAGGCAGGTGCGTTGCCTGCCCCGATTCGACCGTCCAATGAGCAGCTGATTGGAGCCACGCTTGGCAAGGACGCGGTTTCCAAGGGAGCCCAGGGTGGCCTGATTGGTGTGGGCCTGGTGCTGCTGTTCATGCTGCTTTACTATCACGTGGCCGGTTTTGTGGCAGACATCATGGTGGTGCTTAACCTGGTGTTTCTGCTCGCGATTCTCACCTTCTTTGAGGCCACGCTCACGTTGCCTGGAATTGCAGGTATCGCGTTGACCGTGGGTATGGCGGTGGATGCAAACGTGCTCATTACCGAGCGCATCCGTGAGGAGCTCCGGCTCAACAAATCACCCAGGGCCGCGGTGGATCAGGGTTTCAAACGGGCCTTCTGGTCCATTTTTGACAGTCAAATAACAACCTTTATCGCCGGCGTGGTGCTCTTCCAATACGGTACGGGGCCCATCAAGGGATTTGCGGTCACCCTGATGATCGGAATCCTGACGTCGCTGTTTACTGGAGTCTTTTGCTCCAAGGTCCTTTTGGATTGGATTACTCGCGGACTGCGTGTCCAGAAACTTCGGGTGGGCTAAGCAATGGAAATCATCAAACCCGGCGTGGTCATCAACTTCATGCGTTACAGGGCCGCGGTCATCACCGCATCTCTGGTACTTGCGGGGCTCAGTCTTGGATCCCTGTTTTTCCCGGGGCCCAACTACGGAATCGACTTCCAGGGAGGAACGGAGCTTCAGCTACGTTTCAGTGGAGACGTACAGGCAGCGGAGCTCCGGGGCCTGTTGCAAGGGTTTGGTTACGACCGGCCGGATGTGGTGCGTGTTGAAGGGGAGGGCAGTCAGTACATTCTCCGGGTCAAGGAGGTGTCCGCCCTTCCAGAGTCGAAGGTAAAGGCCATCCGCGCTTCCATTGAGTCCAACTTTGCACAGGCCGGCCTGTCCAACATGAAGGTCTCACCGGGCGGAGACAAAATTACCCTTCGGTTTGATGCCTCCGTGGACGAGGCTGCCCTGCAGCAGGTGATTCGTGACCAGGCGGCCAATGTCCAGGAAGTGCGTCGCTTTGGAAAGCGTGCACACAACCGGTACGAGGTGCATCTCGCAGGCGTAGGCCAGGAGGTGGTGCGCCAACTGCGCACAGAGCTTGGCGCCCGTGGTCCTTCCCAGGTGGATCGTGTGGAATGGGTGGGGCCGAAAGCGGGAAAGCAGCTGCGGGACGCGGCCATCAAATCCCTGCTGTTCGCCATCGCGTTTATCATGGTCTACGTCGCCTTCCGTTTTGATCTGCGTTTTGCCCCCGGCGGCGTGCTCGCCATGATGCACGACGCACTCATCACCCTGGGAGTTTACGTGTTGGTACGTAAGGAGATGAACCTTACGACCATTGCAGCCCTACTGACCATTATTGGTTATTCCATCAATGACACGATTGTTGTGTTTGACCGGATCCGGGAAAACATGGCGCGCCACCGCGACAAGAGCATGGTGCACATCATCAACGTCAGCACATCGCAAATGCTGTCACGAACCATCGTGACCTCGGGAACGACGCTGCTGTCCGTAAGCGCCTTTTTCATCTTTGGCACGCCGGTCATCAAGGACATCGCATTTGCTCTCGTTATCGGAATCTTCATTGGTACCTACTCGTCCATTTACATTGCGGCGCCGGTGACCGAATGGATGGATCGCAAGTTCTTCCGTGGTGCCCGATAGGGGCGTGAAAAGGGCCGGTGGAACTCCCTCCCAGTCTGGGTACAACCAAGCAGTGTCTCCCACCCCCCGTTTTGTGTTGCGGGAGGTTCAGCAAAAAGAAGCCAGTGCGCTTGCTTCCGAGCTTGGAACGTCCCAAGGGCTTGCCCAAACCCTGTTGCACCGTGGCTTGAGCCAGGTGAATGAGGCGCGCTCGTTTCTTTCTCCCAGGCTCCAGGATCTCGGATCTCCCGACACCATTCTGGATTCCGACGTGGCGGTGGATCGGGTGGTCCACAGCATTCGGGCTGGAAAGCAAATCGTCGTCTTTGGTGACTACGATGTGGACGGAACCACCAGCGCCGCCCTGCTGCAACAAACCCTGTCCTCCCTGGGCGGCGACGTCCGGGCCCTCGCGGCCAACCGTTTTGAGGGAGGTTATGGCTTGTCGGATCGGGCGTTGGACCGGATCCTGGAGCACCACCCTGATTTGCTGATTACCTGCGACTGCGGATCCGCAGATCATGACCGCATCGCCCGGGCGACGGCCGCGGGGGTGGATACCATCGTCATCGATCATCACCTGGTTCCGGAGCAACCGCTTCCCGCAATGGCTTTCCTGAATCCCCATCGACCCGAGTGCAACAGCGAGTTCAAGGGGTACGCAAGCGTAGGGTTGGCATTTCTCTGGAGTGCCCAAGTGCGTAAGCGACTGGGACTCAAGCTGGATCTTCGACCGTGGCTCGATCTGGTGGCCATGGGTACCATCGCAGACATGGCACCACTAGAAGGCGACAACCGGCGGCTCGCCCGGGCCGGACTGGCCATGTTGCACAATCAGGGGCGTCCCGCCGTCCGGGCCCTGCTTGAGTTGGTAGGAGTCCCCTCCGCGCCGCGTGCGTTGGATGTGGCCTTTCGCCTCGCGCCACGGTTAAACGCGCCCGGCAGGTTGGGGCAAACGGATCTCACCCTAGAGCTGTTGCTTGCAAACGATATCGACCAGGCCCGTGCGATTGCTGGGCGCGTCGAACAGATCAACCAAAAAAGGAAAACCCTGGAGAGCCAAGCCACCGAACAGGCCATCGCCCAGGTGGAGAGGATCTACGGGGCCGAACCCTCTTCCGCAATTGTGGTGGCAGAGCAGGGGTGGCACCCCGGTGTGGTGGGCATCACGGCTGCACGACTGGTGGATCGTTACCAGGTCCCTGTGCTTGTGGCGGCCCTCGATGGAGAATCCGGGCGAGGGAGCGGGAGGACACCCACAGGAATCTCCCTGCACGACGCACTCTCTGCCTGCGAAGACGTACTCCAGGGCTTTGGCGGGCACCACGCGGCCGTGGGTTTCAACGTTGAAAGCAACCGGATCAAGACCCTACGGGATCGTTTTGCGCAGGCCTGTGCATCCCTTTCTAAGGACGTCGCACCCATCCATTGGGTGGATGGGCTTTGGAACCCGGGCGAACCGCTGCAATGGACAAGCAAGGACTTGCAGACCCTGGAACCGGTGGGACAGGGAAATCCAGAGCCGCTTTTTGTGGCAAAAGGAGCACGAATCACCAGGGCCCCAGGTGAGCATCTTCAGGCCAGTCTGGCCACCTCCGACGGCCCCTTGGCCATCTGGGGATGGAATATGGGCCCCCAACTGGCCCAAAAAAAGCCCGGGGAGATCGTGGATGTGGCCGGTCATTTGCGGCTCAATTCCTGGCGAGGCCGAGAAGAGCTGCGGTTAGAGGCCAAATACCTCGTGAATCAACCCATAGAACAGGCATCCCATGGATGAATGGAACTTCCTGAAAGAACGTTTCCACGCTGTGTTGCTCCAAGGCCACCCATTGTGTAAGGATGGCGGCACGATGGACGGGTTGTCCACCGGCAGGGAGCAATCCACCGGTGATCAGGGGTAGGAGGAATACGTTGTCGAGACATGGAGCTCATAGGATTTTGATCCTTATCGCGTGCCTAGCCCTCGGGACCCTGGGCCACGCGTCCACTTCCCGCGCACAGGAAATCAGTGCGGGCATCAAGGGAACCGTCGGTCTTGGATTGGTGGGGGCAGAACTTGGCCTCATGGTACCCGCCGCCGTTGGATTGCGGGACTCCTGGGCCTACTACGCATTCCCCATCGCCGGCGCGGCGGGCGGTGGTGCAGCAGGTTTCTTTTTGATCGATCAGGCAAACAACGTGACCCTTAGTGTGGCCGCGGTGACCGTGGGCATGGCCGCCGTTATTCCTGCACTCATTTTTACCCTTTCCCGCGCATCCTACGACCCCGCCGAATCCCATGGTGGGATTTCAAAGAATCCATCTTCCGGGTCGTCCTCAGAAGATGCCGCGCCCACCACCGATGAGGTCCAGGGAGAGCCGCAGGCCTCTGCACACCCGTCTTCTGCTTTTAGACCATCTCCCTCTCGGCCGGTTCCCACGGGAGGTTTGATTGCCGTACGTCGCACACCCGACCGAAGCCATACAAAGGTTTCCCTAGGTGTGCCTTCGCCGGTTCTTACCCAGAGTTCGTCCACGTTGGTACCCCAGCAGGGAGGGTTGCAGACCGAGTGGCATGTACCCCTGTTGGCCGGGCGCTTCTGATCAGCCTGCCCCACCGTATCGCCCGTACAGTATCCCAAAGAGGTTTACTGCAGCCGCATGAGGGCGTTTTGCTCGGTTGCTCTGGGGGGCCGGATTCCCAGGCCATGGCCCATGCCTGGGTGCCCCAACTACTTTCCCAAGGGACAAAAGTGGAGATCGCCGCTGTCGACCACGGAGTGCGAGCCGAGGCGGGCGCCGAGATTGCCCTCGTGGCGAGAAGTGCCCGGGAGCTTGGGGTACCCTTTCACTCCCTGTCCGTCACCCTGGGTTCGAAGGGATCGCTCCAGGCTGAAGCCCGTGAGCAGAGGTACCGCGCACTTCTGGATCTGCGACAGGACCGAGGACTCGACGTACTTGCGGTCGGCCATACGCGAGACGATCAGGCGGAGACGGTCGTCATGCGCCTGTTCAACGGCGCGGATGTTCCCCAGTTGGCAGCCATACAGCCCCGCCGGGAAGATGGTGTGATTCGCCCCCTTCTGGACTGCAGTCGAGAAGAAATCCTGGCCTACCTAAACCACCATCGACTCAACTATGCCCAGGACCCAAGCAATACCGCACCACGGTTTGAGCGGGTGACCGTACGGCAGGAGGTTCTTCCGGCCCTAGAGGCGAGCTATCCCAAGGCCCGGGAGCACCTGGCCAAGTTTGCAGATCGTATGCGGTCACTTGGGCGGGAACAGATCGGGGATTCGGGCGACCCGGAAGATTCGGCACCCCGGTTCACCCGACAGCAGTTGCAACGCGTACCCATGGTGCAGTGGCAAGCCGTGCTTCGCCAGTGGGTTTACCGTGTCTCAGGGGAACACCTTTCCACGAAACAATGGGCGCAGCTTGAGTCCCTCCTTGACGGTATGGGTCCCGGTTTAGGCTCTGGCGCGGAGCGTCAAAGAAGGATCGGGGGGGAAGTGTGGCTTCCCCGGTCCTGGAGCGTCCACGTGAGCGCCCAGGGGCTAGAACTCAAACAACGGGATGCGATACCCCATGAATCGCCCGCCCGCGCAGTAAGTAAGTCGTGAAGTTTCCACAGAGAACACGTTTGCTCGCGGGCACTTTGCACGAAAACGTCGCATAGTGGCCCCATTCGCATTAGCCTGGCAGCAGTTCTTCTAGCGGGTACAAGCCTTGTCACCCATGCCCGCCGTTCCTAGAGAGGTCTTTCTTGAAACAAAGTCATAAAACGCTCCTACTGTGGGTCGCACTGATTCTCATGTTTGTGGCCGTCTACAACCTGGTGGCCGACAGGGATCAGCCCCGTGTCGTGGAATTCAGCGATTTCACCACGGAAGTGGAAAAGGGCCGTGTGGACCGGGTAGAGATTCGTGCCGACGAAAACACCGCAGGGATCACATTCTGGGTGCAGGGGGCGGAGGGCCAGCCCCGGGAGAAACGTGCCACCGTAGGGGTGGCGGATTGGGAGCTCACCAAGCGGCTCCTGGAGCAGGACATCACCGTCAAGTACATCCCCCAGGAGAACAGTTTACTTACCAATATCCTGGTCACGTGGCTCCCCATGTTGTTGCTGTTGGCCATCTTTATTTTCTTCATGCGTCAACTCCAGTCCTCCGGAGGGAAGGCCATGAGCTTTGGCAAATCCCGTGCCCGTCTACTCAACGAATCCCAAAACCGGGTGACCTTCGCTGACGTGGCCGGTGTGGATGAAGCCAAGGACGAGTGTGAAGAAATTATCGCATTTTTGAAGGACCCCAAAAAGTTCCAGCGACTCGGCGGCCGCATCCCCAAGGGAGTGCTGTTGGTAGGCGCGCCGGGTACGGGCAAGACCCTCATGGGTAAAGCGATTGCCGGTGAGGCGGGCGTACCGTTTTTCAGTATCTCTGGTTCGGATTTTGTGGAGATGTTTGTGGGCGTGGGCGCTTCGCGGGTGCGCGACCTATTTGAGCAGGGCAAAAAGCACGCACCTTGTATCATCTTCATTGACGAAATCGATGCCGTGGGGCGGCACAGGGGCTCGGGCATGGGTGGCGGGCACGACGAACGGGAACAGACCCTAAACCAGCTACTTGTGGAGATGGACGGCTTTGAATCCTCCGAGGGAGTGATCATCATTGCGGCCACCAACCGACCGGACGTGCTGGATCCCGCCATTCTTCGGCCAGGCCGGTTTGACCGTCGCATTGTGGTGCCCCGGCCGGACCTTAAGGGCCGCGTGGGTATTCTGGCGGTTCATACGCGCAACACACCCCTGGCTGAAAACGTGGATTTGGAGATCATTGCCCGTGGGGGCCCTGGCTTCTCAGGCGCAGATCTTGAAAACCTGGTGAACGAAGCGGCCCTGCTTGCGGCCCGTCAGGACAAGGATGAAATCTCCATGGGAGATTTTGAAATCGCCAAGGACAAGGTGCTCATGGGATCAGAGCGGCGTTCCATGGTGATTAGCGAAAAGGAAAAGCGCACCACTGCCTGGCACGAAGCAGGGCATACACTGGTGGCCCGAAATCTTCCCCACCACGACCCGGTGCACAAGGTGAGCATTATTCCACGTGGCCCGGCACTCGGGGTCACCATGTCCCTGCCGCAGGAAGACAAGCTGGGTTATTCTTCGGATTGGATTCTGGACCGCATTGCCATGGCCATGGGCGGCCGTATTGCTGAGGAAGTGCAGTTCGGGCAACTCACCACGGGTGCGGCAGATGACTTTCGCAAGGCCACCCAGCTGGCCCGGTCCATGGTAACCGAGTGGGGAATGAGCAAGAGCCTTGGGCCCCTGGCCTATGGCGACAAAGAAGAATCTCCCCTCTTCCAGTTTGGCCCGGCCGCCAAGACCCAGGAATACTCCGACGAAACTGCCCGAGAAATCGACAAGGAAGTACGTTCCATTATCGATGCCCAATATGAACGGGCCAAGGCCATTATCCTGGAGCATCGGGAAAAATTGGACGCCATTGCGGAGGCACTCCTGGAACGGGAAACCCTGGACACGGCGGATTTGGACGCGATCATGGAAGATCGACCCATGCCCAAACGGCAACGAGTCATCATTCCCACCTATGCGGAAAAGCAAAAGCAGCGGCAGGAAAAGGAGCGCAGTGGCCCGGCCTACGACAAGGGAAGGTTCCACCCCCAACAGGTTCCCCAGGGGAGCTAGGTGACTCTCCATGGGAGCGCCTTCCGCCACGGATAGCCATTGCGTGGAGAACCCTCCCGCCATTTGGGGCGTGCTCAACGTGACCCCGGATTCCTTTAGCGATGGGGGAGAGCACACCGACGTTGCGGCCGCGGTGGATCGCGCCGAGGAGATGGTGGCCCAGGGTGCACAGGTCATCGATGTGGGAGGCGAGTCCACACGCCCGCCTGGACCAGACTACGGCCGCGGGTTTGAGCCGGTGGGCGACGACGAGGAATTGAAGCGAGTCATCCCAGTGGTTCAGGCTCTCGTGCGTAGGGGCATCCCCGTTTCCATCGACACCACGAAAGCGACCGTGGCTCGAAAAGCCCTCGATGAGGGCGCCCAGGTGGTCAACGATGTGTCCGGGGGCGAATCCTCCGAGTTGCTCAAGGTCGTGGCTCGCCACGGTTCAGAACTGGTGCTCATGCACCGACGGGGATCCGGCGCTACCACCACCTCAGAGCAATACCAGGATATTCAAACAGAAGTGGCAGCGGAGCTAGCCTGTGCCGTGACCCGTGCCGGCGAACATGGCGTGGACCCTGGCCGTATTTGGTTGGATCCGGGTATGGGGTTTTCGAAATCTCCGGAACAAACTGCCGCCATGGTGCTCGCGGTGAAGTCGTTACAGCCACTCGGGTGTCCGGTTCTCCTAGGCCCGTCGCGGAAATCCTTCATTGCGGCCCTGGCACCCCATCCGAATGGTATCAAGCCCGGGCCCCAGCACCGACTGGGAGGAACCTGCGCTGCGGCCACCGTGGCCACCCTGTTGGGGGTGCAGGCCCTCCGGGTGCATGACGTGGCAGAGGTTCGGCAGGCCGTATGGTTGGCCCAGCACTACAGGGCACTTCTTGTCACTATGCCTGCCGCTGCGCCTGCTGCTGCGCCTGCGGCCGCGCCGGTTGCCGCTCCTGTCCCCTCCACCGGGTCCCATCGCCCGCCCACGGCATCCCACCCGTCCTTCCATTTGGGCAATAGCGATCTTTCAGGCACAATGTAAGCAGTACGGTGGTAGCCCAAGCCCTTCAAGACCTCGCTTCGTTCTTCACACGCTCTCCCGTGGCGGTGCTCATCGATGTGGTGGACATCGGAATCGTGGCGTTTCTCTTTTACCGCACCCTTGTGCTCATCCGCGGCACCCGCGCCATGCAGATGGCGCTGGGGTTGGTACTGATTTTCGTGACCTACCAGCTTGCCCGCCGCCTGGGTTTGGTGGCCGTACGCACCCTACTGGACTCTGTGATTACCTACGTGGTGTTGGTGGTGGTCATTATCTTTCAAGCCGACATCCGGCGTGCGCTCATGCGGTTTGGGCAGCACCCCCTGTGGCGTGCCCAGCGCGACGAGCAGGCGGAGGTGGTCGAGGAGGTCATCGCGGCTGCACAGTCCCTCTCAAAAAAGAGAGTCGGGGCGCTCATCGTGATCGAGAAATCCGCTTCCCTGGATGAGTTTCTGGAACAGGGGGTGGAAATCGACGCGAAGGTGTCCCGTGAGCTCCTGTTCAGCGTGTTCATTCCTAGCTTTGAAAACCCCATTCACGACGGCGCCACCGTGATTCGCAACGGGCGCGTATGGCAGTCGGGAACGTTCCTTCCCCTGTCCACCAATGTGGATTTGGATCGCTCCCTGGGTACTCGGCACCGTGCCGCCATGGGCATTACCGAGGAGACCGATGCGGTCGTGGTCGTCGTGTCGGAAGAACGGGGTGCCATTGCCGTGTGTAGCGGCGGCGAAATGTACACACAGCTAGGGGCAAGGGAGTTGCGGGAGCATCTTCTTGGCTCCCATGTGGCCCCGGCCAGACAGGGGATTCACAAATGGATGGACCCCCAGCGTTGGCGGTTTCCAGCAAAGCCCACCGCGGTTGCTGAGAGGCAAAGCAATCCCACAGCGGTGGGCCCCATTTCCGACCCCAAGCCCGCCGAAAGGGTTTTGGAGCCATGAACGAACGCCCTTCACCCATGCCGCCCAAACAGCCGGGCTCCCCACAGGCATCCCTGCCCAAACCGGCAACCTCATCGAACCCTCCCCGTCTCTCGAGCAAGCCCAGCCCTCCCCCGGTTCTGGACCAGGCACCTCCCGGGTGGGCGGCGGTGTTCACCCACAACGCCATGCTCAAGGTGTTGGCCCTGGGTGCGGCCATTGTGCTGTTTTCTGTAGTACGTAGCGGTGAAGATGCCCAACGATCCGTATTTGTGGATCTCATTGCGGACGTTCCCTCCGAGGAGGATGGGCGCGTATTGGTCAGCGAACTTCCTGCACAGATTCGCCTTACCCTCCAGGGCAGCCGTTCGGTGCTCAATGACCTGACCCTAGATCCCATTCAGATCAATCTGGCCCAGGCGGATGGTGCCTACTACTACCTGGATGCAAGCCAGTTGAACGTGCCCATGGGAATTAGTGTCACTCAGATTTCTCCAGATGCATTTGAGCTGGATTGGGATGAGCTTGGCGTGAGAAGCATCGCCGTTCGTGTCGTGCTTGAAGGGCAAGTTCCCGAGGGGTTGGAACTCAAGCATCCACCGGTGGCTGTTCCCTCCCGGGTTCGGCTCAAGGGGGCAGCGACCCGGTTGGGTGCCCTGACACAGATCCGTACGGAACCCCTGGACCTTTCTCAGCTTGGGGAAGGGAAGTCCCAGCATACCCTGCGTCTACAGCCCGCAACGGCAAACACCCGATACATGGATGACAGCCGAGTACGGGTGGACGCGGAGCTCGTGCAAATTCGAGAGCAACGGTGGATCCGTCGGGTGGAAGTGCAGGTGGTAGGTGTTGCCAATCCTCCAAGAGTGAAGCCAGTCCACGTGTCGGTTCAACTCAGTGCACCGCCCAACCAGTGGAACGGGTTTGATCCCGAAGCCCTATTGGCCATGGTGGAACCCGCGACGGACAAAACCAATAGTCGCCAGTTTGCAAAGGTGGAGGTGCGCGGGATCCCTGAAGGGTTCGAGGTGCAGACCGTGGAACCCCAGGAAGTGCTACTTGTTCCCCAGAGAAGATAGGTCGGTCGCGGCTGCGTCCATAATGCCTTCGGCCATACGTTGAATGGTTGTGGAGTTTGGGCCTTCCAACATCACGCGCAGCTTGGGCTCGGTTCCGCTCCATCGGACAAGCACGCGGCCACGATTTCCCAATCGCTTTGTCGCGGCCCGGGTCGCCCTTGCGGTACGCGCCATGGCACTGAGTTTTTGTCGCTGACGAAACGTCTCGCTCAGGAGAACCTGGGGCACCCGCTCCATGGCTTCGGAAGCGAGTTCCGACAGGGGGCGTTGCTGTTCGAGAACGACAGACAGCAGTTGTAGTGCAGCAACAATGCCGTCCCCCGTGGTGCAATGATCCAGAAACACAAGGTGGCCCGACTGCTCTCCCCCAAAATTGAGTTGGCGCTTGCGCATGGCCGCCACCACATGGCGATCCCCCACGGCAGTTCGCAGCATCTTTCCACCCTGCCGTTCGATGGCCTGTTCCAGTCCCAAATTGCTCATCACCGTGGAGACCAACGTGCGACGCTTGAGCTCCTTGCGCTGCAGCATGCGACCGGCGCATAGCGCCATGATGGTATCTCCATCCACCACGTTTCCCTTTTCATCCACCACGATCAGGCGATCCGCGTCACCGTCCAGGGCAATCCCAATGTCCGCCCGGCGGCGGATGACCTCCCGTGCACAGGTTTCCGGATGCAACGCCCCCACACGGTGGTTGATGTTCTTTCCGTTGGGGCGATCCCCGAGGCCGTACACGGTGGCACCCAACTCTGAAAATACACTGGGCGCAGCGCGGTAGGCGGCGCCGTGGGCGGCATCCACACAAATGCGCGTTCCCACAAGGGACAGGTGCTGGGGTAATGCAGATTTAGCAAAGGTCACATACCTTCCAGTGGCATCCTCAATACGTTCCGCCCGTCCCACACCGGTCCCCCTTGGGCGGTTTCGGTCGATGGCCGTACCCGCCATGATTGCTTCCAAGTGGGTCTCGGTGGAGTCTGGAAATTTGAAACCGTCACGGTCGAACAACTTGATGCCATTGTCCTGGTAGGGGTTGTGGGAGGCGCTGATCACGACTCCCGCGTCGGCCCGCATGCTCGTGGTGATGTAAGAAATGGCCGGGGTGGGAAGGGGACCGCACAGCAATACCTGGCCCCCAAGCGCGCATACGCCGGAGGCAAGAGCCGTCTCCAACATGTAGCCGCTCAAGCGTGTATCCTTGCCCACCACGATCCGCGGGGTTTGGGTTTTCCCCTGGCGCAGCTCCCAGGTGAGCGCAGCTCCCAGGCGAAACGCAACCTCGGGTGTCATGGAATCCTGGTTGGCACAGCCCCGTATTCCGTCCGTTCCAAAAAGTGTACGTGTGGCTTCCGATGCATCCATGGACATAGTTGGGGCATCCTACTAGGGCTCCCAGGTAAGGTCCACACTCCAACTGTCCGGGGGATCAAAGGTGCCCGTGCTCACAAAATGCTGGGGGAAAAGAAGTTGTACCAGAAACCCTGGAAGCAACCTGGCGTCGCTTGCGTGATCATCGGGCCCCTGGGTGACCAGGGCCCCCTCCACGTACACGCCCTGAACCACCCGGCGCAGGGCCTTGGGGATCACGGAGTCGGCCCGAAAACCTGCGCGAATGCGCGTACTGTGGCCCGCCCCTGACTGTTCTACCACCAGGTTCGGAACCACCGCTCCCAGCTCCCCCTGGGCGGTCATGGTAAGCAAACCCGCCAACACCCCGGACAACATACGCCGAGTCTCGCCCGCAGCACCCGCCTCATCCGCCGAGATCAAGTCGTCCTGCGCGCCGCAGTAGTCGCTAAGCAACATGGTCACGATGGTGTCCTGGGTGTTGCAGTCCGGGTGATTGCTCTGGAACTCCACCCGTGGGTCCGACAGAAGCCCCGTCACACGCATGGTCACTTCCGTGCTCGAGATGGAGCGCAGCGTATGGGTGGCCGCCAAATCCACCATCGGGTCGAGGCCACCTGTGCGGGTGAAGGTCATCGTGCCCCGATCGATGTGAAACTCTTTTCCCACAACCGAAAAGGTTCCTTCCGACAGGTGGGCGGCACCCTCGAACGTCCAGAGTTCGCCGTTGTGAATCACATCCAGGTCCAGACCAACCCGGGCCTTGAAATCCGATCGATGCACCCACACCGGTTCACGGGTCAGCACCCGCACCTGGGTCATGCCCACCTGTTCCTGGGCACGCTTGTGGTCCACGAGGGTCACGTCGGGGTGGGGCGCCAACCCTTGAATCGTACGGGAAGGTTGGGTGGGTAGCGCAAGGTCCATGGAATTGACTCGGATTTGTGCATGCAGGTCCTGTACCCCGGATCCAGGGTTCCCCGTGGAAGGTTTCCAACGGATGGACGCGTCCACATCACCCGTGGCCGTGGCCATTAGGCTGCCCTCATCCTGGATGGGGAACTGGTGAGTCACGACGTGCACCCGTGCAGATGAGGGGTTCCATCCCCGCAGCTGCATGTTCCCATTCATGAGAACCCGGCCGTCGCCTTCCCTTGTGACGAGTTTCTCAATGGTGACGTTCGAGCCCTCGAATCGAGCCCTACCGTCCACCTGTCGAAGGGGTTGTCCCAGTCCGTCCACGAGTACGGTCCCCTGATGAATGCTTGCGGTGCCCACAAACTCTGGGGCAACCAAGGATCCGCGTACCTGGAGATCGGCGTCCATCAAACCCTGGGATCCGCGATAGTCGGGAAGCCATTCGGTGATGAGCGAAAGCGGCAATGCGGAAACCTGCGCCCCCAGAAGCACGGATGAGGAAGATGTCTGTTCAGTCGCAGTCAAACTGAGCCAGGGAACATTCCAGTGCAGTCGTCCGCCTTTGGAGGTCGGGTCGCCCGTTCCGATACGAGCCTCGCCCAGGAGTCCCACCGGGTTGACCGTACCGTCCACCGCAAGCGGAAGCCGTTCCGTGGAACGCAAGAGGCCATGGGCCCGGTAGTTGAGCTGTGCGTCGGGCGTCCCCAGGTCCGCTCCACGGAGTTGAGCCCGAAAAGGGCCCGTGAGGATCTCGCAGGCCCAGGGTAGTTCTTCGGTCCGTGTCGCGTTCAGATCGGCCGTCAGCGCGACAGGCACAGAGCCTGGGAGCTGTCCCTGTTTCATCCATTGCTGCAGTGGGGTGGGTACAGCAAACGTCACCTGTCCAAGCGGCTGCTTTCGATCAAAGCCCCGTACGGTGAATCGAGTGGTTTCACCCCGTAGCTCCCCGTGCAGCGTAAGGGCCATAGGCGCACGAACATTGTCCCGACGGAGTGGGTGACCGGGCTCGACACCATCCGTTTCCGCTCCGCATCGGGCACCCACGTGATTCCATGCAACGCGTGCTTGCACATCTCCCCGGGGCGCCAACGCACCACCGGAAAGGGAAGCGTTGACCTCCACCATTGGATCACCGAACCTGGGGTCAAGTCGTCCATCCCCCAGGGCAGGTTCTGTGGGCTCCACAACGGCACCCGCGTGCAGACCCGCAAGCACGCTGGACCAAGGCAGCTGGGAAAGCCTTGATGGCGGAACCTTGGCCGATACCTTCCATGGAGTATCGGGCAACGACCCGAGAGCCGTTTCGGGGTCGGCCAAAAGCGAGGTCAGGTCGGTCCAAATACTGCCCTCAAGCTGGGCCAACATTCTTGGGCCCTCAAGCGCGGTCCATTGCGTGGAAAGAGCACCGGAGCTGTATTGAAACCCCGCACGGACGTCGAACGGCTTGTCACCGAGAAGCCGTACCCTCTCGCCCACCAGGTCAAAGGAGAGTTCGGGTGCGACCCAAAGGCCTTCCCAGGAAAGTGTTCCATTGGCAAGGCCGGTGACTATCTGCGGGCCCTTCAAGGCGTGGTGACCTGACCGTGCACGGTGGTCCTGCCAAAGGCGGCCAAGCACTTGAAGGTCCGTATGGGTGAGTTCCATGGATCCTGTGTGATAGGCGTTTTCCAACAGCTGAAGGAAATCCAACTCGGGCAAGGTAGGGACCCGCTCCGACCAAAGCATCGAGCTTTCCACATCCACCTGACCCGCCGCTCCAAAGTCGAAACGGCCCTCCACGACCATGGAGGTAGGATCCACTTCAACAAGGTACCGAGCCTCAAGCGGGGTGGGCCCCATATGACCGCTCTGCAGTTCTCCTTCCGCCACCAAAGAGAACCCATCAACGTCCGCACGCGCGCGGATGTCACCGTTGAGACGACCGGTGATCGGAGCTTCCCCCGACGCGGACGGCACAAGGCTTCCCACCTCCAAATCCTGCATGTCCACAGCAAGGTCCGTGGTTCCCTGGGGTGCGTAGGTTCCCGCTAGGTCAACGGATTGAACCCGGTTCCCTGCCGTCCATCCCGAAGTGGCGCGAGTCTTCGAGAACGTGACGGCCCCCGCGGGCGAGATTTGGAGTTGCCCCTGACCGACCCAAGGTTGCTTCCCTGCAAGTTGTGCACGCAACTCTTGCACGTGGACGTTTGTGAAACCCGCGCCGTGAGTGGGAGTATCAAACTCTCCCTTTGCCTGGAGTTGGTGCCCATCATGGCGAATCCCAAGGGTCCAAATGGACTCCCGAAGGCTGCCGTTCCAGGTGCCTTCCATGTGTTGTATCAAGGATGGATCGACGCGCACGGCGTCGGCGTCAAGCACCGCCCCTACCTGCAACTGCGTGGAGTTCACGGCACCCAAACGGGGTGCATGGGCGGTCAGTCCCAAACGGACGTGCCCAGCTTGGAGGTCCTCCCAGCGAAGGCTCTGAACAGAGGCTTCCCCCACAAAGCCTACCGCTCGGCCCTGGGGGCTGGAAAGCTTTCCCCGAACCTTCGCCCGGCCCGCCACATTTCGTGGAATTGAAATATCCATGCGGGTTAGGGTTTCATTCCACAATTGCCGCTCGTGCCTCAGATCAAAAAGTTGGGCATCCACGTTCAGCGCAAGGTTGCGATACTTCACCGGCGCTCCGTCTTCTGAGTCTCGCCAGTCAATGGCAACGCCTCCAGAAGCGACAACACGGCGTTCCTTGGAATGGGTGCTAAGCTGATCCAGGGAAACCTGTGTGCCTCCGGAGTGCGTGCTCTCGGTGAATCGAGCGCGCAGATGGGTGCCAGCCTGATGCACCTTGCCCCATTGCAGCCGGTCCAACTGCGCCGTCACTCGGGGAGAGGCGAGCGATCCGCGGGGCGCATCGCGCATGCCGACCTCTAGGGAGCCCTGAACTCCCATGGGGTCGCGCTGCAGTTCCGGCGCCACGCCCAGTGCCGTTTGCAGCGTCAACGGGACCTGGAGCCACGGCGCGTAAATCCGGATATCCGTTCCCGAAAGATCCGGGGGAGTGGGGTCGTGGTGCTTCTTTGAGCCACCCGTCACCACCGCAGGGGCACCCCAGGTGGCAGAAAGGGACAACGGGCCAAGCCCAGAACGCAACCAAGCCCGGGCGCGGCCCCGATTCACCTGGTCCAGCCGCTGCCTGACATGGCCCCAGCCGGTGACGCCACCACCCACAATCCCCACCCCCATCGAGTCCCGGTCGGCAGGATCCGTTCCACCGATGGAAGCCGTCACGGAATCCACCCATCGCACCGGGGCGTCCCTGAGGTGTACATGCGCGCGCAGGGCGTGGCCCATCCGAAACCAGGCTGCCATCACCTGTCGCACCGGGGGCAACGTTTCGTCCGTCGGCTGTGACTGAGGCTTGAGGGAAAGATCCCTGTGGTTTCCCCGGGCGTACACGCTCACCCGGCCCGTGGCGCGCGTGGGTCCCTCCCCGGGGATCCGGAGCTCAAGGCTCCGACCCCGAATCCGTGACCATTCCCCGAGCACCGTCCGGTTGTCTCCCCGCAAGTGATGAACGCCCATGTGCAACCTAGTCTGGTCCATCTCGGCATCCACGCGGAGCTCGCCCTGCAGATGCACGTCGGTCCATCGGTGCACACGCGCCGGAGTGGACTCATCCATGTGCCAAAGCAGGGTAGAGCCCTCGACTCGAACATGCGCGATCTCGAAGCCCACATCCATTGCAACGGAAGACGTGCCATGTTCTACGGGGGTCAGCGCCCGCACCAGCGGCCACGGAAGATCCCCACCCACAGCACCCTCGTCGGACGCGCCCCTGGGTCTCCCCAGGGCAATGTGCGCGCCCTCAATCGAAAGCGCGCCCAGTACAAACTCCAGTTGAGCAGGCCGCTCACCATCCTCTCCAAACGACCACCGCACGGCCCTGGGCACCGCGCGCACCCGTTGTGCAGACAGCACAAGCAATCCCTCCGGACTCCACACGTGCACCCCTCGAACCTGAAACGTGCCTAGGCCCAAGGGGTGCAAAAGGCTTGGCCATGCAAGGCCCAGCGCGTCCACGCTCTGCACCTCCAACGTGCCCTGGATGGAATCGGAAACGGTGCGTTGCAACAGGTTCCTGACCATGCTTCGACCCTTGTGGGTCTGCAGATGAAGCAGCGCACTTGCACCCATGCACAGGGCCCACACCGTGACCCCCGCAAGCAGGCCGCCCACCACGGTGAACACCCTTCGAAGCCCGCGCCCCTTCCCACGGGGAGCGGGTGGTGTGGGCGAAAGATGGGGTTGAGGGCTTGTCGTCAAAACGCCTCCCCGATGGTGAGGTGCATGGCGCCGGGGAACTGCACCAGCCCCAGGTTGACTTCGGTACGGCTGGTGTTTTCGGATAGGGCCGGCCCGTCTTCTCCCCCAATGACCGCGCCCCCAGGCACCTGATAACCCACGTCAAACCGTACGGCACCCACCGGAGTCTGAAAACGAATGCCGGCACCCGTAGACACATGGGCGTAGTTCCACCGAAACCGGTTCGATGTGGTCACATCTGCACCGTCCACAAAGAGCACACCACGCAGGGATTCCGTGACAGGAACTCGCAATTCAAGGGAGGCCTCCCAACGTCGAATTCCGCCTTCTACGCTTTGCCCCAACTCTCCAGGCAGGTATCCGCGGTTGCTGGTGGACCCACCCCCACGAAGCCGAAACCGTTCCGGCCCAAGGGCCGCGCTCTGGGCGTCCAAGTTGCTGTCCGCGTCCAACACCACAAGCGCGCCCGCCGCGAGCTTGGCGGCAAGGACCGACCCCAGCGCGAGTGGTACGTAGCCCCTCCACTCGGGAGTCACACGCAGGTAGTTCCAGGAAGAGGGGAGCGCAAAGCCGGCCTCATGTACACCCACCGAAAAGAACACACCCTTGCGGGGATCCAGTGGCCGATCCCGCAGGTCAACCTTGAGGAACTGTTCCAGGAACATCGTGTGGTAGCGGTTCGGAACATCGTCGCCCGATTCAAGTGGCACCAACACGTTTTCCCGTAGGCGAAGCGCCGCAAACAGTCGGCCCCCAAAGAAGGCCCGTTCCGGTCCCAGTTGTGCAAGCAAGTCATGTCGAAAGAAACCCTTGTAGGGGTTTGGTCCCAGGTCCCAACGGGCCCCAAAGGCGAGTGAAGTCTGGGGCTCCAGGAACGAGGGTTGGCGAAACTGAATACGAACCTCGTTGCCGGGTCGTGGGTCGGACCAGTTGGTCAGGGGGCTGGAGTTCTGGAAAATCGCTCGGGGGCGCTCTTCGATCCGGAGTTGCCGGTACCCGCCCAGAAAATTACGGAACTCCATGAGGGCCAGTAGGTGAAGATCCCACTGGGGAACCGGATCGGTGGATCCGTCCAGAAACTCAAAGGTACCCGACTGCACCCCCGCTCCCAAACCGTACCGGTGAAACCTGCCCGGGGTGGCGCGAATGACCACGTTCACCACCGGGTTCCGGTTCACCGTATCCACGACGGGTTCAACTTCAACGGAAGAAAACACACCAAGGCCAAACACACCCCGTTGGGCATCGAACAGGGCGCTTCTTCGAAAGGGTTCGCCCTCCCGTAACAAAGAGGCCAACAGGATGGGTTCTTTCTCAAGCACACCGCGGCCCACCACCCAGTTGACCTGGGGTTCGGACACCTCCACCCGAATCTTCCCCACTGTGCAGGCGGGCCCAGGATCCACGTCAAATGCCACCGCAGCGGTACCCTGTTTGCGGTGTAGTTCCACCGTGCCGGTCACCCGGGCATGGGCGTAGGCCTGCTCTTCCAAACGGTGAAGAAGAAGGGCCTTGCTGTGGTCGTATTCGTATTCGTCAAACCGACGGCCCAACCGCAGCGTAATGGCGTCGCGCAGCCGACGTACCACGGAAGGTGGCAGGCCCTCGGTACCGCGAAGCTCGATTTCCGTGACCCGAATAAACGGTCCCTCCTCCACCTGGACTGAGACACGGACCTTGCATCCCTTGCCTACACAATCCTGGTGCTTACCCGTGGAGCCTTTCTCCCCGTACCCATCCTTGGGTTCCCGGGGGTACGTGCCCTCCGGTCGTACCTCCACAGCGGTCACCCGTGCGTCGTAGTGTCCGCGTGCCTGGTACCACCGTTGCAGTCGTTGCAGGTCCCGCGCGAAACGTTCGCTCTCAAACTGGGGCCATTGGGTCCATGGCCAACGCCACAGCGGGATGCGAACCCGTGTCGCGTGAAAGGGTGGTGCGCCACATTCTGGGTAGGCGCTTGAACCCAAGTTCACCGCAAAGGCCGCGCGTTCGTGTGTGGAAAGGCACGCTGCCAGGGCCCGGTCGTCGTAGGAGTTTACCCCGCGCAGGTCCAAGTTGCGCACCACGGGTTTCCCCCCGGTGGTGGCACACCCTGCCATGGCGCCCACCACAAGAAGCAGCAGCGCCCAGGGCAGGTTGGGGGGTGTACGCAGAAAGTTAACGAACCGCGCGAATCGCGCGCAGGTAGGCCAGCAGGGACTCCATCTGGGTATTGGAGACCTTGCTTGGTCCGATGGGCCGCATGCGCCCGGAACCTTGGCGGATCTGGGCGCGCATGCGCGAGGCGGGCCATCGAAGGCCCCGGACCCGGGGGCCCATATCTTCCCCGCCGCCGGGGTGGCAAAAATCACAGGACCGGTTGTACACGCGACGGCCCCGTCGGACCAACGCCCGTTGGCGAGCCTCTTCGGCCGCGGCTTGCTCTTCGCCATTTTCTAGGGCTTCCTGCCCTGTGTCACCCACGGAGGATTCCCCCTCGGTGGGCTCTTCGGGGGGTTCATGGCGGGCTTCAGTCGTGGGGTCAGCGGTGGGGTCAGTGGTGGACTCGGGCACAGCCGGGGCCCCCACGGTTGGCGTGACATGGGTTTCGTTTCCGTCGGCCAGGGCTTCTGGGCCGCTTGGTTCAGGTAAATCCTGGTCCGCGGGTCGTTCCGCGCCCGCAGTCGTGGGCTCTTCCGCGGCGTCCCGTTCTCCGCCCCGGGAGCCTCCACAGCCTCCGATCAGGGCCGCCAGCACAACTCCCATTCCCGCCCATCCCAAACCTGCCCATCCCCAACTTCGAGTCAAAAACTGCATTCCCTAAGAGTACATGATTTCGGGTTCTCGCTTCTATTGAGTATGATGGGTTTCGAATCGTACATGGACACGGATCCCAAACCCTCCTCGGCCCCGATTTCAGGGTCGTCTCCCTCTTCTGCTCCTTCTTCCACGCCACGGTCCGGGTCTGCCGGAGTGCCGCCCACGGGCGATCCTGGGCGCCGCCATGCCCTTCGTGTCATCGGCACGGTGGGTGCCGGAGCCTGTGTGGCGGCAACGGCACCGTGGGTCGCCGGGCACGTGCTTGCACCCGGAAACCGACCTTCCTCAAGGGGCCCCTCTGCACAGAACGCTTCCTCCCATGGCGCCGCCACGAGTGAGTTTGTGGTGGGAGCCGCCGGTCAGCTGAGCGAAACGCCCCTGCTGCTTGCTGTGGTCGGAGATCAGGTCGACGGTTGGACCCGTGCCACCGAACAGGTACTCGGGCATGTCTGGGTACGAAAAAACAACCAAGGAGAGGTTCAAGCGCTCAACGCGGAATGTCCCCACCTGGGTTGCCGCATTGGTTTCCAGAAGCAACGGGGCCACTTCCAGTGCCCCTGCCACGAGAGCGCCTTCGGTTTGGATGGCACGGTGCTTGAGGGTCCTTCCCCGAGACCCCTGGACTCCCTTCACGCCCGGGTGCACGGGGGCAAGGTACGGGTGCAGTTCAAGCGTTTCCAAACCCAAACCTCTGAAAAAGTTCCCCTGGGTACCCCGTGAGCTCCGATTCCACAAACACAGCTCCTTGCGTAGCCCCATGGCTCGAAGTGCAACGGTCCGCGGGTCGGTTGTGCCTGTGGCTGCTAGGGCTCGAGGCCCTCACAGGAATGGTGCTGGGCCTCACCTACACACCTTCGCTCGAACACGCATGGTCCAGCGTCTACTACATTCAGGACCGCATGACCTTTGGCGCCCGGGTGCGGGATGTACATCGGCTCACCGGGGACGCGTTGCTCCTGGCCTGTGCCGTTTACGCGGGCCTATTTCTCTGCAGAGCGGGCACCCGAAAGAATGCCGCGGCGAAGCCCCCAACAGGTCAACGTCCAGCAGGCCAACGTCCAACAGGCCAACGTCCAGTAGGCCAACGTTTCCCATGGCGTGGGCTCGTCCTGTGGTGGGCACTTCTCGGTATCGGGGCCCTGGTACTTGGAATGGAAATCTCGGGCCTGCGCTTGCCCTGGGATCAGACCTCCTACTGGGCACTTACGGTGGAAATGAACCTGGCCCGTGCCCTTCCCGTGGTGGGGCCCTTCATCCACCGTGTGGTGGCGGGTGCCGATACGCTCGGGCAGTTGGCCCTCACGCGGCTGTACGCCGCCCATGTGCTCATCCTGCCCGCCATGGCCGCACTTCTCCTTGCGCTCGCAAAGAAACTGACGAGCCAACCCCAGGCCGCACCGGGGGTAGCGTCACACGAAAAGAGCGCCACAAACCAGGGAACGGCCCTCGGAAAGACCGCGCCCTTTGGGGCAGAGACCCTCGTCGTATTGGCGTTCATCATCGGTGCCATACTCTGGAGCGTGAATGGGGGAGCTCCCCTGGGAGCCCCTGCGGACCCAGCGAGGACCTTCCCCGCCCGGCCTGAGTGGTTCATTCGCCCCCTGTACAAGCTCCGTGAACTGGCGCCCCCCGCCCTCGAGTTGGTGGCCGTGTTTGTGATTCCTGGACTACTGGGTGCCATCCTGGCCATGTTTCCCCTGGTATTGCGCCGCCTGCCCGCCCATTCCCGAAAATGGGCACTCATCCTCGGCGCCACCTTCGTGGCTCTCCCCGCAACCCTTGCCTGGGCCTCCCTGAAAGACGACGCTGAAAATCAGGATCTACAGGTGGCACTGGCCGAAGATCAGCAACGGGAGACCCGAGCCAAGGAGCTTGCCCATCTGGGTGTTCCTCCGGGCGGTCCGCTCGTCATGCTTGCCCGGGATCCCATGACCCGAGGCCGCGAACTTTACGAACAGTCCTGCATGGGCTGCCACATGTACCAGGGGAGGGGTGAGCGAAAGGCGCCGGACATCGATGGCCTCATGTCCAGGGGCTGGATTCTCGACATGCTCAAGGATCCCACCCACGACCGCTTCTTTGGAAAGGCCGATCTTGACGACGATATGCCCTCCCAAAGCAAACTGGGGGAAGCAAACCTGATCCCCATTCGAGACTTTCTCTACGCCCTGGGCCAGCAGGACGCTCCCAAGTTCGACAGGACGATTGTGGACAATCCAATACAGACGCAATCCGCCGAGTTGCAGGAATCAAAGCCGATCCATCCGGAGGTGGCCTTTGCGGATGTGGTGCCCCTCTTCGAGGCCAAGTGTGTGTCCTGCCACGAATGGAAAGACGAGGGAGACTTTCTGGGCATGGGCGCACCGGATCTGACCGACTACGGTTCCATGGCCTGGCTGCGTACCCAGGTGCTGGATCCCGAGCACATCTACGGTGATCTAAACAAGATGCCCGCGTTCCAGGAAACGTGGAACGAGCAGGATCTAAACGTGCTTCTGCAGTTTGTTTACCTGCAGCGCTACCCGTAGATCTACCGACGGTAACGTTCTACTGAATCGCGCCGACGGTGGCGAGGTAGGCAAGCACGGCTTCCATGTCCTCATCACCCAGCCGGTCGGCGGTGATGGGGGGCATGTTGCCGGAACCCTCACGAATCTGCTGACGCATATGGCCCACGTCCCAGCCAATATCGGCCACGGGGGGAGCACCGTTGTCATGGCAGGGAGCACAGGCTGCGGCGTACATGGATTCACCCCGTGCGGTGTCCTCGGACTCCACCGCCCCAAGGTATTGGGCAGGAACTTCCCCACCTGATGTGGATCCGGACGACGCAGCTTCGCCACCTCCACCACAGCCCAGCAAACCCAGCAGCAAACTCAGCCCTAAACCCAAACCCATCCATATGCGTGATTTCATGGCGGCGATGATCTCCCAAATTGCGAAGCCTCGCAAGCCCACATGGGCCTCGAGGATCCAAAATCTTCGAGGAATACAATTTATGCATATTCCACATTTGTGTAACGTGCGTAAATTGGAAGGCAACCATCGAGCAGGGCCGAGGATTCCGGCACGTTGAGTTGACCAACCCCCCCCGAACCGGCAGAAATTGGGGCTGTGTTGTACCGAATCCAGACCTTTGGGTGCCAGATGAACATGCACGACTCCCGCCGCATTGAAGAGGTGCTGTTGGATTCGGGATACCAGTCCACAGAGAGCACCGATTTGGCCGATGTGGTGGTGGTCAACACATGTTCGATTCGCGAGAAGGCGGAGCACAAACTCATGAGCCACCTGGGCAGATTGCGCCCGTGGAAGGACGCGCATCCTGGTGCCACCCTTGTGGTGGCAGGGTGTGTTGCCCAACAGGAGGGGCAACGGCTCATCGATCGTGCGGACATGGTGGACCTGGTCATCGGCCCCGACAACATCCCGGAATTGACCACGCTTATCGATGCCCACAAACACGGTGCCCCGCCCACGGTGCGCACCGTGTTCGACGTGGACAACCCCAACTTTCTCACCGCCCGTGTACGGGATGGGCAACCTGAGATCTCCGCCTTTGTCACCACCATGAAGGGGTGCGACGAACGCTGCACCTATTGCATCGTGCCCCACACGCGGGGGGTGGAACGCTACCGCCCCGCCGACCACATTGTCGACGAGGTGAAAAAGCTTGTGGATGGAGGTGTCCGGGAAATCACCCTGGTGGGGCAAACCGTCAACTCCTGGTTTGATCCTTCGGAGCACAACACCGTGGGCCACCCCGCTGACCCAACACAACTGGCACGGGATCCCCAAACTCTCCAACGCCAGCGCAGGCGTGATGGCTCCCTGTTTGCGGATCTGCTGCGCCGTATTGCACGCGAGGTCCCCTCGCTTCTGCGGCTCCGGTACACGTCTCCCCACCCGCGCCACATGACCGACGACCTCCTGCAGGCCCATGTGGATCTGGACGTACTGTCGGATCATTTGCATCTACCCGTGCAATCCGGGTCCAACGCGGTGCTCCGCCGCATGTCCAGGCGCTACACCCGGGAACACTATCTGGATCGGGTGGCGGAACTTACGCGGCGTGCCCCCAATACCACCCTCTCCACCGACATCATTGTGGGCTTCCCCGGGGAGACCGACGGGGATTTTGAAGACACCCTCGGCCTGGTGCGCGACGCCAGGTTTGTGAGCCTGTTCGGCTTCAAGTATTCCCCCCGGCCGTTCACCCCCGCTCTGAAGTTGGGCGACACCATACCCGAGGAGGTAAAGGAGCAGCGTTTGCAACGTTTGTTTGAGGAGGTGGATGCCCAACAAATCCGCCACCTCAACGGCATGGTGGGCACCCAGGTGCGGGTACTGTTGGAGAAGCCCAACCCCAAGGTGGCAGGGTCCTGGACGGGGCGTACCCACAACAACGAAATCGTGCACGTGAACCTTGAAGATCGCCCCCGTTCAGGCCAGCCACGCCTTGAGCATCCCCATGGCGCGTTGGTGTCTGCCCATGTGGACGTGGCCCACAATCGAAGCCTGGGGGGGAGCCTTCTGCAGGTAATTCAATCCGGGATCCCCGCGGCACGCCCTTCTTCCCACCCTACCCACAACGGGTCACCCCAACGCAGCCACGTGCACCTGCCCCTGGCCCCCATGTCTGCACAGGATTCAACTCCGCCTTCTTCCATCCTGTAACATCGCCCCGTGACTTCCGCCCCTGTTTCATCTCCCATGCGTGTGCCCCTGGCCTGGTTGCCCGCAGGGATCTACATGGTGTTGATCTGGATGGTGTCCTCCTTTCCCATTCCCAAGGAGGACATTTTTGGTGACCACATTCCCTTCAAGGACAAGGGGATTCATGCCGTGGAATTCTGCGTGCTCGCCGTGCTTTGGATGCACGCAAGCCTCCGTACCTGGCCCGCGCGATCGCCCCTGCGCCACGCCATGGCCACCGGGTGGGTGGTTTTACACTGGGGGCTCCTGGACGAAATGCACCAGGCGCTTGTGCCTGGCCGCAACTCGGAGTGGCTCGATCTCCTTGCGGATGGCGTGGGTGCAACCGCGGGCGTCCTCTTCTATGGCACGCTGCTGCGGCTTTCTCTCCGAAAGAAGTCTATTGTGGCGACCCACGAAACCGTGCATAACCCCTGATGTGAATACGGACCCCGTGCCTCCCGAAAGTGCCTTGCCGGTTTCCCGGCCGTTGAATGAATACGGCCCCGGCGTGAGCCCCACGGCCCACATTGAATCCTTTCGGGGGTTGCGGCCGACCCTGGACCCCAGCAACTTTGTGGCGTCGGGTGCCTCCATCATTGGCGACGTGGATCTCGGGGCCCTCAGCAGCGTTTGGTACGGCGCCGTGCTCCGTGGCGATGTGCAACCCATCTACGTCGGTGCCCGGTCGTCCATTCAGGACAACGCCGTGGCGCACGCCACTTCAGGTTGGGTACCCACCCGCATTGGCGACGACGTGACAGTGGGGCATGGAGCCATTCTCCACGGGTGCACCCTACGCGATCGAGTCATTGTCGGCATGGGTAGCATTGTGCTCGACGGCGCCGAGGTCGCACCCGACGTCATCATCGGCGCAGGATCCCTTGTCACCACCCGCGCGCAAATCCCCTCCGGCGTATTGGCCCTCGGCCGCCCCGCAAAACCCGTACGGGATCTCACCGACCACGAAATACAAAGCATCCTCGAGTCCTCAAAAATCTACGTCAAACACACCGAAGAATACCGCCAACGCCCCTAAACCGAGCACCGCTTAAAACCGCCGCAGCGGAGAAAGCGTTCGGTCTGTGGTGTGTTTAGGGTGAGCGCCCCGGCAGCGCAGGAGTGGGAGACGTACACCAGGTACTTCTCCCCGACGAGCAGGGGAGGAAAGCCCCCCTAAACGGAACAGCGCTTAACCCCGCCGCGGCAGAGAAAGCGTTCGGCCTGTGGCGCGTTTAGGGGGAGCGCCCCGGCAGCGCAGGAGTGGGAGACGTACACCAGGTACTTCTCCCCGACGAGCAGGGGAGGAAAGCCCCCCTAAACGCGCCACAGGCCGAACGCTAATCAATCTTGAGAATGGCGTGGAAGGCCTCCTGCGGAATCTCCACACTGCCCACGCTCTTCATGCGCTTCTTGCCCTCTTTTTGCTTCTCCAGCAGCTTGCGCTTTCGGGAGATATCCCCGCCGTAGCACTTGGCCGTCACATCCTTGCGCATGGCTCGCACCGTTTCCCGTGCCACCACCCGGGTTCCCACCGCCGCCTGGATTGCTACCTCGTATTGCTGGCGTGGAACAATCTCCTTGAGCTTAGAGGCAAGGCTGCGGCCCATGGTGTAGGCCTTGTCCTTGTGCACAATCGCACTCAATGCATCCACCTTGGCCCCATTGACCAACATGTCCAGGCGCACCAAGGCATTCGGGCGGTAGTCGGCAATGTCGTAATCCATGGAGGCATAGCCCTTTGTGGCCGACTTAAGTCGGTCATAGAAATCAAACAACACCTCACCCATGGGCATGTCGTAGGTAATAATGACCCGCTCCGTGGACGCGTACTGGATCCCGTGCTGCAGGCCACGTCGGTCCTCGCACAGCTTCAGCACCGGCCCCACGAAACTACTGGGCACGTGGATCGACACCCGCATGTAGGGTTCCTCGATGGTTTGAATCTCCCCAGAGTCGGGTAGGTTGGAAGGGTTCTCCACTTCCACCTTCTCCCCGTTTTGCAGGTTCACGTGATACACCACACTGGGAGCGGTGGTGATCAGGTCCAGGCCATATTCCCGCTCCAACCGTTCCTGCACCACCTCCATGTGCAGCAACCCCAGAAACCCACATCGGTACCCAAACCCTAGCGCTTCTGAACTGTCGGGTTCGAACACCAACGCCGCGTCATTGAGTTGCAGTTTCTCAAGTGCATCCCGGAGCTCCACGTACTGGTCGTTGTCGGTGGGAAAGATGCCCGAAAATACCATGGGCTTCACTTCCTTGAAACCTGGCAATGCCTGCTCGGCCGGTCGGCGCAGGTGTGTAATGGTGTCGCCCACTTTCGTGTCCTGAAGCGATTTGATGCTCGCCGACACAAAACCCACCTCGCCCACGTTCAAGGCTTCCAGTGGCGTGGGGAAGGGCGAAAACGCACCCAGTTCCGTCACTTCGTAGTCCGCCGCAGAGGACATCATCTTCACCCGGTCCCCCTTCTTAAGCGAACCGTCGATGACGCGAACCATCATCATGGCCCCGCGGTAACTGTCGTACCAACTGTCAAACAACAGGCCGCGCAAGGGGGCTTCGGCATCTCCCTTGGGCGGCGGAATCCGCTCCACAATCGCCTTCAGCACATCGGGAACACCTTCTCCGGTTTTTGCGCTCACCGAAATGGCACCCGAACAGTCCAACCCCACCACGTCTTCCACTTCCTTGGCCACCCGTTCCACATCCGAGCTTGGAAGATCGATTTTGTTAAACACCGGAATGATCTCCAGGTCGTTCTCAATGGCCAAGTACACGTTGGCCAGGGTCTGGGCTTCCACGCCCTGGGTGGCATCCACCACAAGTAGTGCCCCTTCACAGGCCTGCAGCGATCGGGACACTTCGTAGCTAAAGTCCACGTGACCTGGGGTATCGATCAGCTGAAGCTGGTAGGTCTCTCCATCATCGGCCTTGTAGTTCAAACGAACCGATTGGGCCTTGATGGTGATGCCGCGCTCCCGTTCCAAATCCATCTTATCCAGGAACTGGGCCTTCTCCTCCCGCGCAGTGATGGCGCCGGTGCACCCCATGATCCGATCGGCAAGTGTGCTCTTGCCGTGATCAATGTGGGCGATGATGGAAAAGTTACGAACGCGGGAGGTGGGTACAGGCATGGGAGCTCAAGCAAAGAAAGGGAGGCACCAAAAAAAGGGATCAATCCCGTTCGGTCAACGAAAGTTGGCCCGGGAGTTTCGCGTCGTGCTTTCGCAACACCAAATCGATCCCCTCGCGAATGTACACGGCAACGGGCACCTTCGTGCGTTCGTGCAGCTGCTTCAACTGGTCGTTTTGCTCAGGCGTGATGTAAATCGTCGTGGATATCTTTTTGCGGGCCATGGGGCCACTCCAGGGGTGCGGGAACAGGGGACGGCAACCGACCGGGTTGCCCGTGGGACTGAACCTATATGGCACCACACGTATTGTCAATTTGGGCCAGGGATGCATCGAATGTATCGCCCACAAACGCACACCTCCCTTGCAGTGCAAGCACGCCGGCGGCTATGATCAGCCCACGTTTCAGGGCCCCTGGCCTCACGCTGGTAAAAACATGAAATCATTTACAAAAATCTCGTCATGTCTCCTTGTGGCTTGGGGCCTAGTGTGGGCCCCCGCATGCAAAAAGGCTCCTGACACCCCCTCTACCGCCATTCGCGGATCCCACCGCGACCCCACCACCCACAAGTTATGTCAGTCCGACGGCAACACCACCCGGGAGGTGGATGTGAACAAAGATGGCTTTCCCGACATCCGTCATGTTTTCAACGGTGAGACCCTACGGTGCTCCCAGTTCGACATGAACATGGACGGTGCCGTGGATGTTCTGCGTATCTACGAAGAGGACGGGGTATCCCTTTCCCAGGAAGAGCACGACTTCGATTTCGACGGAAAAATCGATCAGGTCTCCTACTTTGAAAACAACCGATTGGTGCGAAAGGAGTTGGACACCAACTTCGACAACGCCATTGATACCTGGGTCTGGTGTGAAGGCGGCCTCGTGTCCCGGGCCGAACGGGACCGCAAGCGCAACGGCAAGGCGGACACCTGGGAAACCTACGAAAACGGAATCGTCACCGAAATCGGCTACGACAACAACAACAACAACCGCCCCGAAAAGTGGGAAAAATACGTCAACGGGCGCCTCACGGAAATCGTGGCGGATTCAGATGAGAACGGTGAACCCGACGATCGTGAAGTCATCGACACCGAAGATGCAGGCCCCGTGGAAGAACAACGAACCTGCGGTAGCAACGCCATCGTGGGCGCCAAAGAAGAATCGGCAGGGCGATCCACAGAACCGCAACCCACCGAAGGGCAATCCACAGAAGATTCAACAGAGACCAGCGACGCGGAGAAGGCGGCCAGTGACATTGCGGCGGACGCGGCGGGTGAAAACTCCGAAGAAGCCACCGGAAGTGATGAGCAAGGTGGTGAAAGCACGCCTGAAACAGCCGCCCCAGAATCCGAGGAGTCCCCATGAGCGCACCGATCCAGCCTGGCCCCCCACACCGTTGCCCCCCGCGCCGTTGCACCGCCCACCACATCAACCCAACACACACCCGTTGGAGCCGCACTGGAGTCATCTCGCTCGGGCTCTTGCTGTGGGTGGCGACCGCCTGTGGGGGTGCCGCCGTGCAAGAGGAAACCCAACCCACCCTGCGCACCTCTGAAGGGCTCGCGGGTGCAACGTCGGGAGGGGAGGCCGGGCAGCTGTGCAACTCCAACGCCGAAGGGGTTGAGATCAGCGAATACGACACCTCCGGCGACGAGATCCCAGACATTCGCAAGGTGTTTCGGCGGGTGGGCAGCGGCGGCACCATTCGGCTCGTCCTGATCTGCCGAGAAACCGACCTCAACGGCGATGGCGTCAAGGACGTGGTGCGCTACTACACCGAAGAGGGCCGCCCCCTGCGTGAGGAATCCGATCGGGACTTCGATGGGCGCATGGACGAAATGGTGCACTTCCACAATGGCCGTGTGGTGCGCATCGAACAGGACACCTCAGGAAACGGCCGCGTGGACGCCAAGGTCTTCTACGAGAACGGCCGCCCCGTACGTGGCGAGCGGGATCTCGCCGCCCGTAGCACCCCCGAGGAATGGAAACCAGACCAGTGGGAGTACTACCAAAACGGCCGCATGGTCCGCGTGGGCACCGACATCGACGGCGACAACAACGTGGACCGCTGGGACCGTGACGAAGACCTCCGAAAAAAACTAGAAGCCGAAAACGGCGACGGCGACTAACACCGCGGCGGGTCCACCAGCGAGGCTAGCCGACGTGCGTTTGTCTGAACCAAAAACCCGCCTGAGTGGCCAGTTTTTGGTGGTCCGTTGAGCTGACCAACGAACTAGCCATTTCCCACACGGTGGTAGTCAGTCCTATGGGTTTTTGAGTGGCAGATTCGCGACAATGTCTCGAATCCGTGAATGGCATGGCGATTGCTGAACGAACGTGGTCCCGTTCGTCACACCTGTCCAAATCAGCAAACGTCATGTTCACACCTCTTCGATCCTTTAGTCCGATATCTGCCGGAAACACACGATTTCTGTTCCGTTGGAAGGCCTCTTTCCAGCCTTTGTGGCTCGCTTTGGTCTTCTTGGAATGTGTCGGTTTGGGTTCCGTCCCAAGGTGAAGCGAAGGCAAACGGGAGCGATGTTCACCACGAGGTCGTCCACGAAACTGAGTTCGGACCAATAGTCACCAGTGTCGGAGTGAATGCCTCGAGTGCCTTTGAAGAGCAATGCCGGCACGGAAGCAAGGTTCCCTTGGGAGGTTCAGACAGCAGAGGGCGCAATCTAAGTCGACTTGTGTCCGCGTACGTTGTACCGGTATCCATTTCAACAGCAGGGTACACTCATACTTCGTTTGTTGTGCGTTACAACTTCCCCGATACCGGTAAGGGACTCGGCTTCCACGCCAAGCGGCCTACGCGGGGTTTCTATTGTTCGGGCGACGCAGGCGTTTGGAACAGCAGCGGCTGTACCACTTCGGTCGCCGCTGGAATCCGCAGGCAATGGATGGAGTTTTTCCTAGATCAAATACTCCCTGGTTCGGAATATGCTTCGAAACGAATCGCGTTCGCAACCGGGGCCAGAAAGCTGTTGGTCACTCTGTTCGATCAAGTGCGTCCGACGTGGAAGTCCACAGGAGACCTAGAAAAATCATCCGAATGGCTCAACGATGCAGAAGCCATGGAGCTGTGGGAGAACAGCATGCGCGCATCCCTGGTGAAGGCGGCGCGTTTCCAGGTCGTCGCCATGATGATCGGCCAGCACATGAACCACAGAAAAGAACGCACAACGGAAATCGAATCGGCGTCGCTACTTCGCAATATGCTGCACAGTGCGGTCGAAACCGGGCGCACCTTCGACGACCACGTGTACCATTACCTTTCCAAAGAAAAAACATGTAGCGACTTCGCGAGTCAAGTGGTGGTGATATGCAATGTGGCAAATCGGAACCTATGGTATGCGCCGCAGGATTTCCTGGACGTATGCCGCCCAAGGCGCACAGCACTCCCTGGGTTGGGGCGCAGCACAATCGAACTCAGGGCCGTGTCCCTATTCCTCTGCAACGCCATTCGTGTTGGAGAGGATCCCTTTGATAGATTGAGCGTGCAGCTAGATCTCGACATACCATTTCATCCCTACATGCCTGTGCCACCTGCACCCCCAGGCGCCCCTGTTCCAGTCGTAACTCTTGACCAAAACCCAGAGGGCCCTGTGGAGCGTCTTTGGTCCAACTACCAGCCATTCCTGGGGCAAACCACACTCCTCGCGGCTGCCATGTCGTCCGAGCCGGAACCTATCCGAGTCTGCCTGCGAACGAGTTTCAGTCAATATATCCAATGCGTCAAAAACGGCGCCCAGAACCTTGGGGACGGCGCCTTGAAAGCAAAGCACGCCCTCGATCAGTGCCTCACTAGCGACTAGCATAGCAACGTTACTTCATTCCATCGGATCCTCAGATGCCAGAAGGAGGCAACCGTCACAGGCTAGGCGGCTAGCCCGGCCACCGGCCCAGTCACCGATTTAGCCACCAATGCAGTTCAAAAAGGTGTAGGTGAGGACGTCTATCGCCCGTAGGTCGCAAGGGTTTGCGGATGGCATGTTCCTTGCTTGTAGGACAAGCCATGGCACGCAAGGCAACTTTAAGAAAAAGCGGCCCATGGGCACGTTTCGTGTGCTTCTTGCCCGCGATCTTTCTTTGGGTAAGTGGTTTGCATGCGGGTTCTGCCTGCAGTGCAGAGATACCCTCCGCCAAGCAGACTCAAAAGTCCCCCCTGTTAACTGTTCAATCCGCTGAACTGCGGGCGGCGAAGTACACGTGTTACACTCGGGATGGGCTTAACAACATCGACGTATTCACCGATGCTCTACGGTTCTCTCTTTCTCTCGCCCTAGGTCGTGGCAAAAAGGTAGAAGTATGGTTCGGTGCTTACCTCCGTCCGCAGACCGTACCGGACACTACGGTACCTGTGAATTTCGCACTGTTTCATCATCCTCCTGAGGATAAATCTCATTGCCTAGGTGTTTTCAGGGACAACCCCATCGGACACGCAGCGCGATACGCCGCCATAACCAAACGGCTTTCGCAGGGTTTGAGAGACACGCTTCGCGGTGGTTACGCGGACCCACGGGCACTCTTCAGTGCAAGGTTCTCCAAAGCAGTGTTGACTTTGTTTCGCAGCATCACAGAAGAGTTGTTGCGAATAGGAAATACCGATTCCTGGTTGGCTTCATCGAACGTGCAAGCCATGCTTGAAGAAATACGCGTTCAAGCAGAGATGACCCTAAATCGTAACGCCGCCGTGGTGGCACTCCAGAAGTACGCCGATTTGCGTCGAAATACACATGTCGCGCAAAGCATCGAACGTGCAGGGGAAATGTTGCAGTCCGCAAACGAGCTGTCACTTGGGTATTTGGAAAGTTTTCTTTGGTCCATCAACAAGCGAACCTGTCCATCGTTTGCATATCAGGTGAATGAAGTGTGCCGCCTTGCCGCGAACACGGGAATATTCAGCCAGCGGGACTACCAGCACATATGCGTGGCGGGTGGCAACCCCTCACTCCCTGTCGACAAGTCGGAGTTGATGCACGGAGCGAATCATTTCTGCGGCAAGATCACAGCGCTCCAAAGCACTCGCTCCCTGGTCAGAAAAGTGACTATTCAATTCAAAGACGCGCTGAGGGTGGAGTGTGCCTACTCGCGCCGTTCAGAGCAGGAAATCAAGAAGGTGTGGGCCGTTCCGGTTGCAGTTGAAGCACGGCGGAAAACCCACGTCTATTGGTTTTTGCGTTTTGACAGCGGTGTCACGGGGCCGTCCTACGGTGTTCAGCAACAGCGCCCTGAGGGGCTATTCCCCTGTGCAGAGATTCCAAAGAAAGGATTGAACCCGCCGCCTCAAACGCGGATAGACAGGATCCGTTCCATTTGGGTGTTCGACGTTCTACAGGCAAACACGCAAGAGTTGCCAAACCACGCACCTCTCCTCCAGGAGAGGCAAGGTGTTGGTCGACTGTTGTTAGACTTCATTGAGCGCATTCCCTTGCTGAAGGTTGTCGTGGAAGAGCCTTCTGCTGTCGGGAACTTTGCGCTAGATCGAGAGGGTTGGTTTGCGGATCACAATGCCATGAAATCTTGGGAGGAAGCGCTCCGTGCGGCCCTTGAACTATCTGCCAGGAAGATTGTCTGGGCACAGACGATCAGAAACTATATGGAGTTGCAAATAGGCAGCAGTAATTCGCCCACTTTAGAGTCTTCGGTGAGGGCACTCGCCAAGGCAGCAAGTAAAAGCGGCCTTGAAATTCATGAGCAGGTGCTTTTCTACCTAAACGTGTCTGGGGTATGCTGGAAAGCCGTGGATAGGATGATGAACGTGTGTGAAACAGCTTACAGAAAAGGGTGGTACGAAGAGGATGCTTTCAATCGAGCATGCGGACCGGGAGACGATGTTTTGGACAGCGAGCAACATCTTGAGGGAGCGCATAACGATCCTAACGTGAAGCTGAAAACGGCAGTTCACTTTCTGTGCGATGCCTATGCCGCCAAGGAGAATCCGTTTGAGAAAATTCAAATCGATACCGAACATGGGGTGCGGGAACCTACCAGTAGTTTTGAAGACGTCATGGCACGACATGAACCGAACCTCGGAAGCAATATCAACCGCGCACAGCTTATTGGGGGCGAGTCTGACCCTAGAGTGATGAGTTGCCTTGCGAACTACTATCGTAGTTACGACAAATGCATGGGTGAAGGTGCCCGGAACCACTTGATATGCAGGAATGGAGTCAACCAGGCTCTCTACCTCTGCCTGCAATGAGTCCGTGAAACCTGGGGTGCCAGCCCGGGCATGGAGATGGCAAACGGGGTGCCCGATAGGGCCTCTTGGCCCAACCGTTTTTGCCAGTTGTGGGTACAGCCTGGGCGTGGTTGGGAAATATTTGCCCCAAAGTTGGGCGGTACGGTTTTTGCCATAGGCACTTCATGTTTTTGAAGTTGCGTTGTGGAAGGCCCCCGCAGACCAGGCAAACGGCCTTTGTTGTTACTGCACTTGTAACCAGCTGTGTTGGATCCTGTCTTATGGGGTCTTGCACCGTGGGCCCCTTCATAAAGGGGTCGTACGAGCCGTCCTTCCCGCAGGTGCAGGAGGTTTTCGCTACCGTTGAACCGTTTGATTGCAGCAACAGGCAGGGGGCGCACACCGGTGCCGGTAACTTGGAAGCCTCCCTTTTCCACATGACATTTCAAGTCCAGGGGAGGGGCCATGGAGCCGTGCCAAATATCTGGTTCAGTGTTTTTGAGGAGCTACACGGTGGCGAGGATGGTGTTGGAGGCACCGTCGGTGTTGGCCTGTTTAGACAAAAGCCTCAGAGAGAATCATCTTGCCTCGGAGAAAACCTTGGTGTTCCCCAGCGAGAACAGGCGCTTCAGATAGGGGTTGCTCTCCAATCCCAGTTGAGAAACATACTTGGGATCGCGGTGGATACTGGAAGCGCTCGTCGTGTTTCCTACCGTCCCTTTCAGCATGAAATCGTACAGTGGCTAGACGCGGTTCCCAAACAGAAACTGGGTGATCGCGCTCTGGCAGTTTGGCTAGAGAGCGATGCAGCTTCTGCACGACTTTCAGCGATTCAAACCACGGGTTCCGCCGCCCTAGAACATCACGGCTTTGTTGAGTTGGTACAGCGGTACGTGGCCAAACGAAACGTTTCTGGCCGTCGGGACCCCAAAGGGCTGGGCGAATACCTCCAATCCGTTGACGAAAGTCTCAGCACACCGTTTAGGCATCGGTACGACACCCTCGGAGGGACGTACTGCTTTCCACTTTACCGAACCCTGGAACGTGCCTGTAAAACAGCTCACACCGCCGAGAAGATCAGTGACAAGGACTACGCGGGTATTTGTCAGCCGACTCGCAAGAAAGCAACGAGTAGAGGGGCGCAACAGGCGTCGGGGAGTCGCGGCCCTGAAACAGAGATCAAACGGGCGGCACGGGCCTATTGTGAAAGTGCCTTGGCGGTATCCAACCCCTGGGAAGAAATGCCACCCTTGGTTGATTTCGCTAGCCTCGACATGGCAGAAAGCACCTACACCCACTGCTATACATACAAAAATCATACGCAGGCCCGTTGGAATCACCCGGCCTACGTAACTCCTATCGAGATTGGAGTGAATGGTGTTCTAAACACAGGGTTTCTAGTGCGATATGCCGCAAATCACCGTGGTACGGTGGGCTACTACAACAATAGGCCTGTATCTCCGTTCCACTGTCACGGTGTTCTGAAGGAGGGTAGAGCCCTGTCGCTTAGCATGGCGTTTAACGCGATGGGAACTCAATGGCGAGATGCAGTGAACGCTAATCTACCCGCCCTTCAAGGTAAAGAGCGACCTGCTTTCCTCCATATACCAGGGCTTACCGCCACCGCCACAGCGCTTGAGACTGTCGTATCACCACCAGTGTTCATGTTTCCGGAAAACGAATCTGAAGTTCCATATCGGGTGCAGGCACCGGTTGAGGTTGCCGAGTGGTCCGCTTCTTTGCATGAATCTCTCGAGCAAATGGCCCACCGCTACACCATGGCCCGTGTAATTGAGGAGTATATGGTGTTGCGGAAGAAGCCAAATGAGTACCCAAGGGCACTTCATTTGGTGCGTTCGATGATGGAGGGCGCAAAACGTGTCAACGCCAGTATTCAGCAGTATTTTTCTCACTACGGAAGGAAGGGGCAGTTGTGTGGAACAATGGCTCGAGCCATCCGTGATGTATGCACGACCGCGTTCCGATCCAACTGGTTTAACCATCCCGACCGCGTGGCAACCGAGGAGGACTTCAAGGAGGTGTGCCAGGCCACGGAACCCGTGATGCACCTCGGCGAAAGCAAATACGAGATACAAGGTCTCAGCACATTTCTATGCAAGTCGATGGTGCGAGGAAAGGACCCCGTCGAATCCATGATAGCTCGATCTGGATTCCAAGATGGAACCTCTCTGGACCAAAGCCGGGGCGATGGTTCATCGTCCGCGACACCCCAATCGAACGTGGATGTGCTGATACAGCGATACGAAGAATGGCTGGGTAGCTCCAACGTTCGTGGTAGGGATGCGTACACAGGACGTGAGCCGATCCAGGTCCGACTGTGCTTGCAACAATACTTTCGTCAGTACGACAGCTGTATGGAAGAGAGAAGAAATACCGTGACTTGCACGGGCATTGCTTCCCAAACTCTTGCGGCGTGCGTTGGCTCACTTCCCTGAGGGATCTATTTGGAGTGGTCCCGAAAAAATGGACAGTTGAAGTTAAGCAGCAAGTCCTAAGTTTTGGTAGTAAGAGTTTTCAAAATCGACAGGGCTGAGATAGCCCAATGTGGAATGCCTGCGGTGG
>JAUICN010000015.1 GCA_030427835.1 Polyangia bacterium | reverse complement strand
GCGGGCTTTGGGCTCCCTGGAGGCGTGCCTGGCGTGGGTGTTGGGGGTGCGAGGGCTCGGTAAGAGGTGCGCGCGACGCATGACCCTGGGGCGGTTCAGGGGGCAAGGGAAGTGGCGATGCATGACCTTGGGGCGGTTCAGGGGAGGTTGGGGGTGGGGGTGGTGCCGTGTTTGCGGGCTTGGGCGTCGAAGCGGGCCCAGGTTTCTTGCATCATGGGGATACGGCGGGCAGGTTGGCCGGGGCCGGAGCGGTCTACCCAGAAGTAGCTTCGGTTGCGTACGTCGATGTGGACGAAGCCGCTGACGGGGTAGAGGCCCACGCCCACGAAGCCTTGCCGGCGTAGGTAGGCGGCGAGTTGTTGGTCCGTGACACCTGGGAGTACGATGTCCGCGGCACGCCCTTGGAAGTGGCGGCTGGTGGCGCGAGTGGTTCGATAGCCGCTGACCACGTTTACGTAGGGGGCATTGAAGTGGAGTGCGGCGTCGTAAATGACGTCGAGCAGGCGTGGATGAACCTGGGTGGTCTTTCCGTCACGGCGATGCCGAAAGGCGTTGGCGGCAATGGTCAAATCCTGTGAGCTGAAGCCACCGTCTCTACTTTCTGGGGTGAGTTCGAAATGTTCGGTTTCATGGGCCGGAATGAGCACGAGGGGTGGAACCTCCTGATTGGCCCAACGTTGTACGATTCCCCGTGGGGCAGGTTCATGCCAGCGCGCCCGTTGCGCACGGTAGGCCGCTGTTGTGGGGGGACGTCGCCTGGAACTGGAGTGTCGATCCCCTCGTTTGACTAAGGGCGCGGGTGGAGAAGTGTTCGCCGCGACGAGGACAGGTTCGTCGGCGAGCACCGTGGGAGTGGTTACGACTGCCGCCGAAATAAGAGCCGCGAGCAGGGCTTGTGTGAGGACTTGTGTGGGTGTCACTGACTTCCATTGTAAGGGATCGAAGCCCTTTCGATCAAAAAGAGGTGCGGGCCACCCCTATTCGCGGCTACTCGCCCAGTGCCTCGGGGGGCTGCTCCTCTGAATCCTGTTCCTGAGCTTCTTGGGCTGCGAGTGTCCGCTGTTCCTTTGTCAGTAGTTCGAAAGCCTGTTCGGCGGCGGCCTGTTCGGCTTGGAGTTTTGAGGCGCCCTGGCCGTTGGCCCAGATGTGGTCTTCGGTGTGTACGTGTACGTGAAAGGTGCGGTCGTGTTCGGGTCCGGTGGTTTCGTAGGTCTCGTAGCGTGGGGTATGCAAGCCCTGGGCCTGGGCCAATTCCTGGAAACGGGATTTAAAGTCCCGTGCACCTGGGGTTTGGGTGAAGAGTTCGCCCGCGAAGAGGGCGCGGCCCATCTGTTGTGCGGCCGCGAGGCCACCGTCTAGGTAGGCGGCACCAAAACATGCTTCAAGTGCGCTTGAGATCAATCTGGGGTTTTCCCTTCCTCCTGATTTCTCTTCGCCCTTGCCGAGTCGTAGGTGTTCCGCCAAGTCGGTTCGCAGTGCTGCTGCGTGAAGGCCGGGCTCGGATACGAAGTCGGCGCGCCTGCGCGTGAGATCCCCCTCGCGCACATCTGGAAAGTGTTCGAAGAGCTGTGCGGTCACCACCAATTGGAGCACGGCGTCGCCCAGATACTCAAGCCTTTCGTTGTGCTCAGTTCCAGGATTTTCGTTTGCGAAGGACCGGTGGGTGAGGCACTCACGGAGGTACTCGATGTTTCGAAAGGTGTAGCCCAACTGGCCCATCAAGGGGTTGAGGTCCGGTTCCTGTGTGGGGTCGTTGATGGGCATGTGTTAGCTCTTACGGCGGATGAGCATGGTGGCACAGTTTACCTGATCCGCGATTTGTAAACTCACTTCGGACAACAGTGTTCGCCCTCCGTGCCGCATGAGGCCAAGTACCACGAGGTGCATATCTTGGGAGGCTTCAAGAATGGCGTGTACGACATCGTCTGAGCGAACTACCTTGGCGGCGGAGGTTTCGGGCACTTCGTCTTCTGCCAGTGCCCTAAGTGCGCGACGGGCATCCCGCTCTGTGGCGGCGCTTGCGGTGGTGGGGAGGATTCGTAGGAACGTGACGTGCCTCCCTCCCAGGCGCCGGAGGCTTCCGAGTAGGCGGGCGCGCAGTTCGTCATGCCAACCTTTCCCTCCCACGGGCACGAGAATGGATGTGGCTTCGTGAAGTCGAAAACTGCTGGGTGCACTCAGGATGCCCACATCGCACTCCACCCTGTTGAGCAGGGACTCTAGGTGTTTTCCGATGGCTTTCCTATCTTGACCTGAGCTGGCCTGGCCCGAACTGCCATGGACCTGCGGCGGTGTTTTTGGCAGACCCAGGAGAAGAGATTCACAGCGGCGTGCGAGGGCCACGCGCGCGATTTCTTTCCAGGGGCGCGACGAAACGGTCATGAGTGCTTCGGGGCGGTGACCGGCATGCAGTGAGGCGACGAAGCCTGCCCGCAGGGCGTTTTCGGCGTCAAAGAGCTCGGCGGGGGTGTCTCCGTCCACAAGCTGTCGTGGGCGCTTCATGACGGAAAGCAGCAGAACACGGCCCACGGGATTGGGGGCAAGGGCGACCGCAACCTCTGCAATCCCCCGGGCGGAATCGGGGTTGGCGACGGGGGCGAGAACCAATGGGTAACGGCCCCTGAGGCGCGAAAGTTCTGGATTGGCGGCCTCCGAATAGGCATCCGCGGTTTGGGCCCGCCCAGAGAAGAGTGCGTAGTAGAGAATGCCGCCTAGGCCCAGCCACACCACGGTAATGCCACCTGCCGCAGGCACGGCGACAGCCTGAAACAGGGCGAGCAATAGGCAGGCGATGCCACCAATGACGGGTACAGCAGGAAACCAGGGTGTGCGAAAGGCGGATCCGCCGGAACTGTTGGCAGCGTTCGTTTGTGTGTGGATAGACGGGTCGTCGGTTCGCTGGGAGGTGAGGTCTAGGGTGGGCTCCGTTGGCTCGGCCGGCCTGTGTTCGGGAGGCGGTGCGACGATGGATGGTAAAAGTATGGAATGCCGTAAGCCCGGTCGATCCACGGATCGCAAACGGGCAAGAATGCTGGTGCCGTGAGCTAGGGCAAATGAGATGAGGAAAATGAGGCTCGCGGCTGCGCCGGCGGCGGCCAGATCCGGGATCATGAATAGGATCGCTACCAGGGCCAACGTGGTGGCGTAGATCGCCATGGTGGGCGTTGCCCGTGTGGGGTGTTTTTCGGCAAGCACGCCGGGTAGGGTGCGGTCTTCCGCCATGGTGAGTGCGACCCTCGAGGCGGCAAGAAGGTTGGCCTGCAGTGCGGAAAGGGTGGACAACACCGCGGCGATCATGACGAGCCAATAGCCCACGGGGCCCATGTAGTGGCGGACGGCAACGGCCATGACGGTTTCGGGATGCTCTGCGCTCATGGCAGCGATGGTGGTGTGGCTGGGTGTACCCACGGTGCTGATGATGAACAGCAATGGCAGGTAGATGGCGATGGCGGCGCCAAGGGAGAACAGCATGGACTTGGGAATGTTTTTGGAGGGCTGTTTGACTTCGCCGGCAATGGCCGAGATCAGATCAAAACCCTGCAGGGCAATAAAGGTAAAGCCCATGGCTTGAAGTAGCCCCAGGGGCCCGAAGGCAAAGAAAGGCCGTAGACTTTTGACGGCTTCTCCTGTGTCGCGCAGGGCAAGGGAAATGGCGCCTGCGATGATGAGCACCACAAATACGATAAGCTTACCGATGGTGGCCCATTGGCCCCCGCCGGTGCTTTTCTTGAGAAGTGAAACCGCGTAGTAGGCGGTGGCGGCAATGGCGAGAGCCACTGCGGTACCACGGGTGTGTAGCCATTGGGGAACGCGAATGTCCAGGGCCCGTAGCGTGTCCACCACCATGGCGATGCCGTATTCCGCGAACCCAAGTGCGTAGAGTACGCCTGCCACGATGTAGGCGAACCACAGGATCCAACCGACGCCAAAGGCGGCCTGTACGGAAAGGACTTTTTTTGCAAAGGTGTAGGCGCCTCCGTTCTCCGGAAAGAGGGTGGACATTTCTGCGAAACTCAATGCGGTCAGTAGGGCCACGGCCGCGTTGATGGCGAAGGCGATCATGGCGGAGGGGCCCGTGGCCTGGAACGCAACGCCAGCCAATACGAGGATGCCCCCACCCACGATGGCGCCCACGCCGACTCCCGTGGCACCCCAGAGGCCCACATGGCGTTGTGGAGGTAGCGAATTTTTGTTGGGTAGTGGAGGTGGTGGCCGTGTGGAGGGGGGGAGGTTCATGGGTGTGTGGTTTTCCTAGAAAGGCGGCGGGTATACTCGACACCCACGTTCAGGGAGAAGGCAGTGCGGTCGGGCAGGACCCAGAAGGTGGGGGTGAGGAGGTCGAACCCGAGATAGCTTGCGTCGTCTAGCTTGAATTGCACGCCCATTCCCATGCGAATGAAGGGGCCGTTGAAAGGAAGGTAGCCGAGCCCGAGACGGATGGGGAGCAGGGCCTTGCCGCTTCTTCCGACGGGAATGCGGTTTTCCACCTGGCCGTAGCTCAACAGGTTTGCGCCGCGGCCAGTCTTGCTACGGACGTTGGCGTAGCCCAGGTAGGCTCCCAGGAAAAGTTCGTCGGCCAGTTGGTAGTCGAGACGGGCCCCAAGCAGATGGTTGTAGAACGGATCCTCGAGGGACAACCCGACGGCGGAATCGCTTTGAATGGCAACCCAGAGCCCGTGATTGGATTCTGCTGTGTGTGGAGTTGCCGGGGCTTCTTCTGTATTGGTGTCTTCTGTGTGGATGCCCGCTGGGGTGGTGCCTTTTGAAGTGGAGGTATCGAGTGAGGGTTGTGGAATGGCGCGAATGGAGGGCTCAAACCGTTGCCCGGGAGCAAGCTGCATGGTGGCGGGAGGGAGAACTGCCCTGACCGCTTGGTCTACCCTTTCGTCGAAGTTTGAAACATCGGTGTGGGTTCGATCCTGAAAGGGGCCGGCACCGTCCATGCTGGCTACCACAAACTGGAGCACGTACTCGCCAGATTCTACCCAGACATGTGTGGAGATGCCTCGCATGCCGCCGCAGCGGTGGGTCGCCTGCCAGAGTTCGGTGGGGCTGGGCGGTGTGTTTGTGGTGGATGTTTGGTGGGGATCCTGGTGGTGAATTTGGACCACCTGGTAGCCCAGGCGCTCTCCGGTGCGAAAGATTTGGCGCACCACGTGGCGTGCCACCACGATGTCTACCCCCGCCCGGGTGGGTGGGTTGACGCAAAGCCGTGGTTTGTTTTCGTTGTAGGCCTGTGCCGGCGTGACTTGTAGGAGCATCGCCATTGCCCATGTGGCCCCGGCTGCTGTGCGCCATGCAGATGTGACACGCGCTAGCGTTGGCCCCCCTACGGGCCTAGGCGGGAGGGAAACTGTCTCGGCCCGCAGGGGGGCTGCGATGGGGGGGCCGCCTAGGGTCTGTGAGGGAGAATGTTCGGGCATCGCGAAGGGAGTAGACCACTTCTTGGAGATGCTCAAACTTAAAGGGTTTGCAAATCCAGGCATCTGCGCCGAGCTGTTGTGCGAGTTGTTCTGAGTGGTGAGCCCCAGGTTCAGCCATGAGGATGATGGACACATCGGGCAGGTGCTTGCGGGCGGCGCGCACGATGTCCTCCCGGGTGGGGCGCTCCGAGGGGGTGGCGGTGGTGCTTTGAAGGCTGCTTGCGTTGGCATGTGCGGGGGAGTTTGGTGGCGATTCGTCCAGCAGGATGAGGTCCACGGGCCATTGGCGCAGTAGGGCCAGTGCGCCCTCCGGGGATCCGGTGCCCACCACGCGTATGCCACGGACGGTCAGGGATCGGGCCAGGTTCCATTGGAGGTCGGGGTCGTCTTCCACCAGGAGCACGCCGGTGGGCCAGGGGATGGCAGGGCCGTAGCTCAGGCGGGATGTGTTGGATGGAAACATGGTTGGGGCGGTGCTTGTGGCTGACTTGATGTGTAACTCTTTGATGCCTGTACCTATTCCACGGTTCACTTCAAATCGTTTTTGATTCTAACCCTGCGGCGAGGTTCCTAGGATAAAAACGTTGGATTTTTGTCCCAGTTTGAGGGTGTTCATGACGGGCTGCGTCACACTTACCGTGTGTGTGTTGGGGTTGTGCGTGTAGGTACCGTGGGTGGCTTGGAACCAGGGAGCTTCGTTTGTGATTGTGGCGATGAGGCCCAACTGTTCTTCTTTGGGGGGTGTTGTATCCGGGTTGGGTGGGGGATCTTGCAGGCGTACCTGTACGGTTTGTTGGATGGGGGTGACCTTGTCGGTGTGCGCGATGTAGTGGGGGCCGCCGTCGAAGGGGTCGACCCGTTCGGCGTACCGAAAGCCCATGCGGGTGAGCATGCGCTCCACGGGTTTGGTTTTGGGGCCCACCTGCCCGATGACCTGTTGTGCTTCCTGGGAAAGTAACGATGCGTAGATGTCGCCGTCCGGAAAGAGGCTCCGAATGAATTCCTTGTTGTGTTGAGAGAGCCTGTCTGCTTCGCGGTAGGTTAGATGGGTGAAGCGTTTCCCCACGGCTTCCCAAAGGTGGCTTGTGCCGTCACCTGAGAGTGGGGGGAGCAGTTCCGCGAGTAGTTGGTTTTGGAACTGCTCGCGACGGGCAGCGATCCACAGGAAACGCACCATGGAGATGAGGTAGCCCAGGTGAGAGGGGTGTTTGCGGTAGTTGGGGTGCACGACTAGCCCGCCCAGTTCGGTGGGGCCGTCAAACGAGTAGCGAATGGAGAGCACCCTGTGGTGGAAGTGGCTGTCCAGGGTGGGGCTGTATTTCTCTTCTGGAAGTACGGCGAAGTAGATGTACGGCGCCTCCCGTGTACCGAGCTGGGCGTGGACCATGGAGGTGGCGGCGGGGGCGTTGTTTTCGTGATCCCAAAGCAGGAATATGAAGCGGCGCTTGCCCGGGTTGTTTGGGTACGCGCCTGCGAAGGAGTCCTCTGAACGTTGCAGAAGGGCCTGCAGTTCCGTGCGGTCGTGGGGGAGGTTGACAGAATCCAGGTGGGACGCGAGCTCGAGCATGGCGTCGAGGTCGCCTGGAAGGGCGGCGCGAATGGTGAACACGGAGAGCAGTGTATCTCGAGCCTGGGTGGACGTGGCCATGGGTTTTGTTTGAACTTTTTATTTTGGGGTTTGACGAACCCGTGTGAATTCTGAAATGGCGCAAAATGTGAACATGGGGCGACTTGAGTAGCCGCTTTTTATGGATCTGAGAACATTTCCGGGTTATTTGGCGCCGCTTTTATGGTCTAGATTTTGCTAGGGTTGAATGTGAGTCATGTGCCTTTTGAGAGGTTGGTGGATGGGTATGTTGTTGAATCGTGTTGTTTCCAAGTTTCGACGGTTGGGTGCTGCGGCGGGTGTGGGTGCCCTTGGTTGCATGGTCCTGGCATGTTCGGCGGTGCCGTTTGACGGCCCTAGTTTGGGAAAGTCGGGATCCGTGAAACGGTCGCTCACTGGGACGGCATTTGGGTGTGTTGCTTTTGCCGAGCAGGTGATTCCCCTGATCGAGTACGGAGTGAATCGTGGATTGAGTGGGAAGCCATCGTTTCTTGGCAATGGTGGAGAAGATGGAGTTCTTGACAACGTTTGGGCATTTCTCACGGGGGATGGGAGCGATGCTCGCCCGGGCGTCATGGGGCCCTATTGGGGTTTTGGGGCTCGACCGGATGTGGACATCACGGTGGGGTGGCGAGACCTTTCTTCACTGAGGAAACCGGTGGACCCTGGAGCTGCTTTGGCATGGGCCCATTCCCTTGAGGTTCAGTTTGGTTTTTCGACTGATGCGTCGTCCTTGGGTAAGCGGCTTGTTTTTCGTGCCGACGCGGTTTCCTACGACGACGGTACCCAGGCAGCGGTGGATGATTGGTCATTGATTGCGCTGAACCTGGGTGCGGTTGGGGTGCCGGGAAGCGCGGTGGAAATCCAGAGTTGTACGGCCACGCACCAAAGCGGGAGTTCCACTGTGCTGCCTATGGTTTCGAGTGGTGCACCCGATGATGATTTGGAGACTGTATTGACGCTTGCGGAGTATGATGTTTCAGGAACTTCCGATTCGGTTCGTGCGGCCATAGGTGACGGGGACGTGCAGGCTCTTGTGGGTTTGCGTTCCCTGCGCTCAATGAATTTGAATGGAACCTCCGTGGGTACGGCTACACTGGGCTTGTTGTCGCAGTTTCCCTACCTGGAGGTTCTAGGGGTTGCGGGTACGGCTGTGGGCTCTCATCCCAATGACTTGCGGAAACTGATCCGCTTGCCGCGATTGAAGAGCTTGAACGTTGCATCCACTGCTGTGGAGTTCTTTGGATTGGCCAAGGGAGAGCTTTCGAACTTGGAGCGTTTGGACATCTCTGAGACCGACGTGGGTGGTGGCATGGTGTTTTTGTCCAGGCTGCCACGCTTGAAGTATTTGCGTTTGTCGGCACGGAGCTTCCAACAGGGGCAGTACAAGGTGTTGAGCGGCGAGACGCCCTACGTGAGATTTCCTGCGCTTGAGGTGTTTGATATTTCAAGATCCGAAAGCCTTCAGAGCGGGGTGCCCGATCGGGGTCTTCAGCTTTTGGCGGAGGCACGGCTTCCACGTTTGCACACGGTGGTACTGCGGGATCACTTACCCAGCACCTACGTGAGCCAAGCCCTTGCCCTGGCGTACCCCAACGGGAGCATCGAACATCGAAATACCGAAGCCCTCGCGTCCGGGGATCATCCCTAGCCGACCTGTGACCAGCGGCATTACCCCACCGTTCTAATTTCTGCGCATTCTACCGCGCAGATAATCAGCAGAATTTTGGGGCGGGGTCTTGAAACCCGAGTGGTCGGCTGAGCAGGCTTTTCGGCCGGAATTGGGGCTGACATTTGGTTGGCGCGGTGTTTGCTTAGTCGACTTACATGTTTGTACTGCCATCCATTCGTTCCTCCGTTGACCTGCTCTTGAGCACTGCCTTGGCTGCCACTCTATTGGGGGGCTGCACGGCGCCATCGGTGAGTGAGGTAAAGCGAGTTGCTGCCGGCGTGGAGAAGGTGGAGATGTTGGTGGTGACGGCGGATGTGAGCGCCAGGCACTGCCGACCCTATGAGCCCAACGGGGGTCAAGAGACCTATGCGGTGGAGTGTGATGTTCTTCCCATCTGGGGTGGGGAGGGTGTGCCCATCCGGAACCTGGAGCTGACCAATGATCGCAAGTCCATCAAGAACGTGAGCCCGACCACGCACTTTGACCCGAAAAGTTTTGTGACGGCGCCTACACTGTCGTTTGCTAAGGAGAGTCGTTTTACGCCCTACAACTGGTTGGTAGAGCATGCGGCGATTCTGGCCGACGAAGTGCAAACTGGAGTACGTCCGGCCGCAACCTGGGGGATGGCTGTAGGGCCTCGAGAGAACGTGGACTGGTTGAACAGAAAGCCCTCAGGGAAGGGCTCCTTTGAGAACTACCAGTTCCCTACACGGATGGTGTACGCGGGAGTGAATCTGAAAATGGCTGCACTGGCCAAGATGCTGGAGGAATCGAATGACGCGGCCGAGCGGGAGGCGCTTGCCCAGATGATGATGGAGCGGCGACGCGGGGCAAATCGCACGAATCATGGTTTTATGTTGGGGGGCTGGGCGGCGGCAAACACTCAGGTGGTTGAGATGGCAGCTGCCCACATTCCAGAAACTTCGGTTGCGGTGACCGAAGCGGAACAGGTTTCCCAGGCAGCGCGTCCCCTGGGGCTTGTGCTTAAGCAAGTACTGATCCCACTTCAGCTGCTCTCGCTGAACCCGGTCCCTGCGCGACAGTTTGATGTATGGAAGGTTGAGTTCCTTCTCGGTGATGGGAGGGATACTTCTAGTCTTTCCATGGGCGAGGTGGCCCACCTGGGGACGTACGATTCCGATACCTACCACCGGCCCCATGAGGAGGCGGTTCGCCGGGTCCATGCGTCAGTCGAGACTTACCTTGCGGGCTATCGCAATGGCATCGAGGCGGGTTTGAAGGAGTACACGGAAGAACTGCTCAGGCTTGGTACTCAATGGGCAATGGAGCAACTGGACCCGTTGACGATTATTGATGATCCGTCTGTTGGTCCGGATGATCCGCGTTGGGGACGTATGATTGAGAAGGTCGAGCGAAAGGTGGAGCGTCTTCGGGAACTGGTGCACATGAACGATGGGTGTACGGAGATGAGCCTGTTGCTTCGTGACTATTTGTTGGCCCTATCTCAAGCTGCCCAGGGTGTTGCTGATGGTGCCCCCCTTCCAGACGGTTTTGGCGATGAGATTCAGCAACTGATTGACAACGCTCTGGGCAATTACCCGCACATACAGAACGATTCGGATGATGTGCTTTTGTACTTTGAGGACGTGGCGGCTGTGTTGCCCTACACCCTTCTGTCTGCGTGTGCTGAACGGTTGATTCAAGAACAGGGGCCCATCGAACTGACACAGAACCAAACGTCACAGTTACTGCTGCGGGTGATTGCTATGAACGGAGCTATTCTCGGCCACTATGGCTATTTGGTCTCTCACAGCGGATCCCCCGCTGTGATGCATGTGATCCGTTCGGCGGAGGCTGCCATTCTAGAGACACTTGGTGAGGTAGATTACCGCCCGTTCATCTACGACAACTTGGGACGATTTATGGATTTTCTGGGTCACGATTCGCCAGACGGGTTTTACTCTGACGACGGTACGCGCCCCTAGGGAACTAGGCACGCTGGTGCCTAGAACTGCTTTTTGCTGTCGAGTAGGATGGTGATGGGGCCGTTTACTGTGGCGGTGACGTGCATGTGGGCTCGGAAGCGGCCGGTTTCTACGGGGAGGTTTTGGGCCTTGAGTGCGCGTACGGTTTGTTCGACCAGGAGCAGGGCTTGGTCGGGGGGGGCGGCGCCGTCGAAGGAGGGGCGGCGGCCTTTTCGGGTGTCGCCGAAGAGGGTGAACTGGGAGACGATGAGTACGCTTCCTGCCACGTCCTGAACGGATTTGGACATGCGGCCTTCGTCGTCCGCAAAGATGCGCAGGCCCGCAAGCTTGGAGGCGATGTATTCGATGTCCTTTGGGCCGTCGCCTTTTGCGGCGCCCAGGTAGACGAGTAGGCCGTGGTCAATTTTGCCGACGGTTTCGTCCGCGACGGTGACCTGGGCCTGGGAAACACGTTGGGTAACAGCACGCATGGCCGATGCGTAGCACGCTATTTGAGAATGAGGGTGGCGGCGCGGGTGTTGGGGTCGGGGCGGTCGGCGTCGGGGAGGCGGGCGGAGAGGTTGATGGCGGTGAACAGCAGGCTTTGTGTGTTGGGTTGGGGTTCAACCACGAGGTAGGCCTTGTGGGGTTCTTTTTGGGTGCCGTGGATGTGGCCCATGAGTTTGCCGTTGGCATCAAAGCGGCTGGCCACAAGCTTCCATTTTACACCGTATTCACCGCGGAGCCAGACACGCAGGGGTTGGTCATGGTTTGGGGAGGGGAGTGCAAGATGGTTGGCGCGCCAGGGTGCAACAGAGGGGGTGTGGTGATGGATGGGAAGGGTAGTGTTGTTGGCGCTCGTGACAGGTTGAGGTGGGTGGGTGGCGCCCTGGAGTTGGTGGTACTGAATGTTGAGGTCCACGAGCAGGTCTTCCATGGTCTCGTTTTTGGCGCGCGTCGCGTAGGCTCTGAGGGTTTCAAATAGGTCGGGGCTCCCTCGCAGGGCGGTGCCGTCCCAGGTGTGTTGGCGGGCCATTTCGTAGAGGGAATGAATGGCGTGATCGCCCCAACGTTTGGCCAGAAGTTCCAGCATGGGTGCGGGCAGGGCGGCGGACGCGTGCGTGGGTTCCTTGTTTTCTTCCTGCGTTAGTTCTCCTTTGGGTTGCTGTGTTGGTGTGCAGCCCCAGGTGCCGGTGGTTCGGTAGGCAACCCAGCGGGCAGTTTCACGGATCCAGGTGTGGGCTTCGGCGGGGTGGGTTCCCCGAAGCAGGGCTTGGGTGATGGCGGTGGAGGTGCAGGGTGGGATGTCGGTCCAGGCCAGGGCCTCTGGGACTGTGGCGTGGGTGTGGGCCCCGTCCAACCGGGTGTGGTGGGTGAGGCGGTCGGTCCCCGCTTGGGTCGGCTCCCGACTGAATGAACCCTGCGGTTGGAAGTTCTGTGGGCGTAGGTAGACGTCGAGTACGGGGGAACCCCCAAGGGTTCCGTCCAGGGTGCCGCCTAGGGCAAGGGTGGACCAACCGAGTTGGGCAAGGGTTTCCAGGGTGTCTTCAGCGGCCGTGAGGTGGTGCTGGAGTGTGTTGACCGGGATTCGACTGGAGGCGTGCAGGGCGATGGGGTGGGTGCTGGAAGAGAGGGTGACGGTATTGGGGCCCTGGGGTCGGGCGCTCGTGAGTGGGTAGGGGACCCGTTGGCCGGCCCAACGGCCCTGGCTGGATTGGGCGATGGCTTCGGCCCATTCGTCAATGCCTGGGAGGGGTCCATCTGGGAGGGGTGCACCTGGGGCGGGTACGCCGTCCTCTTGGCTGTGTGCCCTGGGGAGGGGAGCGACTAACGTGCCGGCCCAGAGGCCTAGGGAGAGAAGAATGACGTTTTGCGGCCCACACATTTGACATGACGCCTTGAAACCCCGTACACCGGTACGCAAGCCGACGTGTGTTTGCGTTGCACGTGGCAGGAGGCGAAATGACCGGTGCCCGGCAACCCGAGGGGTTTTACAGTTTTGATTTGGGGCGTGGCGTGGTTTTGGGGGGGCAAGAGGCCTCTACGAACCACAGTTCACGCATGATGGTGGTGACCGATGGCCTGATGCGGGATCTTGTGAGTGCCGCTGTGCACTCGGGGGATTTGTCTGCACTGCGCCATTTTGGCCGGCAACTTGGGGAGCAGAGCTTGCGGTTCTTGGAGGGTGACGCGGTAGGTTTTTCCTCGGCGGATCCCTCTGCTGCGGTGTACGCGATTCGTAGTGTCGTTGCCCTGTTTGGGTTTGGTCACTTTGGTTTGGAGCGTTGGGGCGACGCCCTGGTGGCACGCCTTGGGGGTGCGCCTGAGTTGGATGGGGATCGATTGGGCCTCGGTGCGTTGCTTGGGGGGATGTTTTCTGTGTTGACCGGGAACGAGGTGGCCTGTGTGCCCACACCGGAGGAAGACGCGTTTGTGTTGGTGGATCCCTCCGTGGCGGATGATGTGTGGGGGATGTCCCGTGCCCACGGGGAACTGGGTGCTTTGATTGGGGGGCTTGCGCAATGACTGGATCTACATTGGGCCGAGGTACCTTGGGTGGTCCGTTTACGGACGAGAACATTCCGGTGGAACAGCGGGTACAGCAGCTGGAAACATTGCTGGCACGCATCCAGGAGAATCGTGGGTTGCCACGGGCCGCTGCGGTGGCGCCTTCTGTGACGCCCATGGGTGGGAGTGAGGGCATGGACGTGCCCGCGCGGTTGGCCCTGTCCGATGATCCTGAGGTGGTGGATGAGCCGTCCTTTGTGGATGCGGAACCATTGGCGGAGCAGGATTTGCTTGGGGCGGGCGATGTTGTGGCGGGCAACGTGGCTGAGAACGATGGCATGCCCGAGAACGATGGCGTAAACGAAGAGGATGCCACCGTAGTTGCGGGGATGGCCCTGTCGGAAAGCGATTTGGCTGAGGATGGGTTGTCTGGCGGTGACCTGTCCGGAGAGGCAGCCGATCTGGAAGCGAGCTTTGGGATGGGTACGCCTGAGAACCGGGACTCTGCCGAGCAGGTGGTGGCTCGGGCCGAAGCGGATTTTGGTCTTGATTTGGACCTTTCGGGCATGGCCGATTCTTCCACTGGGGATATTCCTGCAGGGGACATATCTGTTGAGGAGGGACCCGCGGGCAATGTGTCTGCAGAAGCTGCGCCGGAGGTGGGGGTGCCCACAGCTCCGGAGCGGGCGGACAGCACAGGCGGTTTTGTGACGCCAGACACGACCGAGCTTGCGGTGGCGGATGTTGGAGCTGAGGAGGCTGTGGCGCCTTCTGGGGATGAGCTTCCCGGTGAGGTGTCGTTCGCGGACGTGATGACTTCTGAGGTTCAACCGGTGCCCGTTGCCGCACCCGTCGATCCTGCGCCCGTCGATCCCGCGCCCGTCGATCCCGCTCTGGCAGATTCTGGGTCGGCGGATTCCGAGCCGCCCACCACGCAGCAACCTTCACTTTCGAATGCGCCCACGGGGCTTTCCGAGGTCCCCGCGGCAGCGCCGGTGATGGAAGCTTCTCCAGTAGCGGCTCCCGTACCCTCAGCAGGGGGCCCTGTGGCGGTTTCCGAGGGTCAAGTTGCACCAGAGGCTCCGGCCACCTTCGGGGATCTGGTAGCCCGTTCGCTTGCCCTCCGTATTCGGCGGTAGCCGATTCGTGGTACGATCTCGGATGGCTGCTGCTCTCCGTTGGTTGTAGGGTTGCGCCATGTTGCTGGCGATCGATATTGGGAATACGCAGGTTGTGCTTGGGGTGTATGAGGGGGAGGCGTTGGTGCACGATTTTCGTGTGGGGACGGTGACCGGGCGTACGGCGGATGAGTACCATGCGTTGTTCCATTCGCTTTTGGTGTCCAACGAGTTGGATCCTGAGGATGTGGATGGGGCGATTTTGGCGTCGGTGGTGCCGCTTGTGACGGATTCCATTGTGGAGGCGGTGGATCGGGCGTTTGATGTGCGGCCACTGGTGGTGGGACCGGGGATCAAGACAGGGGTTTCGATCCGTTACGAGGACCCCCGTGAGGTGGGTGCCGACCGGATTGTGAATGCGGTGGCCGTGAGCGAGCGGTACGGGTCCAATGTGGTGGTGGTGGATTTTGGGACCGCAACCACGTTTGATTGTATTGGTCGAGAAGAGAAAAATGGGTGTGGTGTGTACCTGGGTGGTGCCATTGTGCCGGGGATCCATGTGAGTGCGGAGGCGCTGTTCCAACGGGCGGCCAAGTTGCCGAAGGTGGACATTGCAAAGCCCCCCAGCGTGATTGGGCGCAATACGGTGAACTCGATTCAGGCGGGGTTGGTGTTTGGGTACGTGGCCCTTGTGGATGGGTTGGTGCGGCGTATTTGGGGGGAGATGGGTGGGCCTTGCCCGGTGGTGGCCACGGGTGGGTTGGCGCCCCTGATTCAGCCCGAGAGCGAGACCATTGAAGAGGTGGATGAGTTTCTGACCCTGGATGGTTTGCGGATTCTGTACGACAGGCAGAGCTAGTTTTTTTTGAGGGATCGAAAGACTGCAGGAACCGCGGGAGGGAAAGGGCACGCCCGCCAGAAAAAGTGGGGTTGTTTTTCTTCTGGACGCACCCTTTCCCTCCCGCGGTTTGTGGTCTTCTTTAGGGGCGGAAACGGACTGACAACAGGTCGAGTGGGGTGAGGTTGCGTGAACAGATCTGAAGAAGTGGCCGGGTTGGGTTGCGTGCCTTTTGGGGAGACTTCAGAGGTGGGGCATGGGTGAGGTGAGTGAGGATGCGGTTGGCCGGCACAGGGAGCTTGTGGCTCAGGTTCGGGCGCACGATCGGGCGTACTATGTGTTGGACGCGCCCACGGTTTCGGATCGGGAGTACGATAGGCTTTTTGCTGAACTGAAATCCCTGGAGCAGGCACACCCGGGATTGGTGACGCCGGAGTCGCCCACCCAGCGGGTGGGGGCCCAGCCCCGGGAGGGGGTGGTGAAGGCGGAGCATCCGGTGCCCATGTACTCACTGGACAACTCCTACGATCTGGGCGCCCTTGAGGAGTTTGATCGGCGGGTGCGGGAACGGTTGGGTGACGGGGAAACCCCGGTGTACGTTGCGGAACCTAAGATTGACGGCGCGAGCCTTGAGGTGATCTACCGGGATGGGTTGCTTGCCGCTGCCATTACGCGGGGGGATGGCGTGATGGGTGAGGATGCCACGGCGAATGCGCGGACTATTCGGGGATTGCCGTTGAGCATTCCTGAGAAGCGTGAAGTGATTTTGCGGGGAGAGGTGTTCATTCACGGGGCGGATCTTGAGGCGGTCAATGTTGTACGGCGTGGGGCAGGGGAAGAGCCCTTTGCTAACCCACGCAATGCGGCATCCGGTGCTTTGAGGTTGCTCGACCCGGCGCTGACCGCGGCGCGCAAGTTGCGCATTTCGCTTTACGACTTGGTGTACACAGAATCTGGCGCGCCGCCCTACTTTGCAACGCACTCCGACATGTTGAAGGGGCTGCAGGATTGGGGGTTACCCACCCATGGTTTGGAGCAGCGGTGTGAGACGCTCGCCGGGGTGTACCGGTACTTGGACGATTTTGAAAGCAAGCGTTCAGGGCTTCCTTACCCCACCGATGGGGTGGTGTTGAAGGTGGACGCGTTGTCCCAGCGACAGGAGCTTGGGTTTACTGCACGGTTTCCGCGGTGGGCCATTGCCTACAAGTTTGCCGCTGAGCAGGCGACCACACGGCTTTTGGCCATTACGGGGGATGTGGGGCGTACGGGTGCATTGACTCCCGTGGCGGAACTGCAGCCCGTGGCACTTGCGGGCACGACTGTGGCGCGCGCTTCGCTTCACAACGTGGACTACATTGCGGCGAAGGACATCCGTGTGGGAGATACGGTGGTGGTGCAGAAGGCGGGGGAGATTATTCCCCAGGTGATGCGGGTGGTGCTCGACCAACGCCCACCGGAATCGGTTGCGTGGACGGTGCCCACAGAATGCCCCTCGTGCAAAGCGGCGGTGGTACGGGAAGAGGGGGAGGCTGCGCTGCGTTGTCCCAACGGGCGTTGCCCTGGGCGACTGCGGGCGGCGTTGTTCCATTTTACACGCCGCACGGCCATGGATGTGGATCACCTGGGCAAGGTGTTGATCGATCAGTTGGTGGCGGCAGGTTTGGTGCAGGACCTGGCAGACGTGTTTGCGCTACCGAGCAAGCGGGATGCGGTGCTTGGGTTGGAGCGCATGGCGGAAAAGAGCGTGGACAACCTGCTCGCATCGGTGGAACGATCCCGCACGGAGCGTACGTTTGCCCAGTTGCTTACGGGCCTGGGTATTCCCCTGGTGGGTGCCAGTGCGGCCAAGTTGATTGCGGGCCTGTACCCGGACTTGCCCGCCCTGCTTGGTCAGGACCTGGGCGAGCTGGAGGAGAAGCTTGCTGAGGTGCACGGCATTGGCGCCAAGATGGCCTCAAGCATGGTGGCTTTTTTGGGGGATCCCCAGGAGCGGGCCATGTTGGAACGGATGATCGCCCTGGGGCTGACTTCCCAGGAGGACACTTCCGCGGGTGCCGCAGGTGAGGGCCCCCTGGTGGGTCAGAGTTTTTGCGTGACAGGAACTCTCAGCCAACCGCGCCCGGTCATCCACGAAAAGATTCGCGCCGCAGGTGGCGAAGTGCACGACCGGGTCAAAAAGGGCACCACGTTCCTTGTGGCGGGCGAGAACACCGGCAAATCCAAGAAGGACAAGGCCGAAAGCTACGGAACCAAAGTCATCGACGAACCCCTCTTTCGAGCCATGTTGGCGGAGTAGTGCCCGTTTTAACCAATTGGGGTTTACTGCTGGGGTTTACTGCTGGGTTTTACTGCTGGGATTTGGGCATGGCCCAGGAGCAGATGGGGCATTGGGTGGGGGTGTGGTTTCGGGCGGGGCAATGTTCTCGGCCGAAGTAGATGATTTGTAGGTGGACGCGGTTCCATTGGTCCCTGGGGTAGAGGGCTTTGAGGTCCCGTTCGGTTTTGACGACGTTGGAGCCGTCAGAGAGTTTCCAGCGGGCGGCCAGGCGGTGGATGTGGGTGTCCACGGGAAAGGCGGGTACGCCGAACCATTGGGTCATGACCACCGACGCGGTTTTGTGGCCGACACCGGGCAAGTCTTCCAACTCTTCGAAGGTGTTGGGCACCTCTCCATTGTGACGTTCCAGTAGGAGTTGGGACATGCGGCGGAGGTTTTTCGCTTTGGTGGGTGCGAGGCCCACCTCACGAATGAGCTGGCGAATGGTTTCCACTTCGGTGTTGGCCATGCGCGCTGCATCGGGTGCCTTTTTGAACAGGGCGGGGGTGACCTGGTTGACCTTTTTGTCTGTGGTTTGGGCGCTGAGTGCCACGGAAACCAGTAGGGTGAAGGCATCGGAATGCTGGAGCGGTGCCTCCACTGTGGGGTAGAGTTTGTTCAGGATTTCGGAAATTTTGACCGCTTTTTCTTTACGTTTCATGGATTGTGTACGCTTTGCGTAGTGGCTCTGCTAGTTCCTCCTGTATCAGATGCAATCTGAAAACGATTCTAAGAGCCCTTCGGTGATGCCCGGTGAGGTGGCTGCAGCCCGTACGGACCGGTTGGATGGGCTTGTGCGCGGCGGGGTGCGTTGGGCCCTGGTGCAGGTGGTGTTGATGCGGGTGCTGGGCCTGGGTACGAGCATGGTGTTGGCCCGGCTGCTTTCGGAGCACGACTACGGCATGGTGGCCCAGGCGACAACGCTTACGGCGTTGTTGCAGACGGTGGGCAATTTTGGTTTGGGCGCGGCGGCGATTCAGCGCGCTTCTCTCAAGAAGGCCCAGGTAGATAACCTGTTTTGGGTCAGCGCGGGCCTGGGAGTTCTGCTCTGGTGTGTGTGTGTGATGATGGGGCCGGCCCTTGCCTGGTTCTACCGCCAGCCCGAGTTGGTGGCGGTTTCTGCGTTGCTTGGGGTGACGTTTGTGTTTGATGGGCTGGCGCTTCAACCGGCGGCGATCCTTACCCGGCAGCTACGCACCCGCGCGGTGTCCCTGGTGGAGCTTTCGGCACAACTGGTGGCGGTGGTATCTGCCCTGGTCGCCGGCCTTTGGGGCGCGGAGTATTGGGCGTTGGTTGTCCATGTGGTGGTGGCCCAGGGCGTGCGCATGGTGGGAATGTGGATGGCCTCGAAGTACCGGCCTGCCCGGTTTACGCCAGGCCAGGGGACGGTGATGTTTCTTCGGTTTGGGGCGGGTATTACGCTTACCTCCTTGATGTTTTACCTGTCACGGAACCTGGACAACATTTTGATTGGCCGCGTGTGGGGTTCAGGTGAGTTGGGGTTCTACAACCGGGCCTATTTTTTAATGACACTACCGGCCACGCTGTTTGTGCAGGGCATGGGCAATGTGTTTTGGCCTGCCCTTTCTTCGCTGCAGTCAGATATGGCTGCGTTTCGCGCGATGTATGGGCGGGTGACGCGTCAGATGGGCGCCGTGGGGGTGCCCGTGGCGATTGGCCTTGGTGCGGTGGCACCTGAAGTGGTGCGGTTGGTGTACGGCGCAAAGTGGGGGGTGAGTGCGGGCATTCTTCAGTGGTTGTCCCTGGCGTCGGTGTTGCAAATCACCTCCAATACGTTTCAGTGGCTGTTTTTGGCCAAGGGGCAGAGCCGGCCGATGTTTGTGGTGGGGTTGACCCAAACGGTGGTGTTTGCCCTTGCGTTTTGGGTGGGTGTGCACGGCTTCACGTTGCCATTGCCATTGCCATTGCCATTGCCATTGCTGGAATCGCAGAATGGTGTGTGGGTCCTGCCCGGTGGTGGGTTGGGGGTGGCCCAGGCCTACGCTGTGGCCAATGTGCTTATCTTTTTTCCCACGGTGTGGATGTCCCATCGAGCCGCCGAGGTTTCAGTTCGGCAAACTCTAGGTGCCATGGTGCCGATTTGGATGAACGCGGGTGCCATGGGCTTGGTTGTGTGGTGGCTTGGGATTCAGCTCATCGGGCAGGGGATCCACTGGGTGTGGGTGCTCATAGCGAAGGTGAGCGTGGGCGTGGTGTTTTACGGCATCGCCGTTCTTGTTTGGATGCCAAGGACCCGGGGTGCACTGTCGATGTTGTTAAAACGTGGGGATGTTTCCCTGGGAGAAGACGAACCTAGTGCCAAACGCCGACGCTGACTCCCCAGTTGAAGTATCGGGGCGCAGCGTCCAGAAGACCGCTCACCCGAATATCAAACTTCTGGAACAGTCCGAAGACGTCCCAGGTGAACAGGCGTAGATCTGTCCCAGCCGTAAAATGGCCGCGGGACGTGGCGCCTTCGATGCGAGCAGGTTCTAGGTAGGTGCCAGCGCGGATCTTGAGTCGATGGGCGAGAGGTTCTGTTTCTGCCCCAAATCGGTAGGCGAAGGAGTTGCGTGTACCGGAACGGCGGTGGCGTTGTAGGAGGAAAGCCTCAGGATCAATGGCGTTTGAGCTTTTTCCGGTGAGCAGGATTTCGGTGCTGAGCAGTACGTAGAATCGCGGGATGGACTCCATCTCTTCCCGGCGCTGTTGTGCATCACGTTCGTATTGCTCATCGATGTGTTTCAGTTCTTCTTCGCGGCGTCGCTTTTCTTCTTTCCAAAAACTCGGGCTTTGGGGTCGGGCTTCCGACCAGGCGTAGGGATCCGAAGGCAAACGATGTTGTACCTGGTCTGTTTGTGGATTGCCGCGTGGGTCGCTGCGTAGGTCGCTGCGTGGGTCGTCGAGTGCTTTCGCTGAACCCAACGGGCTTTCAGCTGCTGACTGTTCTCGCATCCACTGCTGATGCTCACGGCTGAGCCACTGAATGGTCTGGGATTGGCGTAGGGACTTATTTCGGTTTTGGGGATCGACCCACCGTTGGTTTAGGGGGCGATCTCCAAACTGATAGGCAAAGCCGACCTGAAGTTCCCAGGGCATATAGGCTCTTCTGGGGAGCACGAGGCCACCGGCGGAGGAAACTCCGTCTTGTACCATGAGCCCAGATACGTTGTCTGCGTCCGTGGCAACTGGGGTTTTGGTGGCGACGCCAAGACGCCAGGGCTGATCTTCGTAGCGAACGAGCACCCCCAGTTCTGCCGAGTTTCCTGAGGTTGAAACCAGTTCGAGGTTGTTTGCGTCGCGTAGGCTTACCTTGGCGAATCGCCATCCTCCGCCGATCACGATTTGACCGTTGTGCAGCTGGTAGGCAAATCCGGCGTGACCCTGGTTGAAGGTGACGTCCACCGGGGAACCTGTGCCGTCATCCAGGGTGAACGTTCGCCATTGGGGCAGGAACCCCACACCCACGTCGCCAAACTGTAGGCGTGCTCCGAGCGTCACAAACAAAAACCGGTCCACCGCGAAGCCTTCGGTGGTGCCCGAGTTGTAAAAATCATTCGAAGCAAATCCTCCGGGGAACATGAGGCTTCCCGTAATCTCCCATTCGAACCACTTTAACTGCCATAGGGTGCGTGAGCCGTAGGCGGCAGGGTTCCAGGGGGCGCCGTCCAGACCTTCGGCAATGGCTGTGTAGGCGCCGCCCATGCCCATGGCACGACCGCCCCCTAAAATGGGGCCCGTGTAGAGGTCGATATTGAAGTCGTTTTCTGTGATCGGCGTTTGGGCCTGTACGGTGACCGAATGGAACGCTGCCAGAAGCAATGGGCCTGCCAGTAGGGTGGTGGCCTGGCGTCGGGTGATTCCTTGCACATGGGGAGGGTGCCAAATGTGTGCGTTTGTGGCCAAATCGTTGGGTTCCTTTGCTTGTGTAGTGCCCTTTTTAGCGTTTTCTTGAGCCTCCCTATGGGGCGATGGTCGACGTTTTGTGGGTTCCTGCTAGAACCTCCCACTTCATCTTTTGGCGGAGGGTGTGTTTCCTCTGCGGTCGTTTTTCCCGTTATGCCTTCGAGTTCCCCACCTTCCGGGGTGTCTTCAGCCCCGAAAAAAGCCCGGAAACCCCGTACGCCTCGTACACCGGCCCGGCGTCGCATGCCCAGGGCCCCGGATCCCGTGCGCCACGGCGATCGGATTTCCGCAGAGGCCGTCGATGGGGATGCCCGCCGGGTGATCCACCGATTGAATGAGAGTGGCTACGCTTCCTATTTGGTGGGTGGCGGTGTCCGAGACCTGTTGCTTGGAGCCACCCCCAAGGATTTTGATGTGGCTACGGACGCTCGACCTGAGGAAGTTCGTGACCTGTTTCGCAATTCCAGGATCATTGGTCGCCGTTTTCGGCTGGTGCATGTGTTCTATCCTGACGGAAAAGTGATTGAAACGGCCACGTTCCGGCGGGACCCGGGCACGCGCCGCGATGGGTCCCATGGGAAACGTTCGTCAGGGGGCGACCGGGAACTGCTGATTCGAAGGGACAACACTTTTGGTCGTCCCCATGAGGATGCACTTCGAAGGGATTTCACGATCAATGGTTTGTTCTTTGATTGCAATACTGAGGAAGTCATCGACTATGTGGATGGCATGCGCGATGTGGAGTCCCGCACGGTACGTATGATTGGGGACCCCTGGGTGCGGCTCCGTGAGGATCCGATTCGGATCCTGCGTGCGATCAAGTTTCAGGCTCGGCTGGGTTTGAATATTGATCCACCGCTGATGGATGCCATGGTCGGTTTACATCACGAATTGGCCAATGCGGCGAAGCCACGCCTTTTTGAGGAGCTGCTTCGCCTTCTACGGGGAGGAAAATCTCGCAAGTCGGTTCAGATCCTTTGGGAAACGGGCTCCCTTGCCATGATGGTTCCGGAGCTATCGGCGTTTTTGGATGACGCTGCAGCGGGGGACAGCGCAGGTGTGGGAAATCCTCTCTGGTCCATGTTGGATCAGATCGATCAGAGTGGGGCGGAGGGTAAGCCCCTTGACGATACGGTGTTGCTTGCCTGTTTGCTGCGACCTCCTCTCGAGGAGTGGTTGGAGGGGCTGAAGGATCTTCCGGTGGCGTTTGAGGAGTTTTTTCAGCCTGTTACGGAGCGCTTGTCGGTTCCTAGGCGTGTGAAGGATCGTGTGCGCTCGATTGTTATGGCCCAGCGGCGCTTGCAGTCCGGCAAATTTGGTGCCCTTCGCCGTCGGGACTATTTTTCGGATGCGGTGCAGTTCTTCAGGATGGGCAAGGTTGCCCGTGGTGAGTCGATTCCGGACTGGGTAGAGGACTATGGGACCCGTGGCGGTGGGGCGGGAGACAAGCCTGTGAAAGAGCGGGGACGGGGGCGCTGAACGGTGCGATGGGGAATCCTTTTTGCCCCTATGGTGGTGTGTTACGCGCTTGCCCAGGGGCTGACACTGGGTTCCGTGGATCTGGCGGTCCATTCGCTCTGGAATGACAGCGCTCGGTGGGTTCGTTGGGGGATAGGCCTAGGGGTTGGGTTGGTGCCCTGGTGGCTGTCGCTGAGATCGGTGGATGTTCGAGGGGCCCGTCGTACGATTGGCATCACCATTGTGTGCGCGATTTGGAGCGCCCTGGGGGTATTGCCCGAGGGTTTGCTAGTCGTGCATTGGTTCGAGCGTGTCGCGGTGGGTTTGGGTGCGGTGTTTGTATTGGACCTTGGCTTGGACCGCCCAGGGTTGTCCGCTTTTGCGAACGTGCTCTACCTGCGTGTGGCAGCGGTGCTGGCGCTGTGTTTGTTGACGTTGGCGGCAGTGTTGGCCGAGGGCCCGTTGTTGATGCTCTTTGGGGTCCCTACGTTGGTTCCCATGGTGTGGTCGAGTGCCGCGCATGCTGGGTTTGTGGCGAGTTGCGTTCTGGCGTTGGGGATTCGTGGTTGGGATCTGCGCCGTACAGCAAAGAGCGAACCACGGGTTCGCGATGCCTGGGTGTTTGTCGGTCTGGCTCTTGCGGTGGTGGCACTCTTGACGTCTGCCCTGTTGTCGACCTCTACCGCTCCGATGTTGTTTCTCGGGGAAGTGAAGCCATGGCTTTCTGTGTGGGGCGGACTTAGCTTGGTGGTTGGCCACGTCATGGGGCTTGAGTCGGGTGCTCGCCTCAATGACGGTCGCCAGCTTTCACGAGCTGCTTCATGGGGTGTGTCGTTTGCGGTGGTAAGTCTTTTGGCTGGTCGACTCTGGGGGGGTGACAAGCTTGAGGTGCTTTGGCTGTGGTGTGTCGGTCTTCTTGTGGCGGCCTGGTGGGTACAGTCGTTGGTGTTTTCTCTTTTCGTTCGTTGGTTTGCACCCTGGCGGGTACGTTTGCTGAACGCGGTGCATCAGGTCTGGCAGGGTACGCACCAGGCTGTGACGCTGGAAGATCTTGCGGAGCGGGCGTTGGTGGCGTTTCGAAAGGCGGCTCGTGAGGCGGATGCGCAGCCACTTCTGTTGTGCGTAGACCCGCCCGCGCTTTTCAGGATTCAGGGTACGGGCAAAGTGGTTACTGAAATCGTGGACCACCGCGTAGTGGACGGTGACCAGGCGTGGATGGGCCGTACTCCCTTGTCTTTCCTAGAAAAGGAATCCTTGCAGGTGGTGTTGCGTTCGGAAGTGGAACGCCGGCATGTTCGTGAACCTGGGCTTCGGGACCTTTGGGCGTGGATGCAGGAATGGAATGCCCAATGTATTCTACCGTTGTGGGTGCAAGGGGAGTTGGAAGGGGCGTTGGTGGTGCCGCGGGGCCGACGGCGGAGCCCCCTTCGACATGACGAGGTGGAGGCTCTGCGCGGTTTGGCGCACGGCCTTGGGGTGCGTGTGTTTGCACACCAGCGAGCTCTCAGGCTCACAAGCGAGATTAGCCGTTTGCACCGTGAACGGGACGGTTTGCGGGATGAGCTGGATTTGCTGTCCCAGCAATCCGTGGAGGCCCATCTACAGAATAGGGATATTCAGGACGATGGGGCGTGGGCGGATATTCGTGTGGAACCCACGGCCTACGACGACGGGAGTCGGGTGGCTTTGGACAAGGTGTTAAAGTTAGGTGAATCTGGTGTTCCCATCTGGCTTGAAATGGAGTCTTTCCTGGAGGCTCGACGGTGGTGCTACCGGTTGCACCAGCATGGGGGGGCGAGTGGCCCGCTTGTATTTGTGGATTGTGCTGCTTTCAATGATGGAACGGAGGAATCTGGTGACTCAGGGCTGGAAGCATGGCTTTTAGGTGACGGGTCTCGACCTGGGCGGGTGGTGGATGCGGAGGGCGGAACGTTGGTTCTTCTGAACAGTGCTTCCATCCCTAGGGAACTGCACCCGCGGTTGATCGAGTTGATGGTGTCTCGGCGTGTTACTGGACCGACGGGATCTCGCACCGTGGATGTTCGTTTGGTTTGGGTGTCTTCTCCAGGTGGGCTTCCCACAGCATGGATGGAGGACCCACTACGGGAACGGTTGGCGTCTACGCTTGTTGTGGTACCCGATCTCGCATGCCGCCCGAGGGATTTGGAGTCCATGTTGTTGCAGGAGTTGGAGTGCGCTCGTCGACGATTGGGTCGTGCACCGATGGGTTTTACGCAAGCCGCGCTTGAAAAACTAAAGCAAATGAACTGGCCCGGTGGCCTTGATGGGATTCGCGCTTGGCTGCAAAGCCATCTTCCCTATTGCTCAGGGGACCGGGTGACCCTGGACAATATTCAAATTCGGGGAGACGCACCGGAGGTGGGGGCGTCGTATGACGACTTGGAGCGTCGTATCCTAGAACGGGCCCTGGAACAGAATGGTGGTAACAAGAGTCAAGCGGCTCGGGCGCTGGGGCTCAAGAGATCCACTTTTCACGACAAACTCAAGCGGTTTGGGATTCAAGATTCTGTGGTTGAGGCCTGAGTGATGAACCTGGGCGGTTGGGAGCAACTTGTGCTGTGGAGTGCGTTGGGCGGCACCTGGATGTTTGCTCACCTCCTGATGTTGTTTTGGTTGCTGTTTCGTTCTGGCATTCCTGGTCGGGCGTGGGCGTTGCTGCCACCCATGGTACCTGTATTGCTTTGGAAGACAGGGCATCGTATGGCGGCCCTTCTTTGGTGTGGTTTTGGATTGGCCTACACTCTATTGCGACGGATCTAGCGACGGGAAGTGAGTTGGTTCATGCGATCGAGGGTGAGGGCGACGGCAACGGGAGCCGCAGTTTCTACTCGGAGAATAGTGGCGCCGAGACCACAGGTGATCCATCCGTTGGTACGTAGTTGTTTGATTTCGTTTGCGGAGATACCGCCTTCGGCGCCGACCAGGATCCAGATACCGTGTTCCGTGGGCGCGCTGGCGGCCTGTTCGAGGGGCTGCAGGGTGGGGCCGTGTTCCTCCCAGAAAGCAATTTTGGTGGCCTCTGTGGGAACAGCCTGTACTAGATGTTGAAGGTTCGGGCGGTGATGCACTTGGGGAATGTGTAGACGACCGGATTGTCGTACTGCCTCTTCGGCAATACGTTGAAGGCGTTCCAGTTTTGCCTGTACTTTTTTTGGCTCCCAGCGGGCTACCACCCGTTCGGTCTCGACTAGATGTACGCCATGGATGCCAAGCTCTGTCACCATGCGAACGATGCTATCGGTTTTCGTGCCCTTGGGGATGGCTTGCACCAGATGGAGCGGAACTGTTGCAGTCGTGAACCGCCGGGTGGCTTCTGTGACTCGGCAGGTGATTTCAGTTTCAGATACGGATTCCACCTGGGCGGGGCATTCCGACCCTGCGCCGTCGAACAGCAATACCTGATCGCCTGGCTCAAGGCGCAACACCCGTGCGTGCTTCGCAACGGTTGGATCAAGTGTGACCGATTCGCCTTGGATAGGGAGGTTGCGTACGAGAAGCCTGTGCATGTTAGGTTACCGTTGGTAGGTGATACTTACCCAGTTGCCCATGGTGCGAATGAGGCCGGGGCCGAGTTTGGCGGCGTAGTTGTCGTGCACGTCCCGTGCTTCTTCCTTGAGGATGCCGCTGAGGATGAGAGTGCCTCCTTTGGCGAGTCGTTGCATCAGGGTGTCCTGCATGGGTAGCAGTATTCTGGATTCAATGTTTGCTAACACCACAGGATATTCAGTGCGCAAACGTGAACAGGGCGTGGTGGAAGCCTTCAGGCGCGTGCCCACACCATTGCGTTGTGCATTTTCGTGACTTGCGGTCACGGCAAGGGGATCGATGTCGATGCAGCGGGCCTTGCGTGCTCCTAACTTGAGTGCAGCGATGGCCAGAATCCCACTGCCACAACCCACGTCCAATACGGTTTGCACCCGGTCCGGGTCACTGAAATGGACCCGAGCTTCGAGATCCTGCAAGACGAGTTGGGTGGTTTCATGGGTGCCGGTGCCAAATGCCATTCCGGGATCGATGACGATGTGGATTTCATCTGAGGTGGCTACGTCTGGCTCCCAGGGGGGGCGAACGACAATGTTTCGCCCGATGCGTGCGGTGTGAAAAAAACGCTTCCACTCGTGCTGCCACCCGTCTCCTACCACGTGTTGTATGCATGTGGGGTAGGGTTTCAGGGCAGTGCTGGCGGCCTTGGCAACGTTGTCGTTGTCAAAGTGACCAATGAGTGTGATGTGGGTGCTGTTACCGACTTCTGGTGTGGGTTGTGAGAGGGTGGCCTGGTCTCGAGTTTCTACCCCGTTGGCCCCAAGCTCCCAAAGTTGAAAAGACACCTCGTCTTCAACATTTGCAGGCACATCCACATGCAAATAGGTGTAGCGAGGGAAAGCTGAATCGGGTGCAGTCACTTCACGGAGCGTACTTCAGCGTTGGCGGACTTCCAATCTAATCGGTCGTAGCAGGTAGACGTGTACTGTACACTGCTTGTTTTGCACCCAGGTTGATCGGGTGGTGAGGGAGATCTGGATACGGTTAGAAGCGGTTTGAGACCTATCGAGTGCTTGCGGATGGACCCTTTTTCAGCTGAAGCTCCGGAGCTTACACGTGTTGCTTGAGATATTGCAGGAATGTTCTTCGTGTTTGGGGCCAGAAGACGGATCGGTGCTCCTTGGAACGGGATCCAATACAAGGAAAGAGATGGTTGGTGTTTCAGGTTGCTGGGGATGCGCCGCCATAGTGGACCATCCACCAGGTTCCTTCTGGAAACGGAGTGGCGAAGTGACCCTCTCGAAACAGCAGCAGAGCTGCCCGATATGCTTGGCGGAAGCGTCGAAGAGATGCTTGGGCTTCGCGGTAGATTCGCGAGCTTTTGGCAGAAAATGTTGGGTTCCTTTTGGGCGTGGCTGAAGACTGTGTGGTGGGATGGGAGTTTATGGGAATCTGTCGAACGCGTTCCATTCCCTGAAAAGGTCCTCGTATTTGACGACGACGTTGCTCTATGAGCCGTTGTAGTGTGGTTACGACTTCGTCTCGGTTCTGATCCCGAAGTGCAGGTGGCATTGTGAGTACGAATCGTGCCGGTACGAGCCATCTGACCTTTCTGAAGAAAGTGGGGACCCGTATGCCTTCGGCCAGTACGGTTCCCAACTGCTCGGGTGTTGTGAGGAGTCCATTCCATTGCTTGTGATGAGGTACAAGCCCAGCGGTGACCGGGTTGAGGGTCATGTAGCTGAGCTTGTCCAGCACGGCCTCTGCAGTAGGGAGCGGCATGGCGTGATAGGAAACGCTCGGGTCAAAGACTGTTCCTCGCACTCCGTGGTAGAATTTGACAGCTAGGGCGAGTTGTCGGTTGAAGCGTTCCATGAACTTGGGCAATCGACCATAGGGGTCGGTAAGCATGAGATGGTAGTGGTTGCACATCATAGTGAACCCATGGACTTCCATGCCAAACGCTTTCGCAAATACGGCCAACAAAAATAGGGCGACGGCGTTGAGCCAGGGGCTTGGGCGTAGGTAAAATCGTCGATCAGTGCAACGACGACTTATCATGTAGGTGGTCCCGGCGAGTACCTGTCTGGGCATGGTCATTTGCTCCTTTATCGGACAGAGCCGCCCTCAGTTGCGTGCCATTTTCAATTTGGGTCAGTGGTGGGGTGTTTTGGGACCGGGGAGAAACGGGTAGACGGGGTGTGTTGGGATTGATTGAAGCAACCTGGGTGCTTTTTTTGGGGCGGTTTGTTTTGCGTGGAAGAGCGTCGTTCAGTGGTGAGGGCTTTCCATTCGAAGGGGTTGCATCGGGTACACAGGGATGCGTTGGGACTGGTTGAAGCACCCAGGGATTTTGGTTTGGCAGTGGTCTCGGATGCCGTGGGCTTGGGGGTTGGGGGTGGTGAGGGCGTGGGCGGTCCAGAGTTGACGGATGAGCGTGTGGTTGTTGGGTTGTTGCCTTTGGTGGGTGAGGGCTTGGATGCGCCAGAGGGGTTGGGCGTGGGGCGTACTTCCAAGGGCAGTCCAGGTATGGGTGACGGCGGCTTCCATCTGGTTTGAGTTGAATAGGGCAAGGCCGAGCGATTCTTGCAGTGTGGGGTGGTTGGATTGTCGGGACGCGGTTTGCAAGGCGGAGGCAGAGTTTTCCCAGTTCCACACCCGTTGCCAGGCCATGGCGCGGGTGGCCCGTACTGAGGCGTGATGGGTCCAGATCTGTGGAAGGCTGTTTAGTACTCTTTCGGCTTCTTCTGGTTTTCCCCGTTGGGCCCAGAGCCTTGCCCGGAGTAGGGTGAGGTTTGCGCAGTCCAGATCCTGTGTGCTGCAGGTCACTCCCTTCAGCAGCGTGTCTGCCTGGGACCAATGATCGGTGGTGCTTTCAAGCAGGGCGCGCGCATGGAGAAAACGTTGTCGAAGACTGGGGTTGGGTAGCGCTACGCGGTGGGTGCGATCTACCAGAGGTGTGGATGGTAGCGGCTGGCAGCTGTTGACATCGAACCCTTTTTGGATGTGCGCATTGTTTCGAAATGCGGGCTTCTGTTTTTGGAAACTGCACGCGAACTGTTCCAGGGCAGTGTTGTGCCGCCGGTGCAGGAGCTGTACTGAGACTTGGGTGGGGTGCTTTGTCAGTGAGTTCAGGTCTACTGCGTAACGTGCGATGCGTGCGTGCCCTGCGGGGATGGTGTGGTCCTGTGCAGATGATGCAAAGGTGTGCACCGCGTGTGTCCATTGGGGCGTGCCATCGGATTGAAGCTGGATAGAGCGGAGGTTGTGGCTGTTGAGCCCGTGGGTGGAACGGGTGAGTGTGTGCCCGTGGTCGTCCAGCAGCTTGACCTGCAGTTGGGTGTCCTGGGTATCTCGGGTGCCCCCCGGAAAGTGGTGACCGACGCCGTTGTTGGAAATGACCACGTCCAGGTACCATGTGCCTGAGGCATTCTTGGTTAGGGCTGTGGTGGGTTGGTTTTGTTCGTTCCACCACAACAGGTGCACGGCGATGTTTTTCCGTAGTTGTTCGACTAGGTTGTTCCAATGTTCATCGGTCTGGGTAAACCGGTGCAGGCCGGTGTGGGCGCCCAGGAATCGATGGGAACGGTAGAGGCTAGGCCTTTGATTCTCATTGTTGGAGGAGGCCTCTGGCATGTGGCAGGACGTGCATGTTTTCGGGTCGGCCGGTTGTAGATCATCGATGGGTGTTGTGGCGAATTGGGAAGCCTGCCAGCCACCAAGATCGTCGATTCCGGATTGGAAGTGACCGTGTTCCACACGGGTGGAAAGGAAACTCCGATGGCAGCTTCCGCAGAACGTGGGTTCGCGCAGGTGGTCTGGACCCAGGCGTTTTCGGTGGGCTGCGAGCGATGTGGGGTCACCGGGTTTGGGAATGGTGATGGGAGATGGGTCCAGTGTGTAGCTGCCGTTTCCATGGGTGGTGTGTTTTGTGGAGCCGTGGCAGGTGAGGCACGTGATGCCTGCGTGGGCCAGGGGATCGGTGGGGCGTACCGGTTGATCGATGCCCCCAGAGATGAGTAGCATGGGGTCGTGGCAGCCCGCGCAGAACCGGCTTCGTTCGAAACTGGTTTCGTTCCTAAACTGGTCGACCACCGCGTGGTACCAGGGGTTGGAAAAGGAGGACCAGGCGTGTGCGCTGGTGTTCCATTCCCGGACGATGTCGCTGTGGCAACGTGCACAGGTTGCCGTGTCGGCCCACTCTGTGGCCCACGGTTGGCGATCTGCGTTTTTTAGTGCGGTGCCGGTTTGGGTAAAGGCCGGTGCCCAGGGGCCGGGGCTAAGCCATGGTTCCAACAGGGCGATTGGGGACGGTGTTGCCCTGTGTTTGTATGGGTTTTCAGTGTCTGTTTGGGTTCTTTGTGTTTCTACCCTGGCCGTTTCTACCCTGGCCGTTTCTACCCTGGCCGTTGCTACCTGTGGGGTTTGCTGCCGACAGTGGTTTGGGCCGCCACACCCCATGGATAGGGCGAGGGATACGGCGGTGATGTGCCCAATACGCAGTTTAGCCCTGTCGACGTTTTGCTCGGATTCGAATCCGTCGCGTTCGTATCCATAGGAGAGACAGCCCTAGGGACCAAAGGAGGGTGAAATCCTGACTTCCCGAGTTACCCACGGAGCAGCTGGCGCAGCCTCCGCGCCCCTTGGCGGTGGCAGGTGGGACTTTGGATTCTGTGGAATGGTTGTTGTCCACCCCGCCCTTAGTTTCGGTGGGTTTGGGTTCGTCTGGTGCGATGCCGAAGGCCTTGAGGTTGTCTACGGTCAGCTGTTGCAGTGTCTTTCCCTTGACCAAGGAACGGGCGTTCTGGACCGGTTCGTTGAGTGCGGAGCCCGCGCCCATGGGCGTTGAGAAGGGCTGGTTGGAGCCGGGTGGGCCGCCCCATTCACCACGGATGGGGTTTTCGCAGGTAACTTCGCCTTCCCAGGGGTGGGTGATGATGTAGCGACCCTGGAAGTTGTTCATGCCAGAAGGCTCAGCGGTTTGCTCGGCCATCTTTCCTTCCCGGTTGGGTGTGCCGCGGCCGCCGATGATGGGCGGTGCGGGTTCGAAAATGAGGTCCTCGTCCAAGCTTTGGGCATCGTAGCGGTAGTGCATACGGGTGAGCACCCAGCCGCCCCCTGGGAATCCCCGGCGTCCGATTGGGTTGTCGGAGTTGGATGTGGACCCAGGAAGCACGTCGGCACCGAGCGTCATGAGTTCACCCTGGTTGAGGGGGCTTGTGGGGCAGGGGTCGCAGGATTCTGCCGACCAGGCATATTCGGTTACCACGGTGTTGGGCTTGCTTTTGACCACGCCCTGGAAGAGCGCTTCGTAGTAGCCGCCAAAGTCTGTTCGCACGCTGTTGTCCACGCGTAGGTTGGTGGGCACGGTGGTGTTGTCGTAGTTGGCGGTTTGGTAACGCTGGCCACGGGCCAGTACGTGCACCAAAAGATCTTGGGAGCCCTTGCTGTTGAGTAAGCCCAGGCGGACGGGCAGGGAGAAGTCGTCGGAGTCGTAGTGCACGCGTATGGGGGAAAGCACTGCGCGACCGTTGCGGAAGGTCACGCGCTCGCTGTCGACCTTGGCCACAAAGAACTTGGTGCCCTGGGCCACGTAGGGGGCAAGCACGGGTTCGGCGCCCTCGGGAATGTTGTAGTTTTCCTGACGCAACCAGGTGTCGAGCCCGCCGGAGTCACGGGCACTGAGCACCACGATGTTGTACTCAGCCACCTCGAACTCGGCTTCCACCGTGACGCCCAGGTCGTCGCCGCCTTTTCGTTGCACGGCCCGGGAGGGAGCTCCAGTCATGAAAGGCATCATGACCGATTCTTCGTAAATGCGTGGGGAACAGGGATCCTGTTCCCAGTATTCTACGAGCCGTGGTGCGGCGAGGTTGTCGACCCGGCGAAAGATGTCCTTGGGGAGGGTTTTGACGTTTTCTTCCTGGAGCACTTCAGGAACTGGAATCACCAATGCAAAGTCATCGGGCGGCCCTTCGTAGTTGTTTTGCATGGAGAGCACGGTGCGACGGCCCTCGCGCATGAGCACCACAAGTGTGGCGTCGTTGTAGAGGGAAGCTTCTGCGCCGCTCACGTAGAAGCCACAAAATGCCTGGGCGGTGGATGTCGGCATGGAAACGGTGCCCAGCATGAGCGCTGACAGGGTGCCGGTGAGAGTGAGGGTGCTGTGAAGCGTTTTCATGGGTGCTCTTTTCCTTTTCTCGATGTTTGGATTCGATTCTGCAAGCTAGGGGGTCATCCAGTCCTGGGTGGTCCCGTTGGATTGGATGAAGAGTTGGTAGAAATAGGTTCCCTCACCCTGGCGGTTTCCGATTTCAACGGTGGCCTGGGAACTGCGGGTGGGGCAGTAGCGCACGTGGGGAAAGGCCGTGCGGGTGTCGTCGCGGGCAACGACTTGCTTGGTGCCGCCTGCGTTGGAGATAAGCGTAAGGTTGAGGTCGTGGATTCCTGCGTCTCCCACGGCGACCACCGCGTAACAGGTGCCTGCCGTGAGATCCACGGCGTGGGTGTTGTGGGCGTTGGATGTGGAGAGGGTGCCCTTGCCTGGGGCGTGGTCCAGATCGGGTTCGTAGTTGTCTAGGGCGAGCAGGGTGGTCATTTCAGACAGGCGTACGAAGGTAACACCGTGGAGACCAAAGGGGCCCTGGGTTCCACGGGGCCAGGCGTAGGCAGCGTAGGTGTAGTTGCCAGAACCGCGAACCATTCGGACTTCCACGTTGAGTTTTCCGGTGGTTTCGGTACAGGCGCGAACTGTGGGGCGGGCATCGGTTTCCACGTCCCGATCCACGACGGCGTTGTTGGCGTCTTCGAGTACCAGATCCAGATCCCGTACTCCGGCATCGCCCACGGCCACCACTGCGTAGCATTTGTTGGCTTCGATGTTCAGTGCGAAACGCTGGGTTTGGTTTTCGTTGAGTGTGCCGTTCTGGGAGGGGCCGAAGGGGAGGTAACCCCGGGTCTGCATGTCTGAATCCAACAGTCGAAACTGGGCCAGGAGCTGTTCTGCGTCTTCGGATTGTTCGGATAGAACCGTTTTGCTGAGGGCCTCGCCGGCCTGTTTCTGTGCATAGGCAGCGGTGTAGAGTTGGCCCGTTTTTGCGTTGCCCGAAAGGGAGTTCAGGCGAACCCGCAGGCGTAGGGATTGGGCCTGGGGGGCGCAGTATTCGATATGGGCGTCTTGCAAGCCACCCGGATCCTGGCGCAGGGTTTGGCCGGCCATGTCGGTGAGTATCATGTCCGTGTCGGTGACGTGGGTGCTGCCCAATACGTGGAACTGGTAGCAATGGTCTGCCCGTAGGTTGAGAGTGAAATCCCGGGCGTGGGCGGGGCCCATGGATTCGCCATGGGGGGCCGCGCTGCGTGCGAAGCCCTGGTTGTCGAGTGTGCTGTCTAGTCTGCTAAGCCGTGCTTGGATCTCGGTGGGCAGGACGGTGCCCGGGGTGGTGGTACCTGTTTGCGTTGGGGAGGTTTCAGGATCCTGGGCCCTTGATGTGCCCGCAAAAAACGCGGTGAGGGTAGGGGTTCGGCCGATGGGGCCGGCGTAGGCGGCGTAGTAGTACTCTTTTTGATAGTTTGGATCGGGGGTGCCCAGTGTTTGTACACGGGCGGTCAACGGGCCTGAGATGGGGGGGCAATGATGTACCCAGGGGTGGCCGTCCTGGTTCATGTTGTAGGCTACGGTGTTTCCACTGGCGTTGGTGAGCACCAGGTTGGGGGTGGTGCCGGCAGAGGCCACCACAAGTACGGCAATGCACTGCCCGGTTTGGGCTTCAAGGCGGTAGGGGATGACACTTCCCGTGCGAAACTCCGCGTTGCGTATTGCGGGGCCGAGCGGTTGGTACCCCCTATTTAGCATGTGTTGGTGAGCCTTCTGTAGGAGTTCTCCCGGGGGAAGATTGGAGTGGGCGTTTGGATTCTGGGCTGTTGGGTTGCCGTTTGCCCGGCTGCTGTTCGCCTGTTTGCCGGAGCTTTGATTGCCAGCGGAGTTCCGGGTGCCGTAGGGGTTGGGTGCTCGGCGGGGGGAGGGTACACAACCGCACAGGAGTGTGGTTGTGGTGAGGGCCAGTAGGCCAGGAAGCAATAGGGTGGAAAGGCGGCTGCGCATGGGTTTGCATGCAACCACGGGACTTGGTTTGGGGCAAGCTGTGCGGGCTCCTGTTTTTCTGGGAGAAAAAAGTACACAACTGGAGGCCAAATCCTCCGATAAGGGGGTAGTCGGGCTGGACATGACAGTTTTTGACGGCAAGGGAGACGAAATGCTTCAGAAAAAACAGAATAGCGGGGTGTGGATGCCGATTGGTTGGATGATTTGCAGCGCAGTTTGCGCGGGTTTGTGCTGTCTAGGGGGTCATGCGTTGGCTCAAGACACATGGGCGACGGACTACGGCAACGATGCTGCTGCACCGTCCCTCGCAGTGGAGACCGATGCGGAGGTGCCGTACTACAAGTGGACCCTGGAAACGGATTTTCTGGCCCTGGCCTTTAAAAACTACGGTGCGCGGTTCTCCTGGGCACCCCACGCTGCCCACGGGGTGTGGCTGGGTCTTACCCGGAACCAAGGGGATGACCCGGAGCTGGAACTGGAACTGGGGTACCACTGGTTGCCGTTTGGCCAGGGTGTGAATGGCCTTGCTGTGGGCCCGTTGTTGGGAACCGCCACCACCTCCGACGCAACCAAGGATGTTTGGGCAGGTGCGGAGGTGGGCTACCGCTACCCCTGGCGGGGCCTGGTATTCGGCGGTTACGTGGATGTGCTTCAGCACGGCCTATTCGGAACTGGTGCGTCCGATGTACGGGTACGCCCTCGGATCGTGGTCGGCTGGTCCTGGATGTAGGGGTTCAGGTTGGGAGCTCCTGTTGGCCGTGATGACCCTAGAACCCATCTCATAAATCCCGCGGCGCCTTGAAGCCCATGCAAACGCGGCTGCTTTGTTGGCAAGGATTTGAAATACTCGCGGTATTCCTGCACCTTACCGCCTTGCATCCCCATTCCCCTGAGCTTCAAATACACTCGCTTGTATTTATGAGATGGGTTCTAGTTTCGGTTGAGGGTCTCCAGGATTTGGTTTTGGTAGGCCTGCTCCCTTTCGGTGGCTGGCAATGCACTGAAGATTGCGCGGTACCTTGCTGTTAGGGCGAACAGAATAGTCACCCGGGCAGACCATGTGATGGCGCGTTGGGCTTGGATTGGATCCATGAACGCCGTCTTGCTGGCATCGTTTTTGAACTGGGCTACCCAGGTTGAGGTTTCAGCAATGGCGGCGGTCACGTCCAATTTCGTTCGCTGGAATACGAGGTCCCGTGTTTCGGTATCGAGATTCGACAAGGTGTTGTCCATGACGTCCGAGAGAGCCTGTAGGCAGATGGGAACGCTGTAGACGTTTTCCAGGGTTTGTTGAGTTTGAAAGTGTTCCAGCTCTAGGGACTGTGCGGAGCGGTCCTGGACTTCCCAGAGCGTCTTTGTGGTGTCGACTGTCCAGCGAATCAGCTTCTGGAATGGGGAGCTGGATCCACCGTGGGGTTCGTTGCCTAGGGCAAACCAAGTGTGATCCAGGAACTTGGTTCTGGATTTCATACCCCGCAGTTCCTTCACTTGGCTGGCGACGTAGTTGGAGCAACTCGCGTGGGACGCGGAGTTGGTGGCGAAGTTTACCTTGTCGTCAAAGTGGGTGAACTCTTCAGATCAGAGCGACCAGGATTGGGAAGGAGTGCTTGGTGAGAAGTGGGAACACCATGATGTACGGGTGGTTTTACGGCTAGGTTGTCGTTTTCATTCCGCGATTTGGCCCATTGGGGACGTTTTGAGGGATGCCCGCACTGTGGAACCCACACCGGACCTACCTAGTTGGTGCTGGATGGAGGGGATTTGAGGGTGTTCAGGTTGAGCAGGGTGCTTGAGATTTTTTGTTGGCCTGTGGGGGAATGGTTGTGGTGTTTTCCGAGCCATTGGTGGAAGTGTGGGAGTGAGAGTTTGGGGTTGCCGCGGGCGATGAGGGGGTCGTTGGCTGTGGCGGCGACCACGAGGTAGTTGATGAGTTGGAGCCGGTTCGCTTTTTCCAGGTTGCCCTGTGTGTACCAGAGTTTCGCAAGCTCTGCGGCGAGCGCTGCCCATGTTGATTCATGGGGTTGCTGGTTGGATGGGGTGACAGAGTTCACTCGAAGTTTGACATTGTCCAGCTCGTCACGGAGTGCGTTTAGCACAAGGGTGTTTTGTAGGAATAGGAAGGCCTGTTGATGTTCCTTGTAACTGAGAGCCTTTTGTTCGTTGGACCACTGCTGCCATTGAAGCGTTTCAGCATTTACCTGGTTGGCGCGTTGGGTGATCCACTTCACGTATTCGGTGCTTGTTGCGTTGGTTTTTCCTGGGACCGCGAGTGCACCAATGACATCTCTTAGGTAGAAGGGTGCGAACAGTTGTTGTTCTAGGGTTTCAAGTAAATCCCGGTTTTGGTAGAGGTTGTTTGTGATTTCCATTGCGCTGACGTGCCAGATCCCTTGAAGTGTCTTGATTTGCCTTTGTTGCTGTTCGTGGAGCAATAGGTTGTGGGTGCCTAGGGGTTCCAGTTCTCCAAAACGCCTTGTGGCTTTCAGGAATGCGGTGGATGCCTTGAGGGCGCGTAGGTTGTGGGGGGTCTCCCAGAAATCCTCCCCAAAACACCCGCCCTTGGGCCCATGTGCATCGTTGTAATGGGCGAACCAGCCGATGAGTTCTGCAAGGGTATTGTAGGGAGCGGCCAATGCGGTTTTCACGAAGGTTTTTCCAACCACAAACTGACCGTTGTGGACCTGCATGGTTCGGTTGCTGTTGTGACCTAGAAGTAGGTTCCCTGGTGTCTTGATCCAGGTGGGGCCGTGTTTGAGCAGGCCCTGAACGGTGGAGATGCATGAAGGGTTGGACGTGTCGCGTTCGGGAATAGGAATGTCTCTGCCGCGCAACGCCCCCAGACCCCTGTGGGTGAGCCACTGCACCAGTAGTTGAACGGCGTCCTGTTCTGCTTTTGTGGGTTCGACGATCTCAGATGCCGTTTGCTCTGTTGCCTTGGTTTGCTGACGGCCGTTTTCTGACGTGTGATTGTCTGGTGTGTGAATTGCGCAGGCCGAGTAGGTGGCCGCTAGTAACAGGGTGGGGAAGAGGAGGAGAAACCGCATAGGTGAGGTGCTCTTACAAGGATCGTACCAACGGTGCCGTTGGATATTCTGCCTATTTTCTGCGCGGCAAAAAATCCGATTCCGCGCAAAATTATCTGTGCGGTAGAATCTGTTTTTCTGCCGCAATGGATTCGCTGGTGTTGGACGGTGCCTGGAGCACGCGGGGCGCTGTAGTGGTGCGTTACCACCAAAAGTGGCGGCCGACTTCAGCGACGGCGGAGCACAGGGCGGCCACGCTGCAGACCATGGGTGCGAGAGTCCATGCCAGTCGTTTGAATGGGAGGCGGTTGGGGGAGGCGTCGGATCCGTGTTGCCCTCGAAGGCGAAGCATTGTGGCCAGGCCGATGATCATGGCCAGGAGTAGCAGAGGGAGATAGTAGCGGCCTTGAACGCCCAGGATGTCGTCGGAGCCCACGCCTGAGAAGAATAGGTACATGGAGAACGCGATGGCGGACAGGCTAGCGAAGATGGCGAGCCCGATCAGCGCGAGAACCAAAACGAGCTCCTTGTTGCTTTGGTAGGGCCAGAACCGTGGTTTACCAGTTTTTCCGGCAAGGTCTCCAACGGCTCCAAGGCCCAAGCTTGTGAGTATGGCAGCGTAGGTCCAACCGGGGAGTACCACAGCCGTGGTACCCAGGACGCCGAACATCGACCTCCAGGTGCCCATTAGATGATGATCCTTGAAGGTATTCAGCAGTTGGTTTTTGGCGAGTGTCAGTACGTGTGAAGGACGACTCTTTAGAAACTCGATTTGCGCGTCTGGGTCTACGCCCCAGGGGGGAATCCACAGGTAATCGTGCACGTCGACAATGGTGTACCAGCCCTTCCAGGGCAGGATGGGGATTGCAAGGGTCGCCAGGCTAAGCAGAACAAACCGAAACCGTGGGTATTGGTTTCGGTAGAGGGTGATTAGGTGCGGTATTGCAAGCACCGCAAAAAAAATAAAGACAATTTTAGTTAGGGTCAGTAGTGCCACCCACAGAAGAATGGCCAGGACTCGCCTTGCAGACGCCGGGCCAAAGGTGGTTTTCACAAGCGCAAGGCACAGCGTGAAGATCAGCAACTCGTTGTTGAGCGCGGCGGTTTGTTGCACGACTTCTGGGATTGAGAAGAATGCCAACAGCGACAGGCGTGCCCAGGGAAACATGTGGAGGGCTAGGATGAGCACCAGAACCATGGTCACCCAGCTGGCCAGGCGTGCCCAATACAAGGACGGTAGCAGTCGGGAGTTCACCGCCAGGGACGCCCGTGTGGCAATCGCTGGAACGATGTAGCTCAACGGGGAGTAGTGACAGGCGGTGGTGTGCAAGGGAACCACGTCCTGTGGATCTTCCCGAATCTGTGTGGCCTTTCGAAGGCGTTCGCGGTCGTAGATAGGAACCCGCTTCTTGTTTACGGACCCGGCAGCAACCTCTACCAGTGGGGCGGCGGAGGTCACGATGGTGTCGCAGAGGATGTCCCCCTGGGAGACGGACATGGTGCGTTCCCAATGCCCGGCTTCGTCGTTGGATTGGAAGGGTGGAAGGACCACGATGTAGCCGACGCCTAGCCAAAATAGTGTGACGAGCCAAACCCAATGTGCGGCATGGAGAGGAGCATGCTTGGGTTGTGTGAGGTCTTCCGTTTCCTCTGGGTTGAACGCGCGTTTTGAGATCATAAAACGTTGGCGTTTGGGGGTGGGTACAGTGAGTCGGTGGGTCTGGACCACAAAGGTTGTTTGGGTTCATCCTGGATGTCGAGAACCAGGAACTGCAAACATAGCTGGAAACCAAGGGTGACGAGCAGGGCTGCCAGGACTACGGTGCCGGTAGGGGCTGGTACATCCATGAGGCCGTAGCGCAGCCAGTTTACGCCGCCGAAAATAGTGCCACCGAGGCCCAGGATGACCCCGCAAAAGAGGAAGAGCGTTTTGGCGGAAAAGGACCACAGTAGATCCCGTACGACCATGCGTCGCAGCCATGTGCGAAAAAGGCGTGGTGGGAAATCAAACAGGGTGCGTGTGACGGAGAGGTTGGAAACCTCGTCGCTGTAGACCGCTGGGGTGGGCAGGTCCCGTACGGTGGCACGTTGCATTCCCAGTTCCCCCAACAGGGAGATTTCAAAGTAGTAGCGTGAGGCGAGCTGCTCGAGATCCAATCGCTTGAGTGTGGTGGCGCGAATGCCGAAGAACCCGTTGGTTGGATCGAAGATGGACCAATAGCCCGTGGCGATTTTTGTGAGGAAGCCGAGCCCTGTGTTTCCGATTTGTCGAATTAGGGGCATTTGCTGCAAGGCCTTCAGGTGCATGAAGCGGTTGGCTTTCACGAAATCGCACCCCTGTTGCTGTAGGACTTCCAGGAACTTACTCAGCCTGTCTGGGCTCATCTGCCCGTCGGAATCCATTTTGATGACCACGTTGACGCTTGGATCCTCAAGCACGGCTTTGAAACCGGTGACCATGGCTCCGCCCACGCCCTGGTTGGTTTCGTGGGTGAGCACGGTGCATTTGGGGTTCCCGGAGGCGAACTCCAGTGCGCGCTCCCCCGTGGCGTCCGGCGATGCATCGTTCACCACGATGATTCGGTGTACCCAGGATGGAATCCCGCGCAGAACCCCTTCGATATGGGCTTCCGCTTTGTAGGCTGGAATGATCACAGCAACGTTGGACGATTTCAACATGGTAAAGGTGACGGGGGGTGCGGACGAGGGCGCTAACCTAGTATGGTTTCTGGGGAACGGCCAGATCGACGTGCTTGGGCCATGGGCTACCCTACGGGGATGAAGCGCGTTGCCTACGGGGCAATGAGTGCTGAGAGCGCTTCGATTTCCTTCGCAGTATGTTCGAGGTCACCGGTGGATTGGTGTGTCCCACACCACGCCGCGAACTTTATTAAGGAAGCGCTCGAGTCTCCTGCGTTCATTAAGTCCAGGAGCGAGGTGCTGTGGGTCAGTGCATGTTCCATCTGTGACCACAGGTCGGAGTTGGCCCTGGTATTTGCGTAGGCGGTGGCTAGTTTTTCCACGGCTGTTTTGAAATCCACCATGATGGGGGAGGCGTTTGGCGGTACCGTGACCTGTTGCAGTTCTTTGTGGATCTGTTGAAAGATGATCATTTTTTGAGACCACACGTTCGCCATGTGGGTCTCCACGAGGTTTTCAAAACGGTTCTTCTTGGGGTTGTTCACAAATGTTTCTGTGTACTGGGCGAGCTCCTCAAGCAGAGCTGCGGCTTCGCCTGTGAGTCGTTTGAGAATCGTTGCGCGGGAGGCATCCGTGATGGGTGGGTTTCGGCTCAGGAAGGCTTGCAGCTGTTGAACATACAATGGTTTTCGGTAGAGGTTTTCTAGCAGTCGCTGTTGTTCAAAGTAGGTGGCGGGTTTTGATCCCAGGAGTTGACCTGAAAGGGGCCAAAGGGTTTCCGCGTTTGTCACCTTCCATTGGTTGTAGTCGTGCAACAACAAATTGTTTGATCCGATGGGTTCCAGGTCACCCTTCCTGGTGGCGTACTTAAGAAACGCAGACTCCGCTTTTAGCCCCCGCAGCTCTGTGGTGAAGTCCGCGTTGTTGGGTTGGCAACGGGGGTGCTCGATTTTGCCTGCATGAACGGTACCGAGGTCGTCGGTGTGGGCGAACTCCTGGGCTAGGGCCGCGATGGTATGATGGGGTGCAACGAGGGCCATTTGGACAAAGTCCGCCGAAAATGCAACGGATTGCGGTGCGACTCCAATGGTTCCCCCGTCGGTGGCGCCGCTGCCCGTGATGACAATCGTGGTGTTGAGGGATCGAAACCATTTGGGGCCCAGGGTGAGCAGTTCTTGCAGTGTGGATTTGCAGGGTGGGAAGCCTGCGCTCGTGAGGTTTCGTCCGGGGACGGTCACGTTCTCAGTCGGGAGCTCCTCAAGGCCCCGTTGTGCAAGCCAGTCCACGAGGTTGATCAGTGCACTTCGCTCCACCTCCGTGGCAGGTCGCATGTCCCCTGCGACGTGATCCTTGACGGAGCTTTGCTCCCCAGGGGGTGACGTGCACGATGGGAGCGTGAAGCATGCGGTGCCGAAAATTGTAGCGGCCACGCCGGCCTTGAATAGGTGGGGAACCTTCATGGGATTCTTGCAGCAATAGCACTCTTCTGCTTGGGAGGTTGCTGTTCTGCTTGGGAGGTTGCTGTGCGGCGTAGTGGGGTGGTTTAGGGGCGCAGCAGCAGGGTAATGCCGAATAGGCTTACGACGAGTACGATGGCGGCCATTCCGAGAATGAGTAGGTCGGTGCGTTTGGGAGCGCGTTTTCCTTTTCTTCGAAGGTGTGCAGGGTTCCGCTGGGTTTCAGGCTGCTGGCCGTGTGTTGATTGGCGGTGTGCTGAGTGACCGTTTGATTGTTGGCCACCTGATTGTTGGCCACCTGATTGTTGGCCACCTGATTCTTGGGGTGCCCTTGGGGGGATTCCGTCCTGGGGAATCGATTCACTGCTCGCCGAGGTATCGTCGGAACCCCCTGGGGGTATGCTGGATTGTCGGCTTTGTGGGACCCGTGTGGGGGGGTCTTGGTGGATGTCGGCTTTGTGGGTGACCTGCTTGAGGGATTCTTCTGCTGGGTCTTCGAACATGAGCATGGTGGCTCCGATTTGAATCCCGTCCCGGTGGTGCAGGTGTTGTTGTTGAATCTCGCGTTCGTTGACCTGGATGCCATTTTTGCTGCCCAGGTCCCGTAGGGTCACGGCACCCGTGTGCCACCGAATCTCAGCGTGTTTTCGCGAGGCGTCACCGTCAGGGAGGGTGAGCTCACAACTGTCGTCGCGGCCGATGTGGAGTTGGCCTGTGCCGTCCGTAAGGGTGACTTCCTGGCCTTCACGTGGGCCGTTGAGCACGATGAGTCGGGGTAGGGCACGTTCTTTTTCGTTTGCGAGCATTCCGCGAAGCATTTCCCGGGCCAGGTCCGAAGTGCGTTCGGCGTTGGTGGCCTGGGCTACTGCGTGGCCCAGTGTGGCGTGCAGGGTGAACTCGCCCATTTGAATGACGTCACCGGTTTTTAGGGGCTTGGGTCGCCCCGGCGGGATTCGGTGCCCATTGACCCAGGTTCCGTTGGTGGAGCCGCTGTCCTCGATGGCGTAGCCGGTACCCCGGGCGTTCAGTACGGCGTGGTTTCCGCTGATGCCGGCGTGGGGGAGCCGTACGTCGCTGGACGCGTGCCGGCCAATGACCACCCGGTCGAGATCAAATTCGAAGGCAAATGTGGGTGAGGTGTCGGGTGGAGTTCCGTCGCTGGATTCCAGGAACACCTCCAAACGGATTCCCATGGGGGTGGAGGTTGCGGTCCGGTGGGGCCTTCGGTCAAGGATTCCGCCTGTTTTGGGGGGGCTTTGGATTCCGGTGGAGTCCCACAATACAGATGAGCGCGGAAAATCGTCGCAAAAACCGGGCGCAGAAAACTGGACGGATCCGTTGGTATTTGTGAAGACGGTAGACGACGCAGATGTTCAGTGGTGAATCGCACCCTGGCGCGGGCGTCGCTTGCCTGGAGGGAAGCATGGACGGCATGGTTGAACGACAACGTGGATTGGACGCACGAACGGACGCACGAATGGCGTGGGATGGCCCGGTGCAATGGGGCACCCTGGAGCCCGAGGGTGCCTTTGGAACGGGTGCCCACGGCTTTGGGGCGGTAGAACCCATTTCAGGGGTGCCAGCTCACGGGGTACCAGCCCAGGGGGCACCGTCGTTTGAGCCACCGATGTTGGAGCAATCCGGCCAGGGTCTGAGCTTGGGAATGGGTGGCCTTTCTCTACAAGCGGCAGAGATGCCCGAGGTGGGCTCCCAACTCCGTTGTAGTTTTGAGGGCCCCCTGGGCCAGCCTGTGGAGGCGGCGGCGGAAGTGGTGTGGGTGCAACCTCCGGCGAGTGAGGACGGCCAGGGTGTGGGTGAGTTTGGTTTGCGGTTCGTGGACCTGAACACCTCCGCGCAGCAGGCCATTCATCGTCACTTGGAGACCTCCACACGCGGGGCCACGTCCGGCTCGGATGCTTTTAGTGCCACCTGGCGTGGTGTTGCGGCAGGGGTTCAGGACCCCGCGGTGGCCCGTCGGGTGCCCGTGGAACTCCATTTGGAGGGTGTACCAAGCCCCATGGAGGGCGACGTGATTCAGGACGATGGCGAGGGGCTTTTGGTCGAGCAATCCTTGCCCATGTTGCGGCTGGGCACCGGGGTGCGCATGGCGGGCTGGTCCCAGTCCGGGCGCCTAGTTTCGGTGGATCTGGCTGTGCAAGATGGTGTGCCCAAGCTTTTGCTTGAGGTGGAATACCAGGGTGAGGTGCTGCCGGCCTCTGTTCCGGTCTCTGTTCCGGCCTCCGCACTGGTTTCTGGGCAGGTTTCTGAGCCGGGCCAGGGCTTTTCGGCGGAGGAACAGGCCTGGATGGATCCCTCCGTGGGTGAAGATACTGAGGTTTCCCTCCCGGTGGAGGAGATGGGTGTGGCCGCACCGGCCGCCATGGAACCCGACCGATTCGAGATGCCTGAGTTTGAGCACCATGCGTTGGAAGATGCGGCAGAGCCTGGCGGAGCCGCCATGCCCAACAACCTATGGGTGCAGATGGGCGCCTGGTTTACCGCGGCGCTTGCTCAAATGGGTGCATTGCTTCAGTTGGGGGTGCGTCGGGCAACTCCCTGGCTGGGTCGTCAGGTTCGTGCGCTGCTGGCCCTTTCTCGGGTGGTGCTTCGTTTCGTTCAGATCCGTATGGCCACGTTGGTGCCTGCCTTGGCGCCCGCTGGGATTCGCCGCAGGACCTCGGCGCCACCGGTGAACTCCTCTGTGTACGCTGGGTCTACCCGTGCACGCCGTGCCCAAATGGAGAAAAGCCAGAAGCGCCGAAAGCTGTTGCTCTGGGCTGCGGTTGGCGTCGGCCTCGTTTTGCTTGGGCGCCAATGGGGTTGGTTTGGTGGGGATGCCACCACAGAAACCGTTGAAGAGCGTGTTCCAGTGTCGGGGGATTTGGGTTCCGGTTCCTCTGTGGGCACTTCCCCTCGGTCTGGCGTGGAAAGTGGGGCTTCCAATGCGGGTGCATTTCAGGGAGCGACCGCGAATGCGGTGCCACCTGCGTCTCCCTACGGTGCCCAGCCCAGTGAACTGCGTGCGGCTGCTGGCGGAGGTGTTGCTGTGGCTCAGGAGGAGCTCACTACGGTGTTTGGGGCCTCCAGTGTGCGGGGAAAGACCTACCTGATTCGCATGAGCCGACCTGTGCGCGGCGTGCGTGGTACCGAAGAGGATGGTGGAATCAGGGTTGTCGTTCCTGGCGCGCTTTCTCTGGACCGTGCGGGCCCCATTGCCGCAACTCACCCCAAGGTGGAACGGGCCATGATTCTCAATCGAGGTGATCACGCGGAACTCACCCTGTGGTTTGTGGCCGGTGTGATCCCAGAGTACCGGGTGGCGGCCCGCGGAACCGCTGTGGAAGTCACCATCGGCAAGTAGGGCTGGTGGCTTGCGGGGCCGATCCTTACCGGGTCGATCCTTGCAGGGCCGATCCTTACGGGGCCAGCCACTTGCCCTGCACGCACTCGTCTAGGGTGTATTTGTAGGCATCACTGCACAGGACCTTGTCTTCGTGCTTCTGCTGCGAGTAGCAATGGAGCACGGCGATTTCCAGTGCCGATGCACATGTATTCTCAGCGTTGACAAGGTGCGTGAGTAGGGAGGACCCTGGTGAAACGGGAATCAACTCCTTGTCGCAGAAATCTGAGGTGTTTTTTCTACGCTGTTTGCAATGTTGGCGCAGCGATCCGGGAATGCTGATTTGATGGTCTTCTGTAGGTAGTGCAGCCAATCGAATCCGTGTGGCAAGTTCCGTCGGATTCAATGACTCTGATTCTGATGCCACAGCGATGGCCCAGGGCTCGGCAATGGCACGGAGCCAACCGGACTGATCCTCGGCGTACCGTGTTTCGAACGGTCCGCCTATGGCCCGCCCGAAGCTAAGGTCCATGTCTTCTGAAAAGTTGCAGTTGATCCTGCTGTTTCCAGTTTGTTCTTTTGTGTTTTCCTGTGCTGGAACAGTGCGGCTGATGTAGCTGTAGTCATAGGTTATTTCTCCTGTTTGATGGTGCTTTCTTTGCAGCCTGTTCACGGTGTGAATGATGGAGTGGGTATTGGGAATAGATTCGATGATTCGTAACTGATGGACATTCAGCAAGACTCGGTTGCCTGTCACGGAGTCGATTCCCGCGTCACATTTTGCATCGTTCCACGTGGTGGTGATTTGGTAGCGGTCGATGTTCACCCATCCGTGGAGTGAGTTTGCGGTTTTCCTGTGGATGGTAGGTGCACCGCATCCCACTGGCAGGATGAATGACATGAGTAGGAGCAACGCTGGAAGATACAGTGACGGGCTATTGTGTTGCGGGCGCATGGGGTTGAGGTAGCAAAAGCTGTGCCGGGTGTTGCCTCTCGTTTTTGGAGCAACCACCCATGGATGGAAACCAATTGCGTTTGCGAAACTGTGAAACGGCTTGTGGAGTGGCCATTCGTATTCCGGCGGTCCGTAAAATATCTGGCCGGTTGGACTAAGTTGGTGTGGGTGCGGATGGCGCTCCGATGTGGGTTCGGCTTGGGGTATTCTTGCGGTCGTGTTTCGCTTTTCTTTTACCCTGCTTTTGCTGGTTGGTGTTGCCTGTGGAGGGAGTTCTTCTGGAGTGGGTGGAGATGGCGCCGTGGTGGACGGCACTGCTGCGGATGGGTCTGCTTTTGACGGCACTGTGCAAGATGGCGCTCTGCATGACGGAAGCATTGCGGGTGACAGTGGAACCACGGACGGTGAGGTCTTGGATACTGGGGTGGCGGACGGTTCTTTCGGTGACGCAGGCAGGGCGGACGGGGGCGCCCATGATGCACGTGTGACGGATGGGGGATCCTCACGTGCCCGCAATGGCCACAACTGCGTGGAGCTCATGCAGTCGGGGGTGTCGATCACTGTCGATGGAAATTTCAGCGATTGGAATGGTGTGTTGGCCTCAGGCACGATCGAAGATGCACCTTCGGACTACACGGGCACTGACAACGGTGCGGATATTCAATCCCTCAAGGTAGAGGTCACCGCGAATTGGGTGTACGTTCATCTCGAGTTGTACCACCCGCCGAGTCAGGATTTTCAGGCGAGGCTGGGCCACGGGGGGCAGTACCGTTTGTTCATTCAAAACCTTGATGGGACCCTCACCGTTCAAACCGTTTCGCGGGTGGCCTACTCGGACACCATGATGGCCTGGCAAATGCTTGAGCCCTGGATGGCCGGCAGCTTGGTGGAGTTTGCTGTGGGGGCAGAGGGCATAGAATGGGCGTTTGATACACGTCTATTGAAGGGCACACATGTGACCGTGATTCGAGCGGAGGTGCTGCTGTGTACTGGTATGGGGCCCTGTGGCGTGCTCGATGCCACGGATGAATGCGGCTACTTTCCTGGCATCTGAGTCGTGCTAGGCCTAGGCCCATGTCTGGGGCCACATCTGGGTTTGTACCGAAGGGAGTTTGGACCGCGTTGGTTACGCCGTTTCGTGAGTCGGGCGGTGTGGATGGGGACGCGTTGAAGCGTTTGGTGAACTTTCAGGTGGAGCAGGGTGTACAGGGGGTGGTGCCCTGCGGGACCACGGGTGAATCGCCAGCGTTCTCCTGGCAGGAGCACGACGATGTGATCGAGCGTACGGTCCGTACTGTGGATGGCCGTGGAGGCGTGCTTGCGGGTACGGGCAGCAACAATACAACCGAGGCGATTCGTGGAACGGCACACGCCCACGGGGCGGGTGCGGATGGTGCCCTGTTGGTGGATTGTTATTACAACGGCCCCAGTAGTTTGGAGCTCCGCACGCAATATTATGGTCGGGTGATGGACGCGGTCCCTGGGATCCCGCTTGTGCCCTACGTGATTCCGGGTCGCACGGGTTGTGCCCTGTCTGAGGTGGACTTGGCAGTGCTGCACCACCAGGCTCCCGAACGTGTGCCCGCTGTGAAAGAGGCCACTGGCGATTTGGCACGTATGCGCCGTACCCGAGAACTGTGTGGAGAAGGTTTTGGTGTACTTTCGGGCGACGATGATCTGACGCTCACCATGATGGGGGACGAAGGTATTCGTGCCGACGGGCTCATCAGTGTGATGTCGAACCTATTTCCCGGTGCCATGGTGGGGATGGTGCAGGCCATGTCCACAGGCGATGTCGCCCGTGCCCGTGGCATTGAGGAAAGCTTGAAGCCAGTGCTTGGGTGCGTTGGCGTGGCAGTGGAGAGTGAACGTGAGGTGCCCGGCGTTGGCGTGGTCCCTGTGCAGGATAAGTTCCGCAATCCGGTTCCTGTGAAAACCATGATGGCAGGTTTGGGAATGGTACCGCCAACCGTACGATCACCGCTGGGTAGGATGACCGCGCCAGGGGTTCAGGTGGTTCGCGACGCACTCCGGGCGGTGCACGTCTCCCGCCCCGAATGGTTTTCACCCATCGAAACCACATTCGAAGTCAACGTCATCGAGCGCCTCGGTGATGACGCTATCTGGTCTTCCCTTGTGGGTTAGGCTGTTGGGTGGCTAGTTGGGTCGTTGGGCCGATATTTTTTGTCCAAAGTGAGCGCGCGTTGTCGCCATAAAATGACGGTGTTTCGGTTGTTTGGTGCTGGCACGATGGTTGCTCTGTTGTGCCTTGCCATGAAACGAATGTCCTTGGGTTCTTTTGTTCTGTTGATTCTTTTGGGTGCCGGCTGTGCGGCCGATTCTGTGCCGGCTGAGTCTGGGCAGGGCCGTTCCAAATCCTCGGTGGATGATGGCACCGGTCGAAAACCTGTGGTGGTGTTTGGGGAGTACCGCCGCGACAACTGCGTGCCGGACCAGGCGTCTGGACTGTTGCAGAGTGCTAGCGGTGGGCGGTACAGGCGGGCGCTGTGTGAGACGGGGCACCCCGGCCCCAGTGGTGTGGAATGCCGGAGGATGAAACCCGAGGTGTACCGCTGCGTTGTGGACAATGTGGGCTTCTTTGAAACGGCGCCAGAGACGCTTGCGCTGGTGGATGGTGCTGGCCCCGGGGTGACACAGGCTTGGGTTGAGGCCAGGTTTACGGAGGCGGAGAAGGTGCTCTACGCCAATGAAGACACCACCGCGTCCACTGCACAGGGCATGCCTGTGGGCGTGTTTGGAAAGAAACTGGTGGGCGATGACAGCGTGGTTGTTCTTGGGCCCTTGTGGGTGTCAGATTCAGCGGCCTTGACCCATGAGTACCGGAACCGGGCATTGAGTCGTGTTTCTGGTGTGGATGACTTGCTGAAGGTGGTGGATGACCTGAGGTCCATGCCGTACTTTGGAGTGATCGGAAACGGCGACACTGCCGAGGCGTTTAAGGAATCTGGGATTTCTCCTGCGTTGGGTCTTCTTCCCGCGATTCGATTTGGGGCCCTTGGGTTTGAGTTTGTGAGTCCTATTGTGGCGGTGGATGCTCTTACGTTGAGTTCTTCCGCGGGTGCCGCATCAGGCACGGTTTCATCCTCCGAAATTCTTGCCCAGGGAGTGAAACTGTTTGCGAAGCGTGTGGTTCTTGGGTGGGTTTCGACATTTGTGCAGTTGCTAAGCATTCCAGACCGCCGTGCGGTAGACAACGCCCTCGCCTACCACGTGTACGGCCCAGGAGCGGTGCTTGATGACACACTTCCTTCAAGTGACTGGCAATCAGTGGAACAGCAGGTCGCGGAGGTCTCTTGGATTTTGGCCAAAAGACAGGAGGCGGCAATTCGAGTTCAAGAGCGGATGAGAACCCTTGCGGCCCAGCTTGGTATTTCACTTGAGGGAGCAACGACTCTTGAAGACGTGATCTATCGAATGGGCCAGGATGACTCACTCCCTAACGGAGAAGACAAACAAGGTGACATGATTGAAATCGCTCGTGTGCAGGCCTTGTATCCTTCAGGGAACGTAGGCTTGGGTTTTTGCCAATGGGGGTATCGAGCTATCTTAGGTATTGGTACCTTCGTAGAACCAAATGCCGGGGAAATGCTGCTTGCGAATACTTTCTTTGATGTTTGTTATCCCTTGGAGCAAAACGGCCAGGCTCCGCTGGGTTGTGCGGCTGGAACCGTGGCTTGCTACACAATGGCGAATGAAGAGTTCATGGGAGCCCTTTCGGCACGAGATGCTTGTGGTCGGGGGCTCATCAAGTGTGTGTTCCCAGCGTCTCCGTAGATCTCAGATTTGCCTTCTTCTCTGGTGTCTCTACCCGATGGGTTCGGGGAGGGTTTGTTCGTCTAGGTCTTCGGTGGGGTAGGGGTCGTTGGCTGGGTGGGCCTGGGCGATGGGCGATGGGCCGTGGTTGCTGTCTAGGTCTTCTGGGCCGGGTGGTGGCGGGATTTCGGTTTCTGCCTGGCGGTTGATGTGTTCCTGCCCCACCGGTAGGGCGTGGCCCGGGTTGTCGATCGTGTGATTTGTGTGCCCTGGAGGCGGTGCGGCGGTTGCGCGTTCCAGATCGAGAATGCGTTGGCCGCCCACGTAATCCTTGGTTTCGTAACGGGTGATTTGCCCAATCTTGCGTACGATTTCACCCATTCGTTCCGCTTCGGAGGCGATGGTGGAAACCGCCTGGTACTCCGAAGAGCCCTCGGGGAGTTGGCGTTTGAGCAATTCGGCGTAACCCAAGACGCTGGTGAGCGGTTGGTTGATTTCGTGGGCCGCAGTGCCCGCGAGCTCTGCAACAATCGCGTGCTTTTCGCTCATGGCAAGCTTTTGTTGGGCCTGTTCCAGGCGCTCTTCCACGCTCAGGCGGTCCCGCAGATCGGTGAAAATTCCACAGGTGGCCACGGGCTTGTGGTTCACATAAATCGTGGAGGCCGAAAGCAGGGTGGGCAGGGCCTCGCCGCGTCCGTCCATCACATCCACGCGTGTGGGTTCGAGCCTCCCTGGGCCACCGTAGTCCTTGGAACGGATCATGTGACCAATGCGTGATGCATCCTTTTCAGGGTAGAGATCACGGATGTTCATTCGGTTCAAGACTTCGGCGGGCAGCCGGCCGAAAAGGCGTGAGGAACCCTGGTTGAACAGGATGATGGTGCCGGACATGTCGGCGGCCACGATGGCGTCCACGCTGGCGTCAATGAGGGACTCCATGAACTCCTTGGTGTGTGCGAGCTCCTGTTCGGTGGCTCTCTCTTCTGTGACGTCACGAAAGATGACAAGAACCGATTGATCATCGTTCCGGACTGGCGCGAACGATAGGTTGAGTACCCGTAGGGATCGGTCGGAATGGAATACCCGTAGGTCCACGTTTTTGGCAAAAGAGCCTTGCCTGACCTGCTTCCAAAGCTCCTGGGCACGTCCACGATCGTCGTGGTGCACAAGGTTGCGCAGTTTTTCCCCCGCGACGGATTGCCCCTGCATTCCCAGAACGTTGTAGGCCTGGGGGTTCGCAAACCGCAAGCGGCCGTCCACGGTAACCACGGCAATACCTTCCACTGCAGACTCAAACAGTGATGCATAGTGGCGAAAACCCTGGAACTCCTGACCGTCCCGATGGGCTTGGGATGGAGTCGCTAGGGGTGGTACCTGGGACGGGTTGTGGGTGGCGCCTACAGGAGCGAAGGGTCGCGCTGCGATTGTCTCCCCACCGTTTTCCTTGTGTTCCGATTCCGCGATTTTGGCCCGTTGTTCGATCTCTTGTTTAGACTGTAGGGAGGCCCGCACGGCACGATTTTCCAATAGGCGTTGCACTTCGTGCTGTAAGAGACGTTCGTTAAAGGGCAGCACGAGGACCGCATCCGCCTGTTCGTTGAGGGCATCTGCAATGTGCCTCTGGTCTTGCACCAATGCGAGGATGGGTAGTTCCTCCTGTGTGGCGTGGGACCGGAGTTGGCGAAGGCCCTCCAGGTTGGCCTCCGCGGTTGCTGCTGTGTCCGAAGGATGATCCGAGGTGCGCTTCTCCGTGCGTGATTGACCGGATTTTTCTTGGGTGGGTGAGAGATCGACGATGGCCAGCTCCGGCGCATGGCTTTCCTTCAGCGATGCCAGTGCCACTGCAGGCGATGTGGTGGCCACGACCCGATATTGCGCCGTGGCTACCCTGGGTTGGGCGGCGGTAAGGGCAGTCGCCAACTGTCGTTCCAACCGGGGATTCAGGGAGACGACGAGCAGGGCCGAGGTGGGGGAGGCGTTGTACAGCATACGCTCAGGCATGGAGTCTCTTACGTTGGTCCGTGGTTGTCCATGAAAAGCCTATCATTCGGTACCTTTTGGGGTTTGGGGAACGCTTTGGAATCCAATCTACCTAGGGGGGCCTGTTCTGCTACCCCGGGCGCCTATGTGGTGTTCCTAGGGCGATTGCGCTTTGGCACAAGTTCCTGGTTTGTTTGTTGTGGCACACGGGCACGTGCAGTACGGCAGATCTTGCGTTAGGTAACTTCTCAGGCCGCTCCTTTTCTTGGAGTCATCGAGGAGACTACGTTGTTGGTACTTGGGGACCGCCCGATAGGGGTATTTGATTCGGGATTGGGTGGGCTTACCGTAGTACGGGCGTTGCGGGCGAGTCTTCCCGGGACTTCTATTGTTTATTTGGGGGATACGGCTCGTGTGCCCTACGGCGTTCGCAGTGCTTCCACGGTGGTGGAGTACGCCAAACGGTGTGCGCGCCTTTTGCGTACCCATGACGTGGGTTGTGTGGTTGTGGCCTGCAATACGGTGAGCGCGGTAGCACTGCCCATGCTTCGGGAGATGTTGGACGTGGAGGTGTTCGGCGTGGTGGAACCGGGAGCCCGTGCGGGGCTTGCGGCTACCCGGAGTTACCGTATTGGGGTACTGGCAACCCGTGGAACCGTGGTGTCCGGCGCCTACGAACGGGCCGTGACCGATGTGGAGCCCTCTGCCACGGTGGTGCAGCAGGAGGCTCCGTTGCTTGTTCCACTCGCGGAAGAGGGCTGGTTGGATGGCCCTGTGGCCGGGGCGGTGATCCGTTCCTACCTGGAACCATTCAGGGGCACAGGTGTGGATACCCTGGTGTTGGGCTGCACCCACTATCCTCTTTTTCGCCGTGTGATTGAGGAGCAGCTTGAACGACTGGACTTGGGCAACGAAGTGACCGTGGTGGACAGCGCGGGCGCCGTAGCCAAGGTTCTGGTCGAGGCCGTAGGCGTTTCACCGGGTTCGGGATCTCTTCGGATTCACGTTACCGATTTGCCAAGCCGCTTTCGCGAGGTGGCGGCCCGTTTTCTTGGGGACTCTGTGGATGATCTTTGCGTGCAGCAGGTGGATTTGCAGTAGCGGTGGGTGTCACCGTTGTCGCCGTAGCTCACGAATACGTGCCTTCACTTTTTCCCCATCGGGTGCGCCTGGATTGAGTCGCAGGTACTCGCGGTAGTAGTCGGCGGCGTCACGGTAGGTGCCCATGGTTTCAGCGGTGACTGCCATGTTGTAGAGCAGTTCAGGAAACGGGGCGTATTGCATGGCTGCGGTGAACGCCTGCATGGCTGCGCTGTACTCCTTGCGGGCGAACATTTCGACTCCTCGCACAAAGAAAATTCGGGACTGCTCGGTGAGCTCATCGGTGGAGGGCGGGGCCTGGAATATTTGCCCTCTTTGCCGCTCGTAGAGCTCCTGTAGCTGTTGAATGCGCTGTCGCACGTTTTGGGTGGTGGCCTCGTCCGGATCTCCATGGGTGAGAAACGCCCTGAACCAATACATACCCTTTTGCGCTTCTCCCAAGTGTTCGCAGACCCGTGCAATGTTGAAGGCGATGGCAGGGGAACGCCAGGCTTGCTGTGCGCGGATAAAATGGGTGTAGGCCGCCCGGTAGTCGTTGGCATTGTAGGCGCCAAGACCCTGCAGGAAACGCTCCCGAGAGCGTTCAATGCGCTCCTGGCGAACGGAGGCCCCTGCGGGCGTGGAAGCGTCTGCCATGGCGAGGCAGGTGGAGCTAAGAATCAAGAAATGCCCCCACAATAGGCCCTGTTTGAACATGTGGGTGAGACTGCAACAGCAAAGCGTTTCATTCAACTATTGCGAAACATGAAGTGTTCACCCGTTGTACAGCCAGCATCCCTGGTTCGACCGTCGACGAAGGGGCTTTCCCGTGGCAAATACGGGGCATGTCGATCGATGAAACATCCGACGGAAGTATCAATACCCGCAGCCGGGAGGTGACCGAGGGCGTCGCCCGTTCTCCCAACCGCGCCATGTTGCGTGCGGTGGGTTTTGGGGACGGTGACTTCGGAAAGCCCATCGTGGGTGTGGCCAATGGATACTCCACAATCACTCCTTGTAACTCGGGGTTGAATGTACTGGCGGAGCGCGCTCAGGATTCCCTGCGCGAGGTGGGGGCCATGCCCCAGGTGTTTGGAACCATCACCATTTCGGATGGGATTTCCATGGGCACCCAGGGCATGAAGTACTCGTTGGTCTCCCGGGAAGTGATCGCCGACAGTATTGAAACCGCCTGCCAGGGCTTGCGCATGGATGGCGTGTTGGCCATCGGCGGGTGCGACAAGAACATGCCTGGGGCCCTGATTGGGATTGCACGCATGAATATCCCAGCGATTTTCGTGTACGGCGGTACCATCAAGGCTGGAAAACTGGATGGTGAAGATTTGAATCTGGTGAGCTCCTTTGAGGCGGTGGGCCAGTTCAACGCGGGCAAGATTGACAAAAAACGGCTTCTGGATGTGGAACGGAACGCGTGCCCGGGAGCTGGCGCATGCGGTGGGATGTACACCGCCAACACCATGAGCAGCGCCTTTGAGGCGATGGGAATGAGTTTGCCCTACAGCTCCACCATGGCCGCGGAAGATGCCGAGAAGGCAGACAGTTCGGCTGAAAGCGCGCGGGTGCTGATGAATGCCATTCAAAAGCAGATCCTGCCCGGCCAAATACTCACCCGGGAGGCGTTCGAGAATGCCATTTCTGTGGTGATGGCGGTAGGGGGTTCCACGAATGCGGTGTTGCATCTGTTGGCGATTGCGCACACGGCAGGTGTGTCGCTTGAGCTGGATGATTTTGAACGGATTCGTGCTCGGGTTCCGGTGTTCTGCGACATGAAGCCGTCGGGTCGGTTCCTAGCGGTGGACCTTCACCGTGCCGGTGGAATTCCGCAGGTGATGCGGATGTTGCTCGATCGCGGCCTGCTGCACGGGGATTGCCTTACCATCACGGGCAAGACCATTGCAGAGACGTTGGCGGATGTGCCCCGGGAACCTTCTAGGGATGAGACTGGGGATCGAGAAGTGATTCGTTCCATGGACGCTCCGCTCTACGATGAAGGCCACCTTGTGATTCTACGGGGCAACCTTGCGGAGGATGGTGCGGTGGCAAAGATCACTGGAGTGAAGCATCCCAAAATCACTGGGCCTGCCCGTGTGTACGATTCTGAAGAGAATGCCATGGCGGCCATCATGGCGGACGAGATTCGTGAAGGGGATGTGATTGTGGTTCGGTATGAGGGGCCCGTGGGCGGGCCGGGCATGCGAGAAATGTTGGGGCCCACGTCTGCGATTATTGGCAAGGGACTGGGGGAAAAGGTTGGGCTGATCACCGATGGCCGTTTTTCTGGAGGAAGTTACGGCATGGTGGTGGGTCACGTGGCTCCGGAAGCAGCAACCGGCGGGACTATTGCACTTCTACAGGAGGGGGACACCGTGACGATTGATGCCACTGAACGACGATTGGATGTGCATCTCGATGGGGCTGAGCTTGAACACCGTCGTGCCCAATGGGTACCCCCTACGCCGCCTTCCCGTGGTGTGCTTGCCAAATATGCGCGCACCGTTTCTTCGGCCCATTTGGGTGCCGTTACGGATCGCTTTTAGGGCGAAGGAAAACGGGCTAGAGAGGTAGAGGGCTTGAGGGCAGGGAATCGTCGCTTCCGTTGGGTGCTGGGCCATTTGGGATGGTTTCTTTGGGCTTCTCTGCATTGTTGTTGGAGTTGAATCGTACGTTGCCGGCTCCGGTAAATGGCTGGTTCCATTGTTCCAATGGGAGCCTTGTGGCGTGCACCTCAAGGATTGCGTCCAGGGGGATGCTGTTTGCAAGGGTGGTGCGCCACCCTTTGATTTCCACCTGCAGTAGGGTACCCGCTTGGGTAAACGCGATGATTTGGGGGGTGCCTTCCGTGGAAACTTCCAGGGAGTTGTTGAGTGCTAGGCCGTTGATGTCGCAGTGGGAGTAGGCCTCCACGTCGACATATTCCTGAGGGGTGTCGGGCAATTGGGCGGGGTTTGCGGACCCCTGTATTCCCAGGGGCGGTGACAATGTGCCGCTGCGAGGCACTTGCCAGAATAGGGTGTGGGTTTGCCGATTGGTTCCGTAGTGCACGAGGGTCAGCGTGCTGCATGCGTTCTCTCCTGTGGGTTTCATGGCGAGAAGTAACCACTGATCGTTGACTGAGAGAACATCTGTCGCTTGCCCAACCACGTTGGGCACCAGGTTCCCTTCAGTTGCCTTTCGTAGTTTCTTGGTTTTCTGTAACTTGTGGAACTCCGGTTGGATAAGAAAGTGGGTCGCATTTTCGGATCCTAGAAACAGATGGTGATGTCCATCGGAGTCCAAAGCTTTTCCAGATTCCCATTTGGCAAGATCGAGCCACTCGGTGCCTTGGCTGGACAGTTGTGTGAGTCGATCCTGCTGCAGCGCATATACGGTCCCTTGATACTCAGCGATATCGGTGAAGTGGGTTCCTTGTGGCCATGGCATCGGCCGGAGTTCGTAGTGATTGCTATTCCCTACGTTGCAGTGAAAAAGCTGGTGAACGCTTGATGCGGTGGTGGCTAGGATTCCGGTTTCGGTGTAGGAGCCCAGCAGCTTTTCGTGGGGTGGTTTGATCCGGTCAGCCCCACAACCGAAAACCTGGGCGGCTGCATAGGCCGCAACGAACGCCTGAAAGAGCGCGGAGTGCGTGTGGTTTAACCACCTGTACAGCTTGGGGTTTTTCACGAAACTGTTTGCAGCAAGGATCGTGCCTGGGGGCTTTTTGGCAAGTCTGGCCCTTTTTCAGGAATAGAAGTGGAAATACTGGGGTTTGTGGACCATGGAAGCCGAGGTGGGTGGGCGTTGAGTTCCCCATCGGAATGTGGCACGGGTGGCCCGTAGGCCGACGAATAGCAACAGAATGGGAAAGGTAATGATCATGGGAATGTTTAGTCGTAACAATAGGATTTGGAACTGGATGGGGACTGCCGCGTTGGGTGTGTTGCTGATGGCAGCACCTTCAGCTCAGGCAGATGGTAGTGTGCCATCAGAAGCGGTACCCACCTGTGGAGGTGAAAGCGAAGGATCCCCCTGTGGCCGTTGTGAAAAAGAGGGATGTAGTGAAGCCGCGTGTGAGGGCCGCTGTGAGCAGGGGTGTAGCGCTAGGGGTTCCCATGATGGACATGCCCGTCGGGCTGGCCAGCATCCACGCGGCGAGCATCCACGCGGCCAGCATCCACGCGGCGAGCACCCACGCGGCGAGCATCCACGCGGCCAGCATCCACGCGGCCAGCATCCACGCGGTCAGCATCCACGCGGTCAGCATCCACGCGGTCAGCATACTGGGCACCCACATCGAGGTTGTGCCGCCGGTTGCACGCGACCGGGATGTGCTGGCGGACGTGCGGCCCACCCCGTGGGAAAGATCTGTCCGCGAGTACTGCGCACCATGGCTGCGCTTGAGGGTGTGGATGACGTGGAACTCTCCTATTGCCCCAGGGGAAAGTTGGTGAAGGTGGCGGTCGAGCACGGGGATGCCGCTGCGGTACCTGAGGCAGTTCGGGCCCTGGCTCTAGAGAAATTTGAGGGGGGCACTATTGTTGAGTTTGAGAGCGAGTGGACGGCTCGCCACGGGCGTATCTTTGAGGTGGAAGTACAGGTTGCGGAAGACAGGACCTGTGAAGTGGCTGCCAAACCTGACGGCACGTTCCTCTACACCGAGTGCCCTGTGACTGTGGAAGAGATTCCCCAGGCTGTTCGTTCCGCCATCCATGCGGCGATTGCTGCTGACGCCTCCGGCCCGGGTACGGTGCCGGGCGGCGAAGTGGACGACATCGAAAAGAAGGAGTTTCGCAACCGAGTCATGTACGCCGTTGAGGTGGAACAGGGGGGCCGTGAACACAAGCTTCGTTTCAATGCCGAAGGCCAACTTCGTGTGCACACTGTGAGCGTTCCTGCGGAGATTCAGGTGCCGCTCGTTTGGAGAGGTCGGCCAGTAGGCACGGGTCGACCTGTGCCGTCTGCCGAGTAGGCCCACGTCGATTCCATAGGGGCCCTTGCTCGAGACATCTCAAGATGGTGCTTGCTAATACGTGGCCATATGCGGTAGTCACTTCCCGAAGTGGGGGATACGATCGTGTTTTGTGTATCCCCCAAACAGGGAGGGTTCATGGGCTACCGGGTTACAATGCAGCGTATTCGAGGGGTTTCGTTTTTTGGTCTGACGTGTTTTGCGACCGTGTTTCTGGTTGCCGCTTGCAGTCAGAAGACTGAGCCGGGCTCCACGGAACCCGGTGTCGACATTGCCTCTTCCGTGAGCGCCCTGGGGGATGGATCTTCTGGAAACCCGTTTACCAGTTTGACTGAACTCAACGGTGTGCCGACCGGTGAGTACTACGTGCAAATCGGTAGTGGGCCGTCGGTTGTGGCTCAGGTGGACAACGCGTCTGGCGGTGGTTGGTTGCAGGTTTTGAACTACGTGCATCAGGGGGGGACGAATCCATCGCTTTCGGTTTTGAGCGGCACCTACCCGACATTGAGTTCCAGCAATCTTGGGGATGACGAGAGCGGGACTTCACACTGGGGGCACGTGGGAAATAGCTGGATGGACATCCTTGGGCCGGCTGAGTTCCGGTTTTATGGAAGGAATGCCACAAGCACCATTCACTTCACGACGAAGGACATTGGCGTTCTTGGCTACCTTACGACCGGCGATGGCACCATGCAATGGGCCATCAGGGATGGGGACTACACCACGGAAGCGGACCATACTGCAGGCATCCCCGCCAGCGCCAACAACGGCTTCCGGGACCGTGGCGACGAAGCGATGACTAACTTTCCATTTTATGAAGGTGGTGCTCGCCATTGGGGGATTCAGGGCAACGGAAACCGTTGGGAGGTGGATGACTATCCCAACGGATCTGGCAACGATACCATTCACCGGTTGTGGGTACGTCGACAATGCACGGAGAACTATGGCGCGAAGGTGCCGCTGACAAATGCAGATGCAGATCACTCGCAAACGAACTGGCCTGCCAGTGCAGCGCTTGATGGGGACTATTCGGGAAATCAGGCGGGTTGGGCCATCTCTCCGCAGCAGGGAATGGATCACCAACTGAGCGTACAGACGGTTAGTAACCTTGGGGTCGATGGCGTGCCCATGACGCTGCAAATTCGCATGTATCACAACTACAAAAGCACCAGCAATTCCAACAGAGAACTTTCGATTGGGATGTTCCGCTTGTCGTACACGACCAGCGATCGCGCGACTTTTGGTCAGGGTTTGGATCCCGTGGGAACGGCGGCGTGGACCGTACTTACTACCTCCGGGGTCACTCCGGACATCACCCATATGGAGTCAGCCCGGGCCTCTACATTTAGCCCGCAACCGACCCACGAAGTATTCGTTTCCGGCGGACAGAGTTTGGCAGGCGCTACCAGTGATCCAGACGACGATACCTATTTCATCATGGCCACGTTTACGCCTTCTGCCCCGATAACAGGGTTTTTGCTCGAGGCGCTTGCCAACGCCGCCCTTCCTGGGAATGGGCCCGGGCGTGGGGTGAATGGCAACATCGTTCTGCACGAGTTTGAGGTACGTGACGTTCCCTGCGGAGATGGTTGTGTGGACCCGGACGAGACCTGTGATGATGGCAATCTGAGCGGTGGCGACGGTTGCGACAACATCTGTGCCGTGGAAACGGGTTGGCAGTGCACCGGTACGCCCAGTGTCTGTACGGAGATCTGCGGGGATGGGATCGTTGTTGGGGCGGAAGTCTGCGATGACAACA
>JAUICN010000030.1 GCA_030427835.1 Polyangia bacterium | reverse complement strand
CGTACACAAACAACCAAAACCGCCTCAAATCCCGACCGCTGTCTGGATCAATCCACCAAAACCAACCGAAGAAACCCAAGCCTAAATTCCAAAGGCCACTGTCTCAAAGTCGTTGACACGTTCCGTGGCCCATCGGCTGAGCGCTTGGAGCGTTGGCTCGAGGGAATGGAAACAGCATGCCTGACAGCAATGCGACACCTCGACGATATCCAGGCATGGTCAGCTCGAGCGGAAACCATGATGGCCCCGCTCTCTGGGAAGACACCACCAGCATTGCGCGCCGTGCTGACCGAATGGCCCGTCGTCTCCGCCCCAATGGCCGAGACCCTGACCGGTGCCAGCCGCGCCGCCGTCCAGCGAAACCTCGCCTGGATGGAAACGCGAGGCCTGATCCGCGAGGTGACTGGGCAGGGACGATATCGGATGTGGCGCACCACGACCTAAGAGATGAGCGTCATCGCTCGGTATCCTGACGGGTGCGTGCCAGTCGGACAAAGTTCCGGTAGGAGGAGGCAAAGCCCGCCGGAACCTTGGCAATCAAGATGCTCGAAGTTGGAGATACTCCTCGCCAGTGCGCAAGGTCGCTGTGGCCGGCGCTTCCGTGCGGTTGTGCCTTCACCATCTATGATTACTGGTGAAGGCGGCGAGCAAGACGCCCGGTATTTTGGACACCGCGCGGCCCTGTTTGTCGTTGCTGCTTTGCTTGCCCCCGTCACCGTGCAAGTCAAAGTTCACCATACTGCCGTTCGCGGCTCAGGCGAAGCGGGCGATATGGCCCTCCTCCATCGCCAGCTTCGACAGGATCTGACTCTGCAGCAACCGTGGTCTCGGGAACAGGCCGGGTCAGGCTGGGCGGCGCGCGGATCTTTTCGTAGTAGCGGATGGTAAATTGCGGATCACAAGGATCGTGTGTGTTCACGAAAATATGCCCTTGAACCTCTAGCCACTAGAAGTCTTATCTAGTCAAGGTGAACAGTTATGTTCCCGCCATAGATTGCTGGTGGGAACCGAAAGGGTACGACATGCTGACAAGACGACACTTCATTCAAACAACAACGGCGCTATTCTCCGCGTCTGTTTCCAGCCCCCTGTTGGCCGATACCTGGCCCACCGAGGCACAGAAGGCTGAATGGGACGCGCAAGTCACGCCGCCCGGATTCGAACCGGCCGCGTCAAACCCTTGGGGCCTACACCCGCGCTTTTTGCCCCAGCGCGTGGTCGCGAAACCCGGACTCGTGCCAGGAGACATCCATGTCGATGCGGTCGCGCGGTATCTCTATCATATCGAGGAGAGCGGGACCGCAATGCGCTACGGTGTGGCCATTGCCCGGGGCAACCTATACGAGCCTGGGGTCTACACGATCAAACGCAAGGTGAGGTGGCCGCATTGGACACCGACCCAGAACATGATCGAGCGGGATCCGGAAAACGCACGATGGGCCGACGGGATGGAACCCGGCCCCGAAAACGCTTTGGGATCACGAGCCATCTATCTGTACGTCGGAGACCGCGACACTTATCTTCGAATACACGGCACGCCCTATCCGAGAAGTATCGGCGGTCGAGCCAGTTCGGGTTGCGTGCGGATGGTCATGGCTCACATTAACGAACTTTATCCCAACGTTGAGATCGAATCGACGGCACATTTGTACTC
>JAUICN010000004.1 GCA_030427835.1 Polyangia bacterium | reverse complement strand
CGGAGGCCATCCACAGGGTATTGGGGCCACCGCGTTCCATTTGGGAGATTCCTGTGAGCGTCGGGTCCCGGTACAGGACGGTACCGTTTTTTGGATCCAACACGTAAAGGCCCGCCGCGTGGGAGGCTACGTACAGCTCCGAGCTGGACACCCAAACGGGGGTGGTGTCCACATCGAAGACGGTAATGACGTCTGAGGGATCGATGGGCACATCGATGGAGGTGTCACGCTCCCAGCAGGAACCACCCGTCTGTACCTCAATGCAACCGACGCTTCCGTCGGTGTAACCCACAAACAGACGCTCGCTGCCCGTTGGCGGGTCATTGTTCTGATAGTCCATGTTCTGTTGGCCCCCTTCCCGCTCAAGGCCGGAATGGCCCGCCACGGCAAAGCCCCCTTGCCTGGGACGGCGACGGGTCCAGAGAACCGCACCGTTGGAACGATCGAGGGACGTCAATGTGTCTGCGTCCGTGACCACGATGAGCTGCTCGCCCACGACCACTGGCGACGCGGAGATGGGTTCGCCCAACTGCACGCTCCATTGGGAGCCCCCTGCCACACGATTTGTGGGAACGGTGAAGGCATGCACACCGCCGGATACCGTAACGGCGTAGAGACGGCGCCCCTGGTCACCGATGGCTACGGCGCCAGCAACGGCAGTACCGCCCGTGGGAATATCGGTGGCAGAGATATGGGCCTTGAACTGGAGTTTACCATTCCAACCCAGCCCGAGAATGCGACCCCTGTCGGTGCCGACGTACACCCGAGCCTGATCGTGATCGATGACGGGCTTGCTCATCTGGGTGGCAATGTAGCTTCCGTCCCAGGAAGTGGAGAAACGTCGGCTCCAAAGAAGATCCATGCTTCCTTGGGGCCCGGATCTTTTTGCTTCTGGGGGGCGGAAGGGGCGAGCATGGGATCGGCGTTGCAACAGGGTGGCTCCGCTTTCATCTCCAGGGAGAAACCCCGTGCTTGCGCAGGCCGACAACAACGTTCCCAGGGCCACCACCCACAGACCAGGCGCACCTAAACGGCTAGCCCCTGGGTAGCCACGCCCACGGACGCCAGGCGACTGGAAGCTAGGCGACTGGAAGCTAGGCGACTGGAAGTTAGGGCGCACCGCCACCTGAGTTCTGTAGCTGCTGCAGTAACTTCTGAATCTGATCCTGCGACATGTTGGGGGGCAATCCACCGCCGCTTCCAAAGCTGCTGGGGTCGAAACTCGGTGCGCGCTCGGGTACCCGCGTGGGATCGATGTCGGTCAGGGTGAGTTCCGCCTGGTTTTCTGTGAACTCAAGGGGCAAGGGATCTGCCCTCTCCACAGGTTCTTCTTTGGCTTTTTCACCGTCGTTTGGATCGGTACCTTCTTCATCGGAAGTGCCCTCTTCGCTTTTTGGATCCTCCACGGCACGGCGGCGTTTGAGCAAGGCGGTCAACCGATCTGCCGCGTTGTCTTTCTCACCGAGTTGCATGTGCATGCGGGCCACGTGATAATCGCCCAGGTCCCTGAATCGCGCGCCCTGATCGGTCGTCAGCTGTTCGTAGACCTTCTTTGCTTCAGCCCATTTCTTCTCGGCTTCATGGGTAAGCGCCAAAAGCTCCGTGCGGCGCATCCTCACAAAAGCCGAAGCCTTTTTGTCGAGGGAGAGGGATTCGAGAGTTTTGCGCGCCCGATCCGCCTCTCCACTGCGGAGCAGGAGGCTTGCCTTCGAGAGGGTCAACCAGGCGGAGGCTTCCCCTTCCGGCGCTTCTACGTTTTTCAGGGCGGCGACCACGGAGGCGATTTGCTCCTTGGTCCACGGATCGGTGGACGGGCCGGCTGCATCGCCGGAGTCTTCCTTGTTCGCTGTGTCCCAGGCGCCCCAGAGCTGTTGGGCTTGCTCCACTCGCTGCTTCTTTTTCCAGGTGCTGTAGCCACCGGTGACACCCACAACCGCGGCCACAACGATGAGAACCCCAAGGCCTGCCCAACGATGGTCCGTGATCCAGTGGCGGGCCTTGCCCGCGATCTGCTCGGCCTTGTCTTCGATTTGCTCCGCCTGCCGGCCCCGCTTGTTGGCCTTGGCCTTGGCTTTGCGTTCCATTCGGTCGCGAAGCCGCCGGCCGCGATCGGAAAGGGCCCCACTCGACGCCCCCTGGGCCTCCGGTGCATCGGCATCCGATGAATCGTGAAAAGATGAAGTGGAATTGTCCTGATCGGACGTTGAGTGGTTGGAATCCGCCATGGTATCGGGGGTTTTATGGTGTCGAGAGCTTTGCGGACTATAGTCGGGCGTGTTTCGGAGTCAAAGAACCCATTTCTCTTCTGCGACCCGACGGCTGACAGGCCTGGCGATGTTGCTGACGGGCCTAGGTTGGTCGGGACCTGTGCAGGCCTATGAGGACGCGTGGACGCTCCGTGCGGGGATTGGCGGTGGGTTGGGCTCCCGATCGCTGCAACTGCAACGGGTGAGCACACCGCTGGATCTCTCCGTGAGTTACGGTCTCAATGATGCCTGGGGGCTTACCCTTTCGGCCCATGGTGCCTGGGTGAACGATCTCGGTGTCCCTGGGGAGCCTAGAACGTTCGTGGGTGGCGGTTGGTTGGGGGTGGAGTACGTGGTGGATTTGTTCCGCTGGGTGCCCTACGTGCCGCTTTCGGTGGGTTGGGTGCACGGAAGTGCGTCGGAGCACGGCACCCTTTCGGCGGTGGGCTTTCGGGCAGGTTTGGGGCTGGACTATTTGATTCACCCTACCCTGGTGGTTGGCGGGCTGGTGGACATGGCAACACTGGCACCCTCCAGTGGCGGCGTGCCCGATGGGGAGGGGCGTGACCCGTCCACCGGGCAATACACGCGGGTGCTGTTTTACGTGGGCAAAATCATCCGTCGGTAGGTTCATGGGTCGAAGACGGGATCGGCGCGGATCCAGGGGCGAAGCTGTTCCAGGGTGTGGGGGCCGATGCCCCGAACCCGGGTGAGCTCGTCGACGCCGGGGAACGGCCCATGGCGTTGGCGATATTGGACGATTCGACCCGCGGTCACGGGCCCAATGCGAGGCAACGCCTGTAGCTGCTGCACCGTGGCGTGATTGATGGAAAGGGGCTCGCCCACCGTGAGTGGATTGGAGGGAGGCCGCTGGGCTTCCGTATGTCCAAACGAGTGGACCTTGGGGTCGCTGCCCTGAGTCGGTTCCTCGCCCAGGCGATCCAAATGGAAGCGGCCCAGGGTGACCAAGCCCATCACCGTGAGGATCAGGGATAGTGTTCTTAGGACAGACGGAGCGCCAGGGTGACTACTTGCGGCTTGGCTTGAGGTGGTCTTCACGCCCCCTTATCGGTCGGTGAACCCTCGGGTTGTGTTTGGTCCTCATCTTTTGGTGATTCCGTGGGCACGATAGCCTCCTTTTTGACCCTGGAACCCACTGCCCATCGCGCCGCGAGTTTCATGGGCTGAAAAAAACCACCGGTCCCGAAGGCGTGCCATGCCCAGGGGATCCACTTCACTACCTGCAGGGCAAGCCATGTGGCCCAGGCCAGCATGACCAGGCGCCAGGTCCACATGGGAAGGCTCACAAGGGTGGCCTGGGGCACTCCTGCGTCCGTCTGAAGCTGGTACCAATGCAGGATGCGGTTGGAGCTGGCGTTGCCCTCAATCTGCATGTCGGGGGTTCCGAGCAGCCCGTGGTGGACCGCGTAGAGAAGGCAACCCACAAACACCGCGGTGTATCCCACCACACACCATTGCCGGAGGTTGAATAGCAACGGGTGCATTTCTACTTGCGGGTTCCGCCTGCGCCACTCGATGAGGAAAAACCAACCTGCAACGATGGCTGCGGTCACAGGAGAAATGTGTGCGAGCCCCAGGCCCAGCAGGGCCCAATGGAACCACTTCAGGGGGGTGTACCCCAGTTTCCCAAGGAGCAGTGCCGCAAGCACCACAAGGATCATGGAGAACCAGAAAAACACCACGGGCCCCTCGACGGGACCCCCGGTGCCGATGATCCATCGGTGGGGCGGTGCGTGCACGGTGACGTGTGCGTTGGTCACCGGATGCCCAAGCTGGATGGGGGGAGACGAAAACAGGGCACCCACGTCTTCGGTTTGTTGCCATTTGAGTTGCACGAGGTTGCTCCCGGGAAGAAGCGTCATGGAAACCTTGTCTCCCTTACGCTGCACTGTGCGCGGCTCGCGGTTGATCGTGAGTTCCCGAATCTGGGCAGCGGCGGGGAGATCCACGGTTTGGGTTCCGCCGACACTTGCCCTGAGATGCAATTCGAGATGACCTTCGGTAACGCGGGTACCGGGTTCCAGCGTCAACCGCGCCTGATCGATGGTTGTGGTGGTGCCTTTGATGGCCTCCGGGCGGCGTAATCCCAGTGTGAGGGTTTCTCCGGGCCACGGGAGAATCTGTGGAGACCAGTAGCTGTCTTTCACTCGAACGAAGGGGGTGACTCCACCGATGTTGCAATGCCACAGGGGGCTACAGGACAGGGACCAGGACTCCGACACGGTGTTGCCCTTGCCGGCGGTGAGTTGAATGTTTTCCTGGGGCTGCAGGGTGGATGTCCAACGGACCTGGTTCGTATCTGCTGCAAAGGAAACCACCGTGTTGCCCTGTTGCACCGAAACGTGGGCATCGGTGACCTGCTCGCCCTCCATCAGGGGCACACGGACGACCTGGGGAGCCTCGCTCACGGTGATTCGGGACAGTGTGGAGGTCATGAGAATTCGTAGCCCCACATCGATGTTCCGCTCCAGCCGAAACCATGTGGCCAGTGCGTTGGACGGGTTTGGGGAGGATGGGTTTGGCGAGGACGCATTGGGGGAGTGAGCATCGGCTTGGGCCCGGGGTTGAAACCGCAGGGTGCCCTCGATGGTTCCGTTGGGTTTGAGCCCCTGCACATGCCAGTCGGCCGCGGTTACCTGGATGTGATGAGGGCGATCGAGAAACGACAATGTCAGTGCGCGATTGGGGTCGATGGCACCCGTGAGCTGAAGCGCGTGTCGCCCACGATCCATGGGCACGGCCAGGTAGCCATCGTCGAGTCGTGCAAGGGCAAGCACGTCCTTGCCGTCCACACGCACCCGTTCGGGAACCCAGGCACGGGCGGGGCCTGGAAGGCGAACTGCGGTACGAACCTGAACGTCCACGGTGGCCTCGATGGTGAGCGACCCATCAAACTGCAGATGAGCTCGGGTGATTTCGGCGCAATTGCGGCCACAGGCGGAAAGCTTGGTATGTCGACCACGTAGCTGTTCAAGGATCTGGGGACTGGGCTCCGCAACCACACCGCGCGGTTGTGCCTGGGCTGTGCCCGCGAGGGATAACAGCCCCGCAGACAACAGCCCCACCGACAGCAGCGTGGCCCCTATCACGCACGTCACGGCGGAAAGAGGAGCGTTTGCATCGGTCTTTGGAGGGCCCCCACCCGCCGGTGCGTGGGAGTGCGGATGGGGTCGAGGTTGCAAGCGTGGCCTGTGACGGAACCACATCAGACAGAACAATAGAACGCAGAGAGCTCGGAGAACGGCAAGACTCCGGGAAAGCCAGGGGGGCATCAGCCATAGTTTCATCTGTTGCTCCCGGGACACGGGCCCCGACCAACGGAGATCAACACTGGACCATCGTACCTTGGGCACACCCGGCCCCGTTTGCACGGTGGCGTTGGGGTCATACCAGTTGTTGTACTTGGATCCGTACGAGGAAGATGCAGAATGTTTCGACACATCGGACTTCTTCCCTCCAATGGCGCGACCATCGAAAACACGATTCAGGGGATCATCATTTAACCTATCCTGATCCTGATCGAACTCGGCAAGCTGAGTGCCCTTCTGGGCCTGGGGAAGAAGCTCTGCTCTTGTCTCTTCGCCTTCGATGGCAAGGGAAGACATGGGTTCCGTGGCGCTCGCGAACTCTTTGAAATCCCCCATGTGGCCCCCATGATCCACGTGTGGAAATGCGGCGTAGCGGAGCTGCTCGACCGAGAACTGTAGGCAAAGCAGAAACACGACAGCCAGGGAAACGGTCCACGCCACCACGGTAATTCGGCGAAGCCCCGCGTGCGGCACCCCCTTTGCCACCACGGCAAGGGCCAACAACAACACCCACCCCCAGAGGGGTGCATTGGGCTCGTGGTTGCACAGGGCCAGGGTGACCAGGGTGAGGACACCCCAGATTGCGCCGAGCCAACGGCCGGTGGCCAGGGAAATGAGCAGCACAAAAAACACCGACCAGAGGTCCCACTGGTCGATCCAGGCGCCCCCCACGGAATCGACACCCGACGCGGCAAAGAGCTGCCACCCAGGCGACATGTGGAGTGTGGTCCGCAGATCGGACACGTCCTGATCCCACCCCACCGCTTTCAACTCCCGCGCTGCGCCCTCGCCTCGCCACACCGCACGGGCCGCGACATGGGTGCCGCGCACCTCCACGCCGGAATGGCCCTCTTTTCCAATTTGAGTGATGGTGTGACCGATCTGATCAATGGAAACCTCTCCGAGGATCCCCGCCGTCAACTCCAACCTCCAGTCGCGGTTCATGGTGCCTTGGATGCTGTCCACTCCAGTGATTCCTTGGCCATCCGGATCCAGCCAGAGGGTGCGGGTGAGGGAGAGTTGGTTGGGTTTTTCGAGGGGGTCACCCCGCCGCAGGGTGTTGAACGTCATGGTTTCTCCCGCGCGCAACAGGTAGGTGGGCAGGTGTTTCCAATCGGCGGGGGAGTGGGTGTGCGTCGGATCCACGGTGGCGACGCCCTCGATGGACACCTGCCGAAACGCTTCGTCGGCCTGCCAGGCCCAGACTTCCTGGGTGGGCCATGGGAGCGGCGCGCCTTTGCCTTGGGATGGGTCACGTGGGGCGCTTTTGGGAACCGCGAGCGTGGGTGGCGGTTGAGCGAACACGGAAAGGAGCCGTAGTTCGTGGGTCCCCGGTTCAAGCCGTACGTGCACCGTGCCACTGGGGTCGATTCGAACCGGAACCTGGGCCCGGATTTCCACTAGGGTTGCACCGTCAAGCACTCCGTGGTCCAGGGCCACCTCCGCACCCGTTCCAGCGACGCGTGCGGTGACCTGGGTCCACAGGCGAAAGGGTGAACCATCCTGCACCTGTCGTGCGACCTGCAATTCGATGGTTCCATGGGTGGCAACGCCCTTGGAACCCGCTGGCCCTTGGGATCCCAGGTGCAACCACACCGCACCCTGGTCGTTGCGCTGCACGACGGGAACTCTTTTTCCTTCGACCGTGAGGTGAACCATGCCGACGGCCTGGGGCAACGGAAACCACTCGGGAGGGTTTGCCCAGCGCACCTGGCCCTGAACTCGAAAGGAACCCCGCGGAACCTCCACCACCGGTTGCTCGCCATTCAAGGAAAACACGGGCAGGGCATCGGCCCGTGCGTGGGTGACGTCGTTTGGCCATAGGTCGCGCACGTTTCCGGGCAGGGAGAGAACACCGGGTGTGTCCCGCCAGCCTTCCAGTACAAACGAGGCGCCTGTGCGACCCACATCGAGCATGACTTGGGTGGGCCAATCGCATTTTCGAAGGGAGTCCCCAGACGTCAGCAATGTGCAGCCGTGATCGGGCACCGCGTCCATGACCCAGGGGATCCAGGGGCGCAGGGATTCGGGAATGCTTTCGTTGATGGCGTCTAGCCGTGGAACACGCTGTGCCTGGGCGGTGTTCCAGGATGACCCCAGGGCCAGGCCCAAGGAAAAAAAACCTACCCCAAGGGCCGCCAAACGACCCGGTGAAACCCACGTGATGGTGCCCATGGCGGGCACCCTACCACGTTGTGGTGGGGTGGTTTTAGCCCGCGAGCCCGAAGCCCTCGTGCAGGGCGCGCAGGGCGAGTTCGGAATATTTGGAATGGATCAGGACGGACACCTTGATTTCGCTTGTGCTGATGGCGGCGATATTCACGCCTTCGTTGGCCAGAATGCGAAACACCTTGGAGGCCACGCCCGCGTGGGTGCGCATGCCCAGGCCCACCACGGATACCTTTGCCACACGGTCGTCCGAAAGGATTTCTGTGGCGCCCAGGTCTGCCTTGAGCCCTTCCACGATTTCCACGGTGCGGTCCAGATCCGTTGCGTTGACGGTAAAGGTGAGGTCGGTGGTGCGATCCTCGGCCACGTTTTGGATGATCATGTCCACGCTGACGTTCGCTTCGGCCAGGGGCTCAAACAGCTTGGCGACCATGCCGGGATTGTCCGGAAGGGAGCGCACGGTGACTTTGACTTCGTTTCTATCGGCGGCGACGCCGGTGACCACTACGGATTCCATGTTTTTCTCCTCATCGGTGACCCAGGTGCCCTCCCCTGAATGGAAGCTTGAACGCACGTGGAGCGGCACCCGGTTTTTCATGGCGAGTTCCACGGAGCGGATCTGCAGGACCTTGGCACCCAGGGAAGCCAGCTCCAGCATTTCCTCAAAGCTAATGCGATCGATCTTGCGGGCGGTCTTCACCACGTTGGGGTCGGCGGTGAACACCCCGTCCACGTCCGTGTAGATTTCGCAGACGTCGGCTTGGGTGGCGGCGGCAAGTGCGACGGCGGTGGTGTCCGACCCACCACGGCCAAGGGTGGTGATGTCCCCCGAGGGCCCCACGCCCTGAAAGCCCGGAACCACGGCGACCTTCCCTGAATCGAGCACGGCACGAAGCTTGGTTGCATCAATGGATGCGATGCGCGCCTTGGTGTGGGCGGCGTCGGTGACGATGCGCACCTGGTGACCCATGAGCGAGCAGGCTTCCACGCCCAGATCATGGAGGGCCATGGAAAGCAGCGCCGCGCTTACCTGTTCGCCCGTGGACACGAGCACGTCCATTTCCCGCTGCTGGCTTCCACGGGGACTGCCGTGCTGGATCATGTCGGCGCCGAGCTTGAGCAGGCGGTCGGTTTCCCCGCCGATGGCGCTGACGACCACCACCACGTCATGCCCCTGGCGCCGGGTCTCGGCCACGCGCCGTGCCACGTTTTGAATGCGCTCCAGGTTTCCAACACTGGTTCCGCCGTATTTTTGGACGATCAACATGGGCGCCTAGGCCCCGGATTCCGGGGAGTGGGTGGGGGAGGCAACTTCCGATGGAGCGGTGCCCGATGGGGACGTGCCGGATGGCGAGGCGCCGGATGGTGTTGCGTCGGGAGAAAACAGGGCCTTGAATGGGATCTTCATGATGTACAGGGGGATGATTCCGGTGGTGGCTAAAAACAGGGCCTGGGCGGTGTAGAGCAGAAAGATGTACACGGCACCTTCGAAGCCCACAAGTTGCTCCGCAAAATAGAGTTTCAGGCCCGCGGAGATGGCCAGTTGGAAGTTGCCAAACATGCCAGGTCCCGCGGGAAGCAGGATGCCAATGGCGAGCACTCCCATGACGGCCACGGCGTGGCCAAAGGTGAAGGGCAAGCCCACGCCAAGGGCCAGGACCCACATGCTTGCGGCGTTCAGGGCCCAGTAGGCCAGGGTTTCGGCCAGAAACTTCAGGCTGAGGTCCAGCCTGGAGAGCGACCGGACACCGTCGGCCACGCTTGATACCTTATCTGCAATCCAGTCGCCGGTGGTGGGGGAGATCCAACCGGCCATGCGGCGCACAAGACGTGCGGACCACTGCTCTTTCCAGAGAAACAACAGCAACATGGCCATGGCGGCTCCGAACACGGCCATGGCGAGGTACCCGTAGATGGGCAGGGCACGGGCAAGGGGGTCGTCGGTGGGGCGGGTGGGCAATACAAACAGGGCCCAGGCCACACAGAGGCTGGCGAGCAGGCCGTCCACCACACGCTCCACGGCCACGGTGCCCATGCCGGCGGAAATGGGAACTCCGTGGCGTATTTTGGTGAGGGCGGGCCGGGCGAACTCACCCAATCTAAGGGGAAAAGCAAAGATGGCGAAGAACCCCACCCAGTTGAGGGCGATGCTGTCGCGAATGGAAACGGGGTGAACCGGCTCGATGAGAAAGCGCCAACGGCTGGCACGAAAATAGTGGGCCACCAGTAGAATACCCAGGTAGGCGGGCACGGCCCACCATGTTACCTGGGCCAGGGCATCGGCCTGGGGGATGAGCGGCACGCCACCCTTGGACACCAGGTAGGCAAACAGGGCCCCGAGCAACAGGGAAACGACAAGCTTGGACAGGAGGCCACGACCCTTCTTTTTTGGGGTACCGCTGCCCAGGGAGGTTTGGGAGGCAGACGCGGGGTCGACTGGGATTTCGGGGGCCATGGAATGTCCAACAAGGTAAGCGTTAAGGGTACGTCCTGTGCCAGTTCGTAGGGGGCCTGCGCCTGGGCGGGCCTCAGAACTGGCCCCCAAGGATGCGCCGAGTGTTGTGTTGGAGCAACCGTGCGACTTCGCCCTCCCCTGAACGGTTGCGAATGCGGTCGATGGCCTGGACCACCAGGGGGACATCGCCCGGCCTGTGGGTGTCCGAACAGGCGGCGAAATAGAGGCCCTTGTCCAAAAACCTCTCGGCCGTGCGTTTGCTGCGGCGGCCGTATTTCCCCACGAGAGACATGAGGTCGAGCATGGGGAGGGCCCCCGCGTCGATCATCTCTTCCAGGGGTTGGGAGCTTTTCCACATGGGGGAGTAGCGCTCGGGGTGGGCGATGACGGGGCGGACGCCGCGCACATTCATCTCAAAGAGTTTGTCGCCAATGCCCATGGGGAGCATTTGCGGATTGAACTCCACCAACATGGCGTGACCGCCAGGGTACGGGAGCGCATCGCCGGATTCGAAGAGCCCCCAGAACACGTCATCGAAGTAGTGCTCCGCGGCAAGACCCAGGCTGGGCGGGCTCTCTCCCTGTGGAGGGTGTTGGTGGCACTCCTTGGAAAACTGGGCGTGGGCCGCGCGCAACCCGGGTGGGCGGTTTTCAAACATGGCGGTGCGGATGTGGGGTGTGGCCACAAGGCAACTAAACCCTGCGGCGTGTAGGTTGCCGCAGAGCTCCAGGCCCTCCTCGGTCGTGCGCACCCCATCATCCACGGCGGGCACGTAGTGGCAATGGAGATCCACAAATCCCTCGGACGGGATCTCGAGGGGTATTGTCTCCGCATCGGTCACCTGGGAACCTTACGACGGCCCAGGGGGGGTGCCAGGCAAACGCTCCTTCCAAGGGGCGGGCACCAATTCGGATCCCCGACTCGGGCACCCACGGGGACAGCACGGTTGCAGACGCCCAGACGGACAGCACTGTGGTGGTGGACGCGTCCGCGGTCGAGTGCACCGACAACAACGATTGCACCTTCCCCACCCCCCAACTGCTACCTCCCCGGTAACCCCGCCATGAACGAGTGTGTTCAATTCCGGCTTGCAGTGTTCACAACCTGTTGAGAATCCACATCTAGGGCGCGGGCATCAGCTGGAAGCCTTCGTGAAGGAAGTCGGCGTCCTTGGCGACCGCAGTGTCGAGACCTAGGCGACGCATCAGGGAGAAGGAAGTGCAGTCGGTGTAGCTGTAGTGTTTGTCGCTCCGGTCCTGGAAGAGCTTCCAGGCGGATTGCTCGTCTCGGTTCTCAAGGCGGATGAGGTCAAGTCTCGGATGGTTGCGCAACACGTGACCCACGCGGCAGGCGGCGGTGAATCCAAGGCGTTGGCGGCAGAGGGTAATGGTTTCGTCAAAGATAAAGTTGGTGCTGACCAAACGGGGAGCTTCCTTCAGCACTTGAAACACATTGATGTGGGACGGATCCCTGCGATTGATGAGCGCGTACCAGGCGCTGGTGTCCACAAGGAACGCCTTCATTTCCTAGCCCCCTTTTTTACCTGGGTTTTTGAAGACTTCTTCTTTCCCTTTTGAGTCTTCGCTTTTGGCTTTTTCGGATCCTTTACCGACGCCCTGCCGTACTCGGCGCGGCCATCGTTGACTTGGGAAGCCAAGGAGTGGGGAGCCGGGAAGACACCGTACAGCACACGATCATGCTCTTCGGCTACGGATGTTTCGTCTGCGGCCATCCCCATGATCGAAGCAAACGGATCCTCCGCTGCCGGGCCCTCCGGCTCACCAAAGTGGGCAGAAAGGATCCCGCGCACCACGGCGGAGATGCTCTTCCCCTGCCGTTCCGCCTGGGTCTTCAGCGCCAAATACTGCCACCCTTCCAACGAAAGCTGCGTACGATTCATATTAACATCTTACATCATCCACCTTGCTACTGCCACATGCACTAGGATTCGAATTTTTATCTGCGCGGCAGAAAAATATTTTCCGCACGATGATTCAGCGGCGCTTTTGTCGCAACGAAGCCCCCCTAAGGTGAAGATCCACCTCGATCTGCCAACCGCTTCGTTGCTGGTGTGTTAGGGCGAATTTCGCTGTCGGTTCGCCAGGTCAAGCAGGGTGGCTCGCTCATTGTCCCCTGGGTGATCGAGTACGTGTTCGAGCAGGGATTGGAGAGCCTCGCCAATATGTCTGCCCGGGGGCCACCCCAGTTCGGCCATGAGGTCTCTGCCGTTGATGGCAAGTTGTTTGAGGGTGAACGCGGTGCCCGAGTCGAGCTCACGTTGCACTCGAGATTGGAGCTCATCGAGCAACGCGAGATCTTCCTGCACCGGTACTCCCTTGGCCCGGGTGTCGGCCCGGGCAAACTCCAATAGGGCGTGGGTGTGTTCGGTACCCACGCGGTGCATCCAACGGCGTACCGCCGCGTCTGTCCAAAGGCTTTGGTAGGCCACCAAATGATGGCGCACGAGGTGGGTGACTTCGTCGGTGAGGTCGTTTGGGAACCGGTAGGCACGCATCCAGCGCCTGGCCGTGCCGGCGCCCACCTTTTCGTGACCGTAAAAACTGTAGTCGCCGGTTTTGTCAGAGCGTTCTCGGGTGACCGGTTTGGCCACGTCGTGCAGCAGCGCGGTTAACCGTTGCACGGGTGTGGGCTCGGCCACGTCCAGGCAGTGAAGCATGTGGTTCCACACGTCGTGGGCATGATGGCTGTTCTGTGCACAACCCACGCTTTGCAGCAGTTCCGGGCAGATGTGGGCGAGCATTCCCGTGGTCCGAAGAACGTCCAAGGCCGTCGACGGTTTTGGCGCGGTGAGGGTTTTCAGGAACTCATCGCGCACCCGCTCCCGGGCCACCTTTTGAAAGACCTCGAGCGCTTTTGGGATCGCGCTCAGGGTTCGGGGCTCAATCGCAAACTGCAGCGTGGCGCTAAACCGCACGGCCCGCATGGAGCGCAATCCGTCTTCCAGAAAACGTTCCAGGGGCTCGCGCACGGCCCGGATCTGTTGGCGTTGCAAATCCCCCTGGCCATCAAACGGATCCTCCAACTGTTTGGAAAGGGGATCGAATGCCAGCGCGTTGACCGTAAAGTCACGCCGGGAAAGGTCGTCGGTGATGTTGTCACAGAAGAACACCTCGTCGGGTCGGCGCCCGTCGGTGTGGCCACGTTCTCCGCGAAAGGTGGTGACCTCCACCGGCTCCCCTTTCCACAACACGGTCACGGTACCGTGTTCCACTCCCGTGGGAATCACGTTGCGAAAACAGGCCTGGACCTGTTCAGGGCGGGCGCTCGACGCCAGATCCCAATCCCCGTGGGGACGGCCCAGCAGCACATCGCGCACCGCACCTCCCACCACCCAGGCCTGGTGGCCGGCATCCTGAAAACGCTGACAGAGCTCCTGAATGTCAGGAGGAATGGCGGCGGCAATCTTGGAAACTGGGTCGTGGGGGGTCATGGAGGTCCGTGGGAGCGAGCGTAAAAGCTAGCGCGTGCAACGGGCCCTGGGAAGGCACTCCCGCGGACGAATTGGGGCAAGCCCTGTTGAACGGGTGCCAAGGGATCCACTGTAAGGGGTGCCCCGGGTGGGCAATTGGGGTTAGAGTAGGAGCAATGTCCTCCATGTTGAAGTCCTGGCGGCCCTGGGCCGCTTTTGTGGTAGTGATGGCCGCGTTTACGGTGACGTTTGTCCTTTCGGAGGACAACTCGCTGGATCTGGACATTGACCCTTCCCCCACGGCCCAGGCGGCCAAGAAGCGCCAGCCCTACGACATGACCCGCCTGCAGGTGCTCAATGCAACCCTGGTGGAGGTCAAGGAAAGCTACGTGGATCCGGAACGGGTGGACCACAGGAACATGTTTTTGGCGGGCCTCAACGCCATTCAACGGTCGGTGGCGCCGGTGCTTGCGGAATACGATGAGGCCAAGCAAGAAGTTACCCTGCAGGTGGCCGATCACCGGAAGTCGTTTTCCACCGATGGCCTGCAAAGCCCTTGGGCCCTGTCAGAGCGTTTCCGGGAGGTCTTTGACTTCCTTCAAACCCACCTTCCGGAGGAGGACTCTTCGGGTGGGGCCCAGCAGGTGGATTTTCAGGACATGGAATACACCGCAGTGAACGGACTGCTTCGTACGCTGGACCCGCACACTGTATTGCTCACGCCCGACGTCTACGAAGAGATGCGCATGAGCACCGAGGGGGAGTTTGGTGGATTGGGGATCGTGATATCCATTCGCGACGGCCACCTTACGGTCATCCGCCCCATGCCGGGCACACCCGCTTACCGCAAGGGGCTTAAGCGGGGCGACCGCATCGTGAAAATCGACGACGAATCCACGCTCAACATGCCCCTGTCGGAGGCGGTCAAACGGCTACGGGGGCGACCTGGATCCCATGTGCAGGTTTGGGTGGAGCGGGACAACGGACCGAAACGGCCCCGGATGTTTGATTTGGAGCGGGCCAACATTCACATCGCTTCGGTGGAATCCCGCATGTTGGGAGAAGCCACTGGGGATTCCGTGGGCTACGTGCGTATCAAGAATTTCCAGGGCAACACCCACGCGGACCTGCGAAAGGCCCTTGGGGAGTTGAATGCCAAGGGGCTCAAGGGGCTGGTCTTGGATCTTCGCGACGATCCCGGCGGCCTTCTGGACCAGGCCGTGAAAGTGGCGGATACGTTTCTCTCCGGCGGCACGATTGTGACCACCGCGTCGAACGATCCCAGGCAAAAGGACCAGAAGTTTGCCCAGGCCCCACTGACGGAACCCCAATACCCCATGGTGGTGTTGGTCAATGGTGGCAGTGCCTCGGCAAGTGAGATTGTGGCGGGTGCACTCAAGGCACACGACCGGGCGGTGATCGTGGGGCAGACCACTTTTGGCAAGGGGTCGGTGCAGGTACTCAATCGGCTGCGGGATGGCTCGGCCCTGAAAATGACCATCGCCCAGTACCTGACCCCTGGGGATGTGTCGATTCAGGGCGTGGGCATTGTGCCCGACATTGCGGTGGATTCCATCACCGTGGACCGGGAAGACATGGACTTGCAAGTCGATCAGAACGCATTGGTTCGTGAACGGGATCTCCGTGCGGCCCTGACCAGCAACCGTACACGCAAATCTGAACAGTCTGCCCTTTCCCTGCACTACTACCTGGCCAAGGAGACACGCCTGAAGCTCCGGGATGCGGAACCCGAGGATGGGTTGGAAAACCAGGAAGAGGCTGAATTCCTTCTTCGCTTTTCAGGGCAACTCATCACCCAGGCCACCGATGCGGATCGACGTCGCATGATCAAGAACGCAGAGGTTCTGGTGGCAACCACTCGCCAGGCGGAACTGGAGAAGGCCGCCGAGGCCCTTTCCAAACTGGATGTGGACTGGGCCAAACCCGAGGCCGCTCCAGCCGATGCGGGCCACCCCGATCTTCAATACACCGTTGCGGTGTCCACAAACCAGCAAAACAACCGGGCCGCCGCTGGGGAGCCCCTGGATTTGACGTTAACGATTGGCAACCAGGGAACCGCCCCCGTGTACCAACTGCACGCCGTGACGGAAAGCGACTACGGCCTGTTCAATGGCCGTGAACTTGTGTTCGGACGTATTGATCCAGGCCAAACCCGCAGCTGGACCACGCCCCTTGGAATTTGCCAGGGCGAGGGCAAGCAACGGGCGTGCACCCTGCCCCGGAGCGCACTTGACCGAGCCGACGCCATTCGCGTCACGTTCACCGAAGCCTTCGGCAGGGTCCCTGCACCCGTCACGGTGCGCACGGAGATCCGTGCGTTGCCACGGCCCCAGTTTGCCTACGCCTATTACGCCACCGACGACGTGCAAGGGGATGGCGACGGTGTCGTGGAGCCAGGAGAAGTGGCGAGCCTTTACCTTCGGGTACGCAACGTGGGGCGTGGGAATAGCGGCGAGGCCCAGGCCAACCTACGCAACCTCTCTGGGCGAGGTGTATTGCTAAAGGCGGGCCGCTTTGAACTGGAACCCCTTGCACGGGGAGAAGACCAGCTGGTGCATTTCACCTTCGAGGTTCTGGATGATTTCGCCGCCGAGGAAGCCAAACTGGAGTTTTCTTTCACCGATATCAAACTGCGGGAATCCATCTCTGAGAAAGCCATCATTCCGATCAAAACACAGGCGGGCTCAGCCACGGAACTGAAGGCAAAACCGTTGTGGCTCAAGGTCGGCACGGCCGTGCGGTCTGCCCCAGATGAACGCAGCGACCGGGTGGCAGAAGTGGTGTGGGGCCAAGTGCAGGCGCAGCCCGTTGGGAAACTGCGTTCGTTTTTCCGGCTGACACTGCCAAGCGGTCAGACAGGTTGGGTCCATGAACAGGACACCCTGGAACAGGCCACCCTGGGAGGCATGGGCACGGTGTCGCCTGGATTCTCCTGGGACGTGAACCACATGCCACCGGACGTGCAACTGGAATACGGAGAAACCCTGGTCACGACCGAAGAAACCCTGCCCCTGCACCTGGAGGTGACCGACGTTCATGGGGTGGAGGACGTGTACATTTTTGCGGGAAGCCGAAAGGTATTTTACCGCTCCAATCACGGAGCCGAAGACCCCACCCGGATGGCCCTGGACACCCCCCTGCCCTTGCATGGTGGCATGAACTACGTGACGGTGTTTGCCCGGGAAAGCGAAGATGTGCTCACCCGCAAAACCATCGTCGTGCGTCGGGATGCCCCGGACGGCTCCCTCATGGAAACCCCCCAATTCGACGACGACGCATGGGGCCTGTTCCACGGAGCTGAGTAGGCAACTACGCGACTAGGTACGGACGAGAAATAGGCAGGGGCAAACCGCCCTAGAGCCCCAGGAGACGGTTCATTTCAGCTTCCCCTAGGGACTCCAGTTCTTCCAGGCGTAGGAAGAAACGTGTGTAGTCCTTGTGGGTGCGTTCCCCAACACCCTGGCGCAGGTGAAAATCGGTGATGCGGGTGATGGCGAAGCGCACGCAGGCCATGCGCAGGGCGGGCATCAGCAACTGCTTCTCCCCTGAAGTCAGGCTGACGTGGGTTTGGTACCCTTGCACCAGGGCACGGCCCAGCTCCCAATCAAAGGTGTCGGCGTAACACCAGGCGAGCAACAACACGGCCAGATCGTAGACGCGTAAACCAAGGGAGGCGCTTTCCCAATCCAGCACACCCACAATGCGGTCACCCTCCCAGTGCACGTTGTCCCGGAAGAGATCGCTGTGAATGCAGGTATGCACCCCCTGACCCCAGACTACTTGCCCAAGCGCAACCAGATGTTCTTGCAGCTGGTGCACATGGCCGCCAAGGGCATCCTGGGCCGGTCCACCGGGGGCCTGCTGCTTGATCCACCGCAACCGTTTGTCCAGATCGCTCACCTCAAATCGCCCCTGCCGCTTCCAGGGGAAGCTTGCGCCCACGTTGTGCACGCGCCCAAGAAGGGCACCCATGCGAAGGGCGCGCGTGGCGGTCACAGCCTTCTGGCATGACATTTCACCGCCAATGCACTCAAAAAGCCCCACCGGTTTCCCCCCATGGGTCACTTCCCCTGGGAGCACTCCCCCCAGGGGCTGGGGGCACGGGATGCCGTTGCGGCGGAGATGGGCCAACAACGCCCATTCGTGGGCCACACCCAGGGGCCCCTGTTCTTCGTACACTCGGCAAAACACCCGGCGGAGGGGCCTGTTCCACTGTAAAAAGAAGTTGCTGTTCACACTGCCCGCAGCAACCCCAATGACCTGGTCCGGGGGGGCAAGTTGGTGGGCGTTCGCGATGCGGGAGGCATCTTCGGGGTTGATCGGAGTGAAAACTGCCATAGGATGGGCCTGCCGCCGTGATCGCTCTTGGTCTTGCACTGCTCTGTGTTGTTGCCAACGCGTTTTTCGTGGCGGCTGAATTTGGTTTCGCCAAGGTGCGCCCGTCCGCCCTGGAGACCCACCGCCGCAATGGGGATCGTGCGTCGCGCAGGGCGCTACAGATTACCGGGCGATTGGACGCCTACCTTTCCGCCACCCAACTCGGGATTACCCTGGCCTCCCTTGCCCTGGGATGGTTGGGGGAGCCCGCGGTGGCCCACTACGTGGAACCGGTGCTGTCGGAAATGGGCCTTTCTCCCCAATGGATTTCCGGGGTGACCTATGGAATCGCATTCGGGGTGATCTCCCTGCTTCATATTGTGCTTGGGGAGCTTGTGCCCAAATCCATTGCGATTCGCTACCCCGTGGCCACTTCCCGGGCGACGGCCGCTGCCCTCTGGCTCTTCTACAAAACCACCGCCCCGGCCATGTGGCTGCTCAATGGGCTGTCCAACGGGATTCTGCGTCTCATGGGCGTTCCTCCCGCCGCCCACGGGGGGCTTGGCGTGGGAGCGGAGGAGCTTCGGGTGATTCTGGATGCGTCCTTTGCGCAATCCGGGGAACAGGCCCAAACACGGCAATTGCTTGAACGGGTCATTGAAAGTGCCGCACGCACGGTACGTACGATCATGGTTCCACGGGTGGACATGATTGTGGTGGACGAGAAGGACTCCGTACACACCTGCCTGCAGCGGACCCGACAACACGGGTTCAGCCGGTACCCGGTGTGCAATGACGGGGACCCCGATCGGGTGAAGGGGTACGTGCACATCAAAGATATTCTCACGGCAGAACTCCGGGGCGAGGCCCGGTTTCACCCCCTTTGTCGGGACGTGATCTTTGTCCCGGAATCCATGCGTGTGGGTGAACTCCTGACCGAGTTCCAACGTACACGGGTGCCCCTGGCGATTGTGGTGGACGAATATGGGGGCACCGAGGGTCTCGTGACCCTGGAAGATGTGGTGGAAGAGATTGTGGGGGAGATTGAAGACGAACACGACCACGTGGCGGAGGACCTGGCGGCCAAGGTCCGCGGCGGGTTGCCGATTCCGGGCAACATCCCGCTCGTGGACGTGGAGTTGGACGGATTTTCCTGGGAGGAGGACACCTCCGCCGATACCCTTGGGGGCTACGTGGTCAGCTTGCTTGGGCGCCTTGCCAGGCCCGGGGACAGGGTCACCGTAGGCCGTTGGCAGGTGGTGGTGGAGGACGTGCGCCGACGGCGGGTCTGGCGAGTACGCATCGAGGCTGCCCCGGAGCCTACAGAACCCTCTGAATCCTAATACCCTACGCCGACCACCCCCCTACTGGGGACCTTGAGAAGGGGTATGGTATGGTCGGCCCCACCGTGGAACGATCCAAATCCATGCCCCAGGAAACCGACCAAGAACGGGACCTTTCGGACATTGTGGTGGAAGCGGATGGCGTTTCGCCGGACGCATGGGCAGAGCAGCATCGGCCCTTCGTCATTAGTATCTGCCAGAAGCTCATCGCCCAACTGACCCTCCCCATTCCCATGGACGACATGATTTCCTATGGGTTTCAGGGTCTTTACGAAGCCAAGGAGCGTTACGACCCGAGTCGCGGCGTGCAGTTCAACACGTTTGCCTACTACCGTATTCGTGGCGCCATGATGGACGGCCTACGCTCCATGACTTCCCTGTCGCGGCGGCTGCATGAGCAACTGCGCACCGCCAAGGCCATGGACGACTCGGCGGAACAGTTGGGCCATACCCAGGCGGCGTCTCCCCAGGAGTGGACACTCAAGGATCAAATCAAGGCGTTGGCCGGCGTGGTGGAACAAACGGCAACCGCATTTGTGGTGGCTGCCAGCACGGATCCCCAAAACCCCGAGGAGCAGCTCGTCAATCAGGCCCTGGCCAAGGAGATGGAGAACGCGGTAGCCGCACTTCCTGAACGGGAACAGTTGTTGGTCCGTGGGTTCTACTTTGAGGGGCGCCGTTTCGATGAAGTGGCGGATTCCCTAGGAATTTCCAAGTCCTGGGCCAGCCGTCTACATAAGAAGGCATTGGATGAGCTCAAGTCCGTATTGGGTGAAGACTGGGAACCCTAGCTGGGGTTCCTAGCTAGGAACCCTAGCTGGGGTTCCTAGCTAGGAACCCTAGCTAGGAGCCCCAGCTGGGAGCCCTGGTTTTTTTTCAGAAAAATACGCAACTGGGGCCGATGGGGGCCGATAAATGGGGCGGAAGGAAAGAACCCATCATGTCGACTATCCACTCTGTACCATCCACCCCAGTGGCCCCCGCGCCGCAACGGTCCGAGCGATCCCGCCCGGGAGCCCATTCCACCCAAGGGGGCCCTGCCCCGGGGAGAGCTGCTGCAGAAACCTCAGGGGTGGGACAGTCCTTTCTGGACTATGCAAAGGAAGCCTCCAGTGCCGTGAACCGGGGGGAGCGGCTGCTCAACCGTGCCATGCGATCGGCCAGGCGCGGCCAATCCCTCTCCAACGAGGAACTCCTGTCCATTCAGGCAGGGGTTTGCCAGTACTCCATGCAACTGGAGCTCGCGAGCAAACTGGTGGACAAGTGCAGCAATGCGGTGAAACAGACCCTGCAGGCCCAGAGCTGATTCCATTCCTTTTGCAGGATTGGGTTTTTGTACGGGGCATTCAGGGCCCCTTAATCCCCGGGCTGGGCATTTTTTTCCAAACTGCTAGGAATCCGGCATGACACGGATCGCGATCAACGGTTTTGGACGTATTGGACGTTGTGTGACACGGGCGCTGTTTGCCGACGGCGGCCGCACGTGGGGCGACATTGAGCTTGTGGCCATCAATGATTTGACCGACCCACACACCCTGGCTCACCTGTTGCAGTTCGATTCGGTGCACCGAACCCTACCTGAGGCGGTCTCTGTGGAGGGGAACCAACTGCGTGTGGGAGACCGTTCCATTCGTGTGCTTGCCGAGCGGGACCCCGCAAAACTTCCCTGGAACGAGTTGGGTGTGGATCTGGTCATGGAATGCACCGGCGTATTTCGGGACCAGGCAGGTGCGGGCAAGCACATCGAAGCGGGTGCCCGTCGTGTGATCGTGAGTGCGCCTGGCAAGGATCTGGCCGGTACCTTTTGTGTGGGCATCAACACCGATTCCTTCGACCCTGAAACGCACGCGATCCTGAGCAATGCTTCGTGCACCACCAACTGCTTGGCCCCCATCGCGAAGGTGATCCACGAGACCTTTGGCATCGAAAAAGGCCACATGGTGACGGTGCACTCCTACACCAATGACCAACGCATTCTTGATCTGCCGCACGAGGATCCACGTCGGGCTCGGGCCGCCGCCCTTTCCATGATCCCAACGTCCACGGGGGCCGCCAAGGCAATCGGCTTGGTGATTCCTGAGCTCAAGGGGCGCATTGATGGTTCCGCCATTCGCGTACCCACGCCGGATGTATCTTTGGTGTGCTTCACTGCCGTGGTTCAAAAGGAGACCACGGCAGAGGACGTGAACGCGGCCTTTGCAAACGCGGCGAATGGCTCGCTCAAGGGCGTGCTTGCGGTGGAACCTCGACCACTTGTCTCTTCTGACTTCATTGGCAACCCCCATTCCTCCATTGTGGATGTGGCCCAGACCCAGGTGGTGGGTGGCAACCTGGTGGAGGTGAGCAGTTGGTACGACAACGAGTGGGGATTCTCGTCCCGTATGTTGGATATGACCCAGATCGCCTGCAGGTAGCCCCATGACGATCCCTTTTATGGATGGCATGCTCGCCCTGGACGAAGCCCAGGTGGAGGGTCGACGTGTATTGCTGCGCGTGGACTTCAATACGCCTTTGACTCCACTTGAACGTCCAGACGATGCCACGGGTGATGGCACAGACGATCCCCCCCAAGTCGTTGCGGATGACGCACGCATTCGCGCTGCGATTCCCACGATACGCTTCCTACTGGATCGGGGCGCGGGCATTGTGTTGTGTTCCCATCTGGGTCGCCCCAAGGGCAAACCCGTGTCCAAGTTCAGCCTGGAGCCTGTGGCCGCACGCCTGGCGGAATTGCTTGCGTCCGGGCCCAACGTCAGGGAGGCCAATGGAGCCGGTTCCCGCGCAACCGGGCCGAAGGGGGATGTGGAGATCCTGCTCGCAGGGGACGTGGTGGGGCCCAGCGCCCGAAAGCTCGCGTCTGAACTCCGACCAGGCCAGATCATGATGTTGGAAAACGTGCGTTTTGAGGCTGGAGAGGAATCCAACGATCCGGGCCTCGCCTCCCAATTGGCAGGGCTTGCGGATGTGTACGTGGGGGATGCCTTCGGAGCCTCCCATCGCGCCCATGCCTCGGTGGAGGCCACACCGCGCGCCTTTCGGCAACGGCATACGGGTCTGCTTATGGCCAAGGAACTGGCGGCACTGCACCGGCTCCGCAACGATCATGGACACCCCTATGTGGCCGTGGTGGGCGGCGCCAAGGTTTCGGACAAGATCGGTGTGTTGGAAGCCCTTTTGGATCGGGTGGACGTATTGCTGATCGGTGGTGCCATGGCCAATACCTTGCTTGCCGCGCGGGGCTACACGATGGGGCTGAGCCTGATGGAGGTGGACAAACTTTCCATGGCACGGGCACTCATTTCCCGGGCCAAGTCCAAGAACGTGGAACTCCGCCTGCCCACGGATCTTGTGGTGTCCGATAGCCCAGACGGCGGGCCGCGCGTGGTGCCCGTGGACGCCGTGGGAGAAGGCGACATGGCCCTGGATATCGGGCCCCAGACCGTGACCCATTTTCGATCCCTACTGGAGCGAGCGGACACCGTGTTCTGGAACGGGCCCATGGGGTTCTTTGAAAAGAAGGCGTTCGCTTCGGGCACTCTTGGTATTGCCAGGGCCATGGGTGCGGTGACGGGCTACAAGGTGGTGGGCGGTGGTGACAGTGTGGCCGCCGTGCACAAGCTCGGGCTGGAGTCGGTGTTTGATCACATTTCCACCGGTGGCGGCGCTTCGCTTGAGTTTCTGGAAGGCAAACGTCTTCCAGGCGTGGAAGCCCTACGCCTGCGGGATGTGGAACGGGAGGCACGGGCCTTCGAACAAAGGGATGCCGAGCAGCGAGATGCCGAGCAGCGGGATGCCAATCCACAGGATTCGGGAGCACACCGATGAGTGCGTCGCGTACCCCCTGCGTGGCGGGCAACTGGAAGCTGCACCATGGGCGGGCCCAGGCGACGCAACTTGCCAGTGCCCTTGCCCAGGCCCCCCTGGCTCCGTCCGTGGAGGTGGTGGTCGCTCCCGTGTTCACGTGCCTCTCTGCCGTGAACGATGCACTCGCACCTTCCCATAGGATAGGCTTGGCCGCCCAGCACGTGCATTGGGAAGACGAGGGTGCTTTTACAGGCGAGGTGGGGCCGGCCCATCTTGTGGACGTGGGATGTACCCATGGAATCGTGGGCCACTCCGAGCGTCGCCAGCACTTTGGGGATTCGGATGAACGGGTGGCGAAGCGCGTGCGGGCCCTCTTGCAACACCATCTTAAGGTGATCCTGTGTGTGGGAGAAACGCAACAACAGCGCGCTTCTGGATCCTACGGGGATGTGCTTCGGCAACAGATCCGTGCCGCCCTGGCCGGATGTGCCCCAAGTGCACCCAATCCCAGTATTCTCGTGGCCTATGAACCCATCTGGGCCATCGGCACCGGGCTTGCCGCCACACCCGAAGATGCCCAGGAGGCCCACGCCATCGTGCGAAATGCGCTGGCAGATACCCTGGGCGCCGAACAGGCCGAGATCTCCCCTATCCTCTACGGAGGAAGCGTAAAACCCGAAAACGCACAGGCTTTGACCGCCCAACCGGACGTGGATGGTGCCCTTGTGGGTGGAGCATCGTTGCGGTTCGAGTCGTTTACGGACATTATTGCCGCCGTGGCCCTCAACTACTGAGGCCCCTACCCAATTCCATGTTTACGATTCTCTCTATTCTTTATGTTGTTGTTTGCGTCTTTCTCATCCTGATTGTGTTGCTGCAGTCCGGCAAGTCTGGCGGTATTGGGGCGCTTAGCGGTGGCTCCACCCAGAGCGTCTTTGGGGGCGCTGGAGCCAGCAACTTCCTGACACGTTTGACCTCCATCTGTGCTGCGCTGTTCATGGTGCTTTCCGCTACCCTCGCTTACCTTTCCTCCCAGGGAGAGCAATCCCTTGATCGGGCCGCAGACGCCCTGGAGGCAGAGATGGCAGGGCAAGGCACCGATAGTTCGGAAGAAACGGCACCCCCTGAAGCGACACCTGATGAAACCGCTGTCGACGAGGTGGCTCCTGATGAAACGACACCCCATGAAGCGACACCCGATGAAACCGCTGTCAACGAGGCGGCTCCCGCCGCACAGGACTGATTTGCCTTAGGGCGTTTCGGTTTTCCGGATGCCCTCTAGGAATACAGACAGATCCTGGGAGGTGGGGTTTTCCCCCTGGGCCTGTAGGAACTGGAGCAGTTCATCATGCAGGTGTCCGGCGGTGGGGTGTCGCCCTTCCGCCGAGGGGCTCATGGCCACGGCAAGGATGTGGGACAGGGCCTCGGGCACATGGGGATGGGCCACGTGGACCGGTACCGCGCTGCCCGAAGCCACTTGATCCAGGGTTTGTTCCATGGAGGGGCAGGCAAAGGGGTTTTCCCCGGTAAGCAGCTCGTACAATACGGTGCCCAGGGAAAAAATATCGGTACGGGCATCCACTTCTTCGCCACGGGCCTGTTCCGGGGACATGTAGGGGTATTTCCCCTGGAGAGTTTGATGATCGTTGACCGGCAGGGTGTTGCGGGCCCGCGCGATTCCAAAATCGGTGAGTTTCACCTCCCCCTCCTCGCTAATAAGAATATTTTGTGGGGATACATCCCGGTGCACGATGTTCATGGGCACCATGTGGGCGTCGCGCCGACGGTGCGCGTACTCCAGGGCGTTGGTGACCTGTATGGCCACAAACACGGCCATTTCCACAGGAATAGGAATGTTTCTTTTGCGGCAAACCCGGGTCACACGGCCCAGGTCATGCCCCTGCACGTGCTCCATGGCGATGTAGTACGTGCCTTCGACCTGACCCAGGTCAAAGACCTGTACGATGTTCCCGTGGGTGAGACTGACCGCGATGTTGGCCTCGTTCACAAACATGTTCACGAAGTGGGGCCGGCTTGCGAGATGGGGCAGGATTCGTTTGATCACCCACACCTTTTCAAAGGACTGGGCCCCCCTGGATTTGGCCAAAAACACCTCGGCCATTCCGCCTAGGCCAATGCGATCCAAAAGCTCGTATTTGCCGAACTGAATGGGCGTCATATGAGGCACGGTGGACGCCTGGTGCTCCCGAGCGCCATGGTGGGGGTGGTCCCCCGGGCCGTTGCTGCCATCCATCCCTGGAGAGATTCTAGCAGGTTTCAGGCATTCCGAAGCGTCCTCGGTAATCTCCAGATCCGAGGCATGGATCCATCAGGGCAGACCCCCGGGGCCGACCTCAGGGCCGACGGCGGCGACGCAGGAGCCAACTGCCCATGGCCAACAGAAGGCCCCAGGTGGTGGGGCTATGGGGCCGGGAGTCCGACCCGGACAGGGCGCAGGCACAACCCTGGGAGGCCGGTACGCATACCTGCTCGTCGCCCCCTTGCTCACAGGAAAAACCGGTGGGGCAGTGACCGGCGGTTGCGCAGGGGGAGCTGCACACGGCTTGCCCACCGCCCTCCCCTTCCACGCAAAGTCCCGATTCACAATCGTCGTCCATGGTGCATGGGGAGCCAAACTCCTCACCCGGTTCGCAATAGCCGCAGGCAGAATCCTGGAGCACGCATCTCCAACCCTCCCCACAACGGTTGTCGTCTGCGAGCACACAGGGGATGGCGCAACTTCCTCCCACACACCGCAGCGTGCTGCACTGCTGGTGGGAGTCACAGGGCTCCCCCTCGTTGCGGCCCTCGTGGGGTAGGGGAGAACATAGGCCTCCCGAACAGGCGTGTTCACCGGACGGAATGCAGGCAAACCCCTCGGGGCAGGCATCGTTGGAAGCGGTATCGCAGGTCACTGTGCAACGCGTGCTACCCGCAATATCTCGGCACGCCCCGGAACGGCATTGGGTGTCCTGGGTACAGGGCTGTCCCACCTCAGCTCCGGCCTTGCCCATGGCCACGCATGTGTTGCCCGACCCGCAACGCTCACCGGATTCACAATGGCTGTCCAGGGTACATTCTAGGGTGACCCCGTGGCAGTCTGGGGTACTGCCATTCCACATGGCCACACAATACTGCTTTCCGTCGTCCAGGGCGGCACAGGCGGCGTCGGCAGGGCAGTCGCTGGAGGACCCACAGGGGGCACCGCAATAGGACGCGCCGTCTGGATAGAGCAGGCACAGATCCTGGAGCGGATCGTGGCAATCGGCGGAAGACTGGCAGGGGGAGCACAACAGGCCCGCGCTGTTGGAACGGAGCGCGGACTGAACGGCCGCACCGCGGTGCGGGTATAGTGAGCACACGCCTTGCCGATCGTCGGCGGAAAGCGCGACATGGGTGGCCTCGTAGTAGGGGGCCATGGCGGCATCCCGTTCGTCGGAGTGCCCAAGGCCATAGTAGTGCCCCGCCTCGTGCACGAGCACCGCATGGGCGTGGACATCACCCTCACGGAGGCTGGCTTGAACGTCGTCTTTCCACCGAAAATCCTCCGCATTTAGAATCATGTCGGATTCGATAAGGCAACCGTTGCGCCACCTGGGCAAGGTCATGCCGATAATTCGTCGGTCGTTGCTCCAGTGTTCCAGCCACTGAATGGTGGAACGCTGGTCGCCCCCTTTCCAATGTTGTTCGGGACGATCCTCGCCTTGCACGTCCAGATCAACGCAGGCCACCTGGGGCCACTGATCCATGGCGCGATGGGTGACGTCAGAGAGCTCGACCGCACTCAATCCGTCAAGGTCCCGGGTGACCACTTCATAGGTGGCACCGTTGCACCACTTGGGGTAGCCGCTGGACAATCCATCCCAGGCCTGTGCATGGGATGCAACAACTCCCCCCAGCAACGGTACGAGCGCCGCGAGATACGTGAGGGTCCATCCGTTGCAGCGCGCACGACCTCTGCGGAGATCTTTTCTAGGATCGCTGCGGGGGCCTGCCCCCGGAACGGGGTGCGGCCTAGGGTGCGGTTGGAACCACATGGGCAGGCCCGGGAACTACAGGTGCGTTCAATCTTGAAAAGTTCTGGATTAGAAACTCGAGTGATTCGAGATTGATGGCTTGCCCGTTCTCCACGGCTTGGCCTGCCCTATCCAGCGCGAGGAGGCCCTGGAGCTGTCGGGTGGCGCGGATCCCTAACCCGGGAACGCCGTGCTGAATGCGAAACTTTCCCTGGGACATGGCAAGCGTGCGGTATCCGAAGTGATCCTGGCGAAGAAAGACCACCACTTCTTCACCGATCCTGTAGTGGGCTGCCCCAAGCACGGCTCCACCGCTTCCTGGAATACGAAATCCCGTCTGCAGGACGGCCACACGATCTGCCGAACCAAGGTGGGTAGATGGTCCTGCAAGGGGGTCGCCTGAAGGGCCGTTCAAGTCGGGCTTGAGTTCCCCTAAAATGCGTAGCTCGGCCACCTCAACCGCGTGGAGATCCCCGTCCTCCCATAGGGTTCGGGTACCGATACCAACCACCGTGCCATGCACGATACGGTCGGCCTCCTGGACCAGCTCCTCCACGGGGGCCCAACGCATGACCGTTGCCTGGGCGTCTGAGGCCTGTCCAGCAATCACTAGGGTAAGAGCACAGGCTAGACCCATGCACCAAAGCGCTCTTCTCATACACCGGGATGGTACACCCAGATACAGCCTATATGTACTTTTATTTTTAGAACGGTTTCGGGAGCCGAAGATACCTGCGTAGGGCCCGTACCCCCACTGCGAACGGAAGTGTATCCACCAGGGCCGTGATCGCCTTAAATGCGTAGCTAGCGAACACGTAGTGGACCAACTGGACCTGGAGGGAACGGTCTGCGGTGAGGGGAAGAGCTCCCACAAGGAACGTCACACCCACCACCACCGTGGAGTCCACCAGTTGACTCACCAGGGTCGAGCCGTTGTTTCGGAGCCAGAGGTGGCGCCCTCCAGTCCAGGCCTTGAGCAGGTGAAATAGCTGTACATCCACGAACTGGGCCAGAAGGTAGGCCACCATGGATGCGGTCACCGAACCGAAGGCAAGGCGCTGGATCTGAAAAAACACGTCCGGGGTTCCTGCCCCTCCTGGCCCCAACGCTTGGGGCACCCCAGGAAGGGCTCCTCCTAGCAAAAGCACCGCGACCACCCAAAGGTTGATCACAAGGCCCATCCACACCAGTTGGTTGGCCCGTTTGCGTCCGTACAGTTCGGATACGAAATCCGTACACAAAAAGGTGATGGGATAGGGCAGCACGCCCACGGGGAGCACCATGGGCAACCGCCAGCCGGTTCCTGGAATCGGAAACGAAAGGTCCACAAACCGGGTCAATCCCAAAATGTTGATCATGGCGAGGGTGCCCAGAAAAAGCCCCGAAAGAACGAGAAACACCCCTTCCCTGCGCCGATGGAGGTGGCGCGGCTCAAGCGATTTAAGCCCTACGTAGGCCTGTTGTTCGCTAGGAAGCATCACCGTGGGCGCCGGGGGTATTTGGGGGAGCCGGTGCGCGGTCGAGTTGGGACCATCGGACCCGTTCCCTTCCTTCGGCCGGACTGTCTCCCACCAGGGCGTGTAGCCCCTGGATGGCGTATTTCGTGGACCCCGGGGATCGGCGTAGGAACTCCAGTCGATCGCACAGAACCGACGCCGCTGCAGGGTCGTGGAGCACAACGCGCCCCTCCTGTGGCGGGCCAGACGGGTCCGATCCTGGGGAACTCTGGGAGCGGGTTGCCATGTCATCGGCAACTGGACAATGGGAGGTGGGGGTTGCCTTCCGAAAGGGAAACCAGGTGGCCGTGCTACCCAATGCGGACACTAGGGGCGCCGGGTCTCCCAGTACGAGAGTCTCGAAGACCTTGGCGGTCCCCTTGGAACAGACTTCCAGCAGGGGAAACACCGGGGCGGTTCCATCGGCACTTTCCTGCATGCCCACCGGTTTTCCGTCCCATACCACCGTATCCCCATAGGACAGGGCCTCGGCGTGTCGAGGGGGAGCCACAACGATTCCATGGCACGGGCTAAGGCACTGTACGGGGACCGCCTCAAAAAATGCGTGGGCGTCCGATGTGGGAGCTTGCCGGTCACTGGGGGCCGTATCCGATAGGGCGGGCACCCTTACCCAGGCGCTGGGGGGGGATTGCCCACACAGGCCCAACGGTTCCCAATGGCCCTCCGCCTGTGGGAGATCCCCCATGGCCGTGGCGCAGATGGCCAGATTCCAAAGCACCGCACGGCGGGTGGGCGTGCCCAGTGACGGGTCGGATGGGGGTGCCAGGGACACGTGCTCCAGGGCAAGCCCAAACCAGCGGTGGGCATCGCTCCATCGCCCATAGGTCTTGTGCAGAAGGCCCAGATCAAAGCATACCTCGGGGTCAGGGCGTTCCTGGGCCAGGGTGTGCAGAATGGTGCGGCAGTGGGTGTCCTGGGCGGGGCCCATCAGCCGCAGCAGGTTGGCGTAGGCTTTCCAGAACGCCCGCTGGGACTGGGAAGGGAGAAGGTTGTGCTTCTGCTGAAGGGATTGGGCCCCATCGGCGGCCTGTTGTGCCGCCGATTGATCCTTGTCCGACAGGCCCTTCCACCGAAGCACATCCAGGGGCAGATTCTCTGCCCGGGTCACCAGCTCCCGCATCGTTTTTGTGGTCGGAGCAAGGAGACTGGCGACTTCCTTGGCGTGTGCCGTTATCATGGCCCTGTCCTATTCGAAATGGGAGCGTCGGCAATGGGACGGTCGGCCGGAGTACAGTCGACCAGGGAAGCTAGGTGCAGGATGGATCCGGACAAGATACAGGAAAAAACTACAGAGAATTCGGGTTCGCCAACGACTGGACCTATCCAAGCGGCGGAGGTCACCCGTACCGCTGGGGCGGGTCGAACCGATGTGGGGAATGTACGGCGCACCAACCAGGATCGGTTCCTGGTGGACGAAGAGCTGGGATTGTACGTGGTGGCGGATGGCATGGGGGGGCACGCTGCCGGAGATGTTGCAAGTGAGGAAGCCATTGCGGCGTTTCAGGAATTGCTTTGTGGGGACCAGGACCTACTGAGCACCCTGTCTCAGGCTTGCTCCCAGTCACCGCACGACAAGCCCCTGATCACACGTGGAATGCAAATCATGGAGTCCGCGGGTCAGGCGGCCACCTACCACGTGTATGGCCTTGCGGAACTGGATCGCCACCGGGTAGGTATGGGAACCACCCTCAGTGCATTGCTCGTGCGCGGATCCGTAGGCCTTGTGGCCCAGGTGGGCGACAGCCGTGTGTACCGCGTGCGGGATGGCAAGGCCACTCAGATCACGGAGGACCACACCCTGGTCGCCTGGCAGGTCAAACATGGTTTATTGACCGAAGAGGAGGCGGAGCGTTCCCCCAGCCGAAATGTCATCACCCGCGCGGTGGGGAGCCACGATCACGTGGAAGTGGATGTGTTTGCCCTGCACGTGCATGTGGGAGACCGCTACATGCTTTGTTCGGACGGGCTGCACCACTACGTGACCCTCGAAGAGATTGCACAGGTCACCGAGGCGCCCGTGGACCAAGCGTCTCACCGTTTTGTGGATCTTGCGCTTGAACGGGGTGGTCGGGACAACATTACCGCCGTCACCGTTCGTGTTCAGGGCAGGGATACCCTTTCACCAACGCCACCCAAACCGCCATAGGCGTGGCCTATGGCGTAGCCTCTGCCGTTTCCCCGGTGGTCGGGTGAAAGATCACCTCTCGGAAATGTAAGAATACGGATTGGGTTACGCTCAGGACGGGTACGGCCAGTAGCGCGCCTGCGATCCCGAGCAGGTGTTCGCCAAGCAACAGGGAGAAGACCACCAGTACAGGATGCACCTTGGCGGAGTCGCCCATGATTTTGGGATTGAGCACATTGGCCTCCAGCTGATGGATGCCCACAATCCATGCGAGCCCCAGGGCCGCGGTGGCCGGCCCATCCTGGAGCGCAAAAATCAATACGGGCACGGTGCTCAGTACCGCACCGAATATGGGTATGACACTCAACAACGTGGCGATCACGGTGAGTACGGGCCAATAGGCGATGTCCAAAAGGTACAATCCAATGCCGGAAAGGATGCCGTTGACCAAAGCGATCAGCAGCTGGCCACGCACGACCCCTGAAAGGCCCCGATCGATGCGTTTGAGCAGATCGTCAAACTGGTGCTGCCGTGGAGCCGCCACAAACGAGCGGAAGAACGCAAACACTCTCTGCCGAGTGATCAACAGGTAAGCCGAAACCATGAGTGTGATAAAAAACAAAAACACGCTGCGCACGAACTTGGCCACCATGGATTGGGCGGTCTGAAACGCGGTGGCAATGTAGCGCTCGGCGTGTTCCATCTGCCGTTTTGCGGCCGCGATGAGCGTCGCCGTAAAATCAAGGTGCTCCATGGGAGTGTCGTGGTTGCTTCCGATTCGATAGGTGTGTTTTCCTTCCTTGGTTACGACGATCCCACCTTCGGGAAGCACCACCTCGGTCACCCCCTGCTCCGGGGTGGATTCAATCCTCAGCCGCGTCTGTGACACCTGGGGTTCCAAGCCCATGGCGGTGTCGGTCGACGTGTCTTCCGGAAGTTTCGTTGCTCCTTGATTGTCTGTGCCGGACGTGGTTTTCCCCTGTTCCTCCAGGGAGCTGCGAATGCGCGCTTCGAGCTGGGGCAGCCAACGGTTCTCCATGGTGGAAAGGGCGGATGGCAACTCGCCCGCCAGGCTCTCCACCTCCACGACCAACCTTGGCACCCCCATGGCCGTGAACAGGCCGAGCAGCCCTAGCAACGTTAGATAGACGGTACCCACTGCCACCCAACGGGGCATCCATGGCCCGAGGGCCGCGCATACGGGGGCAAGCACGTAGGCCACGATGACGGCCATGATAAACGGAAGCAGCACCTTGCCGGCCAGTAGGGCAAGGCCAAGCACAAGCAGCCCGGAGAACAGGAGAAACATTCGCCGGCGACGGCGATCCCAGTCCTGATTGTCCTGGGGAGACTCCCCATCTGGATTCGCAAGACCCTGCAATGCCCTACCCCCTTTTGTGGGTTGGATGTCGTTCCGTTGGGCCATCCCCTAGGATGGGGCCCCTAGGATTGGGATTCGTCACCCTCGTTTGCCTCACCAGGATCCCCTGCGTCGGCTTCCGCACCGTCGGAGGCCTGGGCGGATGGAACCACGCTGTCCAACTTTGCCTTCAGCACATCGCCAAGGGTGGCTCCGCCACCTCCGCTTGGGCCAACCTGGCGTGCAGGCACCTTGGCCGTGGCGGCTTTCTTTTGGTATTCCGTGGCCTTGGGATCCACAACCTGTTCCTGCAGGTCACGAATGGCAAGCACGATGGTACGGGCTTCCTCGTCCAAACGGCTCACGCGTGCCTTGAGCTTTTGCTCCGGTTCAAGGGTGTGCCCCGTGGCGTGTACCTCTTCGACCGAAATCAAGCCTTCCACACCGCGTTCGATTTCGGCAAACGCGCCGTCTTCACTGATGGAGATCACGCGCACTTCGATGACTGTGCCCTCAGGGTAGTGATCTGGAATGTGATTCCAGGGATCTTCGTAGAGCTGCTTGATGCCGAGGGAAACCTTGCGGTCCTCGTTGTTCACCGAGAGGATAATGGCTTCCACCTCGTCGCCCTTTTGGTAAAGGTCGGCCGGGTTGTTGATGCGCTGGGTCCAGCTCAGGTCGGATTTGTGGACCATGCCGTCCACGCCGTCTGAAATTCCAACAAATACGCCGTACTCTGTGATGCTGCGAACGACCCCGCGGATCACGTCTCCGGGATTGTACGCCTGTGTAAAGGCCTCCCAGGGATCCTGCTCAAGTTGCTTCAGCCCCAGGCTGATGCGCTTGGCTTCCGTGTCCACGTCGAGCACCAGACAGGTCACTTCCTGCCCCTCTTCCAGCAACTTGGACGGGTGCTTGGGCTTGGTCCAGGACATCTCGCTGACGTGGATCAGGCCTTCTACGCCCTGCTCCATTTCAATGAATGCACCGTAATCCGCAAGGGAAACGACTTTTCCGGTGACCTTGGTACCGGTGGGGTAGCGGGCCGCCACCTCGGACCACGGATCGTCGGTGATTTGCTTCAGCCCTAGGGAAACGCGTTCGGTTTCCGAGTTGTACTTCAGGACCTTCACGGTCACTTCGTTTCCAACCGAAAAGACCTCAGAGGGGTGGTTGACCCGACCCCAACTCATGTCGGTAATGTGGAGCAATCCATCAATCCCGCCCAGGTCCACGAAGGCACCGTATTCGGTGATGTTCTTAATGGTTCCCGTGACCACCTGATTCTCTTCCAGGTTTTGGAGGGTGGAGGCCTTGAGCTGGTCCCGTTCCTGCTCGAGCAGCACGCGCCGTGACAACACGATATTTCCGCGCTTCTTGTTGAACTTGATGACCTTGAAGTCGAACATCTGGCCAATCATCTTGTCCAGGTTTCGCACGGGGCGGAGATCCACTTGGGACCCGGGGAGGAATGCCTTCACTCCGCCACGAATAGCGACGGAAAGCCCACCCTTGACCCGGGCGGTGACGGTTCCCTTGATCAGCTCGTTTTGCTCACAGGCGTCGCTAATCTCGTCCCACACCTTGAAACGATCCGCCTTCTCCTTGGAAAGCAACAGGATACCGTCGTCGGTCTCCTTTGCCTCCACAAGCACGTCGACTTGGTCGCCCACGGAAACACGGATTTCTCCTGCGCCGTCGATAAATTCAGAAGTGGCAATCATCCCTTCGGATTTGTAGCCGACGTCCACGACGACATTGTCGCCTGAGACCTTCACTACTTTTCCGGAGATAATTTCCCCTTCTTTCAAGCTGTCCATCGGCTCAACGGCCGACTCAAATAGGCTTGCGAAACTCTCTCCACCTGCGGAGGGTTCCGACGTCATCTCTCCATTCATCCTGTGATCACCTCTACCTTGGAGCGGTCTCGCCGCTTCGAAGGCCGCCACTCGTAGCAAGGGGGTCCTGCACTGTCAACCGTTGGTCGCCTGGGCTGCGGCCATTTGTAGGCTTGGATTCCCTGCGGTTTTCAGGTGGTTGAGGGCAAGGGCGACGACTTCTTCTGCGGTGGCATTGGATGAATCCAGTACGATGGCATCTTCAGCGGCCACAAGTGGTGCCACTGTGCGGGACCGATCCTGGTCATCCCGTTGCTTTACCTCCTGCAGTACCACCTGTTTTGAGGTCTCCACGCCGGCGTTTTTCAGCTCCTGGAGCCGCCTTTGGGCACGGACTTCGAGGGAGGCGGTAAGAAAGAATTTCATGTCCGCGTGGGGAAATACGACCGTGCCCATGTCGCGCCCCTCGACCACGAGTGGTCTCCCCTGTGCCAGTCGGCGCTGCAGCGGCAACAGGGCTGCCCTCACACCTGGCTGTTTGGAGATCTGGCTTGCGGCCTGACCGATATGTTGTTGCCGTAACGCCTCGGTTTGATCGGAGCCTTCCACGATGACACCCGTTTCGCCGGAAGGCAGAGGAACAAACTGAATGGCCAGGGTTTCGGCGATGTGGGTCAGGGCCTCTTCATCCTCCCAGGGCACGTTTCTCTGTTCACGCAACAGGGCGACGGCGCGGTAGAGGGCGCCTGTCTCGAGTCGGTGGGCTCCCAGACGACGGGCCAACATTCCTGTGATCGTGCTCTTCCCTGCGCCGGCGGGACCATCCAAGGTCACCACAAACCCTGACGGGCCAGACGATGACGGGCCAGGTAGTTTGGAGTCCGGGCCGGGCTGACCCGGCGACTCAGTCATGAACTTCCACGATGTTGGCCCCGAGCTGATTCATGAGGGGCACGAAGGTGGGGAAGCTCGTACGTACGCAATCGGTGTCGTGCACGATGGACGTCCCCTCCGCGCAAAGGGCAACAATGGCCGCAGACATGGCAATACGATGGTCTCCCAGGCTTTCCACCTCGGCCCCCTTGAGTTGCACCGCACCCCGAACGCGCATGCCGTCTTCCCATTCTTCACAGTCCACCCCAAAGGCACGTAGGACACGGGCCATGGCCGCGATGCGGTCGCTCTCCTTGACCCGAAGCTCCGCTGCATCTCGGATTTCAGAGGCACCATCGGCATGGGCGGCCATGGCACAAAAGACCGGGACCTCGTCGATCATACGGGTGAGCAGCTCGCCGCCCACCTGGGCCGGGCGAAGGGCCGTGGCTGTTACGTGCAGGTCTGCCACGGGCTCATGCCCCGACTGATCGCCCTTGGGCACTTGTTGGATGTGCGCACCGAGGGCGCGAAGAACGTCACCAAAGCCTGTTCGGGTGGGGTTTACCCCAACCCCGGTCACGCGCACTTGGCTGCCGGGCACCACCAGGGCTGCCGCCAGTAGAAATGCGGCACTGGAGTAATCGCCGGGTACGGTCCATTCAAAGCCCCCCCAAGGCGTGATTTTTTCCGGATCCAGTACGGTCATGGTGCCTGCCGTTTCCATGGGAATGCCCAGGGCGAGCATCATGCGTTCGGTGTGATCCCTAGAGAGGACGGGTTCGCGCAGGGCCGTGGGCCCGGACGCGTAGAGACCACTGAGCAACAACGCGCTTTTCACCTGGGCACTGGCCACGGGCATGTCGTATTGCAAACCATGCAGGACCTCGTCATCCACGAGCGGAGCAATGTTGAGGGGAGGACGATGGGGTTGCCCACCCTGCTCCGTTCCCGAGATGAGCGCGCCACGGGCCCGTAGGGGATCGATGATGCGCGCCATGGGTCGACTGCTCAGGGAGGCATCTCCCACGAGGCGGCTCCCGAACTTTTGGCCCACCAGCAGCCCAGCAAGCAAACGCATGCCAGTGCCCGAATTGCCACAATCCAGGGGAGCTTCCGGTCGGCGCAATCCGTGCAAACCCACACCGGCAACCTGAGCTGTGGTGCCCTGGCGCTGAATTTCAACGCCCATGGCCCGAAAGATTTCCGCCGTGGCCACGTTGTCCAGACCCTCGGACAACCCCTGAATGGTGCTTTGCCCTTCGGCCAGGCTTGCGAAGATGAGGGATCGGTGACCGACGGATTTATCGCCAGGTACGGAGACCTCCCCCCGGAGTGGACGGCCTGTGGGTTCAATGCGGTAGTGCGCCACAGAACGCTACTTGCCCTGGGCGGGGTTGCTTTCCAGTGGGGCCTTGGTTTCAGTTTCCACGTGGATGTCGCTAAACCCCTTCAACGTGTTGGAGACCGCGGCTCCCACCAGGGCGGAAAGCTGCTGCACCAACTTACTTGAGGCCTCGCTATCCAGTTGGAGAAGGACATCGAAGTTCAGGCCGTCGCGACGCAACTGAATGGCGTCCAGCACGGGGCCCAGGCCCATGGCTTGTACCGCAAGCTCCCCCTTGGCACGGGCAAGCAAGCCACGGGCCATCTGTTCGTGTTTGCTCAGCTGGTCGGCGTCGAGCCACTCGGAGTGGATACGGAGGTCCAGGTTCTCAAACAGGTCCAGGTCCAGGGTGGCACGGGCCACGTGTTCGGCCGTGCTGCGGGCGGAGCCCATCTCTCGGAGGGCCACTTCGCTCTGACGTGCACGGACCGAAACGATGCCATCGCCCCAGGATCCGAGAGCTCCCGCGTCCTTGCCAGCCTGCACCCATTGGCGGGACGTTCGCTGAAGGACCGGTTCCAGGGGTTCCAGTTCGTCGGTGACCACCCACCGCCCGCTTGCGGGAAACCACAATGCCACCGAATCGCTGTCGACGCGCCACACCTCGTACCCTGTCCGTTCGGTGCGCTCGATGGACTTCTGCTGTTCTTGCGCCGCGTGAGCGCTCAGGATCTCGGCGTCTTCACGGGTCATGTGGGTATCGATGACCACCACGAGCTTTGGATCCTGCTCTGATAGCAGGACATGAACGGCTTCCACCTTGTTCATCGTTGCAACGAGTTCCGGGTCCTGGGCCTCGGCTTCTTGCATGGGTTGTTCAAGTAGGGGCTGCAGCAGGGGAGCCTGGAGCAAGCGGCCAAGATCCACGCGGAAGGTCATGAACGCATCTGCCTGAACGAAGGCACTGGCAGGTACCGCCCCAGGGTTGGCCGCCACATCCTCTGCGGTGTTGGGCTTGGGAGCCCGGCCGCCACAGGCCGCAGCCATGCATAGGGCTAGGAGAGGGAGAACGGCCGCAACCCATCCAAAGGAGGTTCTCCCCATGGAATCGCCGTAGGGGGGGGAAGGAAGAGAAGCGGGTTTTGGAGTCACTGGTGATATTCCTGTCTGAGTGCCTGGAGCAGCACGTCGTTTTCTTCGGGCAACCCTATCGTAATTCGCACGCACTGTGAAATGGGCGCGGGCATGGGTCGGACCGTAATTCCTCGATTGGCCAATCGATCAAAGACGTTAGCCGATGGCTCCTGGGTTTCAATGCACAAAAAATTGGCCTGGCTGGGGAAGATTCTCCATCCCATCTGGGCTTGTACTTCCTGGGCAACCCGAAGGCGCTCCCGGGTATTGAGTTCCACGGCACGGTGGATGTGTGCGAGGTCATCGAGGGAAACAAGGGCCGCCGCCTGGCCCAGGGTATTGGTGTTGAAGGGCGGCCGGGTTCGGTGAAACTGGGCCACCTCCTGGGCGGGGCCCATGGCGTAGCCCACGCGGAGAGCGGCCAACCCGTGGGCCTTGGAAAAGGTTCGCAACACCATCCAGCGTTCCCGTAGGCCCTGCATTTCCAGAGCCGATTGGTACTCCGGGGCGGTGGCATATTCCAGGTAGGCCTCGTCCACCACCACGAGCACCTGGGGAGGTGCCTGTTCAAGAAGCTGCCTGAGACCACGGCCTGGGATGTGGGTTCCAGTGGGGTTGTTTGGATTGGCCACAAAGAGCAATCGCGTGTCTGGCCGAATCGCCCCAAGCAGGGCTTCCACGTCGTATTCCAGGTCCGCAGTGAGCGGCACCGACGTGCGGGGAATGTTCTGGGCGGCCAGGCCCATGCCGTAGCAAACGAAGGAAGGATCGGGGTACACGGCGTGCACGGTGGGATCCACGAAGGTGCGGCAGGCTAGGTCAATGAGCTCGTTGGATCCGTTGCCCAGGCAGATCTGATCCACGGCGACCCCGTGATGCTCGGAAAGTTTTTCCCGAAGGTCCAGGCCCGAGGCATCCGGATAGCGATGCAGGGACCCGTCACAGGATCGCAACATTTCGGTCACCCTGGGGGACGGCCCCATGGGGTTTTCGTTGGAGGCCAGTTTGACGACGCGGGTCAGTCCCCGTTCACGGGCCATGTCCGCCTCACTTTTCCCGGGCACATAGGGATGCAGTTGGGAGACGTGTTCGGGGATCCACGGGTTCATGGTGATGGCCTAGCACGAACTACCAGGATTTCGGCAGGCCACAGGATGCCTGGGTGTTCGACGACCCTATTGCGTCTGCACGGATCCCGTGGCTTCTAGAACCACTTCGTTGCTTACCGGCTGGGCGGGTTGGCTGTTGTTTGAGGAAGGGGATTGGGTTTGTTCCACAGGATCCGCAGTGGGAACCGGACCATTGGCAATGGCGGGGTCGTTGGGTTGGGGCTCCAGGGGAACCACCGTGGGTTCCGCGACGGGCTGTTGCCCACCGCTGGTGGAAGGCGCTGGCTGGGCACCGTTACCACCGCATTGGTAGGTCACGTGGTATTCGGTGACGTTGGAGGTGGTCGTGGTTGTGGTGCTGTTTTGGGATCCGGCCGTACCCGTTTCGTCGTTGTCGTAGTTGGAATCACTTCCGGTTTGGGTCTGCTGGCCCACAACCACCTGTTCTTCTGAGATCACGGTGTAGGGCCCCTGGCAATGGCTGGCCATCATGCCGTGGGCATCCTCCATGGCGGCACCCTGGTGGCCTCGAAGGGAGAGGGTTCCACCGTATTGGTCACGGCGTACGACACTGGCGCTTCCCCAGGCGCAGGCGGAGGCTGTGACCGCCACTGCTGCAAGCACAGTTAGGTTTACGAATCGCGTGTGTACGGGGTTGTGAATTACAGGGATGTTCATCGTTTGTTCGTTCCTCTACGTGAAGTTCAGCCCGATCTGGGACCGGGAGTCAAGTCTGTGGACGTTTCACTGGGCCAAGAGATTCAATGGCCGCTCGCTGGGAGAACTCCGCCAGTCGGGTCAGGGCCTGTAGGGGGGTGAGTTGGTTGGGGTCCAGGGTGGACAGCTCCGCCAGTAGATCCCGGACAGTCGGCGGAAGAACCTCGCGGGTTGGAGCCGGACATTCCTTGGCCGTGGCCCCCCCCAAGGGGAGAAGTTGTTGGGACCCACTGCCCGTGGAAGCCTGTTCCAGTTGCCCGAGACGGTTTGCGGCCGACTGCAAGACAGCTTCCGGAAGCCCGGCGAGGCGGGCCACCTCCAGGCCGTAGCTGTGGCTCGACGCACCCGGCTCCAGATGATGAAGAAACACCATGCGGGCCTGGCTGTCGTCTGCGGTGTCCAGCCGGGTGGCCACGCGGTAGTTCTCAAGACCGCCCAGGGTGTGGGAAAGCTCACACAGCTCGTGGAAGTGGGTCGCAAACATGGTGGGGCATTGAATCCGGTCGTGGATGTGCCGGGTCACTGCCCAGGCAATGGAAAGGCCGTCCAGGGTTCCTGTGCCACGGCCGATCTCGTCCAGGAGCACGAGGGAGTGTGCGGTGGCATGGCGAAGGATGGCGGCGGTTTCGGTCATCTCTACCATGAAGGTGCTTTTGCCCTCCCGTAGATTGTCGCTTGCACCGACGCGCGTAAAGATGCGGTCCACGTGCCCGAGGCGCGCACTGGCCGCGGGCACGAAAGCCCCCACGTGGGCCATGACCACGGCCAGGGCCACCTGTCGCATCACCGTGGACTTTCCCGCCATGTTGGGGCCGGTGATGAGCATGAAGCGATGGGCATCCCCATCCAAGCACAGGTCATTGGGCACAAAGGTTCCGTGGCGAAGGTGGGCTTCAATCACCGGATGCCGAAGACGTTTGAACTGGACCCCGACCCCCCCGTGGAGTTCAGGGCGTACGTAACCCCGTTCGGAGGCCAGGCTCGCCATGGCCACGTCCAGGTCCAGTTCCGCCAACCCCTGTGCCCAGCGGCGCAGATCGTTTGCCCGGTTCACCACGTGCCCCAGCAACTGTTCCACCAGTTCCGTTTCCCTTGCCTGGGCACGATCATCTGCGGTCAGGATTTTTTCCTGGAGCGTGTCCAGCTCGTCGATGATGTAGCGCTCTGCGCCAGCCACGGTTTGCTTGCGCCGGTAGTGCTCAGGGACCTTGGAAAGGTGGGTACGGGTCACCTCGATGTAGTAGCCAAAGACCCGGGTGTACTTGATTTTGAGGGTGTCGATTCCGGTTTGGGTGCGTTCACGCTTTTCCAACTCCAACAGTTGGTTTTTGCTACCGCTCGCGGTTTGGCGCAGGTCATCCAGTTCCGCGTCCGCGCCCTGGGCGATGATGGCCCCCTGGGCTGGCGTGGGTGCCGGATCTTCGGCAAGGGTACGATCCAAACGTTGGGACAACTCCAGGAGTGAAGAGGGCAAGGCGGCCCGTGTGCACTCCCATGCAACGCTTGCGTCTGTGCCGATGCTTGTGTCTGTGGCAATGCACGCTTCGATGGCGATGCACGATTGTAGGCTGGTGCGGATTTGGTGGAGATCCCGGGGGGTGGCGGTACCGTGTTCCGCGCGGGTCACCAGGCGCTCGATGTCCGCCACGGATTTGAGCCGCGTTTGCACATTGTCCCGAGTTACCGGTGCATCCACCCAACGCTGGACATGATCGTAGCGTTGTTGCAACCAGGAACGCTCCAGGGGTGGAGAAAGCACACGGCGACGAAGCAATCGCGCACCGAGGGCCGTACGGGTGCGGTCCATGTGGTGCAGCAGGGACCCCTCCTGTTTGCCATCGAGCGTGCTTACCAGCTCCAGGTTTCGAACCGAAGCGCCATCCAATTGAAGTGTGGATTGGCTTTCCCCCTGGGAGATCCGCTGAAATGGCAGGGGCCCCTGGGGATTGAGGTGCCGCGCGTAGGCCAGCACCTGGGAGGCCGCGATACGACTGGCGGCAGGAAGTTGACTCACTTCTTTAGGAAGTTCCTGTTCTGGCCCCCCCACCCTGGGTGGACAGGACTGGGGTGGATGGGATTGGCGCAGATCAGATCGACGTGGATGGGAGAGCACCTGATCCAAATGGGTCAGGGTCGTGTTTGGGAACAGGGCACGCAGGGCCCCCGGTTCAATTGGTGGTGCCCCACCCTCCGTGGGCGTGGGAAGAAGGATCTCCCTTGGCTCGGAACGCATCAACTCCGCCACCACCGCGGCTTGCCCCTGATGGGTGGAGACCCTGAGATCGGACACCGATGCATCCAACACGGCAACCCCCCAGCTCCCGGGCTCGCATGGTTGCCCGTCCGCCGGCGTACTGTCGCTGGGCGCACAAAACGTGACCAGGTTGTGACTTTTTCGATCTTCCAGGGCGTCGGGCTCGAGACACAACCCCGGGGTGATGACCCGCACGATCTCCCTGGGCACGACCCCTTTTACGGTGGACGGATCCGCCATCTGCTCGCACACCGCCACGCTGTGACCGGCCGAGAGCAGCCGTGCGATGTACCCCGCAGCCGCATGGTGGGGAATGCCCGCCATGGGGATGGGGTCGTCACTGGACTTGTTGCGTGAGGTTAGCGTCAGGCCAAGCACTTCGGCGGCCAGGGGAGCATCCTCGTAAAACATCTCGTAGAAATCTCCGAGACGAAAAAACAGGATGGCGTGGGGGACCTCGGCCTTGCAGCGGAGAAATTGTTGCATGACGGGTGTGTCGCGCCCCGTCTTGGCTTTTCCCTTACCTGAACGTGCGGACAATGGAGACGGCCTCGGTTGAGATGCGATGGAGAGCCCCGGCGGATTCGTCCACCGCGTACATGCGACCATCCCCCCTGTTGTACTCCACCGCAACGGGCAGGTTCCCGGTATCTATGCGCAGCTTGGAGGGAAACCCCACCACCGCAAAGGACAGCTCAACCTCTTCCTCGCGGGTGGGGTACTCAAAGACGTCGCCGTTTTCGTCCACGGGTTGGGGCTGGGCCAGCTGAAACCGAATGAGCCCGTTGTCCAGCACCTGGCCGTGGCGCGCACGGCTATCCCCGGTGACGCCATCGTTTTCGTTCACGATGCACAGGCCCTGGGCATCCTTGGAAACCCGATGCACGAACCCGCTTGCGGAGCCCACCACGGTGTAGGCCCCCTGGGAGCGCACCTCAAAGGATATCCGCCCGTTGAAACAGCCGAGCACATCGGCGAAGGAGACCCCCGAACGGGCCGATTGCGCCAATAGAAGTCGCTGGGATTCGGAACGCACAATGGGAATATCGATCAACTTCAGGTTTCCATCCCTATCCAAAAACCGTTCCTCGCAGGCGGTGCCCGCATCAAAATCCAGCTCTGAGGTGACAACCAACAGGTCGCCCGCATATCCCGACTCCGGCCCCGTGAGCCCGTCCACGTTTTCGCGACCGAGAACCCCGACGTTGCAAAACAGATTTTGGGATAGGGTAAGCGCTGGGCCATCTGCCCCGTTTTCGAGTTGGCCCAGGGCACTGTTGGAGCTGGGCAGGGTCCCCTCATAGGTTGCAAACCAGGCCTGGGTGGTGCCATCCCAGGGGTCCGCAAACGCACAGATCATGGGATCCCCTTCGGAGGGGAACATGGTGTCCATGCGCTCGGGACAGGGCATTTCACCCACGGCCGGAAGGGGCGATAGGGAAGGCGCCAGGACCGATGGAGTGGTGCCGTCGATGGTGTAGGTGGATGAAGCTCCATTGATGCTGACCGCCGGATTGCGTTGCAACGCCACGGACACCACGGAACTGGAAATGCGAGGCCGATGCCGCTGGATGAACAGATCGGACACGCCGGTTGCGGGATCGTCCACACACATGATGTCTCCGCCGCGGCAGGTGGCATCCTGGTCGTACACGTCCACGAAATGAACCACCCCGCCCAGGGTAGCCACCGTAAGGAACGCACCTCGCAATCGACCGGATGCGGCCTCCCCGACCCGCTCGGTATCCGTTGGATCGCAGACATCGGCGACATCAAACCCGGGAAGAATCATGGAGAGGCCCGTGGCGGCCACCGGGGACATCCTGTCCTGGGGCCTTCCCGGAAGGTAGCGTACGGGCTGCACGGATCCGTCGGAGGCATCCATGGCAAGCACGGTCCGGTCCGTGGCACTGATGCCGTAAAGAAAACGGACCCTGGTGGTTTGGGGGTCGGCGGCCTGATCGGTGGTGGTTTCAGGCACCTCGGGAGAGGCCACAAGATCCCATAGGGGCACGCCCGGATTCAGCTGGGCGGTTTCCGTAAACGAGTCGCCATCGATGACGTGCACGATGGGCAGCTGGGTATCGGCGATCCAAACTGTGTTGGAGTCTGGAGCGGTTGCGATGGCCCCGGGCGTTGCCGCAACCCCCAGGTTCACAGGGTCACGGGCGGCCATGGCTTTGGGATCTCCGTTGGAGTCCACGGGGCGAAGGTCGGACCACCTGGAGCAGGTGAATTGCTCCAGGGTGCAGGACTTGCAGTAGGTGTTTTCAGGGGAAGCGTCTGATGGGGTGGCCGTGGAGGCGGAAAGGGAAAGCGTCTGTACCGCGCCCAGGGTGCCGTCGGCGTTCAAGGGAATGCGAGCCAACTGGCCCAGGGTTCCCAGGGTGACCCATAGGGCGGCCCCGTCGGAGGCCAGTACCATATCTACGGGCGCACCCGGCAACGGTACGGTTTGTTCCAGGGCGTCTCCGGGATCCAGCTCCGGGTGAAACCCGTTGAGTGGAACGGCGAGCACACTCGGATTGGCACGGGTGGCCACGTAGACGAACCTAGGCGACAGGGGTGGCACATGGGCGACCACAGGGTCGGCACCCACATCCTTGAAGGTAAACCCAGGGATACGCTGGTCGGTATCCAGGATACGATTGGTGGTCAGGTTCACCTGCCCAAGCTGCCCGGTGGAGGTTTCCAGCACCAGGGCCACCAGTTCTTGGTTTCCCTTTTCGTCCGCACAGCCCTGAAGATCACGTGCCGCCCCTTCGATCATATCGAAACACACAAAGGAGACCCCCGTGGGGCGCACGAGGCTAAGTGCCGTGATCCCCGTGGAACTGGCCGAGCACCCGGCCCACGCTGTGGCGAGTAAAAGGGCCACGAACGCCGCCGGTGAACACGTGCAGCGCGGGGTCATGCCCGGGTGCCTGGGCCAAAAGAGACGAAGACATGGTTTCATTACAACAGCTCACTCGAGGTGCGGGGTTCACCCACCTGACCCAGGTAGGTGGGGATACATTCGGCGCCGCCGCCGGAGCCCGAAAGACACTGCAGCCACGGGGCCAGGGAAATCACTCGCACGGTGGAGGTAAGAAAATCAGCCACGTAGGCCCTCTGCCGTGGGGCGTCGACGACCACATCGAAAGGACCGCCAAGGCCGTCTACCACAGCGAGTTGAGTGCCCGTCGCGGCGTCAAATATCTGGAGCTCCTTGGCGTCGAAACTGGTGACGAACAACATGGTGCGACCGCCCAGTTCCGCCACGCGCATGCGGGAGGGCCCCGCACCCAGGGACGCGACGCCACCGAGGGCGAGCAAGGTATCGGTGGTGGTGGCGGCCGAGGTGAGCAGCAGATCCGGTGAACGGGACAGCAGGGCTACCTGATCCCCCTGCCCCGCATCGAAGAAAGAGACCGCCCGCAGATTGCTTGCCGTCCCGTTGACGTCCACACGTACCCGGCCCGCATGAACAAGCGTTGCACTGTCAGGCTCACCACTGTCGCCGTCGAGCGACACTCCGATTTGTTCCACAAGGGAAGTGACACTGCTGGGTGCCCATAGGACATGGGTGCTGGGATGGGCGGCAAGGGATGATAGGTTGATGACCAACCCGCTGAGCACGTCGAGCAACTCCAGGGAATCCCCGTTGGTGGACTCGAGCCAAAGACTGACCGCTCCGCCGCGATGGGCCAAAAACAGGTACCTTCCCTGGTGGGTGGACCCAAAGGAAGACAGTTCTGCGATGGCCATGGCCACAGGATCGGTAGGAAGGGAAACCCCGCGCGTGCCGGCGAGGGATTTGTCACTTCCGGTCCCTGACCCGCTGCAGGCCGAGGCTCCCGCCGATGCACAGGACAGGGCGCCGGAGGCCTGGTCCAGCTGGATTCGTGTGATATCCGCGTCGCTGCGGACCGCCAAGTAGAGAGCGCCACGCTGCACATCGATTTCCATGGCAGAAACGTGGGAACCGATACGGACTTCTCCGCCGGTGGCGAGCACCTCAACTGCCGAAACCTGGCACGCCTCGCAATCGTCAGGAAGGACCTGGGAAAGCCGGTTCAGATCCAGGGAAAGCACCGAACCATTTCGGTAACGGAGATCGAAGTTGGAACTGGCCACCACAAGGTGAGAAGGTGCGCCACCGCTAGCATCCGTGAGCGCCAGCAATGTTGGAAAGTTCAACGTGGCGGACGGTGCACTGGGCCCTGGATTCGAAAGGCTGCACCCCCCCGCCATGGCCACGAAAAGCCCCAGCACGCCACAGACGGCACGCCCAGCCCTCCCAACAAACCGACCCCTGTAAAGCATTTCCAAGCACCCACCGTAGTGTCGCCTCCACCCACGGGCAACCACCCCCGTACCGGCCCCCCAATAAATCAACCCAGGTTCGAACCAGGCAAAAAAACCGACCCAGGTTCGATTTTACGCAACTGGCGAGGGTGTCTGACCGATAACCGGGCATGACACTACCAAGGCAAATATTACCGGGAACCACTGTCATGATCACACGACGGTGCTTGGATCGACGCTTTTACCTGCTTCCATCGCCCATCGTGAACCGTATTTTCCTCTACGCCCTCGCCCTTTGCGCACGAATGTTTGGGGTGGATATCCACGCGTCAATCGTCATGAGCAATCACTACCACCTGATTCTTACGGATGTGCTCGGCAACCTCCCGGATTTTATGCACCGGCTCAATCTGCTTGTTTCACGAGCCCTCATCGCCCATCGCGGGATACGGGGATCCGTATTTGAGAACGGGTCCTACAACCTGGTAGTGTTGGAAACTCCAGAGGCCGTGTTGGACAAGATGGCCTATGTATCCCTCAATCCTGTGACAGCAAGGCTTGTGAAGCGCTCCTACCAATGGGAAGGTGTTTCCACGCTGCCCGAGCACCTGGGCACGGTTGTCGAGAGCCGCATCACACGCCCCAACGTCTACTTTAAACCCCGTCCGGATGAAAAACCCTTACAACTGAGATTGACGATCCCACCCTGCCTCTCCCACATGACTAGAGAAGGCGTTGTGGCGGCAGTGCATCAACGGGTTGAGGAACGCACGCTGCTACTGACTGGGCCTGCGCTAGGAATGAAAAAGGTCCTTCGATCACGCTTCACCGATCGGCCAGCCACTGAAGAAAAACCTGGCAGTTTGGTACCCGCCTTCGCTGCGCTAAGCCGATCTGCATGGCGGCGCGCTAAACAACGCCTGCGGGACTTTCATCACGCCTACCGCATGGCCTTTCGACGTTTCCAGAAAGACGGTTCCATCGCAGGATTCCCACCGGGCACCTGGTGGATGGCCAAACACTGCGGAGCCCTTTCTTCTGTCTGCATCACCTAGCTACTTGTCAGACTATTAAACCCACCCCAGTCTACAGACCCAGTGGACGCGTACCCGTACGTCTAAAATCCACAAAAGGGCAAACGTCCCCCTCGTACATCTGGTTCAAGAGCGATGTTTACAAGCTCCCCACCCGATCGTCGCGCTCTGAGCTACTCGATCACGTTTGAACCACTCTCAGAACACGTTCTGGCAAAGCGGCTACGAATCAAACCTGGGTCGATCGTTGGATTTGTAGACTTGAGGAGAGGTGGTTAGCCCCAGGGATCCAGGACTTCGGAGCGGCTTGGGGCGGGTTTAGGGGTGGGGCGCGTGGTGGGTGCCGGGGTGGGGGTGGGGGTGACCGTCCCTGGGCGAGGGGTAGGCCTGCTGGGGGTCACTCTGCGCGTAGGTGGTCGCTGGGATCGGTCCGTGGCGGGTGACGGTGTGATCACCACGTTCTTTTCGAGTGTAATCACCACCTCGTCTGCGGTGAGGGTCGACAATTGCACGGGCTGCTCCTTGTAACCGGCCATACGCAACGTGAGTTCGAGTTTTTCCTCCCCGGTGGGGCGAAGCACAGCAAGTGGAGCGTTGCCCAGCAGTTCGCTGCCGGACCAGATGGAAGCGTGATCCGGAACTGTTTTTACTTCGATGCGTGCGGGCACCACGTCAGATACGGGGACCTCGGGCGGGATGCCCTCCCCCGATTGCGCCTGAGGCGAGAGAGTGAGTGGGGCCTCCTCACCACCGGCGCCGTCGCGATTCATCCACAACCCAGCGGCGCTCAATACAATCACGCCGCCAAATACCAGCCCCCAAACCCAACCCCGACGACGGTGCGCAAGGGCGACGGTACCATCGCCCATGGTGAGTGACATGCGAGGATCCCCACTGAGGTTGGGAAATCCAGTGGAGTCGGAAGCTCCGGTCGTGCTTGTCCTTCCCGGACCGAAGGGTGGCCCTTGTCCGACGGAATCTCCGCCTCCCAACGACTGGCGCTCCACCGATTCCATGACCGCCACGGGGGTGCCTCCCTGCGCCACCTGCTGAAGATCGGTGAGCATCTCCTTGGCGGTGGCGTAGCGCCCCTCCGGCGCCTTGGCCAAACACTTGAGGATGACGGCTTCCAGGCCCGAAGAGACCGACGCAGCAGGTGGGGGAAGCTCCCTTGGGGGGATGGGATTTTCGTACATGTGCTGGGTAAGCACGCCCATGAGGTTGTCGGCATCAAAGGGAACACGCCCACACACCATCTCATAGAGAATGACCCCCATGGCGTAGATGTCCGTACGGTGGTCGATTCCCCGCCCCGCGCACTGTTCAGGCGACATGTAGTGCGGGGTTCCAAACACCTGCCCGGCCTTGGTGAGCTTCTGGGTGCCACTGCCCACCTTAGCAATGCCAAAATCCAGCACTTTCACGAAGTCCTGATCGTCACCCCGGTGGATGAGGAAGATGTTGTCGGGCTTGAGATCCCGGTGCACGATGCCCCCCTCGTGGGCGGCGGCCAGGGCACGGCACAGTTGACCCATGATATGAATGGCCCGCCCCTCGTTGAGGGCGCCCCCCTCGATGGCCCCGGTCAGATCCTGACCGTCCAGGTACTCCATGACGAAGTACGTGGCACCGTCAGGCAAGGTTCCAAAATCACTGATGTCGATGATGTGCTGATTTCCGATCGCCGAGGCGCTCTGGGCTTCCTGGCGAAACCGCTTCATGATTTCTTCGTCGCCGGACACGTCGGGGCGCAGCACTTTGACGGCCAACAACTTGTTCAGCACGGTGTGTCGGGCCCGGTAAACAAGGCCCATGCCGCCCTCCCCGAGAATCCCCTCCACGCTGTAACGCCCGTCCACCACCCGCCCAATGAGCGGATCCGCGGGCGCAGCCGATGGGGCCTTCCCAACGACACGGAGATGTTCAGCTTTGGCAGAATCCTGTTCAGGCACGGTCGTCTGGCATTGTACCCAATTCCTCGCGCCAATCGAGCAGGGTTTGGAGTTCGGGCAGATGAAATGCGAGTTCAGCGGCGATTTTCCCAGGGTAGATGCAGCCCCGATGACCGTCCACGGTCCACCATTGCCCAGCCACCAGGGGCTGTTCGGTGGCGTCGTCCGGCCCATGGATGGCACGGGAAACGGAGGCGGTGACTTCCCCCCCTGAGGACCGGAGGGTGAGGCCCCTACAACCCACCACGCACACAAGACCGAGGGCCCGCGCCACCACCGCGCCATGGGATGTGAGGCCACCAGAAACGGTGACAAGCGCCGCTGCACCCCGCAGGCTGTCCACATCCTGGGGTTGGGTGTCCTGCCGAACCACCACGTAGGGCACTCCCTGCTCGGTGGCCTGGGCGATGTCCCCGTCGGTGAGGGTGAGCACACCGCTTGCAATACCGGGCCCGGCACCCAGCCCCAGGGTGATGGGCGCGACGCCCTGTTCCAAAAGTGCCTCCTGGGAGGGAAGCACGCGCCGGGTGAGCTGGGCCACCGACGTGTCAGGCAGGCGTTCCACCGCCTGGGCCCGGGTGAGGATTCCTTCCTCCGCCATGTCGTGCAGGGCCTTGATTTGGGCGGGCAGTGCACACTTGGCGTTGCGGGTTTGAAGAATGTGGAGTGCCCCATCGTCCACGGTGAACTCCACATCCTGGACGGCGCCGAAGTGCCGTTCCAGCTGGCGCGACACGTGCACGAGTTGTGCGAAAACTTCCGGAAGGTGCGCCTCGAGCGTGGCCACGTCCGGGTGACGATCCTGGGTGGCTTCACAAAGGCTCCCGGGGGTACGGGCCCCACCCACCACGTCTTCCCCCTGGGCACAGGCCATGAACTCCCCGTAGATATGATTTCTCCCGGTGTTGGGATCCCGTGTGAACGCCACGCCAGACCCACTGCGGTCGTTGCGATTGCCGTAGACCATGGCCTGCACGGTAACGGCCGTACCCAGATCGTGATCGATGTTGCGCCGATCCCGAAAGCGACGGGCACGGGGAGATTCCCAGGAACGCCATACGGCTTCGATGGCGGCGAGCAACTGAGCGCGTGGCTCCTCTTCGAGCTGCACTCCCTGTTCGGTCCGAAGATCCTGCCCGTAGGTCTGAATGAGTTCCTCCAGCGCTTGCGTGGGGAGTTCGTGGTCGGCCATCTGCGGGTTGCCGGCCTTGCGCTTGGCATGGAACAGATGTCGCTCGAAAAAATCCCGCGGGACCTGGTGCACTATCCCAGCTTGAAGTTCCATGAAACGGCGGAGGGTATCCAGAGCAAAATGGCGACTGCCGGTTGCCGCAAGGCCCCCGATCGTGGTGGTGTTCGCGCCCAGGTTGAGTACCGTGTCAAGAATGCCGGGCATGGATTCAGCGGCGCCCGACCGCACGGAAACGAGCAGTGGGTTCTGGGCCCCACCCCAGGTTTTTCCCGTCAGCGGTTGTAGGGCGGCCATGGCCTGGTCCAACTCCCCAAGCAATCCTGGAGGGAACTTCCGATCGTTGGCCAACCACCCATGGTACGCGGGGACCGTGATGACAAACGCGGGAGGTACCGGGATGCCCAGGCCCACCATGGTGCGCAGGCCCATGGCTTTTTGGCCCAACTGCTGCACCCCGACGCCACGGTTCCCGTTGCCACAGGACCGTTCTGCGCCCGAGGAAAGGTCGGCGCCCGAGGAAAGGTCGGCGCCCGAGGAAAGGTCGGCGCCCGAGGAAAGGTCGGCGCCCGAGGAAAGGTCAGCGCCCGAGGAAAGGTCAGCACCGTGGATCGGGACAATCCATGGGGTGGGATCCGCGGTCATCCGCCGAGACGTTCCAATCGCGCCACCTGGCCGATGGTGTTCACCACGCGATGCAGCAGCTGCAGCCGCGCGTGACGTAGGCCCTCATCCTCCGACATGACAAAAATTTGTTCGAAAAACTCATCTACCGGGCCGCTCAGTTCCCTGGCGAGGCTGTCGAGCGCCCCCGCAAAGTCGAGCGCTTGCGCCTGTTGGGTTACCGTACGCCCCACCCGGGTGACGACCTGTTGCAGGGCCACCTCTGCAGGCTCCTTGAGCAGTTGTTCGTCGTAGTCTTCGACATGGCTTTTCTTGGTCAGATTGAACGCCCGCTTGTGGGCCACGGTGAGTTTCTCTGCACCGGGGCCTGCGCGAAATGCGGTCAGCGCCTCCATGCGAGCCAGCAACCCCTTGGGCTGCGCCCATGCGTCGGCGGTCAGGCACGCATCGATGATGTCGGGCGCGAACCGATCCCCGTAGTAGGCGCGCAAACGGGAATCCAAAAAAGCTTCCACCAGGGCCCAGGTGTCCTCCCAGGAAGCCAGCTGCCCCTTTGATTTTCCATCGCCCTTGGATGCGACCTGCTGGGTCGCAGGCCGTTGGGTGATCAACCGGTGGGCGTCGTGGGCGGCCTTGCACAGGGCCCGTACGGAGAACGACTGGGAGCCTTCCGTGGCAATGCGCCAAAGGCCCAGGATGGCCCGTCGCAGGGCAAAGGGGTCGGCAGAACCGGTGGGCCTGAGGCCTACCGCGAAACACCCCACCAGGGTGTCCACACGATCGGCGGCGGCCAGGGCCTGCCCAAGTGCCGTGGTGGGGAGCGCATCGCCCGAAAACCGGGGGGCGTAGTGTTCCACCAGGGCTTGCCCCACCTGGGGGTCCATGCCCCCCTGTGCGTTCTGCTGTTCAACAAGATACGCACCCATGTGCCCCTGGAGTTCCGGGAACTCACCCACAGTCAGGCTCATGAGGTCGGCCTTGCAACACTGGGCCGCAAGGCGAAGGGTTTCCGGGGGCATCGCGGGTTCAAACTCCCAGGTGCCTAGGATGTGCGCGATTCGATCCGCCTTGTCCTGAAGGGTGCCGAGCTTGGACTGAAAGGTCACGCGACCCAACTGGGACGCATGTTCCACAAGGGGTTTGCGCACATCCTCATCCACGAAGAACTGGGCATCCCGTAGGCGTGCTTCCAGCACCCGATCGTTTCCGCGGGTGATGTCCCCGGGTCGAAGGGCGGTGTTCACGACGTTGACGTAGTGGGGGGCCAGGGGGGCCGTTTCTTCGGTGGCAACGTGCTCATTTTTTGTGGTGGCGAAGTACTTCTGGTGATCCCGCATGACGGCAACCACGAGCGTGGGCGGAAGTTGCAGGTACTCAGGACGAAAGCTTCCGACCAGGGCAAAGGGTTCCTCGGCGAGGAAAAGCGTTTCCTCACGGAGCGCTTCATCGGGCACCAGGGTGACGCCCGCATCCTTGCATGCCTGTTCCATGCGCGCGTCCATGAGCGCCGCACGCTCCCCCACGTCCACCACCACATGGTGTTTGCGCAGGCAATCCTCGTATTGGTTGGCATGGGGGATGACCACAGGCCCCGGTGCCAAAAAGCGGTGACCGGTGGTCTGGCGACCGGACGTGACACCTGCCCATTGCAGGGGGATCACGGTGTCATCCAACAGGGCCACAAACCCGCACACGGGGCGGGCAAAAGGCACCGCCACGTGGCCCCAACGCATGGATTTTTGAAACGGGATCGATCGGGTGACTTCCACCAGAACGTCACCGAGGATCTCCTGGGTGGGCTTGCCCTCCATGACCACGTCACAGGCCACGTACACGCCCTTGTCGGTCTCCACTTGGATGAGCGACGAGGGGTCCATTCCACAACGTTTGGCAAACCCGGCACCTGCGGGGGTGGGTTTGCCCTCCCCGTCCAGGGCAACTTGGATGGGTGGCCCCATTTTTCGCTCCTCTAGACGTGACTGATGGGTGGCGATGTTGGACACCCGTACCGCCAACCGACGGGGTGTACCCATGGTGTGCACCGCACCGTGAGCCACCCGGGCCTGGGCGAGCTGTTCACGGACAAGGGTTTCCATGGAACCCAGGGCGGACCGGGCAAGTCCGGCGGGCAACTCCTCGGTGGTGATCTCAAACAGCAGCTGGTCAAACAGCGGCTGGGATTCTGAACCGTGGCTCATGGGCGCGCCTCCCTGGGGTCACCCGTTGGAGGAGGAGCGTCCTTGAGCAGGGGAAAGCCCATGGCCTCCCGTTGGGAAAGCCAGGATTCGGCGCAGGCCCGGGCGATGGCACGCACCCGGCCGATGTAGCCCTGGCGCTCGGTGACGCTGGTGGCCCCCCGGGCATCGAGCAGATTAAACAGGTGGCTGCATTTCACCACGCAGTCGTAGGCGGGCAGTACCAAACGTTTCAACGGATCGGGCTCCCCATGGGCCCAGTGGCCCTTGGCGTTTTTCTCCATGCCCAACAACTGGCGGCACTGCTGTTCGTACTGTTGAAAATGCTGCACGTGCAGCTCGGCATCGGCCCGTTCGAAGTTGTAGGTGCTCCATTCCCATTCGGAGCGCTTGGCCATTTCGCCGTAGGACACCCGGTCGGACCACTTCAGATCGTAGACGTTGTCCACGTTCTGCAAATACATGGCGATGCGCTCAAGGCCATAGGTAAGTTCACCGGTGACGGGTTTGCAATCAATGCCACCGCATTGCTGGAAGTAGGTGAATTGACTGATCTCAAGGCCGTCGAGCCACACCTGCCAACCCAACCCCCAGGCACCCAGGGTGGGAGACTCCCAGTCATCTTCGATGAAGCGCACGTCGTGATCCTGCGGCGTGGTGCCAATGGCGCGCAGGGAGTCCAGGTAGAGCTCCTGGAGGTTCGTTGGAGAAGGTTTGAGAATAACCTGGTACTGGTGAAACTGTTGCAGACGGTTGGGGTTGTCGCCGTAGCGGCCGTCCGTGGGGCGGCGGGAGGGCTCCACGTAGGCCACCTGGTAGGGCTCGGGCCCAAGGGCACGCAGGTAGGTGTTGGGATTGAACGTGCCGGCGCCGACCTCAGATCCGTAGGGTTGTACCAAAAGGCAGCCCTGGTCGGACCAGAACTGTTGGAGGGTGAGAATCAGGTCCTGAAAATTCACGCCAGGTCCTCGTCCTCGTCCTCGTCCTCGTCCTCGTCCTCGTCCTCGTCCTCGTCCTCGTCGTCGTCATCGTCATCGTCATCGTCGTCATCGTCATCATCGTCGTCATCATCGTCGTCGTCGGACTCGTCGTCGGACTCGTCGCCCTCGTCGTCCAGGTCTTGATCCCTGTTGTCGTCTCGATCGTGGTCTTCCGCGTCTTCCTCTGCTTGTGAAGAGGGGGCCGAGCCGTTGGGTCCGACCCCGTGTGGCAGGTCGGACTCGTTGTTGTCGGCTAGGTCTTGATCCTTGTCTTCGTCTCGATCTTGGTCTTCGGCGTCGTCCTCTGCTTCTGGTGAAGACTCTGTGGAGGGGCTGGTGGGGATTTCGTCGAAGGAAACGTCGGCGCGTTTGTCGAAGAGTTCGCGGCTTTCTTCGGTGAGTTCGCTGAACTCCTGGAGGGTGGGCAGTTCGCGCAGGGATTTGAGGCCGAAGAACTCAAGAAAAAAGGGCGTGGTGCCGTAGAGCAGGGGGCGGCCGGGTTCTTCCTTGCGCCCCAGGATTTTGATGAGGCCCCGCTCCAACGCCACCTTGAGTGCGTACCCGCAGTCCACACCACGGATCTCTTCCATCTCAGGCCGGGTGAGGGGTTGCCGGTAGGCGGCAATGGCCAGGGTCTCCAACTGTGCGCGGGTGAGGCGCACGGGCCGTTGGGTGAGCATCTTACGCACGAAGGGGGCGCTCACGGCAGAGGAGCGAAACTGGTAGCCTGCACCCACTTCAACCAACTCCACGCCGCGACCGTTGTACTCCTGGATGAGGGCCTGGGCCTGTTCGTGGACTTGAGCGGTGGATGCGCCAATGATCTTGCCCAACTTGGTGGCCGACAGGGGTTGATCGCTTGCGAACACCAGGCTCTCCACCACCGCACGGAGGTGCTGCCCGGATACGCTGGAATCGGCCGCCTCTTCCTGGGACGCCTGGGCTTGTGGCTCGGTGGCTTGTGGCTCGGTGGTTTCTGGATCCGGGGCCTGGGGCTTAGGGGCCTGGCGCTCAGGGATTTGTGGTTCGAGGGCGAACTCCGGTTCAACTGTGTTTGCCGAATCATCTGTGGTCATGGAATGGCGTCGCTTTCTTCGTCCGCATGGGTGGCACCCACGTCGTCACTGGAATCGTTTTCACCAACACCCGCAGTGTCCGATTCCATCTCATCGTCGACGGAGCCCTGTGCAGGGTCGTCTTCCTCGGGTGTCAGGTCGCCTGCGGCCATCACCGCCGACTCCAGGTACAGGGCAGAGGTGGGGTTGGCCTGGTACACGCGAAGCAACCGGGACTTGGCCATTTCAAGGATAGCCATGAACGTAATCACAATGTCGTAACGACTGAAGCCCTGGTCAAAGAGGGACTCAAAGGTGGTGCGCTGGGTGGCCCGAATGCGTTCGGTGATCTCCTGGATACGATCCTGAATGGAGATGCGATCGGAGGAGACCTCGAACGCCTGTTTGTTCCGGGTGCGCTCCATGATGCGCGACAGGGCGTCCATGAGTTGAAACAGGGTGGCGTCCGCAAGGGGAGCCGGGCCCGTGGGGCGTTCGGGATCGGAGCCGCGTAGGAATACGTCGCGACCGCGCACCCTCTGCATGTTGAGGGCCTCTGCGGCGACCTTGTATTTTTGGTACTCCAATAGGCGGCGGATGAGCTCTTCGCGGGGGTCCAGTTCTTCGCCCGGTTCCTCCTCCTCCGGAGGGGGTTTGGGCAGCAGCATGCGGCTTTTGATGTGGGCCAGGGTGGCGGCCATGACCAGGTAGTCGCTGGCCATGTCCAGGTTGAGCTCCTCCATGAGCTCCAGGTATTCCAGGTACCGTTCGGTCACAAACGAGATGGGCAAGTCCAGTACGTTGAGCTCGTGCTTCTGAATTAGGTGAAGCAACAGATCGAGCGGGCCTTCGAACCCCGTGCCCCCGGCCTGGGGCCCTTCGGCGTTGCCAGGGAGGCCGGGCAACTGGATGCGGAAGTTTTCTCCGGGTTTGTGGGTGAGAGCGGCTTCTGCGTCCTTTCGATCCAGAGCCGTGGAACCCTGACTCACAGAATCCTGGACCGATGGGGTGGCGTCCAACGGGGTGGCGTCCGATGGGCTGGCGTCCGATAGGCTGGCGTCGGATGGGAGCTCGGATCCATGGGAGGGATCGGATGTTGTGGGTGCGTTCATGGGGACGTCATCGCAATCCGGCGAAGGCCATGGCCCAGATCCCGTGGCTCAGCAAGGCCTCCACGGGCCCGATGACCAGGAAGCCAAGGGAGCCGCCCAGGCCAGGTAAGGGAACAAAGAAAAGCACCATGAACAGGATCATGGAGTAGCGCTCCATCCAGGCCTTGGCGGAATCCATGGACGCGGGCAACAGGTGACTACCATCCAGCGGTGGCAAGGGGAACAGGTTGAATACGGCGAGCAGAATGTTGAGGCCCACCATGACGCTGCAAAACTCGGAGATCATGGCCAGGGCGGCGTTGCCCGTATGGCCCACCCCCGTTTGCACAAGAATGCGGGTGACCACGGCAAACAAAAGGGCCAACACAAGATTCGACGCGGGCCCGGCGGCGGCGGTCAGGGCGGTGCCGGTGCGAATGGAAACGTCACGGTTGAACCGATGGGGTCGAAACTGTACCGGCTTGGCCCAGCCAAAGAAGCCACCGGAGGTGACTTGCAGAAGAATGGGAAAGGCCAACGAACCGATGGGATCCAGGTGGGCCATGGGCGAGAGGGTGAGCCTACCCTGTTCGGCTGGCGTGGGGTCCCCCAGGCGTGTGGCAGCCCAGGCGTGGGCAAACTCATGCACGGAAAGGGAAAGAAACAGGGCGGGCAAAAAGAGCGCCAGGTTCTGGAGGGTATCGGCGGACACGTGAGGGCTACTGCAGATCCCGTACGGTTTGCACCACGCGGTCCACATGGCCCTTGACCCGGACGCGCGGAAAGATTTTCTGAACCTTGCCGTCCGCACCGATGATCACGGTGGTTCGAATGACGCCCACGGTGACCTTGCCGTAGTTGTTTTTTTCTCCCCAGGCGCCGTATTTTTCCATGACCCTGCCGTCCGCGTCGGTCAGGAGGGGGAACGTGAGGCTGTGCTTGTCGCGAAAACCGCAGTGGGTGTCGATGGTGTCCTTGCTTACGCCCACCACTTCGGCGCCCAATTTCTGCAGCTCAGGTAGGGCGTCGCGGAACTCCTGGGCTTCGGTGGTACAACCTGGGGTATTGTCCCTGGGGTAGAAGTAGAGAATGAGCGTTTTTCCAGCAAAATCCTTGAGCGAAAGCTTGCCTCCATCCGTGGAAGGCAGACTGAAGGCCGGGGCTTTTTTGTTCTCCGCGAGCATGGGGCCAGGCCTAGCAGGAGGCGGGCAGGATGACTAGGGCGGACCGACAATGCGGGGGCCACCTGGTGGTAGGGGACGTGCACGGCTGTTTGCGGGCCCTACAGGCCCTGAGCGCGGCTCCGGCCGTGGGGGAACGGGAAATGGTGATGGTGGGGGATTTGGTGGCCAAGGGGCCCGATTCCCTGGGGGTGGTTCGGTACTGTCGGAAGCGGGGGATCCGGGCGGTGCGGGGCAACCACGATTCCCATGCCCTTGGCTGGAGAGCGCGCGTGCGGTTGGAACCGGGCCTGGCACCTCCCGACCCCAGCTATCTGAGGTTTACCGAGGAGGACTGGCAATGGCTGGGCGCCCTGCCCTTTTGGTTGGAGCTGCCCTGTTGCCACACGGTGGTGGTGCACGGGGGCGTGATGCCCGGGATCCCCCTAGGGGAACAGGACCCTTTTTTGCTGATGAACCTGCGCTCCATTTGCCCGGACGGCACCGGATCCAAGGTGATTGAGGATGGCGTGCCCTGGGCCTCCAGGTGGAGCGGGCCGGAGCATGTGGTGTTTGGGCATGACGCTATTCGCGGGCTACAGCCGTACGAGCATGCCACCGGGTTGGACACGGGATGTGTGTACGGCGGCCCCCTGACGGGCCTGTTGCTTCCCGAACGGCAGCTTGTGCAGGTTGGGGAGCCACGGGTGTGAGCGGGCCCGACGTGGATGGGGCCACGGCTCCGAGTGACGAGGGCATTGCCCTCGAGGATATTGAACCCGGCCGTACCCTCTGCGTGCTTGTGCGGGGTAGAAGGCCGGGCCAACGCCCCCAATACGCCATCCTTAGCCGGGACGAACAGGGCCGTGTGGTGGCCTACCTCAACGAGTGCCAGCACATTCCGGTTCCCCTGGGGCCACCCCATGTGACACTGATGACGCCAGGACGACAACGCCTGATGTGCCACACCCACGGCGCAGAGTACCGATTGAACGATGGACTCTGCACCGCAGGCCCCTGTACGGGAGAACGGTTGACAGCGATACCCTTCGAAGTTCGGCAACGGCGCGTGTTCTTGGGTTGCGTTGGGCAATAAGGCTCTGCACCATTGGGCCATGGGTGCAGTGGAAATCTTGTCGGGCAAGGCGGTGGAACAGATGCGTGCGAGTTGTAAGTTGGCGGCGGCCACCCTGGTTCATGTGGATGAGAACCTGCGGGTGGGCATGACCACCGAGGACATCAACACCCTGGTGCACCAGTTCATTACCTCCCACGACGCCTACCCCTCCCCGCTCAACTACCGGGGGTTCCCCAAAAGCGTGTGCACCAGCGTCAATGACGTGGTTTGCCACGGTATTCCCGACAAAGCAGTGACGCTTGTGGACGGCGATATTGTGAACGTGGATGTGACCACCTACCTGCCGTCAAAGAAGGGATTTCACGGCGACACCAGCGTGACTTTTTACGTGGGAAAACCTTCTAAGGAAGCCAAGCTTGTGACCGAAACCGCACGGGCCTGCCTGGAGGTGGGCATTGCCCAGGTGAAACACGGCGCTCGCATCGGTGACATTGGGGCCGCCATCCAGGCCCTTGCCGAATCCCGGGGGTGCTCGGTGGTGCGCGACTACGTGGGCCATGGCATTGGCCGAGAGTTCCACAGTGCACCGCAAATTCCCCACTACGGCACCGCGGGGACCGGGCGGAGAATGAAAACCGGCATGATCTTCACCATTGAGCCCATGGTGAACCTGGGCGGCTACGAATGCGTGTTGGAATCTGACGACTGGACGGTACGCACCCAGGACCGAACCCTTTCGGCCCAGTTTGAGCACACCCTGATCGTCACTCGCGAAGGCGCCGAAGTCCTGACCTCCAGGGACCAACCCCTCAAACACAGCGAAACCTTCGACTGGACCGAACTGGGCCCCCGCTCCACCGCCGCCGCCTACCAGGCCAGAAAAGCCTAACCGCACCGCGCCAGCCCCCCCCGGTAGCCGTCTTCCACGTCCCCGTGAAAACAACCCGTGGAAACGACCCACGTTCGATTTCAAGCGCGTGCCTGAAGTAATTTCAGTCATTTACGCATGTTGGCAGACCTCGCAGGGGATTTGACCCAGGTTCGATTCCTTGACGGAGCATTTCGTGGCGACAAATGACTTTCGCCCTAGGGCGAATTTTGATTTCATGAAACGATGCCCGAAAATCATTTAAGTATTTCGCAAAAGTCGCCCGCAAACACGCCAGCTTACCAATCTCTACTGGCGCGCCTTCAGATGGTTCTTGCCCGGGGACAAACTCAAGTTGAAACGGTCACGCGGCAGGTCGTCGTGAACACCCATTGGCACCTTGGCCAGCAGCTCAACCAGGCTCGCCTTGAACTCGGGTCCTCCCATGGGGACAGGAGGATCCGGATGCTCTCCAAGGACCTTCGAGTTCCCCACCAAACGCTGTACCGAGCAATGGCGTTTGCTCAGGCGTTTGATGCGCTACCTACGCATACGCACCTTACCTGGTCCCACTACCGCACGTTACTTGCGTTGCCCAACCAGGAACAGCGGGACTGGTACGCTTCCTTTGCCTCAGAAGGCCGATTGCCCGTCGCGCGCCTGGTGCAAGCGATTGCGGACCGACGGCATGCTTCGGCGAAACGAAATCGCAACAGGTCCTCGAAGGCACCTGCCCTGAAACGCCCCCTGGAGCCGCGGTACGTGTACGGGGCCACCCTGGATCGGGTAGTGGACGGCGACACGTTGATCGTGACTTTTGATCTTGGGTTTGGGGTGCTGAAGAAGGAGCGGATCCGATTGGCTGGGGTGGACACGCCGCCGGGGGCGACCGCACAGGGCAAGCGCGCCACGGAGTTTGTGAAACGAGCGCTTTCAGATCGCCCCCAGCTCTGCCTGCAGACGCGGCGTACCGACAAGTATGGTCGCTACATTGCCCATGTGATGTATTCCAAAAAGGAAATGTCGTTTGCGTCCCTGGCGAAAAACGGCATCCACCTCAATCAACAACTGCTGGACGAAGGGCTCGCGGTTCCAGCCTAGGAATCCTTAGGCCTATTCACCGCGGAACTTGGGCGGGCGCTTTTCCTGGAACGCCGCCAGCGCCTCAAGCCGGTCCTGGGTGTCCAGGGTAATTAGGTAGGCTTGCCGTTCCCTATCCAGCCCTTCGCTCAACTCCACACCCCCACCGGCGTCGATGGCTTGCAGTGCCGCGCTCACGGCCAGGGGTGCGCCCCGATGCATGGGCGCAAGCCATTGAAGGGTGGCCACGATGAGGTCTTCGCTTTCGTCCACCACATGATCCACAACTCCTGAGGAAAACGCGTCCTGGGCGTTGTGTTTTTCTGCCCGCAGAATCCACTGTTTGGCCCGCGCCTCTCCCACCAGACGCGTGAGGCGCTGGGTACCGCCGGCACCAGGAATGATCCCAAGGGTCACCTCAGGGAGAGCGAGCACCGCCGTGGATCGTGCCACTCGAAAATCGCAGGCGAGTGCCAGCTCGAGCCCACCGCCGAGGGCCACACCCTGGATGGCGGCAACGACCGGAACCGGCATGGCATCGATGGCGTCCAAACAAGCGCGATAGGTGTTCAGGGTTTCGATGACCTGATTTCGGCCCATGCCCGCCCGCTCCTTGAGGTCGGCCCCGGCGCAAAACGCGCGATCCCCGGCCCCGGTCACAATGACCGCGCGGCAAGCTGGACCCGGAGTCATCTCCCGTGCACGCTGGGTAAGCTCGGCGACTAACCCAGCGGAAAGCGCGTTCATGCGTTGGGGGCGATTCAAGGTCCACAGCTGTACCCCATGGCCCAGTTTGTGATGGCCCAGTTCTTGAACGGTCAGGGGGCCATCGGTCCCGGAGCTTGCGTTGTTGACATTCATGCCGGCCCATTCTACGGCGGGGTCGGGGAGAAGAACAACCATGGAACGCAACGTATTGATGCAGGCCCTTGCCAAGGTGCCTGAACTGGACTCGAGTGCACTGGCAGAAGCCACGGAAAACACCCTGGTGGAGGTCCCCGCTGTCAGCAACGTGGTGGTCTATCTGGATGTGGAAGCGGGTTCCGCCTCCTCGGTGGGGCCCATTGTGGCGGTGAGCCCCTGTGCCGACATGCTTGAGCTCCGAACATCCAAGAAATGTGTTCTGGTGGAGTACGACAAGGTGGCGGGCCTGGAGTACCGCCACGAAAACGCTTCTCCACGACGGGCAGGGTTTACGGGTTAGGCCGGGGCCTTGGATGCTAAACCCGGGCGGAAATAGGCAACCCCGGATTGTTGCCCGACGTCGCCCCACTTCCAAACGGGGTCTCCGCTGGGAGCTGGCAGGCCTCCTGTGTTTGGCCGCGAGTATTCTGGTGACGTTTGTGACGGTGTTCGTTAAGGACTTGCCCCACACCGCCCAGGTGGGGATGCCCGCCCATCTCGATCGATTGGTCCAGGGTGTGCAGCACTACTACGCCGTGGGCCGGTCCCCGGATGAAACCGATGTGGATCCCCAGGGGTCCCGGATTTTGCATCATTGCCTTCCTCCTAGCACGCACATACCCGATCCCATCCCAGGCCCTGAAACCCTTTTTCAGCCCAGGGACCCCGGGCGTGGGAACCTGTGGAAAGCCCTGGGATTCGAGCAGGGGTTGACGTTGGACTACCAGTACCGAGTCGAAGTGACGGGCGCGCCCTGTGAAGCCAGTGACAAACACCACAACGCCACGGTTCGGGTCGTGGCCGTGGCCAATCGGGATGGTGACTCCCACCTCGCCACGTTTTTTTGAACCCTTATCCTTCAGGATGGGCAGTGGCAGGGGCCGGGAGTGCTGCACACCCAATACCGTTTTGAATAGTGTGTTCGATTCTGAACTAATTGAGCCGAACCACCTTGGTGGTGGTTTGTCCCGCCTGTATGCGCACGGTCACGTCCCGACGCAGGTTGTAGTCGTCGTTGACCAGGGTCAGTTTGTGGGATCCTGCCTTTAGAAAATGATCGACCACAGGGGTCGTTCCAAGCAGTTGCCCGTCGATGTACACCGTCGTCCAGGGTTGGGTGTTGAGCCGTAGCGCCCCGTGCCCCCTGGGCATGGTGGGTTCCCGGGCGACGGCACCACCGGATCCCGGTGATTCAGAACCTGCCACGGGCGACGGCTGTGGAACGTCGGCAACGGGGGGAGGAGGGTCCCCGGCCAACCCTTCCCTGGGGTTTTTGACCGCTGGCGGAGAAGGTTGCCTCGGCGAGCCCGGGGGGTTCCGCGGACCGGTCGCAGATGGGGAAGCGGCTACCGTCGTACGTACAGCCTCTCCTGTGGGGCGCGCCCCCTGGGTGGGCCGCCCGACAGGACGGGTATCGGAACCCCGGCCCATGGATGCCACCCCGGCCTGTTCACACTGGAGGATCGCCGTGGGCACGATGGTCCCGTGCGCGCTCACCTGGATCGTGGCCCTCCAGGGCGCGCACCCCGGGGCCTGAAGGACCACCTCCACGATGCCGGGTTCCACGGAGTCCAGTTGCGCGGGGGTCACGTGCCCGGTGGGTTTACCATCGACAATCACCTCCGCACCACGGGGTATGGAAAGCAGGGAAAGCGTGGTGCCCAAACGGCCTCGCTCCGGATTCAACCGTACAAGCGGCAAGCTGTGCACCTGCCCGGCGGGGACTTGCACGCGGGTCGACCAGGGCGTGTAGCCGGGTCGTTTCACGATGATTTCGTGCACCTGTAGGGGAGACAAATCGGTGATGATAAAGGGGCTTGATTTGGATGCGATGGGCGTGCCATTCACTTGCACCAGAGCATCAAAGGGTTCGGTGGAAAACTGCAACGTGCCCGTCCTGGGTTGTTGCCACACCCAAAAAAATACGGCGACCGCAATGGCCGTAAGTGCCCCTAGAATGCCCAATCGCGCCCCGTCCACCAGACGGCGCCTTGCCGCCCTGGAACGGATTCGCGGGTCCACGTTGGAGCCGTCCTGGGCAACGGGTGCCCCCCGTCCCGAGGCGTCCTGCTGAAACGCTTTTGGCGATGGGCGAACCGAGGAGTGAACCCCCATGGATCCCCCCGACGGGTCCGACTCGGATCCTGTGGGCCCATCAGGGTGGGCGAGCGGTCCCGCTCCTGTGTTGGATAGGAAGCCCTGCGCAAGCCCCGCTCTTGCGGGCCCACGGTTGCGAGGATGGGTCGGCTCAAAATCATCCAACCCCAGTTGTTCCTCTGGCGTTCCACCGAGGGAGGTGAACCAGGGGCGGGCATGTCGGTAGCGTTCGTTCTCCCGCTGCTCCCGCTGGATGTCGTCCTTAAAGTGCTCGTACATGTGGGCACTCACGTCTGCCCGGGTCACAATATTGTCGGTCGTGTACATGAAGGCCTGCAGGTCGTCGTGCAGCTCCATGGCGGTGGAGTACCTCGCTTGCGGATCGGGCGCGAGCGCGCGGCGAAGGATCAGCACCAGGGGTTGGGGTATGTTCTTCAGTGCGGCGTTCACCGAAGCCGTGCCCGCCGGTGCCTTGGAAGTGGGCCCAAGCCCCTCCCATTTTTGAATACGCTCCACGGTCGCCAGGTCGTTTTCCGCATCGAACAAACGTTGCCCCGTGAGCAGTTCGTACAGACAAATCCCCACACCAAAAATATCACTACGATGGTCGAGCGGTTTCTCCTGAACCTGCTCTGGAGACATGTAACCAAACTTGCCCTTCAACATGCCAGACTGGGTGCTGGAGATTTTTCCAGCCGCCTTGGCAATGCCAAAGTCGATCACTTTCACTTCGCCTTCATAGGATACGAGGATGTTTTGGGGAGAGATGTCCCGGTGTACAAGAGCGATCGTTTCGCCGGTGGGGGATCGTCGGTTGTGGGCGTAGTCCAGCCCCTCACAGGCCTTGGCAAGCACGTAACAGGCCATGCCGAGCGGCAAGGGGTGGCCCTGGGTGCGTGCAAACTGGGTGAGGGATCGCAGGTTGCGCCCCGGCACGTATTCCATGGCGATGAACAGGTCCTGATCCACCCGCCCCAGATCGAACACCTGGGCAATGTGCGCATGGGTTAGCTGGGCCGCAATCTTGGCCTCGTCAATGAACATGGCGGTGAACTCATCGTCCTCTGCGATCCCCGGAAGGATCTTTTTGACGGCCAGGAAACGCTCAAAGCCCTCCGCGCCAAACGCCTTGGCCTTGTACACCTCGGCCATGCCGCCGGTGGCCACCCGGCGCAACAAAAGGTAGGCCCCAAAGGGTACCGGTTGAACGGGAGCCGCGGCTTTCCCTGGGATGGCGGGGGGCATGGATGACGTCGCCCGGCGAGCCATTCCCGGGTCGGGTCCTGGCACGTCGGGTCCTGCTGCGTCGGATCCCGGTAAGCCTTCCCTCGGTGCGTTCGGTCGGGGCCGGTTGGAGGGAGGGGCCGGTGCCTTGGATTCCGGTCGAAATGGTTTTGCCGTGCTCATGGTGCGTAAGAAAGAGCGGTAAACCTACTCCTTGCGGGCCACCACGGCCACAAAGCCACCCAATTGCCACAAACGGCGCTGCAATCGCTTCTCCAGGCCCACAAGACCTGGCCCCAGCCGGGGCACTTCCAACAGGGAGGGCAGCGGGGTGATCACGCGGATCCCGTGCCAAGCCACGGGGCAAAGGTTCCCTGGGAGATGTCTGCGCATCTGTGCGGGCCTATCCCAACGGGTGAAGACATCCTGTTCCGTGACACCCCTAAACCGCCCGGGGACCTTGCCGGATCGCCCGATCACGCCTGGACGGCGCAGGGTGCGGGCCAGGTGTCGTAGGGACCACCGGTTGTAGAACTCGGCCACGACCATACCCCCGGGCTGGGTGACCCGGGCCATTTCACGGAGGGCCTGGCCCACTTCGCGGACATGGGCCAACACCTTGAAGCTGTAGGTAAGATCAAAGTACTGATCCGGGTACGGGATGTGGGTGGCGCTTGCGCAGCTTACCAACAGCCCCCTTTCCCGAGCGTGCCGAAGCATGCCCTCCGAGATGTCAATGCCGTGGGCCTCGTCACTGAGGGCTCGCACCCGGTCAAGCAACCTGCCCGTACCACACCCCACTTCCAGCACGCGCCCCTGGGCGTAGGGCGTGAGGATCCCCACCTGCTGGTCATCGATCCAACGGTGGTACGCGCCATCCCTTGGGTCGTCGTAGGTTTCGCTAAAGGCGTCGTAGTACTCGCTCACCTTCAGGGATTGCCCCGTGCCCGAGCGCAGAGGTGAACGCAGAGGTGAACGCAGAGGTGAGTGGGGGGGCGTGTCGTGGCTGCTCATGATCCCAGTTCCTGGTTGTGCACCATCCGATCGTAGAGGGCCTCGTGGGCTGCGGCCACTTTGGGTGCAAGGAACTCCTGGGCCCGCACCCGTGCCGTTTCTCCAAGGGCCTTGCCCATGGAAGGGGACGCCCAGGTCTGGATCACCTGGGCCAGATCCCCGATTCCCGGCCCCACCGCCACCGCCATGGCCCGGTCCACCAACTCCCGGGCAGCGCTGCTCTCGCTCACCACAATGGCGCGACCCAGGTGGGCGGCCTCCAATAGGGTCAAGGGGTAGTCCATTTTTGCGGTCAGGGTCGGCGACGGCAGCAACACCAGGTCGACCGAACCAAGAAGATTGTGAAAGGAAATGTCCTGCACCTCGGTTGACTTCAAACCGTTCACCTGGGCATGCACACCCAGGGATTGGGCAAAACGCTGCACGTCCCGGTACCGTTCCATGGCCGCCGGTGTTTTCATGCGAGAGGCCACCGTAAGATGGGCCGGCAACCCCTGCCTGCGCAATTGTGCAAGGGCCTGCACGGTGGGCTTCGGGCCCTGCCCAAACTCCAGGTCCCCCACGTACAACAACCACAGGGTTTGGGCCGCGATGCCAAAGGCGGCCCGTATCTCCGCGGCCCGCGTGGGTGACACGGGTTCAGGCACCGCAGCACATGGGGGAATGTGCACCAGCCTGTTTGGATCCGCGCCCACCTCCAGGTAGCGCTGCCGCGTGTGCTCGGAGAGCGTGATGACCGTGGGCGCAAACAGGTGTTCCAGGCGGGGCCGCTCCGGCGCACTGCACAGGGTTTGCACGACCTGGGATCGCAGGGACCGGGGTCGCAGCGATCCACACATACGGCGGGCCCAGCGGGCGGTGGTGGCGGTGGGGGTGAAAAAGAAATGCCAGATCGATGCGCGTCGCCCGCCGGCCACATGGGCAAGCATGCTGGCCCACTTTTCGGCGGATTTTAGTTTTGCAGAGCTCGGCGCCTCGATCCGACTGCCCGGGGTGGGCAGACCCCGGTTCGTGACCGCACGGTATCGTGTCATGGCGCCACTGAGATCACGTACCAGGTTGACCGTTCCGTGGGTCCAGGGGGGGCGCACCGGCGGGCTTACCATGCACACCTTGGGCAACTCTTCGGGCAATGTATCAGGGCGGGCAGGCACGGGGCTTCACCATGGCCTGCCCCCAGGGGCGGCACCAGCGCCCGGTCCCGAAAGGTACCGTTTTCGGCCATGACACAACGCGCCAAACCCGCTAGTGTGTAGGGATGTCCGAGAACTATCCACCGCCTGGCGACTCCCCACCCGCTCCCGATCTGGGGGACTTGGGCCACGGGGACGAACCCTTCGGAGAACCGGCAGACGGCCAAGTCCGGGGGCGAAGTCTTGATCGTGCGGTGCGCGAGGTCATCAAAAAGGGGATTGAAAAGGGCATCGAAACCGGGCTTGGCACCCTCACCCGTACCGACAGTGCCATTCGGGATCTCATGGCCGACGCCAAGATGCCCAAGGAACTGATGGCCCAGGTGCTGAACCAGGTGGAGGGCACCAAAAGTGCGGTGGTTCGGGGCGTGGCCAAGGAGGTTCGGGAGTTTTTGTCCGCCACCGATGTGTCCGCGGAGTTCTTCCGGGCGCTGACCTCGGTGAAGCTGGACGTTCGAACGGAGGTGCGCTTTGTGCCCAATGACGATGGCAAGGGGGTGCAGGCGCACGTGGGAAAACCCGAGTTCAACCTCGAATCCACCGGCGCCGACTCGGACACCCACTCTGGGGGAAACGATCGCCTGAGCGATCCAGAGAGTTCTAACGACTCCGTTTGAGTTGAATCACCATCTTTTCGATGGGCACCGGTTGCACGGGGCGGTCGCCGCTGGCCGCCGCGAGCGGCAGCCGTGCGATCTTGGATACCAGGTCGGTGGGCGTACACTGACCAAAGATGGTGTAACCGCCGTCCAGGTGGGGGGCGGCACCATCGGTGATGAAAAACTGGGAGCCGTTGGTGTTTGGTCCACGGTTGGCCATGCACAGTTGCCCCGCCCGGTCGTGGGTGGCGCCGGCAGGGATTTCATCGTCAATGACGTACCCCACGCCGCCGGTACCGTCTCCCAGGGGATCGCCCCCTTGAATCATGAACCCCTGGATGGTGCGGTGAAACGTGGTGCCGTCGTAGAGGGGGCGGGTGACCCACTGGGCGCTCTCCGCATCCCACCAGGGCCGGGTACCGCGGGCCAGGCCCACGAAATTGGCCACCGTGTTGGGAGCGGCCTTGGCATCCAGATCACACGTCAGTTCCCCTTTTGATGTGTGAAGCGTGGCGACCAGCGTCCCCTTCCCCTGTAGGCCTGCGTCGCCGGCCAGGGCCTGGGCCAGGGTAAAGCTTCCTGCCCGCGGATCCGGCGCGGTGGGGTTGCGGGTTCGTGTGGGTGGGCGCGCGGGAGACCCGGCGCGTTTTGTCGAACTGCCTACGGAGGTGGAATTTGAGGTAGGAGCATGGGCCGGGTCTTTTTTTGTGGCAGCGGCGTTGGGAGCCGCGGCGTTGGGCGCAGTGGCATTGGGCGCAGTGGCATTGGGAGCCGCGGTTGGACGGCCCCTGGTCGCCCCGGCATCCTCCCGGTTCCCGCAACCCACCAGTGCCATGGTGGGCAGGCCCACTGTGGGAATCACCATCCCAAGCAAGAGCGTTCGAACAACGGGGCCAAGTACGGTAGGTTTCATGGCAATGGGTTGGCATGACCGCTAGCAGCGCACAAGTGGGCGAAGGATCGGATCCGGCAATGGTGTATCTGGTGGGTGCGGGGCCGGGTCATCCGGAACTGCTGACCCTTCGGGGCAGGCGATTGCTTTCCCGTGCGGACGTGGTGCTCTACGACGCCCTGGTCCACAGATCCCTACTGACCCACTGCAAACCCGGCGCGCGTTTGCGGTTTGTGGGCAAGCGCGCGGGTACACCCAGCGAACGGCAATCGCGCATTCATGACCACATGGTGCAGGCGGCCCGTGCAGGGAAGTCCGTCGTGCGACTCAAGGGAGGGGACCCCCTGTTGTTCGCACGGGGGTCTGAGGAGGCCCAGGCCCTGCACGCGGCAGGGATCCCGTTTGAGGTGGTACCCGGGGTGTCTTCTCCTTCCGCCGTGGCCGCCTACGCAGGCATCCCCATGACCGATCGCCACCTCTCCAGCAGCGTGGCCTACGTGACCGCCACGGAATCCCCCGAAAAAGATCAAAGCAGCCACGATTGGCCAAAGCTTGCCACGGGCACCGAGACCCTTGTGATCTTCATGGGCCTGCGCAAGCTCGACTCGTTGATGGGGCGGCTCATTGCCCACGGTCGCCCGGCAAACACCCCCGCTGCGGTGGTGCAATGGGCATCCCTTGCAAAACAACGTGTGGTGCGGGGAACGGTGGGCACGCTCGCGGCCCTGGCCCAGGAGGCCGACCTGGGCATGCCCTCGCTCACCGTGGTGGGTGACGTCTGCAAACTCCATGGGGTGTTGGATTGGCACGGGCGTTTGCCGCTGGCGGGAAAGCGAATTGCGGTCACCCGGGAGGACCTCGCCCCCGGGGTGGCCTCACGCCTCTGGGATTTGGGAGCGGAGCCATGCCACATCCCGGCCATCCGTAGCCAGGCGGATCCTGGCTGGGATAAAACTGCCGTACCCTTTCTTTCACAGCTGGGGAGCTACGACTGGTTGTTGTGGACCAGCGCCCGCGCGGTGCGTTTCTTTTTCGACGCACTCGGGCGTCAGGGATTGGATGCCCGCGCATTGCACGGTGTTCGTGTGGCTACGGTGGGCAAGCAGACCGCCCAGGCGGCCCGGGATTTTGGGATCCTCACGGACCTTGTGCCTTCGGTGCAGCACGGCACGGCCCTGGGTGCGGCACTGGTGGACCACCTTACCCAGGCACAACCCCGGGAGACTGGAGTTGCACCTGGGCTGCGGGCACTGATCCCCCAATCTGCCCAGGCCCACCCTGCCCTAGCCCAGGTCCTCTGTGGCAGTGGCCTGTTTAAAACCGTGGACACCTGGCCGCTCTACCAAACCCATGGGGACGTGAACGTGGAAGCGCTTGAGTCTCACTTGAGCGATGGCCCCTTCGACGGGCTCACCTTTGCCTCCCCCAGTGCAGTTCACTCCCTGTGGAGCGCCTGCCCCGAACCCCTGCGGCACACCCTGTTTTCCTGCCCCTTATTTTCCGTGGGCCCACGCACCAGCGAAGCGGTGCGGTCCCTTGGGCTCAAAGTCGCCCGGGAGGCCACCCCCCACAGCATGGACGGGGTGGTGAACGCCGTGCTCCGGCACTTTCAGGACCCGGCATAGTCGTTGAGTGGCACCACACCTTTTGGGGTGGCAGCGTTGGGCCATGCGTCACCCCCTGTATTGGATCCTTCATTGGAACCTGTGTCTCGGCTTCATCGCCGGTTGCACCGATGCCCAGGCGGAGCCCCTGGTGGAGTTCGCCCTTTCGGAGCTTCCCGCAAGCGCTGGCACAGACAGCGCCGGCAATTGGCAGAGCGTGGGATGGGCCGGAGAGGATTGGCTCACCTACCCCAGCCAGGGAACCATGGTGGTGGAACATGATTTGGGGCGTGTTCCACGCAGCGTGCTGGTGTACCTCTCCTTTGAATCGGACGGGTCGGGCGCCTCCCTGGCCTCTGGGGATCTATGCCGGGTACTTTCCGTGGACGAAAACCGGGTGGAACTGCGCAATGGCACCCGGGAAAACTTCCATTTCCGGCTCGTACTGCGGTAGGGCCGGGCAGGATTGCCCCTGGGTGGAACCCGTGGGTGAAACCTGTGGATGGGGCTTGATGCCTAGCGGCTTTCCGGGCGACAATGGGGGAGATGACGGATCACGATCCAGACGATCTAGGAAGTGCCTACCCACAGGAGGCTGCTGAAACCGGCGCCCTCGTTGAAGAGGACCTGCGGGAGCCCCCCATGTACCTGGTGTGGATCCACAACGACGACTACACCACGCGGGATTTTGTGGTGGACGTGCTGAAGCAGGTGTTCCACCACGACGAAGCCCAGGCCACGGCGATCATGGTGCATGTGCATCGCAACGGTGCGGGCCGTGCGGGGCTGTACCCCAGGGGCGTGGCTGAAACCAAAATCATGGAAGCGGAATCCATGGCCCGGGCCGAAGAGTTCCCCCTGCAGCTCACCATGGAGCCGGATCTTCCCAACGAAAACGGGGATTGTTAGCAATGGCCTCCAATCCAAGTGTGCACGCGGGGCTGCAACGGGCATTGCGGGCGGCAAACGATCATGCCCTGCAACACCGCCATGAGTATGTGACCCTGGAACACCTGCTGCTGTCGCTGCTTCAGGAACCCCACGTGGCCACGGTGGTGCAACAGTGCGAGGGCCATGTGGGCGACATGTGCCAGCGGTTGGATCAGTTCCTGCAGCGCCGCATCCCCTCCCTTGCGGAGGACGCGGCGGTGGGGTCCCCCCAGCAAACCGTGGACCTGGAACGGGTACTCAACAACACGGCGATTCACGCGATTTCATCCGAGATGTCGGAACTGGATGGGCGCCATGTGTTGGTGCAAATCCTGGAAGAGCCCGATTCCTTTGCGTCCTACGTCATGCGGTTAGAGGGGCTCTCGCCACTGGTATTGAAGCAGGTGCTCTCCGGCATGCACGGCGAGCCGTTCCACGGGGACCCCATGGAATCGGAACCGCCGGAGGATCTGGGAGGGGACTCCATGGCTCCGGAGATGGGGGATTCGGAGGCGCCATCGCCCCGGGGCCATCCGCTTACGGCTTACACCACGGATCTTGTGGCCCAGGCCCGGGAGGGGTTCATCGATCCCCTTGTGGGGCGGGAGCGGGAGGTTGCCCGGGTGATTCAAATCCTGGGTCGCCGCCGCAAGTGCAACCCGCTGTTGGTGGGCGAACCCGGCGTGGGAAAGACCGCCATCGCCGAGGGCCTGGCGTTGCACATTGCCGAGGACCGGGTGCCAGGGTTTCTTGCCGACACCCCCGTGTACGCGCTCGACCTGGGTGGCATCCTGGCGGGTACCAAATACCGTGGCCAGTTTGAACAACGCCTGAAGGGTGTGCTCAAGAGCCTTCCCGATGGTGCGATCTTGTTCGTGGACGAAATCCACACGCTGGTCGGTGCCGGCTCCACCCAGGGAGGTAGTCTCGATGCTTCCAACCTGCTCAAACCCCTGCTCGCCAATGGGCGCCTGCGCTGCATGGGCGCCACCACCTACCAGGAATACAAGGGAGGCCTTGAACGGGAGCCCGCCTTCGCACGCCGTTTTCAAACCGTGGACATCGAACCTCCCTCCGAAGAGCAAGCCGTGGAGATCCTACGGGGCCTGCAGGAAAGGTACGAGCAGCACCATCGCGTGACCTACACCCCGGAGTCCATCGAAGCCGCGGTTGCCCTGGCCCACAAACACCTGACCGACCGGTTCCTTCCCGACACCGCCATCGACCTCATCGACGAAGCCGGTTCTGCCAAACGGGCACACACCCCGGCCGCCCCGGAGGCCGCCCCGGAGGACGGCACGGAGGGCGACTCTCCCACCGGCACCATCGACGTGGTGGACATTGAAACCACCGTCAGTCGCATGGCCAAGATCCCGCCGGCGTCGGTGTCGTCCGATGACAGGCAAGCGCTTCGCTCCCTGGAGTCCGATTTGAGGCAGGTCATCTTTGGCCAGGACGAGGCCGTGGAACGGCTGGCCAGCGCCGTGCAATTGGCGCGGGCGGGGTTGCGGGCCGACAGCAAACCCGTGGGCTCGTTTCTATTTTGTGGGCCCACGGGAGTGGGTAAAACGGAGCTTGCACGTCAGCTTGCCACCCACCTGGGCGTGCCCTGCGAACGGTTTGACATGAGCGAATACGGGGAAGCCCATTCCCTCTCGCGGCTCATTGGATCACCGCCCGGCTACGTGGGGTACGACCGGGGTGGACTGCTGACCGATGCCATTCGCCAACACCCCCACTGCGTATTGCTGCTCGATGAAATCGAAAAGGCCCACCCCGACCTGTTTCACCTACTGCTTCAGGTCATGGACCACGCACAGCTCACCGACAACAGCGGCAAGCGCGCGGATTTTCGCCACGTCACGCTCATCATGACGTCGAACCTGGGCGTGCGAGACGCGGCACGGAGCACCGTGGGTTTCGGGGATCACTCCGGAGACATGGCATCCGCCACCAAGGCCGCCGTGGAGCGGGCCTTCAGCCCCGAGTTCCGCAACCGCCTGGACGCCACCATCCAGTTCGGCCCCCTATCCAAGGGCACCATGGAGCGCATCGTAAAAAAGAGCCTCAATGAACTGCAGGCCCTGGCCACCACCAAATCTGTGAACCTCCAATTCGACGACAGCGTGGTGAGTTACCTCACCGACAAGGGCTTCGAGCCCACCATGGGCGCCCGCCCCCTCGCAAGACTCATCGAACAGCAAATCAAACTCCCGCTAGCGAAACTGATGTTGTTTGAGCACTCCTCAGGCAAAGCCGATTCTCTGACAGTTCGTGTGCAAGAGGAAGGCAACACACTCACCCTCGCATCCGCCTGAGTTTGCAAGGGGGCTTCGCTGTGGGTTCCCCGTTCTCTGCTCCCGACACCTGATTCAAAAAAATACGCTTGGAATGAATTTCGGGTGGTAGCAGATTGGATCTTCGGTCGGCGGTCGACCGCGTTAAGGAGTTTGTCTGTGATGAAAACTTTTGTTTCCGGTTGTTCGAAGCCGGTGGTTTTGGCCTTTTTGCTTTTCGCGATTCCGTCCGCGGCCATTGCGTGGGTCCAGGTCGTGTCGCCTGTGCAGAACTTTTCCCAGTTCTTTCAAAACCGGGGGACCTATTCGACGGTGGCTCTCAATCAGTACGATCTCGACATGACCGAAGTAACCAACGCGTTTCAGGGCCCCGGGTGCTCGGTCGGGCCGGTAGGGTACGCGTGCAGCTTGTCGCTGGAGCTTCCCGATGGTGTGGTTCATTTCCTGGGGGTGCGAGGGGTGCGCCCCTCCTTCAACCAAGGGTTCCTGCAAATCCGGTCCGACACGCCAGGTTGCGAGGGCACGTTCAGTATTTTGAATACCAACCCAAGTCGCGTCTTCAACTTGGAAGGCAAGTTCCAAATCAGTGGCAATCCAACGCCAACACTTCAGGACTACCAAGCTTGCGCCAACTCAGCCATGGACGACATCATTGCCCAGTACGGAGAGCACTGGAGGATCGACTTCCTAGAGAAAATCTGAAGGCCGTTTCTTACACGCCGCTAGGCTTCGGTATTACGGTTAAGCGGTCTAGAGTTTGGGAGCTTCTTCGGCCAGTTTCTGGCGAGTGGTCTCAAACACTTGAAAGTGCTCCGCAATGGTTGCACGCAGGGCCTTGTACTTGGTGCCGTCCGTGTCGGGTTCTCCTCCCTGTTCTTTTGCGTGGATTTCTTTGACGCCCTTCAAGCCGGCAACGAAGTTCTCCATGCATGACTGGGCCGCCTCTACTAGAGGCACCATCGCTTCTGGGGGGTTTGCCTTCGCCGCCGCCAATTCGGCTTCGCCTATTTTCAGCTGCGCATCGATCACCTTGAGGGACTCTGTCAGCCCTGACACCTTCATGCTGCGCACAAAGTTCGTGCGGTGCGCCGGGTCGTCATCTCCTCCGTAGGCGCCCTGGTAGGAGTCCACAAGGATCTTGGGGTAGCCGTTGGCGAAGTTCGAGAAACCAAACAACCCGTTCCGTGTGGTCTCCATGTCCACCCTACTGTTTGCCGGGGCGGCGGTGGCCTTGGTATCGTCATTGGCGCCTTCGGCTTGCTTCCCCTTGCTATCCTTGCACCCAGAGGCCGCGGCAAAGAGGAGCACAAAGCCGAGTGAGCAAAGAAGAACGAGAGAACGTATATGTGCGATCATGATTTCCCTTCTCAGGGGCGAGACGCCTGTCGTCTGAAAACCCCAATTGAAGGAAGCACAAGAGGAAAAAGCCTGTCAACGGGTGAGTGACACAGCAGAAATGATGGAACTCAGAAGTCTCTCATGGGAATATCAAATCTGCTGGCCCACCGGTTACGGTGCACGTGTGCTCCGCTACGGTGCAGAAAAACCAGCTGATCTTTCCCTGCAATTCTTTTTAAACAGTTTCATGGCCATGCACCTGTACGACGCGCACATCAGGGATTCCGTTGTCGTGGAAAGCAACCCCGGAAACCACAGGCACAAAACCTGTCCGGCCGACTTAAACCTCCGCCCGATGACTTTTGCTGTTTTTGGCCTCATGGGTATCCAGACCGATCTCGCACCACAACCTTGCCAGGAAACACCCTGTGGAACGCAAGGTCGCACAAGGGGGCCAGCTCGATGACGACACTCGACACAGGGAAGACGTTTGATTTTCCGCCGGTGGAGTCGGCGACGGAGGATGGGCTTGTGGCTGTGGGGGGGGCTGCGAGTCCGACCCAGTTGGTGCTGGCCTATGGGCAGGGTATTTTTCCTTGGCCTTCAGAGGGTTTGCCGCTTCTGTGGTTCAGTCCCGATCCGCGCTGGGTGATCCCATTGAACGGGGTGCATGTGCCACGATCAGTGGAGAAGGACGTCAGGCGCTCACGCTTTGAGATACGAGTGGACTCCGCCTTTGATGAGGTCATCCACCGCTGTGCCCATGTCCCCAGGGAGGGTCAGGACGGCACCTGGATCACGCGGGAGCTCTCACGGGGTTACAGGGGGTTGCACCGTATGGGTTTGGCGCACTCGTTTGAGGCGTGGCGTGACGGGGCGCTTGTGGGTGGGCTCTACGGGGTTTCACTTGGGGGTGCGTTTTTTGGGGAATCCATGTTTCACCTGGTGCCCCATGCATCCAAGGCCGCGTTCCTGGCGTTGCTCGATTTTGCATCCGCCAAGGGTTTTGATTTTGTGGACTGCCAAACCCACTCGGAGCACACGGCACGTTTTGGCGCACAGCCCTTCCCCCGCACGCGGTTCATCCAAAAACTCCGCAAAAGCCTAGAACGCCCCACCCTGTACGGTACTTGGACGCTCGAAAGCTAAACACATCCATCTTACGTGAAGGCTGGCAACACCGTGTTTGATATCCAGTCGGGGGCATCCTCGGTTTTCAAGGCCAGTTGGCTACCGTCGGTAACCTCGGCAATCAACTTCATGTGGGTAGAACTGTTGTCAAAAATGTATGCGCGATCCGCATGGTGAATTGCTTCTGGAAGAAGCGCGATGGATCTTGCGTACCTTTGCCGAATTTTGTCCTTTGGAACATCATGGCCTTTCTTTACGGCACGCGCCTGGACCCGGGACAGGTTGATTCGCACGTTGTTGGTGGCCACGAAATATACGTAGGTGCGGTAGCCTGCGTCCTTCGCTGATTTCAAGAACGCCACCTTGCTGGGGTGGGACATGACGGACTCAAAGCTCATGGATTGACGCGACTGCAGCAGCGCTGATCTCAAAAACTCTGCCACTAGCGCGGTCAGGTAGGAGTCTATTGCTTGCTCTTGGCAAACAACCACGTTCCGCTCGATTTTCACGGAATCTATCCGCGCCCTGTTCTCAATCTTCTGAATAAACAAGCTGCTACCTGCTAGGAACCTCTCCCAATCTTCCTGTGTTGCTTGCAAACCAAAATCATGGAGGTGAAAGAACCCACGGCCTAATAATCGAGACAGAATATCGTCGGCATTGATGTAGTGCCCCATGGGGAATCGATCCTTAAGATCAAAATACAACGTGGACTTCCCTGACCCGTTTGGTCCCGCAAACAGACGCAACCGTGGGACTGCCGCTTGAATAGCAGAGGTCATGGTTTTTCATTCTCTTCCGCCGGAACATCCCGTTCAGTGCCGTCGGGGAAGAGCTCCACAAGTTTTCCGTCCCGCTCGATAAGAATGGTGAGGCCTAAAGCAAATGTTTCGTCTACTGCGCGCTTGCTTGCGCTGCGCAGGGCCTTCTGAAGAATCTCAGGTGGAACGTCGCTGTGCTTTGGATTGTCTTCCATGCACTGCAATCATCCCTGATTCTCGAGCCTCGCGCCAGGATCAGTGGGTGGATGGATACTCACAGGGCGGTGAGGGTGCCCACGTCGAAGCCGGAGGAGCAGTCGTCGGCGCAGTTGATGGCGCGGTATTCGCACACGTCGAGGGCACCGTCATCGCCAAAGGTGAGTGTGATTTCGTTTTCGTCCGGGTCCTGGTTGAGCACGGTTTCTTCGCAATGGGTGTAGAGGTCATCCATGGTCCACAGGCCGTAGTAGTGATCGTTGTCTCCAAGCTGTTCGGTGGTTTCGGTCCAGGCATCAAAGAGCTGTTCGTTGTTGTCGCGGTCCCTTTCCCACCATTGAAACTCCCGTTGCTCCAGGGCGCCGTTGCGCACGGTGTATTTGGTTTCCGTGCGGGCGGCCGTGAACGATTGGGTCACCAGGGTGTACTCGTAGGAGCTGGGGCCCTCGGCCTGCCATTTCGTTTTGTTTTCCCGCAACTCGGCCCTGTCCTTACAGGACTCCGATTCACAGGAAGCATTCTGGGAACATCCCTGGGACAAACCGGCGAAGGTGGTCACTAGGGCAAGTGTATGAAGCGACGCGTATTTCATGATGGGAGGCATTGCAGATCCTACACCGTCGGTGGGGCTAGCGGCTGCAGAAGTCTTCGTAGTCGATGTACTTCTTGATGGTGGGGGCGTCGCCGCAGACGGGGCAGTCGGTGTTGCGGCGGAGCTTCAGGGTGCGGAAGTTCATGCGCAGGGAGTCGTAGGTGAGCAGGCGGCCCACGAGAGGGTCACCCTTGCCCAGGATGATCTTGACGGCCTCGGTGGCTTGCAGGGTTCCGATGATCCCAGGGAGCACTCCAAGCACGCCCGCTTCGGCACAGGAAGGGGCCAGGTGTGCCGGTGGCGGCTCGGGGTAAAGGCACCGGTAGCAGGGGCCCTGTTTGGGCCAGAAGGTGGTGACTTGCCCCTCAAATCGAAAGATGGATCCGTGCACTACGGGAACGTTTTTCCAAACGGAGGCATCGTTGACCAAATAACGGGTGGGGAAGTTGTCCAGCCCGTCCACGATCACGTCCCACTTTTGGTCGAAGATGCGGTCCACGTTTTCACTGGTGAGCCGCTCCTGGAAGGGGATGACCTCGATATCGGGGTTGAGGTTGGTGAGTGTCTTGGCCGCACTTTCGACCTTGGGGGCCCCTACCCGGTCCTCTCCGTGGAGGATTTGGCGCTGCAAGTTGGAGGAATCCACCACGTCGTTGTCGATGATGCCCAGGGTGCCCACGCCGGCAGCTGCCAGGTACATGGCGGCCGGGGAACCGAGGCCTCCAGCACCGAGCAGCAGCACTCGGGACTCCAGTAGTTTCTTTTGGCCAAGTTCACCCACCTCGGGCAACAGCAGATGGCGGGAGTACCGTTCCTGCTGGGCTTCCGTGAGCTGTACGGGGCGTTCCACGGGAAAGCCCTTGTCCTTCCAATTGCCGAAGCCCGGGTTGGCGGAGCGAACCTTGCTGTACCCAAGATCCTGGAGGGCCTTGGCCGCAAACGCGGAACGCACGCCGCCGGCGCAGTAGACCACGATGTTGGCGCTGGGGTCCGGAAGTCGAGACCCGGCCTGCATCTCTAGAAATCCACGGGGTAGGTGGATTGCTCCGGGGATGTAGCCCTGGCGCCATTCGTCCTTTTCCCGCACGTCCACCACCAGGGGTGGCTGCGCAGAATCCAGTTCGGCCTTGAGGTCCTCCAGCGAGAGGATTTGAATCGAATCGCGAACCTGCTGCAAGAGGTCTGAATAGCTGGCCATGGTACCTGTTCTCCTGGCACCAATATGGATTTCAGGCCGGATCCGTCAAGGGATTCCAGGTGAATTTCCAAAATTCACTTATTCGTCCATCGGATGAGTCAAGAATACTAAACTGCTGCCTTAAGCGGCACTGCGGGTTGGGTTGTCTTCCAGGGCTGTGCGCAACATTTGCCGGCCCCGGTGCAGGCGGCTCATGACCGTCCCCACGGGGCATTGCAGACGCTTGGCCGCGTCCACGTAGCTCATTTCGTCCAGGTCCACGAGCCGAAGGGCCTGGGCGTAGTTTTCGGGCAGGGTATCCATGGCCACTTGCACTTCACTGGAGACACGCCTGGATTCCACGGCGGGGGGCCGACTGCTCATGGACCGTTGAAGGGCAACCCCCTGTTCGTGCATGACGGTGCGCTCCAGGCGGGCACGCCTGTAGTGGCTGACAAAGGTATTTTTCAGGATGCGGTGCATCCAGGCGCCACCATTGCGGCTGTCGTCAAACCTGTCCCTGGAAGACCACGCACGAACCACCGCGTCGTGGAGCAGATCTTCCGCATCTGCCCGGTTCCGGGTGAGCCTGAGCGCGGTTCCACGAAGGCTGTCCATGCACCGGTGCAGGGTGCCGTGGAGTTGGTGCCCACTGGAACCGTGGGGAGCCCGGCGCTGGGACGGGGGCTTTCGCATCGTATGGGGGGAGCTGGGGTCCATGGTCACCTCTACCCAAAATAGGATGCAAGGCCTGTTCCAACTCGAAAACACCGCAGATGCCACAATTGCGGCTCCAAACAGGCCCCACTGGAACAGAAAATGTTCCAAATCCGGACAAAAGGGTCACAGCAAATGCTCCAGAAACCGCGGGTCATGTGGGATTGTCCCCTACATATGTGCCCCAATGACGCGCCCCGCCAGGGCCCCTACACCCCAGGCCACCACCCGTCTCACGGTAAAAGCGGTGCCTAGCCCCCCTGATTTGGCCGATCGATGATTTGGCTTAGGGCGATACGAAGGCTGTGGGGCGTGTATCCGAAGTCCCTAAACAGGCGTTGGGTCGTCTGCTCGACCTGCTGTTGCCCGGCCGTGTCCAACTCCGTGGATGGGGAGCCGGCGGTGCCCTCGGCTCGGGTCTGCTCATCCTGTTGGAGGAACTGCAGAATATCCTCCGCCAGGGCACGGATTTTTTCGGAACGCTGTTCGTAGAACACCTGCTGGAGCTTTGCGATCTCCTGGGAGAACAGGGTGCGGTAGTCCACGGGTTCCCCGGGGTGGTCGATGGCCACGCCGGCCACGGTGCGAATCAACTCCCTGCGGAAGTTCTCGGCCTTCTCCTGGGAGGCAGCCACATCCAACATGCCTTCCACGTTGTTCATCAGTTCCTGATCGGGGTCCTGTTGCTGGCCTGTGACCGGATCGGTCAGGCGTTCGTTCTTCAACCAGAAGGACACGTGGGTGACGTACCGTTCAAAGAGCATCTCGTGGCTCTGCTCGTCCACCATGGACGCACTTCGACGCAACTCATCCTGCACGCGGAGCAACCACTGCCGGTGCACCTGCTCGAGCAGGCCGCCCGCATCGTGGTACCCGTGGTCCGGGTTCATCTCGAACATTTCGTGGTCGGCGTCTTCGCAAAATCGACGAATCTCCTCCATCACATCCACGGGAGTCACGGTGCGGTCGCCGGCCGTGGATGCCACGTTTAGGAGAAACCGCTGCACGTCCCTGGGAGAGACCCCAAACTCACCCTCGGCTGCCCCCGTATCTTCGGCGGTCTCTTCCCCCTCCCGCTTGACCTTGGCAATGTGGCCCCTCAATAGGCGCGCCTGCTCGGCATCCAATCGGGCGGGTATCTTCCCCTTGGCGTAGAGATGAGCCTTTTCCATGGGGGTCAGGCCCTGGGCAAGGTGGCCCAGTGTTCCATCGTCGTAAGCCGAGGGTTGTGCGCGCCGCAGTCGGGTGAGCACGGCCCACAGTGCCGCCACGAACCCGGTATGGGGTGCAGGTTGCGGCCCGAGAGTACGGAGTTGACGTTCGTAGATGCGCTGTTCGTCGTCGTAGTGCACCAGGTAGCGCACACGGAAGGCCTGCAAACGCCCGCGGAAGGACCGGTATTCATGATGTTGCCGAAAGGCCTCGTAGTGAAGCTCGTTTGACGTGGCAATGGTGACCGCATTCAGGGCCAGATTGGATTGGGAAAGTGCCACCTCGCCGGACTCCACGGCAAGCAACAGGTATTTCCAGGCGTCCAGGGGGCGTTTCATGAGATCGCTGTATTCGATGATCCCGGCCAACCCATCCACCAGCTCACCCACCGGTTCGGTGAGCGCCAGGGTACTGAGGGATGCGGGAATGGACCGGGCAAGGCTATCCACGGTCAACTGACGTTCGGATGCGTCCACCGACATCTCAGGTCCAATGGTGACTGCCCCGGTTCGGTAGAATCTGGAGAGAACGTAGCGTTCCACTTCCACATGCTGGAGCACCCGTGCCAGATCCCCGCGGTAGGCACTCAACAGGGCCTGGAAGATTTGTTGGTTCTTGTGACTGGCTTGGCCTTCCCACAACCACCGGGGCGGAGCGGCTTTGCGCTCACCGTGGATCTGTTCGAGCAGGGCCCTGCGCTGGGCCAGGGGGAGCAGCAATAGCGGGTGCTCACGCACCGTGCCGCGAATGCGAAGGGAGATGTTGTTTTCATCGCTTCCCACCACGCCACGCAACCCACCAGCGCTGCGTGCGATATTGGAGAACCCAATAGAACTACCGCTGCTTTCCTTTTCAAACACCCAGTTGAATCGGTAGAGCGCCCCCTCTTCCAGGGAGGAGTACTGTTCAAGGCCCCGCATGAGGCAGCGCACAAAGGTGGATTTGGCACTGCCGTTGGGGCCATGGAGCAACAACAAACGATTGGCGCGGCCTTCCCGTACAAAGTTACGCAGGGATTGCACCAGGGATGCCTGTAGGGATTCCTGCCCGATGAGGCGTGGTGCGTCGGGGCTGGGATCAAACTCCAGGTCAAACAGTTTGTAACGATCCACGGCACCCCCCGCCATGGGGCGGCTCTCGGTCCCAAAGTGCTCCACCGTGTCCAGCAGGTAGTGGGCGGCATTGCGGCTCTGGCGCTCGGGTTCCTGGCGGTAGCGCTCAAGGTACTGTTCAAAGGAAAGAAGACTCCTCTGCTGTGCAAAGGTGTCGTGAACGTTGGCCACTACGGATTCCCACACATTCCATGGTTCGGGATCCGCCATGGCGCTATTTCACTCCCAGGGTCAGCTGGAGTATGCGCTGCTCGGGAACACAGTTTTCGTCCGTGCACACCGCAAAATCCACCTCCACCTGTATTGTGGCGGAACCGGACTGTTTCGGCGTGACGACGAGGGGAAACCACACCTGGGTTTCACCCTCGTAGTTGGCCGTACTACGATCCGCGGGCGTTGTATCCACGTGCACCACCTCGGGATGGTTGGATTTCAGCAATACCTCCAGGGGGTACTCCTGATTGATATGCCAGGGGCCCTTGGTTTGTATTTTCAGTTGCAAACGCTGGGGCTCGCCGACCGGGAGCTCACGCGCTCCCACCACTTCCATGGCAAAGGTGTCTTCATCGATGGATTCCGGTTCGCTTCCCGCCTTGGTCGCCGCGGGTGTTGTGGCCTTGCCCCCGGTCGGCACCACTGCGGATGGACCAGCGGATGGGCCTGCGGATGATGGCGGCGGGGAGGGCTCGGGCGTGGGCTTGTTGTTGGATCCGCAGGCAACCCACAACACTACCCCCGTGAATGCCATCCACAGAACACACCTCCCCGATCGACGCCTGTGGGGGATTGAACTCATGGAAGGGGAACGGGAATTCATACCTTCCCTATTACCGCACACCCACGGGTTGTGAATCAAGCGTTCCAATTTCGCGAGTTTTGGCAAAAGCGGCTTTTTGGCCCAGACTGTGCATTCACCGTCCCCTCTGGGGTTGAGTCCACATCCTATGAACGAGCTGGAAACGCTAGGGAGATACACACTGCTGCACCGCGTGGGTCACGGGGGGATGGCGGAGATTTTCCGTGGGTTTGCCTTTGACGCCGACGGCTTTCGTCAGGATGTGGCCATCAAGCGGCTGCACACCAGGTATTTGCAGGACACCCAGTTTGTTCTGATGTTGTCGGAGGAGTTCAAGATCATCCGGCGGCTGCGGCACCCCAACATCGCCTCGGTCTTTGAGCTCTGCAAGAGCGATGGGGCCGTGTACTTCGTTCTCGAATATGTGGACGGCCCCGATTTGCGTTCGGTGTTGAAACGTTCCCAACGCCGGGGGCGGTGGCCAAGCCTCGCGGACAGTGTCTACCTCATGAGCCGCGCGCTTGACGGCCTGGATCACGCCCATCGATCCACCGACGAACAGGGTGTGCCGGTGCATATTGTTCACCGGGACTTCAGCCCATCCAACATTCTTATTTCCTACAGCGGTCTTGTGAAGATTTGCGATTTTGGAGTGGCCAAGGCCACCGACAGTTTGGTGAATACCCGGTCGGGCGTCATTAAGGGCAAGGTCAAATACATGTCGCCGGAACAGGCCTATGGCCGTCAGTTGGATCGCCGCAGCGACGTGTTCAGCGCAGGCAGTGTCCTGTACGAGCTCTGTACGGGTCGGCCTCCGTTTGCCGCGCGTACGGAGGTGGATCTCATCTTCGAGGTGCGCGAAGCGACGCCTCCGTTGTGCTCCGAGGTCAACCCCCACATTCCGCCGGAACTGTGCGCCATTTTGGAAAGGGCCATGAACCGCTCCCGTTCCGCCCGTTACCAAACGGCTCGGGAGTTTGCGGAGGCCCTGCGCGGCTTTCTAAGGAGCACCCACCCTACCTATGACCGCGCCCAGTGTTCCTCCATGGTGCGCGGTCTCTTTCAGGAAGAAATCGAACGGGATCTTCGTCGGCTGGAGGCCCTGGCACTCACTGCAGAGGGAGCGCCGGCGGCCCCCCCGCAGCGATCCCAAGAGCCACATTAAACCATAGGATTCTAGCAGGGCATTCAGCAGGGTATTTTTCGGGCTATTCGGTGGGCTGCACCACGGTGTAGCTTCGGGGCTTAAAGTCGGTGGCTCCGCGAATGGCCAAACGGGTGTAGCGAATCACCGGGTCGGTTCCCGGTGAAAGGTGCCAGTGGGACCCCAACGTCCCATCCTGGGCCTGCACCCACTTCAGGTAGAGCATGAACGTTCCGCGGAGAAGTTGCCTGTCGTTGCCGTCCACGGTGGAGTATCCGGGTTGGTCATCGCTTACCAGGAGCGTGAGCTCCCCAGAGGGTTTCCTGCCCTGGTACACTTCCTCGAAATGGATCACAAGCCGATGGGTTTGGCGGCGGTTGAGGTCCGTGTCGGTGCGAATCGTGCGCACTTTGATCCCTGCGATCAGATCTGCACCCCCTACCCTGGCCTGGAGGTCCTCTGACCAACCCTGGCGCCACCGGCCTTCCAGCACGTCTGGATCTCCTACGAAATCCGCGCCATCATCAAAAATAACGGCCATTTCCTCCGTAAAAGGTGAAGATGGGCGAATTTCCGCGTTCTGGGATCCGCAGCCCTGGGCCACACCCGCAAGCGATCCGCACACAAGCACAGACGCGAGCACCCGAAAGGGGTGCCTCAACGGCGTAGTGGCCTTTTGGTACGGGCCATGCTTGCTATCCAGGGGTGGTGGGGCGCTCATCAGGATCCTTGGTTTGGGATGGTAGCAAAGGCCGGCGTTTGACCCAAGTCTGCGGCCATCGGCCATTGTGAAAGCCTTTGATGCCCCCTCTCCAGCACGGGCGCAAGGGAGCTGCCGGGCTCCAACCGTTCCCACAGCTCGCACAGATCCTCAGGGAGCGGAGCCACGGTGATCTCGGGAGTGGACCGGGTGGGGTGTGCATAGCCCACCGCATGGGCGTGGAGCGCCTGCCGGTGATGAATGGTGAGTTTTAGCCAATCCTCGTGGGGTTGGGCGTTGTGGGCAATGAACTCCAAAAACGCCTGTTCCCCGTGGGGACCGTAGAGTTTGTCGCCCACAATAGGGTGCCCAAGCGCCGCCAGGTGCACCCTGAGTTGGTGCTGTCTTCCCGTGTGGGGTTCCAACCAAAGAAGACTGTGCCCTTCTCCTTTGCATAGGGCCCAGGCATGGGTGACCGCTGCAGACCCCTGGTCGGGGGCAGCCACCTCCATTTTCACGTGCATGCCTTCCTTGCCAGGTCGTAGGGGAAGATCGATTTCCAGGCCGTTCGGTTCACCGGCTTTCCCCAACAGGGGCACCCCCGGTACATGCCCTGTGACCATGGCAAGGTAGGCCTTGCGGACCTTACGATCCTGGAACTGGATCTTGAGGTTTCGCTCGGCCTCAAGGTGACGGGCACACAACACGATTCCACTGGTTTCCCTGTCCAGGCGGTGGGCGATATGGGGTGTGTTCTCCGGGTAGCGCTGCCTCAATAGGTAGGTGAGCGTGTGCCGGTGGTAGGTGGCGCTGGGGTGCATGGGCAGCCCCGAGGGCTTGTCCACCGCCAGCATGTCTGCATCGTCGGTCAGCACGTCGAAATACAGGGGGACTTCCGGCTCCCGAAACCCGGGCCGAATCAGCTGAATCTCTTGCCCACGGCGAACACGTTGGCCCGGGCGGAGCCTTGTTCCGTCCTCGGTCTGGGCACATGTGCGCACAATCTCGGTTGCACGGGTGCGCGACAACCGGGGAATGCGGTTTTGGATAAACTGGTCCACCCGCATGCCCTCGTGTTCCCGGGGGACCGGAAATCGCAACGTGATGGACGGAAGGGCTTCGTCTTCGTTTTCTTCGTTACCAGCGGACGTTCTGGACTTCATAGACGCGGATCCCGCCTGGGGCCTTCACCCGTACTTCGTCGCCCGCTTCCTTGTTGATGAGGGCTCGACCGACTGGAGAGGTGACCGAGATGGTTCCCTCGTCAATGTTGCTCTCGTCTGCCCCCACAATGCGGTAGGTTACGGCCTGGCCGGATTCCACGTCCTCGAGATCGACGGTGGCACCAAACTTCACCCGATCACCGCCCAGGGTGGCCGGGTCAATGACCTCTGCCCGGGAAAGCTTGTCTTCCATATCCCGAATGTGGGCTTCGCTGATCCCCTGCTTGTCCTTGGCGGCGTGGTACTCCGCGTTCTCCTTCAGGTCACCGTGCTCCCGGGCCACTTCGATCTCGCGGGAAATCCCCACGCGAAGCGCCTTGAGCTCCGCCAACTGCTTTTTCATGGCCGCAAAGCCTTCAGGAGTCATGGGAACGTTTTCCATAGTGCCCACACTGTAGCCCTCACGGTGCCGTCAGCAAGGATGACATTCCCCCTATCCTGCGGTGGCGGCGAACTCCTGGAGGGAACGGACCTGGATGGGGCCTTTTTGGGCTTCTTGCATGGCCTGGGCGGCGGCCTCGGCGGCAGCGGCGGTGGTGAAGTAGGGCACGCCGCTGAGTAGGGTCTGCCTACGCAAAGATTTGCTGTCCTCGATGGCCCTGGCCCCCTCGGTGGTGTTGATCACCATGTGAATCTCGTCATTGCGGAGCATATCCACAATGTGGGGCCGCCCCTCGTTGACCCTGTTCACCACGTCGACCTCGATGGATGCCTGCCGAAGGGCGTCGGCGGTGCCTCGCGTGGCCACCAGGCTGAACCCCGCCTCCTGAAGACGTTGTGCCACCTTGCATATGGAAGGCTTGTCGCCGTCACGAACACTCAGCAGCACCGTGCCTTTTTCGGGAAGAGCGGTGGAGGCGGCGAGCTGGGCTTTCATGAAGGCCCGGGGGAAGTTTTGGTCGATGCCCATGACCTCACCCGTGGACCGCATTTCGGGGCCCAACAGGGTGTCCACGCCCGCAAACTTGTGAAAGGGGAACACCGACTCCTTCACGGCAACGTGGGTGGGGATGATCTCTTTGGTGTACCCAAGGGATTCCAGGGAATGGCCCATCATGACCTTGGCTGCGATGCGCGCGAGCGGGAACCCCGTGGCCTTGGCCACAAAGGGCACCGTGCGGGAGGCCCGCGGGTTCACCTCAATGACGTACACGTCGTCTCCCTGAACCGCGTACTGCACGTTCATGAGACCGACCACTCCCAACTCAAGGGCCATGGCGCGGGTGGATTCCCGGATTTCATCCAACAGGGATTCGGACAGGGTGTGGGCCGGAAGCACAAGGGAGGAATCCCCGGAGTGCACTCCCGCTTCCTCGATGTGTTGCATGATGGCGCCGATCACCACCTGCTTGCCGTCGCACACACAATCCACATCCACCTCGATGGCATCCTGGAGAAAGCGATCCACGAGAATGGTTTGGCTTGCCGCGCCGCGCACCGCATCGAAGGCGGCTTGAATGAAGCGCATGAGGTCATCGCCGGAATGCACGATTTCCATGGCTCGGCCACCAAGCACGTAGCTTGGGCGAACCACCACAGGGAAGCCCAGGTCCTTGGTGACTTGCAGGGCCTGCTCCACGCTGGTGGCCGTGTTTCCAGGTGGGCGCTTGAGTTTTAGTTTTTCGAGAAGTGCATCGAACCGCTCGCGGTCCTCTGCACGATCGATGGCGTCGGCAGGGGTGCCCAGAATAGGCACGCCGGCCTCCGCAAGTTGTACCGCCAGCTTGAGGGGAGTCTGCCCACCCAGCTGCACAATGACGCCCCGGGGCTGTTCCACGGCCACAATGTTCATGACGTCTTCAAAGGTTAGTGGTTCGAAGTAAAGACGGTCGGAGGTGTCGAAGTCGGTGGAGACGGTCTCCGGATTGCAGTTCACCATCACCGAGGGGATGTTCAATTCGCGACAGGCAAAGGCCGCGTGCACGCAGCAGTAATCAAACTCAATGCCCTGGCCAATGCGGTTTGGGCCGCCGCCAAGGATCATGACGGGCTTGTCGTCGGCAACGGTGGCTTCAGAGACAGGATTGCCCGCGGCCGGGCCGCCCAGGGTGCCCCCACGGGATCGGGTGGAATAGAAATAGTTGGTTTTCGCCTCAAACTCGCCGGCGCAGGTATCCACTTTGTAGAACAGGGTTTCGCCCTGGGGGTTGTGCTCTGCGGTGGGGCCCCGGTTCGTCTTCAACGCGATGGACCGCAGGTGATGTAGAAACCATGGGTCGATCTTCGTACGGTCATGGACCTCCTCGATCCCAAGCCCCACGCGAAACCCGTCGGCCAAATAGAAGAGTCTCTCGGCCAGGGGGGTTTGAATGATGTCGGCAATGGCCCGACGCAGTTCTCCCAGGGGCACACCCTGGTGGGGGTGGACCTGATCGGGCGAAATTTCCTTTGCGTGGATCCCCGGGGCACGTGGATCCGCAGCAGAAACACTGCCAGGTGTGCCCGGCCGGGTGGCAAGCAGGGGGATCTCAGACAGGGGAGAACTTTCGTCGGTGCCCACACTCTTGAGCCGCAACTGTTGCGCCAACCGCGGGTAGTCCACGCGGTCGAGTAGACTGTCGAGCCCATCCCGGCCGATTTCCAGGGAACGCATGGCCTTCTGAAACGCCTCTGAGAACGTGCGCCCGATGGACATGGCTTCGCCCACGGATTTCATTTGGGTGGTGAGCCTTGGGTCCGCTCCCGGGAACTTTTCAAAGGCAAACCGGGGTGCTTTTACTACCACGTAGTCGATGGTGGGTTCAAAGGCGGCGCTGGTGCCGGTCATGTCGTTGCGCAGTTCATCCAGCGTGTATCCCACGGCCAGTTTCGCTGCGATCTTTGCGATGGGGTAACCGGTGGCCTTCGACGCAAGAGCACTGGAACGGGACACCCGCGGATTCATTTCAATGACTACGAAGTCGCCGTTGTCGGGGTTGACACCGAACTGGATGTTCGCGCCTCCCGTTTCCACGCCCACCTCAGTGATGATCCGGCGCGACGCGTCCCGGAGCCGTTGGTACTCCTTGTCAGTGAGGGTCATGGCCGGCGCCACGGTCACCGAATCCCCCGTGTGGACTCCCATGGGGTCGATGTTCTCAATGGTGCAAATGACTGAAAAATTGTCGGCGCTGTCGCGAATAACCTCCAGCTCATACTCTTTCCAACCGAGCACGCTTTCTTCCACAAGACACTCGTGGGTGGGGCTCTGTTGAAATGCCCAGAGAATGGCGCTGTCGAAATCCTCCCGGTTGTAGACCACGCCGCCCCCGGAACCTCCCATGGTAAAGGACGGGCGAAGGATCACGGGGAAGCCCACTTCCTTGAGAGCTTCGTGGGCCTCCTCCAGGGTACGGGCCGTGCGGGCACGGGGGCAACGGAGGCCCAGTTTCTCCACCAGGGCCTTGAACAGTTCCCGGTCTTCCGCCTTGTGTATGGTGTCCACCCGTGCGCCCAACAGTTCAATGCCCAGTTCGGCAAGCACGCCACGGGATTCCATTTCCAGGGCCAGGTTCAGGGCGGTTTGGCCACCCAGGGTGGGCAAGACGGCGTCTGGTTTTTCCCGTCGGAGGATCTGCTCCACCACCTCCGGTGTGAGGGGCTCCACATAGGTGCGGTCCGCAAACTCCGGGTCCGTCATGATGGTGGCGGGGTTGGAGTTGACCAGAATGACCCGATACCCCTCTTGCCGTAGGGCTTTGGCGCCCTGGGTGCCGGAGTAGTCAAACTCGCAGGCCTGGCCAATGACAATGGGGCCGGAGCCCAACAGGAGAATGCTTTTTAGGTCGGTACGTCTCGGCACCGGCGGCGCTTACCACCCCCCCTTCCCGGGAGCAAGGTTGGCCTAGACCGCTTCGCGTTTTACCTGATCGGCCCTCGGAGCCCAGCAAAGCGACCATGACCCTCCAACCTCCTCAACAATGTTCCTACATTGCCTCGTCGGTTGTCACGCCATGGTGGCTCCGCTGAACACCGATCATTCGTTCATCTAAAACACGAAGCGGTCTAGGTATTGCCGGATCGAGCAAGGTTGACGTGGCGAAGGATTTCCTGGCCACGGACGGATTGTGCCGTCGCGCAGAGGCGCCTGGAGGTTTCTCCCGTGATTTCCAGGGTCAGTACCAGGTCGGGCGTCCGGCGCGCGATCAGGGGCCCGGGCCATTCCACCACAAGCACCCCGGGGAACCCATTCCAATCGTCCACGCCCAGGGTATCCACGTCGGCCTCCCCTGCCAGCCGGTAGAAGTCTCCGTGTAGGATAGGAAGGTCCGAAGGGATCTCCTGCAGAAGCGTGTAGGAAGGGCTTGGTACGGGCTCGTCCTCATCAAGCCCTAAACTCCGGGCAAGAAAGCGCACCAGGGCGGTTTTCCCCGCACCTAGGGGCCCCTCCAAAAAAAGGACGTCTCCTCCCTTGAGCTGGGGTGCCAGGGCCCGGGCCCAATCCTGGGTGCTGGCCTCGGTGGGGAGTTCCACCGTTGTGTGGATCCCCTCGAGCCCACCTTCTGCAGCAGGTTTCGATGTACGGTCGGACAGGGGTTGCCGGGGATGTGGAGGGCTCATTCGGCTTCCCTGTCCCTGTCAAAGACATCAAGCCCCACCATTCCGCTTGCCGGGTCGTTCGTCGGATCCTTTGCTGGGCTCCTTGCTGGGTCCGCTGCTGGGCCAATCGTTGAGCCCGTTTCCGCCCTGGTGTCGCCGTGCTGGCCTGTGGCAGAACCGCCCGTGGGGGGGGTGGGCGTCTGCCCTAAGTTTGAATGACCTCCTTGGGTACGGCCTCCGCTGCCCGCCCCTGGGACGGTGGGATCCTCGGATCCTGGCGTGGGTGAATTTCGGGTACCTGTGCCAAGGGACGAAGGCTCTCCTTGCAAGGGAGGATCTTCGTGGTCGGTAGTGTTCTCCGAAGAATAGGCTTCGATCCTGACGGGCTCGTGGCCGAGATTGACCTGTGTGGGCGGTCGGGCCGAGCCCGGGGTTGGGCCGCTGGGCACCTCGTTGTTGCGATAGGGGGTGCCGCGCAGCCAACCCATTGCCACAAGCGCGGCCCCGGCAAGCAACAACAACACCGATGCCCCCACCGTCACCTTGAGCGCCAGGGGCCAACGGGTGGGCGCCTGACGTGGTACCGGATTGGGGGGAAGGGGTGACGTTAGGCCCAACTGGGGTGGGAACACACTTCCGGGTTTGGTCGCGGCTCCGGGCACCGAAGCGTCCGCGTCCCGTTGCTCCACGGGCACCACCACCTCCTCCAAGTCCGTGGGATCCAGGGTTTCTTCCATGGGCACAGAATCCCTGAGCGCGTGATCCTCGCGCGTCAGGCCCGGTTGGGGAGGGGTACTGCTCGATGGGGACCCATGGCTCTGGGGTGGACTGTATCGGGTCGAATCCCTGGGCGGTGTTCCAGGGGCTGGCGATCCAGGGGCTGGCGTCCTAGGAACCGCCGAAGGGTGGTCACCCGATTCTGTGCGCGAGCCTGCAGTGGGGGTGAGCCCAAGGTCACCCTGGGCCTGAAGCGCTTCAATCGCACGGCGGTCCTTCAATGCACGCACAATATTGTCCTGGAGTCGGTGCAAGGCCTCACCCCCCGCAGACCGGACGAAACGGATGATTTCTTCCTTCTCTGGCTGGCCTTGATGTTCCAGGGCCGCGGCCCGCAGGGCCTCACCAAACGCGAGGGCCGTGGGCGCCCGGGCGGTCAGGTCACGCTCGAGGGCCCAGGACACGGCGTCGGAGACACTCTGGGGAACGTCGGGTCGCACCTGATGGAGGGCGGGGATGGGCATGGTGCGTACCCGTTCGATGGTTTCTGCGGGATGATCCCCCAAAAACAATCTCTGCCCGGTGAAAAACTCCCAGGCCACCACACCAAGGCTAAACACGTCCGCACGACGGTCCACGTCCTTGCCTGTAATATGCTCGGGCGCGCAGTAGGCGTACTTACCCTTAATGCGGCCGGCTTCCGTACGGGTGGCACGGCGCATGGCCTTGGCCACACCAAAGTCGGTGAGTCGCACACGGCCGTTCACTCCAACAAGGATGTTTTGGGGGGATACATCCCGGTGCACCACGTCCAGGGGCTCGCCGAGGGCGGTGGTGGCCTCGTGGGCATCGTGAAGGCCCTGGGACGCCTGCCATAGGAGGTTCACGGCCACACCGATGGGTATGGGGTAACGGTTTCGGGCCGACCACCGGAGCAACCGCGCCAGGGTCACGCCCACCACCAACTCCATGGCGATGTAGAGTGAATTGTCACTCCCCTGGCCCAGTTCCAGGGTTTGCACCACGTGGGGGCTGTTGATGTGGGCGGCCACCTTGGCCTCGTCCAGGAACATGGTGACGAACTCTTCGTCATCTGCCAGCTGGGGCAGCATGCGTTTGACAGCTACCAGCTTTTCGAAGCCGGCCACACCCGAAACCCGCGCGGCGTACACCTCCGCCATGCCCCCTGCCGCAATTCGGAACAGGGGCTCGTAACGACCAAACTCCACTTGATTCTGGAGAAGGCCTACTGGGTCTTCCTTGGCCACCACTGCAGTGTATCAGGTTGTGGATCGGTCACGAAGGAGTGTGGGGTTCTGTGGCACCAGGCTCTATACCGATATTTGAATGCCCAGGGCTTCGCGCAGCTGAAAATAGGACTCTGAAACACTGAACAGTACGAGTTCGGTGACCTTGTCCTTGGGCGGGAGATCGGTGGGCCCCTCCGCAGGCAGGGATTGCACCATTTTCACGGAAGATTCCAGGTCACTTGAGGCCAAAAGCCCGGCGCGGCAACAACTCACATCCACCAACTGCATCCAACGTTTGACATTGGCCTGGGCGCCCTCATCCACAAAACGCTTGGCGATGGCCCGCAGGGCCTCCAGCTGGGTGGGAGCAAGGGCCGAGCTCAGGTTGGCTGCGGTCTTCTCCACCTCGGGATCGTCGGGGCCAACTCCACCGATACGAAGGCCCGCCAGGAGCAGTGTTTTCAACTCGGTATGGGTGGTGATCATCGTTCGCACGATATGTTCAGGTCGGAAATAGGCCAGTTGCCGACCCACCACGAAGGCCAGATCCTGGGGCGAAAACCCGGATAGCAAGCTTGCACCGCACACAAGAGCTGGGGGGTGGCTTCCCACCACGTGACTCAATCCACCTTGAAGATCCGAACGAAGAAACAACCTTGGTACGGTGGGCACATTAAACACCTGGGAAACAAACCCAAATGTCCGCGCAAAGGTGGCCGTGGATTGCTGGGGATCCACAAGGTGCTTTTTTTGGAGCTTCAGGGCACGGTCTGAGGTGGCTCGCAGTTGGTACACGGCTGGAGCCAATGCCTCCAGTATCTTACTGACATAGAGATCTTCTCCCGGGTGAAACACGTGCTTGACCCATAGTTCGTTGTCCAGGCGTGCACGGGGCTTGATCGTTCCCTTGGGACGGTACTGCTCAAAGAACTGGTGCTGTTCGCTGTCTGCCTTTTTCAAGAAGGTAAGGGCCGCGGCCAAACACCAGGCCTTGTCGTAGGCGCGGGCCTGAAAGTACAAACGATAGAGCGCCCGATAGGGTTCCACGTTGTAGGGATCCGACCGTAGAATCCATTGGTGGTGCTCGATGGCCCGCTCGATGGAATCCGGAACCCGCTCGTAGAGTTCTGCGAGAATCCCGTGCTCACGGGCGTTGTCTGGCTTGATCTGGCTTGCCATTTCGAAGGACTCTGCGGCGGCGGCCAGGTTGTTTTGACGATCCCGGTAGATGATGCCGAGGTTGTGCCAGAGATCAAACTCCAGATCGGCGTTGCCCTTGCCCACCACCCGGTGAAGCATCTTACGGTAGGCTCGCTCCAGTTCCTTCCATTGGCGTTGCTCGGTGTGCAACCGATTGATCGCCTCAAAGGCCTTGAGCTGGGTGGGGTCCTGATCCAGCGCTTCGTTGAACCGCTCTAGGGCAGCGTCCGGATCCTTGAGCTCGTCGCGCAGTACCACGGCCATGGTGTAGGTGTACTTGGACTTGGCCTCGGGTCGGGAATCCATGTCACGAATGGCCTCGATGATTTCAATGGCGTGATCCCACTGTCGCGTCTTCTGGTAGCAGTCGAGCAACCGGTGCAGCACCTGGTGGTCGTCGGGTCGAAGGGCCCGAGCCTCGGTATACGCTTCACTGGCTTTTGCACGGTTCTGGATATGATCTTTCCAGGTGTCTCCGATTTCGATCAGGGTCTCAAAGCGCTTCTGTTCGTCGGTCCAGGTTTCAAGCAATTGACGCTTGTAGTGCACCACCTGATCCCAAGACTGGGATTCGGTATGTACTCCCACCAGTACCTGCAGCGACGGCTCGTGGTAGGCATCCACCTCCACGGCCTTTTCCAACATGTGCACGGCTTTTCGGCGATCCCCCTGTTCCCGGCGCGCAAGTGCCAAGTGGTAGTAGACTTCCGCCAGATCGGTCGGCGCCAGGGAATCGCGATGGTGGGAAAGGAGCAGTTGGTAGAACTTAAAAGTCTGTTCCCAATTGCCTGCCGCAAAGTGGGCATCTGCCAGGCCCTGAAGGGCTCGCAGATCGGTGGCATCCATCTGATGGGCCCGCTCAAATGCGCGGACCGCGGCTTCGTGGTTGGCCAGGTGGCGCGCGGCTTCGCCAAGCATGAGTGCCATTTCCTGTTCGTCGCCGTCCTGGGAAGCACCCTGACGTACGAGGAGATCCAACAATGGGAAAGCTTCTTCCCAGCGCTCGTGCTCCACGTAGTGCATGGCCACGGGGTAGGCGGCCTGGGGTTGACGGCGATCCAACTCAAGCGCAGCTTCAAACGCACGGAGACCCGCGTCTCTATCCTGCAATTGGTCACGAAGAATCGTCCCCAGTTCCACATGCAAACGTGCGCGAACATGCTCGCTTGCGTCGGACTGGATTTGCATCTCCAGGATTCGCACCACCTCGGGCCAATCCTGACGTTGCTCGTTGATGCGCCGCACCGCCGCCAGGGCGTCCATGCGTGTGCTGTCCAGGGCCAACACGGCCTCGTACTTGTCCAGGGCGGCAAGCTCATCATTGAGCTGCTGTTCAAACAACTGCCCCAGTCGCATCAGCAACTCCACCCGTTCCGCGGGATCTGGCGTCAACGCGATGACCCGTTCCCAGGTTTCCGCAGCGCGCCCATGGTCGTTGTCTTGACCGTAGGCGCGGGCCAACTCCACCAGGGTTGCGGGGTCGTTTTCATCCAGGTTCAGGGCATCCAGCAGGGCATCGATCGCGCGATCGGCTTTGCCCATGTGATCCACCCACACCTGACCCAACTCCCGGTGCAGCTGAACCTTCTCCGCGCGGGCTGTGCTCAAGGACACCCGCTGCTCTAGATTCTCCACGAGGGAATCCCACTGCCGGGTGGTCCGGTAGAGATGGGATAGACGGGCCATGCCTTCCACGTGCTGGGGGAACTCCTCCACCAAACGCTCTAGGCACTGAACCGCACGTTCGGGTTTGAGAAACTGTTCTTCCCAAAGTGTGGCCTGTCGTTCGAGGATATCCACACGCTCCCGCTCAATGGTCGAACGCTGTAGTTCCGCTTCCAGAATATCCAACAGCTCTGCCCATTTTTCCTGGGATGAGTAAAGGCGTTCCAACCCCTTGAGCGCCACTCCGTTGCCGGGATCCATCTGCCGGACCTGTTCATAGGCTTGGATGGCGCCATCCATATCCCGAATGCGGTACTCGTGGGCCTGGGCCATCCGCAGGCGAATTGAAATCCCATCTTCCTGGGTTTCCACCAGGCTGAGTTGTGATTGGAGGATTTCCAACAGGGCGGCCCACTGCTCGCTCTCGTCGTACAGACGTTCCAATGCATGCATGGCAAGATGGCTTTTTGGATCATGATCCAGGGCAGCCCGGTACATGGCTACCGCACGCTCCATCTGTGAAAACTGTTGTTCGTAGAGGTCGCCGAGTTCCACGTAGATCTCGGCCTTCTCGGCAGGGTCCTGCGCCATGTCCACAAGGCGTAACAGGGCTTCGCTGTAGGTCTGCCATTCGCCCGCCTGCTTGTGGAGCTCTGCCATCTGTCGCATGGCGGGAACACTTGCGGGATCCATGGAAAGGACCTGCTGGTAATAGGGGAGCGCGTAGTCTGGCCGACCTAGGCGTTGGCCGTACCAACGGGCGCATCGAAGACAAATCGCAATGCGAACTTGAATATCCTGCTCGGTTTGCAGGGTCTCGTTGGCCGTCTCCAGCAACACGTTCCACGACTGGGTGGTGGCCGCAAAACGTTCCAACTCGTCGGCGATGGCGTTGTCCGTGAAGTCCTCCGTCCAGGCAATGCGCAGGGCCTCAAAGGCCTGTTCGGCGTCGCCCATCTGATCGTTGTAGAGGTGTGCGCATTCTCGCAGCAGGCCCGTGCGCTCAGGTGTGCTTTCCGAAACCTCGTACCGATCCAGGAACAGGGAGATGAGATCTTCCCAACGTTCTTCCGTTTGGTAGATTTCCTGCAACGCCTCAAAGGCAAACGGATCATAGGCGTTGATGGAGAGCATGCCCTCCAGGTAGGAAACGCCACGGGAAGCGTCCTGAAGGGAGACGACGCAGAGATCGAAGGCACGCCGGTATTCCAGGCATTGTTGCTCGGAAGACTCCATGGTCGCGATGCGTTTCTCCATGGTCTCCAGACAATCGTCCCACATTTGCTCCTGGCGCTGGATGAACTCCATGGCGTCCAACGCGAGGGTGTGGTTGGGGTCCTGATCCAGAAGGCTGCGGTAGGCCTCCACGGCATCCATGGGCTGCTCCAAATGGGTGCTGTAGAGCCACCCCAGCTCCATATGAAGGTGAGCGCGTTCCACCGAAGAAAGGTGGTCTCCACAGGCATCCACAATGCGGTTGATGGCATCGACCTGTTCATGGTGACGCCCGGCGCCCTGATGAATATCCGCCATGGAAAACAGGGCCTCGCGATGGGTGGGATCCACATCCAGAACACGTTCAAAGCACTCCAGAGCACGATCCGGGCGGTCGAGACGCTTCCATAAAAGACGCGCCAAATCCGCGTCCACGGCGGCCCGTTGCTGCTCGTCGTCCACCACGGCAGACTCACGCTCAAGAACGTCCTTTAGATCCTGCCAGTTTTCTTGGCTTGCATGGATATCCCCCAGGGCATTGAGGGCTTCACGATCCTCGCCGCGTAGTTCGAGCACCTGGTTCCAGAGCTCCGTCGCCCGGGGTGCATCGCCCAGTTGATGCCAGGCCACGTGTGCCATTCGCGCAACCACATCCGCACGGGCGGCATCGCCAGAGGTATGATCACGCTCCAGCTCCATGAACTGAAAGAGCTTGGGTGCGTCCTGACGCTGTGCATAAATACTCTGCAGGATCCGCGTGCTGCCAAGATGAAACGAGGCTCCCTCTCCAGAACTTCCCCCTTCTGGGTAGCTCTCTGCTGGATGGCTCCCCGTTGGGTCGCTCTCCAGAAGGCGAGCCGCCTCATCGGCCTTCCCCAACCCCTGAAAGAGCGCGCGGGCGGTGCGGTATTGGAACTCCTGAACGTCCCGCGAATCTTCGTGGTGCGCGGTACGACGCTTGAGAACCTCGATCAGGGGTTCGTGCATGTTCCGCTCGGAATACAACTTGTCCAGGAGCGCCAATACCTCGTCGGTGTCTCTCCACGCCAGAAGGCGACGGCAGGTGGCTTCGGCCCGTTCCATGTCCCCTAGGGGGCCCAGATACACCTGTGCCAACTCCCAACCGCAGCCCCAGGGAATATGGGACGACCCGTCGTCCTCCACCGACGATGGAGCATCTGCATCGATCTCGACCACGTTGAGAGCAGCCGCAAAGGTCTCCGCCACGTCGGGCCAACACCCCAGCTGATCCCCCAGCTGCTTGATCAGACCCAGCCATTGATCGTTGCGGGGATCCTCCAGCAGTGCGCGTTGCACCCAGGCAAAGGTCAGCTCCGGATCTGCGAGTTTTTCGTCCGCGACCCGCACCAGCTTCGCCAGGAGCTGCTGACGTTGTTCGGGCGACTCCTCCGCACCCAACCAAGTCTCCAGGACATGAAGCACCTGATCCCATTGCTGTTCAGCCCGGTAGAGGGGCTCCAGAATCTGGGCGATGCGCACCACTTCCACACCCCGGGCAAACAGCTCCAACAGGGCTGTCCGGGCCAGCTCGTGTTCCGGTGCACTCTGCAGTACGCGTTCGTAACGGCCGATGGCCCCATCCAGGTCGATCTTCTTTTCGAGAAGGACCCGTCCGATGTGGCATTGGAGATCCAACGCATCCTCTGGGTAGGCCGCATGTTCCGCCCTGCCCTCCAAAAGACCGATCAGATCGTCCCAGCGCGCCTGATCGTTGTACAGGCGCTCCAGCGCAGTCTGCGCGTCACTGCGCTCAGGATCGAGCTGCACGGCTTTTTCAAGCCAGGTGATGGCCTGGGCCACGTCATCCGCTTTGGTTTCACTTAGGGTTGCCGCGGTTTCAAACAGGTCCCCCTTGAGGATGTCATCTTCCAGGGCGTCCGCATGACTGCCCACACGCTGTACCAAATCAGGAAAGCGTCCTGTGGCCTCGGCCAGTTGCTGCAGTTTGAGCAGTTGTGAATCTTCGGTGGGCTGAAACAGGGAGGGATGAACCCATGCGTCGTAGGCCGCCGCCTGATCATTCAACTCCAGTTCCTGAATTTCGGCAATGCGCGTCATGGCATTCCGTTGTTGGCGAAGGCTTTCCTCCAGGTCCTGGGGCTCCGGTACGGGACCTGACTCCAGGTCGGCGTCCTCTTCAGTTGAATCATTTTGCAAGGCGTCCTGGTTCCCAGCGCGAGTGCCTACCTGTTCGGCGTCCACCACCTGGGTGTGGATCTGAATGAGGCGCTCCCAGTTCGCAGCCATCGTGAGCTCAGGCTCAAGCACGGCCATGGCAAGGCTTCGATGGGCGCGCTCAAGTGCGATTTCATGGAGGGCATCCACGGATTCCTGATGCCCAGACTCTTCGGACAAAATATCCCGATAGATGTCGATGGCTCGCGGCGTATCGTTCAGCTTGCGATGTAGGAGACTGGCCATGGCGCCATGGATCTCGATCTGCTTTTCTTTCGAGTCCTCCACCTGCAACTGCTTGTCCAATACCTCTAGCAACGGTTCCCAGGACTCGGCCTCCCGATGGAGTAACGCAAGGCCTTGCAAGGCCTCGGAATGGGTCGGATCAATATTCAGTACTTGCTCAAGGGCGTGCACGGCCGTGGTCGGGTGCTCAGGTTCCTCGGGTAGATCCGGCGAATCCTGCAGCAGCTGAGACACGCGCATCCAGCGGGTGATCTGTCCATCCGGTTCCGGGTCCACCTGGGCGGAGGATTGAAGCACCTCCACCAGGGATCGAACGTCACCTGATCCTTGATAGAGACTGCACAGAAAATCCAGGATCTCGAGGTTCTCTGGGTCTTCTCCCCGGGCGAGCTGGAGCAAACGTATGGCCTCCGTTCGCGACTCTTCGGAAACATCGCCTTGCCCGCTCTCTTGATCTGCACCGGCATGGATCTTCGCGGCCCCCATCCAGGACTGGACGCGCGTGGTCGGATCCTGGGACGCCTCGGCGGTGTGCTCCAACACCCGAGCCTGACCTTTCCTATCCCCGGTGGAGACGTAGAGGGTTGTCAACACTTCTAGAATCTCTAAGGGGTTGTCGGAGCACCCCAAAGCACTCTCGTAGTTTTCAATCGCAAGTGCGGGATCGTTGAGCCGGCTGTGGGCAAGCTCACCGGCCCGGGAAAACAACTCCGCCCGTGTTCCGCTCGATAGGGCCACTTCGGTCGTCGAATCGGATGAGGAGGCCACCCTATTGTATTGGGCTATCAGCTCTCCCCACTTGTTGAGCGACTCCGCAAGGCCCTCCAGTGCGCTGCGCCCGGGCAAACTATCGGGACGAAGCGCGAACCATCGTGCTCGCGTTTCGAACGCGGCGGAAAGGTCCTTCAGTTGGTTCTCCTGAAGTTCCGCGGCCTGGTCGAGGGCGTCTTCGATCTCATTGGGATCCTCAAGGACGTCCGCCAAACGCAGGTAAACGGAAGCGAGTCGCGCTGCATCCTCAAGGGCTCCGTACACCTGGACGAGCAGTTGCGCTGCGTCCTTCTTTTCCTGGGGCGCGGCCTGATCAAGCAGCATCTCAAGTTGGGTGGTCACGTCCGAGTGGGTCGGTTCGGATTCGAGGATGCCTGCGTAGTCCGCAAGTGCCGCGGCGGCGGCATCCAGCTTGTGGTGTTGGACCTTGGCACGGTTCAATTGGAGCTCCAGGGCCCGCTCCATGTCGGGGGTCTCTTCGATCATTCGGGAAAGTGTTTCCACCATTTCCCCATGACGGGACTCCGCATCCAGGAGTTGGATCAACTCATCGAAGGCCTCTTCCGAATAGACATCCGGTACGGCCGTCAGGACCCCAAGGGTTTCGATGGCAGTGGCACGGTCCCCCATGGAATGGGCTTCCACACGGGCCCGACGCAGCAGCACGTCCACCCGATCCAGTGAATCTTCCTGGGCCGAAGCGAGCGATGTGAGCACGTCCTTGAGCTCTTCCCAACGGGAAAACTGTTCCAACAGGTTGGCAAGGGACTGCAGGTTCTGAACGTCGTCCGGGTTGAGGGACCGGGCATGCATGAAGGCCTCGGTGGCACCCTGGGCATCCTCTAGCTTTTCAAGGCGCAGACGCCCTACGGCTCTCCACAAATGGGCTGCGGTCGCCCCTTCGGAGCCCGATGATTTTGCGAGGGACGACAGTTGTTCGGTGACCTGCTCCAAGCGATCCCTTTGCTCTGCAAAGGCGAGATACTCCGAAAGCGCATCGTCGTTGCTCGGGTCGGCCTCAATGGATTGTTGCCATGCGGCAAGTGCACCATCCACGTCCTCCTGTTGTGTATCCAACAGAGTCGCAACCACCCTTAGGTGCCAGGCCACAGCCTCGGGGGAAGAAGCACGGTCCGCCATGGAGCGGTGAAGGGTCAGGCGCTCGTCGTGGCGCTCCTGGGCCTCGTACACGGCGTCGAGCAATTGACTGGCGGCTTCCCGCGTTTCTTCGGACGCCTCTTTGGGTTCCGAATCTCCTGGGGTGTCTGAACCTTCTGCCGCGCTCGATTGCAGCAACGCTTCCAACAGTTGAACACTGGTATCCGGAAGCTCGCCTTGGGATGCGATGGCCTGGAGTACGGCCACGCCCGATCGAGGATCGGCCAGATGTTCCACGTGGACCTGGGCAAGACGGGCCTGGAGCGTGATCTGTTCGTCCTCATTGGAGGCCCCACGTACGTTCACACGTTGTTCCAACAACGCCGCGAGCTCCGCCCAGCGGGAGCTCTCTTCGTAGAGGGCGGCCAGAAGCTCAAACGCCTGAATCTGAATCCCGTCCAGATCCACTTGCTCCGCCTGTTGCTCTTGGGAACCCTGCCCAAGCAAAAGGACAAGGGTTTCCACCGCCCGTTCTGGCTGGGAAAGGGTTCTGGCCTGCAGTTGCCCTAGCTCCAGAAGCACGGGGCGGCGATTCTCCCCATCGGGATCGTTGTCCAACCAACCCTGCAGGGTTTGGGCAAGCTGTTCGCTCCGTTCTAGGTTGAGGTTCGAACCCGCCTCAACTTGCTCGCCCTCGTCGACCGGTTGCCGTAGAAGCTCCGCGAGCGGGCCGTAGACCCCTATCCGTTCGGGCTGCTGCTGCAGTACCCCTTGATACTGGTCAATCGCGTTGTCCGTGTCCCCCGTGTGCTGCAAGGCCTGGGCAAGCAGGGTCCCCAAATCAAGCGCAAGGTCCCCTGAAGGGGCACTTTCAGCCCCTAGAATCGGCGGAAGCCGATCCACCAGTTGGGCCCAACCGTCCTCTGCGGAGGGGGCCAGGGAGGCGAGTGCCTCTACCCTTTCGGCGCGCTCGGGCTCAAGAGCAAGCAACGACAACTGGCAACGAAGGGCTCCGCTTGGATCCCGCAAACGGTCGTTGTAGAGGGCAAGCAGCTCTTCCAACAGTTGAATCTGTTGGGCTTCGTCTTCGGTGTGGACGCGTTTGACCTCCAGGACCTGGGCGAGCTTCCTCGGGTCCCTCCCCTCCCGGTAGATCTCAAGCAATCGATCGGCGGCGTCCAGGTTGCTGTCGTCCACCTGGAGCACCTTTTCGTAGGCGCGCATGGCGCGTTCCGGTTTTTCCCGTTCCTCGTTCCAGAGTCGGGCCACCCGAAACAGGAGCGCGACTTTCTCTTCCTGGGTTCGATCCGCGGATTCCGCTTCCCGTTCCAGCACACGAATCAGCTCGTCCCACCGCCCCTGTTGCGAAAACAGGGTCTCCAGATCATCCCACCGTCCCAGGGCAATTTGTCGGCGCTTGAGTTGTTCCTGGGCGCGACGGTCCTCGGGAGCGAGCACGAGCACACGCTCAAAGGTCTCCATGGCGCGCGCCTCGTTCTCCAGTTTGTCGCTGTAGAGGAGCCCAAGCTTGTGCAGTGACTGGACCTGTTCGGTCGGATCGTTGGAAATCTCCACCAGGCCTTCCATGACCTGTGCCAAGGGTTCCCACTGTCGCGCACGTTCATGAAGGGGTGCCAGGGCTCGCAGGGCACGTTCGTGACGGGGCTCTGCGTCAAGGACCTCGTTCCAAAGCTCGATGCAAAGGTCGGGTTTTCGCAACCGCTGGGTTGCAAGATCGCCGATTTCCACCAGACGATCCATGCGAGCTTCCCCCTGGAACTCCTCCGCTTCGTTGCGAAGAAGAGCGACCAACTTTTCCCAATCCCGCCGGCGTTGATACAGTTCACGCAGCCGCCCTACCGCATCTTCGTCGTTGGACCGCACCTCCAGAACGCGCTCAAAGCACCGAATGGCCTCCAGCGCGTTTCTTTCCTCCGCAAGCTTTCCGGCCTCCATCCAACACTGGATCTGAAGATCCGGTTGTTCGGGAACCTGGTCTGCCTTTTGCACTAACAGTCGCACCACGTCGGACCACCGTTTCTGGGTACGGTGCTGTTCGATTTGTGCGTCCAGTTGCTCGAGATCCACGGTACTCGCCTTTTCTGCATCTGAGGGTGCGTTGTCGTCCGACACTATTTTCCTCCACGGGAGTTGTGCTCCGATACCCACTGGCGCGCGGCACGTACGTAGTGGGGGGGCGCCCCTGCACCGCCAAGGGCCAGGAACTTTTCAAAGCTTGCCGCGGCGGGCTCAGGATCCCCGAGGGATGCTTGCACCCAAGCCAAAGAAAACAGGGGCTCCCATCGATCGGGAGACACCGTGATGGCCTGCTCAAACTGGGTCACTGCGGCGTCCAGCTTGCCTGACTGTTCGTACACGGTGCCCAACATATGGTGGACCGTGGAACGCTCCTCGGTGCCGGGCAAGGCTACCACCAGGGCGGCCTCCAGTACCTGGGCAGCCTCATCCACGTACCCCAGGTCTTCGTAAAGACGTGCGAGGCTTGTGTAACCGGAAAGGAACCTTGGCCCCTTGCGAGCCGCAGCGGTGTATTGCCGCAGGGCATTTTGGGGGTCATCCAGCTGTTCATGGACCCGGGCCAGATCGTAGTGGGGTCGAAACCGGGTTTCATCGATGCGAATGGCCTGTTCGAGGGCACCCCGGGCACCCGCAAAATCCCCCTTGCTACTGAGCACACCCGCAAGCCGGAGGGGATAGGTGGCATTGTGGGGAGCGGCCGCCATGGCTTTTTCAAAAGCCATGCGCGCATCGTCGAGCTTGTCGAGCTTGAGGTACACGATACCCAGGTTTTGGTAGGCCTGATCGTTGGTCGGATCCAACGCAGCCGACTTCTGAAAATGCTCCACCGCTTGCTCAAACTGTTGCTGCTGGGCGGCAGCAACACCAACGTTCATGGCCTCGAGGGATTCCACATTCGCCCTGGAGCAAGCTCCCAGCCATGCGAGTAGGCCCAGAAAAAGAGCGCGGGAGGTTTGGAGGGTACGGTTGAACTTGAAGTGTGTTGTCACGGTCACGTTGTTAGTGGTCCACGGGGTTGAGGAGGAAGGGGTAGTTCACGACCACAATGCCTCCCCCTTCGGGTGCGGGGAATGTCCACCGACGCACGGCCTGGGCAATGCAACTCTCGGCCTGGCCGTCTCCGAGTGTGCTTTCCTTCACTTGGGAAGACTGCACTGCACCCGATTGGGAAATAATGAAGTTGATGGTCACGCGGCCCTCCAGGTCTGGGCGCTTGGCCAAACGCTGCTCGTAGCAGAAGCTCACCTCGTTGATGTGGCGCCGTACCACGCGGCGAATGACTTCCTTGGACAGCGATCCCACGGTGGTGGCCACTCCCTGTCGCACCACAGGAACCGAAGCGCCCCGGCCACCGAGTCCGCCACGACCGGAACCGAAACCGGTGCCTCCCTGGCCACGGCCACCACGACCAAGGGTGCCCACACTGCCCATACCCACGGTGCCTTCACCGGTTCCTCCGCCACCACGGCCACTCCCACTGAGGGCGAGACCGCCAAATCCACCGGATTCACCAATCTCTCCACCCACCAGATTGCCCAGGGCACTGAGGCTGTCGCGACCGAGGGCCGTATCTCGACCAAAGGGCGAGGTGGGGCCCATGTCACCGAGCGTATTTTGTAGAATGCCAAGGATACCGGCGGTCTTGGCCTGGGCGATGGCCCGTTCCTTGGCCATGTGGGGGTCTGCGTTGTCTTCAGGGCCTTTGATTCCGTAGCGCTTTTTGGTGTTGGGCGTTTCTTCCTTGCCCATTTCCCCTTCGTCCCCCTCGTGGCGCTCGCCCTCTTCGCCTCCGCTCTCGCCGGTGGGCCCCTGGGTAAAGATGCGTTCCTTTTCTTTCTCCTCCGCGCGTACCAGGAAATCCAGAATGAGGGATTCGTCGTCAATGAGATCCAGGGAAAGTGAACTGGAGCGGGGTGGCGAGAGCGCAAAGAACAGGAGCATGAGCCCGAAGAGCCCTGCCGACCCGAGAAGAAACGGCACAGGCCTCCAATCGATGGTGGACCCACCGATGAAGGGGCGGGCCGCGGCCACGGATTTCACCTCAAAGACAAAACCACCCAGGCGAACCGTAATGATCGTGCCCTGGGTGATGCCCACGGCAACCGCACCCGGAAGTTCCGAAGTGGCAACGGCCGCTCCGGACTGTTGGAGTTGCGCGATGGAAAACAGTTGCCCCTGGGTCTGCACGTCGCCCTGGGCGCCCTGGGGAACCACCACGGCATGGCCTGCGCCATGTTCCACTACCAGGGGCCACCTTGGAAAGCCAAGGGTCTCGGATCCAAGAAGAAAATCTGGAGGGTCTAGTTTTTCGCCCTCTTGCACGTCGCCCACCACAAACGGTCGAGGTGGGGACAGGTGAGAGACCTGTAGGACGGCATCGTCGCCCCAACGTACACGAACCTCGATGGCGGAACCGTCCGCGGCGTCCAATTCCGCGAGGGAAGGATCCGCAACAGGACCCGTGCCCATGCCAGCTCCCATGGCTGCACCCATGTGGGGGGGCATGAACGATGACCTCCCGGAACCCGCCATGGGCCCGCCTGTGAATCCGCCTGTGGGCGAGGCACCCGGGGTGCCAAATGTGGGCACGGCGGGTTGACCGGGAATTGCAAACGCGGGTGCGGGAACCGCGAGCGCGGAGGGCCCAGGGGCAGCGGAAGGTGCTGTAGAGGACCCTGCCGGGGGCGCTGCCGAAGGTCGCATGGACACATTGGACGGAGCGATGGAAAGCACCTCGACGCGGTGGTCGCCAATCTGAACGCTCTCACCGACGGCAAGCGTCGCCTGCCGGACAGCCTCGCCGCGGAACTGAATGCCGGTGACTGATCCAAGATCATTGACGGCGACGGTCTCGGGGTTGTTGACCTCGATGACCGCGTGCATGTCGGAAACACCAGGCCCCCCTAGTCGCAGGTGGCTGGCGGGGCCGCAGCCCACACGCACCACATCTCGGTGAAAGGTATGCTCCTGGCTTTCACCACCCTCAGAAAGGGGGGTGACCTGGATCATGAGTTGGAAGTTTTGTTTGCTTCTAGACACGTTGGTTTGCAATCGGGATGGCTACAGGTTCTCCACGGACTTCAACATCTCGGGAACGAAGTGCTTGCGAATACGAATCAGGGAGGAACGCCCCTGGCGCTTGCGAATGTTAAGCAACTCACCGTCGGGTCTCACCAGGTCTCCCTGGACCAGGTCGTCGTCGAAGTCATAGGTGGTGGGCTCCGCCTCCTGGGCACGGGCCACATTCGCAGCCACGGTTGGGCCTACGAACCCTAGGGTCATCACCGCAAGGCCACACACCCTGGGAAACCATGGGAGGAGTGGCCGCCCGAAAACACGGGTGGCAGCGGATGCCCCTGGGGCACCGGATCGGGTCGAAGCACGGGAGGTTTGGGTACAACGCACCTGCCGAGTCTACCGGACCTGGGGCCCGAGAAGCAATGAAAGGACACCCAAATAGGGCTAGTCGGGTTGCGGGCCCAGGCTCAAGCGCGGCCTATTGGGGGCCGGATGCTGCGCTGGCCGGCATTTGGGCCATGGCTTCGGCGGCCGCTTTTAGGGCTTCCATGGCGGTTTCGATGTTCTGAAGGCGCCCAGGGCGGCACTGGGTGCGCCGGCGGCGCCGGGTGGGTTCGCAGCGTTGGGCCACCTCTTTTACCGCGTCACGGTAGATGGCCTGTTCCCCTGCGAGTTCCAGGAACTTCTCCAGGTGGCTCTTGGCCTGCGCCAGATCATCCACGGATCCGGAAAGGTGATCCTGGTAGAGAATGCCCAGGTTCATGTGGGCATCCGGGCGCCGGGAATCCAGGCTCCGGGCCACTTCGTATTCGGACTTGGCCCCATCCATTTCCTTAAGACCGCGCAGGGCCACCCCGAGACCAATGTGTGCGTCGTAACTTTGGGGTCGCAGCTCCGTGGCCCGTTTGAACGACTTCTTGGCGTCCTCGTATCCCCGAAAGGAGAGTGTGACTTGCCCAAAGTTCATATGGGCCTCGAAGAAGTCATCATCCAACTGCACGGCGCGCTCGAAGTACCGAAGGGCTTCCGTGATGTTGTCCCGCTCCACGAAGATGAGCCCCCAGGTATTGAAAATGGGTGCGTAGTTGTCGTCAATGAGTTGCGCCTGCCGGCATACGACCGTGGCGAGATCTAGGTAGCGGTCGTCCTTTTCGCGTTGCCCCTGCTCCAGGTAAAGCAATGCCATTTGATCAAACGCCTCCAGGTAGTAGGCGTTGACCGCAAGGGCCCGGCGAATGTTGTTGAGCGCGTCACGGGCCTTGGTCTTTCCTTGGGTGCGCTGGATCATGGCCAGGTTGAGGTAGGCCGGAGCGCAGGTGGCGTCCGCCTGAATCACGGCCTCAAAAACCCGCACCGCCCGTTCGGCGTTTCCGGCGTTCATGAGCCGCACTCCCGCGGCGGTCTGGGCCTCACAGTGGTGGCGATCCTGTTCGGCGGCCCGTTGAAACGAACGCTGGGCGCCCTCCGCGTCACCGCATTGCGCTGACACCCAACCGACCATGTAGGTCGCGTCAGGAAAGCCGCGGCTTTGGCTATCCGCCGCGTTGGAAAACGCACGTTTGGCCTGACGGCAGCGCTCCTGGGTCCAGCCTTCTCCTTGGGCCCCCTCTCCCTGCGCCTGTTGCTGTTCCATCTGGACCTGTTCGACCAGGGCCACGCCCTGGAGCCAATGCTCGTGAGCTTGGACGCTGACCTCATGGCCACCGGATGTCACTGCGGCCCCGTCGGGTTCTTGCGCACCACCAGCGGAACCGGCCTTTTTTCCACCACAGGCGACGATGAGCACGAGAGGGATCAGCCCTAGAAAAAAAAGAAGACGTGGGGTTTTCGAACGGTTCATGGACAGGTTTTGTACGGCATGGCCCTGCAGGGCAGGGAGTTGCGGGTGGAGGAGTTGCGGGTGGAGGAGTTGCGGGTGGAGGAGTTGTGAGATGGAGAAGTGACTCATGGGTTTGCCTCCGCATTCGTGCCCTCTGCACCCGACAGGTCGTCCTCGTCTTCGGTTTGTTCGAGCTCAAGAACAGGCCCGGGCATGGAGGGTTCCGAACGGATGTAGGTGGGAACGCCGCGCAACTCGTTGGCCAGGGGGTACTCCCGGGGGTTGAGTTGATTCAGGGCCGTCTCGCAGGTCTGGGAGTACTCGCTGAACCAGCGCACACGGGTGGCCACAATCATACAGAACTCGAACTTGTCGATGGCCTGCCTCTGGAAGGGCTCTGACTTTTCGTCCAGGGTGCCCACGTACACGTCAAAGAGCTCAGGAACTTCCTCGATTTCGTTGGGGATGGGCGCATCCCGAAACTCGTTGACGAAGGAGTGCCACATCTGCCCTACCCTGGAGGCCGCGGCGATTTCCCACCGGGGAACTTCCAGTTCGGCGATCTTTTCAAAGGCCTTCTGGGCGGCCACAAGGGCCTTTTGCTTTTTCGCGATCCAGGGGCTGAAGTCGTCCTTGGCCCAGTTGTTGACGCTTCGCAGGGTTCCTCGCCCACGGTACCGCGGGAAGCGAATGGCCTGGAAATCTTCAAACTTTACTTCCGCAAGGTAAAACAGCGCTTCGGATACCGCGTCCTTGGCTTCCAGCATCCATTTGGCGCGTTCTTCTTCGGTGGAATCCGGCACGGTTTGAATGCGGCGCTCCATGCCGCGGGACCAGGTGCGCACCGCATCACTGAACGCAGCCGCTGCGCGGTCGCCGTTGTTGGTCTCTCGAAACGCGTTGCCAATTTCCACGTGGGCCTTGACCAGCAGGTGCGGTAGGGCAGACCGGCGGTAGACCTTGACGTATTCCCTGTAGTGCTTGACCAGATCGGTCAGATTGCGTTGCCGTTTGTACACCGTTCCAAGTGAAAACATGACCTGGGCGGTGTCCCGGGGAAACGTCCGCTTGTAGAGGCTCTCGAAGAGTTCGATATCCTCGATGGCCTTGTCGTATTCACCCAGACCAATGCGAAACAGTACTGCGGTCTTTAGGGAATCCGGCGCCTGGGCACAGCCACCGGGAAGTTCGTCTGTGCTTGCGCACCGCCGGGAACCCACCTCCCGTGCAAACCGTTCGTAGTAGTCGGCGGCTTGACTGTAGATGGCGAGCGCGTGGTAGTTGGCCCCCACCAGATAGATGGAACGCTTGGCCAGGGGGCTCTCGGAAAAGCGATCGATGAGCACCTTGCGCACTTGAATGGAACGGCCCAACAGCCGGGCAGCTTCGAAGTTGATGGCCGCGTTGAAGAGCACCTCATCCAGTTGGCCGCAGCCCCTGTACTGCCGAGCGATTTGCACGTAGGTGCGCGCGGCTTCCTTGAACTGCTTTTTCTTCTCCTGGGTTTCGGCCACCTTGCGTGTGACGTCGCACCGTACCTGCTCAAGCACGGGGCAGAGCTGCCCTGAGCTGTCGCCGGCGGCACCGTCGCCACAATAGGCGGCCCACAGGGGATCGATGTTTTCTTTCATTTCAAACAGGCACTGGGGGCGTGGCTGTTCCACCTTTTCAGACAACACGTTGAGGGAATCCAGATAGAGGTTGGCCGCAAAGGAAGCCAGGTCGCTGTCCCGATGTTGGAATGCGATGTCCTTGAACAAGTGGGCGGCTTGGTCGAAGTGGTTGGCTTCGTAGTAGATGCGTGCGCGCCGGTACTTGATTTTGGGGAGCTCCTTGCTCTCGGACACAAAGCAGATGTAGCGATCAAAAGCTCGCAGCATGCCCTGTTCGGTTTCGGTGAACTCCCGGGGAGCAAAACTCGCCTGTTGACCCGAAGCCTGCTCGCTGCTGCGGCGGCGTTCCCGGGCGGCGTACTGTTGGTCGTACAGGTTGTTGTAACAGAGCACCGCGGCGTAGGCGGCGTCGTTGGTGTATTCGCCGTTGGGGTTTTCTTCCACCACGCGATCGAAGGCGGGCCCGCAGTGGAGCCAATCGCCCTGCTTCCAGAGCAGTTCGGCCGCGTAGTAACTGACCTTGTAGCGACTGGGCCAGTCCCTGCGATCAAGGGCGGGGAACTGCATGTTGTCCAGGGTGGGGAAATGTTCCAGCAACACGCCGTAAAGCTCCGAAGCCAACTGCATGGTCAACGGGTTTCGCGTACCGGGGTGTTCCTTTGTGCCCACGGCCTCACGGTGCCAGGAGGTGGCCAGTTCAAAGAGCAACGTGGCGGATTTTTGGCCGCAGATTTGCACCTCGTCCGCGGGGCTGCTGGGGCGCTCTGCAAACTGGTGAAAGACGCGGGCCAGTTGCTCCGCTTCCACCCGTTGTTCCCGTTTGGACTTTTCGGGCATATGAGCCAGGGCGATTTGGGCCTGCCAACGGCAAAGTTTGGGGGATGCGGGCTCCTCTGCGATGAGCTCCCGGTAAACCTCGATGGCTTCGTTCCATTTGCCGGTGTCCACGTAGAGCTCGCCCAGGCTTTCAAACACATCGAGTGCGAGCTCGTTGCTGCCCGCGTAGCGCCGGAAGAAGCCCAGGGCCTGGGAAGGCCGACCAAACATGGCGTAGGGCATGACCATCTCCCGACGGGATTGGCGGGCAAGGTTGGTGGCGTCGTTGGCGTCCGGATTGGCTGTGGCAAACTCGATGACCTGCACAAAGGTGCGAAGCGAATCCTTGAAGGCCTGCACGTTGAAGTGGGCCCAGGCGCTTTTGTAGAGCGCAAAGCCGTAGACCGCGTTGTTTTCCGGCGGGTACTCGAGCACCTTGTTGTAGAACTGGAGCGCGTCGCCCATGTCGCCGCGGGCAAAGTAGTACTCCGCGAAGGAAAGGTAGGCGTGGGGCACGTAGGGGCTGTTGGGGTGGTTGTTGATCAACCGGAAGTACACCTGGCGTGCGGAATCCCGTTCGCCCAACTCCTCCACACTGAAGGCCAGGGCAAAGAGCACCTGATCGATTTTCGGAAACTCGGGGTAGCCCTCCACGAGTTGCGCGTAGGTGCGCACGGTTTTTCGACGGGTGTCGTCCAACTGGGCTTCTGCCCGGTCCTGGCGCTGCTTGAGTTCAGCTACCCGCTTTTTGTCCCCCTGCTGGCGCGCGGCGTACATGGGCTCATCGAAGGAACGGACGGTGCCCTTAAGCGCGACCTGCATTTCAAAATAGGTGTCCGCAAGACGCAGTAGGATCTCCGGGCGTCGGTCGTCGGCCGCAGCGGTGTTGCGTACCAGGCGTTCCAGGACCTGCACCTCCCGTTGCAACAACTCCCACGCACGGGCCTGGCTGGAGTGCCGTGCCCAGGCAGCGGTGTCGAACTCGATGGAGGGGCCTGTGGGGCCCGCGTTGCCTTCGGCCTTGGAACGGTTGTCTGTGACACGCACGTGGCTTGGTGGGCTGTTGTTGCGGGTGGGCCGGGTACGGTTTCCGGTGCACTGAAACACGGGGGCGGACGGTGCGAGGCAGATGGCCTCTTCCACGGCAACGGCGGGCACAGCGGTGGGTTCCGCTGCCGTTGACGACGTGGCGGGTTGTGCGTGCACCGACCCGGTCGTGACCCATGCCCCCAGGAGCACGGAGGCCACACGGAGGCCGTTGATCGTGGGGACGGATCGCACTAGCGGCCACACTGGTAGGTCACCTGTTGCCTGTAAAAACCGAGTTCGTCTCGCCAGTACTCCCCGTCGAACCGCCATACCTGATGCTCCTCATCCACCTTCACATCGCCGCCACGCCTGCGTGCGAGCTCGTTCATTTGATCTTCCAAATCGGAATCCAACTCGTCCCTGCGGGCAGTGGTGATTTCCAGCTCCACGGTGTCGATTTGGTTCATGAGTTCCTGAAGTTCTGTCACTAGCCTGTCGTACCGGGCACGGGCGAGATCCCCTGTGGCGTCCACCGCAAACACCCGGGCAATGGCCACGTCCTGGAGGATTTGCCCGCCCAGGTCTGAGTTCATGAGGGCCGGGTCGGCCTGCTCCAGGGTGGCTTGCTCCAGATCCAACAACCGGACGTATTCCATATGGTTGAGCAAGGTGCGATCGGAGAGGGCCGTGCGCACAATGCCGCGCACTTCGTCGGCCAGGTTGGCTTGCCCCTTGCCCACGGCCACAAGAAAATCGAAGAAGGCCTGGTTGTCGGCGAGGCCTTGCAACAGGGCGTTGAGTTCGGTCTGCACGGGATCGTAACGGCGATGAAAATCCCGCACGGTTTGTTCCGCGTTCTCCCAAAGGCAGTTCATGAAAAAGGTGACCGCCTTGATGACGAGCGCCTCGGGGTAGTAGCTGTCCGCAAAATAGGGAGAGTAGAGGGTGTGGGCGTTGCCCAGGGCGCGGGAATACTCGTCTGCAAGGAACAGGGCCCATGCATCTTCGAACTGGGAATCCAACCAGTACTCGCTTGAGATGCTGACCTTGCTCCACATGTCCACGGCGTTGCCGATGAGGGCGCCGTCGATGCTGCTTTCTCCCCCGGCGGCGGCACTGCCCGTGTTGGCCGCAGAATAGTAAATCCGTGCCAGGGAGATCCGGGCGAGGTTTTCCATGCGACTCTTGTCCACCTCTGGATGGACGTCGGGCTTTTCCACTTCCTTCAAAATTCTTCGAAATGAGCGGACGGCGGGCTGGGCCTTGCGCAGGCGAATGTGGGTGGTGCCCTCGAAAAACAGGGCTTCGAGATAGAATCGGGTGCCCCGCTGTACTTTCTGAAAAAGTGGGATGGCGGCCTGGAGATCGCCGGTTTGGTAGGCGTTGCGGCCCAATAGATAGAGCAGCTGGTTGTAGAGCTCCCTATCCTGATCGGTGTTGAGATCCTCGATAATGCGGGCGTCGTAGCGGCCCACCTTTTCCACGATTCCTGCGGCCTCGGGCAGTTCCGTGGCCAGGGTGGCGAGCCAGCGAAGGGCGTCACGGTAAAAGGGGTGGGACGGACCGGTGTGGCTGATGTCGTCAAAGACCACCAGGGCCGATTGGTAAAACCCCTGCTCGTAGAGGGCTTGCCCAAGCAGGAACTGGGCGCGGGGGCGCTGTTCCCGATCGGCCTTTCGACGACTTTGGGTGATATCAAACAGGGCCATGGCGGCTTCGGCGTAACGGCCGGACTGGATCTGGCGTTGCAGGGCTTCCAGGGCTTCGGTCGCCGGGGCTGGCTGTACGGCCTCGGGTATGGGGCCCTGGGCTGTGGCCTGGCTGCTTGAGTCGGGATGCACCTCGTCTACGCCAAAGGACATGTCCTGGGCGGAGGCGTGCCCACCCAGGAAACCAACAAAGCTGCAAACGAGGGCGGAGGGCAGGACGAGCCTCCACACCCCTGCCTGGGGTCTCGCTTTGGGGAGGAACCCCACCCTGCTGAAAGGGCGGAAAGGCCCGAAAGACGTGCTTTTTGTAAAATAGGGCATGTTGCGCATGGTTCGCCTTGGGCATTCTGTGTCAGCCGGGGGGCGCCCGTCCACTCCTTGGCAATCTTGACAGGAGGTTTGGTCCCTGTACTTTGGGGCCTCACCATGGTGCACAAAAGTACAGAACAGGCCGCCACATTGGGTTCACCTGCGGCGTTTCCTAGGGATTCCGTGAATCGGCTGACCCGCTCAGGGTTCTTCCTGACCGCCCTTGCCCTTCTTTTCTCCCTGGGCTGCCAGGCCAAGGGTGTGGGCGATCCCTGCATGCCTGAGCAGGTACCTGAGGGTGGTTTTGTGTCCACGGAGACCTATCTAGAGACAAGCTCCGTGCAGTGCCGCACCCGGGTGTGCATGGTGTACCAGTTGTCTGGCGACCCCCGGCCCGAGTGTACGCCCTCGAGCCAGACCTCCTGTGCCACGGAGGACGAGGTGGGTGCCCGCGTGTACTGCACCTGCCGCTGCGATGCTCCCGACGACCCCAATGCCTCCGTGTGCAAATGCCCCTCGGGCTATTCCTGCCAAAACGTGCTGGACCTGGGTGGACCTGGCGTACGCGGAAGTTACTGCGTGCTGAGCAGCACCATCAGCTCAGAGTAGACGGATGGATCCGCGGGCGCGCCGTGGGCGGCTGGCAGAGGACCTGGTGGCCAGGCGACTCGAACAATCTGGCTTTGACGTGGTGGCGCGCAACCTGCGCCTTGGCAGGCTCGAGGTGGATCTTGTGGCCATCAACGGCCCCTTGATGGTCGTGTGCGAGGTGCGCTCCCGAAGCCGGTCTGACTACGGCAACCCCGCAGAGTCTGTGGTGGGCCCCAAGGCCGAACGCATACGCCGGGCCGCCGCCATGTTGCTTGCTGAAAACCGCTGGAACTGCGACGAAGTCCGCATCGACGTGGCCGCCGTCACCTTCGGCCCAGGCGATACTCAACCCGACATCCACTACTACGCCCAGGCACTCTAGATGGAGCATTCTCCCATGGGCACGGCCTCAAAAACCATTGGCGCTGTTTTCGTTGTTCTGTTCCTTACGACCCCAACGTCTAGGACCGTATTTGGGCAGTCGCTTGCAGGGGCGGCGGAGGTTGATGTGGTGGTGCGGGCGGGGAGTGTGTTGGCGCTTGAGCGGGTGCCTAGCGCTGGGGGAGATGGCGAACATGGCTGCGGGGTGGTGGCGACGTTGCGGGATGATGGGGGAGGAGCTGTGGCGGGGGCTCGGCTTTCGTCTGGTGATCTTGGCAGGCGGATTACGGGGAGCGATGGGCGTGCGCGGTGGGATGTGCCCTGCCCAGGGAAAGCGGCGACAGAGGGGACTGCGGCGGGGGGGACTGCGGCGGGGGAGATGGTGGTGCGGTTTGCTGGCAGTGAGACGCTTGGTCCCAGTGTGGCGCGGTATCGGTTTGCTGCGGAAGGTTTACCGCCTAAGGGAGCCGAAGGAACCCCTATCGCAAAGCCTACCGTGCGAACGCGTGTGGGGCGTTGGGGTTGGCTTTGGGGGGCGGTGAGTACGGTGCCCTGGTTGTTTGGGGGGCTTGTTTGGTGGGTGGTGCGCCGCAGGCGGCGGGCGAACGCCCTACCCTTGAACTTCACGCCAACCTCCGGATGGGCCGACGCCCCCGATCCCACCCGGGGATCACGGACGGATGCCACAGAAGCCGTGGAGGACGCGGATTGGGTTCCCTCTCGTGAGGATTTTGACAGGGCCGTAACCCAACGATTTGCGGCGACCCTGGGCTCGGTGACCGTCAGCCAAAGGTGGACTTTGCAGGAACTGCAACGGCAACCCGGTACCCCTGTGGAAGTGGTGAATGCCCTGCACGTGGCCGAGCGCCATTGCCACGATCAAGTGGACCTCACCGACCCCCACTGGCGCCGCCGCGCCCGGCAAGCCCTCACCGTGTTGCAGCAGAGGGCGGCGGAAACACCTGTGGGCAGCGATCCCTAGACCACTTCGGGATTTAGAAAGACATTCCCACACCAAAGTTGGGGATGTAGCTTTTGAGGCTCCAATCACGGAGTAATCCACCTTCCACGAAGAAACGTTTGTCATGCCCAAACTCTGCTCCGGCTGTGGCCCCTGCGGCGTGGGTAATGCCGACGAAGTCTTGCAATCGGCTTCGTAGTACGTATTTGGGCGTGACGTAGAGGGCCGTATCGGGATCAAAGCGGTAGCCAAGATACACGGGTGCCACCAAATCCGTATGGGACGTGGTGGTCGCGGGGCTGCTGTAGCCCTCTGGAGTGAATGTGTAGTAGTGGTGAAAATCCCAACCCAAGGATAGGGCCAGGCCGTTCTTTTCTCTTCCCCCCAACAGCTGGAATTTCATCCCGTGGGAGAACCAGGCGGTGAGGGACCCCGATACGTGAAACTCAACCCCCTTAAACAATCCCCTGCGGAGAAAAAAGGACGGTACGAGGTATCTGCGCGTTTCCAATCCGTCAGGAGCACGCAGGGAAGCCACCTCATATCGGACGTAGGAGGCGCCCACCCCGTATTCGATTTCCCCCTTGGGCACGGTGTCTACGCCCTGAAATTGGGCGGTGCTCATGCAGCCGGAAAGAACGCCCGCCAGGGAAATACTCAACAAAAGTACCCAAGCCTCCAAACCACCCACGCGAACTCGATTCAAATGCAACATCTCTCCTCCGTTTCGCCCCCCTTATCGGCCGGGAGCACCCCGAGTTGCTTCGTCCGTTCTTTTTTTTCGAAACCAACCCGGGCCCGCAAACCACCGCGGAACGGAAAAGGCACTGTCTCGCCCTGGGTGGGGGGTTGATGTATGAGGGCGGGTATGGATGAGGTTGTGATGGGTGTTCCGATTTGGGTGTGGGCTGTGGGGCTGGGTGCGGTGGTGCTTGGGATGGGCCTGCGGTTGCGCCGGAGGAACCTGCACCCGGGGATGGATTCGGATCGTGGAGACTCACCTGAAGCGGCGGGGTCTGAGCCAGGGTCCGAGGCGGCGTCGGAGGTGGGGGCAAGGGAGCAGGAGCGCCCGGTGTCGGAACCGCCCCGGGAAATGGCGCCGAGCCCGGAGCCGCTTGAAACGGTGCCTGAACCCGGGAGTTCTGGGCCCGGAAGTTCTGAGCCAGTTCCACAGCGGGACACGGAGGACCCAAGAGAGCCTGCGCCAGAAGACCCGGGGACGGAGCAGGCGGCCCTGCGGCAGGGAATGGCGCGGACCCGGGGGCAGCTGTTTTCTGCCATCCAGGGGATGTTTCGCGGCAAAACACTTTCGGAGGAGATGCTGGAGACCCTGGAGATGGCGCTCATCGGCGCGGACGTGGGGGTGGGGCTCACGGGCCAGTGGCTCGACGGCCTGCGGGAACAATGGAAATCCGGTGAGCTAAAAACCGAGGAGGATCTTTGGGAGGCACTCCGCACCCAGGCCACTGGGGTTCTTGGCGCCCAGGACGCGGGGATTCTTGCCGCCCAGGACGCGGCAGGATCCGAGGCCACGGCCCCCCTTTTTGATCCGGCCACGTTTCAGCCATCTCGCTCGGACCAGGGCCCCTACGTGATTCTGATGGTGGGCGTGAACGGTGTGGGAAAGACCACCACCATTGGCAAGCTGGCCCACCAGTGGACGGCCGGGGGTGCCAAGGTGCGGCTTGTGGCGGGGGATACGTTTCGGGCAGCGGCCGTGGAGCAGTTGGAGGCCTGGGGTAGGCGCGTGGGCTGCGAGGTGACCCGGGGCGCCGAAGGCCAGGACCCGGCTTCGGTGGCCTTCGAGGGCGTCAAACAGGCGGTGGAATCGGACTGCGATGTGGTGCTGGTGGATACGGCGGGCCGTTTGCATACCCGGGCGCCGCTCATGGAGGAGCTGCAGAAGGTGCATCGGTCGGCCACCAAGGCCCGGGGTGGCGTGGCGCCGGACCAGGTGTGGCTGGTGGTGGACGCCACCACGGGGCAAAACGCCGTGCAGCAGGCCCGGCAATTCGGCCAGGCCCTGGGAACCACTTCCACGGGTTTGACGGGGGTGATCCTCACCAAACTGGACGGAACGGCCAAGGGTGGCGTGGTGTTGCAGATCGCCCACCAGGAGCGGTTGCCCGTGCGTTACGTGGGCGTGGGGGAGAAGGCTCCGGATCTACGCCCCTTTGCGGCAGCGGGGTTTGTGCAAGCCATGCTGCACCCCGACCCGTCCTAGGGGGTAAAATATGCCGCAACATCCCGATGGAAGTGTGGAGGAATGTTGCTTCTGGCAGCCAGATCTGGTTGGGTTAGCCCAAGTTTTTCGTAAGCTAGGTTTTTCTGTGGAACTTCCGCGTGTATTTCATGGGCCCCTTTTGTGGCGGCCCGAACCCGTTTTTCTTGCCGCAACGTTGGCATTGTTCGGCTGGGGTGCGCCTGGATGGTGCACGTCTGGTTGGGGGAGTTCCGTGGCCCGGGCCCAGGACATGTCGTTCGATCTGGATGAAGTGCACCCGGATGAAACGGGCGGCCCCACTTCGGACATGGACTTTTCGGACGGGGATCTTTCCGGCGGCGACACTTCGGATGGCGGATCCGGCGGGTCCTTGGATTTTATTGCAGACTTGACCGCGACCACAGAAGACGATGCTGCCAGCATGGCGCAAGAGGAGGCGCCCGTGGCCGTGCCCGAGCGCATCTACGCGGTGCAGCAGGTGTACGCCCTGCGCCTGAACCGCTTTGAGTTGGCACCCAACCTGGGGTTTTCTATCAACGACCCCTACGTGAGCCACCCCTCGGTGGGCTTTTCCGCCAACTACTGGTTTACCAATGTGCTTGCGGCGGGTGTGTCGTTTCAGTGGTACCAGGGGCTCGAAAGCGAATCGGACCTCAACTACTTCGTGCGGCGGTCCACCCGGCTTGCCATTCCCATCAACGAGTACCAGCTGGGCGCGCACTTCAACTTCACCTACGTGCCCATCTACGGCAAGTTCGCCATGTTCAACCGGTACATCTTCCAGTGGGATGCCTACGTGGTGGGCGGAGTTGGCACGCTGCGCACGCGGCCCACTCCTGTGATCGATCCGGAAGCCCGCACCTTTTCTTTTGATTGGCGCGTGGCGTTCAATGCCGGGATTGGTATTCGTGTGTTCCTGACCCGTTGGATGGCGGTGTACGCCGAGCTCCGGGACTACCCCTACCTCGAACGTTTCGAGAATGTGGGCGTGGCCCTGGGTGAGCAACGGTTCGACAACAGCACCTGGTACCAGGATAGCCCTTCCCTTGAAAACAACGTGTCGGCCTACCTGGGCTTTTCGTTCTTCCTGCCCCAAACCTTTGAGTACAGGTTGCCCAAGTGATGGACGGATCATCGATGGAACACCCTACCCCACAACCCCAGGATCACGGATGGCACGTCTCCCGGCTGTCGTTTGGCCGTCGGTGTCGTGGCGCACGCAACCCTTTGCTCGTGGTGCTGGCTGCCGCTTGCCTCACCCTGGGTGCGGGTTCGGCCCTGGCAGAAGACATTCAACTCACAGGGCCCCTGGCGGATGCGCCGGCCTGCCGTCACTGCCGTGTGTACCGGGAGGGACGCCTGCAGGTGCAGCCGTTTCTGGCGTTCACACTTCAGGATCAATATGTGCGGCATCGCCTGCTGGGTGCCCAGGTTTCCTACCACCTGATGGATTGGCTTGGCCTTGGGCTTGTGGGTGCGTTCAACGTGTCCGATTCCGAGACTCCCCTTACCCGGGAGATTGGCCGTGAGGGACAAACCACGGAGTTCAACGTGTTGAGCCTGCCCTCCGCGGACAACTTTGCGGAGCAGGTGGGGCGCATTCAGTGGTTCACGGCATTGCAGCTGAGTTTTATTCCCCTGCGGGGCAAGCTTGCGCTGTTTCAGAAGGTGTTTGTGGACGCGGACTTTCAGGTGTTTGCCGGGGCTGCCATGGTGGGCGTGGAAGAGCGTCAGAGTCTCATTGACCCGTCGATCTGCTCGGGGGTGACCGCCTCTCCGGCGTGTCTCCAGAGTCAGGTGGCGCGGATCAGCCGCAGCACCCTTGCGCCCACCTTTGGGGCCGCATTGACGTTGATGTTCTCCGACTGGGCCGGCATGGCGCTCGAATGGCGGGGCCTGCCCTTCGCCTGGAACACCTCGGGCACCGACGAGGCGGGGCCCGCGGGCAAGTTCTCTGACGGCGTCATCAATGCCGACGACCGCATCCCCTGGTTCAACCACATGTTCAGCCTGGGCGCCGTCTTCTACGTCCCCCCTAAGGTCTCCTACACGCCCTAGGCCCTGCGCCTGCGCCGCCTGCGCCCCGCCGGCTCCGGCTCCGGCCCCTGCGCCATCGGGGAGCTACTTCTTGGCGAGGGAGCTGTTTTTGGTGAGGGAGTAGCGGTCGTTGAGGGGGCCCTGTTTGATGTGGTCGCGCAGGTCGGGGGCCAGGGGCCATTGGTTCTCTGCGGCGGCATCCAGGATGCGGGTTTGCACACGGACGGAATCTTCTTTTGGTACCCGGGCGAGCAGCGCCGGGGCGGCGTCGGCCCCCTGGGCGAGCAGGGCACCCACGGCATGGAAGCGGACAGTTTCGTTCATGTCGTTCAAAAACGGCGTGACGGACTCGAGAACACCGGTGGCCCTGTGTTCCTCAAAGTAGGCGATGACCTGGATTTTCTTTTGGGGGTCGCGCTCGTACTCGGTGTCCATGGCGTCGAGCAGGCTGAGCACCGCTGCGTGCACTTCCACCTCGTCCACCAACTGGGAAAGCACCTTGATGGGCCACCCGATGGATTCGCATTGGTTGAGGTAGGCACGGACGGGCTCAATGGCGATGTCCCCCACCTGCGCCAGGGTTTGCACCACCAGTTCCTTTTCTTCCTGGTCGACGATGCTTGGGTCCACACGAAACCCAAAACGCTGCATTAGCGCAGCGGAGGTCTCCGCAGAGGGCACCTTTGCAAGGGCCTGAATGGATTCCCAACGGTCCGGGTTCTGGGCGCGCCGGTTGGCTACCCGCTCCGTGTGCTTTTTGAGCGCCCGGGGACTGTCCGAGCGAAAGAAATCCAACCAACCCATGGGCACCGGAGTGATGGAAAACCCACCCCTGGTCAAGGCCTACCGGATGAGCACGGGGCGAAGCACGATCTGGCCCGCTCGGTTTTCCACCTGGAAGCGAACGTCTTTTACACCGTGCTTTTTGGCAAGGGTTTGGGCGTTGCGCAGCACACGTTGGGAGAACTTGTCCTCTGGAATATTGGACACGTTTTCACCTGCGGCAGTTTTGGCCTGCACGTACTGTTGGAACAGTTGACCCAGATAGGCTGCCTCCTCCTGGGCTGCGAGTGGCCCGGCGACCGCGGGATCATCAATCACGTCGGACCCGCCGGACGCCGCGGTGCCCGCACTGGAACCGGTACTGGAACTCGCAGAGCTTGATCCCCCCGCCGGTGCAGCCGGGGCTGCCGCCCACACATCTCCGGAGTCGCCGCCACCGGATTCCGCCCCATCTTCGCTTCCCTCAGAAACGCCGGTGAACACGTTGATCAGCTGGTTGATGCGGAAGGCGAGCCCACCGAACTCATTGCTGTCGGTGTTTAGGCGCAGGTCCGTACGGCCGTTGATGACCGCAAGCACACCCTCCTCGATCTCTTCGAGGGGTTTGAGCAACCCGCTACCTACGATGAAGCCGTAGACCACCATGATGAGGGCCCCCAATACGGTCAGCACGAGGATGATATTCGCCACGTCCGCCATGGCGAGTTGGGCGGACCGGTTGGCCACAACCACGTAACCCAGGGCGGCGCTGGGTGACATGGGCAGGTGTGCGACCACGCCAATCCAGTCATCTCCACCCATTTCCACATGCCAGGCAGAGGATTCTTCTCCGCCATTGAGGGCCTTCTGGGTTTGCGCCTTGAGCCCACCAAAAAGTTTGGTTTCAAGCTCTCCGCGGAGATCGCCCGCCAGCGAAGAGGAGTACACCCGTCCGTCGGACACGAATGCCACGTCCCTACCTAGGATTTTTGATTCGGAGGCGGCAAGGCCGTTGGAAAGATCGTAGCCCACCACGAGGGTGCCAAGGGTGGCGCCCCCTTCGTTGCGCACGGCCGAGACCCCTACTTGAAGGATCTTGTGGTCCTCGTCCCGCACCCAGGTGTCGTGGCGAGGGACTCCGTCCCTTAGGACTTCCTGCACGACGGGCAAACGTTGGCCCAGCTGGACGCCGTAGAGGCGGTTGCGATCCTTGTCGCGCGCCAGGACCTTTCCGGTTTCGTCGGTGATGGCCACAATATCGGGCGCACCGCTTCTGCCTCGGGCAGGATCCCCAAACCACTGGGAGGTACGGGAGGCGGCATCGAAGGCTCGGTTTCTCCGCGTGGACAGGTCGAGGCCTCCGAATACGTCACGCATTTGCTGGCTGCCCGCACGGTTTTCCACGTATTCCAGGAAGTGGCTGGCCGTGAGGCGCCAGGACCTGTGGAACAAATGGCTGTCGCGAAGGATTTCGGAGTCAATGCTGTGGTTGATCTCTTCTCGGATCTGGGACCGTACAACGGTGTAGGCGGCCAACCCCGTAACCACAAGAACGACGAAGTTTCCCGCAATGATTTTAAGCCGCATCTAATCTTCCCCTCGGCCCTTCTGGGCCCAATTCCCTGGTTTGAGGTTGTGAATCCTTGGATCCAGACCTCTCTTGTGCCGGTACTCGTATCATCGGAACGCAAACGGGGTCAAGACTGTCCGAGGGGTGGGTAAAGGTGTGTGTCCATTCGGTGGCAGGGTGGCGCGGGGAGAATGGGTACCGGCAGCGGTGCGATCCGCGGTCCTGGAGGTGGGGCTACGAGGGGGTTTGCCCGTGGATTGGCCCAGGGGAAGTGTGGTGTCCGCCCACCCCTTTTCCGTGTGAACCGCCCGGCCTTCGGCGTAGTACGCAATCGTGGCTCCAAGGCCAAAAAGCATGGAAGTTCCCAGGAAAAAATCGGAAGCAACCGCGGCTTCACGGCTGGCGTCTAGATTGCCTTGGCCATGCTGCGAGAGGGCTTCGATGCCACCGATGCCAGCCAACCCCAGGGCCAGGGCGGAGGTCCCGCCCAGGATCCAGGTCCACACTTTTTTCCGTTGAACGGCCCGGTAGGCGGTGGCCCGACCCATGTGAATTTGGGCCTGAACATGATCGCCTGCCCCGATCGTGAGGTCGGCTTCGAAGGGAAGGTAGCCTGGCCGCTGGGCAGAGACACGGTGGGTTCCCGGGGGCAACCGTACTGGGAGCACCAGTGGGGAGGTGCCGAGGGACTGCCCGGCGATTTGAATTTGGGCGCCGGGCCCGTTGGCGTGGAGCTCCACTGTGGCGGTGGATGGCGCTGCCCGACGTCGGCGACGCCCCTGGTCCGCCTGCCTTTCCAACTCCTCCACAACGGCTTGCACCTGCATCCTGTCGGGAGCATCCACCCGGTCCCGCAGGTACTTGCGGTAAAAACGCACGGCGGGAGCGGCCTGGCCCAGGGCTTCGTAGGAACGGGCAATATTGAACCAAAGATCGGAGCTGGGCACGATGTGGGCCGCCCGTTTGAAGGTCTGGATGGCGGATCGATATTCGCCGCTCTGGTACTGGCCCATGCCCTGCTCAAAGTAGTTTCTGGCACGGTTGGCCCGCTCTTCGGGGGATTCAGCGTCCACGTCGATGACCGGCGCGTCGATCTCCAGGACGGCCTGGGCCGGGGCCGCCGGGGCGAAACCAAGGACCATCAACCCCAACCCCCAACGGAGACCCCAGCGGAGACCCCAGCGGAGATTCCGTTGGCCCCAGAAACCGAACGGGCCATGACCGCGTTTCGAACGCCCCATGGAATCGACCCAACCCCAAAAAACCACGTTGCAATCCTACGCCTTGCGGGGTCGAAAAGGCCATCGTGATTTTTTCTGCACATTGTACCGCACAGCAAAAACTTTTTTCCGCACATGGATCTACTTGAACGCACGCGCAGGCTGCCTTCCGGGGTGACACTGAATAAACATGCAGTTTTTGGCGCATTTTGGCGGGCTTCGGGTGGGTTGGGTACACTGCCGCCCATGGGTCTCCCACGATGAACTGGCGTGTGTTTTCGGACTCTCCGGAACTAGGTGTGGAGCTCGCCAACGGCTGCGCGGAACGTGGGATCCAGGTGGATCTCTCCTGCGAAGGGCCACCCTGGGATTCTGCCCTCACCTGTGTCTTGGAGAGGCGCACCCAGGGGCCCAACTCCACCGCTGGCTCGTCTTCGACCGCGGTGATGGTGATTTCCCAGGACGCACCGGAGGGAGTGGTACTGGCCCATACCCCTGTGGACGTGTGGTGCTGCCCTCGCATGACCGATCAACAACGGGGTTGGGCATGGGATTTGGGGATCGCGGCCACACCCGACCTGGGAACCGCGGGGGCGATCGTGGCTTTGATGGACGCGGGGGCCACGGCTCCGTGGAAGGCTTCCCTGCGGCCCCTTGGGGCCATGGACCGGGCACGGCTCACCCGGGTGACCCCCTACGGCAAACGCCCTTCCCTGGGTGCGGGCCAACTGTTTAGCGAGATCCGCGGCGTTCTCGGCTGGAGCAATGCCGAGGGAGAACAGTTCACGCTCGGGCGCATTGAGGATGTGGCCCAGGCGGTGGATGTGCTCCGCCAATGCAGGCAGGATGCCACGCCCTCCTGGGACACGTTTTTAGGGGATCCCGGCGCGGGCCCGACGGGCTCTGTTGGCGGTTTTCGGGCCGACCCCGAGAGGGCAAGGGAGACCCTGTTTGGACCGCAGCGGATTCTTTCGGATCCCTCATCCAAGCAAGTGTTGCAGCATTATGGGCTCCAGTTGCCCACGGAGGTGCTTTGCTCCAGCCCCTCACGGGCGGCGGTGGAGGCGGCACGGTTGGGATTTCCGGTGCGCATGACGTTGGCATCACCGGATCTTCGGGTGTGGGACCACCCGGAGCTTCGCCAGGCAGGTGTGGACAACGGAGCTCGGGTGCGGGACGTGTTTCGCCAAATGTCGGCCTGGGCGCAGCGGGTGGATCCCCAATCGCGGGTGCTTGGCCTATGGGTTTCGGTGGGCGCACCGTCCATGGCGGAGTTGTGGGTGCGCATGGAACCGTTGCACTCCCCGGAAACCTCAGATACCGAAGGGCCCCCGCGCGTGCGGGTGGAGTTTGGCTTTGCGGATGCCCACGGCCGTGCGGCGGGGGATGCACAGACCACACTGCTGCCCTGCTCCCCTGGCAGCTTTGAGAAGGTGCTTTCGCGACTTCAGGGGTGTGGCCTATTACGGAAGGCTTTCGGGCCTGCGGGTGAGCCCAGGGATCCCAGTTGGGTGGCTCCGTTGCACCAATGGTTCCATCGGTTGGCGCTTTTTGTTCACGAACAACGGGATGCGGTGGGCGCCGTCGAAGTGAACCCTCTTTCCATCCTTGCGGACGGCTCCATTGAACTGCAGGAGGCCAGCATTGCGGTGACCGATTGCTTCGAGAATGCCCTCACCGCGTGGGGGTAGTTGTGGTTAGTTGCGCGGCTAGTTTTACGGCGGCGATCATGCCGGCGGGGTCGGCGTTTCCTTCTTTTGCGGCGTCGTAGGCGACTCCATGGTCAACACTGGTGCGGATGAAAGGGAGGCCCCAGGTGAGGTTTACGGCATCGCCGAAGTCCAGGATTTTAGAGGCGATGGTGGCCTGGTCGTGGAACATGGCGACCACACCGTGCACTTTTCCGGAGGCGGCCCACCGAAAGGCCGTTTCGGCACCCAAGGGGCCCATGACCTGCACACGCCCTTGCCACGGGGCATTGCTGTGCTGCACGGCCCGTTGTACCGCGGGGGCAATCACCGCGAGCTCCTCGGTGCCCAGCAAACCATTCTCTCCCGCGTGGGGATTCAAGCCCGCAACCGCCAACTTCACGGGCCCGCTCGGGAGAAGCCGTAGGGCAACCTGGGCCAGATGATCCAGCGTGCGTTGAACGCGAGCGGGAGTGATGGCTTGGCTTAGTGCGGCCACGGGCACGTGCGTGGTCACCAATCCGGTCAGCAGCCGGGGGCCTGCAAAGATCATGGTGACCGCATCGCTCGGGAGCCCCGCGGCCTGGGCGAGCCATTCGGTGTGGCCACGAAACGGTTGCTCGGGTTGGGAAAGGGTGACCGCTTCCTTGCTCATGGGTGCGGTGACCAGCGCGCCATGGGTGCCCGACTGAACGCGCCTGGTGGCCTGTTGCAGGGCCTGGAGCTGTCGAGCGCCGCCCACGGGTGTGGGGACTGCGGCATTTCGAATCTGCTCGTGCACCGATCCCGTGTCCACCACAGTCACGGCCGTTGGATGCACCCCCAGTGCCTTGCACCGGGCGGCGAGCCAGGGGCCGTCACCAAACAATGTCATGGGGATCTCGGAGCCCAGGGCCGCGGCTGCTTGAACGCTGATTTCGGGTCCGATGCCCGAGGGATCTCCTGTGGAGACCGCCAACGGTCGCGTTGTAGAAGGGACTACCGGATGGGTTTTAGAAGACCCGTTGTGGCTCGGTGAACTGTCAGATGCATTCATGATTGGCTTCGGAATCCCATCCTAGGGCTCTCGCATGATGTAGCCAGAGCCACGCACCGTTTCGATGGGCAGCGCCTGGGTGCCGAGTTTCATGCGAAGGCGCCTCACATGAATGTCTACGGTGCGGCTCCCCCCGTAGTGCTCCACATCCCACACCTGTTTGAGCAACTGGGAACGGGAGTACACCCGCCCCCGGTTCTCGGAGAGAAACTTCAGCAGTTCGAACTCCTGATGGGTCAGGGAAACACGGCGGCCCTCCACCTGTACATCTCGAGATGCCACGTCGATGACCACGCTACCGATCTTGATTTGCTCCTGGGATACAAACTCGCTGTCGCGCCACTGCAACATGCGAATGCGGGCGTACAGCTCCACGTCCACGTAGGGGGCAAGCACAAAGTCCTGAAACGGCTGGGACGGCTCCAACTGGGATGCCCCTGCTACGGTGACCGCCAGGAGAGCTGGCACACAGGCCAGGTGCTCGATTTCCGCCAGGCGACGTAGCACCGCGTGCCCCACGTGGGTTTCATCCAGGGCTTCCACCACGACGGTTGCGGGGGGCTTCTTTCGTTCGCTTCCCGTGGTGTCGTTGAGCTCCCAAAGGTCCGCCGTGTCCACCGCGCAGCCAAGCTGACGAAGCAACTGGGCGCACCCCTCGGGTCGTTCCACTTGGGATTCCCTACCGACGACGAGTACCCACATTCCGGGCAGACCCTAGCAGGGTTGCGACAGGCAGGTTACCCAAGGGAGAATCCACGCTCAGGATGAACTGCGGCTGCCGTTCTGCTAGCTTTGGGCCACGCCATGGACCCGAATACTCACGATCCCCCTTCGCAACCGGTTGTGGATTTGGCTTTTTCGCTGGAAGTTCGCCCCTGGGGCGCGTCCGAAGCACCCGATGCGGAGCCTGTGTCGGTGCGGGGAGCCAACTGGAAACAGGCCCTGGAGGATCACCTAAGCGCCGGCGATGATGCGAACAACTCACAGGAAGGGAAAGCACAGGAAGGGAAGGAGCCGGCACGCCGATGGGCCTCTTGCACCCTTTCGGCAGGGCTTGTGGAGGCCCACGACCACGCATTGCGGGTGACCTACCGGTTGCGGCAATCGGGGGCAGGGTCGGTGGTCGACGCCGTTCGAGCCACGTCCAGGGCGTCCAGTGTTGGAACCGATGGCACCCACTGGGAAGGGGAAGCCACCCCAAGTTTGCACGTGCTTTCTTCGGTGGACAGGGACCCGAGCGACGACCACCCACTCACCTACCGGGAACGGGCCTACGCCCTCCCCAACATCGAACCCGGAGCTGCGGCAGACGCCTGGTTGCTGGAGCGCTTGTCGGAGGTTCAACGGGAGATCTCTGGGGCCCCCGAGGGGCGCTTTGTTCGGTTGGCCCTGTTTGATCACGCCTGGGAGGGTAGGCCCGATGCCGCGCCCGTGGCCCTACTGGAATGGAAGGACTGGAAAGAGGGGGTGCACTTTTTGGGCGCCACCCCAACCCACCCTCCCTCCTCCACCGAAGGCGCTTCGGTGGACCCTGCACCTGCCCGTGCGCAAGCTCAACATGCGCAGCCTCAAAAAGAAACGGGAGCGGGAGCCGGAACAGGATCGAAACGAACCTCTTCCCCGGGAGACCCGTTGCCGCGGGAGTTGGATTTAGCGGCAGACTTGGATTTAGCGGCAGAGGCGGATGTGGCCGCGGCGGAGCCCATGCCCCGGCCCAGGGCATCCGGGGATCACACGCGGCTCGCACGGGCCTTTGAGGCCATGCAGGAGGTTTTCTTCTTGAGTACCACCGGCGAGGGAATGGCCTACGTGGGTCAAGTGCTGCATCGGTTGGTCCCCTGTGAGGGCATGGCTGGCGCACTTTACGACATCAATACCCACGAGTTTCGCGTGGTGGACGCCCAGGGGCCTGGCGCGGAAGCCTTGAAGGCCACGGCGTGGCCTGCCAACCGGGGGATCCTGTCTTCGCTCCGCTCCAAACTTGGGGCCGTGCTGACCGTGCAGGATCCGTCCTCCCACCCCGAATACGATGCCCACGTGGATGCCCGGGAGTCACTCACGCCCTCCTCTCTCATGTACATTCCCCTGCTGCACGAAGGGCACTTACTTGGGGTGGTGCAGCTGCTCAACCGTGTATCGAGCTGCCCTGATAGCTCAGGCAACGGTAGTTCAGGTACTGGTAGTTCAGGTACTGGCAGTTCGCCTGGCTTCAGTCCTGAGGATGCGAATGTGGGTCATTACATTGGGACGAAGACGGCGGAGTTTCTGGCGGGTGTTCAGCGGACCCAGGGGATGTAACACAACCCTGTTGGGTCACCGTCGGAACCGAAGCGGCGGGTGTGGAAGAAGCGACAGGACGGGGGCGGATCTCGTTGAGCAATTCCACCATGCGCGCCTCAATGGCCCGTTCGTCCCGACGGTGAAAACCGCGATGTATGGATCGTATGCGCCCACCTACGCCAATCCCGTAGGAGGTGGGCATGGTGGAGGGCTGGAACCGTTGTGCCAACCTGTGATCCCGATCGTGCACCACCGCAAAGGTGACGGGTGTCCCCTCCAGGAACTTGGCCATGCGCGAGGCCTTGCTGTCCACATTCACTCCGACCACCACAAGCCCCCGGTCTTTGTACTTTTGATGCATGCGCTCCAGAAAAGGCAGGGCCTCCTTGCATGGGCCGCACCAGGATGCCCAGAAGTCCACCCATACCACCTGGCCCTGTTGCTGCTGGAGATTGAATCGCTGCCCCGTGGAGGTGGTGGCCTCCATGGGTGGAGCAGGCACCCCCGTGTCCAGGGCCCTGGCAGTTTTTGGGCCCACCCCAACGGACGGGAGGGCCATGGACAGGGCTAGAGTCAGGGCAAGCACCGCACGACGGGCCCATCGTTTTGCACGACGGGACACTGCTGCCCCCGGAGAAAGCCTATGTGATTTTGAAGCAAACATGGGTTCCTTGACCTACTACAACCCTGGGACGCGTGGGAGGCAGGGTTTATTCCACGGTGGTGTCGGACATGCCTGCTGGCCCCGATCCAGCAGGGTCCGATCCAGCAGGGTCCAATCGAGCTGGTTCCGATCGAGCTGGGTCGATCGCAGGCTGTACCCATGCATCCGCAGACAGGGTCGCCTCATCCACGTAGTCTCCGAGGTCTTCCAGGCGTTCGTAGTAGCGGCGCCCGTTGACAAAAATACTGGGGGTTCCTCGCAGCCCAAGCCGTTGGGCCTCGTTGCGATCCAACTCCACGCGCTGCATTCGAGCGGGTGTGCATGGACCGCTGGATCCGCCCTCCGAGTCCCCTTCTAGGGCAAGCCCCCACCGTTTGCTCAGCTGCTGGTACAGCTCCGGGCCCAATTGCCCCTGGGCATCGAAAAGTGCATCGTGCACTTCCCAGAAACGCCCTTTCTCTTCTCCCGCCGTGGCAAGACAGGCGGCAGGGAGAGCTTGCTCGTGGATGGAGGTGAGTGGAAAGTGTTTGAACGCCACTCGCACCTGGTCGGGACGCGATTGCAGCAGTTCCACAAGCCCCCTGTGGGCCACCGCACAGTAGGGGCATTGAAAATCACTAAATAGGACCACGGATACTGGCGCGTCCGCGGGGCCCCGAAAGGGCGTGCCCACGAGCTCCAGGGATTCTCGCGTCTCGGGAGCAAACCGAATGTAGTAGAGAATGCGTTGATCGTTTTGGCTCAACCCGGCCCTCTCCAATCGGTCCATGTAGGCCAATGCGGTGCCACAGGTTCGGCATGCGGCAGGGTCCCCAGACGCTTCTCCCGGTAGCGGGGTGCCACGGTGACACTGGGCAAGGCTCTGATCGGCGGGTACAAACTCCTCCTCCCAGGGGCCACCACAGGGAAACGGCAACCGGTGGATGAGGCTACGCGGAGTCTCCCCTTCGGGGGGTTCGGAGGGGCTCTCGCCTTCTCCGGGAGGCTCGTTGGACGAGACCTCCTGCCCCGCACTCCCCTCTGGAGGCTCCGTCACGTTTGCATCGCCACGGGAACCACAACCCGCCAGCAAACCGATCGCTAGCAGGCCGGCAGTGGGCAGGCCGCCAACAGGTAGATTGCCAGAAAGGGTCTGCACCGGAATGGGTAATCCAGGCTCCTCAGTGACCCCCGGAGGGGGCTCCCAACGACCTCTCACCCTAGGATTCTCCGTAGCTGCTCAGCAGGGTAGCGACCGTTTGGCCTTGCACCCCCGTGGGCAAGTGTTCCTTGAGGCAATCGGCGACCGTGATGAGCAAATCGTCGATGCCCTTGTCTTCGATCAACTTGGACAATAGGGCCCGGGCCTGGGGACTATCGTCCTTGCGTAGACACTGACGGGCGGCCTCCACGTCCAGGTCACCCTCAAAATCAATGATCATGCTTCTTATCAGGAGTTCGGCCAGCTCGTTCACGGTTCACCTCAGGCGGTTTTGTTAGCGCGTTTGCAGGGCGCTGTCCGGCGGTTTCCTGAAAAGAGGCGGTTGAACCACGCGGTCACAGGCAATTACCAAATACCACCCGTAAAAACAGAGGGGCCCCCAGGAAATCTGGAGGCCCCTTTGCTGAAGACGATTGTAAGCCGAGTTCTGTTGGCGCGACCCGTAAGGGCCGTTCCTGCGATCATTCATCTGGGAGCACTGTCACCAGTACCCTCTAGCGATGCATACCCGAAGGCTCAGGTGGACCACCCTCAAACGCCTTCCTATTTCATCTTGCTCCGGGTGGGGTTTACCGTGCGATCCCCGTTACCGTGGACCCGGTGAGCTCTTACCTCACCCTTTCACCCTTACTGTTTTCAAGGAAAACAGCGGTCTGCTCTCTGTGGCACTTTCCCGGGGTCACCCCCGCCAGGCGTTACCTGGCACCCTGTCCGGCGGAGCTCGGACTTTCCTCCTCACCCCAAAACCCACCCCAGGGGCGAACGTTGGAGCTCTAGCGATCCCATCCTCATCTTCATGGGGGATCGTGTGAGGTTTCTAGAGATCGTGCAACCAGGCGTGTACCGGGCCTTCTAGTCGTTGTGGTGACAGGGGCTGAGTTGAAGCGCCGGCGCCTCTTCGTTGCCGGTGGAATCCTGTTCCACGTAGGATCCATCCAGTAGGTCCTCGTCCACGTAGTCGCGCAACACGTTGACACCGTCTTCCCCCTGGAGTTTCGAGAGCCCCACGGTTTCCACCTGCCGCACACGCTCGCGGGTGAGGTTCATGATCTCGCCCACCTCTTCCAACGTGATGCCACCGCGGTCCGCCACGTCCAACGCACAGGTCTCTTGCATTTCCCAGACCTCGAGATCCGGAAAGTTGAGTTTGATGGACCCCCGTTCGGGGTGCACGTCGATGTACAAATGTTGCTTGCACGCCACGTAGGGGCAGGGGCGTTGCACAGAAGCACACTCGGATCGATTGGTGGGGCGCCAGTAATCCATCTCGGGGTACAGTTCACGACCACGGTTTAGCTCCGCCTTGCTCAAGCGGCGGATGGAAATGGTACGGGCCCGTTCACGGCTACGTCGCTTGCGGCGGGGCTCCTCTTGTACATCCCCCATGGACTCGTCGACTCCCATGTCCCGTGCCAGGGCACCTTCCATGTGGGGAGGCACTTCTTGAACTTGTTGCAAAACGACCTTCTTCTTTGTGCTCATGATTCTCCTCTTTTTCCTGGCTTTTCTGTTCCTGTGGTTTTCCAAACGCCCCCCAAGGGGAGCGCGTGTTCTGTGCGTGCCTAGATGGCGGCCCGATCCATGCGTGCGCGTATCGTCAATCGCGTTTCCATCTCTTCCAGAACCGCAATCAGTTCCTGCCCAAGCTCGGTGGAACGCTTCAATGCACGATGAAGTTCAAGGTCGGCCGCACGGTCATCGGTGGCGTTGCGCGCGGTCTCTTCAATGCGACCCAACTGCCTACGGAGGGATTCGATGTCTCCCCGTAGAAATAGAAAATCCCGCAGGATTTCATCCATGGTCAACCCCGAAGCCATCCACTCACGCAAGCGATGGATCTGGCGCACGATGGTGACCGGGTAGAGCCCCTGGGAGCCCCGGTTGCGCCCTCGACGGGCGACCCGTGTGCTCTGGGGGAGCAACCCAAGCTGTACGTATTTTCGAAATGCAGCTTCGGTCAGCTTCTCCCCGTCGGCGGTGACTGCGTCGATAACTTGCTGAACCGTCAAACCTTGGGGATGCTCTGCTTCGAGCACATCGAACTGGAGTCGCTTGCGGCCCCCGGCCACAGCCTTCGGGGAGGAACCATGTTCCGCTCCGCCCTGGCCTCCCGCCGCTCCTGAAGAGCTCTTATTTCGTTGACGCGTTGTCATTTCCTTGGATGCGCGTGAATGTATTCGTTTTAAGCGAATCGTGTCAACGCTTTTTTTTCAACCGAATCATCCACAGTGATCCCAGTCGGGCCAGACCCCATAATTTCATGGAGTTAGGGCTGATTTGCGGGGATGTTGCCTCTTCACTTGCGCGGTTTCCCTCTCCTGGGTCACGCTCAGGGGATGGAGAAGCGGCTGCATTCGGGTGGACATGAGATCGTTATCAACGATGAAGGATCGGGACCAACGCTGTTGTTTGTGCACGGCTACCTGGTGTCTTCCCGGGACTGGGCCATGGTTTGCTCTCAACTCGCGCCCCGTTTTCGCTGTATCTCCGTCGATCTGCTGGGACACGGGGAGAGTGCCGTGCCGACCTCTGGCTTTGACTTCAGCCGGGAGGCCCACGCCCGTACGTTGACGGACGTGTTGGACCAACTGCAGGTGGCGTCCTGTACGGTCGTGGGCCACTCCATGGGGGGTGGCATTGCCCTCACCTGGACTCATCTCTTTGCGGAGCGGGCGGAGCGGCAGATTCTAGTGAACAGCCATTGCTACCCGTTCACCCTACCCCTGAGTGGCCGTTTGGTGCTTTTGCCGAAGATGGGTGAAGTGCTCTTTCGCAAGTTCTACGGGCGCCGGGTATTCATGCAGCACTTTCGGGATCAGGTGTTCAATGGGGATCGATCGTTGATGGTTCAGGAGGATCTGGACTACTATTTCTCGCGGTTTGCTCGCCCCCATGCAAGGCGTGGTGCCTATGCTGCTTTTCAACATCTGGCAGAACCCACGACCCTGGGCCCGCGCATCCCACACATCGGAGTGGATACCCTTGTGGTGTGGGGAGAAGAAGACCGTATCTTTCCACTCGCACTTGGTGAACGGTTGGCCGCAGAGCTTCCTCGCGGTCGCCTTGAACGGATCCAACGCTGTGGCCATGCACCGCTTCAGCAACGACCGGAGAAACTGTCGCGGCTGATCACGGATTTTGCGCTACGTTAGCCCGGCATGGGTTGGCGTGGATGGCGAGATTCCAGGGTACTTGTGGGGTTGGTTTTGGTCGTGGCGGTGGTGGCCGTGGCTGTGGTCGGGCCCTGGTTTTCTCCCCATGCTCCAGACACCCAGTTCCGGGAGCAACTTCTGGGCAACGGTGCACTTGGCACCCGTGGCATTCCAGCGGGCATCGGTGACGTCACAGGCCACCCGCTGGGGGGCGATACCCTGGGCCGCGATGTGTTGGCACGCCTACTCCATGGCGGCCGGGTGTCGCTGACCGTGGCCTTTGTGGGATCCCTGGTGGCCGTGACCCTGGGGTTGCTTGTGGGGATGTATACGGGATACGTGGGCGGTGCCTGGGACCGTCTGCTCATGCGTCTGGTGGATTTGATGTTGAGCTTGCCGTTTTTGCTGATCGCCATTGCGGTGCAGGCGGTGGTGGCCTCCTCAAATATCTGGAGCCTGTGCATCATGTTGGGCCTGTTGTCCTGGATGACGCTTGCCCGAATTGTTCGGGCCAAGACCCAGCAGGTGAAGGGGCTGGAATATGTGCAAGCGGCACGTTCCATGGGAGCAAGCCCGGTGCGTATTGTTTTCACCCATGTCCTTCCCAACGTACTGGGCCCGGTATGGATTCTGGGCACCTCGCTTGCGGCTTCCATGATTCTGGCCGAGTCCGCCCTTTCCTACCTGGGCCTGGGGGTCGCCCCTCCCACGCCCAGTTGGGGCAGCATGCTTCGGGAGGGCCAGGAGCTGCTTGGGTACGCACCCCGTTTGGTGCTCCTCCCTGGCCTGATGATCTTGCTTGCGGTCTTTGGGTTCAATCTGATGGGAGAAGGCCTTCGGGACGCGCAGGATCCACGCCATGGGTAGCCCCCGCCCGCGGGTGATTTTAGCCCTCTTCCTTGTGGCCGGTCTGGGCGCCACGGCTCTTGGGCTGTGCGACAGGGTATCCCTTCGGTCCCTTTTGCCCCAGGCGCCCCAGGGGCCGCGGGTGTGGGGTGCAGGCCACCGTGATCCCCAATACGGCGGAACGTTTGTGTTTGGGGCGGGATCCAATGTACGCACGTTGGATCCCCACGTGGCCTACGACCAGCTATCTTACACTGCGATTCGCCTGATGTTTGATGGGCTGCTGGACTACCAGGACGCTAAGTTGGTTCCAAGCATCGCAGAGTCCCTGCCAGAAGTTTCTGGCGATGGAACAGAGCTCGTCTTTCGTCTTCGACGGAATGTTCGGTTTCACAACGGCCGCTTGCTGACCGCCGCGGACGTGGACTGGTCCATGCACCGCATGTTGAATCCTGCCACCGGCTCTCCGGGGTTTCCGTTTTTCAAAAAGCTCGTGGGGGTCCACCGTTTTCGCGAGGGCACCGCGGCGCGGATCGCAGGGATTGAGGTATTGGATTCCCACACCATCGCATTCACATTGACGGAAGCCGACCAGGCCTTTCTCAACGCCATGGCGTTGACGTTTGCCTACCCCCTTCCCCGGGAACACTACGACGACAGGAACGTGGATGCCCAAACCCAACCCCTGGGAACGGGACCGTTTGTTTTGAAACCCGGGGGGTGGGAACGGGGAGTCCGGCTGACTTTTCAGCGATTCGAGCGCTATTGGCGGCCAGGCCTTCCCTACGTGGATCAGATGGTGTACCTCGAGAACCTCGGCCGGGAAGTGGCAACATTGCGTTTTCGGTCGGGCGAACTTTCCACCACGAATGCCTTTTCCCTGGCGGATTACCTGTGGTTTCAATCGGCGAAAGCGTGGCAGCCCTATGTGGCCAAGGAGGCCGAAGCCACCATTTGGGGCCTGGTGATGAACAATGAGATTCCTCCCTTTGACAATGTGCACGTTCGCCGGGCGGTGGCCCACGCCATCCACCGTGAACAGTGGAACCAGGCAAAGGCGGGTCAACTACGCCTTACGGGCCAACCACTGCCCCCTCAGATTGCGGGTCACGATCCACAACTCCCCCATGAGCAAACGTACGACCTGGCCCTCGCTAAACAGGAGATGGCCCTGGCGGGTTACCCTGGGGGCTACCCCCACACCATTGCGCTATGGATTGGAGAGGGGGATGCCTCGCGCCTCTACGGAGAACTGGCCCAGGCGGATCTGGCCAGGATTGGGCTACGCATTACCCTGAAACCCGTGTCCTTTGCCGTGTACCTGCAGGAGACCGCAAAACGGGGGCAGGTGCCCTTCTTTTTTTCCGGGTGGAACCAGGACTACCCGGACGCCACAAGCTTCTTTGATGTACTTTGGCATTGCGGGAGTATTTCCGATACGGGCTCCAACAACACGTCGTTCTACTGCAACCCGGAACTCGACGACCTGCTGGATGGGGCCCGACGAACCCTGGACCCCCGTCAGCGGGAACAGATGTACCGGCGTGCTTCCAACCTGGTGGCAAGGGACGCGCCCTGGGCCTTCATTTGGAACAGCACCACCTTTGAGGCCTGGCAACCCTACGTGAAGAACTACCGCATCAACCCGGTGGTGGCCGGCGACTATCGATTTGTGTGGATCGACGGGCCTGTACGCAAGGGAGACGCAAAGCCATGAGCTCCGTTCTACGGTTTGCGGTGCGGCGCGCAGGTTGGGCCATGGTTGTGGTGCTGGCGTCAGTGACACTGGTGTTTACGTTGATGTACGGGGTGGGTGATCCGTGTGTGGGCAAATTGGGCGCCAACGCACGCCCGGAACAGCTACAGGCATGCCATGTGCAACTGGGGATGGATCGACCGCTCAGCGTCCAACTCCTGGGCTACCTGGGGATCACCCCAGGCCCCGACGGCGTACGACATGGGCTGCTTCAGGGGGAGTTGGGGGAATCGTTGGTCCATGGGGATCCGGTGACCGAAGTGGTGTGGAGGCGGCTGCCACGCACCGCGTTGCTCGGGGGGCTGGCCCTGTTGTTTCAGGTGGTGCTGGGCGTGGCCATCGGCGTTGCCGCGGCAGTGTATCGGGGAAAGCCCATGGACACGTTGTTGATGAGCTTTACGTTCCTGATGATCAGTATTCCCGGATTCCTACTGGGGATCTTTGCCCTGCATGGCCCGGCTTTTCTATTGGGCTGGTTTCCGGTGGGCGGCTACGGAGTAGGCGCGATGGATCACGTCCGCCATGCGCTGCTGCCCTCCATGGTGCTTGGCGCGTTGGGTGCGGCGACCTACGCGCGCCTCATGCGGGGGGAGCTGGTGGATACCCTGTCGTTGGATCACGTGCGCACGGCACGGGCCAAGGGGCTCAGCCCCACACGGGTCCTGTGGGTGCACGGGGTGCGCAACGCGCTCATTCCGGTGGTCACGTTGATCGGCTTGGATCTTCCATTGCTTGTCTCTGGAGCCATTGTCACCGAAGAGATTTTTGCCTGGCCTGGGCTTGGAAAACTTGCCCTTGAATCGGTGGTGGCCATGGATGCGCCCATTGTGGTGGGATTGGTGGTCGTGATCTCCGTTGCTGTGCAACTTGGCAACGTCACTGCCGACCTGGCTACGGCTTGGTTGGATCCACGCGCCCGACAGTAGCCGGAAAAATACGGCGGCCCCGTTCGTCGTGCTCCGGCGAGCCAAACTGGAGATAGCTCAGCCGAAACCACTTACGCCGTACCGACGGCAGCTTCAGCATGATTTGATCCCCGCGCACCACCTCCACTTCGCAAAGGCCCAGGTTGGGATGTTGCACCCAATCCTTTCGCTTGGGCACGAAGATGCCCTGGGGTGCACCTGCCTCAGGGGCCCTGGCGGTGGATTGCCTCGGCGTCGCGGCCCTATTTAGGGGCACAGGTTGCGCCTGTTGCTGGCTCGTCTGCTGTTGGCTGGCCTGTTGCTGGCTGGCTTGGGCCACCTGGCCCCAGGAGAGGGTTGTGCCCTGTGAATCCTCAGGGTCGTTGCTGTCATCGGATGGTTGCATGTTTGTCCCTGCCCTAGACCAGTAGCCAATCAAATAGAAACGTGGCCGCCAATATGGGTGGGATCAATCCGATGGTGGTGCCCACCACATAGTCACGGAAACTTATTTTTGTGACGGCCAGGGCATAGCTCAGGGTGGTGGCCATCCAGAAAAGGGCACGCAAGGCGCTTACGGTGGTTACGGGGCGGCGGTTGATGGGGATGAGAAGGCGCTTCATGAGTTTGGATTTGGGATCGGCCAGTACGGTTCCGCCGATGCGGCGGGCGATGACAAAGCTCACGCAGGAGGAAAGCACGGCGGCGCCGAGAATGATGACAAACCCCAGCATTTGCCCATAGGCCAATACGGACGCCCCCACGAAAATCATCCCTGGAATGCTCACCAGTTCCCCGATGGTCACCACCACCACAAATAGGGGCACGCTCCAGGGGCCTGCCTGTTCCAACCAGGTGTGTACGGTTTGGGTGTTCCACCCCGCAAACAGGTCCGTCCACTGACCCACCAGGTAAAAACTGGCGATCAGAAGAATAAACAGCAAAAAGCGGTATCGACGCAAACCATCGAACAGGGAACTCATGACAACGTGTAAGGATCAATGTGCGGGAAGGACGACGGCCCGTCAAATATGTCTTGCAAAACTTTGGGGAGCGCCCGAATACGGGACGCCCTACCCCACGTTCTTGGGTGCCGGTGACTCGGAAGCTCCCAAGCTCTCTTGCGAACTTTGGGCCACTGGATTGCAGCTGGCCCGCACGGTGCGATGTTCCACAAGGGGCGCAGCGGCTGGCATGTGGGGTGGAGTACTGCCCTTTGCGGCAGAGGGCGCACACCCTCGCAGGGCCTCGCGCCAGGCCTTGGGATCAATCCACGAGACGGAGTGGCGTGCCATGGTGTTCATCCAACCCGAGGTGAAGCTTCTTTTCAAGTTCTGCGGCCATTCGCTCGAAGGAAGCCGCCACGGCAGGGGGTCGGCGCCCCATGAGGGACACGGGAACGGCGTCCGCACTGGCCTGTCGAAACGCGGGATCCTCAGGAATCATGGTATCCAATACCAGGGACGGCGGAAAGAGATCCCAAACCTCCTGGGCCACCGCCAGGGAGGCCTTTTCCCTTAGGTTGACCATGGAAAGCACCACGGCGGTAAGCTCCACGGAAGCCCCCATTCGCCGAAGGTCCCCAAGATAGGTCATCATTTGGGGAAGCGCCCGGGCGGCAAGCGGTGCTGCCTGGACGGGGAGCAGCACATGTTCGCAGTGGCGCAATGCAGACTCCGTAAACCCACCAAGGCCTGCTGGGGTATCCCAGAGAATCACGTCGAAAGACTGGCCCAGCCGACGATGCACCCCATGGACGGCGAGATGATCCACCTGCTGGGCTTCGTTCCAGGAGCAGGGGCCAAAGGGTAGGATCGACAACTCCGGCAAGCGGGTGTGCACGAGAAATCCATCCACCGGCCCCCTGCCCTCCCGTACCCAACCACAGATGCCGGGCGCCTCACTCACCGACTGCCCGACCGACAGCCCCACGGCGCCCTGGGGATCCAAATCCCCCAGCAATATTCGGTAGCCCCGTTTTGCAAGTGCGTAGGCAAGGTTTAGGGAAATGGTGGTCTTTCCCACACCACCCTTGGTGCTGGCCACAGCCACCGTGGTGGCAGCGCGGGAGCTCGTGCGCTCTTGGGACATCAGCTGTCCACCGCCGCGTCCTCAGAACGTTGGTTCACTGCGCGAACGAAAGTGGACACGTAGCTTCCGGCGCTTGTGAGGGCCAACAACAGGGAAAGGTACATGAGAAACTCACCCACACGGGCCAGGTCCACGGGATAGGTCGCAAAGAAAAAATTCAGCGGGTACGGATGGTAGAGAATCAGCATGAGAATCGCCACCATCTGAAGGGCCGTTTTATCCTTGCCCCCCTGGGCGGCGGCAAGCACAAGCCCCTCTCCAGCCGCGATGCCCCGCAGTGCCGTGATGGAAATCTCCCGAGCAAGAATGACGATGATGGCCATGGTGCCCCAAAAACCCACACGGTGGTCGTAGATCACGAATACCAGGGTGGCCATAATGAGCAGCTTGTCCGCCAGGGGGTCCAAAAACTTCCCCACGATACTGGTGATGCCCTGCCTACGCGCGAGCCATCCATCCAACGCGTCGGTCACCGCACAGCCCACATAAATCAAGGCGGCGTAGAAATTGTGTTTAGGGGTACCGCTGTCCATGAACCAGAGGACAAAGGGGATCCCAACAATGCGCGAAAGGGTAAGCGCATTGGGAAGGTTGATGGCGTCGTCCAGAATGAGTGGACGCTTGCCCTTGGGTAGACCGGCTCGCACGGCATTGGAGGGTTATCTTCCCTACCGCGAGAGTCAATCCCTGGAGGTGGATACGGGAGCTTTTCGTTTGGAGACCGTGTTCGGGACCCCCATTGTCCCGTACCCGTCTTCACATGGAGGTCAGTGCTGCTCAGAACCTTCGTTGTCGCCAGAAGCGGCAGGTTCATGGTGGGACCCGTGCCCCCCACCCGATGCTCTCACCATTTCACCCACACCCTCGCCGGACCCTGCTGCCCATTGACCGGTGGCAGGACTGTAACGCGCACCCTTCTCCGGATCCACGGCGGTACGAAACGCGGTGTCGTTGAGGGTGTACACAAGAAACACGCCGCCAAAGAGCACGGCGCCCACAAGAATGAGGCTGTTGAACTTATCGTCCCACCAGAGATGCATGAAAAACAACACCACGAGCGCCGCCTTCATGGTGGCGATCACGATGGCAATTCCCAGGTTCAGGGAACCGAGGTGGACGTAGGAAATGGCGACCGTAAGCAGGGTGAGCACGATGAGGATCCCAAACACGCCGAGGTACATCGACATTCCTGCAATGTGGGGTGCGTGGCTGTCTTCACCACCGTGATCCTGATGTTCTGTATGTTCCATGGTCCTAAGCCTCGTGTTTTGTTTTCACTTCATGAGCCGATGTCATTCGGTGAACAGGGATCGCTAGTCGATAAGATAAAGCAGGGGAAAGAGGTAGATCCAAATCAGATCCACCAGGTGCCAGTAGAGACCCACCATTTCGACGGGCGTGTAGTACTCGGGGGTAAAGTCCCCCCGATTATTTTTGATGATGAGCCACACCATGAGGCCAATCCCCACCAGTACGTGAAGTCCATGCACTCCCGTCATCATGAAATAGATCCCGAAGAAGGAGCGCGTGGCGTAGGGAACGGCTTCGATTCCCTCTGGAAACTCCGTGGGCGAAAAGTGGATGCCGGGTAAGTATCCCACGTGGAACTTGTGGGAGTATTCCATGTACTTCACCACCATGAAGAAGCAGGCGCAGAGTATGGTAATGACGAGGTAGGTGGTGGCTTGGGATCGTTTTCCAAGTTGGATCGATCGAATGGACAACGCCACGGTCAAACTGCTGAACAACAACACGACGGTGTTGGCAGCGCCCATGGTGCGGTCGAGCAGGTGCGAGCCCGCCGAAAAAGCCTCCGGGTACCAGGACCGATAGATGCCATAGGCCACAAACAGACCGCTGAAGAATAGAATTTCCTGGGCAAGGAAAAACCACATTCCAATCTTGGCGGCATCCAGCTGCTGGGCCATGGAGTGAAAATGATGGGCCAGGGGGTTCCGTGACGAACCCTGGTGTTGGTGCTTGTCGTGCTGGTGCCTGTCGTGCTGGGAGCTGTTGTGCTGGGGAATGGGGCTTGAGTCTGAAGTTGCGGACATATGCTTACCTGCGAGTGGGTGTCTTGCCGTGGTCAAGAACTAGTATTTGGGTACGTTTCCTAGCTCAGGTGTCTTGTCGTAGTCGTAGGGTCCTCGATCGATGATGGGATCCTCATCGAAGTTGTGAAGCGACGGTGGCGTTGCGGTCATCCACTCAAATCCGGCAGAGGCCCAGGGGTTGGCAGGGGACTTCTTTCCCTTGGTCAGGGACTGCACAAACATGTACGCCATAATCACAAACCCCACCCCAAGAATGTAGGCACCCACCGTGGAAGCCGCGTGCAACCCATGGAACTGCTCCAAATAGTCGTAGTACCTACGGGGCATCCCCCGGGAACCGAGGACAAACTGGGGCATGAAAGCCAGGTTGAAGCCCACGAATACAAGTACGAAGGAGACCCGCGCCAGGCTCTCGCTGTAGAGCTTTCCTGTCATCTTTGGCCACCAGTAATGCAATCCCCCCAGGAAACCGATCACCGTGCCGCCCACCATGACGTAGTGAAAGTGGGCCACCACGAAATAGGTGTCATGCAGGTGAATATCCACGGAGAGTGTTCCAAGGAAGAGGCCGGTGAGGCCACCGATGGAAAACAGGGCAATGAATGCAAGGGCGTACAACATGGGGGAAGCCAGGGAAATCTGTCCCCGGTAAAGGGTGGCCACCCAGTTGAATAGTTTCACGCCTGAGGGAATCGCCACCAGGAATGTCAGTGCACTGAACACGGTGGTTCCAAACTCACTCATTCCGGAGGTAAACATGTGGTGCCCCCAAACGAGGAAACCCAATAGGGCGAGGGCCACGGAACTCATGGCCACGAACATGTACCCAAAGATCTTACGCCTGGAGAAGGTGGCAATGATCTCGTTGACCACGGCCATGCCGGGCAAAATCATGATGTACACCGCAGGGTGGGAATAGAACCAGAAGAAGTGCTGAAACAGTACCGGGTCACCTCCCATGCGAGGATCAAAAATCCCGAGACCCACTAGCTTCTCCATGAACAGCAAAAGCACGGTAATGGCCAGAACCGGTGTGGCCAATACCTGGATCACGGCTGTGGCGTACATTCCCCATACGAACAGGGGCAACCGGTTCCAGGTCAACCCCGGAGCGCGCATCTTGTGAACGGTGGCAATGAAGTTCACGCCAGTAAGAATGGAGGAAAAGCCCATGATGAACACGGACATGGCCAACCACAGTACGGACGCGGACCGGGCCGGGCTTGAGCTGTAGGGTGTGTAGAACGTCCAACCGGTGTCCACGCTTCCCACCACGATGCCGGCGAGCGCCAGGATCGCGCCCAGGAGGTAGATGTAAAAACTCGCCAGGTTGAGCTTTGGGAACGCCACATCCTTGGCGCCCAGCATGATGGGAAGAAAGAAGTTTCCGAGGGCAGCAGGAATGCTCGGGATGATGAACAGGAACACCATGATGATGCCGTGAAGCGTGAACACCTGGTTGTAGGTGTGGGCCTGCATCATGGTCTCGCCCGGAAAGAGCAGCTCGGTTCGAATGAGCAACGCAAAGACACCGCCAGCAAGGAACGCCAACAGAACCGCCACAAGGTACATCAGACCGATGCGCTTGTGGTCGACGGTAAGCAACCAGGACTTCAGTCCGGAGGTGGCCGTGAGGTAGTTCCCGTGATGATCGTCATGGGAGCTGTGGGCAGCGTGATCTGCTGTGGCAGCGGGGGCGGTCATGGGTTCACTTCGTCCTTGTTCGCATTGTCTTCCATTGCGAGGTCATCTGTTTCGCTGTCTTCTGGCGTGCTTTTTTCTGGCGCGGGTTCTTCCACGGCGGAGTTCTCTTGCTGTGCCCCATCCTGTGCAGTTCCAGCCTCAGGTGCGAGCGAGCGGATGTATCCGATGATGGCTCCGAGCTGTCGGTCAGAGAATCGGTACGCGGGCATGATCACTCCGGTGTAACCGTCTACGATTTTCGCCTGGGGCATGAGAATGGATTCTCGGACGTAGTTCTCGTCCACCATGACGCTGGAACCGTCCGCAATCTTTTCCTGGCGGCCATAGAGCCCCTTGAAGTTTGGAGCAGGGGCCTGGGCCACTCCATCGACCCCATGGCAGGTGGGGCAGCCGCTTGTTTCATAGAGCTGTCGCCCCCAGCAGGCTGCGGGGTTTTCGTCCGCCTCACAGCTGGGCGGCATGGCGGGCCCCTCTTGCATGAAGGTGTCGTACTCTTGCTGGGAAACCACGGCCACACGGGCAAGCATCCCCGAGTGCCCCACGTTGCCGCCCTTGTCCAGGGGAGCACCACAGTACTCCGCGCAGAACACCTGATGGAACTGGGTGCACTGGTTGGCGATGCAACCAAAGCCCGGTCCACAGTCGTCATCCGCGTTGCAGGCCACCGCTTTTCCGTCGGCGCCCATCTGCTTTTGGTTTTCCTCAAGGGCATTGAACCAGATGCTGGTGTACATGCCGGGAACCACGTCCCGTTTGACGCGAAACGTGGGCACAAAAAAACTATGCAGAACATCCTGGGAGGACATCACAAGTTTTACCGGAGTATTGGCGGGAACCCGTAGGTTGCCGATGTCCACCGCGCCGTTGGGGTATTCAAACTCCCACTGCCACTGCATGCCCCGTACGCGGATCTCCAGGGCATCCGGGGGTGCCACAGACCCCTTTACGTAGCCCTGGAACCCCCAGTGAAAAAGCATGGCCAGTACAATCAGTGGCGAGAAGGTCCAAAAAATTTCGAGAAAGTTGCTGTGACCCGTGGGTTCCGCACGTCCACCCTCACGCTGGCGGTACTTGATGACGAACACCACCATGGTGCCCACGATGCCCACGAAGGACACCACGCTCACCCAGAAGATAAAGTAGTAAAGCCAGTCCACGTCTGCCGCCACCGTGGAGGCCTGCTCTGGCATTTGAATGGTACCTTCGGGACGACCGCAACCGGCAAGCCATGCCCCAAGGGCAAGGACCCCCCAAACAAGGATGTTTCGGGCCGAGATAACCCGCGCTTGAGCACACGGAGTGTCCGATCGTAGATCCACCTGTGGAACCCCTTGGGATTTGTTCCGTTGCGTGGAATCCCTCCGGTCGGGGGCTGTGTCCTGTGGGTTCGCCAGTGTCATTTCCATTCCTGATAGGCCTTCGGTTCTCGTGGGATTTCCGGAGGTTCGAATACGGGCGCTACATTACGCGCTCGCATGCTCCCCTTCAACGTTTTCGCGGTCTTTCGCTGTCGGTTTTCCTGGGGTGGGGTTTTCCGAAAGGGGATCCTCCGGGGCTTTGCCCCGCCCGGCCCTGGAAGGCCGTGTACCCAGGCCGTTTGTGATACCGGTAAGGGGATTTGTCGACAGGTTTCGTTTTCGCCGTTCCCACCGCCACCCCCCCAGCAGGAACGCGGCCACGGCGAGGCCGATGAGCGCGCCACCGATCTGCATGACTCGCACCGCCACAATTACGTATTTTCCGCCCTGGGGATCAAATCGGTAGCAGTACATCAACACCCTTTCCAGGGTGGACGTGACGTTTCCTTGGGCCGCCTCAAGAAGTGCGATTCTCACCTGATCAGGAGGAAACCCCAACCCGTAAAAGTACCTGGAGATGTTGCCTTCGCCGGTAGCAAGCACGAGAAACGCCGGGTGGGCATACTGGGCTTGCCGTTCATCGTAAAAGTATTTGAGTCCCACCTTTTTCGCGACTTGGGCGATCGCATCCTCCGAACCCGTAAGAAAATGCCAGGGCTCAGCCGCTTCTCGCCCGTACTCCGCCATCTTTTCTTTCCGAAGTTTTTGGGCTCCCTGGGCAGTGTCTCTGGGGTCGATACTGATGTTTACCGCCACGTATTCCTTGCCCATCAACCACGGGAGCCTACCCATGGCGGTGACCGCTCCGTGAAGCACCTGGGAACAGATGACAGGGCAGGTATGGTAGGCCAGCGTGAGTACCACGGGCCGCTTTCCGTCAAAAAAATCCCCTAGGACCACCGCTTGCCCCTGCTCGTCGTGAAACGGCATGTCGAGGGGGAGACGTTGACCCAGGTGCTCGTCGATGCCGATGCGATCCAGCTCCGGGCCTACGTCCGCGACCTGCGCTGCGGCAAACGGGCCTAGGCTGAGTACGGGCACAACCACCAGGCTACACAGGGCCAGCAGGTTCCATAGGGCCAGCAAGGTTGCTCGCGCAAAAGCCGCCCTCGATACAGCAGCAGCCCTTGACACAGCAGCCACCCCGAACATTCGCCCGTCAGTTCCGAGGGGCTTCAGGGGACTCTGGAGCGCCGTCCGAGGAACTCACGTCCGCGTTACTGCTTGAGAGCGCAAGCGCGGCTTCTGCCATTTCCTGCATTTCCTTGGCTTCAGCGGAGCGACGTTCGGCATCCCTGGCGTGGCTCCAACCGGCCCAGGCACTGAAATCCTGGGAAGCCTCGGCCGTGATGGCCTGGGGCCTTGCGCCGGTGGACCAATCCTCCATGGCGCGACTTAGGGTCACGGCGCCCGAGCTAAGGAGTTTGGCGGCATGGTCAGCCGCAGTCGCCCTATCCACCAACGGGGTGTGGGCAATGGTCCGTTCCTTCTCGCCCTCAACCTGGATATCAAAGTAGGAAGACACTCCCCACTGGATTAGGGCCAAAAGCACTACGGATCCCAACATCACAAGGGCGAGCATCCCTGTTTTTGGCTGTGTATTTTCGTATCCCATATTCGTCCTCTGGCCTGGTAGCTGTGTGGCTTTCTGAGCTATCCACTCACGTGGTGAATGGCCCGTGACAGCCGGGGGTCACCCACGGCCACAAGGGAATGGCGACGCATGACTGCAAACACCACGGTCATGTACAAACCACCCACCGCAAGCAGGCAGGCCACATCCATCCAATGGGGTGAGAACCGGCTTCGATCGTAGTTCGGCATGATGAACCAGTAGATGTCCACCATGTGCATGATCAGCATCCAGGCGCTTCCCACGCCCAGAAGGCTAAGCCGTCGTTTGATGTTCCGGGACATCATGAACAAAAAGGGAATGAGGAAGTGACCTAGAACCAGAAACAGGCTCACGTGCTTCCAGCCGGGTACGTTCCAACGTTGGTGGTAGTAGGCCACCTCTTCTGGAATGGAGGCGTACCATTGAAGCATCAGCTGGCTGAACGCGATGTATGCCCAGAAGACCACAAACGCGAAGGTCATCTTTCCGAGGTCGTGAAAATGCTCGGTATGCACCACGTTCCCAAGGGCCCCCTGCTTTTTCAATCCCAGGGCAAGCAGCGTCACCACCGCGTGGGAGGTGATGGCACCACCCGCAAATACGTAGACCCCGTAGATGGTGGAATACCAGGTGGGCTCCATGGACATCATCCAGTCGAAGGCAGCAAAGGTCAGCGTGATTCCAAACAGGGCGGCTGCCGCCGGGGAGGCCTTCTGGAACAGGGCCGTGATGGACTTGTCCCGCGAGTAATCCTGCCGGGTGGAGAACACAAAGAAAAAGAGCGTGAGTGCAATCCAAGACAGGAAATAGAACGCCGCTCGGCCCAAAAAGAAGGGCTTGTTCAGGTAGGGCTTCTTGTGCGCCAGCAGCTCCTCGTGAAGTTCGTGAAACGGCGCGGAGGCGTCGGTGTGATGGTCTTGCTCCACTCCCTTGTCCACAGCATGGGTTGCCCCATGATTCACGGCCTCAGCGGACCCCTCTCCATGGCCACTGTCCCCGTGGCTGCCGTCTCCGTGGTTGTCATCTCCATGGCTGGCGTCTCCATGGCTGGCGTGGGCGTCCCATTCAAAAAGTTCCGCGGTGTATGGGACAACGGGCAAAAACAAAATGGCCATGATGGGAAGGCCCGTGAGCATGAACTCGCCCAACCTGCGCACGGACACGCTCCAGCCGGAGGCAGTGAGGTGTTGGATGAATACGAAGAAGATGCCGCCAAGACCCACGGTCAGCACACCCATGAAGGCAAAGAGCCAGGAGAAGGCAAAACGCCTCGAGTCCATGGACCAGCCCAGGGCCGCAAGCGCCACACCGAGAACACCTATGCCCAGCGCGATTTTCCAGGCGTTGGCCCAGGGGCCCGTGGTGGGAAGGCGGTAGGAATCCGGTGTGTGAACGGTGGTATCGGTGGCACTCATGGAGTCAGCCCCTTGGATTGGGTCAGTTGCAGGGCACGCACGAAGGCCACAATGGCCCAGCGGTCTTCGGTTGGAATGGAATGGCGGTAGGCGGGCATGTTGCGAATGCCGTTGCTGATGGTGCCAAAGAGCTGCCCATCTGGAATGTGTCGAATGCGCTCATCGTGAAGCGTGGTGGCCTGAAGCGCAGCGGCACCCACCTCCGCGGCCCTCACCGACACAACCCCCTTGCCGTCACCGGCAGCACCATGGCAAGGCGCGCAGTAGATTCCGTACCTCTGCTGCCCACGTTGAACCAATCGCTCGGGTCCGCCGGCACGGGCGACCACCGGTCGGGGGATCTCCAGCACCCAATCCCCCGTTTCGGTCGTACCGTGGGCGACCTCCACAAGGATGGGAGCTTCCCGGGGCAACGTTCCCTTGGGGAGAGGGCGCATGGCACGGCCGTCCTCAAAAAGGCCACTGCCCGCCTGGGGATCGTACCTGGGCTGGTCGTGCATATTGCGGATGACCACCACAGGCGGTTCACCTGAGGGTTGGCCGCGGCAGGCGCCGAGCACCATGGGAAGAGCCACGCACAGGGCAAAAAGAAATCCTCGACCAGGGGCCACGGGATGACTAGCCATGGTGCCCTCCCTTGTCCGCGGGTGCGGGGGCAACGGTCTCTTCCACGATCTCTAGGTGGGATGGCGTAAGGGACTTCAGGAAGTCGGCCGTTTTTTCTGGGTCAAACATGGGGTCGTCCGCTTCGATGGAGATGTAGAAGTGATCGTCGCTGCATTTTTCGAAGCGATTCGAATAGAACACCGGGTGGTGATGCTGGGGGAGCTTGTTGAGTGCCAGCATGCCGAAAACCGCCCCAAACCCAGCAAGCAAAATGGTGCACTCAAAGAGGATGGGAATCATGGAGAGAAACGCGCCGGCGGGCTTGCCACCCACGATGAGAGGATAGTTCACCCCATTCATGAACATGATCATGGAAAAGCCACCTAGGCATCCAGTGGCGGCCATGATGAAGACGATCCAACCCAGGTGGGACTGGCCAAGGCCCATGGCGTCGTCCATTCCATGGACAGGAAACGGGGTGTGCACATCCCATCGCTTGTAGCCCGCATCCCGGACTTTCTCCGCGGCATGCAAGGCATCGCCTGAAGTTTGAAACTCTGCCAGGGCGAGCACGGTACGGCTGTTGTTCTTAGGCATGGCTCACCTCCGCTCCACCCTGGGGTGCCACCGAATCGGTTCCACCACTGGATGATCCGGGAGGGGGCGCGTAGTGGGGATCGGCCTGGGGCAATACACCCTTTACCTCAGCGATGGCAATCATGGGGATCCATCGGATGAAGAGTAGGAAGAGTGTAAAGAACAGACCGAAGGTTCCCAGGTAAAGGGCAATGTCGATCATGGTGGGGCTGAAATAACCCCAGGAGGAGGGCAAAAAGTCCCGGTGCAGTGACGTGGCGATGATCACAAAGCGCTCAAACCACATTCCAATGTTGATGAGAATAGAGGCCACAAACATTACCGGAATGCTGGTTCGCATCCTCTTGGACCAGAACAACTGGGGCACCAGCACGTTGCAACTGATCATGGCCCAGTAAGCCCACCAAAGCGGCCCTGCGTTGTCCCCTTCCCAGGGGCCCGCCAACCGGTTGTAACGGAAGACATGCCACTCGTAGGGGTTGCCGGAGTACCAGGCGATGAAGAACTCCATGGCGTAGGCGTAACCCACCAGGGTACCGGTCGCGAGCATGAACTTATTCATGAGCTCCAGGTGCTTCATGGTGACCAGGTTGTGCATTCCAAACACACTTCGCGTGATGAGAAGGAGGGTAAGCACCATGGCGAAACCACTAAACACGGCCCCTGCCACGAAGTAGGGAGGGAAAATCGTGGTGTGCCAACCCGGGAGCACCGATGTGGCGAAGTCGAAGGACACGATGGAGTGCACAGACAACACCAGGGGGGTGGAGATGGCCGCCAGGATCAGGTAGGCGCGCTCGTAGTTGCGCCAATGCCGGTTGGAACCGCGCCAACCCAGGGCGAGAAATCCGTAGACCCATTTTCGAATGGGGTTTTTGGCCCGGTCGCGCAGGGTGGCGAAGTCGGGAATGAGCCCCGTGAACCAGAAGAGCGCTGAAACCGTAAAGTAGGTACTGACCGCAAAGATATCCCACATCAGGGGGGACTTGAAGTTGGGCCACATTTCCATCTGGTTGGGCAGGGGAAACATGTAGTAGTCGAACCAGGGCCGGCCCGTGTGAATGCCGGGAAAGATACCCGCGCACATGACCGCGAAGATGGTCATGGCTTCGGCGAAACGGTTGATGCTGGTACGCCATTTCTGCCGGAACAAAAACAGGATGGCGCTGATGAGCGTGCCGGCGTGACCGATACCAATCCACCACACGAAGTTGGTGATGTCCCAGGCCCAGGCGACGGGACTGTTGTTTCCCCAGGAACCCACACCTACTGTGAGCAGATAGGTGAGTGCGGCACCCAGGAGACCTGCCAGGCCCAACGCGAGCATGAACAGAATCCACCAGCCGCGGGGTGCGGGGTTCTCAGTGATCCGAGAGACATCTTCCGTAATGTCGTGGAAGGTGGTCCCGGGGGGAAGAAGGGGGCGCTCCCCAATCTCTTCGACAGGTGCGTGGGCGCTCATGCCTGGTTCTCCGATGCCTGATTCGATGCGTGGGTTTCCATGGCGGGATTCGGATTTCGAATCTTACCGAGATAGATGGTACGGGGCCGGGTTCCAAGCTCCGCGAGCAAACGATAGCTACGGTCCATGGAGGCGGAACGGGCCACGCGGCTGTTGCTGTCGTTGAGGTCACCAAAGGTGATGGCGCGGGTGGGACAGGCCTGGGCGCAGGCGGGTGTCACGTCCCCATCGCGGTATTCACGGCCCTCGTTTTCACGGGTGATGTGGGAGCGGCGAATGCGCTGCACGCAGTAGGTGCATTTCTCCATGACACCACGCATGCGCACGGTGACGTTGGGGTTGTATTGCATCTTGCGAATCTCAGGGAGCTCGTCGTAGTTGGCCATGGGGTCGTCCAGGTAGCCATGCCAGGCCCGGTAGTTGAACCGGCGCACCTTGTAGGGGCAGTTGTTGGCGCAGTACCGGGTACCGATGCACCGGTTGTAGACCATGTCGTTCAAGCCGTCGGGGCTGTGCACGGTGGCGTTGACCGGGCACACGTTTTCGCAGGGGGCCTGCTCGCATTGTTGGCAACCCACGGGCTGTACCGACACCTGGGGGTTGTTCTCGTCATCCCCCACAAAGTAGCGGTCGATGCGAATCCAATACATTTCACGGCCGCGGGCGATTTGGCGTTTGCCCACGGATGGAATGTTGTTTTCGGACTGGCAGGCCACCACGCAGGTGTTGCAACCCGTGCAAGCGGAAAGGTCGATGGTCATTCCCCACTTGTGAAATGGGGCGATGGCATCCTTGGAGTAGTCTTCGGTCTTCCAAAGCGGCGGCGCCACCTGGGTCATATCCACGCTCTTCTTTTTGGCGAAGATGGGATCGTTTTTGTACTGCTCCTGGGTCGCGTCGATTGCGATGGGGCGCCCTTCCATGGAGTCGTGATCCTGGGTTTGGGCGATGAAGTAACGGGTGCCCTTGGGCTTCAGGCTTCCGGTGGTGATCCACATTTGGCCATTTCGACGCAGGCCCTGGACATCAAATCCCTGGTTTTTGCCGTAGCGACCGACCCCTTCCCTGCCCCAACCAAGACTCAGGGAAACGGAATTGTCGGCGTGGCCTGGTTGCACCCATGCGGGCACCTCGACTGCGTTGGGGCCGACGGTGATTTCCACCATGTCCCCATTGGACAGCCCAAACTCGCGGGCTGTGGGAGGCGAAATCATGGCGACGTTGTCCCAACAGACCTTGGTAACGTTGTCGGGAAGCTCCAGCAGCCAGGGGTTGTTGGCGTGACGGCCGTCAAACAACTTGTTGCAGGGCGCGAACACCACTTCCAGATTGTCCTTGGAGAGCTTCTTGGCAGCCTGTGCAAGACCGGTTTGAACCGCCTGGGCCACGGGGCCTGTCATGACGGTGGGGGGTTGGATGGGCCGGCCGCGCCGGAACACGCCGCGATGCAGGGTAGAACGCCATACCCGTTGAAAGTTGGGTACGCGCCCGGCCATGCGGAACTTCAGTGTCTCCTGAACAAGGTCATGGCCACTTATTGCCCCATCGGCCACGGTCTTTGCGGAGCGCACCACGTTGAGCAACTCCAGGCTGGACATCCCGTGAAAGAGGGGTTCCACCAGGGGCTGTTGCACCGCGTAGGTACCGTCCCGGGAGACCAGGTCCCCCCAGGCTTCAAGCTCATGGGTTTCCGGGATGTGCGCGTTGCAGGCGGCGGTGGTGCCGTTGCGGCGGTCCGAAAGGTGCAAGCTGAACGCCACCTTGGACAGGGCACCGGCCATATCCAAATCCGCGGGGCTGTCGTGTACCGGATCGCCACCCAGGATGAGTAGGGTTCGAACGGCCCCCTTGGACATATCCTGCACCAGGGTGCGTAGGCTTTGCTCGGGATGCTCCTCTTGGCTGTCCTGCACGGCCGCGTAGGAAACGGTACGCCCCGTATTTCCCAGGCCTTCGTTTACGGCGTGGGCCAGGGCATGGACCCACCCGGGCTGCCTTGCGCCCACCATCAGCACGGACCGGCCACGGTTTTCCACCAGGTCCTTGGTAACGGCAGTGAGCCATTCATTGGGGATGCCTGAGGGATCGTACTTGCCCAGGGCGGGGCCCACTCCTGCGCTGTCGATTTGGTGCACCTCTTTCAAGTGCTGGGCGATGGCGCGTAGGTAGCGACCGACCTGGCTTGCGGGCAGGCGCAGGTGATGATCTGCATTGGCCCCCGTATTGGAAAGCGTGGGCTCCACCACGTAGAGGCGGTTCATGGGATCGCTGCCGGAGCGCACACGCCTGCCGTGGGCGAACGCTGCACTGGAGGCGACAGAACCGGTGTCGGTCCCCAGGAAGTCGCAATCCAGGGAGAGGATGACTTTGGCCCGTTCGATGCGTGCAATGGCATGCACCGGTTGACCAAACGCCACGGTGGCACCCTCACGGGCATTCCAGTCGTGGACCGATGCGTGGGTGTGGAACTGGGCCTTGGGCAAAAAGCCCAAAATTTGATCCCGGACGCGCATCCAGGAGGGGGAAAGACTGGGTGGCGCAAGGAAGCGCAAACCGGCACCCGCATTGGCCTTGTGCGCCGCCACCGCGCTCAGCAGTTCCTGCTCGACCTGGGCGCGGGACGCGCGGCGCAGGGCAGGATTGGTGGGGGCCAGATCCTTGACGGACTTGGAGAAGGCAATGGTGGATCGATCCGGATCGTAGAGGTCGAGCAGGCTTGCCTGGGCCCAGACGTCCGTGCCGCCGCGGCTGGAGGGGTGCGCGGGGTTGCCTTCCACCTTGGTGGGGCGGCCCTGGTGGCTTGTGACCACAAGGCCGAGGGCATCGGTGCGTCGGGCGGTGACCGTGGCGAAGTGCATGGGCACGCCCGGAACGATGTGTTCCACACTGTCGGTGTAGGGGAGAATCATCTCCACGGGCCGACGTATGCAGGCCTGAAGCCCGACCACGGCCGCAGTCGCACCGGAAAGGGTCATGAAACCCCGGCGACCAAAACCGCTGCTTTCGCCGGTTAAGGAAGAGGCGTCCACCATTTCGTCGCCCGCAGCGGTGGTGCGGCCAAACTCGGATTGTGCCTGTTCTGTGCGCGTTTCCGCGGATTGATCTTTTTCGTCCAGGCTACGCCACATTTGTGGCGAATCCGCGTTGGAAGAAGTTAGCGCGTGTGGTGTTCGTCGACTCATCGGTGGCACCCTGAACAGTATTCCGGTGGGTGAAGTGTGGCGGGATCCAGGATCAATTCATCGTCTCCGTCACCGGGTTGCCAACCGAGGTTGGTCACCTGGGTAGGTGGAACGAGGTTGGGGCCAGGATCCCTATGGCAGTCCAGACACCAACCCATGCTCATGGGCTTTTGCACGCTCACGACCTCCATTTGATCCACCCGGCCGTGGCAGGACACGCAACCCACGCCGGAATTGACGTGGATCGAGTGGTTAAAATACGCATGGTCGGGGATCTTGTGGACACGCACCCATTGCACCGGCGTGCCCTCTTGCCAGCTCTTGCGAAGGTTCTCCAGCTTTGGAGAATCGGGCTTCACCACGGCATGGCAGCCCATGCAGGTTTGGGTGGGCGGAATGATGGCCTCATGGGATTGCTCCACGCTGGAGTGGCAGTACCGGCAATCGATGCCCAGTTCACCGGCGTGCAAGCGGTGGCTGTAGGCGATGGGCTGTTCAGGCCGGTAGCCCACCTGCAAGTTGCTGGGGGAGAAATAGTACCAAAACACGAAAACGGCGGCGCCAGCCCCCACTGTGCCAAGCACCGCGCCCACAAGGGGTAGGTAGTTCAGGGTTCGAGGAAAAAGCTGCATAGTGTGTTTGGTTCCCCACCGATGACGCATGGGAACGGAGCCCTTATAGATGAGTGGTTGTTTTGACTCAAGTCCTGTTGGCCGTTTCCGTGTGTGATTTCGAACGCATCCTAAGCGATTGCCTTACGAATGTATGCATTCTTGATGGGGTTGCCCGATCGCATGGTCAGGCGAATGCCTAGGAATTTTTCCGGCGACGGCCCACAAGCAAGCCGTCCGGCGTGGGAATACACGCGGTATGGAAGTGCTCGGTGACCTGTTGGTGAAACTCCCGCATGGCCTGGGCCACCGGGGAAGAGTCCAAAAGTTGGCCAAAAAGAAAGACATTGTCGGCAATTAGCAGGCCGCCGGGGGCGAGGTTCTGCGCGGCCCAACGCCCATAGGCGGGGTAGCTCTCCTTGTCCGCATCCACAAATACCACGTCGAAGGGTCCCTGTTTGGCGAGGCTCGCTAGGGAGTCGGTTGCGGGGCCCACAAGGACTTCGGTCGCGCAGGGGAGTTTTGCGGCCTCCAGGTTGTCGCGGGCGATCGCGGCATGGGCGGGGTCAAGCTCCAGGGTCCACAGGGATCCGTGCTCAGGAAGCGACTGGGCCATGGCGATGGCGGAGTACCCGGCGAGGGTCCCAATCTCCACCACGGTCTTCGCGCCCGCTGAGGCCACCAACCAGCGAAGCAGACCCGCCTCCAGGGGCCCTATCTGAATGGGCGGAATATTGTGTTGCGAAGGGGACTGGAACGCCCGTTGGAGGGCTTGCCCTGAAACCGTAGGGTCAGAGACATGGACCTCCTGGGCCCAGGCAAGAATGTTTTCGTCCAACAGGTACTGCCCTGCGCGGGTTTGGGGATTGGCCATGCCCGACCTTGCAATTGCTTTAGAGTCTGGCAAGCCGTGCGACCGTGTCTCGGGACCCGGTATCGGGCGGTGCGCCGCCACTCTCTCCCGTGAGGGATTCCCTCGCCAGCCCCCCAGCCGGCCTGCGGGATGTACTGTACCCGGAGTCCGCCCGTATTCGAGGGCTGTGCCGCCGGTTGATGGGCTGTTTTTCCACCCACGGCTACGACCCGGTGATGACGCCCCTCTATGAGACGGAACATGCCCTTCGGCGCGGCGTCCTGCGACGGGGAGAGTCGGAGTGGATCCGCTTTGTGGACCCCGACAGTGGTGAAGTTTCTGTGCTCCGGCGGGACATGACCCCCCAGGTGGCCCGAATGGCGGCCTCTCGATTCCGGAACCGGCCGGTGCCCTGGAAGATTTCCTACGAAGGCCAGGTGTCTCGCCGTATGCGGGGGCGATCCAAGCGACCCAGGCAGGTGACCCAGGTGGGCGTGGAGTGCATCGGGCTTGGGGGCGCCCTTGGGAGCGACCCTGCGGTTCAGACCGATTCGGACACGGCGGTCCTGATGGCCGAGGCGGCGGCGGCGGTGGGCCTGGGCCAGGCCCAAATCGAACTGGGGCATGCCGGCGTTGCGCGGGCATTGCTTTCTCTTGTGCCAGTGGAGGTACGGGGCGGGTTGCGGCAGGCCCTTGTGCCCAAGGACCAGGCCCAGGTGAAACGCATTCTCCAGGGGGCCCAGGTTCCCCAGGAGGTGGTGGACTGTATCTGCGGATTCATGGATGCCTACGGGGACCCTTCGGTGCTCGGCCAGGCACGGAAGATTTCCGTGCCTGGGCCCGTGTCGAATGCCGTGGCGGGTGCGCTGAACCATGTACAGGGAGTGACCGCTCGCCTGGAACGGTTGGGCATGGGGGATCGGTTGCACCTGGACTTACTGGAGCCGCGGGACCTGACCTATTACTCGGGATTGAGATTTGGACTGCTTTCACCAGGCCCTGGGGAACTTGTGGCCTCCGGCGGGCGCTACGATGGGCTGCTCCACAGCTACGGCGTGGAGCAACCGGCCATCGGCTTTGCGTTTGATGTGGGGCACCTGCTTTGGGCGTTGGAATGCGACGGAGCATCCCCAGGGATGGACGTGCTTCCGCGGGTGGTTTGTGCTGGGCCTAGTGGCCAGCATGCGCAGGCGCTTCGGGAACAGGGCTGGTCTGTGAACGTGCTGCCTGGCTCCCCTACCCTGGGGGATGCGCTCGCCTACGCCCGGCAGTGGAACTACCAGGGTGTGGTGTGGTCCGATCCAGATACTGCTGCAGGCGAGCTGGCGGCAGTCCGGGTGGTGGACAGCCGTGAGGCCCGTTGGGGCACGGTCGAAGCCATGGTCAAATCCGCAGGGTGGTTTTTGAAACGGAATTCGTGAGCGCGGGCTCGCCGAGGAGAGGTACATCGATGTCGAGTGTGGTGGTTGTGGGTGCCCAGTGGGGCGATGAAGGCAAGGGCAAAGTGGTGGACCTGTACGCCCAGCATGCGCAGTCCGTGGTGCGGTACGCGGGTGGTGCCAACGCGGGGCATACCCTGGTGGTCGGGGGGGAGACCCTCATCCTGCACCTGATCCCATCTGGGATTTTGCACAGCCACGTACGGTGCATCATCGGGCAGGGAACGGTGATCGACCCCAGGACGCTTTGCGAAGAGATTACCGCTCTTGAAGCGCGTGGGATTTCGGTACGCGACCGGCTGATGGTGGCGGGGCGTGCGCATCTGGTACTGCCCTACCACAAGGAGTTGGACTGCCTTCGGGAAAAGGGTGCGAGGGCCATTGGAACCACAAAGCGTGGGATTGGGCCCGCCTATCAGGACAAGGCCGCCCGCCGGGGGATCCGTGTGTCGGATCTTCGGGATCCCGCGCGCCTGACCCAGGCCGTGGAAGACAACCTAAGCTACTGGGCGCCAATCTTTGAAGCCGGTGGAGTGGATGTTCCCCGGGTGGCGGACGTGGCCGGCGAAGTGCTGGCCTGTGCGGAGACGTTGGTGCCCCTGATGTGCGATGGGGTGGCCTGGGTGAAAGCCACCCAGGAACGGGGCGATCATGTGTTGTTTGAGGGGGCTCAGGGGGCGCTGTTGGATGTGGACCACGGCACCTACCCCTTTGTGACCAGCTCAAGCGTAACTTCGGGCGGCGCAAGTGCTGCCTGCGGTGTGGGGCCCAGAACGCTCGACCATGTGGTGGGCATTGTGAAGGCCTACTCCACCCGCGTGGGTGAGGGGCCCTTTCCGACGGAGTTGCACGGGGAGGCCGGGGATCAACTCCGTGCCTGGGGCCATGAGTATGGGGCCACCACGGGGCGGCCACGGCGTTGCGGCTGGTTGGATTTACCCGCCCTGCGTTACGCGATTCACATCAATGGCATCGACCGATTGGCCATTACCAAACTGGACGTACTCTCTGAACTTTCCGAGCTGACGGTCTGCACTGCCTACGAGGTCAACGGCACCCGCTATGAAATGCTCCCCTCCGAAGAGGACCTTGCGGACGTGACCCCGATTTGGGAAACGGTGCCTGGCTGGAAATCAGACATCACCGCATGCCGCAAGCTTGAGGACCTGCCCAAGGAAGCGCGGGACTATTTGAATAAGATCGAAGCTTGGGTGAACTGCCCTATGGACTTGGTGAGCGTGGGCCCAGATCGAGTTCAGACGCTAGGCCGATTGAATCCTTTTAGCGAATAGCGATGGATTCGATTTCCACGCGTACGCCTAGGGGGAGGGCTGCGACTTGTACGGTGGAGCGGGCGGGTTTGGGGTCGGTGGTGAAGGCCTTGGCGTAGAGCTCGTTGACGGTGGCGAAGTCGGCCATGTCGGCCAGGAAGATGGTGGTCTTGACGACGTTGGCGAAGGTGAGGCCTGCGGCCTTGAGGACTTGCTCCATGTTGGCGAGCACCTGCTCTGTTTGCTCGGCGACGCCTCCGTCCACGATTTTTGCGGTAGCTGGGTCCAGGGGGATTTGGCCGGAGAGGAATACCATGTTGCCCTGCTCAATGGCCTGGGAGTAGGGGCCGATGGCGGCGGGGGCGTTGTTGGTTTGGATCTTTGTTTTATTGGTCATGGGTATGTTGTGTTGTGCGGAGTCCCCACACCGAAGAGGAGCACCCTCCGTCGACGGTTTAATTGGCGCCTCCTCCGGGCACACCTCTTCGGTGTGGGGACTCCGCAGCTCTCGACTTGGGTTAGGGGTTCTCGATGTGGGGTTGGGGTATGTTCTTGTTCGTGGAGTCGTGAAGTGTTCTGGTGGGGGCCCGGGGGAGAAGAGGAGCACCCTCCGTCGACGGTTTAATTGGCGTCTCCTCCGGGCACACCTCTTCTCCCCCGAGCCTACACACGCTTTTGGGGTGGTAGGTGGTCTGAGTAAGGGTTGGGGTGTGTCTTTTGGGCACCTAGGTGGTAGGAGGTTGGGGAGGAAGGTGCAAACGGGCATGAAGATTATTTCCTGGAATGTAAACTCGATTCGCGCCCGGCACGACCGGTGCTTGGCCCTGTTGGAACGGCACCGACCAGACGTGCTGTGTTTGCAGGAGCTCAAGGTGCAGGAGGATGTGTTCGACCGGGAGGCGTTTGGGGCCCTGGGTTACCACTGCACGGTGCTTGGGCAGCCAACCTACAATGGGGTGGCCCTGCTTAGTTTGGCGGAGCCTGAATCCGTGGTTCGGGGTCTTCCGGGTGACGAGGAGGACACCCAGGCACGGTTTTTGGGTGGGGTGTTTCGTCACGATGGGGAGCCGTTGCATGTGTACTGCAGCTACGTGCCCAATGGGGGCGAGGTGGATGGGCCCCGGTGGGCCCACAAGTTGCAATGGATGGATCGTTGGAATCAGTATTTCAGGGAGAACCACACCGTGGATCAGTCGGTGGTTCTCTGTGGTGATTTTAATGTGGCCCCCACGGACATGGACGCGGGCAAGCCCGAACTTTGGAAGGACGGCGCCATGACTCACACAGACATCCGCACCCGGTTGAATGAACTTGTGACGTGGGGTTTGCGGGATCTGTACCGGGAAAAATACCCTGAGGGGCAGGATTTTACCTGGTGGGACTACCGGCAGTTGGCGTTTCCAAAAAACAATGGGCTGCGCATTGATTTTGTGTTGGCCACCGATTCCATGGCCTCACGGTGTGAAGACGTCGTAGTGGACCGGGACGAACGCAAGGGCAGTAAACCCTCCGATCACGCGCCCGTAGTTGCCACGTTTGGGTAAGTGAGGGAGTTTAGGCGAACTAAAGGAACCGCCGTTCGCGAGGGCATGGGTTAGAACTTGGGGGGGCGTTTTTCTTGGAAGGCGGTGAGGCCTTCTTTGGCGTCTTTGTGGCTGAAGAGTTGGGCGAAGTTTTGGGATTCCCGTTCGAGGCCGGGTTCGAGGTTGGGTTGGGAATCGGCGAGGCAGGCTTTGGCTGTGGCGATGGCGTGGGCGCTTCGAGCAGCGACGCGGGAGGCGAGTTCTTCGACCGAGGTGTCGAACGCACCCTTGGCAAACACCTGATCCACAAGGCCTGCGGCGAGGGCGTTTTCTGCGGGGAGGGTTTCACCGGTGAGCAACCAGGCGCGCGCCCTACCCCAACCGATGCGCCGTGCCAGGCGTTGGGTGCCGCCGAAGCCGGGGATGAGGCCCAGGCCCACTTCGGGCAAACCGAGCATGGTTCCCTCCCGGGCGAGCACCATGTCGCAGCAGAGCATGAGTTCGCACCCTCCCCCGAGGGCCGCACCGTGGACGGCGGCCAGGGTGACCTGGGGCAGTGTGTCCACGGCGGTCATCACCCGGTGGCCCAGGGCGCCGTACTGGCGGGCTTGCTCGGGATCCATGGCGGACATTTCACGAATGTCGGCACCGGCCACGAAGGCGCGGCCTTCCCCGCGAAAGAGCCACACCCTTACGGCAGGGTCGTTTCGGTGTTGCTCTACGGTTTCGAGCAACGCTGTGAGCAACTCGGCATTGAGTGCGTTGTAGGCCTTGGGTCGATGGAGTGTGACGGTAAGCACGCCGCTGTGGAGGGTCGTTTGGACGAGGCTCATGGGCTGAATCTTTGGACGACGGAAAAGAAAAGTCTAGGTGCAACTTCAGGGACAGGAAACGGGAAGGGGTGCACCCTCCGTACGTGGTTTACAGCGCACCTCATTTGAGATGATTGAGAATTTGGCCGCTGCAGATTTGGTTTTGGAGCGAGGAGGCGCGCGCAGGCGTAGCCAAAGCTACGGCGAGCACGTACGACGCGGATCCAGAGCCAAAGATCAAGGTCAAAACTCGATCAGATCGAATGAGGTGCGCAATAGTTGGCACTTCCTCCGGGCACACCCCTTCCCGTTTCCTGTCTCAACCAGACTTCAACCATCGAACCACGAATGATGAGCAGAAGATCCACATCGGGAAGTTTTTGGAGAAGGGTTACGGGCGTTCTACGATGAGGGAGAGGGCTTCGCCGCCGCCGATGCAGATGCCGGTGGCGCCGCGTTTGGCGCCGCGGTCAGCCATGGCGTGTACGAGGGTGGTGAGAATGCGTGCCCCGGAAGCCCCGATGGGGTGGCCCAGGGCCACGGCACCGCCGTGTACGTTCACCTTATCGGCTGGGATGTCTAGGGACTGGGCCGCGGCCATGGTGACGCAGGCAAAGGCTTCGTTGATTTCGAACAGGTCCACATCACCAAAGCCAACGCCCGCTTTTTGCGCGGCCTTCTTCATGGCCTCGATGGGCGCGGTGGTGAACCACTTGGGCTCCTGGGCGTGGCCCGCGTAGGAGACGATTTTTGCGAGCACCGGTGCGCCTAGCTCCTTTGCCTTCTCGGCGGACATGAGCACCAGGGCGCTGGCGCCGTCGTTGATTTTGGAAGCGTTGGCGGCGGTGATGGTGCCCTCCTTGTCAAAGGCGGGGCGCAGTTGGGGGATCTTGTCGAAGCGTGCCCGGCCCGGCTCCTCGTCGGTGTCCACGACAGTGTCACCCTTGCGGCCCTTGATGGTGACCGCGGTGAGCTCGGCTGTGAACTTGCCATCGGCTTGGGCGGCCTGGGCGCGCTCGTAGGATTGCTTGGCAAAGGCATCCTGGGCCTCGCGGGTAAGCTTGTGTTCGGTGGAGCAGAGCTCGGCGGCCTTGCCCATGTGGAAGTTGTTGTAAGGGTCCCACAGGCCGTCGTGCACCATGGAGTCGATGATCTCCCCGTTGCCCATGCGGTAGCCCGCACGCGCCTTGGGAAGCAGGTAGGGCGACTGGCTCATGTTCTCCATGCCGCCTGCAACGACGACCGACGCATCGCCCAACAGAATGGACTTGGCACCCAGAATCACGGCCTGGAGCCCGGAGCCGCATACCTTGCTCACGGTGGTGGCAGGAACGTGGTTGGGAAGACCGGCCGCAATCGCTGCCTGCCGCGCCGGGGCCTGGCCCACACCGGCGTTGAGCACGTTGCCCATGTACACTTCGTCCACTGATTCTGCCGTTGTGCCCGACTTCCCTACGGCGGCACGAATGGCAGCGGCGCCCAATTCAGGAGCGGAAACCCCCGAAAGCGCCCCCTGAAAAGAACCAATGGGTGTACGGGTGGCGGCGGTAATCACAACGTCAGTCATGCCCACGGCCTGACAGATTTCGGGGACGGCGGCAAACAGGCCGCAACAAGTCGAACCTAGGGCTCGAAACGTTGGGACACCCACTTCCTGAGTGCTTGCCAGAGTGGTTCGAGGGCCTGGCGGGGGCTTTGGGTGCGTTGGGTGATGGCTTCGATGAGAGGGCCGGTGGTTTGGGGGTGGGCGTGGAGCCAGTTCTCAAGGCGTTCGTGGGCGAGGCTGTGGAGTAGGTGGCGGGCGCGGGCCCTGGGGTCGGCGGTGTGGCGGGTGTGTTCGGTGCAGGCGGCGCAGAGTTCGGCCATGCCTTCGCCTTTGATGGCTATGGTTTTTAGGACGGGTTTGTTGGTTTCCGTGATTGGTGGGGACGCGCTGTGGTGGCCGTGGGCATGGTGATGGTGGGCATGGTGGTCGCCGTTGTTTTCTGGCGCGTTGCTCTTTTTGACGGCGGCCTCCAGGGCCATCATTTGCTGGAGGTTCACCACGGCGGCGTCAGCGCCGGGCCTGTCGGCCTTGTTGACCACAAAGATATCGGCGATTTCGAGAATCCCGGCCTTGATGGCCTGTACGTCGTCGCCCAGCCCGGGAGCCACCACGAGCAATGTGGTGTGGGCCACGCGGGAGATGTCCAGTTCGTCCTGGCCGACGCCCACGGTTTCCAGGATGACCACGTCAAAGCCCGCGGCGTCGAGCACGGTGACCATGTCGGCGGCGGAGATGGAAAGGCCGCCCAGGTGCCCGCGTGTGGCGATGGAGCGAATGAGGACACCCCGGTCCAGAAAGTGTTTTTGCATGCGGATGCGGTCGCCGAGGACGGCACCGCCGGTGTAGGGGCTGGAAGGGTCCACGGCGAGTACGGCCACGGTCTTTTCCTGGGCGCGGTACTGGTGGACCAGGGCGGAGACCAGGGTGCTTTTGCCGGCACCGGGGGGGCCGGTTACGCCGATGACGTGGGTGTGGCCGCCCAGGGGGTGTAGGGCGTTGAGCAACGCATCGGCCTGGGGCAATCGATCGTCCACCCACCGCAATGCGCGGCCCACCGCCCGGGTGTTGCGCGCAAGCACTCCTTGGGTGAGATCCTCCACCGTGGGGGTTGGCCTTGGCATGGGTGAACTGTAGCTGACCTGAAGTTGGTGGGCGATGCTGGACTTGAACCAGCGACTTCCACCGTGTGAAGGTGGCACTCTACCACTGAGTTAATCGCCCGGGTTTTGCCGCTCGAGGGCCCCTGGAGGCACCCCTTGCGGTGAGCGCGGAGGCTTAGCAGTGAAGGCCCTTCCCTGCAAAGCGTGTTGCCATGGACGGCGTGTTGCCATGGACGGCCTGTTGCCATGGAGGGCCTGTCGCCAAGAGTGCTCGGGCTACAGCTTGGCCTTGAGCAAATCCCCAAAGGTACCGAAGCCCTGTTTTGCGGATTCCTTTTTGTAGTCGCGCACGGCGCTGCGCTCCTCGTCCATTTCCCGGGCGCGCAGGGAGCACTTGAGGGTGCCGTCACGCTCCACCGCCACGACCTTCACATGCAGCTCATCCCCCAGGCTTGGGGGCTTTTGGGAGGCCTTGGGTGCGCCCTTGGCGCCTTCCCCCGGTTTGGGCATTTCACGGCTGGGTAGGAAGCCACGGCCGCGGCGCCCCCATACCCCCAGGACCTGAAGATGCATGCCCTTGGACTCGGTCTTGACCACCTTGACCTTCACGTGGGAACCGGGCTTGGGTGGGGGTGGGCCGGGTTTCCAGGCCAGCGCAGTGACCGGTGCTTCCTCGGGTGTTTCGGAAGATGGAGTTGCCTCAGACGTGGCTTGCACCACAGGTGCGTCCACGGATGCCTCAGTCTCTTCCAGGGGTGCGGCCTCTCCAGGGGGTGCGGCCTCTTCTAGGGGTGCGGCTCGTACCGGAGCGTCCTCTGTAGCCTCTTCGGCGACGGGGGTTTCCTGGGCCGACGACTCCTGGGCCGACGACTCCTGGGCTGCCACTTCCTGAGTAGCAACCTCCTGGGCCGCCACCTGTTGTTCCGTCGTCTGCTGTTCCACCAGCAACTCATCAAAGGCTTTCACCTCCCAGGGGCGGGCCTTGGAGAGGGCAATGCGTTCCTGCTTTCGGTCGCACCGCTCAATGATGACAAGCAACCGTTCGCCGGACTTGGTGGCCTGATCGGCGTGTTTGAGGTTGGAGCCAAGCTCATTGATGTGCAGCAACCCCTCAAGCCCAGGGGCCACACGAACAAAGGCGCCAAAGTCGGTGGTGCTGACCACGGTACCCATGACCGGGCGACCGGGACGCAGCAGTTCCTTGTGCTTCTCCCAGGGGTGATCCTGGAGCGCTTTCAGGGAAAGGGAAACCCGTGTGGGAAGGTTCTTCGAACGCCTGCGCTTCTTCTTTGCAGGAGCACCTGTGGAAGTGGACTGCTCGTCTCCTGAAACCTGGGAGGCTTCGGGAGCGTTTTCATCGGCGGATGCCTCGTCTTCTGGAGCATCGGGAGCACTTGCCTCCGCACCCTTGGGCGACTCGGGCGCAGGTTCCCTTTCGGGGGTTTCGATGCTGATGATTTTGGCGGTGAGGGTAGCGCCGGGAATGGCCACGTCCCCGGGCCGTACGCCACGGCTCCAGGCCAGCTCCGATTGGTGCAACAGGGCCTCTACCCCTTCACCAATGTCCACAAAAAGGCCGTACTCACGCACCTGGGTGACGCGGCCTTCCACCACCTGGCCCACCTCTAGGGTTTTGAGGACCTTCTTGCGGGCCTTGCGCCGTTCCCGCTCCAGGATGGAGCGCCGACCGAGCACTACGTCGCCCTTTTCTTTGGCCTCCACGATGGAGAACTCGAGGGATTGGTTGACCCACTCCTCGGGGCTTCCGGTGCCCTCCAGGAACATGCCGCTCACGGGGCAGAAGGCGCGCACGCCCTCGAACCATACGTCAAAGCCGCCGCGGTTGAAACCAAAGACCAGGCCCTGGATCCGTTGCTTGGCCCGGTGCTGGGCCTTGATGCGTGCGCGGATGTCCTGTGGGGGCTGGTAGCGGTTGATGAGCATGATTTGCCCACTTTCGGCGGTGGCGACCACCCGGCCGCGCACCACGGCGCCGGGTTGGAGGGAGGCGATGGTCTCTTCCAGGGGCAGGGGTTCCGGTGCGGGGGGAACCACCACGGCCTCCTCTGCCGTTACCGTCTCAGAACCCTCGGGCATTGCTTCGTCCGAGGGGGCGGTGGCCTCTGTAGTCTCTGGAGGTTGGACTTCGGCAAGTTGAGCTTCGGCAAGTTGAGCTTCGGCAAGTTGAGCTTCGGGAGCTGGAGCTTCTGCGTCAGACGTTGCGTTCTCTGGTTGTGCGGCTGGAGACTCAGGCCCGGTGCTCGCTAACTCTGCAGTTGCTGGGGCAGTTGCCGGGGCACTTGCTGGGGCGGTTGCTGGGACGGGCGCTGGAGTTGGATCGGGAATGTCCTGGGGGGTGAGGGGGTCGGTGAGGGGAATGACGGCGGTGGCTTTACCAAAGAGGTCCACCCAGGCCCAATGCGCGTCGGTTCGAAGGAGGCGGCCGGCCACGATTTCACCCGGGGAGAACCCATGGTTGCGTTGGGCCTTTTTGAGCGCCTCGGTGTAGGGGGAGGTTTTTACGGGCGCTTTTTTCTTCTTTTTCTTTTTGGCAGGCCTATTTCCGGAAGTTTGGGCTGCAGCCTCCGGGATTGGGGCGTCTGGGGCTGCGGCCTCCGGGGTTGGGGCGGCCTCGACTGGAGCGACCTGGGCAGCTTCCGTGGTGGTGCCGGGGGTCTCCGTGGAAGGGGCCCCATCGACCGGCGCTCCTGCGGATGGATCGGCGGCCACGTTGACTGGAACGGCGCCCTCGGAAGGAGTCGCCGTTTCTGGGGAGGTTTCTTGGGGAGTTTCGGACATGTTTTGGCTCGAAGGGCTCGGTCTATGGTGCCTTTTCAGGGTGGTCAAGCCCATGGGCGTTCCCAGGGCCCTTTACGGATGTGGGGGTTCTGTAGGATGCTGGTGCTGTGATGGAAGGTGCAGCCTAGGTGAGCGACGCTGGGGACAACGCTGGAGATAGCGGCCTGGACGGCACGTCCACCGGCGAGGATCGTCGGGTACACGGGAGAACCCCGATTGAACTGAAGGTGGAGTACCGACGGATCAACTCCCTGTTCTCCGACTACACACGGAATATCAGCAAGGGCGGCACGTTCATTGAAACCAAGCAGCCCCTGGCCGTGGGCACGGAGTTCATGTTCCGTTTCATCGCCCCCCACTTCGAAGAGGGGTTGATGATCAAGGGCCGGGTGCTGTGGGCCATTGCGGAGGAACAGGCCACCGAAGAACAGCCCGCGGGGATGGGGATTGCGTTTCTGTTTGAAAACGAGGCCGAGCGCTCCGCCATGCAGGAACAGGTGGAGGCGCTCATGAAGGAAAAGCTGGGCACCGATCTCTACGACCAGCTCATGCTAGCCTCCCAAAAACGCCGCAACCCCCTCGACCCCCCGGAGTAGGCGCTTCGAGCAAGGTCCGATGGGCAGGGGGATCAGTGTGCACAGATGAGCGCAACTGCGACCCCTGATTGGGTGTCATCGGTGGCGGCTGGCCGCATCACGGAACCGGAACGCTGAAGACATCGCCCTTAAGCGGTGTCGGTTGAGTGAACACCGTACCCCCGGGGAGGTCACCTTGTTGTGCGGCGTGGCCGACAGGTGTGAAAACGAAGGTGAGTTGGCTTTTGGTTCTATTTCACGAGAGATTTCTGTGTGCCAAGCCGCTGTCCACGTGAGCGGGCTTGATCACCCAGTATCGAGTGCGGTTGTCGCCCCGGGCCCATGCTTTCCGAATGGCTGAAGCGCTTCAAGAAAAGCTCGAAAAGGATTCCGGCGTCTGCGTCGCTGCCGAATCACAAAGGGCCTCGCTATCAGCTTGGGAGGAGACCGGTGCTCACGAGCCACTTGTCGACGTGCCCAAACTGCGCGTGTGCCTCCTTACCGCAAGTTATCCTATCGTCCGCGATCGGGTGTTCGCCCTGTATCACGGGATTTACCACGATCTCCAACTCCCATCCGACAGTCTCTTAAAGGATGTTGCGAGACTACCCGGTCCGAGTTGTCCGTCGCGCTGGCGTCGTCGGGTCGCTTTTTCCACGCTCGAAGGAGAAAAGGGGCCGCTCGGTTCTCGCATATCACCTCATAGCTTGCGGGCATCGTTCCGCCGAAGCCATTGTAGTCGATAACGACCGTGTCGAGAGGTGCATCCTGTAAGAACCGCTCTGTCATTTCTACGTCGCGCTGAAAGCGGCGGGGATTCAACTCCACGGTTTGGTCGAGTTGAGAGGCTGTGCCAACAACATTTTCGCCGAAGGGATTGTAGAAGTAGTACGCGTCCGCCCGGGGCCACTGCCCCCTGAGTCCAAGCGCACCGCAAACAAATTCAATTCGCTGTTCCACGCCGAAGGCTTGCGCCAATTTTCTAGCTTCCCGAACCAGGTGGGGGCGTTGTTCGACTCCAACAACCTGACAATCCGTGACGAGCGATACAATCACACAGAATTTTCCTGTTCCGGCGCCCACGTCTACCAGCCGATCCATGCCAAGTTCGCGAACCCAAGCTCCGACGCGGGCTGCTACGTGCAAGGGAGTCCAAAAGCGGGTGGAGGCACTGCGTGCCTCTTTGCTTAAGAACCGATCAAAGACGTGATCTGGTAGACGCTTTCCACGACGAAGCCGGTCAACGATCTCTTCACACGATAGCAAAAGGGTGCGTTGCCCGACCGCGGTAACCTCGTTGTCATTCATGGATGCGCGTCGCCGGGGGTTAGCACTTGGCGTTGGTCGACGTGGGGCAGTTGTTTTGCGTCCTCTGTTTTTGGATCCTCAAACGACACCAAAAGCCCGGGAAAAAGACCAAACACCAGCAACACGGTCATCGCGAAGCCAAACAGATACCCTTCCCGTCGGTCTAGGTCTGGCTCACCCAGTGTTTTCCCGGTGCCGGTGAAAAGGTAGAAAAACGCCCGCAGAACCGTGACGCCGTTGAAGGCGGTGGCAACAACGAGTGACAAGCCTAAGACTGGAAACTCTTCCACCGTGCCTTGCACGAGCAAATCTTCGGCGATGAAGCCCAACGTAAGTGGAAAGCCCACGCTCGCAAGTCCAAGAACGAGAAAGGCAACACCGAGCTTTGGCGTCTGGCTGAAGCTTCCTTGGGGGGTTGCCAATGTCATTGGACCGCGCCGAGCCTCAAGCGCTTTTAGTGCCATCGCAAAACCCGAGGTTGCAATCGCCAGGACCTGCCAGTTGAGAAGTGCTCCTACCAGCCCGATGCTTGATTGGCTCTCCAGTCCAAATGCAACCAACCCTGATTGACTCAATATGAGATAGGCCAAGGCCCTACGTGCCTTGACCTGTACAACGCCAAGCATGGCCGCTGCCACGGCCGTCACCGCACCGAAAGTGGCCACTACCTGGGGAAAACCTCCAAGCTGACTTTGGTGTAGAAGCTGGAGCTGTGCGTACACCCCGAGCTGCGGCGCGATGAACGCGACGACGATCCCCATCGGCGCATGTTCCACGAAACGAGGAAACCAACTGTGAACGGGCATGATTCCCTCACGAATGGCGATACCCAACAGCAACGCAACAGTTGCCGCTCTCGCGTCAACGCCTCTCCACAGAAGGATCGCACCCGCGGCAAAGCCAGCCAGACTCGTAAAGTGATAGAACCCAAACACCCGATGCCACGCGTGCTCATGGCACCGCTGTCGAACGTCTGCCCAGGCAATGCCTGAGGAGGCTGCCCACAGAGGCACGAGTATCAGGGGATGGTCTGTGGCCAAAAAGGCTTCAGCAACGGCAAACAACAGCATCATCCGGGCAAACGTTGCCTGATCGTGAGTCGCAAGTGCCGCGGCTCCGACTGAAATCAAGGCAACCAATGCGGTGACAAGCGGCGCTATTGCGAGCATGCCACTCGGCATCCAGCCGTTCGCATTCACCGGAAAGGCGTTTGGCACAAAAAGAAACCCGGCTTCCAATAGGACACCCACAACGGCAACGGAGGCACATCGTTTCCGCGCGATGCCTGCATCACCAGAGCCTCGGACCCAAGCACTGCACGAGCCGAAAATCACCGCAAGAACAGTGGGACCCAGAAAAACCATCAAACTCTCCCTGTTTGAGGAGGGGAAGGGCCACGTTTTTCGGATCTTCCGGCGAGCCACGCAGTAAACCGTTGATCAACTTGATCTAGCGTGCGAAACACCCTCATGAAGGTGCCGATGACCCAGTCGCTCAGAAAGCCATCGAAATAGCCGCGTTCGAGCGCTTGACGATACAGCCATCGCTGCAAGGCCACTGGAATCAGCCTTTCGAGATATGCTCCTGTCTTGGGAAGAACGCGGCCCATCGCTTGTTCAAGGCGATGTTGATCGTACAAAAGACTTGGCGAGCGTAGAATTTGCAAACTTCGAATCGTTGCGTGTCCCACCATGTGAAACAGCGCGAAGTGGTAGAAGCCGAGCCCGATTTCTACGAAGATAAGACCCACCTGAGTCATCGATGCATATGCCAACGCGCTTTTTATGTCGGTCTGCACGCGGCCTACAAAAGTCGCATGAAGTGCGGTAAGGGTGCCAACGATGATCACCGCGGTGCCAACGGTGTTACTCGCCTCCAAAATAGGAGAAGCTCGCAGAAGCAGATACGGTCCGAGATGCACAGAGATTGCACCGTAAAAAATGGCGCTCGATGGCGTCGGACCCTCCATCGCACGCGGAAGCCACCCTCCAAGTGGTGCCTGCGCCGATTTTCCCATCGTAGCCCAAAGAAGCAGCAGGCCAATGACGGTAGTATCGAATGCGGACTCTGGAACGGGCAACCCGCTCCATGGTCCTGATTGGCCTCCGACATAATGCGTACTCCCAACCGTGTGATGGGTCCATACTATCGCGGCGAGAAGGCCGATGTCGCAGAAACGATAGGTGACAAATGCGCGAAGGCCATGCTCCACGGGCTGTCGTCGTTCATGGAAGAATGCAATGAGCATTGCCGAGGTCATTCCGACAATCTCCCAGCCTACGAAGACCAGATCGAGACTCGCTGCCAACACGATGAGTTCAACACCCGCGCCAAAGAGCGTTAGCAAGAAATAGAAACGGAAGTAACCGGGCTCTCGATGAAGGTACCGGCGCGAAAAAAGGCCAACCAACCCGAGCAACGTTCCACATAGGAGAGCCGAGAAAAGGGACAGGGGATCGGACATGAGGACCCACGAGAAGTCGTAGTGCCCTACGGAAAACCAGGAGGTTAGTGTGTGGTGATTTACTGCGCCATTGGTCGAGAAATACACGTACAGAGGAAGGAGAGACGCCGCGGCACAGATCAAGAACGAGGCAGCAATGGTCGAGGCAACATGCTTCTCGGCCTGTTCCGGAATCGTCCTTCGAAACCACATTGCAATCCCAATTCCAGCGCTAACAACACCTGGTACCACCACCAGCGACACGGTTCCGAGAAGCGACAACAAACTCGTCACGCCGCCTCCCCACGAATCGCGATGGGTGAGACCGGAGACCTGGTGGCCGCGCATGCCGCCAAGCTATCGACTGCCGTCCCGATCGTATTCACTTGCGCTCGGTATGCACGAAATTTCCCTTTTTCGTATACGCTTACCCCTGCCGTTTCCGGGTCCATGACGGCAAGCGAGAGCCATTGATTGTCGATGAGATTGCGTAACGCGGCATCGAGACTCAACGCTCGGCTGACTTGTTCGCTTTCGGCTATCACAATTGCAGTGAGGCGTACCGGTTCGTGCAGTTCCACCATCTGTTGGTAGAGGCCCGTTCGTAGATCCGAAGCGTGCCCGTCCATGACACCTAGCAGGCCCGTAATATTGTGCGGCAGCTTCGATCCCGCGCCGTACCGAATAGGATCGACCGTGCTGAATAGGTACTCGAGATTTATTCCAGCGCAGACCGGAAGGCTTCCTTTGAGCACTTGGCAGAGCCGCAGGCTGTTTTCGTCCTCGGATGAATCGTATGACACCAAAAAGGCACGCTGGTCGAGGAATAGCCCTTTGGTGACGTCTCTGGGGCCAAAAATGCAGAGTGAGTTCTTTGCATGATTGTACTCCGGACGGGCCTCCGAAAGGTCCATCGATCGTGCCTCCACGAGCCACTTCGCGGCACCGAGAGTAGCGTTGAGAGAAACCGTCCCAAATAACCGTGTGCGTTCTTTGGCGTTGCGGACAAGTGCCCGTTTGAAAGCGGCGTCAAACCGGCCATACACGTCTGCAAGTTGGGCCGGAACTGATGCAACGTCGAACCATTCGATCGAGTCCTTACATGTGTCGTGCATCGCGCCTACGAAGTGGGTTGTCTCGGGAATGACAACATCTCGTTGTGCAAGCACGCGTCGGACTTCGGCATCGTTTGCCATCATCGCAAATACCCGTGCGTTAGGCCCGCCGCATCCCCCTGCCGTTGCACCGCAGCCATAGGCAGCCAAGTGTGGATTGTTGACGCTCGAGGAGCCGTGGCCAACAAGTACAACAAGCGGAGAAATCCCGTCTTTGAGGATTCCTGTCTGAACAAGAAGCGACTCCACAATGCCAGCCATTTCGTCGATTCGAAACCCCTTCTGGAGGCGGTCTACGAACGTACCGCTGTGGCGAAAGTCGATTCGACTTTCGGCGCGACGGCGCAAAGGCGCGAGCAGTCTACCGGCTCTTCCTCTGAGCAACGCCGCCGCAATCCACGGGAGCATGGCGAACGGGCCAATCAGCAGAGCGATCAACATTCCGCGCCACAGGGTTAGCCTGCCAACGTGGTGATGGTGCAGCAGCGTCGAATGCCAATGGTTGTATTTGTGGCCAACGGTTGGTTCTTCTTCTATGAGGTGCCTTGGCCGAATCGACACCGGACATAGCGGCCTGGGTCGATGATCGTCCATCGATCGGAAGAACGCCGCAACGCCGAAAAAGCCCGGATATCCATAGGTGCGCACCTGAACGCTGGCTTCCTCGAGATGCCTCCGGGTCGATTCTTCACGATCGTCTATGCAGAACACGGCCTGGACCTCACTTGCACGGGGTGGGTGTGGTCGCATCGCCCTGGCGTGTGCTTGTAGCCCGTCGAGCATTTCAGTGCGATGCCGACGCTCAAGAGCCAACTGTAGCAGTCGTCGCCGTTGCAACGAACTGAGCTCACGAACTTCCTGAAGCCAAAGCCTCGCATGTTTTGCCTTCATTAGCGCGGCCCAACAAATCGGAAGTCTCTGGGCGAGAACGAACGCTTCGTAAACGAGTTCGATGTCCGTCTGGGCGTCCGCAACGCCTTCGAGGCCGGCGAGATCCCGACGACGTTCGTTTGGGGTCTCGAAACTAGCGTGCTCCCCGAAGTGATCGTGCAATACGCTCTTTGCAGCAAACACATCGAGCACCAAACGGACCGCAAGAAACTCCAGCAACGAGGATCTGGGCGGATGGACCGGCGCCTTGTCTGGTCGAAGCTCGAGTTGACGCATCATGCCGGCCCACCCACGGAGCGCCAGCAGGCTTTCTTTGATGTACGCGGGATACTTTTCTGGCGAAACGCCAAGCTCGGAGAGGGCCCATACGACGGTTCGTTCAGCGGTCCAGTTCTCTTGCTCTTGCCGATACAGTTGGCTTGTTATCCCTCGAAACGTTCTGCCGGGCCCCGAAATGGGAAGCCCATACAAGCGACGAACTGCTCTCAGGAACCCCTTTGAGCGATCGGGCATGGGCCAGTACGCGATACCCTGGTCCAGAAAAGCTGCACATAGGCGGACAAGCAGAGGGTGAACGAGCTCGTCGGTGTCAGTAGAGGTCGCTTCGAGAAGATCGTCGCGCCGTCTTCCCCCTTGTTTGGAATCCATGGACTGGGCTGGCGCATGGGACAAGAGACACTCCCAAAGATCACGGAGAACTCCTGTTTGGCTCTGAGGAATCGAAGAGTTTTCGGTCTGCGCCTTCATTTCATCCAAAATGTCGCGCCGTCGACGACGAGGAACTGATGGGTGAAACCGAGTCGATGCGTTTCGCTCCGCCAGGAGAAAGCTTAGAGCATGTCCACGTGGAATCTCGAACTGGATTTGTAGTCGCCATCGACGAAACTCGGTATGTGTGGGACCGCCAGGGAAAATTGGGTCATTTCCCTCGCGCGTCGTATCCGCGACGACGTCTGCAATATCCCGTGGCCGAATACGCCCTGTTTCGAGGAACTTTGTAAACTCCGACTCTTGTTGAAACGGTTCTGTGCCGAGAACGCTAGCCGCTTCGACAACGGCCTCGTCGAACGACAGGTGCTCAAACGCGTGAAGCGTGTTGTGGTGCACAAAGGCATGAAGGGGTGCCTGCTCTGGAAGAAGATGTGCTGCTTCCTCTACGATCTCCTGAACCGACGGAAGACTTCCGCGCGGGCCCTGTTCAGTCTGCCGGGACGTCGCTACCCTAGTGGATACGTTCATGGCCTGAGGCTCTTTCGTGTGGACTGTGGGTGATCCGACGCAGCTTCAAAGGCATCAAGACCATATAGATTGAGTTTCGCATGGCTCCATTCGTGGGACATGGACTCAAGTCGACTAAGAAAAGTGTGGTCAACCAAGGTCGCCCCGGAAACGTCCACGCGCACCTCCCGAACACCGGGTGGAACCACTGTCAATGCACGCCGAACGGCTAGTATCGCCATAAACGTTGCGGCACCGTCGACCGACACAGTGAGCACGTCTTCGCTACTACTGACGTGCACCTTTGGTCGAAAGAGGGAACGAATCGATACACCACGGAAGAGATGCAATCCAAACTTCAAGGCCAATCCCACACCCACACCGATGAGTAGATCGGTGGCAAGCGTAACTACTAAGGTGACTAAAAACAGAGCCAGTTGGTCGAGCCCAAGGTGTTTCGCGTGAATAAACTCGGACGGAGAGGCGAGACGCACGCCGGTATAGACAAGCATCGCCGCTAGTGCGGCAAGTGGGATTTCACTCAGTAGCTGAGGCAGAAGCACCACGAATCCGAGAAGACAAATGCCGTGAAAAAAGTTCGACCACCGGCTCTGCGCACCGGCATCAACGTTTGCTTTGCTACGCACGATTTCGGAGATCATCGGTAGCCCGCCGAGCAAGCCGGACACCAAGTTGCCTATGCTGAGCGCCAAAAGATCACGATTGAGATCGGACGCTTGCTTCTTTGGATCCATCGAGTCGACGGCGATCACACTCAGCGTAGATTCAATCGTACCGACGAGAGCAAACATGACCACGTACTTCAGAGAGGTAGGAGTGAAGACCATCGAAAAATCTGGAAAAGCAACAGCCTCGAGCAGGGAACCTGGGAGCTGCACCAGGAACTCGGGGCCCACATGATGGCTGTGTGCGAGTAATCGGTAGTCATGCGTGTGGTCGAGATCGAACCAGAGACCAAGGGGTATCGTGAGAAGCAGAACGACAATGGGTGCAGGCACCATTTTGGCCCAGCGCAACCGCAGAAAAGGCCAGCCAAAGAGAATCAATAAGGAGAGCCCCCCAAGCATGAGAATCTCAGGATTGGCGTGTAGTAAGCTACTGGGAAGTTCCAACAGAAGTTCCAACGGTTCTTTGGCTTCTGGGGATACGCCCACCATCGTGTGAGCCTGCTTGGAAACAATGATCACGCCGATCGCTGCTAGCATTCCGTGGACAACCGACGGCGACATTGCGACGCCGACGGTGGCCGCACGTGCCAAAGCAAAGACGATCTGTACGACTGCTGCGAGCACTCCCACTGCGAGCGCCCGTTTATAGCCGACCCTAGGGTCGCCCATGCCGAGTTCCTGTACGGCACCGAGGGCGATCACAATGAGGCCCGCTGCAGGACCTTTGATTGTCAATCGCGTGCTGCCAAGAAACGTCACGACGACGCCGCCGACGATTGCAGTCAGGACTCCGGCTACCGGAGGAAAACCGCTCGCCATTGCGATCCCAAGGCACAAGGGAAGCGCAATCAGAAAAACTAGAAATCCGGATTTAAGATCTTTAACTGGAAAGCCGCTGGCGTGTGCGGACGTGTCTACGCTCATCATATACTCCCCGTGCCGTGGCGGAGCCCTGCCGCAGGTCGCCCACGCGATGGGCGTGGCGACGCGGCGGACTCAGCGGGTTAGAAAACCAGTGTGTGCACTAGGCGGAGGGAGGAGAGCGGGCGCCACGGGCATTGTGGTGCCCAGGCAGTTTACCAGCCCATACAACACTAAATCGGTTGAGATCCGGTACTTCCAGAGCTGGTATCTCTCCGAAGTGAGATCTCCGAGCGAACGTACGGGAGCCTTTATCCTCTTCCTCTTCGACCTCCACAGCCGAGAAGTCGCGGAGGGGAGGATCTGGTCGCTTCGCGCCGTGAACAAGGCCGGCGTGGGATGATTGAACAAAACTCGAGCCGGACCCATCGGGGGCAGAGAGTCGAGGGGCATTCCAGGCTAGAAGCCCGTGGGCGACGAAAAAGACAACGAGGACCGCACCACCTGAAAACATGGTCGGGGTGTTCGATCCTGCGCTTTCTTTGCTAGCCATTGTTGTGATGAGTCCAGGAGGGAACGAACCCTCGCCTTGGCGTTGCTTTTCCCACAGACCGTAGTTTAGCGCAACCTACTCCACATTGAATACTTTGAGACCTTCGCTGAACTGGCTGAGCTCGACTCCACCAGGCCGCAAAAGCCTTCGAGGTTCCAGGCGAACGACCGCTCGGATCCGGATCCAGACGCTTGCGTCTACCCGGTACCCCGCATTCGATAGATTGCGGCAAGCTGGTCCGGGTCCGAGATACAAAGATCAAGGTCTTTGAGCAGGCCGTCATCGAGGGAATAAATCCACCCGTGCACGGACAGGTTCTGACCTCGGCGCCAGGCGTCTTGAACGATGGTTGTGTAGCAGACGTTGCGAACCTGAGCGGCCACGTTGAGCTCGCACAGTGTGTCGGCTTCCTTCGCCCCATTTTTTGCCCCATGCACGAGATCGCTTGCTTCGTACACGTCCTTGATATGGCGCAGCCAGTTGTCGATGAGCCCCAACGGCACATCCGCCAGAGCGCCTGCGACGCCACCGCAACCGTAGTGTCCACACACGATGATATCGCGTACTTTTAGGACCTCCACTGCGTACTGAATCACAGAGAGGCAGTTAAAATCGGTATGGGACACCACGTTGGCTACGTTTCGGTGAACGAACACCTCACCGGGATCAAGCCCCACTATCTGGTTCGCTGGAACTCGACTGTCGGCACACCCTATCCACAAATAGGGAGGTGCTTGCTGCTCGGCCAACTTCGTGAAGAAGCCAGGGTCCTGCTGCCGCATCTGCTCCGCCCACTTCCGGTTGTTGTCAAAAAGGTGTTTGAGTTCTCGCATAGGGTTATCCGTGCATGGGTTCGAGGTTTGGTCGCGTACTGTTCGTCAATTGTCCTAATATGGGATTCAGAGAATCGGCCTACCCCAACCAACGCCTGCACACGATGCGGGTATCAATCCCCCAGCGTGCCAATAAACATCGGGTTATTGGGCATCGCAAGGCGCTGTGAACGGCCATCCATGAGCTCCCGGTCGAATGTGCCACGCGCGACTAGAAAGTCGATCCTCAATTCCTGGTGGGGATGATTGTGCGCTCTGAGACGTTCCCCCCGATTACCCCCTATTCTGAAAAAAGACTCGTGATCAAGGGCCGGGTGCTGTGGGCCATTGCGGAGGAACAGGCGACAGACGAGCAGCCCGCGGGGATGGGGATTGCGTTTCTGTTTGAAAACGAGGCCGAGCGCTCCGCCATGCAGGAACAGGTGGAGGCATTGATGAAGGAAAAGCTAGGCACCGACCTCTACGACCAGCTCATGCTAGCCTCCCAAAAACGCCGCAACCCCCTCGACCCGCCGGAGTAGATCGACATGTACAGCGTGGTCTACAGGGGGAGAAGGTCGCGTTGACCTGCGATCCACTTCGGGTAGGTTGGCGGGGTTGGTATGATGACCGCTGGGGAATTGAAGGAAGGGCTTTCGGAGCTGCAACAGCGCCTTGGGGTGCTGGGGAGGTCTCTTTGACTTGGCTTCGATGCGGCACCGGTTTGAACACCTTGAGGCGCTGAGCTCCCAGGAGGGGTTTTGGGACGACCAGGAGGCGGCGCAGAAGTTGCTGCAGGAGCGCTCGGGGCTGGAATCGCGGATGGGGGCCTACGAGAAGCTCTCCGATGAACTTGCGGCATTGCCGGAGCTGGTGGAGATGGCGGCTTCGGAGCTGGACGAGGATTTGCTTTCCGAGGTGGAGGGCCAGCTGCCGGAGCTGGAATCGCGCCTACGCAAGATGGAGCTGGCGCGCATGTTGAGCGGGCCCGAGGACGGGGCGAACGCCATTGTGACGATTCACCCGGGGGCCGGCGGGGTGGATGCCCAGGACTGGGCGGAGATCCTGATGCGCATGTACCTGCGGTGGTGTGACTCCAAGGGCTACAAGGTGGAGATTTTGCACCAGGCACCGGGGGATGAGGCGGGCATCAAGGAGGTGTCGTTCGCGGTGCGGGGGGAAAGCGCCTACGGCTACCTCCGGGCAGAGAGCGGCGTGCACCGGCTGATTCGGATTTCGCCATTTGATTCCAACGCGCGAAGGCACACGTCCTTTGCGGCGTTGTTTGTGGTACCGGAACTTGAGGACGACGACACCGTGGTGGAGATTCGGCCCGAGGATCTTCGGGTGGACACCTACCGGGCCAGTGGTGCGGGTGGGCAGCACGTGAACCGGACGGAGTCGGCCATTCGCCTGACTCACCTGGCCACGGGTGTGGTGGTGCAGTGCCAGGCGGAACGTTCCCAACACAAGAACCGCGCCACGGCCATGAAGATGCTGCGCGGCCGGTTGTACGAGTTGCAACGGCAGGAGCGTGAAAAGAGTTTTGAGGAGGCCTACGGGTCGGACCGCATGGAGATTGGGTTTGGATCCCAGGTGCGGTCCTACACGCTGCAGCCCTACACGATGGTGAAGGACGAACGCACGGGGCACAAAAGCTCCCGGGCCCAGGCGGTGTTGGATGGGGATTTGGATGAGTTTGTGGAGTCCTACCTGATTCAAAAATCGAATCGGACGGCCACCAAGGAGAAGAACGATGGCGACTGAAGCAGAACTGATGGCCGCACGGGCCAAGCACGGGGAGGCCCTTGGGGAATTGGGGCCCTTTCCAAATGGGTTTCGTGCCACGGTAGACATGATGCAAAGCCGCCAGGCGTTTGTGGCACTGAGTGGCAGTGAATTGGTAGGCGAGCAGCCAGGTCGACCGGTCGCTCGGGAAGCGTTGCCGATGGAAGACGGACTGACAGGTGATGAGCCCGAGGTGTGGCTGTTTGGCCGCGTGGTGGCCAAGCGGGGGCCGTTTTTGGTGATTCGAACGCCCGAGGGGGACGGCCAGGCCCTGGTGCGGGCGGATGCCCTTGGGGAAACGGATGCAGCCGCACTGAAGGTGGTGGATCTGGGCGACCATGCGGCCGTGCGGGGCCCGGCGATCCGTACACGGACTGGAGCGGCGGCGGTGCGGGCGACCCACTACCAACATGTGGGCAAGGCGTTGTTGCCCCCGCCTGCCAAGTGGCACGGGCTCAAGGACGTGGAAAAGCGCTACCGGGAACGGTACGTGGACCTCTTTGCCAACCCCAGGGTGGGCGAATTGTTTCGGGCGCGGTCCACCATTGTGCGGGCCCTGCGCGATTTTCTCCAGGGCCAGGGGTTTCTGGAGGTGGAAACACCGCTTTTGCATTCCATTCGCGGAGGTGCCACGGCCAAGCCCTTTTCAACGCACCACAATACCCTGGACCTGCCGCTCTATTTGCGGGTAGCGCCGGAGTTGTACCTGAAGCGATTGTTGGTGGGGGGCCTGGAACGGGTGTTTGAAATTGGCCGGTGCTTTCGCAACGAGGGGGTGAGCACCCGGCACAACCCGGAGTTCACGATCCTTGAGTACTACCAGGCCTACGCCAACTGCGATGACCTGATGGACAACTGCGAGGCCATGCTGCGGGAGGTTTCCCGGGTGGCGGCCCAGGCCCACCCTACCCTGGTGAATCCACCCGGCGCAGACGACGCTTCGGATGAACCGAATGTGGACGGCGACGGCACGGGATTCCGCAGTTTTGATGTGCCGTTTCACCGGGTGACCATGCGCCAGTCCATTTTGGATCGCGTGGCCGGGCGTGAGGGGCTGCACCCCACGGGCGTGGAAGCACTGCTGACAACGGATGCGGTCATGCACGGGGAGGCACTGGAAAAGGTCTTCGCCCAGGTGATGGAAAAAGTAGGGCGGGAGCACCGGGAGGCCCTGGCCAAGTGCACCACCTACGGCAGCAAGATTTACGGGTTGTTTGAGGCGCTGGTGGAGCCCCACCTGACCTCGCTTTACCGATCCGCGGATGGAAGCCAGGATGCGCCGGTGTTCATCACGGAGTTTCCCATTGAGGTGTCTCCACTTGCCCGTCGCAAGGACGCCGACCCCCAGTGGGTGGATCGGTTTGAGTTGTTTGTGGACGGCAAGGAAGTGGCCAACGCCTTTAGCGAACTCAACGACCCGGAGGACCAGGCCGGGCGGTTCCAGGATCAACTGCTTCGACGGGAGGGCGGCGACGAGGAAGCCATGGATTTTGATGCGGACTACGTACGCGCCCTGCGCCACGGCATGCCACCTGCGGCGGGCTTTGGCCTTGGGGTGGACCGGTTGGTGATGTTGATGTTCCGGCAACCCTCCATTCGGGAGGTGTTGTTGTTTCCATTGCTTCGCCCGGCTGTCAGCACCGATGGGGACTGACGTGCCACCCGTAGCGCCCGTTCGCCCCCGGTGGGCGGATGCCGTGATCCTGGCAAGCCTTGCCCATGCCCTGTTTTGGGTGTTGGCCTGGACCCTTCCGTGGATGCCGCTTTCCCTGGGCGAGGTATCTTGGTTTTGGAAAGGTCTGTGGGCTGCGTCCGCCACGGGATCGCTTCTGGTGATGGTGCCAGCGCTGCTCCTGGCGTGGAAGCACGGGTCAAGATGGAAGCACGGGACCGGCCTGTGGCGAGGATTCTCGGTCTTGGGATTGCTGCACTACGTTTCCATGTTTCTGTGCTTCGGCACGGCCTGGGTCGCTTGGAGTTTTCCCTCTAGCCCATGGATCCAGTGGATGACCGGCGGCAACGGTGCTGCAACGGGTGGGAGCGGGGTTTCGCTTCAGCTTCCTTTCGGTTCGAGCCCCCAGTCCGTGACCGGGTTTGAATCGGATCCGATGATGGCCCTGGGGGAGAGTTTCGGCGGGGCGACGCCCCTGAATCTGTTGGCTGCAGTGACTGTGGGGACCGCGGTGCTGATGGCGCTGCTTGGCTTGCTGCAGTGGCGAACGCTTCGCCCCGGGACTCGCTGGGCGGTGTGGTTGGGCCTCGATGTGGGCGCTCTGACCGGGCTTGGGTTCATGCTCAGTGGAGGGCCAACTGCGCTAAATGGTTCAAGCAGGTCGACGGAAGCGACGGGGTTGGCCTGGGCACCCGCGCTCGGCTTTTGGGTACTGGTTCGCCTGATTCTTCGGGCGGCGCCAGGGGTGCTTCGTTGGATGGAGCGGCGTAGCTTTCGGGTGAAGGTGGCCTTGCGGCATCTGACCGCACGGAAGAGCCGGTTTCTGACGGTGATCGGTTGGCTGTCGATCCTGGCGGTGGTGCTCTCTTCCTGTGCGCTTGCCATTACCCTGAGTGTGATGGGCGGGTTTCGCATGGACCTGAAACAAAAGATGTTGGGCAACCACCCCCATGTGCTGGTACAGGCCACCGGAACGAACGGCACCCAGGGCGCAGGGTTGGTGCCCATGGGGCAATGGGCACGGGTGGTACGGCAGAGCCGGGATGTGCAGGGCGTGGTCGCTGCCACGGCGTTTGTGCAGGGTAAGGTGATGGTGACCAGTGCGACCAATCTGGCCGGGGTGGAGCTCTATGGGATCGATGCTGCGGAGTTTTCGTCGGTGGTGAGGTTGGACGAGCAAATGGAATCGGGGGATCTTGCCTGGCTGGATGCCCCGGAACGCATCCAGGCGCCGAGGGTTCCCTCCGGTGGCACGGTGGTGCTTCGCGGTGGGATCACCCGCGGGTCTCCTGGGGATGCTGAATCACCGACCCACCCCAAGGCGGTGGACCCCAAAGCGGTGGACCCCAGAACAGTGGACCGCGCCAAGAAGGATCTTGGGTTCAAACCTGCGGAGCGCCCGAAGGGATCCCTTGAGGTGCTCCCTGGGATTGTGATCGGCCGGGAGCTGGCCTTTTCCCTACGGCTGCATGTGGGTGACGAACTGCAAATCGTCACACCGCGGGGCACGCTGGGCCCCCAGGGCATGATGCCCACCCGCTCCACGTTTCGGGTGGCGGGTGTGTTTTATTCAGGAATGTACGAATACGACATGAAGAACGCCTACGTGCAGCGCGAGGAAGCGGCACGGTTGATGCGCATGGTGGGAACGGTGAGCGCGGTGGGCCTTCGGGTCTCGAGCCTGGAGCAGGCCCCCCATGTGGCGCAGGTGATGGCACGGGATGCACGGTTTGCGGGACACCGGGTGCGGGATTGGCAGGGGCAAAACCGGAACCTGTTTGGGGCCCTTGCACTGGAGCGATTGGCCATGTTTGTGGTGCTTGCGCTTGGGGTGGTGGTGGCGGGCTTCTGTGTGTTTGCCACGCTCACACTCATGGTGGAGGAGAAGGGCAACCAGGTGGGCGTGCTGCGTGCCATGGGGAGTTCACGGCGGGACATCCTGCAGATCTTCCTGCTCGAGGGGCTCGGGGTGGGGGTTTTGGGGTCGTTGTTGGGTGTGGGGCTTGGGGTGGGGCTTTGCATGGTGGTGCAACGTGCGGGGCTGCCATTGAACCCGGAGGTCTACTACATCGATTCGTTCCCCATTCATTTTGAACCCCTGGAGCTCACGATGGTGGCGCTTGTGTCCGTGCTGACTACGCTTGTGGCCACCATGGTACCCGCCCACATCGCCAGTACACGAAGCCCGGTCGACGCGGTGCGGTATGGATGAGCCTACGGAAACCCCTCTCATTCGAGCACAGGGCCTTACCCGGAGGTTTGATCGGGACGGGGACACCCTGACGGTACTGGACCGGGTGAGCCTTTCGGTGAACACCGGCGACATGTTGGCCGTGGTGGGGGCCTCGGGCGCGGGCAAGAGCACGCTGTTGCATTTGCTTGGGACACTGGATCGACCCTCCGATGGAAAGGTCTTTTTTGGGGGGCAGGATCTTTCGGAATTGGACGATCGGGAGTTGGCGGATTTTCGCAACCGGCACCTGGGCTTTGTGTTCCAGTTTCATCACCTGCTGCCGGAGTTTACGGCGGTGGAGAACGTGTTGATGCCGGCGTGGATTTCCGGCGACCGCACCCGGGCGGCCACGGAACGGGCGGAATCGTTGCTGGAGGAGATGGGGTTGAGCGCCCGGCGTGCCCATCGACCGGGGGAGCTTTCGGGTGGGGAACAGCAGCGGGTGGCCCTGGCCCGGGCGCTGATGATGGAACCGCCACTTGTGCTGGCAGACGAGCCCACGGGAAATTTGGACAGCGCATCCAGTGCGCTTGTGCACGATTTGTTTTTTCGCATTCATGAAACCCGGGGAACGACCTTTTTGGTGGTGACCCACAATCCGGCCCTGGCCCAACAAATGACGCGGGTGGTCACCATGCAGGATGGTCGGGTGCTGGACGATGGACTGGCGCTGGGCGGGGGGACGGCGCTGGGCGGAGGATTGGCGCTTGAAACGGGGGATTTGGGGCCCGAAATGGGGGACCGTGCTTGACCCGCTTTGGGGCCATGGCTAAGGACCCCGGCGCTCTTGGTCCCCGCGGGGGCCGTGCTTGGCTTTTCATGCAGATGTTTCGTTCAGCCGGATGGTGGGCATCCTTTCTCCTTTATTTGGGATGGGTTTGCTTGGGACACGCAAGTTTGGCCGTGAACGCCCGGGCCCAGGACGTGGAAGATGGGTTTGGGGGCGACGATCCAGCACCCATGGGTGCCGGTGTACAAAGCGGCGAAACCCTGGACCCCTGGGCGGATCCGGAAGCGGGGTTGGACCCGGAACCCCCGGCCCTTCCCCAGACGCTCTGCGACGGAATGGATATTCGAAACCTGCATGTGACCGGAACGCACCGGGTGTCCGAGCAGGATGTGCGAGCCACGTTAACGCTGAAAGCCGGTGACCTGTGCACGGACGCCCGGGTCACACGGGACGCCAAGGCCCTGTGGCAGTTGGGATTTTTTGACGATATTGCTGTGGCGGCCACACCCGTGGGCGAGGGCGCCATTGATCTGATTGTGGAGGTGGTGGAACGCCCGGCCCTGGCCTCGGTGGTGTTTGAGGGTGTGAAACGGGTCAACCAGGACAAGATCGATGAGGTGATCCAACTGGAGGAGGGGGAAGTGCTCCTTCTGCGGGATGTGAAGGCCCATTTGCAGCGCATTCGTGAGGTGTACACCGGTGAGGGCTTTTTCCTGGCCCGTGTGCGCTACGAGTTGGAGGATGCGGAAAACGAATCGGTGACGGTAAAGTTCATCATCGATGAGGGCGCCAAGGTGGTGGTGCGTAACTTGAGGTTCATTGGCAACCGCGAGGTCCCCGAGTCGACCCTGCGCAAGTTCCTGCAAACGCGGGAGACCTCGTTTCTTTCGTTCATGGGCAAGCGCAACCGGTACGACGCGTCCATTTTGGACGAGGACCTGCAACGGCTGCAGGCGATCTACTACGATCGAGGGTTTCTCAAGGTTAGCGTGGGCACGCCCTACGTGGAAGTCAGTGCGGACCGCCGTTACATCGACGTGACGTTGACGGTGAACGAGGGCCCCCGTTACCGGGTGGGCCGCATGCGCATTCAGGAGTTGGACGAGCGGGGCGAGGACATCACACCCCTTGGGGGGCGGCCCCACCTGCAATCCCTGTTGCCCGCACTTTCAGGAGAATGGTTTAGCCGCACCAAGATTGCGGAAGGCCTGCAGGACATCACGCGCTTCTACCGGGACCAGGGGTTTGCCCAGGTGGAGGTGCTTCCGGAGACCCAGCTGGACGACAACCGGCGCATTGTTCACCTGACGTTGCAAATCCGGCGTGGGCCCCTGATGCGGATCGAACGGATTTTCATTCGTGGCAACAGCAAAACCCGGGATGCCGTGGTGCGGCGGGAAATGCGCATCTCCGAGGGGGACCTCTACAACATGACCGCCATCGAGCGTTCCCGGGGGCGTATTCAGGCGCTTGGTTACTTCGAGCAGGTGGAAATGTCAGAGGAGCGGGGGAGCCGACCCGATTCCCTGGTGCTGCAGGTGGAGGTGAGCGAGCGCTCCACGGGTACGTTCCAGGTGGGGGCGGGCTTTTCGTCCCTGGAGAACTTTATTTTCACGGCCCAGGTGCAGCAGCAGAACTTCATGGGGCGTGGGCAATCGTTGTCATTGCAACTGCAGCTTTCGGCCATTCGACAGTTGGCCCAATTGCGATTTGTGGAACCCTACCTGATGGGCACGGAGTGGAGTGCGGCCTTTGACGCCTACAAAACCATTCGGCAGTTGCGGGACTTCACACGGGATTCCACAGGCGGCGGTGTCACGTTTGGGCACCCGGTGCTGAGCCAGACCACCATTGGCGACAGCCTGCGGTTCTTTTTGCGTTACCGGGCGGAGTACGTGCTCATCTCCCAGGGCACCGGAAACTTCTTTGGGGGCAACTCCGGCGGGCGTGGTTTTGGTATCTTCCAGCGGTTGCCGCTAAGCAACTTGTTTCGGGACGGTTGGACAAGCTCGGTGCAGTTCACACTCAGCTACGACACCCGCAACGACCGCATGTTCCCCACGCGCGGGTTCTACACGTCGGCGTCGACCGAAGTTGCCGAGAGCGCCCTGGGATCGGACAACGTGTTTACACGGCAGCGTGTCTTTGCCCGGGCCTACCGTGAAATCTGGAAGGGTATTGTGCTGAAGCTCAATACGGAATGGGGAATGATTACCTCCCGTCAGGATGCGGGCGTGCCGATTTACGAGCGGTACTTTCTGGGGGGTATTTTCAACGTGCGCGGTTACTTCTTGAACACCCTTGGGCCCCGGGCAGGGTTGCCTTCGGACACGGACCCGAACGCGGTACCCGGCACCAACGGCGTGGTCATTGGCGGGAACATGCAGGCATTTTACAACCTGGAGTTGGAGTTCCCCATCATCAAGGAGATCAACCTGCGCGGGGTGCTGTTTACCGATGGTGGCAACACCTGGAACACCGAAGACGCCCTCTGTGGATCACCGCTTCCGGCCAATGGGGATGCCTCCACAGACCCCTGCGGTATTCACCTGAATCAGATCCGCACCTCGGTGGGTTTCGGGGTTCGCTGGATTTCGCCCATGGGGCCGTTGCGTTTCGAATGGGGTATTCCCATCAACCGCCGGGATTACGAACGCCCCACGGTGTTCGAATTCAACATCGGGAACTTCTTTTAGCGGGGCCCCTTCCCAGGGGCCCCTCGTCGCGGCAATGGGATTGCCGACTCCTGTTGGTCGCCACTTTCCCCTGGCGTGCGGAATTTAATTTTCTGCCGGGCAGATAATTTTTTTCTTCTGCATGATTTTATCTGCGCGGTGAAATTTATTTTTCCGCACGGACGCGGATTGGAGAGGTGGGGAATGAATGGAATGGGTGGGGGTTACGTCTGGGGTGGGGCTTGACCGGTTGTGGGCGGGCCGGTACGAGGCGGGGTTCGAAAATGAAACTGCGAGGGTACATGTCACGTTGGAATGGTTGGGTTGTGGGCGCCTTGGCGCTGTGTGTGGGTTCATCGGCTCTGTTGCTCTCCCATGGGGTGGCACAGGCTGAGGTGAAGGTGGCCGTGGTGGATATTCAGCGCGCGCTTCACGAGACCGAGGACGGCCGAAAGGCCAAGGCTCAACTCAAGCGATTGTTTCGCACACGCCAGGAAACACTCGATGCTCGCCAGCAGGCGCTGAAGACCATGAAGGAAGAGATCGAACGCCAACGGGAGACCGGCGTACTGAGCCGCGAGGCCCTGCAGGCCAAGCTTGAGGAATACCAGACGTCTTTTGTGGAACTGCAAACCACCTACGTGGAGTACCAGCGGGAACTGGCCCAAAAGGAAGGCCAGCTGACCCAGGGGATTTTGGAGCGCATGCAGGCCATCCTCCGACGAATCGGCCAAACGGAGGGTTACACGATGATCCTGGAACGCGGCGAGGGCGGCGTGGTTTGGGCCCCTTCCCACCTGGACCTGACCGATTCCCTGATTCAACGGTACAATGCCGGCGAAGGGCGCACAGCGGGATCCGGTGGCTCCAACTCCGGTGGATCTAGACAAGGTTCGGGCGCAGGGCGCTCTGGTGGTTCCGGCCGTTCAGGCGGATCCGGCAGCCAAGCACGCTAGGGTGGCCCGGGCGCGGGGCTGGGTTTCCGATGTGGAATTCGGGTAGTCTTGCATTCAAGTCATGAACTTTGATGTCACCAAGATTCTGCAAGTGCTTCCCCATCGGCCCCCGTACCTGCTTTTGGATCGGGTGACGGAGCTTCATCCGGGGCAATCCGCACGGGGCCTCAAGTGCGTGAGCGCCAACGAGCCCTTCTTTGCGGGGCATTTCCCTGGCAGGCCCGTGATGCCAGGGCTCATGGTGGTGGAGGCCCTAGGGCAGCTGTCCTCGCTTTTGGCCTACGTGTCTGAACCCTTTGATGTGAACCAATACGCCCTTGCGTTCCTGGGGGTCAACCAGGCGAAGTTTCGACAACCTGTGGTGCCTGGGGATCGGTTGGATCTGAAGGTGTCGGTGACCCAACATCGCTCCAATATTTGGAAGACCGAGTGCGAGGCCAAGGTGGACACGGTGTCGGTGACCCAGGCGGAGTTGTTGTTTGCAGTGGCCGACCGTCACAGCGTGATGACGTCCGCGAGCTCCTCTTCGGCACCCTGCCCGGACTCTACCGCTCCCTCTTCCCGTTCATGACACGCGCGCCGGGCGCCCCCGTGCTACAAGCGAGAGCCATGGCCGAGGCGGTTGCATCCCATCGAAGTCGTTTCCCCGGGGCCCTACGCTCTGGAGTGTACGGCGTCGCATTTTGCGTGGCGACGCTGCTGAGTCCCATGGAAAGCGCAAAGGCGGAAGCCAACGCGACCGCACCTGTGGTCGAAATGAAGCTCCAGGATTTTGTGGATGCCGCCACCGCGCACGACCCGGGTATTGAGGCCGCCGTCAAACGGCTGGAGGCCGCGGAGGCCGCCCTGTTGGAAGCGCGTTTCTCCCCTTACACCCAGTTTCGTGTGCAGGCCGGCGTGACCATGGCGCCCGAGGCCCGGGGTACGCCCGTGTTCAGCCCGGATTCCCAGTTCCCCATCGACAACCCCTGGCGCCCGGCGTTTCAAACCCGCGTGGACGGAGCGATTCCGCTCTTTGCATTCGGTAAGGTGCGTTCCCTGGTGGAGGCGGCGAAAAGCGGGGTGGAGGCCTCCGAACAACTGAGAGCGCGGGCCGAGGCGGAGTTGATTTACCAGATTCGCCGGGCCTACCTGTCGCTGCAACTGGCCCTGGACCTGCGCACCATGCTGGATGAGGGCACGCAACTGCTGCAACGGGCCCACCGGACCCTGGAAGAGGCACGGGATGCCCAAGAAGAGGCACTGTACCTCCAGGAACAGAACAGGGATCCCGCTTCTGCAGACGATGCTGTTGGAGAGGGCGCGGCTGGAACATCCTTCGAGGCCGCCGATCTCTACCGCCTGCGCAACGCCATGGCCGAGATGCGCGCACGGGTGTCCGAGGCCAGGCGACTCGAACGGGGGGCCCGGGCGGCGCTGGGGATCCTTTCGGGCACCCCGAACTTTCGAATCCCGGAGTGCCCCATGGAGGCACTTGCCTGGACGGCAGCTCCCGTGGAAACCCTACGGGAAGGGGTGGATGAACGCCCCGCACTGAAGGCCCTGCGAGCCAAGGTCACCGCCATGCGAGCCGCGGTGCGCATGGCCTACGCCAGCGCCCTACCCCAGGTGGGATTGGGCCTTCGGGCCACCTACAGCGTGGCCCCCGGGGTGACCGACCAGCAGAACCCCTTTGCCCAGGACGGGGCAAACTACGGTGGCGTGGCCGGCGGCCTTTTTGCACAGTGGTCCCTGGACGGGGCCGGGCACGCCGCGCGGGTGTCCCGGGCACGGGCGGATCTTGGTCGGGCCGAGGCGGATCTTGCACAGGCGCGGCAGGGCCTTTTGCTTGAGTTTGACACCCTCGGGCACGCCGTGGAGGATGGGGCGGAACGGGTTGCCGCCTGGGGTGAGGGTTACCGGGCCTCCCGAACCTGGTTTGTGGACGCATCCACCGGCTACTTTTTGGGGACGGTTCGGGCTAAGGAGTTGATCGATGCGGCAAAAGCTCAGTTTAGCGCGAGGTACAACGCCCTTTCGGCCACCCTGGACCACAACCTTGGGGTGGCTGGGCTTGAGCGGTCCCTGGGCCAAACGCTGGCGGCACCCGAGGGTTGGGACGGGTGCACCTGGATGCTTGCCGAAGGGGACGCAGAGGTCACGGGGAGCACGCCGTGAATCAAACCGGCCGTTGCTTCGTCCATGGTCTGTGCCCATAAAGTTGCGCCCAATACACGTCGTTTTGCTCTCGTGCCTGTGTGCGGGGACGGGCTTGGCCCCCGGGGCCGTGGCCCTGGCGCAGCCCCAGGCGACTCCATTTGTGCGCCAACAGCAACAGGATTTGGTACGCGCCGTTCGCGCGGGGGCATCTACTGCGGAGCTGGATGCCAAAGTGAAGCAACTTTTGGACTTCGGCCGCATCGCTGAACTGTCCCTGGACGGGGAGTGGGCCACCCGCACCCCGGCCCAACGCCAGGAGTTTACGGAGCTGCTAGCGGCCATCATTGCGAAAAGCTACCGGGAGCAACTTCGGTCACTGGTGGACTACCAGGTTCAGTACCAACAGGAAGAGCCCATGTCCGACGGTAGGCTGGTCCATACCCTGTCCCGATCCCGGAAAAACCCGCGCAAACCCCCTGTGGACATCGACTACCGTGTGGTGAAGGTGGGCGACCAATGGCGTGTGGTGGACGTGATTACGGACGGTGCCAGCATGGTGCGCTCCTACCGGACCCAGTTTCGTAGGATCATTCGCAAATCCGGTTGGGACGACCTGATCCAGCGCATGCGCGACCGGTTGAACAGCTAGCCCCCTACCGAGGGCTAGCTGTTGCGTGGAAGGGTTAGCCCTTGGAATTCCTCACCACCCTGCTAGCGTGCCGGTTGTGAGACTTTACCCTGGAAAAATCGGACCCATGTCCGAAGAAGTGGTCCGAGCGCTGGTGGCCGATGGGGACATCGACGTGGTTCAGGAGGGCGAAGTCTGCCTGGACGTGGAAGCGGTGCTCAAGGAATTTATCCGCCGGGACCGGGAGGTCACGGATGTGGCCAAGCAACAGATGGAAAGCCAGGGCCTGGGTTACGGCAACCTTGGTAAGATTAAGGCAAAAATTGCCAAGAACTACGGCTTCCCGCCGCCCGATGAGTCCCTACCCTACATTCTAGAGCAGGTGTTGGAGATGTTGTTTCACAGCAACAACGTGGATGAAATCTACGCCGACGATTTGGCGCTACGTAAGAAGCTCACCCCTGTGCTGCGCAAGCACATGGAAGTGGACGAGGGGTTGGACGAGGAAGTGCGCGCCCGCATTAAGAACCTGGAAGAGGGCACGGCCGCCTTTGAAATCGAATACGAGCGCCTCATGGGCGACACCAAGCGCAAACACCAGCTGGACTCGTAAGGAGAGACGGAACGCAAGCCGTGCACCCGCTGCAGAGCATGACCGGATTTGGCTCCGCCCGGGCCACCGCAGGCGACTGCCACATTCGCGTGGACGTCCGTTGCGTCAACAGCCGGTTTTTCGACGTTCGCGCGCGCATTCCAGACGAGTTGGCCCACCTGACACCTGCGCTTCACCGCCTGCTTCGGGAACGGATGCAACGGGGCCGGGCCGATGTTTCCCTCCGATGGGAACAGGGACCCACCACCGACGCCCCCCTCGTGCAGGAACGGCTTGAGCAGCTGGTGCGTCAGGTGCGGGAAAGCTGCACCGGGCTGGATCCACAGGAGGCCGCGGGCGTTTTTTCAGGCGTCCTGTCCCAGGCTACGGGGCTCTTTCGCAAGGCCGCCCCGGAAAGGGCCGCCCGGGAAAGGGCAACCCAGGACGGGGCGACCCAGGATTCCGTGGATCCGTCGCCCGCAGGTTTGGGCGACAAGACCGGGGAGGGAACCGACGATCCTGTGGACGCTTCGGTGATGCAAGCCGCGGGGCTGGCCTGCGAACGGGCAAGCGCGATGCGCAGAAAGGAAGGAGCTTCCCTGGCCTGCGCCCTATTGGAATCCCTGGCCGCCTGTGCGGGACACGCGGAACAACTTTCCGCCCAGGCACAGCGCCATTTCGAGAGCGAAAAACAACGGCTGTCCACCTTTGTGGAAACTGCCCTTCCCGACATGGACGAATCGAAACGGATTCGGGAGATCGTGGCCTGGGCCGACAAATATGATGTTCGGGAGGAAGTGGTGCGCCTTCAGAGCCATTTCAAACAAATGGAAGAAACCTGTCGTGACGAAAAACAGCAGGCCCCCAGGGGGCGTCGCATCGATTTTCTACTGCAGGAAATGGTGCGGGAGGTGAACACCATCGGATCCAAAATCAGCAGCGCGGAGATTACCCACGGCGTGGTGGAACTAAAATCTGAACTTGAACGTATGCGTGAGCAGGCACAGAACGTATTGTAGGAACCGTGGACGACCTATTGCTCCTCATTATCAGTTCTCCCTCCGGTGCCGGCAAAACCACGCTGACACGGAAGCTGCTGGAGGCCTTTCCGGATTTCACCTTTTCGGTGTCCCACACCACCCGGCTTCCCCGATCGGGAGAAGTGGATGGTCAGGACTACCATTTTGTGGATGTGGAGCAGTTTCGAGCGCATATCCGTGAGAACTCGTTTGCGGAATGGGCCGAGGTCCACGGCAACCTCTACGGCACCTCCCTTGCGGAACTGGAGCGCTCCAGGAAAGAGGGAAAGCGCGGCATCGTGTTCGATGTGGACTACCAAGGCGCACGGCAGATCAAGGCACGGTTGCCCCAGGCGGTGGGTGTGTTTATTCTTCCGCCATCGCTTGATGCGCTGCATAGGCGGTTGCAAAAGAGGGCCACGGACAGTGAAGAAGTGATCGAACGCCGGTACCAAAAGGCGCAACTGGAGATCGAGCACTACCTGTTCTTTGACTACCTGATCGTCAACGATCAGGTGGAGGAAGCTGCAGCCCATTTGCGGGGCATTGTGCATGCGGAACGCTCCCGCAGGGCACGGCTGGCCAACCATGCGGAGACCCTGCTTCGGTCCTAGACCGCCTCGGAATTGATCGGATCGGCCCATGCACTGTTCCCTTACTCGGCCCACCCTGCGTTTTTCCCTCTGGGTGTGGGTTGTGTTTGGGGTGCTTTCGCCGGTTCAGGCGGATCCCGTCATGGGCCCCACCGTGGCTCTCGTTGCGCCCTCCGGGGAGCGGTTGCCCTGGAATTCGGATCTGGGGGTGGTGATGGACCTGGACGATGACGACGGCGACGGCGTGCCCGACGGCCAACAGACCGGCCCCATCCCCATGGAGGATCTAACGCGGATCGAGGTGACATGCCCTGTGGGTTGTGGCGTCACCGTGGGTGCCGGCGCCCGGCTGGTCACCGCCAACGCACCCTACCTGTTCGGCACCGTGGTGGCTTCCATTCCCGTGAAACCGGCCGTGCCCACGTCGGTGTGGATCCAGGGGGTGGATGACCCGACCCGTGGGAGTCTAGGCCCCATCGCGCCCCTGACGCTTGGGGCAATCACGAACCCCGAAACCGGGACGCCCCACGGGGGGTCTGCCGAGACCCAACCCCCTTCCCCGCTCCGTGAAATCCCCCTGTTTGGGGTGCGAATTACATTCTTGAACGGGCAGAATCGGCCCCTACGTGAATCGGGGGTCTCCCAGGAGGTGACCAACAACGCCACCCTACCCCGTAGCATCGACTACGACGCCCTTTCACCGGACATCCATAATCTGCGGGTGCAGGTGCAGGACGGTCGCTTCGGTGCCTCGCCCCTGCCATCGCGCCCCAAGCTTCACATGAAGAGTACCGGTGTGGGTGATTCCCTTTCGCTTGAACACCAGTACTCCCCGAAATACCAGGCCCTGCGTTCGTCCTGGGTGCGGCTGGTGGGCGACCATATCGATAGGGAAGCCCCGGGGGTCACGGGCCACACATTGAGGGTCGCCCTTGGGCAACGGATTGAGGCTCACTACGGGGCAGGAACCGCCACGGTGGGAGAGCAAAGCTTTTCCCAGGGCCTAGCGCTGGGAACGGGCGAAGCGCACACTCCCGTGGCGGAAGGTGCGCTGCGTTTTGTGATTTTGCGCCATCGGCCGGGCGGGGTCCCTGCAGTGGGACGAGACGAGGGATCGGCGGTACAAATCGCCCGGGAACAGGTTCACATCGCCAATACCATTTGGCTGCAATGCGGCATCCATTTTGGGGCGCCGGAGGACGTGGAAGTGAAGGTGGAGGATCCTCCCGGGCCGTCCCTGATTTCATTTTCCAACGGCCACGGGTTGCCCGCCAAGGGGGGCGGCGTGATCCGCGTGGAGGTGGGGGGCGTCGCCGTGCCCGCTCTCACCACTGGGGCCGGGGAGTTGCCCGTGTCGGTGGCCCTGCGTTTGGCCCAGTCCTTACAGGCGGCGGGCTTTCGCACCCGGGTCACCGAAAACGCCACCACATCGTTCGGGGCCGGCCCGTCGGCGGATCTGGTGGCCTACGAACAGGATGGCCCTGTGGCAAAGGTGCGGCCCCAGGGTAGCCTTCCGCTCTCCACAGACGGACGCATGCACGTGCACATCGGGCAAGTGGAACTGGGAGATGGGCTCCACAACTTTGACAACGCCACCGCACGTACGGGAACGCTGGAGGAGCGAACACTTCTGAAGGTGCTGAAGGACAGGGACGACCGCACCGTGGACATTTTTGTGGTGCCCCGTTTTTCGTCGCCCTCCCGTTTGGGTGAGGCCTTCATGTCCACCGATGGCTCTGCGGTGAGCCGCAGTGTGATCATGGGCCGTGAGGGCATTCGCCAACAGCGGCAGGCCTGGACCCAGGCCCACGAACTGGGCCACATTTTGCTCAGCCACCCCTACCACCCGGACAACATGGGGCCCGATCAGCCCTGGCGGCTCATGGATGCGGACAGCACGGCCGGACTTGTGAACGGGCCCAAGCGGTTGACTGCGGAGGAGTGCGCGCGGGTGCGACGCTACCACCCGGTGGATCTCAAGGGTGGACTGCTGCGGACCTCACCCTGAGGGGGTGCCGCTTCGTTTAGCGGGCACCCTGATCGGCTGGGAGGCGCTTTGCTTGGGGGCCAGGGTGATTGCTAACGCGGGCCTGGCCCCAGGGCGGGCCAGGCCCGGTGGACCCGTAGGTTGTTTATCGGGGACCTTCCGAGGTCCCCACGTCGCGGCGGCAAAGCCACCGACTCCTACCTCCCACCGGGCGGTTCCCTGCGGTCACCGTGGGCGCTGCCGCTCTAGAACTGGACGCCCATGACTAGGCGTAGGATTTGGGCGTTGCTTAAATCGGGATTGTTTCCGTCGGGGAATTCTCCGACGCCGTTGTCGTCTTCTAGGTAGCCCAGGCCCTTCATGGGGAAGAGTACGCCGTACTGGAGCATGGCGTGGAAGCCGTCTTCCAGTTCGGGGCCGTCTTCGCTGCGGTAGTAGAGGGTGGCGTTGAGCTCAAGGCCAAGGTTGGGGTCGTTGCCCCAGGTTTGCACCGGGGAGGAAGCACGGCTGTAGATGATGTCGGTGCGCACTCCAAACAATTGGCCGAAGTCACTCTTCAGGAAGTCGTAACTGATGCTGGGCTTGAAATAATAGGCACCTGAAATCTGCTGCATGATGTTGCGCCACAGGATGAGGTCGATGCGGTAGTTGGGGTGGAATCGAAATGTGGAGAGCCGGGTGTCATCGACCTGGCTTGCGAGCCCGGATGGGTTCACGAGGCCTTCCACATCCGGGTCACCGGTGGCGTAACCGGTGTGAAAACCCAGGCTCAGTTTGTTGTCCGCAAGCCGGTATTCTGTCTCCAGGGCCGCACCGAACTGGCGCACGGTCCACTCGTCTTCGGCGAAGGCATCATTGGAGGTGTTCTCAATGCTTCCCATCAACAGTGCGGCCTCAAACTCAATGCGAAGGTTTCCGTGCAAGGCACGAAACCACAGGTCCGGCACGTAAAGCTTGGCATCCCGTCGAATCAACTCGGCCGCGGCATCGGCATTGCTACCGGTGGGGTCGGTCACACCCTGGGCCGTAAGCAACTGATTGCGAAGTAGCAACAGCAGCCCGCCATCCAGAACCCAGCCCCCGTCCTCCAGGGTGGCCTCTTCGGTTTCGGGGTCCGTTTGCTTGGCCACCGCAAGGGTGAACTGGTTCACGTCATCCCGCTGGCCGGCATCCACGGGAAAGGCCTGGGGGTCGTTGAGGTTCTGTTGAATGAAGCCCTCGGAAGCAAAGTCATAGGCCGCAAACCAGTAAAGGTTGGCAAGCTTGGTCACGCCCAAAATACGATCCACGTCGGTCTGGTAGTCCGCATCCAGCCCTTCGCCGCCGTTGGCAAACATGCCCAGGCCCCAGTGGAACCCCATGCGACCAAACTGCAATTGCCCCAGGCCCCGGTTGGTGACCTCCGCCCAGGCACGGCGCACCCGCACGCTGTCCTGAAGTGAGTTGCGGTAGGCTCCTGCGGGTGCCTGTGAAAAACTCAGGGAGTCAATGGGGGAACGGCCCGTACCCGTGACCTGCTCGATGCCGTCGCTGCCGAACCCATAGGCCAGGCCGTCCGGTGTGGAGCCGAGCACCATGTTGTCAAAGACATCCACCATCATATGGACCCGCACGTCGTCACTCACGGTGAGGGTGGGCGCCAAGCGCAGTCGCATGTTGGCGAAGCGCTGGGTGTTGCCCCCACAGGCATTGGTGGAGTTCACATCGCCGTCTTCACCACAGCCGCCCTGGGGGGTGGTTCCGCGGGCGAGGGGGCGAAAACGATCGAAGGGCGCATCGGTGGTGGCCGGCGGTACGGGTTCCCTGCCCAGCCAGAATCGATCCCACAGTTCGCCCCGGACTCGGAAATATCCGTCCAGGTCCACCACAGCCCGGGGTTCCACCCATCCCTGGGGAGCTTCGCCCGCGGTCATGGCGTCCAGGGCCGCGTCTGCACCTCCTGGTTCAATGGGTTCGATTTCCTCCATGGGCTCCAGTGCAATGGAGGCCGCCAGGTCCTGATCCGCCGAACCCTGTTCACCTAGATTGCTGTCGATCCAGAGTTCCTCCATGGACGGGGCCCGAAGCTGCGCGCCCTCTTCCGTCTCTTCCCCGTTTTCCAGGCCTGTGCCTGTCTCATGGGTACCGGCCGTATCTGTGTCTGTCGTTTCTGTGTCGTTTGTATTGGGATCGGTCGTAACGGACCGGCCATTTGCGTCGGACTCGCCGGGGGAGGATGGATTGGGAGCGGCCCCGGTTTGTGCCTGGGCGGGCATGGGTGGGGTTCCCAGGTAGGCCACCGCCATGAGCAGGGAGCACCACCCTACCCTGCGCGGTAGAACCCTGCGCGGTAGAACCCTGCGCGGTAGAACCCTGCGCGGTAGAACCCTGCGCGGTAGAACCCTGCGCGGCAGATTCCCTTGCCCTAGGTTGCGAACGGAAAGGGGAGCCAAAAGCCGCAGGTATTGAAATGGAGTCGCCATGCTGCAAGCCACGTAGCAGGGGGCGCAAACCACGGCAATGGTTCCCTCTGGCAGCCGTGGGGAAGACCCCCGTGGGCTTCGGAGGGGGGTTACTCCGGGTGCCCTGGGCGATCGGTGTCATATTGGCCTCCATGCCGTCCCAGGATCCGATCATGGTGCCGCTTCAGGGCCTAGGCGAAATGGGCATGCACAGCTTTGCCATCGGTCAGGGGGGGAGCTGGGTACTGGTGGATCTGGGGGCCCGTTTTTCGAGCGGGGATTCCAGGCCCCAGGTACCGGAACCCATTCTATCCTGGCTGTGCTCCCTGGGCGGCCAGCTCCGCGGGATTGTGCTCACCCACGGCCACCGGGATCATATTGGGGGAGTGGCGGACCTACTGGATCGACTGTCCCCCACAGGCCAGGGGGAGCGGACCTCGGGCGATGTGGACGCCCCTGGGCCCACGGTCTACGGCAGCCGGTGGACGCTGACCCTCACACGGCGTCTGTGTGAGCAGCGCGGGGTGAAACACCGCTCCTGGAAGATCGTGGCGCCCGGGGATCGTTGGGTGGTGGATCGGCTTGCGTTCACCGCACTGCCCGTGGAGCACTCCATTCCCGGGGCCCATGCGCTGCTGATGGAAGCGGGGGCAATGCGCATCGTGCACACGGGTGATTTTAGCGGGCACGACCACCAACAGGAAACCTGGCAGGCGGTGCTTCGCAAACCTACCGACTACCTGTTGAGCGACTCCACGAACGCCACCCGGCAAGACGATCGCATGACCGAGGCCCAGGTCCTGGCACACATGGGCCGGGCTGCTGAAACCGTGCAGGGTGCGGTGCTGGCCACCACGTTTGCATCCCATGTGGAGCGCATTCGCGGGATGCTTGAGATCGCTGAACGGCTGGGACGACGGGTGTTTCTGCTCGGAAGATCCCTGCGCGAGCAGGTGACACTTGCCCTGGAACAGGGGCACCTTCCGGGCCGCTTTCGGACCTGCCTTCAACAGGCCTCGGCGCGGCACATGCCACCTCACCGGCTCTGGATTGTGGCCTCGGGCAGTCAGGGAGACGTGGAGGGCAACTGCAGGCGCCTGGGCCTTGGGGACCACCCCCACTATGTTCCGAAAGAGGGGGATGGATTCATCTATTCTGCCCGGGTGATTCCTGGCTACGAGCCCGCTGTGCAGGCCATGTGGCAAAGCTTTGAGGAACGGGGCGTCACCCTGTTTTCAGAGGTCACGGGTCACGCTGTGCACACCAGTGGCCACGCCTACCCCAGGGCCCAGCGCGCCATGATCCGCGATGTGGCCCCCGCCCATTTCATCGCCGTGCACGGAACAGGCGCCCACCTGGAGGCCCACGCTGCCCTTGCGGAAACCGGTAGGGGGCTCGAATCCGATGGGGTGCCTGCAGTCCATCGGGTGTACACTGGCGCGCCCATGGCCTTCACCCCACGGGGCCCCGTGCCCGTTGCTGTTCAACCTCCATTTCCACCCGTTTGTTGCCCGCAAGGAACGCCCCACCCGTGACCCTACCGTCGTGGAGAATCGCCCTGACCCTGTGGCTCGCAACGGGGGCCACGTTGGGTTGTGGTGGCGCGTCCAGGCAATCGTTCGGAGGCCGGGAGATCGGGGGGCAGGCGATCGGCGACCCAAAAACTGCTGGAAACCCGGCTGATCCCCAGGAGCCCGAGCAGGACTTCACGGAGGGGGCCTGGGGCTGGGTGGATACCTACCGCCACCGGGCGGCCCACGTGCGAGAACTGCAGTTCACCGAGAAGGTCTCGGTGGAACTGTTGTCCCCCGCGACCATCGCGGCGCGTTTGGTGGAGGAGATGGCCAAGGAGGAGGTGGGGCGTTCCCAACAGCTCTACCAGACCATGGGGTTGCTTGCCCTGGACTTTGATTTTGAGGCCACCTTCTCGGCCCTTTTTTCTGAACAGGTGGTGGGCTACTACGCGCCGGACACGAAACGACTGGTGGTGCGCCAGGATCTGGCGGATGCCCTTCACCGGACCCACCACACCGATGTGGCCGACGCGGCCCATGGCATGGCAGAGATGACGCTGGTGCACGAGTTGGTGCATGCACTGCAGGATCAACACTACGGCCTGGGAACCCTCATGGAACCCGATCCCCTGACCAGTGACGCCCAGACCGGGGTGCGCATGTTGGTGGAGGGCGACGCCACCTGGGCGACCGTCGCTCTTTCCCTCCGGGGAACGGGCATGTCCATGGAGCGTTTGGTGAAACAACTGGAGCGCTGGGACAGCCACGGGGTCTCCACCTTTGCGGCCTCCTCGGTGGAGCTGACCGGAACCCCCGCCATTGTACGGGTGCCCCTGGTCTCGGCCTACATCGACGGGCTCAAGTTCGTGGCCCATCTGCAAGGGGTGGGCGGGCAGTCGCTGGTGAATCGGGCCTTCCTGTGCCCACCGGAGTCCACGGCACAGGTGCTCCATCCGGACAAGTACTTGGGTGCCCTCGCGCCTCGCCAGGTTCCGTTGCCCGATCTCTCCGTGCTCGCCGAGCATACACCGGTGCATGAGGACACCCTAGGCGAATTGGAGTGGGCGGTGTTCCTGGGGCAGACCTCCGAGGGGGGTGTGGACTGGGAAGCGGCGCGCCCCTGGGTTGGCGACCAACTTGGCATGTGGCAGCTGCCGGGTGGCGAAACTGTCGTGGTGTGGGTGGTGGCGCTTGAGGATGCCCCGGCGGCGACCCGTGCTGAAGCTCAAATCCTCGCCCAGGGTCGATCGAACCGATGGATCTGGCGCAAGGAACACATGCTGGCCTTGATCATGGGCCCGCCGTGGACATCGGCCCAGAAAACCCAGTTGAACCAGGACATGGCGGCATGGTGGGCCCACCATGGCAAGTCACTCTCCGGAAAACCCAACTACGACGCCAATCTCCTGCACTGCATTGAACATGGGCAACACCCTGACCCACAACAGGAACCGTAAACGTCGCCCTGGCATTGCACCCCGCTTGGGGCCACTTGGGGGACAGGATGTCCAATCCCATGGCAATACAGGTGGCAACCTGCTAGGCCCGGCCCACTGAAAGTAGGCATCGTCCATGGAATCATCGGTACAAGAGTTGGGCCCCACCCTGGTGGAACTTTCGGTCACCGTCCCCGTAGAGGACGTGACCAAGCATTTGGAAACTTCGTTTCGGGAGCTTACCCGTCACGCCAAGGTCAAGGGTTTTCGCCCGGGCAAGGTTCCCGCGAGCGTCGTGCGCAAGCTCTACGGTCGCAAGGTAAAAGACGACGTGGCCATGAAACTGGTGGACGCAAACCTCGCCCGCGCCTGCAAGGAGCACGAGCTGAAGCTTGTGGCCCAACCCCAGGTGGAAGTCCAAGCGGTCAAGGAGGGCGAAGCCTTTGCCTTCAAGGCCAAGGTGGAAGTGCGCCCCGCCATCGACAAGGTGGACACCACCCAACTCAAGGTCACACGCAAGCTTGTGGCCGTGACCGACAAGGATGTGCAACGGGAGGTGGATCGCCTGCGTCGCGAAAACGCCGACATGCAAACCCCGGATCCCATACGCCCCGCCAAGGACAATGACCAACTCACGTTGGCCTACACGGTCCATGTGGACGGCGAGGAGCAGGCCGAACTGGGCTCCGAGGATCGCTTGGTGGTGCTGGGTGCAGGCACCCTCATCGAAGATGTGGAACAGGCCCTCACCGGCATGTCACCGGGTGAGAAGAAAACCATTTCCGTGGATTTTGACGAGGACGGCCCCCCGAACCTGAAGGGCAAGACCGCGGAGTTCCATTTGGAGGTCAAGGCGCTACAGGAACTGTTGCTTGCCGAGGAGGACGACGAGTTTGCCCGGGACGTGGGGGAATTTCAGACGCTCCTGGAACTGCGCCTGGATATTCGCACCAAGCTTGAGAAACTGCGCAAGGATCAGGCCGAGGCCGAGGTGAAGGAAGCGGTCATCGACCGGTTGGTGGAGACCAATGAGATCCCCCTACCCGACAGCATGATCTCTGAGGAAATCGGCCGCAGCATTCAGCAATGGATGATGTTCCAACGCATGCAGGGCGGGGCAAGCGAACTCACCGAGGAGATCCAGGCAGATCTAGACAAGCGCGCCAAGCGCAAGGTGCAAGCGGCGCTCCTGCTTGGAAAGATTGCGGAAGACCAAAACCTGGGTGTGGACGAGGCGGCCATCGAAGCCAAATTTCAGAAGATTGCCGAGGAGACCGGAAAGCACGTGGCCAAGGTGCGCGTTGAGTTCCAGGGCGAACGCATGGAACACCTTCGTTCTGAAATCATGGAAGAACGTCTGATGGAGTACCTCATGGAGCAGGCCACCATTACCGAAGAAGAAGTCACCGAGTAGGCCACGGCTGAGGAAGAAGCAGACAAGCGGGGCCGTCCAGGTTAGAACCTGGGGTAGATTTTGCTGTCACTTGAGAAGGAGCAGACATGGATTCATCGACACCCAAGGCGTTTATTCCCTACCCCCAGGTTGTGGAGACCACCCATCGGGGTGAGCGGAGCTGGGACATCTACAGCCGGTTGCTGAAGGACCGCATTGTGTTCCTGGGCACGGACGTGAACGACGACGTGGCCAACATCATCATCGCGCAAATGCTTTACCTTGAGAGTGAGGACCCGGAAAAGGAAATCACCCTGTACATCAATAGCCCCGGCGGCGTGATCACTGCTGGCATGGCGATCTACGACACCATGCAATACGTACGCTGCCCGGTGGCCACCGTGTGCTTGGGTCAGGCTGCCTCCATGGGCGCATGGCTGCTCGCTGCTGGGGCTGCAGGATCCCGGAGGGCCCTGCCCAACGCCCGCGTGATGATTCACCAACCCCTGGCAGGCTACCGGGGCCAGGCCACCGACATCGAAATCCACGCCAAGGAGATCCTTGGCATCCGCGAACGTATGAACCAGATCATGAGCCATCACACCGGGCGGGATCAGGAGCGCATCAAGGAAGACACGGAACGGGATCGGTTCCTTTCTGCAGAGGAAGCCAAGGAATACGGCATCATCGATGAGGTGATCGCTCCCCGAACCGGTGAGTAGCTCTACCGGGTGAGCGGGTGCCCGCAAGCGGGTGCCCACAAGCGGGTGCCCGAGTGCCGTTACTGAACGGGTGTTCGTGGGCGCACATATGCCGGGAAACGGTGTTCGTGATGTGGGTTTTGCACCTCCCTTGCCGTCTCGGAACACGGGCGCTACTCTCTACGGAGTCAATCGTTGAACCGCAGGTTGCCCTAAGGGTTGCAGGCGCGTTGGACGATTCTATCTGACTACAGGATCGGACCTAGTTTGACGATCATGCCTGGGAGGGTTTTGGGTGGAGCGTAGAAGAGAAGAAGGCCACGGAAACCTACAGTGCTCCTTTTGCGGCAAGTCCCAAAAGGAAGTGAAAAAGCTTATTGCAGGGCCCACGGTGTACATCTGTGATGAGTGCATTGGGCTTTGCAACGACATCATCGCAGAAGAGGTCGAGCGGGAAGATGCGGTAACCAGTGGTGCCCCGCTGCCCAAGCCTGCCGAGATTCGCGCGATTCTTGATGAGTACGTGATCGGCCAGGAGCGCGCCAAAAAGGTTCTTTCTGTGGCGGTGCACAACCACTACAAGCGCGTGGATTCTGAGGTCTCCAGCGAAGATGTGGAGCTGCAGAAATCCAACATTCTTCTTCTGGGCCCCACAGGATCGGGCAAGACGTTGCTCGCCCAAACCCTCGCGAAGATTCTCAACGTACCGTTTGCCATCGCCGATGCCACCACGCTCACGGAGGCCGGCTATGTGGGCGAGGACGTGGAAAACATTATCGTTCAGCTTCTGCAGAATGCGGATCACGACGTGGAACGGGCCCAGCGCGGCATCGTGTACATCGACGAGATCGACAAGGTTTCCCGCAAGGGCGACAACCCTTCCATCACTCGAGATGTGAGTGGAGAAGGTGTTCAGCAGGCCCTGCTGAAGATCATTGAGGGAACCGTGGCCAATGTGCCCCCCAAGGGCGGCCGCAAACACCCCCAGCAGGAGTTTTTGCAGATCGATACGGGGAATATCCTCTTCATCTGCGGCGGAGCGTTCGTGGGGCTGGATCAGATCATCGAACGGCGGATCGGCGAACGGTCCCTCGGGTTCGGTGCAGACATTCCACCCAAGCGCGACAAGCGCATCGGGGAACTGTTTGAGCATGTGCAGCCCGAGGATCTGTTGCGCGCCGGGCTCATCCCAGAGTTCATTGGCCGCCTTCCCGTACTTGCGACCTTGCATGAACTCAATGAGGACGCGCTCGTGGACATTCTGACGGAGCCCAAGAACGCTCTGGTAAAACAGTTCGCAAAACTCTTTGAAATGGACGACGTGAAGCTGAAGTTCACCAACGGTGCCCTGCGTGCCGTGGCGGCCAAGGCCCTGGAACGCAACGCGGGCGCCCGTGGGCTGCGTTCCATTCTGGAGCACTCGATGCTCGACATCATGTACGAGATTCCCTCCGCTGAGGATGTGAAGGAAGTGGTGGTGAACGAGGAGGTGATCACCAAGGGCGAGACGCCCCTGTTGGTCTACGGCAAGGACGAGGAACCGGAGAAGGAAGCGGTTGCCCAATCCTAGGCCGAATTGGTCTGCACTGGGCACGCCACAAACCGACCATTCTCCACTGGTGGACGTTCCGTCCATTCAACATCGAACGAACCGATGATTTTTCAACGTTCCGGGTCTGGCAAACGCGACGATCCTAGGGGCGATGGCTCCGGGGCAGACAACTCCGGTCCAGGGAACGTTCGAAGGGCGCTTCCTCTTCTTCCCCTGCGGGACATCGTATTGTTCCCACACATGGTGGTGCCGCTTTTCGTGGGGCGCCCCCGGAGCGTACGGGCGTTAGAAGCTGCCATGGAAGGCAGCAAGGATATTTTTCTAGCGGCCCAAAAAAAGGCCAAGACCAAGGACCCCGCACCGGAAGATATTTTCCGGACGGGCACCCTCGGCACCATCGTTCAGTTGCTTCGGCTTTCGGACGGCACGGTGAAAGTGCTTGTGGAAGGCAAGAAACGGATCCGGGTGGAGTCGTTTCTTCCGAAGGAAGGGTACTTCTATTGCGAAGGAACCACCGTGGACGAGCCGGTGGTGGAGGCATTGGAGTGCGAGGCCCTCATGCGTTCCGTGCAGGATTCATTTGAGGGTTACGCTCGGCTGAACAAGCGCATTCCCCCGGAGATGGTGCTTACGGTTCGCACGGTGGAGGATCCTTCGCGACTTGCGGACACCGTGGTGGTGCACCTCAGTTCCCTGAAGCTCCGGGACCGGCAGGAGGTGCTTGAAATCCTCCACCCCCTGCGTCGATTGGAGCGGCTACTCGCTCTGATGAACACGGAGATTGAGATTCTTCAGGTGGAGCGTCGCATTCGCTCCCGGGTAAAAAAACAAATGGAGCGCTCCCAGAAGGAGTACTACCTGAACGAACAAATGCAGGCGATCCAGAAAGAGCTGGGTGAGCGCGACGAGAACCGCAGCGAACTGGACAGCCTTGCGGAGTTGCTGGAACAGAAGGCCCTACCCGACGGGGCCAAGGCCAAGGCCCTGGGCGAACTAAAAAAGCTCAAGATGATGCAGCCCATCAGCGCCGAAGCAACCGTGGTACGGAACTACCTGGATTGGGTACTGCACCTACCCTGGGGGCATCACAATGCGGTGCAAACCGATCTCAAGGACGCCATGGAAGTGCTTGAGACCGATCACCATGGCCTTGAACGGGTCAAGGATCGTGTACTGGAACATCTTGCGGTCCAGACGTTGGTTCGAAAATCCCAGGGCACCGATGGGCCGGGCCCTGTGCTGTGCCTGGTGGGGCCACCTGGGGTGGGGAAAACCTCCCTCGCCCGCAGCATCGCACGGGCCACCGGTCGCGCCTTTGTGCGCTTGTCCCTGGGTGGGGTACGCGATGAGGCAGAGATTCGTGGGCATCGCCGCACGTACATCGGTGCCATGCCGGGCAGGCTTGTGCAGTCCCTTCGACGGGCAGGCTCCGACAACCCCGTTTTTCTCTTGGACGAAATTGACAAGATGGCCTCCGACTTTCGTGGGGACCCGGCGGCGGCCCTGCTCGAGGTGTTGGACCCGGAACAGAACAATGCATTCCACGATCACTTTTTGGATATGGACTACGACCTTTCCAAAGTCATGTTCATCACCACCGCCAACTCCCTCAAAGGTATTCCCCTTCCCCTTCGGGACCGGATGGAAATCGTGGAGCTCTCCGGCTACACGGACATCGAAAAGGAAGTCATCGGGCATACCTACCTGATCCCGCGACAATTGGAGAAGTCTGGATTGACAGGGCAGGATGTGGAGATTCAGGAAGGCACCGTGCGCAGCCTGATTCGGAGCTACACCCGTGAATCCGGCGTGCGTAGCCTGGAGCGGCGCATTGGCGAACTGTTTCGAAAGTTCGCTCGCCTTCGACTGGAACGGGGAGACTCCGATCCGTTTACGGTGGCGCCGGGCGATCTGGAAACGTATCTCGGCCCCGCGAAGTTTCGCCTGGAGCAAACGGGAGACCGGGACGAAGTGGGGCTGACCACCGGCCTCGCCTACACCCAGACCGGTGGGACCACGCTTGAGTGCGAAGTTTCTGTGGTGCCGGGCAAGGGCAAACTTGTGATTACGGGTTTGCTTGAAAAGGGCATGCAGGAGTCTGCCCAGGCGGCCATGAGCTACGTACGATCCCGACAGCGATCCCTGGGCCTGGACGATGGTTTTTACCAGGACAACGACTTCCACATTCATTTCCCGGAGTTTGTTCCAAAGGATGGGCCAAGTGCCGGGATCACCATGGCCACGAGCCTGGCAAGCGCCCTTATGCGGATCCCGGTGCGCAAGAACGTGGCCATGACCGGAGAGATTACCCTGGGAGGTCGCGTACTGCCGGTGGGGGGACTCAAGGAAAAGCTTCTTGCCGCGGTTCGCGCCGGAGTGGAGACGGTGCTGGTTCCCCAGGACAACGAAAAGGATCTAAAAGAGGTGCCCCAGGAAGTGTTCGGGAGCCTGCGTGTGGTGTTGGTGCGACATATGGATGCGGTGTTGCGCGAGGCCCTGCGCCTTAACGATCCGGAAGCCTTGCTTGGCCATGGGGAGGACGCGGTGGAATATCCGGGCGAGGACGCGGTAGCCTATCCCGAAAACCCCGTGGACGGCCCGCCAGGCCCCCCATCGCCCCAGTAACGGGTATGCCGTCAGGAGGCGCTTGGCTTGGGTGTTGGCGCTCGTTCAAGTTCTGCTAGGGTCCGCTTCTGCTAGGGTCCGCACCTTAGCCGCCCGGGCGGGTAGCTCAGTGGTAGAGCGCTGGCCTTACAAGCCGGACGTCGCAGGTTCGACCCCTGTCCCGCCCACCCCTTTCGTCCCGTTTGCCCGAACCCCGGGCTTGCATTCAGTCAGTTCGGAGCTCCACTGCACGGGCTCCCGCACCGGTCTGGATTGACCTGCCCGGCGTATGGCTGCAGATTTCCGGTCCGTGCTCCGAAAATCGTGTGCAGTTCCCCGGTGCTCGTGCCGGGTGCCCGGGAAACCCTGGCAACCGGTTGGCGTGGTCCTCCTGTTGATTCTGGCGTCCGCGGGCTGCACGCCCTACCGCGCACACAAGACCGTGGAACCCGGTGTGGCACTTCCCGCTACGTTCGGCGGCCCTGGCAACCGCTTGGCAGGCACCCCGGGTGAGACCTGTCAACCCCAGGTGCAGGACGAACCCACCCAGGTCGATCGTCGGTGGTGGACGGCGTTCGGGGAGCCGGATCTGGATCGCTGGCAAACGGCCACGCTCGAGGGCAACTACAGCCTGAAGGCCAGTTACGCACGACTCTCCCAGTCCCAATCTGCCCTCAAGGGTTCCAAGGGCTCTCGCTACCCCACGGTTGGGGTGGACCTCACCGGCAGCAGACAGAGGGTGCAGTTTGGTAGCTTCACTCCCCAGCAGTTCGACCGCCTCTCCCTTTCTATTCCGGTGAGCTACGAGATCGACGTGTTTGGACGGGCTGCGGCGGAGACACGATCCGCTCGTATGGAATCCAGGGCCCGGGAGTTTGATGTGGTGGCCATGGCGCTCTCCCTTTCCGCCGAGGTGGCAGAGGCCTGGTTCTCCCTGAGATTCGTGGAGGTGCAACGGGATCTACTGCGGTGCCAAATCGATGCGTCCACGGCTTTGCAGCAGTTGACCCAATCCCGTCGTTTGCAGGGCCTCGCCAATCTGGCAGCGGTGGGGCGTGCGGAAAATCAGGTATCTTCGTTCCGTGCCAACACCTTTCCCGTGGAGGCCGCGCACACGGTGGCCACCTACCAACTTGCGGCACTCTCCGGAACGGTACCGGGCGGGGACCCCATTTCAAACGCCAAGGATGTGGAACTTGGTGGCGCTGGGTTGGATCATGCGGGCAAGCCGTCACCGAACAGGATGGATTGGCCCACCCTGTATTCGCTTCCAGAGGATGGGCTCTCCACGCGGGTGCTGTTGCAACGGCCCGATATTCTTGCGCTGCAATCCAGGATTCTTGCGGCGGACCAACAGGTGGGTGCGGCTGTGGCCGCCTGGTTTCCCACCTTCTCCATCGCTGGCGCCTACGGTTTCACGTCCACAGAATCGGTCGCCAAGTTGTTGGAAGAGGCGATTTTCAACCTCATGGGTACCGTCAGCCAATTGGTTGTGGCCGGCGGGCGACGACGGGCGGAGATTCGACGGAGGAAAGCCAAGGTGGAGGAACTGATGCACGAGTACACACAGGCCCTGCTCAACGGCCTTGCTGAGGTGGAATCCTCCCTGGCCCGGGATAGGCAGCAGGCACACCTGGTAGACGAGCTGCGCCAACAATGGCAGCGCGCAAAACGGGTGGTGGAGGATGAGTCCCGGGGGTTCTACGGTGGCGCCTCGGACGGCATGGCGGTGTGGTCGGCCCAGCTGGGAGCATGTAGCGCGGAACTCAACCTGCGGGCGGCACAACGGCAGCACCTCTCCTATCGCGTGCAGCTGCATCGAGCCATGGGGGGCTCCTGGATCACCGCTTCGGAAACATGCCAGGGAGGCACGCCATGATGCGACGTATGGTAGCGGTGGGTGTTCCCATCCTGGTCCTGTTGGTTGGGGTGGGCGTGCGAGTGTACCTGGTACAAACGCGGCCGGCTCCGGAACGGCGGGAACCCAGGGTCACCGGAACTGTGGTGACCACCATGGAAGCGGTTCCGCAAAGGTTTACACCCATGGTTCGGGGCCAGGGCCGTGTGACGCCCACAAAGGAGGTGCAACTTGCACCGGAGGTCTCCGGAAGGGTGCGCTGGGTACACCCTTCGCTTGGGCCCGGAACCCGTTTTCGTAAGGGAGACGTGATTCTTCGGCTCGATGACAGGGACTACCAAACGGCGGTTGCACTTCGTGAGGCGGATCTGATCCGTGCCCAGGCAGAGCTTCGGTTGGAACAGGGCCGTGGCAAGGTCGCGCAACAGGAGTGGGAGTCTGGCCTCCAGGCGCCTGCACAAACCGGTGTCCAAAAACAGGTCACCGAACGACAGATCACCGAACGACAGGGTTCCAGGGCACTGGTCCTGCGGGAACCCCAGCAACAGGCGGCGGAGGCCAACGTGAAGGCCGCGCAGGCGGCGCTTGCACAGGCCAAGCAAAACCTGGGGCGAACCGCAGTCCGTGCTCCCTTTGGGTGCTGGGTCCGCAGTTCCATGGTGGAAGTGGGAATGGTGGTGGGGCCGCAGGCGCCGGTGATTCACCTGATCGGAACCGACAGTTACCGTATTGAGGCCGCCGTATCCACGGCGGATCTCTCCAAGCTTCCATCGCTCACGGTTGCAGCGGGGCCCGCGGGTGCGCCTTCACGCCCGTCGGACTCCCGTTCGGGGGACTCCACGGTCCAGGTGGTGCAGACCGCCGGAGGATCGCCGTTCGTAAGGGGCGCCACCCTTGTGCGTCTGTTGGGAGATTTGGACGCCGCCGGTGGCATGGCCCGGTTGCTTGTGGAGGTGGACGACCCCTTGCGACTTCCGGATCCAAATGCACCCCCGCTTCTGTTGGGGTCGTTTGTGGAGGTGCGCATTCAGGGAACTCCTGTGGAGGGGGCGGTGCCCCTGTCCGGTGCGGCCATACGTGAGGGCAACGTGGTCTACGTGGTACAGCCGGGCCCTGAACCTCGCCTGGCCTTTCAGAAGGTGGACGTACTGTGGGCAGAGGGAGATCAACCATGGGTCATCCGGGGGCTTCAGGGTGGCGAGCAAGTGATTACGAGTTACCTCACAGCGCCCACTTCTGGCATGCTGTTGCGGACCGAAACGGGCGACAATCAATCTTTGGGAGACGGGCGCAACGCTTCGAACGAAGGGAACGTTCCTGGGAGCGCGGATTCCCCATGACGGAAACGGACCCTTCGGCGCGGTTGGATCCCTTGGCACAGGTGGATCCTTCGACACAGGTGGATCCCTTGGCGCAGGCGGACCGGCGCACGGGCGTCTTGGCCTGGATGGCGAAGAACTCCGTGGCGGCCAACTTGCTGATGGCGCTGTTGCTCGCTGGGGGCGCGCTTCTTATGGGGCGCGTGAAGCAGGAGGTGCTGCCAGAGTTTGATTTGGATCTGGTGCTTGTGAACGTGATCTACCCCGGGGCGAGCCCCATGGAGGTGGAGCAAGGTGTGGTGCTGGCGGTGGAGGAGGCGGTCCAGGGCCTGGACGGAGTGAAGGAAGTCCGTTCCACGGCCAGCGAGGGCGTGGGTGTGGTGGCAGTGGAGTTGGTGCGTGGAACCAACCGGGACCGTGCCCTTTCCGATGTCAAGGCCGCGGTGGACCGCATTACCTCGTTTCCGGTTGATGTGGAACGCCCCGTGGTGGCATTGGCCACGAACCGTCGACGGGTGGTGAGCCTTGTGGTCTACGGTGACAAAAGCCACCGGGAACTCCGGGACTGGGCCGAACAGATTCGCGGCGAACTGTTGACCGATGAGAGAGTCACCTACGCGGAGCTATCTTCCGTTCGCCCGGTGGAGATCCTGGTGGATGTCTCAGAACAGAAGCTTCAACAGTACGGGCTCACCCGGAGCGGGATTGCGGCACGGATTCGCCAGGAGTCTGTGGAGATTCCGGGCGGCACGGTGAAGACCCGCGGAGGAGACATTCTTATCCGCATGACCGAGCGCAAGTACCGGGGCTCGGAGTTCGCCTCCATTGTGCTCGCCACCCGCCCGGACGGATCCTCGGTGCGACTTTCGGACGTGGCCTCCGTCCGGGACGATTTCCAGGAAAACGATCACGAGTCCAGCTTCTGGGGGCAGCCGGCGGTGATGATAGACGTCTACCGCATGGGGGATCAGACCCCCATTACCGTATCCGATGCGGTGCACGACTACCTGGAAGACAACGAAGCGACCCTTCCCCAGGGCACCCACATGGCCATGTGGCGCGACATGTCCAGGATGTACCGGCAACGGATTGACCTGTTGATGAAGAATGCCTGGATCGGGCTCACCTTGGTCCTGCTGGTGTTGGGCCTTTTTCTGGAAATCAAGTTGGCGTTCTGGGTGACGCTGGGCATTCCGATTTCGTTTTTGGGGTCGTTTCTGTTCATTCCCGGGTTGGATGTCTCCATCAATATGGTTTCCCTGTTTGCCTTTATCGTGACCCTGGGAATGGTGGTGGACGATGCCATCGTTGTGGGAGAGGCGGTGTACAAACGGCGATCCGAGGGAGCCGCGCCCCTTGCAGCGGCCATCGATGGAGTGAAGGAGGTGGCGGGGCCGGTGATCTTTTCGATTCTCACCACATGCATCGCGTTTACCCCCCTCTTGTTCATTCCGGGATCCACCGGAAAGTTCTTTATGGTGATTCCCATCATCGTGATCACCGTGCTGCTGATTTCTCTTGTGGAGTCGCTCTTGGTGTTGCCGGCGCACCTGGCACATACGGGCAAGCCCATGACCTGGGGGCCCCTTGGATGGGTGCATCGCGGCCAACAGAGATTCAGCCGTGCCTTTGAGGTGGCGGTTGAGCGGATCTACTCCCCGTTGGTGCGGTGGGCGGTGGAGCACCGCTACCTGACCCTGGCGATTGGGCTCTCCATGTTGATCGCGTGCACTGGGATCATGGCGGGCGGGCGGTTGAAGTTTGTCTTTTTTCCACGCATTGAATCCAACATCATCAATGCCACGTTGGTGATGCCCTACGGGACCCCGGTGGCGGTAACCCGGGCGGCACAGCAACGGGTGGAGCGCTCGTTTCTTGAGCTGATCAAAGACCACGGCGGGCTCGAGACAGTGGAAGGGCTTTTTGCACAGGTGGGCGCGGCGGAGGGCGTACGCATCGGTACACCCTCGGATGGTGCGGTGTCCTCAGGATCCCACGTGGCGGAGACCATGGTGTACATGGCCCCACCGGGGGTGCGGAAAATCTCCACGACCGAACTCGCCCGGCTTTGGAGGGAGAATATTGGCGATATCCCTGGGATCGAAAACCTTTCTTTTCATTACTCCACAGGTCCTGGTGCGGGCAACTCCATCGATTTCGAGTTGAGTCACAGCAACATGCCGACCCTGGAAGCGGCGGCCCGGGAATTGGCGCAGGACCTTGGCAACTACGGTGGGGTGATCGATATCAATGACGGGTTCTCCCCGGGCAAGCGTCAAATGGAGTTCCAACTCACTGCGGCGGGACGTGCCCAGGGTCTGACCGCTTCTGAACTTGGAAGGCAGTTGCGCAGTGCCTTCTGGGGCGCCGAGGCTGTGCGACAGCAACGTGGTCGGGATGAACTCAAGGTGTACGTCCGCACCGTGGAGGACGACCGCCATTCCATTGAGGGCGTGGAAAACTTCCTGGTGCGCACGCCCAATGGGGGGCAGATGCCCCTATCTGAGGTGGCCCACATGCGGGAGGGCCGGGGTTACACGCAAATCTCCCATGTGGACGGCCGCCGTTCGGTGCATGTCACGGCAGACGTGGCACGGGGCGCCAACGCCACCGAGGTGACGCGCGATCTTTTGAAGAACGGCATTCCCGGGTTGAAGGATCGGCACGGGGGCCTGCAGGTTATTCTGGGAGGCGAGCAGGCCCGACAACGGGAGACCCTTTCAAGCCTGGGATCCACGGGTTCACTTGCCTTGCTGGTGATGTTTGGACTGCTGGCGGTGGCGTTTGGAAGCTACGTGCAGCCCCTTATTGTGATGGTGGCCATTCCTTTTGGGTTCATTGGCGCACTGCTGGGGCACCTCTTACTGGGCTACAACATGAGCCTCATGAGCGCCATGGGGCTGGTGGCCCTCTCTGGTGTGGTCGTTAATGACTCGTTGATTTTGGTGGTGGCGGCCAACCGGTACCGGAATGAAATGCCGCTACTGGATGCCGTACAGGCGGCGGGTGTTCGGAGATTTCGCCCCATCCTGCTCACGTCGTTGACCACGTTCTTTGGTCTGGCTCCCATGATTGCGGAAACCTCCATGCAGGCACGGTTTTTGATCCCCATGGCTCTCAGCCTGGGATTTGGCGTGCTCTTCGCGACGTTCATCATCCTGTTGTTGGTGCCCGCTCTGTATGTGATTGTGGACGATCTACGCCGATGGACTGGCATTTGGCGGCAGTGGGCCCAGGGCCATGAACAAAAACAGGAAGGTGTTCCGTGAGACCGAAGAAACTCGTTGAAAATTTCCTCAAGGGGCTGTTGCTTCTCGTTCCCATTACGGCCACGGGCTACGTGGTGTATCTGACCGTCAGCTCCGTGGACAGGTTGCTGCGGGTGCCGGTTCCAGGGCTGGGGCTCGTCATCACCTTTTTTGCGATTGCACTCGTGGGATTCCTGGCCTCCAACATGGTGGGGCGGCGTATTCTGGGCTGGGTGGAGGGATTGATCGGCCGGGTGCCCGTGGTGAAGCTGCTCTACTCTTCGGTGAAGGATTTGATGGGTGCGTTCGTGGGGGACCGACGCACGTTCAACAAGCCGGTGATGGTTCGTATTTCGGAAGACGGCGCCCTTCGGCTGTTCGGTTTTGTGACCCGGGAAACTTTTGACGATCCCAAGATGGATGGTCATGTGGCGGTGTACTTGCCCCACTCCTACGCGTTTGCGGGAAACGTCATGCTGGTACCCAGGGATCGGATCGAAACAGTCGATGCCGACAGTGCCCAGTTCATGGCATTCGTGGTCTCCGGCGGAGTCGCTGAACTCCACGGGGCCCAGACCGTGGCGGAGTAGGCATTCTCGCGATGCAATACCGAGGGCACATGCTCAACAACCCACCGTGGTGGGTTGTTGAGAGCAGCGGGGCGGACGGGACTCGAACCCGCGGCCTCCGGCGTGACAGGCCGGCGTTATAACCAACTTAACTACCGCCCCTAAGCGGCTCCCTTCACAGGAGGCGCAAGCTTTAGCTGAGGTTGTACGGGCTGTCAAAAGTGGAGCCTAAAGCTGCGCGGCCCGTTCGATGGCAATCAGGGCTGCACGGGCCTTATTGAGGGTTTCTTCGTACTCTTTTTCTGGGACGCTGGCTTCCACAATCCCGGCACCCGCTTGAAGCGTTACGGCCCCGTTGCGTTCCACCAGGGTGCGAATGGCAATGGCCACGTCCATGTTGCCATCCAGGCCGATGTACCCCACGGCACCCCCGTAGACGCCCCGGCGGGTGGGCTCTAGCTCGTCGATGATCTGCATGGCCCGCACCTTGGGCGCACCGCTAAGCGTACCGGTGGGAAAGGTGGCCTGCAGCACGTCCAGGGCGTCCATACCCTGCCGCAGTTTGCCCTTCACCTGGGAGACGATGTGCATCACGTGGGAATAGCGTTCCACCACCATGCGTTCCTCAATCTCCACGGTGCCACTTTCACTGATGCGACCGATATCGTTTCGCCCCAGGTCCACAAGCATCACATGCTCGGCAACCTCCTTGGGGTCCTCCATCAGCTCCTTTTCGAGGGCCACGTCTTCTTCGGGGGTGGCGCCCCTGGGGCGCGTGCCCGCAATGGGCCTTACCCGAGCCACCCCCTGTTCCAGGTGCACCAGGGTTTCAGGGCTCGCGCCAGCGATGCGCGTGTCCGGGAAATCCAAAAAGAACATGTAGGGCGACGGGTTCACGGTACGCATGGCCCGGTAGGCCTGAAACGCGTCGACCCTGTGGGGCACTTCAAACCGCTGGGACAACACCACCTGGAAGATATCTCCCGCACGGATGTATTCCTTGGCCCGTTGCACCGCATGGCAGAACTCCTGACGTGAAAAGGACGATGGGGGAACCCCTGGGGAGGTGTCATCTCTGGGCCCCACCATGGTCGGGCGGACCCTGGCTTCGCTACTGGACGGATCCGAAGGATTTTGAACCCCCTGAAGTTCGCCCACCACCCGGGCCAACTCCGTACGGACCTCCTCATAGTACTCCTGCCAGGGCTGCTGACTTGAACGGCGGCGAGTGACCACGACCCGGACGGTTTGACGGGTGCTGTCGAATACCAACAGGGTGCCACCAAAGGCGAGGCAGTAGTCGTACTCCTGGGCGTTGGTTTCGGCGCGGGCATGGACGTTGGCCGTGTCCCGTACGATGGTCGGTTCGAAGTGCTTCACCATGTCGTAGGCGATGTAGCCCACGGCACCTCCCCAGAACCGGGGCCAGGTGGCCGGATCCGCACCCACCTGGGTCAGCTCATCCAGGCTTGGGGCAGACCATTGCGCCAGCTCCTCGCGCAGGGACTGCCAGCTGTCGTCGCTTTGGGAATGGGAAGGCACCAGTGAGCCTTGTTCGCCACGCTCGAGGCGTTCGATCCGAGACCCCGCAGCGCGCAGAAGTACTTGGCTAGAAAGCCCCACAAAACTGTACCTGGACCAACGATCCCCTCCGGTAACACTCTCCAGTAGGTAGCTGCCCTGGCCCTTGTAGCGCCCGGCAAGGTTTGCGTAGACGCCCACGGGCGTGAGGGTATCGGCCCAGAGTTCGCACCACAGGGGCACCACGGCATGGTTCTGGGCGAGTTGCTCGAAATCGCCCCTGGCGGGGTAGCTCGGCTGGGGAGAAGAAGAAACGGTATCGGTCACCTCCTGACGGTACCTCGGAATGGAGAATATGCTAAGGCCCCGCCCATGACTGACGCTCGCCCTGCCCCCATGCCCCTGTTGGAAAATGCGGACCCGGAAATCCATGCCCTTCTAGGGCAGGAGGCCCAACGCCAGCAGGACAAGATTCGACTCATTGCCAGTGAGAACTACGCCTGGCCCGCGGTGCTGGAGACCGCGGGTTCCGTATTGAACAACAAGTATTCTGAGGGGTACGCGGGCAAGCGCTACTACGAGGGCCAGCAACAGGTGGACCAGGTGGAGCGACTCGCCATGGAGCGGTTGAAATCCCTGTTTGGTGTGGAACATGCCAACGTGCAGCCCTACTCCGGATCCCCTGCGAACCTGGCCGTCTATTTTGCGTTCTGTAAGCCCGGCGACACCGTCATGGGGCTGGGGCTTCCCGCGGGAGGCCACTTAACCCACGGCTGGAAGGTGTCGATCACGGGGGCCTACTTCAATGCCGTCCAGTACGGCGTGCGAAAGGATGACCACCGCATCGACATGGACGAGGTGGCGACCCTTGCCCGGGAGCACAAACCCAAGTTGCTCTGGTGCGGCACTACGGCCTACTCGCGCGTGATCGACTACGACCGGTTTGCGGAAATCGCAAACGAGGTGAGCGCAGTACTGGTGGCCGATATTTCCCACATCTCGGGCCTTGTTGCTGGCGGCGCCCACCCCTCACCGGCAGGGAAAGCCCCGGTGATTACGAGCACCACGCACAAGACCTTTCGGGGGCCCCGGGGGGGGATGATTCTCTGTGATGCCGTGCACGCCAAGGCGATTGACCGGGCCGTGTTTCCTGGGCTGCAAGGGGGGCCCCACAACGCCACTACCGCTGGTATCGCTGTGGCCGCAAAGTTGGCGGGCACCCCGGACTTCAGGGCCTACGCCGCCCAGGTGGTGGACAACGCCCGGGCCATGGCCGAGCAATTGATGGCGCGGGGCATTGGGGTGGTCACCGGGGGAACCGACACCCATTTGGTGCTGTGTGACCTGACCCCCAAGGGCGTGCCTGGAAAGGTGGCCGCCCAGGCGCTGGATCGGGCGGGCATTGTGTCCAACTACAACTCGGTTCCCTTTGACACCCGCAAGCCCTTTGACCCCAGTGGACTTCGGCTTGGGAGCCCGGCCATCACGAGCCGAGGCATGGGTGTGGACGAAGCCAAGCAAGTGGCGAACTGGATTGCCGACGTGATTGAATCTGTGGACGACGACGGTGTGGTGGAACGGGTTCGCAATGAAGTTCTCGCCCTGTGCAACCAGTTCCCTGCGCCTGGCCGCTAGACTACCGTTAGATTTACCAGAATAGGGCCCAACGGGAACCTGGCTTGCCAGAACCCATCGACGGCAGATGGGCCTGTCGACTACACTTGGTTCCATGGCTTCCAATGGAGAACTGGATGGGGTGAAGGTGCTGCTCGGGGTGTCGGGCAGTATTTCTGCCTACAAGGCCCCCATGGTGCTTCGGGAATTGCAACGCCGGGGTGCCGAAGTGCGGGTGGCCATGTCGTCGAGCGCCATTCATTTCGTGGGGCCTTCGAGCTTTTCGGGGATCGCAGGTGACACACCGTACCTGGATCTATGGGGAGACGTGGAAGGCGAACCCCATGTGGAACTTGCCGCCTGGGCCGACGTTACGGTCGTTGCGCCCGCCACCGCCCATACGCTTGCGCGTATGGCCCATGGGATCGCGGATGATGCCCTAAGTGCAACTCTTCTATGTTTTGAGGGCCCTGTGGTGGTGGCACCGGCCATGCACCATCGCATGTGGGATCACCCAGCCACCCGGTCCAACGTGGACACGTTGCGGGCCCGGGGAGTGGAGTTTGCAGGCCCTGAAACCGGCCCCCTTGCAAGTGGCGATGTGGGGATTGGCCGGTTGTCGGAACCGGCGACCATCGTGGATCGCGTCTGGGCCAATGTATTGCCTGCCATGGGTTTGGGCCAGCCGCTTCAGGGCACGCGCGTGCTCATCACCACGGGCCCCACGTTCGAGGATTTTGATCCGGTTCGCTTCTGGGGCAATCGTTCCACGGGCATCATGGGTATGGCATTGGCAACCCAGGCGCGTCGGTTTGGTGCGGAGGTTACCGTCGTACACGGCCCGGTTCAGGTGCCCTGCCCCCCTGGCGTGGTGGCCGTGCCGGTTCGATCTGCCGATGAGATGTTGGCCGCGGTCCAGGAGCACTACGACGGAGTGGACGTTGTGATCATGGCGGCGGCGGTGGCGGACTATCGGCCAGAGACCGTGAGCGCTTCCAAGGTCAAGAAGGGCCAGGATGGGTTTGAGATCCGCATGGTGCGCAATCCCGATATCTTGGCCACGTTGGGACAAAAACGCTGCGGCACACGACCCGTGCTCGTGGGCTTTGCTCTGGAATCCGATCAGTTGGAAGCGCGGGGCCGTGCGAAACTGGAGCAAAAGGGATGCGACCTGGTGGTGTGCAACGCTGCACCCACCGTTCAAGCGGACTCGACTGCCGGCTTTGGGGGAGGATCCTTTGGAGCCACCGAGGTGACGGCCACCCTGGTGAGCAAAGACAGCTCCACACCCTTGCCCCCCCTGGACAAGCCCGCCCTGGCCACGCACATCCTGAAACGGGTGGTGGAACTCCTGGATGCAGCTGAGTCCCCCAAATGAGTTGAGTCCGGCCGTTTTAGGTCCAGCGGGAGACGTCGCCGGCGCCGATGCGTAGGATTTCGGGTTCGTCGCGGGTGAGATCCAGCACGGTGGAAGGGAGCCCAGCCACTAGGTTTCCTGCACTGGAGTGGGCCGCGGTTTCGTCCACATCGAGCAGCAGATCCAGGGCAGGGAAGTCCTGTTCGATCTGGGAGGGCACGGGAGCCTCCTGCACTTCGCCTCTGGGTTCTTCGCCACGGTGTTCTTCGCCACTGGGTTCTTCGCCACCGCGTTCTTTGCTGCGGTGATCTTTGCTGGCTCGGTTTTCGGCGTCCTCGTCCATGTCGCTTTCGGTGGAGGCCCCGGCGAGGTGGGCGGAGGTGACCACAAGGGGGCCTTGCACCCTCTCCTGCTCCATCAAGTCAAGCAGGGCCGCCACGACCGGGTGGGAGCTGACACGGAGGCCCACGTTTCTGCGGCGACGCACAAAGTTCCGGGGCACGTGCTTCGTTGCTGGAAGAATGAATGTGTAGGGGCCGGGAACCACCTCACGAATGAGTCGGTGGGCCTGGTTTTCAATGGAGGCGTAGTGGGCCATTTCGCTGAGGTCGCGGCAGAGTAGGGAAACCGGATGGGCCTCCCGCATCTTCTTGATCGCGTAGAGTTGGCGTACGGCCTTTTTGTTGTTGCCTAGGCACGTGAGCGCATACAGGGAATCGGTGGGTAGTGCGACGACGCCACCTGAGGTGAGCGTGTGGAGCGCCTGCTTGATTTTGCGGGGCTCTGGATGGGTGGGATGAATGGGTAGTCGCATGGTGTGTCCGCGAATATAGGATAGCATTGCCGGATGTCTGGTCCGTGGATTGTGGTTTCGGCCTTGTTGGAGTCGGGTGCAAAGGTGTCGGCGATTACGTTGTCCCACGGGGATGCCATGGAACGGGGTGTGGCAGCCTTGGGCGCTGAACCGGTGGCGGGCCTGGAGATGGTGGAGCTCACCCTGGACAAGCCGGCCTTTTCGTCCCTTCGGCGGGCGATTCTGCTGCCGCCAACCACGGTGGGCGTGCACGATTTATTCGCGGTGTCGGGCACAGCCACTGTGGACCAACGCAAGGCGGCCGCCTTTTACCTGGCGCAAACTTCGGTGCAAACGTTGCAAGCCCAGGGCATGTTGGGAAGCTCCCCGGCGCAACTGCAGATGACCTTACCCGGGGGATGGAAGCGGTCCAGCCTGGAACAAAGGGTGAAGGAATCGGGGGTGCTCGACCTCACGCCTGGGGAGAGCGCCGTGTTCCGAACGATCAAGGATCGTTGGGACAGCCACAGGTAGTCTGAACGTTGGGTATTGGCGGGTCAGTGTCGGGAGCTCAGTTCTGGGAGTAGGGCATTTGAAGCTCGAACCGTCGAATCGGAGCCTCGAAGACACGGCCACGGCCGTCTAGCATGGTGTATTCGCCCTCCATGGATCCACTTGGGGTACGTAGCTCGCAGCCGCTGGAGTATTCAAAGGACTCTCCTGGGGCCAAAATGGGTTGCTCACCTACGACGCCCTCCCCTTGTACCTTCTCCTGGGTACCGTCGTTGTGACAAATGGTCCAACTGCGTGCCAGGAGTTGCACGGTCCAGGCGGATCGGTTTTCGATCTCGATATGGTAGGCAAAGCGGAAGCGTCCGGCAGATGGATTGGAGAACCGGGCGAGGTACTGGGATCGTACCCGTACCACCACACCGTGATCTGGGGGGTGAGTCGCCGAGCTGCCGGAACCTGTGTAGCCAGAACCTGCGTGGCCGGAACCTGAGCTGCCAGCCGTTGGATCATCGGGGAAGGCGGGTGTCGTGGTGAAGAGGCGGTCGAACCGAATTCTGCGGGAGGAATCCATGGCGCCTAGCGTGGATCGCGGGCCCGTGGATTTCGAGCAAAAAAAAACCTCTCCCCGGGCGGGGAGAGGACTTTGTGACCCCAACGGGACTTGAACCCGTGTTACCGGCGTGAGAGGCCGGTGTCCTGACCGCTAGACGATGGGGCCGTTCGCGAGAAACGAGTTCTACGCGATTCTTTGCTCGGGGACTAGGATTCGAACCTAGATAACCAGAATCAGAGACTGGTGTCCTGCCATTAGACGATCCCCGAAAAAGGGGCGCTTTTCTAACCTCCACCTGGACCTGTGTCAATTGACTCGTTTGAGGAGCGCCGAAGGTTGGGTTTCGGGGCGGGTTCAGGAGAGCTTGGAAGCCCACGGGTCACGGTGTGGCTGAATGGCGGAGCGCCTGAATGATCGCCCGATTGGCCGGGGGAAAATCTTCTTCCCGGAGTTCGTCGAGGTTGAGCCAACGGTGATCGACTACCTGGAGATGGGTCACTGTGGGATCTGCGCACGTGGCAAACAGAAAATGGAGTTGCACCAACTTTTCCGGATACCGGTGGGAGACCACACGCCACGGAGCTTCCTCCACCTGCACCTCAAGGCCGCATTCTTCTTTACACTCCCGAACGGCTGCCTGCGCCGGCTCTTCTCCAACTTCCATCTTGCCGCCCGGGAACTCCCAGGTTCCCTCAAGGTGCGTCCCGCCAGGACGCTGGGTGACCAGAATACGGCCCCCGTGCCTCACAATGGCCACCGCGACAGGGATGGGCGTTGGGTCGAGGGTCACTTGGTCCGTCAACTCGGTTACTCCGTTTGTTGGACCAGGGGCTCACCCAGGGCCCGGAGAAACCGGGTGCGCGCGATGGCCATGTCGATGTGGGCGTTGTGGCGATCAAACTCGGCCCGGGCCAGGTCCACCTTGGCGTCCATTAGATCGGGAGCTGTGACGGTTCCTGCCTCGGCCCGATGCTGCACGTCTGCGAGATTGCGCGCCGCCATTTCCACCCGCTCCTGGGCGGAACGCTCGGCAAGTTGGCCCTGTGAATACTGGAGGCTCGCCTGGTTGAGTTCGAGACGCACGGCCTGTTCCATGGCCCTTAGGTCCGCCTCGGCCTGGATCAACTCTGCCCGTGCGGTATCCAACTCCACTCCGGCATTCATGGCATCGTTGGGGGACCACCGCAGTCCGGCGCCCACGTCCCAGGTGGTACGGAACTCGTTGGTCTGGGGGAAAAACCTTTGGTTGGGGTTGGCGATATCCACTCCACCGGAGGCCTCCAGCACCGGGTACCGTTGGGCGCTTCGGACACGAATGAAGTCACGCCTGCCCTCCACGAGTTTGTTCAGGGAGGCGATTTCGTCCCGTTGTTGCATGGCCAGCTTCTGTAGCTGCACATCAGAGAGCCCCTGGGCCTTCTTGGGACGCAGTTCGGTCACACCGTGCAGGTGGGGGGTAAGCTGAGCCAATGCATCGGTGGGTCGATCCAGCAACACGCTTAGGGCAAGGCGTGCGGTCTGCTCACCGGCCATGGTTTGATCCACAACCAGGGTGGCGTTTTGATACTGGGACTCCACACGTTGTTGCTCGAGAACGGGTACCGCACCTGCGGCAGCGAGCGCACGGATCTGTTCAAGGTGGGAGTGGACCTGTTGTTGGGCCAGTTTCGCCATCCACACCGAAGTCTGGGCGCGGCTACATTCGTAGTAGGTCTCCACGGCCTGAAGGGCCACGTTTTGGGCCTCCACACGGGATTGAATGGTTTCCGCCTCGGCAAATGCGCGGACTGCCCGGAGAGCGGGACGTGACCGCAAGAAGAAGTCGCTTACCGGGAAGCTGACGTCGGCGCTGAACACGAACGTGTCAAAGAACTGGGGGAACGAGGCCTGGGAGGAGGCGATGGACTGTTCCACCAGTTGATCCAACAGAACCTGCGCGGAGGGATCGGTGACGTTTTGCACGAGGGCACGGGCGCCATCGATTTCAGCCTGGGAAAGGGGAATGCCGAAGGTGGGGAGCGTGACTGGGCTAAGGCGGCGGTACTCGCCGTAGAGGTCGATGCGTGGAAACAGGGCAATCCGGGCCATTCGTGCGTTGGCGCGGGCCACGATCACGGAGGCGGCGGCGCGATCCACGGTGGGGGAGCTGGCCACGGCTGCGGTAACCGCTTCTGCCAGCCGAAGGCCCCCAGGAGGAAATACCTCCTGCAGCTTCAGGACCTGATTCGCGGGGCCCGAGGATTCTTCGGGCTGCGCACGGGCGGTGGGAACGCCCAGGGAAAGGGCCCAGGACACAAGCCATGGAATCATCGGCCGGAGGATGTGTTTGAATGGCACGGCGGGCGGGCGTATAGCGTGGATTTCAGGGAAACGCTCGCTTTCGAGACGTGGCGTGTGAAAGATTAAGGAATAACGATGTCGGGTGATTTTTGTGTGGCGGTCATGGGGGCCAGTGGAGTGGTGGGGCGGACCATGTTGGATATTCTGCAAGAGCGGGATTTTCCGGTTCGGGAGCTACGCTGCCTTGCCTCCAAGCGAAGCGCGGGTACGGAACTGGAAGCCTTTGGCCGAACCCATCGGGTTCAGGAGACCTGCGAGGAGGCTTTCGAGGGGGTGGATTTGGCACTGTTTTCCGCCGGATCGACGCCGTCGCGAACCTGGGGACCCGTGGCAGCCCAAAAAGGAGCGTTGGTGATCGACAATTCTTCCGCCTGGAGGATGGACCCGGATGTGCCGCTTTGCGTGCCCGAGGTGAACCTGCAAGCCGCACGCAACCCCGCCAAGGGGATCGTTGCCAACCCCAACTGCTCCACGATTCAGATGGTGATGGCACTGGCGCCCATCCACCGTGAGGTGGGGATTCGGAGGATTGTGGTGTCTACGTACCAATCCGTGAGCGGTGCTGGGATTGACGCCGTGCATGCGCTGCAGCGGCAAACCCGGGCCATGTCTGCCGACGACGACCTTGCCCCGGAGGACGTGCTTGGGGGAATCCTTGCGGGGGACATACGCATGCATTGGGCCCGGGATCTGGACTCCGGGTACCAGGAGGAGGAGCTAAAACTGGTCCACGAGACGCGAAAGATCCTCGGGGACCCCAGTATTGCGGTGTCACCGACGGCCGTGCGGGTGCCTTCTGAGGTGGGCCACGGGGAGGCCATCGCACTGGAGGCCCGGCGGCCCATCGATGCGGATCAGGTTCGGCGGTGGCTCACGGCAGCACCTGGGGTGGAGGTGGTCGACAATTTTGCCGAGGGCGTCTATCCCTCCCTTCGGGACGCGCAGGGACGGGACGAGGTTCTGGTGGGAAGGATTCGCAACGATGTGGGTTTGGATGGGGGAGTACAGCTTTGGGTCGTGGGCGATAACCTGCGCAAGGGTGCCGCCCTCAACGCGATCCAGATCGCCGAGGGGTTGCTCCTTGCTTCGTAGTCTTGCCGCAGTGCTTGTCATGGGGCCTGTTCTCATGGCGGCCAATGGGGCGGGGGCCCAGATGTCCGCCACGGTGCTCTCGATTGGAACGCGAGATAGCCAGGAGTTGGGGCTCGCCCTCAACGCCAACGAGTGTGCGGACAATGTGGAGATGGAACTGCGGATCTCGGGGATTCCCACGAGCCGCAGCGTGCTGGATTTCTGGCGTGGCACCGGCACCACGGATTGCAGTACCGAGGCCGCGCGAAATCCCGATACGGCGACCTGCACCAATCTCAACCTTACGGACGACAACTCCATTTCCGGCCAGGCGGAGATCACCCTGACGATTCCCATTCAGGAACTCATGGGATGCGATTTGGGCGACGGGGGGTACCGGGTGTATGTGCTCGCAGCCAACGGCCCTGCATCCACGGAAGCGTTGGATGGCAGTGAAGTGGCCTTTGTGGATTTGGATTTGGACACCACGTCGCCGAAAGCTCCCTCGAACCTGGAGGGCGGCCGGGGCAACACCCAGGTTTCCTTGAACTGGGACAACGAGTCTGGGGGAAACGAGAGTTTTCAAATTAAGGTGTACGTGGATACCACAGGTGACAGCAGCGCCACCGAACCCGCGGACTGCCCCTCCTCCACACTGGTGGCGGGAGCGGCCGTGCCCGAAGGCCTTTCATCAGAATCCACGTGGTCCGGCAGCAGCACATCCGGTGAGCTGAACCCTGAATCGCTGGGGCTTGAGGTGGGCCAGGCGGCGGCGGTGGCATTGGCGACCCTGGATTTGGCGGGTAACAGGAGCGTGCTTTCGTCGGTGGTTTGCGTGACGCGAATTGAAACCTTTGACTACTGTGATTCCAACCCCTGTGAGGAGGGGTTTCAATGCAGCGTGATCCCGATGACTCCGAACCGGGGTGGTGACCTACCGTGGAAGGGTTCGCCGTGGAAGGACCTGTGGCCCATTGGCGCCGGCCTATTGTGGATCGGTCCCTTGCGGTCGATTCGGCGTAGGAGATCCCGATGAAGCGAGAACGTCTGCTGCCCATGCCCGCAACCATGCGCCCCCTTGGATCCGTGGTTTCCTTTCTTGCCCTCTCCTGTGTTGTATCTGGCGTGGCCGGGGTTCACGGAAATGCCCGGGCCCAACCCCAGCCGACCCACTACGGAAGCTCCACCGGCAGTTCCTCTGGGATTCCCACGGATCACACGGCCCACACCGCCAGGAGTGGAAGGGTGTACGACGTTCCGTTTGAGCGGTTTTCGGTGAGCGTTCGTGGCGGCCCGTACCGCCCTGCCGCCCGTGGTTTTGACGATTTCTTTTCCCGCAGTGAACTGCTTTGGGGAGTGGACTTCGACCTGTTTTTGCTCCGTTGGAAGGGGTACGCTCGGTTGGGGCTTGGTATGGGCGCCGGGTGGTCCAAGTTTAAGGGCGATACGTTTGACGGGTCGGGGCAAAAGACCGACGAGAACTCCGTGATGCAGTCCTTTCCATTGACGGGCCACGTGACTCTTTTGATCACGGCGCTTCCTACTTATCTACGTATTCCACTGGTGGTGAGTGTTCGGGGAGGTGTGCTTGGCAACCGTTGGCGACTCAAAACTGGGGAAGACACCTCCGCTACGGGGCTGCAGGGGGGCATCGCGTGGGCGGGCCGCGTCGGGCTGGACCTGAACTCCCTTGACCCGGCGGCCGCTCGGCGACTGAGGGAAGATTGGAAGATCCAGCGCACCTATCTGTTTGGTGAAATTATGGGCTTGCAGGGAAACAGCTCTCCCGATCTTAGCGACACCACCTGGCAGGCTGGGATCGCATTCACTTTCTAGCCCAGTTCAGTATTTGCATGAACTACAGCCAATAGTGGGGCCTAGGACGTGAAGCCAATGAAACAGGGTGTGTTGCTTACGGTGGCCTACGACGGCACCGATTTCTGTGGGTGGCAGTCCCAACCCGGGCTTCGCACGGTGCAGGGGGAGCTTTCCCGGGCGGCGGCTGCCGTACTCAAGGTACCCCAGGTGCAGGTTCGCGGGGTCAGCCGGACGGATTCCGGGGTACATGCGGAGTGCCAACGTGTGGCGTTGGACGGGCCGGACACCATGCCCGTGAACGCGTGGGTACCCGCGCTCAATCCGTTGCTACCCAATGACATCGTGGTGCGCAAAGCGGAGCCCGTGGAAGCGGGCTTCACACCGCGCCATCACGCCCAATGGAAACGATACCGTTACCTATGTTGGTTGCACCAGGACCCGAACCCGTTGTTACGCCATGTGACGTGGCACGTGGGGCAATCGATGTGGCCCTGGTCTGACGGAGTGCGGGCGCCCTCCATGCGCATCGGGGCCATGGAAGAGGCCGGCCGACGGCTCTGTGGCACCCATGACTTTCGCTCGTTTTGCGCTTCCGATGACGGGCGCGACAACACGGTTCGAACGTTGCACGCGGTGGTGGTGACCCCCCACTACCGGGGCATGGAATCGATGCTCGCCATCGAGGTCACGGGTACCGCGTTTCTCAAGCAAATGGTACGGGTGATCGCCGGCACGCTTATCGCTGTGGGTGGTGGGCGCATGGATTTGGCCACCGTCACACAGCTTAGGGACCGGGTGCTGGATCGCCACAGGGCCGGTGTCACCGCCCCCGCAAAGGGGCTGACGCTGGTTCACGTGGAGATGGATCCATTGGGTCCATCGGCGAAACGGTTCGATAGGTCCTAGGGAGGGAACCGAAAGAAGCGCTACTTGGTTTCCGAATCCAGGTGGATCGGGAACTTGGGGGTGGCCGCCTTCAGCAGGGCTTTTTTGTTTTCTTTACCGGCCTTCTTCTTTTTGGCCTTGCGACGGTTGCGTGTGGTTTGGGTCAGGGAACTCATGGTCACTCCAAAGGGGCAGGGGCCAAAACGGCTTAGGTACGGTCGGGAGGGTTACTGTTGAATCACTTCGCCGTCAAACAGGCGAAGTGGGCGGATCCACTGGATCCTTGGTTCTTGGCCACTTTTTTCTCCATGCCAGGGTTCCTAGCCAGCGCGGCAGGGGAGGCAGGGCCCAGGCCAATGCAGCCATGAGGCGAGCGTGCCCTGTGATGATCACCCGTTTGCGCCGTCGGCGAACCGCCCGGACCATGGGGCGTGCGGCCCGTGAAGCCGACCACATAAGAGCATGGGGCCTCTTGTCTTTCCACTGTTCACGAAACTTCCCTTCGCTGTCCACGAGGCCGATTTCGCTTTCCACAAACCCGGGTTGCACAAGGGTGCAGCCCACACCCTCGGCAGCGAGCTCCATGGATAGGGTTTGGGCAACGGTCTGCACCGCTATTTTGGAACTGCAATAGGGGCCCATGCCAGGGCCCGGAAAACTGGAGGCAATACTTCCCATGAGGGCTATCTGTCCGCCGGATTTCACCAGGTGGGGGTGCGCTGCGTGGAAGGTGTTGAGCAGGCCAAAGAGATTGATATCGAACTGATGCTTCCAGACCTCGATGGGGGTCTGGACCATGGATCCGGTGGCTGCATAACCCGCGTTGGCCACGACCACGGTCAGTTCTCCCCACCGTTCGATCACGGCGTCTGCGGCCGCCTTGCACTGGGCCGGGTCGGCCACGTCACATGGAATCGCCATGATCGACTTCGGATCTTGCCCGTCGGCCTGGGAGGAGACCTCTTGAACGACCGCCTCAAGCCGATCCAGACGGCGGCCGGAAATGGCTACCCGGGCCCCCTGGCGCAGGGCCTCCAACGCGAGGGCGCGGCCGATTCCAGTGCCGCCACCTGTGATCCACCACACGCTTGTTTTCATGGTTAGTGGGCGCATGTTGACGTTTGGCCGGGCCCTAGGAGAGTTCGTGCTGGCATTGCTGCTCGTAAGCCTGGATCAGCTCACGGGTTTCCGCACCCGGTTGTTTCCCTTGGGCAAAGAGGCCGCTTTGGATTTTCCCAATGGGTTGGCCGTCCACCGAGGCCACCGGGGCAACCCCCATCAGGCTGTTGGTGAGTACAAGCTGCTCGGCCCGGTACACGTCGTGAACGGACAGAGCCGTCACGATGACAGGTATTGGGGTGGATCGTAGATGCTCCAACACCTTCGCACGAACGATGCCTGGCAAAACTCCCAGGGAAAGGGGCGGTGTCTTCCAGTGGGTGCCGTCCCACAGAAATAGGTTGGCGACGGTGGATTCAAGCACACTGCCTTCCGGGTCGAGCAAGATCGTATCGTCGAACCCCTGGGCACGGGCACGCTCGCGTAGGATCATGGGGTCGTTGTATTGGGTGGTCTTGTGGCCCGCCGTGGGGCGCTGGTGCACCGCGCCAATGGAATCGGTTCGAACACGTAAGGGGGCTTCGACAGGGCCCACGGGCCGCGGCGTCCACACCCAGGCGATGTGCACCTGCCCTGCGCCGGGCGCACGCACGAGGAGAAGCTTAAGGGCGCCGTCTACTGGGCCGAGTTGTTCGAGCCGAAGCTGCAACTCGGACGCGAGCGGCAACCCGGATACCTCAGGCCAACCAAGGGATGCGGCAGATGCGGTGATGCGCGCCAGGTGCTCTGAAACATGCGCCGCCCTTCCCTGTTGCACCCGGAGGGTCTCAAACAAACCGTCCGCAAACTGAAGGGAGGCGCTACCCAGGGAAACCGCCGGCTCCTGCAGACCTATTTCCTGGTTGTGGATCCATGTTCGCGTGGAACCTACTGTGGTGGTCGCTGCCATGATGTTGTGTTCAAAGTACGGGGAGAGGGTGTCACATCATCGTGAGCGCGGCCCAGGTCATGGCGCCAAAAGTGATCGTGCCTGTGGCGGCATGCACGATGGAAAGCCGGCGCATGGCACCGTAGTCGTTGGCGCGATCGAGACCGTAACGATCGGCGTTGGCGATGAACACGCCCAGGGCCACTTGGGTGATCATGCCCGCAAAGTGAACCCAACGGAGTGTCTTGTGTTTGCGCAGGTTCCGGGCGTACTCGCTGTCACCCTTGGAGATACCAGGATCGGGCATGAGCAACGAGAGGGTAAAGGTCGCGGCGTAGAGCACGCCCGTGGCCCGGGCCAAACCACTGTGCCAGGCAGGTGTACCCGAACACTGGCCCTGCCCCAGGATGGCATTGCCCACCACGCAGGGGGTGTCCTCCAGTTTGCGGGCCCCGTAGAGGTTGTAAAACTGGATCACCCCGAAAACGGACGTGAGCCCCATGGCCGCCCAGGTGGCGATGCCCAGGGGGCGGTGCACCTTGGCCACCTTGGCGCGTCGCTGAAGCGCGTTGGCATAGGCTTGCATTTCGCTTGCGCTGTTGGTGGAGGCGGTGCCCGCGGCGGACGCTGTTGTGGCCCGCCCAACCGAGGCCAACCCAGTTGAGGTCAACCCGGTCACCGTCCACCCGGTTACCGTCAACATGGGAGCCTGAAGGGAAAGGGCAGGCACGGTCCAAAGTGTGACCGGCACCTGGGACGGCGTGGAGACGGGTGCGGGTGCAACGACCTGCAATGCCAACCCGAACACGGGTGTAGCGAGGGAAAGGAGGGGTGAAGCTAGGGCGCCTACCATGGGGCAAGGGTTGACGGTTTGGGGGTGGCCGTCAACTGTTGATCACCGCGGTTCCAAAGTCTTTGTGGTGTTGGGGAGAAGGCTGCCGTTGATTGCTAGGAGTATCCCCAAGCGGATCATTGGGGGATCACTGGGCGAGGGAAAGGATCCCCGCCTGATGGACCTTGCCGGGAAGGCGGTGGCCCACCAACGCCTCTGCCACGCGGCCGGCCTCCCAAAGCTTGCCCAGATCGATGCCGGTTTCTACGCCCATGCCCTCAAGCGTGTACACCAAATCTTCGGTGGCAAGGTTACCCGCGGCACCCGGTGCGTAGGGGCACCCGCCGACGCCACCGATGGACGCGTCAAAGGTACGAATGCCCCGATCCAGCCCCACCAACACATTGCTCAGTGCCGTGCCCCGGGTGTCGTGCATGTGCATGGCGATGGTGTCGGCCTCAAACTCCTGGAGGAACGCGTTGATGATCTGCAAGGTTTGCACCGGTGTACCGACGCCAATGGTGTCGCCGAGGGAGACCTGATAACACCCCAGTTCCATCAAACGGCTCGCCACTGCGATGGCCTGCCGCACCGGGATTTCCCCTTCGTAGGGGCAGCCCCACACGGTGGACACGTACCCCCGGACCCGCAACCCCTGTTTGCGCGCCGCAGGAACCACTTGCTCGAACACTGCAAGCGTTTCGTCCACGGTCTTGTTTACGTTTTTCTTATTGTGACTTTCACTGGCGCTCACAAACACTGCGATGGTGCCAATGCCCGTGGAAATGGCCCTGTCCAAACCGCGCATGTTGGGGCACAGGGCGCTGAAGTGAATGCCCTGATCCCGCCTTTCCAGGGGCTGGGTCAGCTGGATCACCTCTTCGGCGTCGGCCAGTTGGGGGATCCATTTGGGGGAGACAAAGCTTGTCACCTCCAGTTGTTGAATACCGGCACCCACAAGCGCATCGATCATGCGGGCCTTGCCGTGGGTCGGTACGGTGGCGGATTCATTTTGCAATCCATCCCTCGGCGAAACTTCGTAGACGTGAACCCGATCGGGGAGCCTTTCAAACAGTGCCATGGTTCACGGATCTCACGGCGGGGGTGAACGGTCAAGGCCGCTGTTTAGGGAACCCCACCATCGTAGGTGCCACAACCGCCGTCCCCAAACCCACCATCGGCAAGGGGGCTGCGGTGGGGCCCGCTGTCCGCTGTACCGCCATCACCCAGCCCACCGTCTCCGCAAAAGCTCACGGCGGCGTTGGATCCGTCGTCAATGGTGGGCGGTTCCGGTTGGGGCCCAATGACGCACGCCCCTGCCAAACACAGCAACGCGAGCAGCCCCGATCGAAGCATGGTCACAAGGGATGCGCGGCAGGGGCGCTTTTGGAGTTGGGGTGTCATGGGGCGGGTCTCTATTCTACACCGTCCTAATAAGCAATCTACGTTCCAGGGCGCTTTCTCGGCATTTTCTAGCCAAAGCTCCGACACTGGCACAGTTTGGCATGATCTTGGCCACACGGCTCGACGTGGGGTGTCGTGAACGCCCTCAGGGGGATCCACATCTAGACCACAAAATTATCTGCGCGGCAGAAAATAAATTTCTGCACAAGACAGCGGGTTTTCTAGGGTGCTGCCATGGCCTGGGCCCCGTGCCGGTGGAACATCGATCCCTATTCCAGGGAGCCGTCGCTCACTTCGGTAGCCGTGTCCTGGGAAGCTTTGTCCTGGGAAGCCGTGTCCGGTTGATCGAGCAATTGGTAGGTCTTGAGGCGGCGGTAGAAGGTGCGGCGGGGCATTCCCATGTGTCGGGCGGCCTTGGCGCGGTTCCAGCCACAGCGGTTGAGGGCGGCGATCATGAGTTCCCGTTCGTTGCTCTGGAAATCTGCCGCGGTGCTCGCCCTCGGGATGGGCTCCCCGTCAGGGCCCTGGGGTACCTCCATGTCCAGGGTCTCCAGTGAATCCGCATTCGGGCCGCGACCGTCAGGGGCCAGGGTAGGTCCGCGCACGGTGTCGTCGCCCAACCCGAGGGCCAGGTCCGTGGGAAGGATCTTGGCGCCTGTTCCCATGATGGCCGCGTTCATCAGGAGGTGCTCCAGTTGCCGCACATTTCCAGGAAGTGGGTGCCGTGCCAGCAACTGCAACGCTCCGGGAGAAAGCACCTTGGGATCGGTGCCCTGCTTGTGGGCCATGCGCTCCAACAGATGGTCGCACAGTAGAGGAAGATCCCCCTCCCTATCCCTCAGGGGTGGAAGTGCAATCTCCACCACATTGAGCCGGTAGAATAGATCCTCACGGAACTCACCCTGCTTTACAAGGTCCTCGAGTCGCTTGTGGGACGCCGCGATGACGCGCACGTCCACTTGAGTGACGCGGTCGCTCCCCACGGGTGTGATTTCGCCGTTCTGCAATACGCGCAGCAGATCCACCTGCATCTTGGAAGGCATATCGCCCACCTCATCCAAAAACAGGGTTCCTCCCGAGGCCTGGGCAATGAGGCCCGCCCGATCCCGGCTTGCTCCCGTGAAGGCCCCCCGAACGTGGCCAAAGAGTTCGCTTTCGAGCAACGCTTCCGGGATGGCCGCACAGTTGACCACCACAAAGGGTTGATCGACCCGGGCGCTCGTGTCGTGCAACGCCTGGGCGAGCAGCTCCTTTCCTGTGCCGCTTTCACCGTGAATCACCACGGGGACATCCCGGGGGCCCACCCGATCGATCATGGCGAAGACCCGATTCATGGCCTCGCTTCGTCCGACCATATGATGGCGCCCTGTGGTTTGGGTGGTGCGCGCACGCAGGCGGTCCAGTTCCTCGCGACTCTGCGACAACTTGTCGGTGCGATCCACGAGTAGCTGCTTCAGGTCCCGTTGGGCCTGTTGCAATTCCTGATTGAGGCGCGCCAGCTCTGCGTTGCGTCGCTCGGCTTCGGCCATGGCCGTGGCGTTCTCCATGGCGATGGCGGCCTGATCGGAGAACGCCAACAACATGCCCAGTTCGTTTTCCTGGAAACGGCCCGACCGCACCCGATGCTCCAGGTAGAGCACACCCCGGTTTCCCGTTCGCCCCCGCACGGGAATGCAGGCGATGGACTTCAGCATCAACTCGTGAACGGACACATAATCACTCAACCGTTGGTCGCCCTGGGCATCCATCGTCAACAACGGTTCGCCGTCAATGAGCACCGATTCGGCAACGGAGCGACTGAAATCCAGGTGGGCCTGGGTGGGTTTGACCGTACGTTGGTGCACCACCTGGGGCGAGAGTTTTCCCTGCTCATCCACCAGGAGTAAAAAGCCCCGTTCGGCACCGGCCAGTTCCACAGCACTTTCCACGATACGTTGGAGCAACTGTTGTACGTCGTCCTCACTGGCGAGTTGTTTTAGGATCTCCAGCAGGCGTTGGTTCTTTGCCTCCTGGGTCCAATGGTGCATGGTGGTTTCCATGCCTGAACTCCCAGGCCGAGCCATGGCGGGACTGGCCGCTGTGGTGGATTGGGAGGGGGCCATCGTTTGCAGCTTCTTGCGGATTCGACGCCGCACCGGGTGGTGCCAAAAACTGCCCCGGTAAGAAGGAGGTAGCGCGAGTGCAAACTCCTCCAACTGCTCCACCGCCATTCGAGTGTACTTGGCCGCTGCAACCTGATTGTCGACTTCCAGATGGGCCCGGGAAACAAGGAAGTGAGCGCGCGCACGTTTCAGCGGATCTTCTGCACCCTGAACCTCCTTGAGTTGCTCCACGGCCTGCAGCGGATCCCTATCCCCGCATGCCAGATGGATTTCCCATTGGGTCAACTGGAGATGGGTGAGAACTTCGGGCGCCACTGGGTGGGCTTTGACCCGTTCCAGGGCACTTCGAATATCCACGCGCAGGGCCGCTTTGATGCTGGAGGACTGTTCCTCAGGCGCCTGTTCCAACAACAGCAGTTGTACGTCCATCCGGTCCAAGCGGGATTCAAGAGCCTCTCCCCACTGCTCCAAGTGCTCAAACGCAACCCTGGCCTCCCCGTGTTTTACAACGGCATCCTGGTAGCGCTCGCCCACAAGGCTTGCATCTCCGAGTAGGGATAGGGCCTGGGCGGCGGCGGGTTTCAGGCCCGCTTGCCGGGCCTGTTCGAGTGACTGCTGGGCCAGCTGGGTTGCCTGTTGATGGGCACCGCAGACGCAAAGAAGTTTTGCGAGGTTGTTTTGGGCCACGATCCAGGTGGATGTTTTTTCAAGCTTGCGGGCATATCGCAGGGCCTTGCGGTAGCTCTGCTCCGCCTGAACAAAATGACGTTGAAGGTGTTCGACCGTGCCCAGGTTAAGGGCATAGGTGGCCACGGCTCCAAGGTCGCCCACTTGCTGGGCCAGATCCAAACATGCCGCGTGGGCACTTCCGGCCTGTTCAAGGTTGCCCGCTCGCTGGTGGCCAAAGGCCAGAAACCCCATGGCTTGCATGCGTTGCCTCAACGTCCCCTGGGTACTGGCCAGGGCTGCGGCACGCTCAAAATACTCCAGCGCCCTATCGTGATCGAGGCGATAGCTAGAGGCGGTGCCCAGCGTGGTGTGCAAGCCCATCTGCAGGCCGACTTGTAACGCGGTGAGCTTCGACGGTTCCTGGCTGGCCACACCCTGTTCTAGCTTGGCCAATCCCTCGGAGGCTGTGGTTTCGGCCTGGGCGTAGTCACCGCGGCGCAGGTGCACCTTCGCCAGCTCGTGGGCGCATTGGGGTAGAAAATCGGAGTCGACGGGACCCGCGTCCGCCACGGCTTGCTCAAGGCAGGACTCCGCCGCGTCGTAGTGGCCCTGGGACAACAAACCCTTGGCCCGTTCCAATCGCGCGAGGCGCAGATCCCCTGGGGGCACATGATCCTGGGCCAGGATTTCTTTCAGAAGCCGCGAGGCCCCTTCGTATTGGCCAAGACTATGTTGCAGGGCAGCCACCCGGACCCATGGGAGCACACGGCCATGGGTTGGAAGGTGAGAGGATGAAAGGGAGGGCCCGTGCCCATTCCACACGTTGAGAAACTCCTGCAACTGGCGGGAAGGGACTTGCCCCGGTTGCGCCACAAGTTGCTCCAATAGGGGCGCGCAATATTCAAGGGCCACGGACATGTCACCTGTAAGCAGGGACCAGGTGGCCGCCAGCAGGGGAAACGTCTGCAGCTGCTTTTGCTCCTTGAGCACCGCCAGTACCTGTACGGCCCTGCCCTGGAGGATCTCAGTCGTGACCGCTTCAGGAAAACTGCGATGGGCTGCCATGCACTCTTGCCCACGGTCACGGGCTCGAACTTCCATCCACCCCCGATCACGGAGCTGCTGCAGGTGGTGTTCTGCGCGGGGCTCGGATATTTCACACTGGCGTTGCAAAAGAATCGAAGCGGTGTTCCATGGCAAAGGAAGCGACACCTGATGGAGGTACTGCAAGAGGAACTGTTGCTCGGGCGGCAGCGCTTGTATTTGGGTGCGTGCACGGGAGTCTGCGAGAGACTCCATGGCGAGATGTTCCACGTCCTCCACGGTCACCACGTGTCGACTCGCCAGTTGCCCAAGCGCGCCCACAAGCTGCCCGGGGTTGCCTTCGCATCGACGGTGCAGGGCGCGGGCCAGTTCATGATCCCGGTGTCCCAACACTTCCTCGCAAAGCTCGGTGACCGCTTCCAGTCCCAAGGGAGGCAGCGTCATCCAGCTCTCACCCTCCCTGGGGGCACTCTCCCCAATAGAATGTTCACCGGTAGAACGTGCACCGTGGGAATTGGCCCGTCGGTCCTCAAACCAGGGCGCGGCGCCCGTGCGTGGGTTGGTACACGCCACCACACAATCCAAACCGTGTTCCTGGCGGAAACTGTCGATCCAGGCACCGAGCGCACCGTCCCGGGCGTCGGCGTCGTCCACCAACAACCAAGGCGAGGCACCGGCCTGTTCGCCCTGGTGGACCTTCCATTGCTCCTGGATCCATGCTCGGGCATCTTCCGCCACAACCTGCGAGGAGGGGAGCTCCATCACCGGTGCGCCCTTCAGTTGTAGATGCCACTTGATGCGCCTCAGCAATGTGCTTTTTCCGCTGCCCTCGGCCCCCGCCAGGCGAACCACGACGGGTTGGCCCGACTTGGCGGGTCGTGCACTGAGTTGGGGTAACAACCACGCTAGATGATCTTCCAGCTGCCTGGGTGACGGGGGCACAAAGGATGGCGTTGTCGGAGTTGCGGTATCTTCAAGAATCGATTTCTTTTGTGTTTCCGTCCAGCCCACGACGGCCTGTTGGATCCCCGCCCACAACTCCCCAACCGTGGGTGAGCGCTTGAGGGGATCTTCCTCAAGCCCCGCTCGCAGGGCGCGCAACACCTCCGCCGTTTGTGGGTCCACGTCCGCGGGAGTACCCGTTGGGGCCCTGTTCAATCGTGGTTCGGTCGATGACGATTCGGTCGATGAAGGTCCGGGGGGAGGGCTTCCGGCCCAAAGGTGCCAAAGTGTGGCGGCCAGGGCATACACGTCAGTTAACTGATTGGGGGAGGCCCCTCGCCATTGTTCTGGCGCCATGTAGGCGGGCGTGCCGCCCCAGACCGCAGGGTCCCTATGGCTGTGGGCCAAACCAAAATCAATGAGCTGTGCCCCTGTGCCATCGATGATGATATTTGCGGGTTTCAGATCCCCGTGCACGACCTTGGCCCGATGGAGAGCCGCTACCGTGGCACAGACACTGGCCGTGAGGCCCCATTTCTGGGCCATGGGCATTCCATCCACCGACCGGTCCAGCGGAGTGCCCATCACATGGGCCCGGGTAAAGTAGACCTGCTCTACACCGTTTTCGACTCGGGTGCCGAAATCAAACACGGGCGCGACTCCCGGCAGAGACAGGGCAGAAAGAACCGAGAATTCCCGTTCAATACTCGCCCGAATGGTTTCGCCGGGCCCCGCTTCTCCGGACCGATCGATGGCTTTGAGGGCGACCTGCTCTCCTCCCCGCAGCCGGTCTCGAACCAGGAACACTCCGCCTGCCCCCCCCTTTCCGAGGGGCCGAACCACTTCATATCTGTGACCAAACTGCGCCATAGGAGATCCCTTGGAAACGCTCACTGTAGCACATTTCGGCACATATTGCATATGGGTCATTGTGTGCCACCTCCTCCGCCGTAGCCATGGGACAGTTTCAACGGGGTATTTGTGCTATCCGTGGACAGTGGATTCAGGTAATCGCGTTTATTTTCCCAGCTCAACGGAAGGTTTTGGCCCATGAGCCCCTCGGCACCACCCATTCTCATCACGGGCGCCGCAGGCGGAATAGGCACCGCGGTGGCTGACTGTTTGGGCCGCCAGGGGTTTCGACTGTTGCTGGTGGATCGGGGAACGGACGTGGATGGGCGAGGGACGAACGCGGAAATGGTGCGCGCCCTAGGCACCCGACTGCGATCCCAGGGGGTGGATTGTACGGCCTGGCCCGTGGATGCGGGGTCGCTTTCGGACATGGGCCCTGTGCTGGATCACTCAGCACCATCGCAAGCCCAACAGGAACAGGCACAGGTACGGGTACAGGCCGAACAGGCCGAACAGGCCGAACAGGCCGAACAGGCCGAACAGGCCACGGGGGCCTTTCATGGGGCGGTTCTAAGTGCGGGTTACGGTCACCGATCCTCCGTTTCCCGGTTGGATCCGAGCGCCGTGGGGCAATTCTTGCACGACCATGTGACCGGCGTCATCCACCTTTGCACTGCCCTCTCCAACCGCATGATGTCGGGCCCCCAGGGAGGGGAAAAGGGCCCGATTCAAGGCGGTGGCTCCATCGTCATTATGGGCTCCACGCTGGGCTTTTTTGGGGCCATGCAGCGATCCCTGGAGGCCGCCGCGGCAGGTGCGCTAGCGGGGTTTGTGCGGAGCGCCGCCCTGGAGTTCCGGAGGCGTGGCCTACGCATCAATATGGTCGCGCCCATGGTTCGAACCCGACTGACGGAACAGCTTCCCGTATTTCAAAGCACCTCCCCCAGGTCCCTTTCACCGAGCAGCGTGGCACCCCTGGTTTCGTTTTTGATGTCCGAGGCCGGTGCTTTGGTTAATGGCGAAATTATTGGCGTGTCCGGCTCCCGAATCTACGGCCTTCGATCCATGGAATCCACGGGGGCCTTTGCCCAGTCCGATCAGTTTACGGCAGAGGAGCTTCAGGGCCATTGGAGTGAGGTCTTCTAACCCAACAGGAACTCTGCCCCCGGAGCACTTCGCCGGGCCTAAAGCTCGATAATCATGATGCCGCGGTCCCTCTCTTCGGGGTCGGCTGCATGCTCGTTGGGAACATCCATGTCTTCGGGTGCAGGAATACTCAACGGGACCTCCAAACGGGGTCGCTCTGGTCGTACACTGTCTTCGCGTTTACGTATCTGATCAATAATGAAGGGGGGAAGCATTGCCTTTTCCGCCTTTCACCTACCATCATAACAACCTGGTCTAGGATGGCAATGGACTCGCGCCACTCATCTACCCAGGGTAGAGAAAACCTTCTGTGATATCAAATTCTTACGTTATCGACGAAGCCTCGCTCCCAGGCCGCAGTGCCGGTGTATGTTGGGGTGTGATGGGGCGAATTGTGCTGTGGGTGGGTGTATGTTTGTACCTACAGAGTAGCCCTGTGGGTGCGCAGGATCTCGGGGGCTCGGAACTCCGGTACCGGGTGACCGACAGGAGTTGGCAGGGGTTGAGCCAATGGGCAGATGCCGCCCAGGCCCGGGGGATTCGAATCGAGATCCGGCACACCGTGAACCTCGAAGAGATGGCCGATGGCGCCGGCCTGGTCGTGATGGCCCCAGGTGCACCCCTGCCGGCCCATGGGCTCCGGAGCTTTCTGGAGCGGGGGGGTCGTGTCTTTCTCGCCGACGATCAGGGGCGAGCCGCGCAAACGTTCAAGGGGTTTCGGATTGAACAACAGGGGCCACCCCAACGCTCCTCCTTTGTGGCAGGCCAGCCGTTTCTTCGGATCGCACTTGCAAAAATGCCCCACGGGCTCACCCACGGAGTGCCCGCGGTCGTCACCAACAAGCCTTCCACACTGATCCACCCTCACCTCAATGCGTTGTACGCGTTTGAGTCGGGAGAGGCGCTGGTATTGGCCGGTGCGGTGGGCAAGGGGCGCCTGGTCGCCAGTGGCGACCCAAGCCTCTTCATCAACGCCATGATGGGTTTTGGGGGCAACGAACGCCTTGCCGAGGCCCTTTTGCGGTATCTTGCGCCCAACCCGGGTGACCCGTTGGTGATGGCAGGCCCAGGTACACAATGGGTGCGCGGAGCCAAGGATTGGACGCTTGCGGATCGGTGGAGATCCCTGCGCGAACGTTGGGCTGGTGTGGGGTCCCGCGGCCAGGATTGGAGCCAGATCCTGGCCCAACCCGGGTTCATGCGAATCGGAGCCCTGGCGCTGTGGGCGATACTGCTGGGCCTGTTGGCGTGGAGCTTCGGACTGCTAAGGCGGCCCCTGGGGGACCCGGGGGAGCAAGCATCTGGGGCGTCACCCATTGGGCCCAGTGGAGATCCTACGAAGGAAATCCCGGGGCCACACATGACGGCCGAGGGAGTCCATGCACCCCGGGCGGATGAACTGTTGGCCCGATTGGGGGCCGATCCCAGGGCTTCCAACTCCATGACCCGCGCGCTTTGTACCTATGTTCGGGAGGTGGAGCTGTATCTGTTGAGGATTACCGAATGCCCGCTTCCTTCCACCACCGATCGGTTGGCAGAGGTGTTGCGGCAGCAGGGCGTGGACCGTGGTCAGGTCCGATCCCTGTTGCGGCTCCTGGGGCGCCTGAAACGGCTGTCCAGGGGTGGCACGTTTGGAAACCGGGTATTGTCTACCCGCCGATTCCAACGGGGTGTGCATGCCATGGAACAACGGCTAGAGGATCTCACAGCAACGCTCCAGGGCCCGTCGTGGGAGCAGTCTACTGTCCGCAGATCACCATAAACTGATACAGTGGTCCCCGCCCCTGGGGTTGCCAGACAGGTATCTCCGCACTTGAGCGTACCCAATATCGCGGGGACCAAGGAGCCGACGAAAGTGGATGTGAACCCCCCACAGGAAAACCAAGGAGATGAGGCGTGGGCCACCGACGCGCGCCGGGATTTGCAAGCGCTCGTGGCAGAGGTACGCCGGGTCTACGTGGGAGCGACCCCTGCTCCCGAATGGATGGCCATGGCGCTTGTGGCCGGGGGCCATGTATTGCTTGAGGGGGTGCCAGGAGTTGCAAAGACCACCTTGGTGAAGGCCTTTTCCGTTGCGGCGGGCTGTGGTTTTCGACGCATCCAGTTTACGCCCGATCTGCTGCCCTCCGATGTGACCGGAACCACAGTCTATTCACCGAAGGATGGTCAGTTTTCGTTGCGCCTGGGCCCCGTGTTTACCCAGGTGCTGTTGGCCGACGAAATCAATCGCGCCCCCGCCAGGACCCAGAGCGCTCTGCTGGAGGCCATGGAGGAAGGCCAGGTCACCATCGAAGGCGCCACGGAACCGCTGCCTCAACCTTTTTTGGTGCTTGCCACCCAAAACCCGGTGGAACAGACGGGGACCTTCCCCCTGCCCGAAGCCCAGGTGGACCGTTTCCTTTTTCGGGTGGTCCTGGGTTACCCCACGGAGGAGGAAGAAGTGACGATGTTGCACAGGTTCTCCTCCGCGACGCCGCCTGTTTCAACCCCCGAAAGACCCGCCACCGCCGGACCTGCACGCACGGCCCTGCCGCTTCACCAGGTCCTGTCTCCGGAACGGGCCCTGGAGCTGCAGCACCTGGCGGCGCGGGTGCATGTGGGGGATGCCGTGCGCGCCTACGTGGTTCGTTTGGCGCGCCACACCCGCTCCCAACCTGGCGTGTACCTGGGCGTGTCTCCTCGCGGTTCCCTCTCCCTACTTCGGGCGGCCAGGGCGCGGGCACTTTTCGAGGGGCGTGCATACACGGTGCCCGATGACGTGAAAGCGGTGGCGGTGGCGGCCATGGCCCATCGCCTGGTGGTCACCCCCCAGGCAGACTTGGAGGGCGTGGAAGCCCACCAACTTGTGTCCCAGGCCCTGGAGGACGTGGCGGTTCGGCAACCGTGAACGCGAGCGTGCCATCGTGGGAGTAGTGGTTCAGGCCACGGCACGGTCCCGTTGGCTTATCGTACTTGCTGGGGTGCTCGGGATGTGGTCTGTGGTCACAGGCGATGTGCTGGCGCTGTACTGGGGCGTGTTCGTGTTGATTCCGCTGGTGTCCGTGTCGGGTCTTCAGAAAATCCGAGCCCAGGCGTGCATGGGATCGGCGGTATTCCAGTGGAAGCTCACCGATCGGCAGGGCCCCCGCCACACCCTGTACCCGGGTTCCACCATCGAAGCGGTGGGCACCCTTCAGTGGATCCCACGTCGCCGGCAAGGGTTCCCATGGCTTTTCCCTGCGAAGTCCAGTCCGCTTTCGTCGACGGAAGCCACGTACCACGGGCCCCGCGTGCAAGTGCGTGCCTACTGTTTCGAAAATCCATCGTTGATGGGGAGCTGGTCCATGCCCACGGGCGTCCACCCGTGGGGGAATACCGAGCTCACGTGCACCTTTCACTTTCAATCCGCTGGGCGCCATGTGCTTCATGGTGCGCGGGTCAGAGTCCAGGATGGCCTGGGCCTTTTCGAGTTCGAAATGTACTTCCCGGCACCGCTCGTATTCGTGATTTGGCCCGTGGTCACCCACGTGCCGCTGCAGCTCCTGGATCGGGTGCAAAGCGCCCACGGATCCATGACGACCCAAGGGCGCATGCTGCATGCACCCATTTCCCGGGGGACCGAACTACGGGAGATTCGGGAGTTTGTTCCAGGGGATTCGTTTCGTTCGATCTCCTGGAAAGCCACCGCCCGAAGGGCCACGCTCATGGTGCGCGACAACGAACCCCAGACCCAATCGGTTCAGGTGCTGGTGGCGGACACTAGCGGAACCATGCGCGATGGCCCCCAGGGGTGGAGCAAGTTGGACTTTGGGGTGACGTACCTTTCGGCCCTGGCACAACGGGCGCTCATGGCGGGAAATGCGGTGGGCTGGATGGATTGGGATGGCACGGTGGTTCGGGATCTTCCTCCTCGTTTTGGCCAGGTTCAACACCGGCGGCTTGTGGACGCCCTGTTTTCAACGCTGCACGTGGTGGATCGGGATCGAACCGAAATGGATGACGAAGAAGTTCGACAGCATGTGGCGATGTTTCTCAGGATTCAGGGTGGGTTCGCTATTCAGGGTGGGTTCGCTTCGGGTGCGGACTCCCACAACCCGCTGTGGCCGTCGAACGACGACTCCTCGGAGGGGCTTCGCACCTATTGCCAGACCATGGGGTTGCACCTGCGGCACCGTAGGGATCCACCCGATGGAACCAAACTCAAGGGGCTTTGCGCCTGCCTGCAGCGGGCAAGCCTCGGCCCACCCCGCGTCATTACGCTCTACTCCGATCTGGAGGGCATTGACCTGTGGCAACCCCTGGTGGATGAGGTGCGGTCGGTGGTGGCGCGCAAGCATCGGGTGCGTGTGATCTTGCCGCGTCCGGTGGATTTTCTACTGCCCTCCCCTTCGCCAGGCCGCGGGGATCGCCCTTCCGGGGGCTCCCGTGCAACACCCCCTGGACAGGCAGTCACCCGGGCGGCGGCACAGGCGTTGGTACGTCTTTCGGAGCGGCGGGTGGGAGAGGCTACGCGAGTTCTTACGGGTGCGGGTGCCGAGGTCCACCTCGTGTCCCGGGCAGGCCAGGGTTACGGGGTGTCCAGGGGTGCCCTGGGCGAATACGGATTGCGGATCGGCGACCGCCGGGTCACAGGGCCCACGTGACGGATGTGACCGCAGTTCCCTGGAAGGATCCTCGACGGCTGTTGCAAGCCCATGGCCTGCACGCCAAACGCAGGTTCTCCCAGAATTTCCTTTGCAACCCCCAGGTTACGGACCGCATCGCGGGCGCCCTAGCAATTCAGGGCGCCGAGCCTGAGCGCCACCCCGTCCTGGAGTTGGGGCCGGGGCTGGGCTCTCTGACCGGCCGATTGCTTGCACGTGGGTACCCGGTGTACGCCGTTGAACCCGATCCGGACATGCGCCGGGTTCTTGCGGCCGAGTACAGCGCACCCATGGATCAGGGGCAACTGCAGGTGGAGGACGGGGATGCCACTGCGCTCGACTACGGCCGATGGTCCGAACGGCTGGGTGGACCCATGCACGTGATGGGCAACCTACCCTACGGCATCACGGGGGGTATCTTTCGCCAACTGTGCGATCTCGGAGACGATTGCCGTACGTGGGTCCGGTCCTGCACGTTCATGATTCAACGGGAGGTGGCCGATCGACTGTGTGCTGCCGCAGGAACGCGAAGCTACGGCGCACTCACGGTATTTGTACGCCGCCTCTTTTTGGTGCGGCCCCTGTTTGACGTGGGCCCGGGAAATTTTGTGCCCCGGCCCAAGGTGACCAGTTGCGTTGTGCAGTTGCACCCCCGGGAAGTTCCCCTGAGCCCAATGCCACCCACCCTAGAAGCGCTGATACGAGCTGTGTTTCAGGGGCGACGAAAGACCCTCCGAAACACGCTGCGAACCATGGGCATACCACCAGGGCACATACCGACGCTGTTTTCTGGGCTGGGGCCAAGTGACGGAAACCTGGACGAACGGGTGCGAGGTGAAACCCTCACCGTGGAGCAGCTGCACCGCATTGCCGAACGGGTAGATGCGGATCAATCGTAACGTTCGGTGTGGATCTGCTGACGCACAAATCCCTTTTCCTTGAGGTGCGCCCGAACGGCTTTCACCATATCGCTCAACCCACACACAAAGACGTGCTCTGGGGGGCGGGCCGCAATCAGGGCGTCCAAATGATCCTGCACGTAACCACGTAGGCCGGGCCAATTTTCGTCCGGGCGTGAAAGGGTGACCTGATGGTCGATTCCAGGCATGGCCCCGAAGTCCTCGGCGTAGAGGATATCCTCCTGGGTCCGGGTTCCAAACAGGACTTGGACCCTGGGGGAGGCCTTGCCCCGGGAATCCCCTAGGGAGTGGGCCATGGAGCGAAATGGTGTGATGCCCGTGCCCGTAGCCACCCACAACATGGGGGTTTCCGCGTGCACCCGTTCCAAGGTGAAAAACCCGAAGGGCCCCTCAAGTTGGACCGAATCCCCCGGACGACAGTCACACAGGTAGTTGGAAACCGGGCCCCCCGGGACACGGGTGATGGCAAAGGACAGTTCCTGGGCGCGATCGTCAGGCCCCGGCGCACTGGCGATGGAATAGGATCGCGTCAGCAGACCGAGACCCTGGGAAGTCAGGTCCACCCCCAGGTTGACCCACTGCCCGGGCTGGAACGAAAACGTTTCATTTGTGGGGAGAGCCACCGTGAGCTCCACCACCCCGGGAGAGAGGGTTCTGTGGCCAGAGACCGTGACAGGGTGCTGCGTGGGGTGGTTTCGGGGGGACTTTGGGTCCATGGTGCAACTCTGTTTGAACCGCGCGACAGATCGAGGGAAAACGAACATCCATGGACCGATTGGCACGAAATCTGGCACTGGCGTTGTGCTCCGTATGCTTGGGTTGCCCGGGGCGATCCCGGGGAGAAGAAGCCTTTCAGAGCCCCGTTCTTGTGACACGGGACGCGGTGGCCGACCGGGATATGCAGCTTGCCAGGCAGGCAGCCGCGGAGGGGCGGCGCAGCGAAGCCATCGCCCGCCTGGAAGGGTTTCTTGTGGAGCACGCGGGGGATCCCCTGGTTCCCGTCGCCCACCTGGAGCTCGGATACCTGTACACCCAACAGGGCGATTGGCCCCTTGCGGAGCAGCACTTGGATCGTGTGGCCACCGAGGATACTTCCATGTTGGAAGGCCTGGGTTTTTATCGGGGGATTCTTCGAAGTAGGCAGGGACGCCACAGGGAAGCAGTCGAACTGTTGGAACCCTTTTTGGGCCGATCGGTTGGGCGCACCTCCACCAGCGATGGCTTAAATGCCCTCGCCACCTCGGCCCAGGCCACCTCGGCTGAAATCCCCCTGAACTACGTACCTGGGCTACGTGCCCTGGATGCGCTTGTGGAAGAGCAGCCCAAGCAACGGAAGGCGCACGGGGAACGGGCCGCCACGTGGATCGGTAGCGCCCCAGAGGAACCTCTCAACGCTGCCTTGAATAGGCTGCCCAACCAGGGTGCGATGTGGCCTCTGGTGATGGAGCAACTGATCCGAATGGCATTTGAGCGGGGAGAGATGGTGCGCGTTCGGGCGCTGGCCTCGGAGCTCCAGGGGGTGACTGGACGTATTCCCCAGGGCCTGCGGGACATGGTGGCCCGGGCGTCGGCGATTGGTGCCCCGGATCCGCGTGTCATCGGTGTCATTCTTCCGCTGACAGGCCGTGCCCGTGCGGTGGGCAATGGAGCCCTGCAGGCGCTCATGCTTGGGGTCGATCACCTGGACCCGGGATCCGATATGCCGACCCTGCATCAGCTGGAGGGCCTGCAGTTGGTGGTGCGGGATGACGGCGGCGACCCCCAACGGGCGGCCCATGCGGTGGAGGAGTTGACCCATGTCCATCGCGCCATTGCCATTATCGGCCCTGTGGTGGGGGACGCGGCCACTGCCGCTGGGAAAAGGGCCGAGGGTCTGGGTATTCCCATTCTCCCCCTCTCTGCCGCCCTTCCATCGCCGGAGAACGGGCTCCAGGGTTTTCCGGCGGACGAGAGCCGGGTGTTTCCATTCTTCCACAACGCGAGCACTGAAATTCGAGACCTTCTTCGCACGGAGGGATTGAAAGAGGCGGGAACGTTTGCGGTCGTACACCCCGACAACGAATACGGTGCCCGTTGGGCGAGTGCCCTGGAGGTGGAGCTGGGAAAGCCCGTTCAGCGGGTGTCCTACGGAAGCGAGACCACAGCGTTTGAATCGGTCGCCCAACAGGTGGCGGCCCTGAACACAGATGTTCTGTTTTTTGCCGATCGTTGGCAAAAGGCTGTGCTCATTGCACCGGCGTTGCGCGCGGCCGGGATTGCTAGCGTCGATCGATCTCGCCTGGGCCGTGCACCGACCGCACCCCCTTCCCCGTTGGCCACCCCACGCTCGGGGGCGGGGGCGGACCTGGAACCGGTCCGTTCCATGCAGTTTGTTCTTCCGAGTGTGGCGTTTCCAGGCCGTATCCTCGGGTCCAACGCACGGTATTTCAACGGGGCGATATTTTCGGTTCCGTTCCACGGGGAGCTGCCTGCGGATGAGGCTGCGTCCATGTTTGTCCAGGTCTACGAGCAACGTCACGGCACACCCCCTGATATTTTTGCCGCCTACGCCCACGATGCGCTCACCGTGTTACGTCGCGCCCTTGAACGGGGCGGAATACGCAGCCGGGATGAACTGGCGGCACGGCTGCGGGGAATTCGGGTGCAAACGGTGGGGGCCACCGGAGGCTTTCGCCCCAGCGGCACCCCCTGGGCGGCCACCCGGGTGTACAGGCTGCAGGGTACCGAGTTTATTCCCAGCAGCGTACCAAACGGCCCAAACCGGTGAACCTGTTCGAACGTTCGTTCCCCGGGCGAGTATTACTCCAATGACATGAGACCAATCGCCGCGGCCACAACGATCGCACCGATCGCAAGTACAATCCAAAGGGTTCGGGATTGCCCCGAAGGCAACGTGGGGGGAATGGACTCGCCTGAGCTCGCCGGTGTTCCCTGACCAAAGGGTGAGGGAACTGAAGCCGCCTTGGGCGTTGCGCGCTCTCCTGGCGGAGCTTGACTCGGTACACCAAAGGGTCGCGGCTCTGCAGGTGTGGCGTTTTGTAAGGCGGTTCGGATCAAATCCGGAGATCGGTTGCCCCACTCTTCTGCGGTTTCACCCAGGCCAAGTCCGGCGCAGAGGGCACGGGCCATGGCGGAGGCGTTCTCGTAGCGGCGTTCCTTTTCTTTTCGCAGTCCCTTTTCCACCACATCATCAAGTGCAGGAGGAACGCTCCCATTGAAGGTGCTCGGCGATGGGCGCGCTTCACTCACGATTTTCATGAGGATTTGGGCCACGTTTCCAGCTTCGAATGCAATTTTACCCGTGAGCATCTCAAAGAGGATGGCCGTGAGTGCGAACACGTCCGTGCGATGATCGACGTCCTGTTTCCCCATGGCCTGTTCTGGGGACATGTAATAGGGCGAACCCAGTGTGGTGCCGAATGCGGTGAGCTTCGGGCCGGTTTCCACCTGGAGCTTCACGGAACCAAAATCCAACAGGCGTACGAGGTCTCCTTCGTCGGTCGCGCAAAGAAAGATGTTGTCCGGCTTGAGATCCCGATGCACCACACCAAAGGAGTGCGCGTGATCCAGGGCGCGCGCGGCCTGGGACACGATGCGCACCACGCGTTCCAACGGCAGGGCACCGTCACGACGGATCACCTCCCCAAGTTCTTCACCTTCCAGGTATTCCATTACCATGTACCAGGATCCGTCATCGGTGGCCCCGTAGTCCTGAACATGAACCACGTTGGGGTGATCCAGTTCCTGGGCGGTTTCAAACTCCCGTGAGAACCGTTCCACCGCCACTTCGTCCTTGGCCACCTCGTCATGGAGTACCTTGATGGCCACCCGCTCCTGGGAATCCGGGTGGGTCGCTTCGTACACACGGCCCATGGCTCCGTCGGCCACCACCCGTTGGATGACGTATCCCTCGATGGACTTGCCGATTCGGGGGTCGGAGCCGTGGGAGGCACGCTCCAGCTCGCTCGGTTGCTCGGTCACATTGGATCCTTCGACGCTCATGGTTGTTGACCACCAGACTGCCATCAAGATGCTACGGGAGGCGAAAAAAATGAGCAACGCAATGCGGTTCCCGGGTCCTGTTCAATACCGACAATCGTGGGTCGCGTGGGCGTTGTGGGACAACAGGGGTCGGATCCTTTGTGCGGAAAACACCTCACTCACATTTGACGGCCAAGCGCGACAATCCCAAGCAAACGGCAATCCCATTCGCCATGACACCAATGTCATAGCGCATTGTCTCGCACAGAGTTCATTCCAAAAAAACTCATGATTTCGGCATTTTGTTTTATTAACATTTTTCTTCATGCATTCCTTGCGCGCCTGGCATGGTGCTTGCCATGATGGGAGGGCGGTCGTCGGGGGCTGCCCCCCTTTGGTCTTCGGCGGCCGCCTTTTTTTGGCGGATACACGGGCTATCGCCCACCGCATGTGACCGATGGGTTAGGAGCCCCGTAGACGCCCAAGGCGGTCTATGGCGAGGTGGTGAACTTCCAGGAGAGATCCACGGTGCCCAGTGCGCCTGCGAAACGTAGAAGCGCCGAGCTGGGGATCTCCCCTAACAGCGGGGTACCGTCCTGCTTTTGCACAGGAAAGGTGACGCGAAAGGTCTGCCGGAACGGAGATACTGAGGAAAAGTAGGTGCGTTGCACCGCGTTGGGCCGACGGATCCTCTGGATTTCAATGGGAGGATGTTGATTGCCTTTTTCATCTACTAGCAATACGCGCCAGGCTGGGGAAGACCCTGTGAGGTTGTTTTCCCTCTCTTCGTCACCGGAAAGAGTGACAAAAAACCGGTGGTAGTGGCGCGCGTCCTCCAAGCTGGCGGAAAGCATGTCATCGCGTTGTTCCACCGTTAGGTGATGATCGGACGCGTATCGAACGATATAAGCCCAACGGAAATCCCAGGATTCGAAGGTGGCGGTGACATTGAGTACGTCCGTCAGATTTCCGTAGGAGAACGCGTTTTCGCCACGGGTCCACCTGCGATACACGGTGTCATAGTCCCGGGCCGTGTAGGCCTTGGGAGTTGGTTTGTACTCCACCACGGGAGCTCTCGCGCAACCTGTCAGCACAATCGCCAACACCACACCGACAACTGGGCTGAATAGAAACGATGGGGGGTTGGATTTCATGGGGTCTCCGTTGTCGGGTTGGGATCGTTTGGTTGAACAAAGTCTGCCCGGGAAAAAAGAGAGGTCCAGGGAAGATCACGGGCATCAAACGCCTGTTGGGCACCCTCACCACGATCCACGATGGCCACCACCCCGCAGACATGAAGCCCAGCGCCCCGCAGTACCTCAATCGCTCGCAGCGTGGACGCTCCGGTGGTCACCACATCCTCCAATACCACGACCGAGGCCCCTGCGGGGAGGTGGCTGTGGCCTTCCACACGACGATCGGAGCCATGCCCCTTGCTTTCCTTACGTACATACACGGCGTCCACGGCGGCGCCGTGTTCCAGGGAGATCATGGCTGTTGCAGACGCGAGGGAGCATCCGCCGAGGGCCACACCTGCCACCGCGTCCGGGCGAGCAAAGGTCTGTTCCATGGCGTGCCAGATCGCCTGACCCACCGCGCGGTGCCCCTCTGCGCGAAGCACGGCTTGTTTGCAATCCACAAACCAGTCGCTGACCTTGCCAGAGCTTAGGGTAACGTTCCCCACCTTCAGGGCGTGGGTATGCAAGAGTTGAAGCAACGTGTGACGGGAGTCCATGGGTTGCGGCAGTGTAGTGCCAACTGCCATATGGGCCAGCCTTCCATGGGGTGCCCTGGGGATGGCGTTTCCAATCCCGGGCGCTATGAACTGCCCAGGAAGTGACGGAGTGAGCCAGCAGTTGGATAGGGAGGTGCTTCTCCGCGTGTTTCAACAGGGGGAAAAGCCCCGGGCCCTTTGGCGTGTGGGTACGGAACAGGAACGTTTTGGACTGTACGGCAACGGTCGCCCGGTTTCCTACGAGGGCCCTGGCAGCCTCACCGAACTATTTTCGTCACTGGTGGCCCACCACGGCTGGGCGCCTTCCCAGGAGTTCGACGGGGGGCCTGTGATTGCCCTCACCAAAGGGGCCGCGGCGTTGACCCTCGAGCCGGGAGGGCAATTGGAGATTTCTGGGGCACCCCATGGAAACCTCCAGGATGCCTCGGCAGAAATTCAATCCATCGACGCTCAGCTTCGGGAAGTGTCGGAACCCCTTGATTTGCACTGGGTGGGGTTGGGGTTTCACCCATGGGCACAGCCCGAAGAACTTCCCTGGGTGCCCAAGACTCGCTATGCGGTGATGCGCCAGTACCTACCGACGCGTAGCTCACGGGGGCTGGACATGATGCAACGCACCGCCACGGTGCAGGCGAACTTTGATTTCTCGTGCCCCGTGGATGCCATGCGAAAACTCCGCCTGGCGTTGAAGGCGCAACCCCTGGCCACGGCCATGTTTGCGTACAGCCCCTGGTACGAAGGAAAATCCGCAGGCGGCGTCTGCGAGCGATCCCGGGTGTGGCTCAACATGGATCCGGATCGGAGCGGGTTGTTGCCGTTCCTATGGTCAGACGCGGCTCCCCAAACCTACGATCCGTACCTGGAATGGGCCCTGGATGCGCCCATGTTTTTGGTGCGACGGGGTTCCCTGGTGATTCACAATACGGGTCAAACCTTCCGGCAGTTCATGAAAGATGGTTACGACGGTACCCAGGCCACAGAGGAAGATTGGATAGGACATCTCAATACCCTCTTTCCGGAGGCGCGACTCAAAAGCACCCTGGAAATGCGCGGTGCCGATTCCCAATCGGGCACCCGTGTGCTGGCCGTACCTGCACTTTGGAAGGGCATCTTCTACGATTCCACCGCCCTGGAACAGGCCGAAACACTTTTCGATGCCTTGAGCTTGGAAGAGGCGGAAACGTTCCGTAAAGGGATTCACGCCAGGGGACTGCGCACACCATTGATGGGGAAACCTGCGCTCGAGCGGGCTCAGGCGTTGTTGGAAATCGCCCAGGGGGGGCTTGACCGCCTAGCCGAACCCGGCGTTGAAAGCGAACGCCGCTTTTTGGAACCCATGCAAACACTGTTGATGCACGGTCAAACTCCTGCCGATGCACTTCTGGAGGAACTCCAGGGTAGCCATCGGGCACCTACCCTTGCAGAACTACTGCAGGCGCGTTCGTTTCAATCCTAGACCAGCGCGCTGTAGCCTGGTTAGGGCGTTAGGGTCACTTTCGCCCAGGCCCGTTTTCCCGCACGCAGGGTGTAGGTTCCTGCATTCAACTCCAGGGAGGGGTCGCTGACCTTGGTGCCGTCCACATGCACGGCACCCTGCTCCACCCGACGGCGGGCGTCGGCGTTGCTTTTGGCCAAACCCGCTTTGCTCAACACTCGCACCAACCACATGCCGGCCTCTTGCTCCAAGGGCACCGTGACCTCAGGCATGCTCTCGGGCACCTGGCGGTTGGAGAATTGGGCGATCCATTGTTCCTGGGCATCCCGAGCTGCACTTTCGCTGTGAAAATGGGCGACGAGTTCCTGGGCCAGGGCAAGCTTGGCGTCCCGTGGGTTTGCGCCCTCACTGCATTTGGCTTTCAATGCCTTGACTTCGGCTTCGTTTTTGACCGACAGAAGATCGTAGTAGCGCCACATCACGCCATCGGCGATGCTCATGAGCTTACCGAACTGTTCCAGGGGAGGCTCGGCAACACCGACGTAGTTGTCCAGGGACTTGCTCATTTTGTCGCCCAGGATTCTACCGTTTTCTTCCCGGGCGTTGGTGCCCTCCAGGATCGGAGTGGTCATGACGATCTGGGGAGCCTTGCCGTGGTCACGCATGATTTCGCGGCCCACCAACAGGTTGAACAGTTGGTCGGTTCCGCCGAGCTCCACGTCCGCATCGATGGCCACCGAATCATAGGCCTGGGCCAGTGGGTACAACAGTTCGTGCACGGAGATGCTCTGGTGTTGGGCAAAGCGGTTCTGGAAGTCATCCCGTTCCATCATACGGGCCAGGGTGTACTTGCCGGCCAGGCGAATTACATCACTGAAGTTCATGGCCTCGAGCCAGGTGGAGTTGTGGACCGTCTCTGTTTTCTCCGGGTCGAGCACCTTGAACGCCTGCTCTGCGTAGGTGCGGGCCCCGTGCTCGATTTCCTCGCGGGTGGGAACGGGGCGGGTGCTGTTGCGCCCTGAAGGGTCGCCAATTTGGGCGGTGAAGTCTCCCACCAGAAACACCACCTGATGCCCCAGGTCCTGAAACTGGCGAAGTTTCCGTAGGAGAACCACGTGACCCAGGTGCAGGTCCGGCCGCGTGGGGTCGAACCCCGCTTTCACCCGTAGGGGGCGCCCCAGGGCGAGCTTTTCTTTCAGGCCATCCAGGGAATGAATGTCCTGGGCCCCGTGGGAGAGTTGCTGGATCTGTTCGTCGACTGAAATGTGGATGGAACCCTTGGCCATAGCGAAGCACTACCCTATCGCGTATCGGCCCACTGTACATCCTCTCGCACGATGTGGTCCCAATGCGGGCGGCAGTGTGGACCAGCAGAGTGGGCCGCAGGCTAGCTCTTGTCGGGCGCAGGCGGAGCGGCACTCCAGGTGGCGATGTCCACGGAGTCGTCATCCCGTTTGGCCTTGGGGCCTTCGTTGACGAGATCCCGCAGCTCCTTGCCCACCTTAAAGAACGGGAGTCGTTTCTCCGGTACTTTTACGGCCTCACCGGTCCGTGGGTTGCGGCCGCCGTAGGACTTGTAGTTCCGTACGGTGAAACTTCCAAAACCACGAATTTCAATGCCCTCGCCTTTTTCCAGTGCGTGGATCATGGTGTCAAACACGCAGTTCACCACCTGTTCCGCTCGGGTCTTGGTGAAATGGTTCCGCTCCGCAAGGGCTTCGATAAGCTCGGATTTGGTCATGGTGCTGGTCGCGCAAGGTATGACGTGGGGTGCAGCAACTATGCAATGGGTTCAAGGTTGCCGTCAACTGTGCTGTGAATTCTAATTTCTGGGTAAATCCTATTTGGGAGTATCGGCCGTTGCCAGGCGTTCATGCCTCTTGTTTGCGTCTAACCTGCGTCCAGGGCCTGTAGAATATCTTGGATCACGTCCTCAGGATCTTCCACCCCCACCGCAATGCGGACCAGGGTGTCGCTTATTCCCACGGCCTTTCTCTGCTCAGGGCTCAGTTCGAAGTAGCTCATGAGCGCAGGTTGTTCGATGAGAGACTCCACGCCGCCAAGGCTTGGGGCGATGCGAGGAAGCTTGCACGCGTCGATAAACGCGCCCGCTTGCTCGAGGGTACCGTGGAGTTCCACAGTGACCACACCACCAAAACCGGTCATGAGACGGGCGGCTGCGGCGTACTGCGGGTGGGATTCGAGACCCGGATACCACACCTGTTTGATACGTGGATGGGCCTCCAGGCGTCGGGCAAGACGCAAGCCCGTGTCATTCTGGCGCTGGACACGTAGGCCCAGGGTTTTCATGCCACGTTGGATCAAATAGGCGCTGTGGGGATCGCAAACGCCGCCAAGCACGTCCCTGAGCTCTCGAATCATGGAAACGATGCCGCGATTGCCCGCCACAAGGCCGCCGAGCACGTCGTTGTGCCCTGCCAGGTACTTTGTGGCGCTATGCACGATCAAATCCATGCCGTGGGCTGCAGGCTGCATGTTGATGGGTGTCGCGAAGGTGGAATCGATCAGCGTTTTGACTTTGTGGGCCTGACAGATTTCCGCGAGCTTCTCCAGATCGACGATGTTTTGGTAGGGGTTGGTGGGAACTTCGCTAATCACAAGCCGTGTTTCTGGGCGAATGGCGTCGCGTAGGGCCTGCAGGTCCCCGGGGGGGATCAGGGTGTACTCCACCCCAAACCGGGACAGGAACTGGGTGACAAACTGGCGGGTGCGGCGGTAGCAATCGTTGAAGAGCACCACGTGGCTGCCGGATTTGACGAGCGCGAGGATGGTGGTGGTAATGGCGGCCATGCCACAGGAGAATGCGGCCGCGTCTTCGGTGCCTTCCAGGGCGGCCAACTTCCGTTCCACTAGCTTCACTGAAGGATTGCCGTAGCGGCCGTACTCCTCCCGTTCGGCCCGCCCCTCCATGTAGTGCACAAGCTCAGCCGTATCCCGAAAGCTGTAGGTGGCGGTCTGCACAATGGGAGCCGTTAGGGCATCGTGGGGATAGGAGCGAGGTTCACCGCCCTGGACCGCGACGGTGTCCTGGCCGTAACCCTGCACCTCCATGGGGGGCAGTGATCGGGGATGGCGGGTGGTTTCGCTCATGGGGTGCTGTCATGCGGCAAGCCGATCACTCGGTCAAGAAAGGCAAAACAGTCTTTCCAGGATTTACGGGCAAGTTCTTTCCATAGGAGGGCCTGAAACACATGCCCCTGGCCCGGGTAGTAGTCCATCTGGTGCTCCAGGCCGCGTTTGCCCACGGCACGCTGCAATCGCCGGGTATCTTCCTGCAAAATATCGTTGTCTCCAGAGGATCCGTACCAGGCCCCCAGGGGGCGCTCGGGGATGTGATCGGACTCGAGGAACAACAGGGGATCCGCCAGGGCGTGTTCCGGGCGGGCGGGTTCATCGCTTCCATATCGAGCCCCATGCAGGTAGGCGCCCTCCACGACGGCTGCGCGCTCTGCCTTCCATTGGGGGTGTTGTTCGGAATCGGAGAACCGTTGGCTCTCGCTTACTTGCAGTAAACCGGAAAAGGAAATGGTGACCTGGGAGAGGACGTTCCTTTCGTAAATGGCCCGTGCAAAGGGTTCCGGGCGGGGGGTCGATGCGCACCAACGCAGAGCTGCAACGAGATTGGCCCCCGCGGAGTCGCCCGCGAGAATCAGGCGAGACAGATCTGCCCGGTATTGGGATGCATGATCGCAAAACCAAAGAAAGGCCTCAAAGAGGTCCTGGGGGGCGGCGGGAAAGGGGTGCCGGGGGGCCAGGCGGTAATTGGGTAGGAACACGAGGTATCCATGGCGGGCAAAGCTCAGGGCCAGCGGCCAATGGGTCTCCTTTGAAAAAAATTCGAACCCACCCCCATGGCCATAGAACAGGGGAACAAGGGGGCCCTGCACGTTGCGAGGGCGATAGATGTCCGCCAGGTGCCAACGGCTGTTTGTGTCCTTGTAGGGAACGTCGCGAATGACCTCCACCCCGTAACGGGCAGGATCGGACACGGGCAGACGGCGTGCAGCTCGGGACATCCCCTCGACCCAGCCTTCAATGCCCCATCCAATGATGGCTCTGCGCGTCTTTACGAAGGGATTCAAGGAACTATCCATACCTCAAGAATTGGGACCGGAACACCCGAAACCCAACTGGCCAGGGGTGGTTGCCTGACAAGGGTAGTTGCTTAGTGACGGTCGCGATCGATTCCGGGGTGGCTGGGATCGCCGGGCTCATGTCGGGGGTTGGCAGACTCATGGGTACCGTCGCGACCCGGGATGGAAAGGAGGGTTTCGCGGTCGTAAATGAAATGACTGCGATCGGTGGAGGGGGGCATGTGCATGCCGGTATCCATGCGAATGGCATCGCAGGGGCAGGCCTCCACGCAGTACCCACAGAAGATGCAGCGGAGTTCATCGATGACAAACACCTTGGGAAAGCGTTCGTAGCCGTGGCGCGGATCCCCCTGTTCGTACTCGCCGGCTTCAATGTGAATGCATTGGGCGGGGCAGGCGGTGCTGCAGCATAGGCATGCCACACAACGGGGGGAACCGTCCGCACGTTGTGTGAGCCGATGCACGCCGCGGAACCGCTCCGGGTATTCCACGGTTTCCTCGGGATAGCGGAGCGTCACGATGTCCTTTTTAGACGACAGCGTGTTCTTGAAGAACTTGCGCATGGTCTGACCAAGGCCCTTGGCAATGGCGGGAACGTAGGCCTGGTCGGCAAGGCTTCGATTGGGTTGGGGAACGAGTATGGCCATGGTTTTCTAGGTCGCTAGGAGAGCAGAAGGATGATCGCGCCGGTTACGAGAATATTCAACAGGGAAAGGGGGAGAATGTACTTCCAGCACAGGGCCATGATCTGGTCGTACCGGAAGCGGGGCAAGGTCCAGCGCACCATGAGCTGAAACCAGATCATGACCGCAAGCTTCACCACAAAGGTGAGGATCTGAAGGCCTACCACCGCTACATGGGGAAGATTGGCTGTCATCCCAAAGACATTGAAGCCGTTCGAAGTCAGGAAAGGGACATCGTATCCACCGAAAAACAGGGTGGTCGCAAGGGCCGCCAGGGCGACCACTTCGATGAACTCGCCCATGAAGAACATGCCGAACTTCATGCCGGAGTACTCGGTGAGGTACCCACCGACGATTTCACTTTCACCCTCGGGAATATCGAAGGGAATGCGCTTGGTTTCCGCGATGGAGCAGGTCATGAAGAGGATGAATGCCACGGGCTGGGCCACGATTCCCCAAACGTGCTCGCGCTGCCAGGTCACCATGTCTTCCAAAAGCAAGGTGTTGTAGACCATAAAGCAGCCCACGATGGTCAAGCCGAGTGTGACTTCGTAGCTCACCATTTGCCCGGCGGCGCGGATGCCTCCGATCAGGGAGTATTTGTTGTCGCTGGCGTATCCGGCCAGGGCCGCACCGGCCACACCGGTACCGGCAACGGCAAAGATGAAGAGAATTCCTGAGTTGATGGAGGCCACCTGCATGGGAATGACCACGCCTGCCCGTGCGGCCGCTTCAGGAAGTACCTGGCCCAGGTGCTCCAGGTACATGGGTTCGGCAAAGGGTATGACCGCGAAGGCGAGAATGGCGGTGGCCACCACAAGGATGGGCGCAATTGCATGGAGGAACTTGTCGGCCTTGGGGGGGACAAAGTCTTCCTTGAAGATGAACTTCAGGGCATCGGCCAGGGGGTGCAGAAGGCCGAGCAATGTGATGTTGTAGCCGAAAATCTTTACCCCCGCGCGAACAGGGCCAATGCGATCCTGAATCATGGCGCTTTGCCTGCGTTCTGCCCACACCAGGATGGGTGCGAAGGTCAGAATGATGACCATGATGAAGACGATCTTAGCCAAGGTACTCAGGGTAAGGGTCAGGGCATCCATCAGAGACCTCCCGCCTGGGCCTGGGGTTCTGGGCTTACGGGAGGGGCCGTTCCCAGGGTTCCGAGTGCGTTTCGTACGTCCGCGAGGGTGGCTGCGGGACGCCCCCCCTTGATCGCCTCATGCCAGTTCATGCAGCGCAGCCAGGTGGGTAGGATTTGGCCCTGGGCGGGGATGGCGGCCTGGTAGTTCTGGCTGAGCCCCTGGGCGTTGATGTAGCTGCCGGGTGCTTCTGCCCAGGAAGCCACTGGGATCACATGTTGGGCGGCGTCCGAAAGGGGGCCCTGGTTGGCGGTAAGGGCGATCAGGGTCGCCTTGCCGGGATGCTGGGTGAGGTATTGCGCAAGCTCGGCCTCCCCTTCGGTGGTGGGGCCCAGGGAAACGACCGTATCGATTTCGCCGGCCTGCAGAGCTCTTACAAGCGTCGCCACGTTTTGGGACTCACCACCCAGGACGGTGTTCGCCACATGTTGGGCGCCACGTCGGTTGGGGTTGTGGTCGTTGTGCATGAGCACGTTGTCCCCTTTCCAATCGGGTCGGGCCGCAAGGTAATGTTTGGCCCCAAGGGCCTGGGCGAGTTGGGCCAGGCCCCAGTTGTCTTCCGTGGAGTGTAGGGCGCTGAGAACCACCGCAACCCGATCCCCGTTCGCTCCCTTGAGGGTTTTGAGCACGGCGGACTCGGCATTTGCCCAGGAGGTTTCTGTACGCTCCCCGACCTGGCCGGAACTGAGCGGCATGAGCACCCTTCCCTCGTGGACCTCGTGGTAGGAAACCATGCCCTTGTCACACATCCAATGCTTGTTGACCTGCTCATTGTCCCGGGGACGCAGGCGCTGCACCTGGTTGTATCGGGGGTCGTAGTCCACGTGGGAATTGCAGCCCGTGGCGCAACCGGAGCAGACGCTGTCTTTGGTCTTCAAAAACCAAACCCTTGCCTTGAAGCGAAAGTCCTTGCTGGTGAGGGCTCCCACCGGGCATACGTGCTCGGTCATGAGCGTGTAGTTGTGATCCAGCTCTCGGCCCGGGGCGACGAAGATTTCGTTTTTGTTGCCCCGTTGGCGCATGTCGAGCACGTGATCGCCTGCCAGCTCGTCACACACCCGAATGCAGCGCGTGCACATGATGCAGCGCTCCGCATCGTAGACGATGGTGGGGCCGAACCGCACCGCCTTGGGCTTGTGGACAGGTTCGCTTTGTTTGCGCTTGAGCGTGGTTTGGTGCTCGAGCCAATAGTCCTGCAAACGGCATTCGCCGGCCTGGTCACAGATGGGGCAATCCACCGGGTGGTTGAGGAGTAGGAATTCCTGAACGGAGGCCTGGGCCTCCTTGACGTGATCGCTCTTGGTGACCACCTCCATGCCTTCGGTGGCGGCCATTTGGCAGGCGGGCTGCAGCTTGGGCTTGGTGTCGGGAACAAAGCTGGATTTCCCTGAATCCCACTTGAGAATGGGCATGTTCATTTGCCGGCCGGAGCGGATCTCCACCAGGCACATGCGGCAGTTGGCGGCTACGGAAAGGCCGGGATGCCAGCAGTAGTGGGGGATCTCCATCCCCTGCCGGTGGGCTGCACGAATGATGGTATCGCCCTGTTCAAAGGGGACCTCTTTGCCGTCGATGGTGATGGTTGCCATGGTGCCTAAATTCTCTCCCCTAACCCTACCTGTCGCACTCGCCGCCGATCATGTTTACGGATCCAAACGTTGGAATGATGTCGGCCATCATGCCGCCAATAATCATTTCCCGGCAGGCCTGCAGGTTGTACCAACAGGGGGGGCGCACACGTACTCGGTAGGGCGTGCCGCTGCCGTCTGACACCAAATAGAAACCGAGCTCTCCGTTGCCCGCTTCGGTGTAGCCGTAGGCCTCCCCGGGGGCGATTTTGATGCCTTCCATGACCAACTTGAAATGGGCGATGGTGGCTTCAATGGTGGTGTAGACGTTTCGCTTTTCGGGCATGGTGACCCGCGGGTTGTCGATGGAAACGGGGCCGTCGGTGGGCATTTGCTTCAGGCACTGCTCGATGATGGAACAGCTCTGCCGCATTTCCTCCAGGCGCACCATGAAGCGATCGTAGTTGTCACCCTGGTGCCCCACGGGGATTTCAAAGTCCAGGCGGTCGTACACAAGATAGGGGTTGTCCTTACGAACGTCGGACTCCACGCCGGTGGAACGGAGCATGGGGCCTGTGACGCCCATCTCGAGCGCCCGTGCCTTGGAGAGCTTGCCGATGCCGTGCAGGCGGTCGAGAAAGATACGGTTGTGGAGCAGTAGGCCCGCGCATTCGTCCACCACGCCCATGACCTGCGGCAGCAGATCCGTGACCAGTTCCACAAAGCGATCCGTGGGGGGCGCCGCCATGCCGCCGACGCGACCAAAGCTGTGGGTCATGCGGGCGCCGGTTTCGTGTTCCAGCACGTCCCAGATCCACTCGCGCGCTTTGAGCATCCAGAGGAACGGGGTGAAGGCCCCAAGCTCCATGGCGCCGGCCCCGTTGCAGGTGAGGTGATCGGCCATGCGGGCCAGTTCACCCAGAACCACCCGGTAGTACTGGCCCCGTTCGGGAACCTCGAGGCCGGCGAGTTTCTCTGCGGCCAATGCAAAGCCCACATTGTTGAGCATGGGGGAGACGTAGTTGAGCCTATCTGCGTAGGGGAACACTTGCCCCCAGGTGCCGCGCTCACAGGATTTCTCGAATCCACGGTGAAGGTACCCGGGTTGGATATCCACGTTCATGATGGTCTCGCCATCCAAATCCATGGCCATGCGAATGGTGCCGTGCATGGCGGGGTGGGAGGGCCCCATGTTGAGACGCATGGGCTCGGAGGGCAGCTCCAGCTTGTCTTCGTCGATGTGCTCGTGCAGTGCTTCCATGGTGCCTAGCTCTTCCTCTCAGGGCTCTTGCCCTCAGGAGTGGCGGCCAATGGCGTGGCCTTCTCAATGTTGATCTGAGGGCGTTGCCCGGATTGGTGAGCGATGGAGGGGGACACCTGCTGGTCGTTGCCTTCCAACCTGTCTTGCCATTGCACACGGCCGAAGGGCTGCCCTTCGGTGGGTCCAAAGGGATCCAGTTTCTGGATGTTGTCGGCATCGCGGTAGGGCACCAGGGGCTGGGTGCGCCCGATGGGGTAGTCCTTGCGCAGGGGGTGCCCCTCAAACTCCTCGTACATGAGAATGCGACGCAGATCGGGGTGGCCCTCGAAACGAATGCCGAACATGTCCCAGACCTCCCGCTCGGCCCAGTTGGCGCCAGCCCAGACCTCACAGAGGGTGGGTACCGCAGAAGCTTCTGGAATCTGGGTTTTCAGGTGAACCCGGGCCCGGGTGGTGGAGGAACGTACCGAAAGGCGAATGTCAAAGCGGGTGCCGTCGGCCCGTTCGGGCCAATCCACGGCAGTGAGATCCACGAAGTGATCCATGGCCAGTTGATTCCGGAGAAACGTGGCTGCAGCGGCCCAATCCGCGGGGGCGACCTGGGCGGTGTCGTCCCCATGTTGGGAAGTGGCGGACAGGATCTTGTCGCCCAATTCGGCCTGGAGGGCCTCGAGGGCTTGGGCGCTCACTGGGGCCTCCCGTCCACGGCAAGGCCATGGGTGGATGCCTGCTCCTGGGAGCGGAGCTTCACGAGACGTTCGGGCAACTCGCGCGGCAGTACGGTGACAGGCTCGCGGCCACCCTTTTGGATCTTTTCCTGCAACAGCATGAGGCCGTCCAACACGGCTTCGGGGCGTGGGGGGCAACCGGGAATGTAGATATCCACGGGCACGATCTTATCGGCGCCGGGAATGGTGGTGTAGTTGTCGTAAAAGCCACCGCAGGCCGCGCAGGTGCCAAAGGAAATGACCCACTTGGGATCGGTCATTTGATCGTAGATGCGCTTCAACACGGGGCCCTGGCGCTGGCTGATGGTGCCCACAATCCACAATACGTCGGCCTGACGGGGGCTAAACCGTGGGGCTTCGGCACCAAAGCGGGCAATATCGTACCGGGCGGAGGCCACGGAGAAGAACTCCATGCCGCAGCAGGCGGTGGCGAAGGGATATTGGAATAGGGAGTACTTGCGGGCCCAGGCAAGTAGGTCGTCGAACTTTGTCGTGAAAAACGAGTCTTGGTCCGGCGCGATGGTGGCTACTTTTCCCATTCGAGCGCTCCCTTCTTCCATGCGTAAACGAGGGTGAGCCCAAGAATGGCCAGGAAGAGGACCATTTCCATGAACCCAAACCAGCCCAGATCCCGAAACATGCTGGCCCAGGGGTAGAGAAACACCGCTTCGATGTCGAACACCACAAAGAGAATGGCCGTGAGGTAGAACTTCACGCTGAGTCGAACGTGACTGCCGCCCACGGTGGCGGATCCACTCTCGTAGGGGATGGCCTTTTCGGCCGTCATGTTCTTAGGCCCAAGTAGGGACGTCAGTGTGAAGACGGCCAATGCCACGACCAGGGCTACGGCGAGCATGGCAAAGACTGGGAAATAGGCTTCGGTCATTGGTTTTGGAGTGTACCCCGATCACCCGTTCCGTGGGCATCGGATGTGACCGACCATGTAGTCGTGGGCTTTTTGGATGTCAACGTACGTGGTGTCCACAGCGGTTTCTGTGGGAAGCATGGAACGGCGCCGAAACCACCCGGTGCCGTTTTGGCAACCGCCCTAGACGTGGTACGGGTAACCGAATGCCTAGGCAAACGGGGATGTGGGGGGCGTGGCCTAGGCGACGTTTTGTTCTGTTTTTTGGCGGTCTGCTGTGCCTGGGAGCCCTTGGATTGGGTGCCTGGCTGTACAGCCCAGGGCACGCCCTGGCCGAGACACCCCTGCAAGGCCCGGCAGATGACGGCGGTCGTTCCCTTGCCGATTCGATTGACGAGATCGACCGGGCCTTTGGCGATCTGGTGGTGGACCCGCTGGCGAAGGTGTTTTTCTACGATTTGTACTTTTGGGACAACGGTTCCGCAGGGATTCTAACGCGGGCCCAGGCACTGGGGTTGGGAGACGCCGTGGCCTCGGCCATGGCCCAATCTGGGGACCCCAAGGAGGCCCAGGCCCTCTGTGAGCAAGCGGGCCAGGAGGCGGGCCTCTGTACGGACGCGCTGCGAGGTACCGAGGTGCCGTTCATCGTGGCGTGGCTCGTGGCTGGGGCCCTGTTTTTCACGTTTCGGTTTCGGTTTGCCAATCTCTGGGCGTTTGGGCACGCATTTCAGGTCATTCGCGGAACCTACGATCATCCGGATGCCCCCGGTGAGGTCACCCACTTTCAGGCCCTGGCTTCCGCGCTCAGCGCCACCGTGGGCCTGGGCAATATTGCGGGGGTGGCCGTGGCCGTGGGCATCGGTGGGCCGGGCGCCGTGTTTTGGATGATTGTGGCTGGGTTCCTGGGCATGAGTTCCAAGTTTGCGGAATGCACGCTGGGGCAGATGTACCGGCAGGTATCCACGGACGGGCATGTGTTGGGCGGGCCCATGCGGTACCTGAAGGAAGGGCTTGGGGGGATAAACCCGAAATGGGCGCGCATGGGGGGGCTGCTCGCGGGGCTGTTCTCCATCCTGTGCATCGGGGCAAGTTTCGGCGGCGGCAACATGTTCCAGGCCAACCAATCCGCGCAGCAGATGGCCGTATTGGCCCCGTTTTTTGGAACCGCTGCGGGCAAGTTGGTCTACGGCGTCGGACTTGCGGTGCTGATCGGGGTGGTGATTCTAGGCGGGATTCGGCGCATTGGAGCCGTGGCCGGAGTGGTGGTTCCTGTGATGTGCGGGATTTATGTGCTGGCGGGCGCCTACATTCTTGTGGTGCACGCAGGCGCCGTGCCGGGAGCGCTTATGGAGATCCTGCGGGAGGCATGGTCCCCGGCCGCGGGCTACGGAGGGTTTGCCGGTGCCCTGATCACGGGGTTTCGACGGGCGGCTTTTTCCAATGAAGCGGGGGTGGGATCGGCGCCGATTGCCCACGCTGCCGCGGCCACCGATGAACCCGTACGTGAGGGTATTGTTGCGCTGCTTGAGCCCTTTGTGGATACGCTGATCGTGTGCACCATGACGGGGCTGGTGTTGGTGGTCACCGGCGGGCACCATGCCACCGACGGGGAGGGCGCAAAGCTCGTGGGCATTACCATGACCTCGTGGTCCTTTGCCCAGGTGCTTCCGTGGTTTCCCCTGGTGCTTGCGGGGGCCGCATTCCTGTTTGCATTCTCGACGATGTTGTCCTGGAGCTACTACGGGGAACGTTGTTGGGCCCACCTATTTGGTCATCGCCCCCGGGTGTCCCACATGTACAAAATGCTCTTTTTAGTGGCCGTGGTGCTTGGATCGGTCATCGAACTATCGAGTGTTCTAGGGTTCGCGGACCTGATGCAGCTGGGCATGGCCTTCCCCAATATCCTGGGCGTGGTGCTGCTCTCAGGTGTGGTGGACCGCGCGTTCCGCGCCTATTGGAAGCGGTACAAAGCGGGGGAATTCGATCCCGCGAGGTCACGCTACTAGCTGGAGTGGCTAGTGGCGTAACCCAAACAAGCTATGTGGGGCCACGGTCTAGTTCTGCGGAGCTCCTACAGGGGACCTCATGTGAACAATCACGGTAAGGCGTTGTACCTCTAAAACCTTGTCTATTTCTTGTTGGTTTCCCGTGTCCCATTTACTTCCAGTGAGGTCGACCGTAATAGGTTTCTTGCTTGGAGAGTTCTTAAAGGTTTCGAATAACGGACCCAATGTGGTGACCGCAGTCTGCTGCAACCCAAGGAACTCTAAGGCAGACAAGGCTTGAAGATGCTCCAGACTAGCATTGCCGAGAACAGACGGAAAAGAACCGCTGAAACGGGATCGGAGTCTCTCCGGTGTGGACGGTAGCTTACCAGGATAACCGACATTTAGGCGCACCAGCTGCGTCATATTGGCAAGTGGAGAAAGGTCATTGAAATAATTGTAGGCCAGATCTAGATCTGTGATCCATGTCGCTCCTTCAATTGGGGCCAGATTCTGAATGTAGTTTTCACTAAGGTCTAGCGACAGGTTGCCTTTGGGAACGTCAAGGTTGGACACGATGGAAAGATCTGAAAGGCCCACGTTCTTGAGTCGTAGCACTTGAAGACTAGGATAGGAGCCGCCATTAAAACCCTCAAATATGACATTTCGGCTCCGCGAGACTTCAATTTTTTGAAGACTAGGCAGTCCGTGAAGCTGCGGAACAATCACCCCATCCGTATTCGACACAACAAGCTCACCTAGGGACAGAAGCGAAGGTATAAAACCGAGTACGGGATTGTTTCCATCTGAATAAATTAATGAATCTACGGTCAGGACTTGCTCAAGAGACCAACCCCGAAACACTTCCATTCCAGGCGCCTCTTCCTGCCCAGATCCAAGACTGGACGCCGCGTATTGGCTCAGAAAACCGGAGTGCCCTTGGGACGTACAACTGGTGGCGCGAACCACACGATCGCTGGCAAACACCATGCTCAGAATAGCCCACTCCCCCGTTGGAACCCTACGGGATGAAAAGCCTGTTGGAGGAACAACGTCGTAGCTTCCCTCAGGCGAGTTCACAACTTGACCTCCGTCAATCTCGACGACGTAAGGGTATCGGAACACTACAAACCCTTCGGACCCAGGAGGCATTCCTTGGGGGGTCGCCGTACGAAACACCCAGTCCACGTGGCGTGGGCGAACATAAAAACCATATTCCTCCAGTGGGACTTGAGACACCCCTGGGCTCCGCGGCATCATAGGAACGGAAAGCAAATTCGAGAGCTCAAAAACCCGGTGAAGAACGTTCACCACTCCTGTGGGGCGGTCTTTCCCCAGCGCTGCCCCAGGAACAAAACCTACGTCACCCATCAACAGTACCTCGTCACCACGACGTTCAACCGCAACCGACATACCATCGGATGGGTTCATGAAACTACGGCAATACCGGTCTATTTTTCTTGAGTTTTGCTTTACGGTTGTGTTCTCACTCGAAAGTGTACAGGCACTTCCCGCGAAGCTCGCAACACTCGCCAGTACCCAAACCCATTTCCGTATTTTGAAGTCCATATTCACCCCCACCCTTGCTCTGCAAGTCACATCCGTTAGTAATGTGACCACAAACTGCAATAACCAGGCCAACCAATCACTTTGGTAGCGACGTTTTAGTGCTAGCCGTCTCCCGCGGCACGAAGTTTGCTCAAGGCACTCATAGATGGCGCGTTGTCACAGTATGGCCCCATGGCTGCACGTTGCTCAGTGGTTGCCCGTGGCACTGGGGCTACTTGGCGCCTGCGCTCCGGCCATGGAGCGGGGAAAGGGCTTGGTGACGCCCAACCCTGATCTCCCGACGGTGCTTGACGTGACTCTCACCGCCACACCTTTTGCCTGTTACCTTCACGATGCGCGCCGGGAAAAAGTTACACGGGACGCGTCGCTTTTCACGATGTCGTTTTCGGCCCAGGTGGAGGGGCGCAAGGGCCAAGTGACCGCGCTCTTTGCGGTTTACCCGTCGCTGATGGACTATCGATCCCAAACAAACCACGTCGGCATGGGGTACTTTGAACAGCCACCCACCGACGGCGATCATTGCAAGGGTGTGGCGGTGAACACGCCTCTCTCCGACGGCCGGGTGTTGCCGCGTATTACGAAGGGAGTGCTCCGGGGACTCAAGCAATTGCTTCTCGCCGAACGTAGCCCCAACAAGGCCACATACTACGCTCCGTTTGCCACTGCCGTTCTGCGACTACTTGAATCGATTCCGCTGACGGCCATCGGCCAACAGGGCAACCCTCAATGGGCATCGAGCGAGAAAACCCTTGAACAGCTAGGGTATATTCGCGACACCGCCACCCTCGCCTTTCGGTTGAGTGCCTCGTTCGTGGTACTGCAACGGTACTTCGGGAAGGTCGATCTGGACTCCCCCACCAGTGATCCTACTGGGGTACTACAGTGGGCGGACTCCCGGTATGGGTCACCGCTTCGACACAGACTGCACCACAGGCACCGGGGCCAGTGCCATGTCTTCACCTACTTCACCAAGAAGCTCTGCAACCACGCGACTTCCATGGGGCTCCTGTCTCGCAAGGAGCACCAGGCAAAGTGTGTCGACCTTTTCACCGATCGTTTGGGAAAGTCTCCAAAAGGCTACGCCGGATACCCGCCGCTCGCGTCAGAGTTTCATGCGGCTTCTGCGGGGTACTGCCGGCAGCAGTTTCCACCGCCAGATGAGACCCTGGGATACGTTCCCCTCGTTGAGAACGCGGTGTCAGATTTCTCGGAAAACGTGGTCTCCGAGTGCACGGATTCATCGCTTTCTCAGGAGAACCCTCGCGTTGCTAGGGCGCTTGTGGTTCCCCTATGGTTTACGACACAGGGGGTAACCTGGTCGCGGTATGTGATTCGATATGAAGGAAGCTTCAAAAATCGGATCAGTTTGGGTTTGTTCCAGGATGCTCCGACCCGGGAGTCGTCCTGCCGTGGTAGCTTACCACCTGGGACCCTTGGCCGAACTGTGGTCACTGCGGATGCGACCCAGTTATTGAACGGGCAGCATGGTGTTGCAGGAGCCCGTGCCCCCGTTCAACGCCTGCCTGCAGTTCTGGACGAACTGTTTGTACACATGCCGCCCCTTTGGCGCGAGGCAAGAACACCCCAGGAGGAGAAGGCCTACGCGTGGTACATGGGGCAGCTCGGGACCGACCAATGGTTCAAGGATTTTTTTGACGCGATAGAGGCGCAGGCGTGGACTGAGGCCCACAACCGTTGGGTCCATGGCTACCTGAATAGGCGACCCAAACTGGGCCCCAAGCCGGGTGCACAGGCCCTTGTACAGCTTGCACTTGAGACGGTGGTTCCAACCGGTCGCACCGCCCAGAGCCATTTTGCCTACCACGCCACGATGGGCCGCACCCGTTGTGGCATCGCCACAAGAAGAATCACCGACCGATGTGAATCCGGGTACCGCAACGGCTGGGTGGGGGCGCGCGAATACGAACGGTACTGCAGCCCCACAGCGCCTATTGAAGGGCTGAGCATCGCTCCGATCGAACTTTCCGCCGTCTTCGGGCACCTGTGCCGCTCGTTTCGAAGAGGCAAGGACCCGTTGGTGGGCCTGGAGCAGGAGGAGGCTTCCTTGTCCACCGTGGACATAACTCCCCTTCTGAAATCCTTTGAGGCGTGGCTGCGCATTGGGGAAGATGTACGTCAGAACCCTGATTTTCAGGCACAGATTCAGGGGGCACCGGTGGCCATTCGCCCCTGTTTGAACGGTTTGATCGACACCTACGGAACCTGCATGACGGAAGCACCCAACCACGTTGCATGCGTGGATCGGGCACGAACGGCGTTCCGCACCTGTGTCGAAGAGTAGAAGACCCGACTGGGTTAACCGCGGCAGGCGGCTTCGATGTCGGTGATTTCCTTGGGGGTGGCGGCGGTGAGGTTCTCAAAGCCGGTGGGGGTGACGAGGATGTCGTCTTCGATGCGGATGCCAATGCCTTTCCAGCGGGCATCGACGTTGACCTGTTCGGTGACGTAGATGCCGGGCTCCACGGTGAGCACAAAGCCGGGTTCAAGGGGGCGCGGGGCGCCGTCAACCGTGTAGTCACCCACATCGTGCACGTCCATTCCGATCCAGTGCCCCGTGCGATGCATGTAGAAGTTGCGGTAGGTCTTCTGTTCCAGGGCCTGGTCGAGGGTGCCGGTGAGAAGGCCCAGGTCGAGCAACCCCTGGGTGATGACACGGACCGATGTGTCGTGGATCACCTCTGCGGTGGCGCCAGGCTTGGTGGCTTGAATGGACTGTTTTTGGGCCTCGAGCACAATCTCATAGAGTGCACGCTGTTCGCCCGTGAAGGTTCCGGACACGGGGAAGGTGCGGGTAATGTCGCTGGCGTGGTGGCCAAACTCGCAGCCGGCGTCGATGAGCAGCAGTTCCCCGGCTTGCATCTGGCGGTTGTTGCCCCGGTAGTGGAGCACGGTGGCGTTTTCACCGGAACCCACGATGGACCCGTAGGCCACACGATCGCTTCCGCATCGTCGAAAATGGGCGAGCAGTTCGGCTTCCACTTCGTATTCGAACATACCGGGTTGGGCTTTCGCCATGGCCAGGACGTGGGCTTCAGAGGAGATGGTTGCGGCGCGGCGCATGGGCTCAAGATCGTCTTCGGTCTTGCGCAGGCGGCATTCATGGAGGGTGGAGTCCAACCCTTCGATGGCGTGAGGTGCGGTGGAGCCCAGGCGGGCACGGCGTTTCACGGCTTTGAGGGCGTTGAGTACCTCGGTGTCCTGGGTGGATTGCTTCCCGAGTGCGTGGTGGATCTTGCGGGCCCCTTCCAGGAGTTTTGGAAGCTGCTGGGAGAGTTCGCCCATGGGGAATGCTTCGTCTACCCCCAGTTGGGTGACCGCGCGTTCCACACCCAGGCGGGGGCCATCCCAGCGTTCTTTTTCGGGGTCGAGAGGCCGCAAGAAGAGTGTGGTAGAGGTCTCACCGCCAACCTTGCGTAGGACCACGGAGGCGTCGGGCTCGTGAAAGCCGGTAAGGTAGAAAAAGTCGCTGTCCTGCCGGTAGTCGTGTTCCACGTCGTTGTTGCGGTAGGTCACGGGTGCCGCGAAAACGATGAGCACGGCATCATCCAGACGTTCAAACACACGGGCACGGCGGGAAGCGGACATGGATGCACGGTAACACGAGGCGCCTGGGTTGACCTGAAGGACTGTTGTCAACGGGCAGAGCTCTTCACCAGGTCTGTTGGGTATTCTCGCTGGCCTGATGGGACCGCGGACCGCGACGGGCACGCCCGCCGTCAAAAGTTGGGTTGTTTTTCCTCTGGGCGCACCCGTCGCGGTCCGCGGTCTTCGGCGTGCTTCCTGGTGGGTTGTGGACCTTTCAACCTTGGCGCGCGGTTTGGACTTCCCGCGGAAGGGTTGACTGAAACCTGCCCAGGGGGCCGATCCGGGCTAGGTTGCGGGGATGCGTTGGGGTTTTGTGGGTGCGGGGAATATGGGTGAGGCCTTGATCGGGGGGCTGGTGCGTTCGGGCACCCCTGCAACGGATGTGTGGGCGGTGGATGCGTCGGATGAAAAACGGGCCGGGGTACGGGAGCGGTACGGAGTACAGGTGCTGGCGCCGGAGGATGTGAACTCTGAGAACGCTGGGCTTTGGGACGGCGTGGTGGTGGCGGTGAAGCCCCATCAGATCGGGGCGGTGCTCCGGGAGCTTTCGCCGAAACTGCGTGGGGACGCGGTGGTGATTTCGGTGGCCGCCGGAGTGACGCTCGCCACCTTGCGAGGATCCTGTGCAGAGGGCCAACCCGTGGTGCGGGCCATGCCCAACACGCCCGCTCTGGTCGGCGCGGGGATGACCGCACTGTGCGGGGATGTGGAGGAGACCCTGAAGTCCACAGCAGAGGCGCCCTTTGCGGCCGTGGGGGACGTGCTGTGGGTGGATGAATCCCAGATGGACGCAGTGACCGCCGTAAGCGGATCGGGGCCGGCCTACGTGGCGCGGTTCACGGAGGTGCTCGCCGACGCAGGCGTACAGGAAGGCCTGCCGCGGGAGGTGGCGCTACGGTTGGCCAAGCAAACCGTGATGGGCATGGGAAAGCTCATGGTCACCTCCGACGTGGAACCCGACGAACTACGCCGCCGAGTCACCAGCCCCGGCGGCACCACCCAAGCGGGGCTAGAAGCGCTGGAAAACGCTGACATCACCAAGGCCGTAAGTGCGGCGGTGCGTGCCGCCGCAACGCGCTCGAAGGAGCTTGGCTAAGTTCATTGGGCTCCTCCGGGGCCTCAACAACCCTAGTTGGCCTCTCTAGTTGTTGGTGCAAATCAACGCGGTAGCGAATGGGGGATCTTCCAGATCGACGGGCTCGTCGGCTTCGGAACTCAGGCGCCGATAACGTACAAAAACCTTCGCCTCAGGTGGCACTGGGCCAGGCAGTTCATTGGCTACAATCATCACCGTGCCCAGATCACTATGAACTTCTCCGGTCTCCGAATAGAAATGCCTCGGTGGCAGCAAGGGCTTTTTATCTCCCTCAGACTGGCTGTCGTCGTCCTCAGGCAGAAGGCCCACCATTACATCCAGTTCCCCGCGCGCGTCGAGCAGCGTGCCAAAGACGTTGCCCCCTCGTTGCCAAACCGTTTGCACGGTTTGTAGCGGCAAGTCCTTGACCTGCGTCCAAGGCACGTCACGGGTCTTGTCTCCGTCCTCGTAGGTCACGGGGTTGGCCTCCACCACAACGATTTCACGCCCGTTGCCGCTCTTACAACGCGCCCGAGCCTGTGGGGAAAGGCGCTCGATTTCATACAAGTGAACAAAAGGCGACCTGTCGCCGTGCCATTCCTTACCCACAACAACCACGAACTCGTCATCCACCACCGCAAACCAGCTATTGATGGAGATGCCGGGATCCTTGAGCAAAAAGCTGGGCGCACCATTCTTCGAAAAGAAGACAATGCCATCCTCGGTCTTCGCGAAAAACTCACCGGTCGATGCCATGCGGACCTCGGCGTCCTTGAGCGCACCCGGAATCGAAAACACCGGCGCAAGCGTCACGTCGTCACCTTGCAATTGAAACTGAAGGATCTGTTCGCCTTGCTTTGTGAATACGCCCTTGCCAAGCGAATCAAGTTCACGATCGATAACAAACATACCAGGCGCGTTAACACGGGCAATCTCTGTGTCGGTTTCAAAAATATTAGGAAACGGCGTCACGATGCGTCCTTCGAAGGACGCAACCATACCGGCCGGTGTCTCATGTTGGGTTGGCCCCTCATCAAGCCACGTGAATGAAGGTGGTTGCTGCCCGAAGTCCACGTACCCCCACCGCTGGATCTCCGAGAGGCCATCAGCCAACTCGAATGACAGCAGCGCCCGGTCCCCAACAGCACCCAAGATGGATACCCACGAGTTGTCGTCAATATTCGCATAGCGCCCACTTCCGGATTGGTTTCGACGGATCGACCCAGGAGCCAGACGGGTCGAAATAGCCGCCCGGAGATCGATGCAGGTGTTCTCAAGCACCTCGAAAGCACCCTCATTCAGAGGAACCCGGCAAAACCGGTGCGACAACAGATTGAGGTACGATTGCCGGTCCATTACAGCGAGCCCACTCTCGATTCGCCAGTCACGCACCACGCTGCCAGTAAACCCAGCAACGCCGTACTGCCGGCCATCAGTACCACGATGGGGTGCCAAGTGAGTACCCGCAGACAAACCCCGACCCGCGAGCGACCCTGTGGATACCACGCTCGCTGGAGTCAGTTTCGCTTCGTAGGCCGCGTACCCTTCGTAACCCTGCACAACGAACTGTCGTCCGTCATCAAAGAAGTGGACCCGCGAGATCGGTCCCAGCCCCCATGGGTTGCTGTCCAACTCAGTTCGATGGACAAGATGCGCCACCCCGGAAACGCCGAGGAAACCAATCACCGACTTTGCGGTGACCTCGCCCTGGGTCCCAACAGGTGCGCACCCGCCAAACAGCAGCCACATCCCCACTGCGAGGTAGCGCAAAAAGCAACCGTTCAAATGTCCCCAAGCACCATGAAACCGTAAGTCCATACCCGGAAACTATGCACGTTGTATGCCATTCAATCCCCCTCAATTTCCCTGCCCGAGTAGGGCTGGACAACGGGTTCCTGAATCTAACAATGTCCACCTGGAGCCACCAGACCCCATGAACGGCCTCAAACTGAGGAGTGACGAGGTAGCGGGGCAGTGCGTGTCAGCTACGCCACATTTGAGCTTTTTGCGGCAAAGGGCGCGCCAGCTCAGGAATCGACCGTTCGGACTGTTTTCGGGAGCTGGGTTAGCTGGCTAGTTTCTGGCTGATGATTCGGTTGAGGCTTACTCCGGCTTCGGCGGCTTCGATGCTTAGTTTGCGATGCACCTGGGGGGTGACGCGCACCACAAATTTCCCACTGTAGTTTTGGAGGGAGAGCGGGGATGGAATGGGCTCCTCGGATTTCTGCAGATCCTTCACCACATCGCTTACTAGCTTTTGTATTCCCCGAAGTGCCGCCTGCTGGGACTTGGACAACCAGCTGAGCGAAGGAAACTCCGCACATAGGCCGATGTACTCCCCGCCCTCTTCCGACCATTGGATCCGGTAGCTGTATTTACTTATTTCCATTTCATTTCTCCAAGGTGTCGACTGCAAAGAATAACTGACGATCCTAACAGGGGGTTGCTTACCTCCTGCGGAGATGCTCTTCGCAAATCCATAGGCTTAGGTGAACGACTTGCGTGCAGGTCAGGCAGGGTCGTCCCATGTCGGTACGGACTTCTGTGCGGACCATTGTTTGACCTCCGGTCGGGTGAGGACCCAGAAGGAGAAGGCGCAGATTCCGATTTGGATGCCATTCCAGACGACCACGACGGGGTGGAGCGGTGCGGTGGCCCAGGCCAACGCCGTGACTATCGTGGTGAAGACTAGACTCACAACGGAGTACCCGATGACCAGGCGGATGGCCGTTTCGTTGCCTCGCCACACAAGCCAGGTGGCGAGCAGCTGAAGGCCGCCCGAGAACCAGGACTGGGTGGCCAGTTGCAGTAGCCCAATGAGGACAAATAGGGCGAGCAGAATGAGGATTTTCTGGGGTGCTTTTTCTTTTTTCAACATGACGACTTCTCCTTTGTGCCCACTTATCGGCCAGACGGAGAACGAGTTGCGTGCATGTTGAATATTTTCTTGATCTTCGTCGCCGTTACACAACTTCAAGCGGCGGGCCACCGTGCACTGAACCGATGGGTTGGCTAGCTTTGCCAGGTCCAGGGGGTGGGGTTCCATGGGGTGGTTGGGGGCTTGTTGACACGAGGATCGAGGGCGGGGTTGAGGAAGGTTTGTAGGGCGGTGGTGAGTTCCGCAAGGGTGGGCCATGGGAGGTTGTCCTGATGGGCCATGACTTCGTAGGCGTTTTTCCAGGCGGGGTTGGGGGCGGGGAGTTCGAGCGGTATGGGGTGGGTGGCGCGGTGGCCGAAGGTTTTTTGCAGGGCGGTGCGCAGGTCGCCCAGGGTGAGTGCGCCGCCTGTCGAAGGTGGGCAGGAATTGGATGCGGCGGGTGACACAACGGTGGCGAGCAGGGCGATGTCGGGGAGGTCCTTGACGCGGGTGTTGGGGGTGGGCCGGGGCATGGTGTAGGCGTGTAGCTTTTCTGCGATGTGGGTGGCCACCGGATACAACTGCACGGTGGGTGGCGGGACTGCGATGAAGTCGAGGGTGTCGTTCAGGGTGACGGTGTCGGGGGTGCCGTGCATGGGATCGCCAAGGGCCACGTCGATTCCAAAGGGGTACCCGTAGGGTTTGCCCGCGAGCTTTGCCTGGGCACGGTAGCGGCGGCCTTCGTACTTGGCGGTGGTGATGGTAGGGAGCCTTCCATCGGTTTGAACTTCAAAGGTGAGGTGGTCTTGCAGGTCCAGTCGTGCCGCCTGTTGCAGGCGTTGGAGTACGGTTTCGGGAGCACCTTCGATGCGAAGATCGATGTCGCGTGTGGCGCGGGCAAGGTGGGTGCGATGTTCCAACACCAGGCCCCCCTTGAGCACCATGGCATCACGAAATACGTGGGTTGCACGGGCTAGGAACCGATCGAACACGAGCAGTTGGCGCATGCGTGCAAGACCTGGCCCCGTCTGGGTACGGTTGCGAAGCCGCTGTTCGAGGGCTTGCTTGTAGGCGACGGGTGTTGGGTAGATTGGCGTGTTCACGCCGCTACATCGCCGCTACATCGCCGGTGCCTGCACCATTGTCGGCACCATTGGCCGTGCCGCCGTAGGGGCGCAGCGCGGTGTGTACCTCCAGGAGATCCTGTTCGGCCACGAGACCCCGTTGCAGGGCCTGCCGGGTGGCCTGTTGCAGCAGGTGCGGATCCAGATGGGCACGGGCGCAGTCCTCCAGGGTACGCAGGACGGAAGTGATGGGTACGGCGCCGTACCAACGACGTTCCTGTTCAAGCACGACACCGTGGTGGATCACGAGGCCCTCTGGCGGGCGCACGCGGCGGTTTTTCCACAGGGGTGGCAGGGTAAGGTCGGCGCGGGCGGGGAGCGCGTCCGAAAGGCCGTGGAGCAGGAGCGCGGTTGCGTGAGAAAAGATCCCCTCCTGGTTGGACCAGAGCCACGCAGCCACAAGTTCCTCATGCTCGCCGGCGGGGAAGTGGGCCAGCCTGTAGATTCCGCGACGTACACGGAGCACCCTGCCGCTACGTTGGTGGTGGGAAAGCAACTGCGGTGAATGGCCGGAGTCAACGGCCTGTTGGGAGGTAAAGAGGCCCTCCTGCCCCGATGCGACTGCGTAAAGACGATCTGCCCTGGAAGGCTCTTCTGGAACGGATCCCATGCGACAATGTTAAGTTAAACTTTACTTTAGCACAACAGATGCATGCGAAAGTGCCTCAAAATGTAACAATATTTGATATTTACGCGCGTGGGCCGAAGATGGCGGTGCCTAGGCGGAGTTGGGTGGCGCCTTCTTCAATGGCGACGCGCCAGTCGGCGCTCATGCCCATGCTGCATTTGGGAAGCCCGTGAAGGTCTGCCAGTTGGCGCAGTTGTTTGAACCAGGGGCGGCTGTCCTCGGGGTCATCGGTGACGGGGGGGATGGCCATGAGGCCGGTGAGCAACAGGTGGGGTAGCGCGTGGACTTCTTGTACGGCGGGCGGCAGGGCGTCCACGGGCATGCCGGCTTTTTGGGGTTCGTTGGCGAGGTTGACTTGGAGATGTACTTCAAGGTTGCGGCCGAGGTCATCCATGCGCTTAGAGAGGGCTTGGGCGAGTTTGAGGGAGGGCACGGTTTGCAGGACGGTGACATGGGGGGCGAGCAGGCGGATTTTGCTCTTTTGGAGCTGGCCGATGTAATGCCAACGAATACCTTGCGGTAGTTGCTCGGCTTTCTCTACCAACTCCTGGGCGTAGTTTTCACCGAAGTCGGTGAGGCCTGCTTCCATGGCTTGGCGGATGGCTTGGACCGAATGCCGTTTGGACACGGCGAGGATGGAGACGCTCTGGGGATCCCGCCCTACCCGGGTGCAGTGTTCGCCGACCTCTTCGCGTAGGCGGTGCACCCGTTCGGCGATGCTACTGGTATTATTCACGGCCAGTCTTGAATGACGTCGTTGCGAAAGAGCAGCTGTAGGGTCTTGGAAAGGGGCAGGCCCATGACATTAAAAAAGCACCCGTGGATGCCCTCCACAAAGCCGCCGCCCAGGCCCTGGATGCCGTAGCCGCCGGCCTTGTCCATGGGATCTCCCGTGGCGACGTAGGCCTTGATTTGATCGGGATGCAGGGGTGCCATCCATACCTCGGTCCCGCAGAGTTCCGTGTCCAGGGTGGGCTTGGCAGGTGGGAGTGTTTCGTCGGGTGCGGGGTTCGCTGACTTTGCCAGTGCGACTGCAGTCCACACGGTGTGGGATCCTCCGGCAAGGCGTTGCAACATGGCTTCGGCGTCGCTTACGTCCTTGGGTTTTTCAAGCACGTCACCCTCCACAACGACGACGGTGTCCGCACCGATCACAGCCAAGGGAGCCCCGTCGTATTTTTGTTGAAACACGTGGGCGGCCTTGGCCTGGGCCAGGCGCCGTACGTAGGTGTCGGGGGTTTCGTCGGGCGCGCGTTTTTCTTCCACGTGTGCAGGTTGCACCTGAAACTCAAGGCCCACCTGTTGCAGAAGCTGGGACCGCCGTGGGGACTGGGACGCGAGCCAAAGTGTGGTGTTCTGTTTTCCGGAGCTGGGCATGGGGTGGGGTGAGGTACTCACGTGTCTTTTCCTTTGGAGGTGTTTCCCTTGGCGGAGGTTCCCTTGGACGCGTGGGCCTGGGCCACACGCCGCATGTAGGTTTGCACCACCTGGGGGCTGTGCAGTTGCAGGCACTTGGCCACCTGCCCCACGAAGCCCCGCACGTACACGTCCGCGGGGAGGCGATCAAATGCTTCGTCCTCGATGGCTTGCAGGTAGTCCTTTCCAATCTTTGTGCGCTGGGAGATGTCCGAAAGCGTGAACCCCCGGGACTGGCGCACGGCTTGCAATAGGCTGCCGGTGTATTCGGTTTGGGGCTCAAGGGCAGGGGCGGGTGGCCGATCCTCGGGTGAGGCACTGGGCTGGCTGCTCACTGGGGCCTCTCCGGGAAACACCGAAAGCTCGTAGGGGCGCCGGCGGGCCGGATCCAGGAGCATGTCGTAGGCCTCTTCGAGCCGCGCCTGGAGCGAACGCATGCTCTGGGGATCGAACAGGCCGTAGCAACAGAGAGAGTCCGGTGCGTAGGTTTTCTTGAGGCGTTTGAACGCGCGACGGATGTCCTCGTCGGTGGCACCGCGCTCCACTTCCAGCACGTCATGGTGGCTGTCGGGTGGAACGTTGGGCGGTGGGTCGGGCGGTAACTTTCCGGCTTCGGCAGCCAACATGCGGCGGGCAATCTTTTCGATGCTCTTGCTGGCACGGGACCCGGGGGATTCGGTCAACAGGGGTTTGCGGGCGCGCACGCAGTTCCAGACCGTGTCGTCGTCGTCGATGTAGCCCAGGTATTGGGGTTGAATGCCGAAACGACGCCGCATGGCCACCCGGATGTCGTCGCCCAGTTCCAGGTCGGCCCGGGCGCGCACCTGGTTGACCACGAACCGAAAGGTGAAGTTCCTGGCCTGCTCGCGAACCACGTCGGTCAAGGGATCCCCGGCGGCTTCCAGGCGGCGTGCCAAGTCCCGGGGCGCGGGTGTGCCGTGCATTTGCTGCAGGCGGGTCACGATTTTGTGCCGTTCGCGCGCGTTGGCCGCGGACCTTCGCAACTGGTGGGCGAAGGCATGACGCACAAACCGGTAGGTGCTCTCCATGGAGGTGGGCTCGGGCATGGTGATGAACAGGCCCAGGTCGGCGTTGAGCCATTGGCTCACCAGGGGCTCCCGACATCCGTTGCCCAAATCGAGCACGAAGTATTCGTGGTCGAGCTGGGGGTACAGCCGCGAAAGCTCCCGGGGGGAACGGGCGCGTTTTGCACCGAGGTGAGGTTCATCCACTCCGGCGTGAAGCAAATCGAGACCAGGGATGTGTGTGTGGAACACCTCAGGGCCCTGGGGCAGCTCCTCTTCCACACGGGTTCGGTGGGTGGATTCCCAGGCACGTTTGGGGTGCTCTTCGTGGAGCAGGGTGTGGGCGTTGGCCCCCTGGCCGTCGGCGTCGATGAGCAGGACGCGACGACCAATGGAAGCCAGGTACACAGCGAGGTTGGTGGCCAACAGGGTTTTGCCCACGCCGCCCTTGGCACCTGCCACGGCGATGATGCGCGGGTCGTGGGCCTGGGGGCGCAGGGAGGGAGGCTTTTCCATGGGCCACGGGTGGTACCACGACCAGGGTTCTGGGGCGATCAGGCGGGGCGATCAGGCTGAGCGTCGGGCCCAGGTGGGCTTCTCAAAATTCTGCGCGTTCTGCCGCGCAGATAATGTGCAGAATTAATAATACGCAACTGAATAGGAAACTGGCCGACAACGGGTCATGAAGAAACAACTACGTTCAAAGCGATGGAAGTGGTGGTCGGTTTCCACGCTGGCCCTTTGTGCGCCCTGGGGGGTGATGGGATGTTTTTCCTCTCCCGAGCCAAGCCTCCCTTCGGAGATTCCGCAGGCCCCGGGCCTTGGAGTGTTCCGTTTGGTGGACGGCTGGGGAAACCCGTGGCCCGCGGCCGCTGCGCCCCAATGGCCCACCCTCGAGATGCCATGGTCCGGGGACCCACAACTGCTGCCGGCCGATGGGGTGTTGCAGGAACATCTTTTTTTGTTCGAGGGTTTGGAGCAATCCGCAGCCCATGCAGACCTGCAGCGCACTCCCGTGCTCATTTCCCATCAAGCGCTGCGGGTGGACTCGGCGGTGATGCACGAAGACGGGAAGCTTCGGTTGCGCCCAAACCACCGATTGAAACCCGGCGTGACGTACGTGTTCGGAGTGGCCCAATGGTTGCCGCTCACGGATGGAAGTGTGCTGGGCGAGCCCTGGACCCAAACCCTACATATTTCAGAAGATGAGAAGGCCGGCAGCACATGGGTGGACAGCTGGCCCCCGGAGTTGGCGCCCGGGGTACCCACGGAACTGGAGCGGGTGGTGTTGCAGTTCACGGGGCCCCTGGAACTGCCCCAGGATCCGGGGGATTCCACGTCAGGGATTCAGGTGACCCAGTTCACAACGACCGGGACCGAAACCAAACGCACCGTGCCCACGCACGTGCATTCCGTGGATTGTGTGGACTGGAACTGGAACGGGGGGCATTGCGTCGCCCTGGAGTTCGCTCAACCCCTCGGGCCCGCCACGGACCACGCGGTTCGGGTGAACGAAACGCTTTTGGATGGCACAGGCGCGCCGGTGGGGCCGCTTGATGTGCGCTTTCGAACGGGAGCCACCCCGAAGGGGGAACCTCTGCACTGGGTGGCCCCCTCCTGCGCGGATGACGAAACCCCGTTGATGGTGGAAGACGATGACGGCAACGATGTGGAGGTGGGCTGTGCGTTGGTGCGAGACGTGGACCTTGCCCTGCGAGCCGCCGTTTCTGGCCCTGCACGGGTGACCGTTCGGGTAGCACCCGTGGGAACTGGCTCACCGAACGCTCCAACGACCGCGTTCAGGACGACTACCCTCAGGGATGTGGCGCCCAGGGGTGAGTTTCGTTTTTCTCTGGATGGATTGGCGCCAGACACCGACTACGGGGTGACCGTGGAAGTGACGGACATGGCCGAACGGGTAACGTCGACGGTCACCACGATTCGTACGTTGCCACCACTGCCTGCCCTGTACATTACGGAGGTGCGAAGCAACCCGGCGGGCCCTGAGCCTGACCAGGAGTACGTGGAGATTCTCAATGGAGGAACCACGCCCATCTCGCTTTTTGGAATGCGCATTACCGACGACCCAGGGCGTACTGGAGATCTTCTACCGCCCCTGGTGCTGCCTGCAGGAGCACGGGCTTTGGTGGTGGACCCTGACTTTGATCCGACGCACCCCAAGGACGTGGCGGTGCCGGCGGGAGTTCCATTGCTGCGGCTGACCTCTTCCATTGGCTCTTCGGGCCTGACCAATGCGGGCGAACCTGTGATTCTGCGGGATGGGGATGGCCACCGGTTGCACGCCTGGCAAGGCGCCGCCTCGGACAATGGGTTGTGCCTGGGCCCGGCGGAAACCCACCCATTGCCCGCAACAAACACACCCCTGGTGGACGGACCATGCACGCCCGGCTGGTAGCACCGCGCCCGAGGGCCTACCCTGACCCGGGAACCATGGGCCAAACGAAACAACAGGGCGGTGCCAGCACAGCTGGCGGGGCCTCTGCATCCAGGGGCGGATCACCCTTGATGCAGGAGGGATTGCCGTTTCGTTCGGGCGTACTGGGAGCTGAGCTACAGGGAGCTGAGCTACTGGGAGCCGCCGCGTCGACCACACCGGCCGAGGGTGAAGTGCGCCTCGCGGCAAGCGTTCTTCGGGTGACGTTTCGAAGTGCGGACGGTGCCTATTGTGTGCTGCAGGCCCAATCGGAATCCAGGGGAGCCGTGATTCCAAAAGCGTCGCCTCCTCCCCTACACAGTGGGAAGGGCAAGCCTTTCCCTCGGCACCGGAACGCTGCGCCCAAACCGGGTGTTTTTACGGCGGTGGGTGCCCTTGGGGCCCTGGAGCCTGGGGACTGCGTGCAGATGCGTGGCCGTTGGGAAACCCACACCAAACACGGGACGCAACTTCGTGTGATGGACTACGTGCCCACCCTACCCCAGAGCCGCCAGGGCCTGGTGAAGTACCTGGGCTCGGGGGCCATCACGGGGGTGGGGCCTGCCATTGCGGAACGCATTGTTGGAACCTTTGGAGAAAAGGCCCTGGATGTGATCGAGCATGAGTCCGCCCGACTCCAGGAAATTTCTGGGATTGGAAAGCAAACGGCCAAGCGTATTGGGGAGTCGGCCCGGTCGCGACGTAAAACCCTGGAGACCATGTCGTTTCTCATGGGCCTGGGTTTGGGATCCGCCATGGCCCATCGTGTGGTGGAGCGACTGGGGGACGACACCGTGCGGCGGGTGCACGAGGACCCGTACCGTTTGGCCACGCTGGTCCACGGGATCGGATTTGAGACCTCAGACCAAATGGGGCAGCGATTGGGGTTGGCCCAGGACGACCCGCGCAGGTTGCGGGGAATTGTGACCCACGCGCTGCGTTCCGCGAAGGACGACGGACACACGTGCCTGCCCCAGGAGGAGCTCATCGGCCGGTGCGAGCAATTGTTTGGCCTGGATGTGCAGCAGGCGGAGGGAGCCCTGGAAGCCCTGCTGGAGAAGAAGCGACTGGTTCGGGAAACGCTCGGGGGTGGCCCGCCCCTTGTTTATTTGCCAACCATGCACCGTGCGGAGATGGCGGTGGCACTGTCACTGAACGCTCGCAAGGGGCCCCAGGCCACGCCGGCTAGCAAACCCAACCGCACGCACGCCCCACCCAAAGAATCGAAAACCGCCGTTGATGCTTCCCAGCCCCTCACCGCTCAACAGCAAGCGGCGGTGCAATCTGCCCTTTCCCACCGGGTATCGATTGTGACGGGAGGCCCCGGCACGGGAAAGACCACCACGGTGCGTGGCATCGTGGCTGCCTTCGAAGCCAAACACCAAAAGCTGATGCTCTGTGCCCCCACGGGGAGGGCTGCCAAGCGCATGTCGGAAACCACGGGAAGGGAAGCCCTTACCCTGCACCGGCTTTTGGAGTGGAGCCCCATGGAGGGCGGATTCAAGCGCAGAAGGGATCGACCCCTGGAGGCCGATGCCGTGTTGGTGGACGAGGCGTCCATGGTGGACCTCACCCTGTTTGACGGCCTCATGGAAGCCCTTGCTCCCACCACCTCGCTTATCCTGGTGGGGGATGTGGACCAGTTGCCCCCCATTGGTGCCGGGCAAGTGCTGCGGGAACTGATCCGTTCTGGGGAGATCCCGTGCACGCGGCTGGATCAGGTGTTTCGCCAGGCCGAACACAGCGCCGTGGTGCGGGGCGCCCACGCCATTCTAGCGGGGAACATCCCAGAGTTTCCCCAGGCGGAACCCACGGGGGATGGAGACCTCTACTTCGTGGAGGCCCGGGACTCCGAAGCCCTGTGTGAGGCCCTGCCCCGGGTACTTACCCGGGTGCAACAGCGGTACGGGCTCGACCCCAAACAGGACATTCAGGTGGTGAGCGCCATGCGCCGGGGAAAAACCGGAACGGACGCCCTGAATGCTCAGCTGCAACAGTGGTTTGTGGGAACCCCAGGAGGCACTTCCGGGACGCCTAGGGAGCCCCCACCGGACCGCGCTGATTTTCGGGTGGGTGACAAGGTCATGCAGACCAGAAACGATTACGACCGGGACGTGTACAACGGGGACCTGGGGGAAGTGACGCGTGTGGGGCCTGAGGTGGCGGTGCACTTTGATGGTCGAGAAGTGCTGTACGACGCCCGGTCATTGCACTCGTTGTCCTTGGCCTATGCCTGTACGGTGCACAAGGTACAGGGCAGCGAGTTCCCGGCGGTGGTGGTGGTGGTGGACCCGGCACAACACATCATGCTGACCCGCTCCCTGATGTACACCGCGGTCACACGGGCCCGAAAGCTTGCGATTTTTGTGGGCAACCCCGCGGCACTTCGGCGCGCCGTGGGTCGTGCGGAAGAACGGGTGGCGTTTAGTGGTCTGCGTCTGCGTCTTTCAACGTAACAAGTTCGGACAGGAGGGTAGTCGCGTACGTGCCTGACGGAAGTGTGAATTCAATGCGCAGATCTTCTCCTTCTTGGGTGAGTGCGGCGTCCTGCGGGCGCACGCGCATGGGTCGGCGGGTGCCCTGACCGTCGCGGCCCATGCGTGCAAGGTGGTCCGGGGTCAGTTCCCAGCGTGCGAGTACCGCCTGCTCTGCAGCAAAGGCATCGGACTCAGGGTCGCGCATTTTCGAGCCAAACATGGGTCCAGTGGGGCTGATTTCCCAGGTGTCCATTCGCGCTTGCAGGGCCGCGGTGTCTGGATCGGTGAAAAGACCGCCGGAATCCTCCTTGCGCATGAGGTCACCTGCCACAGCCGTGCCGAACTGTTCTGCACCGATGCGCTGGGACAACACTTCGTTGAATAGGGCCGCTTGAATGGACGATGCGAGCATTTTGCGTTGAAAACGGTTGCGCTCCTTGCGCCCGCCAAGCCAGGACAGGGCACGGTCCACGTTGCTTTCCGAACCCTGACCGCGACCAAACCGTTGGGTGCCAAAATAGTTGGGGAACCCCAGGCGTTCGAGGTCTGCCAAGCCCTTGGCCAATAGGCTGTGGTGGGGCGCAAGCCCAGGGAGCCGAATGGAGAATCGATTGCTTTGCACATGACCGATACGCAAACGGTGGCGGTGGGGTACGCACTGCAAAATCTCGAGACCTTCGGCGGTCAGTTCCGACAGCGCGCCTATTGCGGTGTCCGATGGGATTTTTGTGGGCGCCAGGTGAAAGCTCAACCACTGGGTGGCCACGGCCTGCCGATCCTTCATGCCCGCGTAGCCGGATTCCCGCACGTCTGCGCCCATCGCCTCCGCCAGGGTGCGTTGGGCCTGGCGGGTGGTGAGGCAGGTCTTGCGAATGTGCACAAACAGGTGCTCGCCCTCCCCCTCCGGCGCGTAGGGAATGGTTTCGTCCACCCGAAAATCTTCTGGGGCCGCACGGAACAGCACTTCGGGCCGATGGACTTGCAACAGCCGGTTGATGGGTTGAACGGAGGCTATCGGAGGAATCGGAGGAATCGGAGATGCTGCGGTCACCCCAGTTCTTGCGTGACACTCTCACCCGGCGCAACTCGCACCCCACGCAAGAGGCTTCCATGCCCGATGTCTGCCGTGGTCTAGGGGCAGGACCAGTCGTAGAGGTGGGTGGCGCCGGATCCCGGGTCGATGCCATCTTCCCCGAAGGCACCGGCGGCGATTTGGGTGGATGTGATGGCCGCGGAGTACCCAAACCGGTCGTTGACACTCCCGCTCGAAGGCACGAACCTTTGGCTCTGGGCCCAGGTCACGCCCACGCGCTTGTGGATGTACACGCTGCCCACGGCCACACCAGGAGCGGACGCGCCCACAAGCAGGGTATCTGTGTCCAAAAACCGAAGGCTCTCGATCTGGAAGCCCACCGCGCCGTCCGTGTGGCTTAGCTCGGACTCCAATGTCCACGTGGTGCCGCTACGGGTGAACAGGGATACTGCTCCGTTGCGCCCCTTCACCGCAATGGTGTCCGTCGTGGCTGCCACCACGCTTCCAAACTCTGCGGATGCAGTCGGGGTGGACTCGGTCAACTTCGCCTGCTCGCTCCAGGACGAACCGGAACGAACAAACACGTACACTGCACCGGCGTTCGCTTGGCTCGACTCGGTCTTGAATGGTGCCGCAAACAGGGCCGTGTCTCCGGCGATGGCGACTGCCGTTGCAAACCGGTCGCCCGCAACACCGTCAGCGGGAATGATTTTCTGTTGCTCAACGAAGGCGCTCCCATTGTGGAAAAAGACATATCCCACACCCGCGCCCACACCCGTGTCGGTGTCGTCAGGCGCCCCAACCACGGCGTAGTTGCCATCCAAGTCCACAGCCGTTCCGAAGTGGTCGTTTTCGTCCAAGGTAGATGCAACGAGCCTGTCGGACTCCACCCAGATGGATCCTGTCCGAGAAAACCCATACACGGTGCCCGCAGCATCGTATTCGTCGTCCACCGTTTCGACCACGGCCATGGGGGCACCGACCAGGGCCCTATCGGCATCCACAGCAACCGCGGTTCCAAACTCATCGTTGCTCACAAGCGTGCCGCTCCCAGCTAGTTCCTGTTCGAGGGCCCAGGACCCTCCCCCACTGTCCCTCCACAGATACGCGACACCAGACCCAATACTTGCACCGTCGGTGAGAGGCGCTCCCACAATCAAGGTGTCGCCATCCACATCGACGTCACGCCCAAACTCGTCTCCGTAGGCGTCGGGATCACCGGTGGAGAGCACGGATCCGTCAAACCAGAACGTACCGGATCTGTTGAACACGTAGGCCTGACCGTTGTGTGTACCCTCGCTGTCCTCGTAGCGGGCTCCGACGATGACGTTGTCACCGTCCAGCGCCACGGACGCCGCAAACGATCCAAAGTTGTTGGGGGTTGGGGAAACGAACTTCTTTTCCTGGGTCCAGGTCACGCCGGTGCGGGTGAATACCCAGGCGGCCCCCGATTTGTTTGGGAGTGAGTGCCCCGGAGCACCCAACACCACCGTTTCTCCGTCAATGGCAAGGGAATTGCTCACGTAGTTGCCCACGTTGTCCTGTGGGCCTTGGTCCGATCCCACGAGCTCCTGTTGAAGGGACCAGGTGACCCCGCTTCGGGTAAACACAAATGCCTTGCCACTCGCACCGCCCAGATCGTCGTCCCCATCGGCGCCTACCAGCACGGTGTTCCCGTCCAGGTCAATCGCGCTTCCAAAGAGGTCGTAGGTTTGGGGGTCCGGGTCAAACAGCTTGGCCTGCTGCCCCCAGTTCATGCCGTCATGGAAGAAGATGTAGGCGGCACCCGGCCTGAGCCCCATTTCGTCGTTGTACTGGGCGCCCACGGCCACGTATGCCCCATCCAGCGCCACGCTGCTGCCAAATTTCTGCCCATCGATGGGTGCGGTGGGTGTCAGTTTGGCCGTTTCCGTCCACACCATGCCGCTGCGTTCAAACACGTACACGGCACCCCGTTGGTTTCCCCCTGCGGCGTTGCGTAGGGCCGACACCACCAACCGGTCCCCTTGCAGGGAAACTCGGTATCCGAAGTAATCGTCGGCAAGGGTGTCCGAACCCACCAGTACTTGCTGCTCCGTCCACACCGAGCCAGTGCGGGTGTACACAAACACCCGGTCGTCGATGGTGCCCACGGCCAGGGTGTCGTTGTCCACCGATAGGGATACGCCGTACTCCTCCGATACAATGGATGGCGTAATCCGTTGCTGCTCCACCAGCGTGCTCGGTGCGCCCGTGTACACGTACACCGCTCCACTTGGCTCCTGCTCGGGCGCGGACACCACATAGGTCGTTCCGTCCAGGTCGGTGGCAAACCCAAACTCATCCCCGTAGTAGTGCGGGGTCGGCGCAAGGGCCCGTGGGTTGTCAAAGGTGCAGGCCAGTACGCAAATGCTTGACTGGCAGGTTCCGGAAATGCCTTCGCAGGCCTGGGAGTCTCCGATGGCCGGGTTGGAACACGCCCCTGCGCTGCAGGTGTCTGTGGTACAGGGGTCGTCGTCCACGCAGGTGGCGCACAGGGCTCCAGCAGTGCCGCAATCCGCAAGAACGGTACCCGTTTCACAGGTCGCCCCATTGAAGCACCCCGTACAGCAGCTGCCGCCGTGGCATTGACCTGCGCCCGATTGGCACGCGGTGCCGTCTGCTGCCGACGCACATTCGTTGACGATCGCTGCGTCTTCGGCGGCGTCCGCGAGGGTGGCGTCGGTTGTGCTTGCGTCAACCGCCCCAGAATCGGATGGACCTGCGTCTGCCGGACCCGTATCGGCGCCGAGCCCTGCGTCCAGGTACAGTTGGGCGGGTTTTTGGAGGTTGGCATCGTAGCCCACACGACCGCAACCGGTTCCGAGGGCCGCTGCGGTCACGAGAGTCAACGTCGAAAACCAACGCGCCCTAAGCGAACGTATTCCAAACATCCGCTAACTAGGATACGCCTGTACCGTATTCTTGAAAAGTTCTATTTTTAACGCAATCTTTCCTAGGAACCACGAACCCACTTGTGGTCCAACGCGAGATTGCTTAGATAAGGTCTCGCTTGATTCGGAGTAGGGCTCGACCTGGGTTGGCCGGGGCATGGGCTCGCTCCCCTCGATGGGAACAATAGAATATGGGTATTCAGGAACGATTAACCGCTTTTGCCATGCTTGGCGCAGAGTGGGTCATGTGGGTATTGGTGGGACTTTCCGTGGTGGGTCTTGCCATTGTGCTGGAGCGCGCCTACGCCTTTTTCGCCACCCGGGATGACGTACTTACCCTCAAGGATCGATTCCTGGACAAACTTCGGGCCGGCGACAGGGAGGGTGCTTCGGCACTTCTGGAGCAATCCCGTTCCGTGGAGGCCCAGGTGGTGGCTGCTGGCTTGGAAGCATCCGCTGACGGGACTGAGGCTGTGGAACACCGCCTGGCGGGGGCATCGCAGATGGCCAAACTACATATGGAGCGCAACCTCACCTTCCTGGGCACCGTGGGCAACAACGCGCCGTTCGTGGGTTTGCTTGGGACTGTGATTGGGGTGATTCGATCCTTTGCGGCCCTTGAGCAAAGCGAAGGACAGGTGAGTGACGCGCTCATGAGCGAAATCGGTGAAGCCCTGGTGGCCACGGCCATTGGTATTCTCGTGGCGATTCCTGCAGTCGCCTTTTTCAACCTGTTCCAACGGATGATCAAATCTCGCCTTGCCCAGGCCGATGATTTTGGTCGCGCGCTACTCGCCTGGTGTTCTGCGAATGGGGGAAACACATCCTCCCGGGACACCTCCGACGCCGGAGCCCCGTAGCCATGGCCGGCAGCATTCACGGCGGCGATGATGAGCCCATTACCGCGATCAACGTCACGCCCCTGGTAGACATTGTTTTGGTGTTGCTGATCATCATGATGGTCACGGCCACAGCCATTGTTTCAAAAACCCTTCCGATGGAACTCCCTGAGGCCGCCACCGGAGAATCCACACCGAAAACCTTTTCCGTGTCCATCGGGCAGGACGGCACCCTGGCATTGGATGCGGAACCGGTTACCCGTGCGGTACTGCAAACCCGTGTGAGGGAGGCCCGTCAAAAGGACGCCGACGTCCGGGCAGTAATCGCCGCGGACGGCCGTGTGCCCCACGCTTCGGTGGTACAAATCATCGATTTGTTGCGTCAGGAACAGGTCACCAAGTTCGCCATCAATGTGAAACCTTCGGACCTGAAGTAGGCCGCACGTGGAACAGGGTTGGACGGCGCGCGGTTGGAACCGCCGGGGCTGGGTTGTCATCACCGGTTGCCTCGCTCTGAGCACCCTCGTGCATGGGGTTTCCTACGCGGGGCTCTCCGCGCTTCCGACGCGAGCCGCCCTTGATCAGGGTTTGGGTGAGTTGGAAGTGGAGGTACTGGAACTGCCACCGCTTGCACCCGATCCGGAAGAACCGCCTGTGGAGGAAGACCCGGAGGAAGAAGCCCCCGCCCCCAAACCGATCCCGGTGGTTCCCAAGCCCCGGGACGTGCCCGTGGCAAAACCCAATCCGAAGCCGGATCCGGATCCGGATCCGGCGCCGGCCGAAGAAACCCTGGCTGAGTTCGACGGCCTGGTGATGACAAACGAGGGGACGAGCGGTTCGGGTTGGTCCACCCAACAGGCCAGCGGACGGGATTGGATAAGCCCCATTGGAGCCCCCGGCGTGGCCACGGGCCGAAGGAGGGAAGGCGATCCCAATGGGGCGGTGGGGGGAACCGGGCAAGGCCGTGGGGCAGGCGCGGTGGTTCCCCTGGGCAATCTGGAACGACGCCCTACCCCCCCGCCCAACTTGAATGGACTGCTTCAGGACAACTACCCCGCAACTGCGAAACGACAGGGCATTGAGGGGGAGGCACGGGTCAAAATTCGCCTGTTGCCAAGTGGCCGCGTTCGCATACTCCGTGTGGTTACCGAGACCTGGAATGGATTTGGCCAGGCCTGTGTACAAACCCTGCAGCAAGCGCCGAACTGGTCCCCCGCCATCGGCCCCGAGGGGCAACCCGTGGCCACCGAGCTCACCTTCTCCTGTTCCTTCGACGTACGGTACTGAATCTCTAGAGGGTTGGGGCAACCCTCTCCCCACGGGTGCGAAGCACCCGACGGGGCCCCTCTCCGACTCCGCTACGCGTCGTCGCTTTCGCGCCGAGTCTGGACCGCTTCGGTGTCCCTCCTCCGTCGTTGGAATTGGGTCAGGTTTCGGAATCAACTTCGACGTACGGTACTGGGTTTCTAGAGGGTTGGGGCAACCCTCTCCCCACGGGTGCGAAGCACCCGACGGGGCCCCTCTTCGACTCCGCTACGCGTCGTCGCTTTCGCGCCGAGTCTGGACCGCTTCGGTGTCCCTCCTCCGTCGTTGGAATTGGGTCAGGTTTCGGAATCAACTTCGACGTACGGTACTGAGTTTCCAGAGGGTTGGGGCAACCCTCTCCCCACGGGTGCGAAGCACCCGACGGGGCCCCTCTCCGACTCCGCTACGCGTCGTCGCTTTCGCGCCGAGTCTAGAGGAGCGGTGAGTAGTCTACACGGGTTTTCTGGGGATGCCGGGCATGCGTTGGGTGCCGCGGTCGGGGGGCATGGATTGGCGGCCGGTGGGCGGTGGGCCTGAGAGGCTCGTGCGGGTGGATTCGCCGGGCTTGCGTTCTGCCACCACCAGAATCCTGGGAGAGTCCGATCCAAAGAATACCCCGGGCATGGTCTCGTGGGCGCTGATGGAAAGCACACGAAACCCATGTTGGTACAGGAGTTGCCCCAGTTCATGGATGGAAAATAGGCGCACTGCGTACTGGTTTTCCTGTTGATGGCCATCCTCAAAGATGGCGGTGCGCTTCACCTCGAGCCGTGACTTGATGTGGTTGAAGTGGGTTTCCTCCATGCACACGCATTGGTCGCCCTCAAACCAGACCAGGTTGGGTTGGGCGCGCATGACGTAGTCCCGGTTCACGATGTCCAGCAATAGTTTTCCATTGGGGACCAGCGACCGGTGGAATCGGGTCAGCACATCACGGTTGGTTTCGTCGTCGAAGTAGCCAAACGAGGTACCCCAGCAGCTCAACACATCAAAGGACTCACGAAAATCCAGAACACGCATGTCTCCATGTAGAAAACTAACGTCCACATTTCGCCGCTCGGAGTTGGCCGAGGCGCGGGCAAGCATGGACCGGGAAAGATCGAGACCCACTGCGGAATAGCCACGGTTCGCAAGCTCGGCGCAATGGCGCCCCTGGCCACAGGCCACATCCAGAATACGCTGCCCGGCTTCCAGGTTTACCGCGTGTTCAAGAAAGTCACATTGGCGAGCAATCCAATCGTCTGAAGGCGTGGGCACCGTACGAAAGTAATCTTCATCAAAGAAGGTCTCGAACCAACGACGCTGTTGGGTGGCCTTGCCCTGGTTGGGGCTACCCAGGGGCGTTTCATCGGTGGGAGGTGGGCGCTTCTTGACGGGCTTGGAAGCGGCGGATTCTTTGGCTGCCACGGGTGGAGGCTTGGGTGGCGTCTTTACCTCTTCGGCGGCACGAGATTCCACGGGTCGCGTTTCTAGGGTGGGCGCGTCCTCAGGGGAGGATTCGTCCTCTGGAGTGGACGCATCCACGTCATCGATCTTTGTGGGCTCAGGATCGGCCAGCCTAGAATCGGCCAGCCCAGAATCGGCCAGCCCAGAATCGGCCAGCCCAGAATCGGCTTCTAGCTGGGCGTCCACACCAGGCTCGTCACCGGCCATGGGAGCCTGCGGGGCCGTGCCCTGGGACTGGGGCAAACTCGGCCTTGAAACCCGTGGGGCGGGTGGCGGTAGGCTCGAGACCGCTTTGGCGGGCGCTTTCAGAGGAGGAGGGGCAGAAAGCGTGTTGTCAGCGCTCTTGGGGTCGCCAGGGGGATCGGAAGGCGGAATCGCCATATTCAGGGTTTTCCTTCCGGGGAGGCCGGCGCCTGTGCCGCGCTGGTTGGAAACAGGGGCCGGCCCATTTGCACCGGTGTGCCGGCGCGGAGTGGATCCCCTGGACGAAACGCCTGGGTTGCTGGATCGTCCTGTTCGAAGAACACCAGCACGGTGGAACCCAGGTGAAACCGGCCCAGTTCGTCTCCCGCCGCCATTTCAGGAAGATCATCGTAGACCCTCTCGTGCTGACGACGCCCCGGCATGTTGGTTTGTAGGTCGTCAAATGCCAGGGAAATTCGCCCTACCCCCATGGCCCCCACCATGACCGTGGCGGTGACACGCCCGCCGGAAGCCACCCGGGCGGGACGCTTTCCCTGGGGCTCGGGGTTGTCGGTACTGTCGGCATTGCCCGTACTGTCGTGGGCACCGGTGCGCTGGAGAATGACCACTCGCTCGTTGCGCACAAATAGTTTTGGGATGTGCTCGCCAATGCGATTGACGGGAAAGAGCGTGCCAGGAATGTGGATGATGCGCTCCACTGCGCCACGGACGGGGGCGTGCACCCGGTGGTAGTTGCTGGGAGCCAGGTAGATCAATGCGTAGGTTCCACCCGAAAACCGTTCCACGAGCAGGGGGTCCTGCAACATCTCGTGCAGGGTGTATTCCTTGCCCTTCACCAGAAACGAGGTGTCTTCTCGAACTCGCCCCAGGGCCTCCAGGGTTCCGTCGGCCGGCGAGACGGCTTGGCCCCCACGCTGAATGGGGCGGGCACCTGGCTTCAGGGCCCGGGTAAAAAAAGCGTCAAAGGAGGCGAATCCACCCGCCGGAACCACGGCCTCATCCAGTTGTACGCCGTAGATCCCCCGGAATGCCTCGATGGCTCGATGCACCATGGGTTGCGGCGCCTGCCAGGCGGCGATTTTTCCCATGACCTGGCTGACCGCACTTCGTGGCACGGCACGGAGTCCAAGGGAAAGCAGTTTGGTCGACACATCACTCAAGGGAAATCCCGGGTCCACAGGCCTCACTGGGCACACGGACCATCCGACGATGCTATCCGAGGTGGAAATGGGGCGTCAAACGAAACGCAGACTTGCCCTGCCCTGACTCACCCAAAATCCCACAAAAAAGCCCCGGATTCACATCCGAGGCCTTTTTTGGCGACGGGTGCCCTGGGCCCCCGAAACCGCTGTGATTCGGTCCCTAGACGTCGTAGTAGAGCTCAAACTCCTTGGGCGTGGTCTGCAGTTTCACGGGGTCGATTTCCTCGGACTGCTTGTATTGGGTCCATTCCTCAATGATGTCCTTTGTGAAGACATCCCCCTGGAGCAGGAACTCGTGATCCTTGGCCAGGGCCTCAAGGCTGGCTTCCAGGCTACCGGGAACCTGGGCCACGCCCTGAAGCTCCTCTGGGCTCAGGGAGTAGATGTCCTTGTCCAGGGGATCGCCGGGATCGAGCTTGCGTTGAATCCCGTCCAACCCGGCCATCATCATGGCGGAGAAGGTGAGGTAGGGGTTTCCGGTGGAATCCGGGAACCTGGCCTCAATTCGACGCGCCTTGCTGGATGGGGAGTAGGCGGGAATACGCACGGCGGCTGACCGGTTACGGGCGCTGTAGGCCAGGTTGGTGGGCGCCTCATAGCCGGGAACCAAACGCCGGTAACTGTTGACCGTGGCGTTGGAGAATGCACACAGGGCGGGCGCGTGGGCTAGGATTCCAGCGATGTAGTGCATGGCGGTTTCGCTCATGCCTGCGTACCCGTCGCCGGCGAAGAGCGAATCGTTGTTCTTCCAAAGCGACTGGTGGATGTGCATGCCGTTGCCGTTGTCTCCCACGATGGGCTTGGGCATGAACGTGGCGGACTTGCCTGCCTGGAGGGCGACATTTTTCACCACGTACTTGAACCACAGCAGCTGGTCGGCCATGGCTGTCAAGGTGTTGAAGCGCATTCCAACTTCACACTGACCGGCGGTGGCGACCTCGTGGTGACTGACCTCCACCTCGTAGCCTAGGCCCTGGACAGCTTGCACGATGTCGGTGCGCAGGTCCTGCAGGGTATCGGTTGGGGAAAGGGGAAAATAACCGCCCTTGTGACGAACCTTGTACCCCAGGTTGGGCCCCTCATCGGCGCCCGTGTTCCATGCGGCCTCTGCGCTGTCGATTTCAAAGAAGGACAGGTTGGGGGAGGTGCTGTACCGAACGTCGTCGAATACGAAGAACTCCGCCTCTGGGCCAAAAAAGGCCTGATCCGCGACGCCCGTCTGGCGTAGGAAGGACTCGGCCTTCAGGGCGACGTAGCGTGGGTCCCGCTCGTAGGGCTGCTTTGTGATGGGGTCCAGGATTTTGCAAACAAAGGACACGGTGGGATGGCGCATGAACGGATCCATCTTCGCGGTGCTCGGTTCCGGCACAATCAACATGTCGGAGGCATTGATGGGCTGGAACCCTCGAATGGAGGAACCGTCAAACCCGAATCCATCCTCAAAGGCTTGCTCGTCAATGCGTTCAAAGGGCACACTGGTGTGCTGCCAGGTTCCGGGCATATCGATAAACCGAAGGTCGGCCATGACCGCTCCCTTGGCACGCCCAAACTCGATGGCATCCTTGATTGTTTTGATCTCACTCATCTGCTCTCCACCTTTCCTAGATTCAATACCTGAATATCTTTGATCTGCGGCCGCTAGACCGCCTGTTCCCCCCGCTCGCCGGTTCGAATTCGAATGGCTTCCTCCACGGCAGTCACGAATATTTTTCCATCGCCAATGCGCCCGGTCTTGGCGGAACGCTCTACGGCTTCCAATACCTGGGAGACCAAACCATCCGGCACGACCACCTCAAGTTTTACCTTGGGAACAAAGTCCACGATGTAGGCCGATCCCCGGTACACCTCACGCTTGCCTCCGGTTCGGCCAAACCCCTTCACTTCGCTGACGGTCATGCCCTGGACACCGATCTCAGCCAGGGCTTCCTTGACTTCGTCGAGTTTGAAGGGCTTTATGATCGCTTCAACCTTTTTCATGGTGGGTGCATCCATCGAACGTATCTCCTTGGGTCTGGTTTCCTTGGAAGTGGCCTGGGCCGGTGCGACCTCACCGAGATGGCCCCACCGGGATGAATAAGAGTGTGCCTAACACCGGTCGCAGGTGGAGGCGACCGCAAACCGCCATCTACCTGCCCAATCGCTTCTATCCAAAACCACAGGGGGAACCTAACGAGTGGGTGTTTCCTGGATGTTTCACCCGGGTAAATAGGTGCAGGTGCGCGGGTCCTTGTCGTGGCTGGTGGACGCGCCTAGGATGCCCCCTGGAGGTGGTGATGGGAACTCAAGCTTTTCCGGTGTTCTTTGCAGCTGCGGCGATCTTGGCTGGCTCGACGATGGTTGTGGGCTGTGGGGGGCGGGCTGCTTCCAAACCGGTGGAGTACCCTCCGCTCACCACCCTGGAAGATGAAGCCCCCATGGACGGCTACCTGGCGGGCGTTGGGAGTTCCATGACGGTTCGCCCCGGATCACGGACAGGCCTTGATGGCCCTGCCCCCTCGCTCACCGTTCGCGTGCCTGAACAGGGAGCCACCTACCCTGCGGGAGAGGCTACCTTGGACGTTTCTGTGGAAGGTTGGCCGCTGGCCCCGTCCCCCGGGAAACATGTGCACGTCATCGTGGACAACGCCCCCTACATTGCCATTCGAGATTTTACCCAGCCCCTGGATTTGGATGCCCTGGTGGAGGAAAAACTGGGCTACCCCCTGGCCGAGGGCACCCACACGGTGCGCCTGTTCCCTAGCCGCTACCAGCACGAGTCTGTGAAAGCGCCGGGGGCGTTTGTGATGCGTACCTTCCACTATGGGGTATTGGCCGAGCAGGCCTCTGGGTTGGCCACGCCCGACTCCAGCCAACCCATGCTCACCTTTAGCCGCCCCAAGGGTTGTTACGCGCCAGGCACGTCTGTGTTGCTGGATTTCTACCTCTCCAACGTGGCCCTTTCGGAGGACGGCTACCGGGTCCGGTACCACATTGGAAGCGATCGCGGGGAGAACCTGCAAGGCGAAATCACTCGCTGGGTGCCCCACTGGATTGAAGGCATGCAGGAGGCCACCTACGAAGTCACCCTGCAGCTGGTGGACACCAACGGAACCCTCACCCCCGGCCCCTTCAACCACACCACACGCAGCATCCAAGTCTCCCAACACTGCCCCTAGGGTTTCTGGGGTCCGTGTGTTTTCACTGTAGCCATCGTGTTTCAGGGTAAAGTAGTGCCATGGGCTTGTTGAAACCTGTGAAGGACCTGGACCGGCTGCGGCAAATCGTGGTGGTGCTGATGCGCCATGGGTTTGGTGAGGTGGTGCAGCGAGCGGGCCTTGGTTCCCTGGTGCGCCCAAGCACTAACCCGGGTCCGGAAGCTTCTGGGCAGGCCAGTGCCCGGGGTACCCGGCTGCGCCTGGTGCTGCAGGATCTGGGGCCGTCGTTTGTGAAACTGGGCCAGATCCTTTCCACGCGGCCGGACGTCATCCCCGAGGACATTGTTTCTGAGCTGAAAAAACTCCAGGACAATGTGCCGGCCGTGGACTTCGCGGAGTTGAAGCCCCTTGTGGAGGCCGAGCTGGGCGCGCCTATCGAGGAGGTTTTTGCGGAGTTCGATCCAAAGTGCATTGCCAGCGCGTCGGTGGGTCAGGTGCATCGGGCGATGCTGGTGCCCAGCCCCTTGGAGGAACCGGGTGACAACGCGCGGGAACAGGCCGAGCCCGCAGCACCCATCAAGGTGGCCGTGAAGATTCAACGGCCAGGCATTCAATCCATTGTGGAACGGGACTTGGATCTACTGCATTGGCTTGCGCGGGCGGTGGAGCGTTCGATTCCTGAATCGCGCATGTACTCGCCCATGAAGTTGGTGGAAGAGTTTGACCGGGCCATCCGAGCCGAGTTGGATTTCACCCTGGAGGCCGACAATGCCGACCGGTTTACAGCCAACTTTGCGGACAACCCCCGGGTGAAGTTTCCTAAGATCTACCGCCAGGCCAGCGCCCGGCGGGTGATCACCATGGAGTTCCTGGAGGGCAAGAAGGTCTACGCGGCCGTGAACGACGGGTTCAGCGGGGAAGAGATTGCCCGGCTCGCCCTGAACACGGTGATGCAACAGATTTTTGAGGATGGCTTCTTCCACGCGGACCCCCACCCTGGAAATGTGCTGATTGGGGGAACCCCCGGGGCGCCCGTTTTGGGCATGGTGGATTTGGGTTTGGTGGGAAGGCTCACCCCGCGCCTGAGGGATCGCATGGTGGACCTGATGGTGGGTTGTGCCCGCAAGGATGCACGGGCCATTGCCGATGCGCTCTACGCCATGGGTAAGCCCACGCGGCGGGTGGATCGGGAGGCCTTTGAAACTGAGGTTGCGGTGCTTTCTGAACGGTACCTGGGCAAGCAACTGCAGGATCTGGATTTCTCGCAGATGGTGAGGGACTTGGCCTACGGGGCCCGAAAGTACGGCATCGAGATCCCAGCGGACTTTCTCATGATGGGCAAGGCCATGATGACCGTGGAGGGCGTGGGCAAGGAAATCTACCCACAGCTCGACATCATGGAGGAGGTTTCCCCCTACTTTCTAGACCTGGTGAAGCAACGTTACTCGCCTGAGAGGTTGGGGGCCGAACTGCTGCAGACCGCCCTGCGACTCAGCTCCACCGCGGGGGATATGCCCGTTCAGGCGGCCGAGGTACTGGAGGATTTGCGGGCCGGCCGCGTGCAGATCATGACGCGGGATCTGGCGCTTGCCGCCGCCATGGAACGACGGGGGCACCGGTTGCTCCAGGGGCTGGTCACGGCCTCAGGGGTCCTGGCCTCGGCACTGCTCGTGGGCCTGGATCACTTTTTCATGGGCGTGGGCCTGTTTGGCGCAACCATGGCCTGGTCCACCTCCTACAGCGCCTACCTATGGTGGCTCGGTCGCCGCTCCCAGGATTGATGGGGCTAGGAAGCCGGCGAAATCTGCTGGGCGGCGAGGCGGCCGAGGGCTCCGGCGGCGAGGCAGACGAGTACGGTGACTAGAATGTAGAGCACCCCGCGCCAGGGTTGGGGGGCTTGCAGGAGTTTCAGGGCTTCGTAGTTGAAGGTGGAGTAGGTGGTGAAACCGCCGAGTAGGCCCGTGCCGAGCATGGCCAGCCAGGGAACCGCAGACCAGGGGACGGACACGGCCGAGGTGGCGAGGGCTGCGGGGCTCACCCCGGTGCGAAAATCCAGCAATGCGCCCAGGGCAAAGGAGCCCACCACGTTGACGGTCCAGGTGGCCACCGCCTGGGCGTGGTCGCCGCGGTGCAAGTGGGCCACCGCGAGGCCCGTGCCCCAACGAAGCACACTCCCCAGGCCACCGCCGAGCCCGACCCAAAGGGCCACCCAAAGGCCTGTCCATGTTTGGCTGTTCAACGTATGGTCCTTCTCTTCATCTGAGCTTGTGAAGGCAGTGTAGACACCCTACATTGCGCAAACGTAGTTTTTTGGGATCCATTTGTGAAATCAGAACGCTTTTCAGCACGTCGCCCCCGCCCCACTTGCAGTGACGTTGCCCCTGTTCAACTGGAGGGCAACCACCTTCGGCTGGGTGTATCTCAGATGGGTGGTTCTCCGACGGGAACGGACCTTTCTGGGAACGGGGCGCTACAGACCCGGCGGATTCCGCTGTATTCGGGGGCACTGCACTACTGGCGCATCGATCCCTCCCTGTGGAAGCAAGCCCTGACTTCGCTGAAACAGTTGGGTCTGCCCATGGTGGAAACCTATGTGCCCTGGGGCGTTCACGAAGTGACCGAAGGCCATGTGGATTTTGGGGAGCGGGATCCACGGCTGGATTTGGGCCGGTTTGTGGACATGGCCGCGGAACTGGGCCTTTGGGTGTTTGCCCGCCCCGGCCCCCATATCAATGCCGAGCTGACCTACTTCGGCCTGCCCAAACACGTGATCTACAACCGGGCTTACCAGGCACGTTCGCCCAAGGGCAACCCGGTAATTCAACCCTACCCGCCGCAAATGTTCCCCATCCCCAGCTACGCAAGCCGCGCATTCGCGGCAGCCACGCAATCCTGGTACCGGGCCGTGGCGGACGTGCTTCGAGCACGGATGTACCCCGAGGGCCCCGTGGTGTTGTTGCAGGTGGACAACGAGGCCTCCTACTACTTTCGTACGGGCGAATACGATCAGGATTACCACAAGGACGCGCTGGCGGATTACCGGCAGTTCCTACGCAAGCGCTACCGCTCGCTGGATCGCTACAATCAGGAATATCACACGTCCCACCAGACCTGGCGCGAGGTCACACCTCCCCTGTCTTTTGATGTTCAGGCTTTTGACGTTCAGGCCTTTGATGGTCAGGCGCTTGGACCTCGGCGCAAGGGTGTCGAACCGATGGGTGCTGGGCCCAGCGCTGGGCCCATCGGCGGGCAGGCAAGCGCACCCGGTTCCCATTTGGAACTCCGTCGGGCCATGGAATGGGCGGAGTTCCGGGAAGTGCTGATCACCGATTCCGTGGATCGGTTCCGTGGAAGCCTGGAGGCTGTGGGCCTGGGGGGGGTGCCCACGGTGCACAATATTCCGCTTGGGGAAACGGGGCAGCCGGTGAACCTGTCTGCATTGCAGGATGCGGTGCCGCTTGTGGGACTGGACTACTACCACCGGGCCCGGGATTTTGAGACCGTGCGTTGGCGCACCCTGTTTTTGACGGGAAGCACACCCATTCCCTACGCGCCCGAAATGGGAGTGGGTGCGCCGTCCTGGTTTCCCCCACTGGACCACCAGGATTCGCTCTTTTCGTTTTTGACCGCATGCGCCCACGGCTTGCGCGGGTTTAACCTCTACATGGCAGTGGATCGGGATCGTTGGTACGGCGCGCCGGTGGACGATCGCGGACAACCGCGCGCCGAAGCACGGTCATGGAAATCCGTCATCCATGCGCTCGACCGCGTGGACCACGCCAGCCTCCATCGGAAGGTGGAGGTGGCCATTCAGGTACCCCACGAGTATCGACGCCTCACGCGCCTCACCCATCTCCTGGGGGGGATTGTGACTCCCTCGGTGTTTGAGGCCCTGGGTGGATCGCCGGCGCTTGCCTGCCGGGAGGACACGCTCGACCTGGGCCGCGCGGTTCAATTGGAATGGCACGCCTGGGTTGTGGAAGTGGTGCAGGCATTGGAAGCGGAGCAGATCCCCTACGTGCTGGTGGACAGCGACGCACGGATGGAACGCTATGAAGGGATCCGCTTGCTGTTTTCGCCCACGTTCCAATACGCCAACCGTCGCCGGTGGAAGGGACTGGAGCAATTGGCGGGTACGGGCATGCACCTGGCCACCGGGCCCGAAGTACCCCAGATGAACGACCGGTTTCAGCCGGAGGTTTTCCCCGTCGGTTCTTCCGTGGAGGGCACTTCCTGGGTTTGCCAAGTCGACGGTATTGCCGTGGGTGAGCTGGTCCGCTCCCAACTGGATACCCTCGGACTTCGACCCGAAGTATGGGTTCAACCCAGCAGTGAGGATCACAGCGGTGAGGAGCCGGGCCGTGAGGAGCCGATACGAAGTAAGGATTCAGAAGAGGGGGTGCAGGAAACGGGGCCTGTGTGGCAACGAGGGCTTTCTCCGGCCGGTGATGTTCGAGCCACACTCCACGGCGATGCTTCCGGACCCCGAGCCCTTTACGTGATGAACACCGTGGAAGATGCACGCAGGTGCACTGTGCACATCCCCAGGTGCACTAGGGTTACTGACCTATTGCTCGGCGATCATTTTGAGGACGTACGCGCGCTGCCACTGCAGGTGCCTGGGCACACCTGCCGTGTGTTCGCCCTTGAAGCCGCGGTTCACGACTCTCCCGCCAAGGAGAATCGTGACAAGGTTGAACGCACGGACGGGGATCCCGCCATGGGCGCGCACGGTGTACAGCACTCCAGCACACGGCTCCCCAACATTCAGCGCCCCAGCATACAGCGACCCAGTGCAAGACGTAGTTCCAGGAGACCCTCATGATTTCGCCAGACATCCGTATCGAGGGATTCGACGCGCAATCCTGGGGGCGTTTGCTCTCCCTGTTTTCCACCGCACCGGCAGATCTGGAAACGTCCGCAGAGCAGGCGTTGTTGCCCAACCGACCGGAGGGCACGCTCGTGGTGATTGTGGACGACCAGGATCGTACCCTGCGGGCGTTGCACACGGGACGGGGAGCACTCACCGGGGTTCGTTACGGTGGCTCGGAATCCCTTCCGCTCTTGGCCCGTGATCATGGGGTCAAACGCTGCGTGGTGATTCGCGAGGGCGTGCCCGAAGAAATTGCGGAACGCCTTGCGGTACGCCTGCAACCGGGAGACGACTACGCAAGCCAATGGCTTTCCTGTGTGCGCATTCTTCGGGAGGTCCAGAGCGCAGGGATGATGCGGGTATGGCCCCGACCGCTCGCGAGCGTGCCAATCCCCGCCATGACCACACTGCAACGGGCGCTGGATATGCTGTTGCCAGACGATCACTGTTGGGTGTTGGCGCTGTGGTCGGGCACGCATCTATGGACCACGTTTGTGGTGCACCGCCACAGGGGGCAAATCGCCACGGTTGTGGGCCCGGATCGGATTCGACAGTGGACCGGCCCCCTTGGGGGAGACTTTCGTCGGGACTACCGGCACATCGTTCGCGCGGTGAGCACGCATTTGGCGCCGGTACACTTTGGTGCGTTTACCGATGTGGGCGTGCTGGACCACCTGTTGCATACCTCCCACGCAGGCACCTGGGCCAAACACGTGGCCGCCCGGGATATCATTGTTCACCCTACCCCCCCCTACGCCATGGTGGTTCTAGGCGCGGATGCGGTGGGCGGTGCGGCCAGGCGCGCTGCCAAGTGGGCAGGGGGGCTGGACATGCTGAAGCTGCTTCGCCCTGTGGTGCGGGAACTGCGCTCCCAGGTCACCAGCGTCTCCAGTGTGACCGAAATCCTGGGCTTCAACCCCATTCAGATCTGGAGCCAATGGCGCCAGGGTCGAGACGCCCAGGACGGCTAGGTCTTGATCGCCGGGGTTTGGCCCCTGCCACAGACAGATTACAGGCTTGCGGTAGGTTGACAGAATAGGCCCGAAGGCGAGAGCATTGTGGTGGAGGACTGCAATGAGGATTCTGGCGATCACACTTGGACTTGGATTTTTCACCTGGGGTTGTGCCTGGGAGCCGGCGGAATCGGACTACGATGACGTGGCGGCGGGGGTTGGGTCCCTGGTGGCCAACGACTCCGGCGGGGAGGTGGGAGCCATGTCGGACAGTATTGAAACCTCCGCGGGAACCACACCCATGGGGCTTTCTGCCAGTGGCGCCGGCACGGTCTCTGGGGAACGTTTTGGATTGATGTACAGCTACACCGTGGCCTGCAGCAATGCCTCGGGCGATTCCATGGCCCTTTGTGGATCGGAAACGGACTCCGCCAGTTTGAGCGTGGAATGGTCAGGAGAGCTGACCCTGGACCGCTACGCTGCGAGCGTTTCGCGCACCGGAATGTGGTCCCTTACGGGCCTGCAGGGGGACAACGCCACCTTCAATGGAATGGGTACATTCAGCGTAGACTCCGAGTTCATGGCGCTCTATCGGGACGAAACCCGCACCTGGTCCTTTGACTACGCGGCGACCTACAGCGATGTGGTCCTCCGGATCGCGGACGAGACCCCCCTGAGCGGCGAAATTGTGTACCAAATTGATGCAGAACGTACCGTCAAGCGTGGGCGGCGTACCCGGAAGGGTGATTTTAGCGTCACGGCAACGGTCACGTTCAATGGGGACGGCACTGCGACCGTTGGTTTGGATGGAAGCCGAAACTACTCCCTGGCACTGGGTACTGGAATCATTACGAAAATATCCACGGAATAGGTTGAGTTCCGGTTTTTCGTCGCGTTCTTGACGGGAGTGGGTAGGACTGTGTCATACTTTGTCCTACCTGCTCAGGGTTCCAGTGATCACCTGTGCAGGTTCCTACAAATTGTTGTAGGGTGGCTTATCCGAGGGAACGGACCCTCGGTTGCCAGGTGTGCACAGCGCCAGAGAGGTCCCCATGGAGCCGCAAATTGAAAAGCTCACCGAACGTCAGGCCGCCGTTCTGGACTTTATCTCCCATTCCATCGACGAGCGGGGCTACCCCCCGACCCTTCGGGAGATTGGCAACCACCTGGGTATTCGCAGCACCAATGGGGTCAACGACCACCTTCGGGCCCTGGAACGCAAGGGTTACCTGACCCGGGAGGACATGAAATCCCGCACCTTACGGCCCACGGAAATGGCGCGCTCTTCAGCGCCTCCGGGCGTCACTCCCATTGAAAGTGCCCGAAAGGCCACGTCCCAGGGTTTTGGGCTCAGCGCAGTACCGCCCGCCAACGACATGGACTCCATGGTGGAGATCCCCATTGTGGGCCGTGTGGCTGCGGGTGCGTTAACCGAAGCCATCGAGCAATCCCAGGATTCCGTGCGCGTGGACCGCATGCTGGTGGGAAGCAACCGGGACATGTTTGGGCTCCGCATTTCTGGGGATTCCATGATCGAAGCGGGCATTCACGACGGGGACTACGTGTTCATCCGCAAGCAGCTCAGCGCAGACCGGGGTGAGATTGTCATCGCGCTCGTGGGCGACGAGGCCACCTGTAAGTACTACTACCCGGAGCGGGACCACATTCGTTTGCAACCTGCCAACTCTACGATGGCTCCGATTCTCCTGCCGAAGCAGGATTGGCGCACCACCCAGATCATGGGCGTGGTGGTCGGGGTTTACCGCAAGCTGAAGTAGGGCACTCCGGGTGCGTCTTTTACCCTGTATGGTCTGCGCCGTTGTGGTCGTGGGCTGCGGCTCTTCTGACCTATGCTCCAATTCCACTGAGTTGGACACCATTGCCCTGGCCAATGGGGCACGTGATGACGAAGGTCTGGGTACGCTTTCCTGTGACGAGGACCTCACGGAAGCGGCACGCCTTCACAGCGAGGACATGTGCACCCAGGGTTATTTTTCACACACCTCGGCGGACGGCCGAACCCTTGCGGATCGTTTGAACGAAAGCGGTGTGGACTACAACACGGGCGGAGAGAACATTGCCAAGGGGCACCTCACCCCAGCGCAGGTACACGAGGGTTGGATGAACAGCCCCGGACACCGCGCCAACATTCTACGGGACACCTTTGGCCGTATTGGCGTGGGCTACATCGAATGCGATGGCTCCCCCGTCTGGACCCAAGTCTTCGCCAACTAGCCACCAGGTTCCGACCTTGGATTACCAACTGAACCCAAGGTGGCTTGCGACTGCGCTTACAGGTTCCAGTTGTCTAGACCGGTTTGATATTTTTCTGATCGACCCTCGAGGCCCAGCAAAACCACCATATCCTTCCAATCTCTTCAACAATACCCTGCATTGCCTCATCGATTGTCAGGCCCTGGAAGCTCCGCTGAGCTTCGATCATTCAATCAGCTAAACATCAAACCGGTCTAGGATTTGGGGGAGGAACTCGGAGGCGGATTCTGGGACGAAGTGACCGGCGTTGGGGAGTAGCAGGGGCTTGGGGCAGGCGTTGATGTGGTTGTGTAGGTCATGCATGATCTCGGGCCCCAGCACGGGATCCTGTGCGCCGATGACCATCTGGGACTCGCCGGACCAGGTACTTGCCCACCACTGTTTTGCGTGGGCCGTGAGTTTGGCGCCGTCCATGCTCTCTTCGATGGGCACGATTTGTGGCATCCGTTGCACACCGGTTTTGAACTTTACGTCAGGAAATGGCGCGTTGTAGGCGTCACACTCCCGTTCGTCCAGTTCGGGGCAGGCCCGTTTCATGAGGCGTGCCACGTCCAGATCCGGAAACGCCTCTACGTAGGCGCGCCAGGCCAGGAACCCTGGACCTGGGGGCTGTCCTGCGGGTAGTGCGGTGTTCATGACGACCAGTTTTCGAAACTGCTCGGGCAACTCCATGGGGAGCGTAAGCCCAAGGATCCCGCCCCAGTCCTGGCACACCAATGTGACCGGTGGCAGTTGCATGCGATCCAGAAACTCCAACAGCGCCCGTCGATGGAAGGTGAAGGTGTGCACGCCCCTGTCTGCCGGTTTGTCCGAACGCCCAAACCCAAACAGATCAGGTGCCACCACCCGAATGCCACGGCCCGTCAGGAGAGGAATAAACTTTCGATACAGGTAGGACCAGGTGGGCTCCCCATGCAAACAGAGCCACACTTCCTTGGCATCCCTTGGGCCTTCATCCACGTAGTGCAAACGCAAACCCTCGTAGCCGGGTAGGTCGTCCACGTAGTGGGGGGCAGTATCAAAACCCGAAAGGTTCTCGAAGCAATGCTCGGGTGTGCGCAGTACGTCCATGGCACTGCACATAGGCGACGTTGACCCGCTGCGCCATATCGCTGTTTTTCCTGTTGATGTGCTGACCATGTGCGTCATTCGGCACGGGTTGGCCCAGTTCCCTGAGGTACGTTGTCACCAAGAACTCGTTTTGGCGGGGCAACTGTACTCCACAACCTCGGTGAAACCACCACTGGCACGGTGATTGCTTTGATCAGGATCCATGCGTTGCTGTATTTGCGCTTTCTTCGTTGCTCTATCTTTGCTTTCCCTTTCCTGTGCTTCGGACCCACCCACCGCGGTGGGTGCGTCCACCCTTGGGCTCCATCACGACGACAATACGGTGTCGCTCTGCATGGCAGGGTACATGCAATACAACGGCACACCGTTGGGGGCTTTTTGTGAACAGCTCCCGGGTGTGATTCGCCACAATGGGAAATCCCATTTTCGTGCAACTGCCCCCAACGTCGCTTTCCGCGCGCTGATCGATGCGTTGGATACCAACGACGACGGTGACATCGATGAACAGGACACCCCGAAGGAGGTGTGGCTGGTGGGGCACAGTTGGGGTGGCATGAATGTCATCAAGGTGGCGCGACTTCTCTCCGAGCGCGATGACCTACCCGAACCCCGCCGAACTGTGCACCGCGTGGTGGTGTTTGATCCCTACAAGCCCGGCCACGGGCTAGGGTTTGAGGTGACCGACAACATCAAAAAGCTTTGGGTGTACCGGCAAAGCAAAGCCAACTCGGACGACTGTTCCATGGGATCCCCGGGTGGGCCCTATGAAGGGTTGGCTCCCCTATGCACACGGGGAGCGCGACGGGGAACCAAGGTGAACATCGTCGAACACTGCAGGGACTACGACTTTGACCGGTATCCAGATACCGAGTTTGAGTGGGGCCTATCGAAAAAGTTTGAAAGCACCTTTCTCGGCAAGGAGGCCGGCCACTGTAAGATCGTGCGTCAAAACCTTGAACGGGCCGCGTACAATCTTTGGCTGGGGGAAGACTACCCCGGCCGCCTCCCCAGAATGAAGGCCGGACGGCGCGGATGGGGAGCAAAACATGGAATCGAGGAGGGACTGACGTCCTTTGTGAAATGTTCAGACTCCAGGGAGTGCCCGCTTCACTACGCGTGTACGGAAACGCTCGGGGGGGAACCGCACTGTTTGCCAGAAAACCGGTGCGCCACGGCAGCCACCGGGAACAAGTCGCTGCAGGGGGATGGGTATTCCGTCTGCACGGGAAACCCGAGAAAACGGTACTGCAGGGTGGTGGACGACACGGCCCAGTGGATCGACGCGGCCTGTTCGGTGGAATGCGGTGCGGAGTGCAACAGTGGTTTTTCTGAAACCGTTTACACCTGTGTTTCCACGCACGACTATGAGGAACGTGTTCAGGAGTGTGGAGACACGTGCTCCGCGGAAACGGTCTCCCGTGTACGTCATTCGTGCCCTTCGGGGGTCTGTGTCCAGGGATCGGCTGGGGCCACATGCCGCACACTTTCCGATCTGGAGTCGTGTACTCGGGACTCGGATTGCGCGAGTTATTCGTGCACGGCAGTCATGGGATCCAACGGTACGCTCTTCGGGAAGGCCTGTGCGCCGCCCCACCAATGTGTGATGCGTTCACCTGGAAACACCGTGCATGGGGTACCCAACGATGGGTACTTTTGTGAGGGGCCCCGTAGCGCCACGTGCCATGTTCCGCGGTGGGGATGGACTTCACGCAGTTGGACGCTCGCATGCAGCACCGGGTGCGGGGCAGGTTGCGAAGAGGGCGCGTCAAAAAAGGAAAAGGTGTGCGCCTCTTCCACAGGTTACACTGAGACTACCTTCACCTGTGACCCTATCGCCTGCGAATGGGAAAACAACATCGCGTCGCAACGTACCGTGCAATGCCCCCAGGGCCACCTTTGCCAGCGGGGCGCCTGCGTATCCAAACGGGACCCTGGTACGGAGTAGGGGTATCCCTGAAGAGTTTTCCGGAAACGGCGGATCCTAAAGGTCCCGATCCGTCGGCCATGTTAGGGTGGGCCGTGGACGAGCGAAGTGAAGCGGAACGGAAACGCCTGTTGGAAGAGGCCTATGGGAATGCGGAGCCCCTGGGCGGGAAACGACGCCTGGCTCAGCCCGTGCGCCCGTCCCAGCCGCCAGCCAATCGAGGCCCTGCTTCAAAAAGCAGCCGGCGCTCTGGCACAGGCCTGTCGCACGACCCGGTAAGCGTACCTGCCGGATACGGGTTTACCCTGGAGCACCACGGGGAGCACTGGGTGGAAGCCTTTCGCACGGATCTGGGCCGGGGCCCCCTTCGGGAGCTCAAGGGCGGCGCCGTGCCCCCGGAAGCCACACTGGACCTGCATGGTTTTGATCAGGAGCGCGCCATCGACGCCCTGTGCGATTTCCTGGGTGCCGCGGCCCATGAACGCCGCAAGGTGGTGCGGGTGGTCCATGGAAAAGGCCACGGATCCAACGACGGCAAGGGCGTACTCCACTCGTTGACGCTTCATATTTTGCAGGAAGTTATGGGTTCGCGAGTTGCTGCGTTCTGTACTGCGGTTCCTAGGCTTGGTGGAGGAGGCGCTCTTCTTGTGCGCATGCAATTACCTAAGCGATCGTCCACCGGCGGTTAACCCATTTCGCCGCTTACCTGTCTCAAGAACTGCAAGAAAGCGTGGAGCACCCTGGTTTGTTCCGTGCCCATTCCGGGCGCTTTTTGGCAAAACCCTCGCGGCCCGGTTGTTCGTCGTAGGGATGGCGCATCACGTCCAGCAGTTCGTGAATTCCCGAAGCATCGCCCTGCTCTGCCAGGTCGATGGCTTGCTGAACCAGGTAGTTGCGCAGAACGTATTTGGGGTTGGTGGCGTTCATGCCCTGCACCCGGGTTGTTTCATCTGGGTGGAGGCCTTTGCAACGGGAGGTGTAGCGTGTGACCCATCGCTGTAAACGGGCTCGGTTGTCGTCTGTCCTATGCTGGGGTTCGTAGAAACTCACCTCCAATGGCGCGACACGATTTGAAACAGGCACATTCTCTTGCAGGGGAACATCTGCCAGGTGCCGAAAAAAGAGTGTCATGTCGGTTTCCACGTCACCGAGGATTTCAAATGCTTCCCGGGCCAGCTCCACATCCTCGTCTGTATCTAGATTGGGAAAACCAAGTTTGGCGGCCACCATATTTCGGTGTTCCCGGTCAAAGGTGTCCGCATAGACTTGCAGGGCAGCGTCCAAGGGCTCGGATTTGCCTACCCGTGGGTACAGGGCTTGTGCAAACCGTTGCAGGTTCCACCCGGCCACCGCGGGTTGGCGACCAAAACTGTAGCGGCGACCAGGGAGATCGGTGGTATTCGGAGTCCAGTTGGGGTCGTACCCCTCAAGCCAACCGTAGGGGCCGTAGTCGATGGTCAACCCGTGAATGGACATGTTGTCGGTGTTCATCACACCGTGAACAAAACCCACCCGCATCCAATGGGCCACCATAATCGCGGTGCTGCGGCACACCTCTTCAAACCACACCACCACGGGGTGAAGGCCACGGTCGCGAGCATGTTGATGCACCGTGGGAAAGTAGTTTTGGAGGGTAAAGTCCACCAGCGTTTGAAGCGTATTCCCATCTTCCCGTGCGGCATGGATCTGATAGTGGCCAAAGCGTAGAAAGCTTGGCGCCACGCGGCAGACTATGGCTCCAGGTTCGTACCTGGGGTGACCGTCGTAGAACGGATCCCGAACTACCGACTCCCCAGTAGTGACGAGGGTAAGCGCACGGGTCGTGGGCACGCCCAGATGGTGCATGGCCTCGCTGCATAGGAACTCCCGCACGGATGAACGCAACACGGCTTTCCCGTCTGCGGTGCGCGAATAGGGGGTTCGGCCGGCACCCTTGAGTTGGATCTCCCGTGTGGAACCATCGGGCACCCTCAGATGCCCCAGGGTCATGGCACGGCCGTCCCCCAACTGCCCCGCCCAATGGCCAAACTGGTGCCCGCCGTAACAGGTGGCGTAGGGCACGGTGGGGGCCAGGGGAGTATTCCCCGAAAACACCTGGGCGATGAGGTGGATGTCGGACGGCGAATCTAGCGATAGGTTTAGGCCCAATTCTGCCGCCAGATCTGCGGAACTGGCCAGCAGCTCAGGGTTTGGTGCTGTCTCTGGACGGGCGGGGGAGTACACGGCGCCCAACACCTGTCGGTTGCGAGCGACCCCGTGGTTTTCTGCATCAGGATCCAACGGAAGGCCATCCGTGAACGCCGTGCACCAGGAAAGTCGGGAAAACGCTTCTGTGATCGGGCTCACGGTGTTCCTACAAAGGGCCTGGGCTCCACCGTTTGGGGGTGGTCAAGGGTGGGAGAATGTGTTTGGATGGTCGGCAATATGGGCCCCTGTACACCTAGGGTAGCCCGCAACCATTGGAGGGACCATGGATTGGAAACAAACGGTAGGAATCAAACTAGGGGCACTACTCGCTGTGGCGTGCCTCACCACCCTGGGGGGCTGTGATCGCCTCACGGAGGATGAATTTAAGAGCTTCTTTGCCTGCTCGGATGGCAAGGACAACGACGGCGATGGTCTCGTGGACACCGCAGACCCGGGCTGTGAGGGAGCTGCCCTAGGAACTTCCGAAGGTGGCGCCAGCGACCCCGGCCAGTGCAATGACGGCAAGGACAACGACGGAGACGGCAACACCGACTTTCCGGACGACAAGGGCTGCGATAGCCGGGCCGACAACAGCGAATCCCCCGACACGGTGTGCCGTGACGGACTCGACAACGATGAGGACGGCAAGATCGACTACCCCGACGATATCGGTTGCTCGAGCCCCTACGACACCACGGAACAGGATGGCGAATACCGATGCAGCGATGGGGTGGACAACGACGGGGACGGCAAGACCGACTACCCCGACGACCCGCAGTGCAGCAGCCCCATGGACCAAAGCGAATACGCGGGCAGGCACCAGTGCTCCGACGGCGTCGACAACGATGGCGATGGCACCATCGACTACGGCCAGGATCGTGGTTGTTCTTCACCCACCGACGACAGTGAACACGGCGAGCAGCTAAGCGTATTTCAATGCTCCGATGGCGTGGACAACGATGGCGACGGCCTGGTCGACTTCCCGGAGGACACCCAGTGCCTGGATGCCTTTGACAGCAGCGAGTTTGAACCTGAGTGCTCGGATGGCTTGGACAACGACGGGGACGGCAGGGTGGACTATCCTCACGATCCCGGATGTGCCTTTAGCTTTTCGTCCTTTGAAGCGCCGGATCCTGCATGCTCGGACGGTGTGGACAACGATGGGGACAACCACATCGACTACCCTGCGGACCCGCAGTGTTCCAGCGAAACCGACGGAGACGAATCGGGCGGTGAAGACCACACCGATCCCGCATGCAGTGACGGGGAGGACAACGACGGGGACGGCAAGACCGACTTTCCGGACGACCCGGGCTGCTACAGCGGTAGTGACGTGACCGAAAACCCCGATCCCCAATGCAACGACGGTGTCGACAACGACAGCGACGGGGATACGGATATGGACGACCCTGGCTGCGCGAGCCTGACCGACCCGGTGGAGGGCGCCAATCCGCAATGTTCTGACGGTGTCGACAACGACAACGACGGGGATACGGACCTGGATGACGCGGATTGCAGTAGCGACCGTGACAACAACGAAGCGGACTGATCGCCGGTAACCTACCCTCGGGTGGGCGTTAAAAAGGGCTACCTCGACTGTCGGGGTAGCCTTTTTTTTGTGGTACATTTTCCTACGTGACGTGGGCACCCATTACATGGCGCGAGGACGGTGTTCCGGAGGTAGAGTTGATGTGGGTCGCCAAACACCGCAAGGACGTTCGATTGGTGGATGTCCGTGAACCGGATGAATATGACGGGCCACTGGGACACCTGGGTGACGCGGAACTCATTCCGCTGGATGGGCTTGAATCCCATGCGAAGCGATGGGCGCGCGATGCACCATTGTGTTTGATCTGCCGATCTGGACGGCGTTCCGCCACCGCCGCGTTGCAACTGATGGGCATGGGCTTCACCAAGGTCGCTTCGGTGTGCCACGGAATGCACGGTCTTCAAAAACCGAACTACTCTATCTAATTCTGGACCATCGTTGCGTGTCTCGTGTTGGGATCGGGCCTGAGCTCCATTCGCAACGTAAGACGTTGGTATTGATGCGCTTGATCGCTACCCACCTCTACTCGTTGGTCAGGCTGCACGTGCTTGTCGTTGGCGGTAAAACGAACGAATCGCACACCCGGTAAGGATGCGGTTCCAAATAGGGCGACTCTCGCGCTGTCTGCTCGTTTCTGAGCGAGTTCGATATTGGGCTGGATGTCCTCCCCGGTGTTGGATGCGTATCCCTGGATGGTCACCGCAACGATGTTTCCGGTGCCTTCCAACGCCCGGCCCAGTGATTTCACGGATTCCACAAGCTCCACCGCACTTTCGTAGCTCTGCAACGCTCTGGGGCTCCCGTTGTTCCGTTCACTCCAGGTTTCATAGTCAGGAATCTTGTAGGAGTGGTAACCATCCCGTTGGGTTGAATCCGATTCTATTCGGCTGACAATAACGTCCACGTAGTTTTGGTACTGCAGGTGCCATTGGCCATGGAGATCGACAAATTCAAGTTGCTCCGTAAACTCGTGCTCACCACTGCTGAACTTGGGGAGCATTTCGAAGCGGAGGAATCCAACGTCACCCATGGTGAGCACGGCGGTGGGTTCGCTGTCGCCCCTTGTCCATCGCACGGGTTGCCCATCGTTTACCCATACCCGTTTCACGGACCTGGAAGGCCGTTGTGGAAAATAGTAGGCATGATCGTAGATCGCTCCGGTGGGTACAACTGCCGTGGCGCCCTCGTAGGGCCCCTCCTCAACTCCAAGGAACTGGCATCCGCTCTCAACGGGTTTCACGCGTACGTCGCTTGTCACAAGCTCTGGGTTCAGCAAATGCTCAAGCCGCGCGCAGGTTCCCCGTTCCATGGCCTTGCCATCCTCCCACCGGAGTAACCTAGCCACATTGAACAATGTTGAATCATTCACTTTTGCGGTCGGAGACGATGTGGCAACGGAGCAGGCGGATAGGAGTAGACCAACGCACATGAAAAGGAGCCGATGAAGGCCGCTCTGTAACTGTCGATGGAGTGGGTTGTACTGCATGGCTTCTCCTTCCGTTCCATAAGCAACCTACATGCCACCGTGGCCGGACTCGTCCATAATTCAATAGTTTCAATCGCTTAACAGGCTTTCCTTGGAGCTCAGATGCGTATCAATGGGGTGTAGAGACCCCAAAATGAGGGAGAACCGAGATCCCACTTGCGAAGTGTGGAATCCCGTGGGAGGTCCATCGTGAGGAGGAAGTTGTGGAAACGAAACATATTCTTTGCCCTGTGGATTTTGGGAGCCTGACGGAAAAGGCTGCGCGGAACGCTGTTTCGATCGCGCAAAAAACGGGGGCCTCGGTGACTCTTCTGCACGTTCATGCTGTGCCCATCTACGCCACGGCAAGCGGAGGTGTTGCCCCCACGCCCACCATGCTCTCCGACACCTCGGATGAACTGCAGCGGAGCCTGGATCAGCTGAAAGACAAACTCACCACCGGGGAAGTGGAGTTGAATACTCGCTTGGTGATGGGGCGAGATTCGATTGCCGGAACGGTGCTCGAGGTGGCCAAGGAAATCGGAGCCGACTTGGTTGTCATGGGCAGCCACGGCCGTTCGGGTATTGCGCGATTTGTGCTCGGAAGCGTGGCCGAACAGGTGATACGCAACACAGACATTCCGGTCTTGATCACCCCAGACACAGAATAGGGACCGGCCGTGACCATGGTGGCGGAGGCCGCGTCACCAACGGTGACTCTCCCATTGCGAAATCCGGTCTATTGCGCACCTCATTCGATCTGATCGAGTTTTGACCTTGATCTTTGGCCCTGGAGCCGCGTCGTACGTGCTCGCCGTAGCTTTGGCTACGCCTGCGCGCGCCTCCTC
>JAUICN010000027.1 GCA_030427835.1 Polyangia bacterium | reverse complement strand
GAATCACCCCATGCCCCCCAAACACAGGCGTCACCTTCGTACCAAGACCCCACACCTCCGAACGAATCCCCTCAGGCACCTTCTCCGCACTGGGTGAAAAGAAATCCAGCGCCCGCCCATTGCACATGGCTGTCGCCAAGGCCTTCACCTCATTGGCAGCATCCTGGCTCCCTGAACCACCAAAGTTAAGCAGATTGGTCCTCTGTGTTCCTTTACAAAAGGCTTCGAACTCTTCCTTTAGGATAGGAGCGGGACCGTCCGGTGTTCCTCGCGACGCATCTTCTTGACCAAACGGTGGAGAAAATCCACGACAGCCCGATGCAAAGCGACCGCCAACCCAATGATTACACTGCACACTGCCTTGCCGAATGTTTTCCTGCCAATGCTTAAGAGACAACGCACCGTAGCCAGCGCGAGCCTCTGCCAACATCCAGGTGCCCACATACTCCCCCCGTGACAAATGAACCGGTGGCTGTGTTTTAAGATCATGACCCAACGGCAACTGTCGTCGCCGAATATCAATGTACTGACGAACCACGTAATAAATTCCAATCCGATGGCGCATCCAGTGCAGAAAGATTCCCATGTCCTCCTCCCAACGAAGCAGGAGATTCAGGATCTCATCTACATCTACACTTCCATGCGACCCAACAGAAGACCCAAGATCACCACGTAGTTCCGTCGACCACTCCATATCCAAAATGTCAACCCACGAAGCAGGAAGATCGTCCTCGATACGCTGAAGAGACTTGATAGCGCTATGAGTTCTTTCAGAAATACTCAGGGTAGAAGACTTGGGCGCATTCCAAACACGGTAGTTCTCTGGCAACAGGAGTTCTCCCCAACGTTGCTGTACAGCCGTACTCACAGCTGCACCTGCGCTTCGAATATCACTGTTTTTTTGACCGATGATCCCCTCGCAAGACATGGCAGACCCCTCGTCCGGCACACTCAAGTGTACACTTCGAGTGAATTCCTTCGGCCGGCTCCTCAGGGACCCTGATTTTGCCCAAACAAAAAACACAAAACCCGACTGTTGCGTTGCCGTATGGCGCAACTCAAGAGGGATCCAAATCGATGGAACTTTTTGCAGAACACTTGCACGACCCTGGCCACCAGTTCCCACGCCCGATGTCATTCGCATGCAGGGATGGATCTGAGGCCAGCCGAAAGCGATCGACACATCGTCCCGAAACTCGGTTTGAGACTTTGCAACGGCAGCCTCACCCCCTGGAATACACGCGGAGAATCCAGCACAGGCCAGGAACAAAAAGGTGATGATAAAATGAAAACGTAAAAGCACGAAATCCGTCCGCGCCCAGCGCAGCAAAAGCCATGCCCGTTGCTTTCACAGACATTTTGAACCCAAAACCGTGCGGAGCAGCCACGGCAGTAGCCAGCCCAACGGCCGAAAAACACGAAGAAAAACAGGTCATTCGGCCAAAACATCAGCCTGCCCAGGAACGCCTCGAGCGCGTGTCCCATGGCGCGTTTCAACAAATCGCCTAGGAGTCACGCCAACATGGCAGGGATTTGGCAGGCCCGACCCATAGACAGCGCACAAAATGAATTCAAAGAAATCCAACCATACCAACCGTTCTCTCGGTCAGCAATGGAGCACCGCGGGATTCGCACTAAAAGCGCTCTCCCTACTAGGCACCGCCCTTGTGTGCTTCATCGCGTTCGGGATCACCCATTCCACGGCCACCGAGGATACACAACGGCCACCGCTCCTGTTGATGGCGTTCAGTCTACTGCCCGTGTGGTTTGCCTACCGACTACGCCGGGTCCCCAAGCAGTCCAGAGTAAAGGGCATCGCGAACGCAACCTTCATCACCTCACTTGTCGTCTGGCTAACGAACGCTGTCGTCTCCACATCAACGGCTTTTCTGGTGAATGCCGCAAAGGACGCCGAAGCTCCAGAAATCGTCATTGTGAAACCAGAACTCATCATGGGAACAATTGCAATCCTCACCACGGGTATGGGTGCAGCGATCCTTTTCGTTCTTGGTGTAGTGCTGCTGTGGCGCGCAGGAACGCACCTCCAAAGCAAACGGCTGAAAGGGTCCGCCATCATGGCCCTAGTCTTGGCAATTGTTCCACGACTGATCGCCGCGATATTTCTTGAATCCCCAAACGAAACACCAATCGCAACATTCTCCCATGGTGCGGTCCTCGTTGTCTTCGCTGCGACCTTCTACGTTGGGCATCGCTTCACCCAACTGGGTAAACACACACCTCAACGCAGCGACAGCACACACAGTCCAAACGGCTCCCACAGCTCGCCAGAGAAGTAGGCCCAACAGAGAAGTAGGCCCAATACAAGAGCAGGACTTCGCTGAGTACTACTCCAGCTCCCGTGCTTTTGCCTTCCTCAACAAATCGTCCAGCTCGTCTCCCTCCAGCTGTTCCAACTCGATGAGCCGTTTGGAAATGTACTCCAGTGCGCCACGGTGCCCCTCAAGCAAACGGGTGGCCTCACGCTCCGACCAGCTCACAAGATCCCGAATTTCGTCGTCCACCAAGTTCGCAAGTTGATGCCCAGCATCCACGCCAGCACCCATGGAACCGTTGCCCGCAAGAAACATGGGCCGCGCTTCACGGCGCAAGGCCATCGGGCCAATACGCACACTCATCCCAAACTCCGTCACCATGGAACGGGCCAGTTCCGTTGCCTTCTGCAAATCGTTCTGTGCCCCCGTCGACGGTTCCCCAAACACCACAACCTCAGCACAACGCCCCCCCATCAGGCCCACCAATCGAGACTTCAACGCAGACTCCGTCAGCAACTGGCGGTCCTCCTCCGGCATTTGCATTGTAAAACCAAGGGCCCCAAAACCCCTGGGGATAATCGAAATCTTGTGAACCCGTTCGTCGGAGCCAGAAAGAACACCCGCCAGGGCATGCCCCACCTCGTGGTACGCAACCCGCTTTCGCTCCTCCTCGTTGATCAGACGGCTCTTCTTTGCAAGCCCCGCCACCACCCGGTCCACGGCATCCGAGAACTCCTGCGTACTCACCTGTTCCTTGCCCCGGCGCGCTGCAAGAAGGGCGGCCTCGTTCACAAGGTTCGCCAAATCGGCACCCGCAAAACCCGGTGTTCTTGAGGCGATACTTCCTAGATCAACGTCATCGTCCAACTTTACGCCACGCACATGAACACGCAGGATTCCAAGGCGACCTTCCTTGTTAGGGCGATCCACCACCACCTGGCGATCAAACCGCCCTGGTCGCATCAACGCGGGGTCCAGGATCTCAGGCCGGTTGGTGGCCGACATCAGGATCACCCCCGTGTTGGATTCAAACCCGTCCATTTCCACCAACAACTGGTTCAGCGTCTGTTCCCGTTCCTCATTGCTGCCCGGCCCCATCGCACCGCCCCCCCGGGAGCGTCCAATCGCATCCAGCTCATCGATAAACACAATGCACGGAGCACTTTTCCCAGCCTGCTCAAACAGGTCCCGAACACGGGCCGCACCCACGCCCACAAACATCTCCACAAACTCGGAGCCATTGATAGAAATGAATGGAACCTCTGCCTCGCCAGCCACCGCACGCGCGAGCAACGTTTTTCCCGTGCCAGGGGGCCCCACAAGAAGCACCCCCTTTGGGATCTTGGCCCCAATGGCCATGTACTTGTCCGGTGTTTTCAGAAACTCAATAATTTCCTGGAGCTCTTCCTTCGCCTCTTCCACACCTTCCACATCATCGAAAGAAACCGAAACCTCGTCCTCCTGAAAAACCTTTCCCTTGTTCTTGCCAAACGCCAGCACCCCACCGCCCATGGGGCCACCACCGCCCATCCGACGGGACAGCCCATTCCAAAGCAACATCATCAACCCAAAGCTCAAAAGCAGGTACATCAACCAGGGCCAGTTCGACATCAAACCACCGTCACGCATGGCACGGAACGCCACCTTCTTCTCCTCAAGAAGCGGAATCAACGTGTCGTCCTGCAGCCGCCCCGTAACAAACCGATCTGGGCGCTCCGCGGAGGCCTCCTTCTTGCCTCCCTTTGCTTCCTTAGTGACAGCAGGCTTCTGCCCCTCCCGATACTCACCTCGAATCTCATCAGGCGTCAGGTGCACCCAGTCCACACGATCTTCCCGAACAAACCTCTTGAACTCGTCGTACCGAATGGGGTCCTTCGGTCCAAACCCGGAGAAGGACTGACCTAGAAACAGCATCCCAAGTACCGCCAACACCAGAAAGCCAAACCACCGTCGCCGGGGAGGCGTTGGGGGCAACGAACTTCGGCCCGATCGATGGCTACCCGGTCGATTGGAGCCAGGTCGATTGGAGCCAGCCCGGTTGGCTCCAGGCCGCGTGGAGCCACCGCGCCCTGATCCCGCACCCTGGGAACCAGGATCCCTTGGCCGAGAACGGTGGTCCTTGGAGCGATGTTTCACCGATTCCTCCCGTCCATCCTGTGTCGCCCGCAGGCTACGACGTGCTTCACCCGTATCTCGATCCACAGCGCTCTCCCCTCATCAACCACCCGCACAACCGACGAGCCTGGGCATACCTAGCAGGATCACAAGGCACCCGCCCCCAAAGCGTGACCCCGAAACCATGGGGCCAACGTCACCCATCTCCATCCGCTGGGGGGCCTGAAAAAAAATGCTACGCAAAAGGGGTGTCCGATTCCCCATCACCCAGTGTCAACCGGTCCCCAAAAATGCTCCGCCCGGTCTTGATCACAGGCCTTGCGCTTCTTGCATTGATAGGCGTGCTCATCCTACGCACCATCACGTGGAAGACACTAGACATTCCACCGGAGAACGGGGCACTCCCTTCAGCCCAACCTAACTCGGTAAACCAGCCCAACCCAGTAAACCAGTCTAACCGGGTAGACCAGGCCAACCACGTCAAGAACCCAAACCAGCAAGAGCAGTACGTCAAACACCTTGCGGAAGCCCTGCGTTTTGAAACCGTAAGCCATGCTCCCACAGCAGCTCCCTCGCTTTCAGCCGCCCACGCATTTGAGGACTTCCACTTCTGGCTACAACGCACGTACCCGCTGACCTGGAACATGCTCAGTGTCATCCAGGTGCACCACACCCTATTGCTCCGCTGGAACGGCAGCCAACCCACGCTACCTCCCGTGTTGTTCATGGCACACCAGGATGTGGTCCCCGCTGAAAACCCCACCTCCTGGGACGTGCCAGTGTTCTCCGGGAAAGTTCATCAAGGCACACTGCATGGCCGGGGCGTGGTCGACTGCAAAGCAAGTCTCGTGGCCCTGCTAGAAGCCACCGAATCACTACTCCAAAACGACTTCTCACCCAAACGAACACTGTACTTCGCGTTTGGTGCAGACGAAGAAATCGGTGGAGTGCACGGCAACAAGCTGCTGGCCGAGCGTTTCAGAAACCAAAACACCCGCTTTGCCTGGGTGCTCGACGAGGGGCATGTGGTCACCCGCAACATGATCCCGGGTGTGCAACACCCCGTGGCCATGATCGGCATCGCCGAACGGGGTTACGCAAGCATCAAACTCACGGCCCACGGCCAGGGCGGCCACACCTCCATGCCCGAGTTGGAACCCGCAACCTCCAAGCTGGCACAGGCCATTTCGCAACTGCACAAACACCCCATGCCCGCCGCCATCGACGGCGCCGTCGCCACAACCTTTGACGCTCTCGTGCCCCACATGGATTGGCCTTACAACATGTTGTTTGCGAATCGCTGGCTGTTTGCTCCACTGCTTGTGGGTAAGTTCACAAGCAAACCATCCACCAACGCGCTGCTACGAACCACACTTGCTCCCACCGTGCTCACGGGCAGTTCCAAGGACAACGTCCTCGCCCAGCAAGCCACCGCCATTGTCAATGCGCGAATCCACCCCAGGGATTCCATTGAACGCGTCGTGCAGCATGTTCAACGGGCGATCGACAACCCCGAGATCCGCGTTGAAGTCCTGCAAGAGGGCGTTCTAAAATCAGAACCCTCGCCCACATCCAGCACCCGCACCTTGGGCTACCAAACCATCGCCAACGCCATTCATCGCACCTTTCCCAAGGCTGCCGTGGTTCCCGCCCTTTCCGTTCCAGCCACCGACTCCCGCTACTACACGGACATCGCCGACGGCGTTTACCGTTTCATGCCCTTCGAAATGACCCCCCAAAACCGGGCTGTGATCCACGGTGCGAACGAACGCATCACCCTGGACAACCTGAAGCGCTACCTCACCTTCTACCGAGCCATCATCCAACTGGCGGCAAACGCGTCACCCTGAACCGTCGAGAAACTACCAGGAACCATCACCCACAAGCAAAAGCATGTAGGTTTCCGAAGTGTCCAAGTCCGTGTAGTCCGCCGGAAGGGCGTCACTGTACCCCGTGGCTGAACCCCAGTAGATACGCGTGTCCGCACCGTCCAGGCCCGTATTGTCTCGGCTGTTGTCAAAGATAATCTCCGGGTAACCATCACGGTTGATATCGGCCACCACCGAGTGGAACGCGCCCTTCGTGGCCAGGGAGTCCTTATTTAAACTGGAATACCCCGTACCACTGCCCCAATAGATATCCGAGGTCGTTTCAAAGTTGTTGGACCCCGTGTAACGGTAACGGCGTGAGAAAATGATGTCCTTAAAGCCATCGCTATCCAAATCCTCCACGGTAGAGCTAAAGTGCAGTTGGTCCGTGGCATCGAGGGTAACGTTCGTGTTGTAGCGGGTTCCATCAGCCGCCCCCATGTAGATCTCATTGGCTGCAACGGTGGGAGGCCCTCCGCTGGACGCACGCACGTAAAACCCCGGGAACACCAAATCTGGGTGGGTGTCATTGTCCAGGTCAGCCACGGACACCCCCCGGGTACCGTGCGTCAACACATTCTTCCGGTTCGCACTGCTGAACCGGGTCGGGTCGTTGGCAGGTTTCGATTCGTCGTTCCAGAAGATGTAGGAGTCCACATCCCAGGAAGCCGGCGCTCCCCAGTCGTTCGAGGTTCGGTTCGGAGACACGATATCCAGATCGCTGTCCCCATCCAAATCCGCAATCACGCTTTCATTGCAACCACGGCTCGGCAGGGAGGTTCGAGCCGCACTGCTGTACCCCGTCTGGGTGCCGTCTCCCCAGTAAACAAACGACGTGGTGATGTACCCGGTGGAGGTACCGTTGCTGTAGCGGTTAGAGCAAAGGAAAATATCCATGTCGCCGTCAGTGTCAAAATCGGCAAAGTTCGCACTCACCGGGCCGTTGCCCTCAAGCGTCGTCGGGTTGTTCACTCCAGTGGTGAAACCCGTACGGGTTCCATCGCCCCAGTAGATGTTCGTGGCACTGTCCTGGTTGGTCCAACTCTTCGACGTGTATCCGACAAAGATCAAATCCAAGTGACCGTCGTTGTCCAAATCCTTGGCGTAGGCCTTCTCCGTTCGGTGAGTGATCAGGGCAAGGCGAGCACCCGTGCTGTACCCTGAAGCGCCGCCCCAATAGACAAACGAGGTCTGTGTATATCCGCCCAGGGTCGAAAGGTAGTTCGCGAAAATGATGTCCTGGTAGCCATCCTCATCCAGGTCCGCCACCGACACATGCTTTGCACCTTCGGTGGGAAGAGCGGTCCGATTCCCATCGGAGTACCCGCTACCCGTATTGAAGAAGACAAAGCTATTGGTGTCATAGCTGGACCCATCGCTCCGGTAGTCCACCGCCACCAAATCCACCTGTCCGTCACAGTTCAGATCCGTACAGAAGTCGTTGCCGTCGCAATCCATATCGTCCCCATCAAAGGGCACTTCAGTCGCCGTAGAACGTGGGAAAATAAGTGGGTCCGTGTCGTTACAATCACACCCCGTGGGCGTCCCATCGGAGTCCCCATCCAAGGAATCGTCCGACCCAGAGCAAACGTCGCAGCCATCCGGTACACCGTCCGAATCGGCATCGACTGCGTCGTCCGATCCCGCGCACAGGTCGCAACCGTCGGGCACACCATCCGAATCCGTATCCACGCTGTCGTCAAACCCGGCGCACAGGTCACAGGCATCGGGCACACCGTCTGAATCCGCATCAAGGCTATCATCGCCCAACGTGCAGATATCGCAGCCATCCGGTACACCGTCCGAATCGGCATCGACTGCGTCGTCCGATCCCGCGCACAGGTCACAACCATCGGGAACCGTATCCGTGTCGGTATCTACGCTGTCGTCAAAGCCTGCACATTGGTCACAGGCATCCGCCACCCCATCCGAATCCGTGTCTGTATTGTCGTCTCCGGAGGCGCACACATCACAACCGTTGGGAACGCCATCCGAATCCGTGTCCACGCTGTCATCAAACCCAGCGCACACATCACAACCATCGGGAACACCGTCCGAATCGGCATCCAGCGTGTCGTCAAAACCGGGGCATAGGTCTACGCCATCACACACGGTATCGCTGTCGGTGTCCACACAGGGGCCTGCGTCCAACGTGGCGTCACCGCTGGATGCATCTCCAACAGAGGAATCTCCAGCCGAGGCATCCCCAACAGAAGAGTCACCCGCAGACCCATCCCCCGTACCCCCATCGCCCTGGGCCCCTGAATCCTCAGCCATCCCTGAATCCAGCTGCCCATTGGGCTGCGGCACGGGGGTGTAGGACACACGACCACAGGCCGTGAGCAAGATCACCAGGAACAGAAAGACACGCACACGACAATATTACGCCTAGAACGGCAACCGCGCCAGGCGAAAATTACGACACAGCTGTTGTTTCTGAAGTCAGAGCCCCCGGGACTCGATTTGCTCAGGATCGACCCCAACTACCATCCCATCGGCCTACAGCGCACCTCATTTGAGATGATTGAGAATTTGGCCGCTGCAGATTTGGTTTTGGAGCGAGGAGGCGCGCGCAGGCGTAGCCAAAGCTACGGCGAGCACGTACGACGCGGCTCCAGG
>JAUICN010000014.1 GCA_030427835.1 Polyangia bacterium | reverse complement strand
TTGGGACGGTGTTGGGGGTCTGAAGCGGGGAAGGAAGGGCGTCGAGAGGTCCCCTCGGGTCACGAAGGCGGGCTTTGGGCTCCCTGGAGGCGTGCCTGGCGTGGGTGTTGGGGGTGCGAGGGCTCGGGTAAGAGGTGCGCGCGACGCATGACCCTGGGGCGGTTCAGGGGGCGAGGTCTTTGATGGCGGCTTCTTTTAGCTGGGAAAGGCGTGTTTGGGTGTCTTTGAGGGTGCTTGGGATATCGTCCGAGGGTTGGCTTGCGATGTCGAGGTAGATTTTTAGTTTGGGTTCGGTTCCACTGGGGCGGATGATGACGCGTTGCTGGGATTGCAGGTTCCATACGAGAATGTTGGCGGGGAGGGTGAAGGATGGGTTACGGGGGCTCTGGTAGTCTTCTGTATGTAGGATTTCCTGGTCTGCAATGTGTGTGGGGGGGTGATTGCGAAGGTGTTCCATCATGCGGGCCAGTTCTTGCTGAGCGTTCGCACCGGTGACTTCCACCACATGTTGGGTGCTTAGGTGAACGCCGTCCCGTTGAAAGAGCTCGTTGCGGCGATCGAGTAGTGTTTTTCTTTCGGCCTTGCAGTGGGAGGCAAGATCCGCGACCAGTGCAGCGGTCAATACGCCGTCCTTGTCCCGGGTTTGCAAGCCAGCGGTGAACCCAATGGCCTCTTCGAAACCAAAGACAAACCGTTCGTTGTGGTTGGCCTGACGTTCCAGGGCCCGGTTGGCGATCCATTTGAATCCAGTGAGGGTTTGTTCCCAACGGGCGCCGTGGGCCCGGGCGATGGCACCGAGCCAGGGGGTGCTTACGATGGTGGAGATCACAAGTGGCACGGGGTGGTTGCCTGCCCTGGCAGTGGAAATGTTGTGGTGTTCGAGCAGGTGGTCTGCCAACAGCCCGCCAATTTCGTTTCCGGTGAGGGGTGTCCATTGGCCGTCATGGCGTACCACCACGGCGAGGCGGTCCGCGTCGGGGTCATTGGCCAGGGCAATATCCGCCTGTTCGCGAGTCGCTACGGCCAGGAGTTCAGTGAGGGAGTCTGGGCTCTCTGGGTTGGGTGAACGTACGGAAGGAAAATCTGGATCGGGGGTGGCCTGCCCGTGCACCACGTGCAGTGGTTGAAAGCCCAGGCGTTGAAAGAGTGCCTTCACATAGGGTTGACCTACTCCGTGCATGGCGGAGTAGGCAACGCTTAGTGTTTCGTGTTCCTCGGGGTGGTGCATCCACTTGGAGGCGTGGTCCATGTAGGTGTCCACGAGGGATGGAGGGACGTCGGTAACGGTTGGCGTTGTGGCATTGGTGCGTGTTGAGGGGTTTGCCCTTGGGTTTGCTCTTGGGTTTGCCATTGGGAGTTGCACGGTGAGGGGTGCCAGGGTGGAAAAAAGTTGTTCAATCGCTGTATCCCAGGGCGGGACAATTTGTGCCCCGTTGTCGGCGTACACTTTGTAGCCGTTGTATTGGCGGGGGTTGTGACTTGCGGTGATCATGGCGCCCAGGGCGGTGTTCAGTTCTCGGCAGGCAAACGCCAATAGCGGCGTGGGTACCGGTTCGGGAAATCGATGTATATTGAACCCGAGCTGTTGTGCGATTTCTTCCACGTCTGTGGCGAAGGTGGAGCTCAGGTGGCGGCCGTCAAAGCCCACGCATATTCCCCGGGATTTCGCGTCGGGGACTTTCTCAAGAGCTACGGTGCAAATGGCAAAGGTGGTGAGGCGTACCGTGAGGCGGTTCATCTGGGCGGGGCCGGGGCCCATGGTTCCCCGGAGCCCGGCGGTTCCAAAGGTGAGCGGGGGCTCCATGTGAAAACGGAGCTCGTCCAGGTGGTGCGCGTTTTTCTGTGCCTTTTTAAGGACGTGTTGGAGCGTGGAGCGGGTAGAGGGGTCGGGGTCTGCGTCGATCCATTGTTGGGCTCGGGTGAAGAGGTCAGACATGGGTAGGGAAGGTAGCACTATCCCGTGTTAGGTTTCGAGTGTGACCGAAGGACGATCCGAACAGGGCGGCTGGCGTGCTCAGCTTTACTCCGTGATTTTTGGGACGGAGACGCCATCGGGGAAGCGTTTCGACGTGGCCCTGCTGGTGTTCATTCTGTGCAGTGTGCTTGTGGTGATGTTGGAGAGCGTATCCAGTATTCGCGAGACCCACGGTGGAATGCTTCGGACGCTGGAATGGGTGTTCACCGTGGTGTTCTCTCTGGAATACCTGGCGCGGCTCGTGACTTCTCCCAGGCCCATGGCCTACGCGATGAGTTTTTTTGGGCTGGTGGACTTGCTGGCCATTGCGCCCACCTACCTGAGCCTTGTGATTGCGGGCACCCAGTCTTTGACTGTGGTTCGGGCGATACGGTTGTTGCGTGTCTTTCGGGTATTGAAGTTGGTGCACTTCATGGGCGAAGCCCGGGCCCTGGGGGCGGCGCTTGTAGCGAGCCGTCGTAAGATCATCGTGTTTGTGGGTGCAGTGTTGACGCTGGTGCTCGTGATTGGCTCTTCCATGTATTTGATTGAAGGTGAGGAGCACGGGTTTACAAGCATTCCGCAATCCGTGTACTGGGCGATTGTGACGCTGACCACGGTGGGATACGGAGATGTGGCACCGGGTACTCCGTTGGGGAAACTGCTGGCTTCCGTGGTGATGGTGTTGGGTTACGGGATCATTGCGGTGCCTACGGGTATTGTTACCGCAGAGATGGTGACCCAGGACCAAAAACTCTCGGGAAATGTGGCCTGTGACAATTGTGGTGCGGGGGGGCACGGTGGGGACGCGCACTACTGCCGTCGATGCGGTGTGGCCCTGGTTGGGGCCAAGAACGACGTGGTGGGATCCGTTCGGTGAACAGGGCGGGCACGTTGTTTCTGGCATTTGCGGTGTGTGGGCTTTCTGGGGCAAGCGCGTGGGTGGCCCATGGGTTGAGTACCGCGCCTACTCGGGCTGTGGGTTTGGTTGCAAGCACGGGTCTTGATGCGGAACCCGTGGAAGATGTGGGTGACCGGATTGTGAGCACATCGCTTGCGGCCGATGAGCTGTTGTTGGCCCTGGTACCCCTTGGCAGGATCGCAGGATTGAGTACGTTTGCGGACGACCACCGGGCCTCGTTTGTGGCAGAGAGAGCCGCTCAGGTGCCCGGTAGGGTCCGTGGTTCGGTGGAGTCCATACTGGGGGCGGGGCCGTCCTTTGTGGTGTCAGGTTCGTTTCACCGGGTGGAGGTGTATTCTCAACTGACGCGGTTTTCCATTGGCCATTGGGTGTTGCCGCGGGTGGAAACCTTTGCTGGGATCATGGACAACGTTACAGGGTTGGGGCGGGTGGTGGGAAACCCGGCCGGGGCTCGGCACCTGCGGTCCAACATGGAGCGTGTGATCGCAGGGGTGATGGGGCGGGCACGGGATCGAAATGTGCTGGAGGTACCCCGGGTGCTCATGTTGCAGCGTGGAGGAGAAACGGCGGGTGGCGGCACGCTTGTGGATGAGGCCCTGGGTTGGGTGGGTGCGAGTAACCTTGCGGCGGAGCTTGGTGTGAACGGGTACGGGGCGATGGCCCCCGAACAGGTGTTGGCCACGGAGCCAGACTTTGTGTTGTGGGTGGACTACCGCGCAGATGGGCAAGGTCGGCAGTGGACCGGGGCCCGGAGCCTTGCGGATCACCCCTGGTGGGGGCGTTTGCGTGCGGTGAGAGAGGGAAAGGTATGTGTGGTGCCCGCCCGTTGGATCACCTCACGTTCCCACCATGCGGTTGCCCTGCTGACGGGAGTGGAGCGCTGCCTTTGGGGCCAACAGGCCGGTCTGCTAGAATAGGTGGATGGCCGTTTCAAGGTGTTTGGGGTGTGCGTACGGGTTTGGGTGGTTGTTGTCGGTGGTGGCTTTGGCCGGCTGCGGCGGTGGCAGCGGTGGGGGGCACAACAGCGTTTCAGACGGAGGGGTGGGCGATGGATCGGGGGGGGCCTGTTCCAAAGATACCGATTGCAGCGGTGCCCAGGCCTGTGTGAGCGGTACCTGCGTTGCCGCGAGCGCCTGTGGCCATGTGCCTTTGGGGTTTAATGAGGTATTCGGTTTGGGCCCCTGCGGGGATTTGTCCTTCTCCGAGGATTCGGACTTAAGTCAGGAAGTGTTGGTGGACCCTGAAGATGGTGCGTTGGTGCTGGCCTCCGAAGCAGAGCGTACGGGTCATATCTGGATTGTGAATACGAAGGAAGCCACCGTGTCGAAGATCGACACGTCTTCGTTGCTGGAAGAGGCCCGGTATCGCACGGGCCCACGTGGGGAGTACCTGAGCTCCAGCCAACCTGGAGACGATCCGTCTCGCACCAGTGTGAACACAAAAGGAGACGCGTTTATTGGGAATCGCCAGGCCCGTAGCGTGACGAAGATCCATGGATCCGGTTGTGAAGATAGGAACGGTAGTGGGATGATTGACACCTTTACGGTGGGAATGCCCCCCCTGGATTGGGGGGACGATGAGTGCGTGGCCTGGAATCGGTCGCTTGTGAGTGGAGGCAAGATCCGTGGGGTTGCGGCCCAGGATCAGCTTGGCCTGGAAGGGGAGATTCGAAGCTACGTCTGGGTGGCGGGGTTTGGTAACGACGTGGGTGGAACGGGATCCACGATCTGGAAACTGGATGCGGAGACGGGGGATGTGCTGGTGGAAACCCCATCTCCGGTGGATGCCTCCTATGGGCTTGCCCTGGATGGTGAGGGAAATCTGTGGGTTGCCTCCCGCGAGTCCAACTACCTGGGGCGTATCGACACGGATCGGTGCACCACAACCGCAAACTGCAATGTCACCACCTGTGTTGCCACAAACGAAGCGGACAACGTCAACGGTGACGGTTGCGTGAAGCAGGCGGTGTTCATGCCCAACTACGGCCCAAGCGAACGGCCCTACGGCATGACCGTGGATTTCCAACAAAGGGTTTGGGTAGGTGGACGGTATGTGACCCGTTACGACCCGGATGCCACCGGGGGGCGCTTCCTGCAGTTTACTCCGACCTGGACGTTGTCTGGACACGGTACGGCCGTGGACGGGATCACCGCGGATGCGGAAGGTTGGGTTTGGGGGGCTTCCATTGAGGAAGGCGTGGTTCGCATGGACGCGAATGATCCGAGTGTGTTTTCCATTGTGGGGGGGACCGAGGGATACACGTCCAAGGGGATGGCGGTGGACGTGGACGGGAAAATCTGGGCCATTACTCGGTCGGATACGGCGCTTGTGATCGAGCCCGGGGCCACGGCGGGTACGGAGGTTCTGGATGATACAAGCGTGGACTATTTGGAGGAGCCCTACACCTATTCGGATATGACCGGGGTGCAGCTGCGCAATGCGACCCAGGCCTTTGGTACGGTGCGTTCCCTGTTCGATGGGTGTGAATCTGGCGTTACGGAATGGAAAGAGTTGCGTTTTGATGGGGATGCTCCAGTAGGCACTCGACTTGTGCTTCGCGTGCGCACGGCCACGTCGTCCACGGTGCTGCAGTCTGCGGATTGGTATGTGGTCGCGACTGTTCCGAGTCACGGAGGGACGGTGGACTTGGAGCAGACGTTTTCCGACCTGGGGGTGACCCAGCGCTCGCTGCTTGAGGTGGAGGTGCAGTTGATCCGATTGGAAACAGCCACCAGCGATCTTGTGACCCCTCGTTTGAACTGGCTTGAGGTGGAACGCCGCTGCCCCGGATCCGTACAGTAGCTCAACAGGTCCAAAAGCGACATTAGGGCTCGATGAAGAAGCCGAAGACGTCGTCGTCGCCGTTGCTGAGTTGTCCGCCAGGGGATCCCGTGAAGATGAGGGTGTTGTTCATGGTGAGGCTTCCACCGATGCCCCAGTTGGGGGAAGTTTGTTGCGGAGTGTAGGTACGCACGAGGTTCCACGTGGCGCTGTTGCTTGCCTTGTAGAGGTGTACCTTGCCAGAACTACCAATAATGTTGTTCCCTGGTTCGCTGACGGCTAGGTAAGGGTATTGGAGTACCACCTGGGTGCCGAAACCGTCCCTATTGGTGCTGCCGGCACGCTCGATGATGGTGACTTCACTCCAGGTGGTACCGGAACGTTCGAAGATGAATACCTTGCCAGGGGGGTTGGCCATGCTTGCACCATCGCTCGGGGCCCCTACCGCAAGAAGGGTGTCTTCCATGGCAACGGAGGTGCCAAACTCTGCGTCGGCGCCAATGGTGGATCCGGTGATTTTGGCCCGTTCGTTCCACTGGGTTCCATCCTGTTCAAATAGGTAGACCGCGCCGGCGTCGGTTCCGGCACTGTCTTCCTGGAAAGCGCCCGAGGCGACCCAGTTGCCTGAGGATGCGACCGACCACCCAAATGCATCGTCCACATCCGCGTCGCTTGCTTTCAGTTGGGTGGGTGCGAATGTGGCGTTGCTACGATCCTGAATGTAGATGACCCCTGCATCCACGATTTGTGAAGCGCTTGGAAAATCCACGTGGTGTTGCGGTGCACCGATGACGTACCAGTTGTTTGCCATGGCTACCGAGAACCCGAAGCGATCGGTTTGCATTCCCACTGCGGGGTGAAAACGGGATTCTTCTACCCAGGTTCCGTCGCTTTGTTGGGCAAAGAGGTAGGCGGAACCCCCACGGGCGGCACTGATCTGAGTGTCGTAGGCGCCCACCAGTAGGTGGGAATCGTCTACTGCGATTGCGATGCCGAAGAATTTGTCGTCGGCTTCTGAGGGATCGAGGCGCTGCAGGTAAGTGGATGAACCGTCGTCTGTAATTCCAGCGACGTACACGGTTCCTGGCCCAACGGTGGACCCGGCACCCACGCCCTGGGAAGCACCGATGAAGAGTTGGTTGTTTGTGGAGGCGAGCTCTTCTCCAAAAAATGCGTTGGTGGCCAAGGGTTCGTTGGGGTCGATGAGGGGCTCACACCCGCCGCGGCCGTCGCATTTACCCCAGTCGCAATCGATGCCCACGCCCCGGTTGACGATGGAGTCGCAACTGATTTGGTCGCCCTCGCACTTGTAGAAACCGTATTGGCATTGGGAATCTTCGGGGATGCAGGGAAGGCCGCACTGGGAGCCATCCGGGAGTTGGCACCCGGAACTGTTTGGGTTGGGATTGCAGAAGAAGGGGGACTCACAACCTTCGGGTTTGAGCAGTTGCAGGCAGGCTCCGTTGAAGCATTTGGATTCGGCGCAACTGGAAGAGGTGGGGCAGTCGCTGTTCTGTTCGCAGCTTGCGGCGCTACACGCGGTGATGGGTAAGGTGGAGGCGGAGATGTTTTCCACGGTGGCTGTTCCGATGGTGGCACCGCTGTCTGAAACACAAATCCCGGCAATGCATTGGTCACAGGCCAGGCCCTTGTGGCTTTGGCAGGTGTCGCCCTTGCACCCCCGGGTAAGAATGACCTGGATCGAGTCGTCTCCCGTGAGGAACACGGGCGTGCGCCATTCCAATACTAGGGATTCGTTGACGGCCAATAGATTCAGCTCGAGGATGTGGTTGCCCAGGGGAAGATCTGGAAGTCGAGCCACGGTGACACCGTTGCCGAGATCATGTTGGCTTGTGGGATTGAAGCGAATGGACTCGTTGTTTTCAAGGCCCTGGGTTTCTCCGGTGGAGAGGGAGATCTCCACCGAGGCAAATTCGGAAGGGGCATCGTAGTCGGTGATGAGATCGACTTTCAGCGATGCGGTCCGTTGGACCGATTGGGGGCGGGAGCAGGCCTGGGCCATCCACAGCTGGGACGTGATGAGGGCGCCAAGTGCTGCATGTCGAACCCATGTCCGCGCGAACGTCCGAGCAATTGTGGGGCAGGGGAAGGTTGGGTTGAGGCGGATACGCATGGCTCGCACCTAGTGTGACCGAAATGGGGGTGGTCTGTACAGCGGACGGGGTTGCGGTGGGGGGGAAGATCAGGCTGGGTTGTGCCCCATGGAGCTGTCCTGGTGGATTGACCCTCTGGATTGACCTCGTGTCGCACCACGGCTACGGCGTTGGCCGTGGACTACGCGGTTCAGAAGCGGGGGCGCCGGTGGCCCCTATTGGGTTGGGTGGCCGCAGTTTTAACCTTGGGTGTGGTGTACCTGGCGTTTGGGGAGGCGCGTCTTTCCTGGGGTGAGCTTTTTGGGGCGATTGTTGCCGGTCCAGGGGGTGAAGGTTTCGTTGGGTCCTCCCTAGGCGCTGCGGAGTGGCAAGGATTTGTGGTGTGGCATATGCGCTTGCCACGTTTGCTTTTGGCAGCGGTGGGGGGCGCAGGCCTGGCGGTTTCGGGTGCGGCCATGCAGGCCCTCTTTCGCAACCCCATGGCGGATCCTGGGGTGCTCGGGATATCTGCCGGCGCGAGCGTGGGTGCGGTGGCGGCCCTGTATCTTTTGCCCCCGACCTGGGTGTTTTTGGGTGTGCCCGTGGCGTCGCTATTGACTGCGTTGGCGGCCACGTTTGCGGTGTACGTGTTGGCCGTTCGCTGGACGGGTGTGGGGCTCGGTGGGCTCCTGCTTTCTGGGATTGCGGTGGCCAGCGTGGCCAGTGCGCTTACCTCGTTGCTTCTTTCGTTGTCGCTTGCCGAATGGGAGGTGGGGCGCCAGATGATGCACTGGTTAATGGGGGGCCTTGAAGAACGCACCTGGGTGCACGTGGCCTGGATGGTGCCCACGGTGCTGGTGGGCATGGTGGGGCTCTGTCTCCACGCTCCTGAGCTGGACGCGCTGTCCCTGGGGGAAGGGCATGCACAATCGGTGGGTGTGGACGTGGCCCGGGTGCGCCCGCGGGTGCTTGTGTTGCTTTCGCTGGTGACCGCTTCGGTGGTTTCCGTTATGGGAACGGTGGCGTTTGTGGGGTTGATGGTTCCCCATATGGTGCGGTTGGTGACAGGGGCTCCCCATGGCCGCCTGCTGCCCGCTTCCATGGTGGGCGGGGTGCTGTTGTTGGTGTTGGCGGATTTGTTGTGTCGGGTTTCGCCCGATGGCGCATTGAAGCTGGGGGTGGTGACCTCCCTTGCGGGCGGGCCGTTCTTTTTGGTGTTGTTGGTGCGCTACGGTCGGGGGCGCCTGTAGTGGCACCTGTGGGTACCCTGCTTGAGCTGGAGAACCTGGTGGCGGGCTACGGTGGTTGCCCTGTGGTCCATGGGGTATCGCTTTGCGTGGAGCCTGGTCAGGTGTGGGGAGTGTTGGGGCCCAATGGCTGTGGAAAGACCACGTTGCTGCGGTCGGTTTTGGATGCGGGTGTTCGCATGGGTGGGCGGATTGTTGTGCAAGGAACGGACGTTGACGTCATGGGTCGCAGGGGTTTGGCCCGGGCGTTGGCCCATGTTCCCCAGGATGTTCCCGAAGGTGTGGGCTTTCGTGTCGATGACGTGGTGGGCCAGGGCCGGTACGCACACCTTCGGCGTTGGGGAGGGGGGAGCCCCGACGATGGTGACCGGATTGTACGTGCCATGGAACAAACCGATGTGGGTACACTGCGACACCGGCAGTTTTCTACCCTGTCGTCGGGTCAGCAACGTCGGGTGATGCTTGCGCGTGCCCTGTGTCAAGAGGCTCCGGTATTGCTGTTGGACGAACCCACCTCGAATCTCGACGTGGAGCACGCGGTGCAGTTTGTACGTTTGGTGCAAGGGTTGGCAGCGAGCGGGCATGGGGTGGTGATGAGTTGCCACGATTTGATGGTAGCCGCTGGGGTGTGCACCCATGTGCTTTGGCTCCAGAATGGTAGGGTTCTGGATCAGGGTCCGGTCGATCAGATGCTCCACTCCAGGCAAATTCAGGAAGCCCTTGGTGTCTCCTCTTCGGTTTGTAGGGAGGGGAACAGGGTGTGGTGGTCCTTGGATGTGGGATCATGAGCGCCTGTGTGCTGCTCCATGGCTTTCTAGGGGGGCCCCGGAGCTGGGATCGGGTGCGGGCCCAACTACCGAAACAGGTTCGTGTGCACGCGCCCTGGCTGATGGGGCATGGGCCTTCCGATTGGTCTTGCTGCGACCGGGATTTTGAGGGGGAAGTGGATCGCCTGGCCGATTGGATCGGGGCAAGTGTGGTTGGAAGCGCTGTGGGGGCAAGGAAGGTGTACGGGGTGGGGTACTCCATGGGGGCTCGGGTGTTGCTTGGGCTGTTGGCGCGACACCCTCAACTGTTTCAGGGGGCCCTGCTTGTGGGTGGTCACCCTGGGGTGCTCTCTGGGGAGGAACGGGTTTCACGAAAAGCATTAGAGCAACGGTGGGTTCACACCATCGAGTCGAGCGGGCTCGAGGCGTTCGTGAATGGGTGGGAGCAATTGCCTCTCTTTGAATCGCAGTTGGGCTTGAAATCCGAGGTTTTGGCTCAACAAAGGGCTCTGCGTTTGTCTCACGATCCTAGGGGGATCGTGCAGGCTATCCGCGTGTTGGGGCGTGGGGCCATGCCCGGCTATTGGGATGCATTGCCTGAAATTGATCTCCCCGTACGTTGGGTTGTGGGGAGCCAGGACACGGCTTTTAGGACGGTGGCTGGTCGTGCCTGTGCCATGATGCCTCGCGCCCGGGTGTTCGAAGTGCCTGGGGGGCACAACGTGGTGCTAGAGACGCCAGACGTATTGGCGAACTTGATTGTGGAAGGGCTTGAACATGGATGATCTTGCTACCCATGGTGTGGGGGTGACTGGGGTGACAAACGATCCAACACCTGCTTCGGAAGTTTTGCCTGTTTCAGAAGTTTCACAGGTGCGTGCCTGGTTGATGGCGATTCGCCTGCCCACGTTGGTGGCCGCCTTTGCTCCAGTAGCAGTGGGCACGGCCGTGGTGCACTGGGAAGGTGGTGTGGACTGGTGGCCGGCACTAGCGGCATTGATGGGCGCGCTGTGGATCCAGGTGGGCACCAATTTGGTGAACGACGTGTTTGATCATGAAAAGGGTGCTGACGCTTCCGATAGGCTGGGGCCGGTGCGTGTGGTGCAGTCGGGATTGATTTCGGGGCGAAGCATCAAGCGTGCTGCGGTGTTTTGTTTTGGGATGGCGTTGTTGACGGGGGCGTACCTTGTGTACGTGGCGGGCTGGCCGATTCTAGTGGTGGGGCTGGTGTCTATTCTGTGTGGCTATTTGTACACGGGCGGGCCGTTTCCGCTGGCCTACAATGGGTTGGGGGATTTGTTTGTCTTTGTGTTTTTTGGTGTGGTGGCGGTGTGTGGCACGGTGTACGTGCAGTTGGGGGCCGTGACGTCGCTTGCCTGGTGGGCCGCCGTTCCGGTGGGCACTGCGGCCGTGGCGATTTTGGTGGTGAACAACCTCAGGGATGAGCCGACAGATAGGCGTGTGGGCAAGCGCACCTTGGTGGTGTTGTTTGGGCGTGGGTTTGGCCTGGCCCAGTACGCGGTGATGGTATTGGGCACGTTTGTGGTGCCGGTGATGCTCGTGGCCCAGGGCAAGATGACCTATTACGGCTTGCTTCCCCTGGCGGTGCTTCCCCGTGGTGCCCTGCTTGTGACCCACGTGTTTCGTCGGACGGGCGCAGAGCTGAATCCGGTGCTTAAGCACACGGCCTACTGGATGTGGATGGTGGCTGCACTATGGGCCGGGGCGCTTGTGTTGGATGCGCCACTTTCGTTGGATGTGCTGCCTGTATCGGTCGGGCCATGAGGTTTCGTATGGTTGGCCTGGAACGCCGGTCATGGGAGTTGGAACGACCTGTGCGAACGTCCAAGGGAACATGGCATGTACGTGAGTCTTTGCTTGTGCACGTGGAGGGCCCTGGGGGATTTGAGGGCGTGGGGGAGGCGGCACCGCTTGTGGGGTATTCCCCAGATACGTTGATCGATGTGGAACATGGGTTGGCCGCTGTGAGAGAGGTGGAGGTTTGTGGGTTGGATCCGGATGGATGGGGTGGAGTGAAGGGTTTGGGTGCGCTCCCTTCGGCCCGGTTTGCGTTGGAGTCCGCGGTGTTGCGATCCTGGGCGCTCCAGGAAGGGGTGACAGTATCGGCGTTGTTGGGTTGGCGAGATGGTCCGGTGCCCGTGTCTCAGATGGTGAGCGGCCCGACCGACGGATGGATAGCGAAGGTGTCCGAGGGTTGGCGGCGTGGAGTGCGCACCCACAAGTTTAAGGTGGGCGTGGACTGGGAAGGGGAGTGGTGTGCCTTGCAAGGTATTCGTGCGCGGTGGGGGGCGGCCATTCGAATTCGTTTGGATGCCAACGGTGCGGATCCGTCTAAAAAAGTTGGCTTGCGGGATGCCCTTGTTTGGGGACAACGGTGTTCCGGGCTGGGGGTGGAATATGTGGAGGAACCCGGTGGGGATCGCGCGATTTGGAAAGGGTGTTGTATCGCACTGGATGAGTCCTTGGGCACCGTGGTGGGGCCATGGGGTGTGGGTGATTTACGGTCGTTGATGGGAGCCGGGGTGGGGGTTGTTGTGCTTAAACCCTCGGTCCTTGGGGGGATGCACCGCAGTATTGCTGTTGCGCGGCAGGCTGCTCGGTTTGGATGCGCTTCTGTGGTGAGCCACACGCTTGAGGGGACCGTGGGCCAGGAGATGTGCGCGGTGCTTGCTCGGGGGATTGGGGGAGCGCTTGCCCATGGGGTGGAATCAGCCGGGTAGGGCGCCCATGGAAGGTGTCAATCGGTTCCCCAAGGGGGATGGGTTCTGTGGTAGAAATTCTCCCTGACGATGAATCTTTCGGTATTTGATGCGGCGGCCCAGATGGGTGATGCCCCCGCATTCTTTTTGGGCGGACGTTCTTGGACCTGGGGGGAAGTGGGTGCCCAGGTGGGGCAGCGTATCTCCGTATGGAAAGCTGCCGGGTTGGCGTTGGATTCACCCGTTCCCGTGAGCCTGGTTACCCGCCTTAACTCGGACACGGTGTTTTCCATTTTGGCCTGTGTGGAGTTGGGGCTTGCAGTGGTGCCGTTGCATGATCGGTGGACACCCCCTGAGCTCCATGAGGTCCAGCGCAGGTGCCCCTGGTTGAGGCCCTTGCCGGAAGTGCATGGAGACGAGGCGGTTCCTGCGGATCGGATCAAGGAACGTGCTCAGGTAGATATCGATGGGCCCCTGGCGGTGATGTTCACCTCCGGCAGTTCAGGGAACCCCAAGGGCGTTGTGCTTTCCCGTCGTGCGTTTCTTTCGTCGGCCGTGGCTGTGCGCATGCATTTGGGTTTGGAGTCTTCGGACCGCTGGTGGTCCCCACTGCCACTTGCCCATGTGGGTGGCCTTTCGGTGCTGTTGCGCTCCCTTGCCTGGCGTTCCTCCTTTGTGGTTTCCACGGGTTCTTTTGATCCCGTGCAAGCGGTGGGGGAAATGGCTGAGTTGGGTGCCACGGTGTGTTCGCTTGTGCCCACCATGTTGCGTGGGTTCGTGGAACAGAAGGTCCGTGCGCCGGGGAGCCTGCGGGTGGCTTTGGTGGGTGGGGCGGCGGCACCGCTTGAGCTTATGGATGATGCGATTTCCCTGGGGTGGCCTGTGCTTGCGACCTATGGAATGACGGAGACCTGCTCCCAGGTGGCGACCCAGAAGCCGCGGGCTGCAGGGGACCACTCTGCCTGTGACACTCACGCGCCCATGCTTCCCGGGGTGCAGGCGCGGATCTCGGAGCGGGGTGAGGTGGAGTTGTCCGGCCCCATGGTGATGGATGGGGTGCTAGGGAGCTCGGTGTTGCGCGGCGATTGGAGCGGCAGGGTGCCCTTGGATCGGGAGCGGTTCACGGAGGATGGTTGGCTGCGCACGGGGGACCTGGGTACTCTGGATGATCGGGGTTGGTTGTTTGTGCGTGGCCGTTTGGATGCCACGGTGATCACCGGTGGTGAAAACGTGCAACCCGCCGAGGTGGAGAAGGTGTTGCGAATGCTTCCCGAGGTGCGTGACGTTTTGGTGTTTGGCCTGCCCCACCCTCGGTGGGGAACCCGTGTCGTTGCGGCGGTGGTGGGGGATGGTTTGCACGGGGCCCAGATGAATGCCTGGATGCGCAGCCAATTGGCGGCTTTCAAATGCCCCCGGGCCTACCTGGAACTGGACGCCCTCCCACGCTTACCCACCGGCAAAGTGGACCGCCAGACCATCCTCACCCAAGCCAAACGCGCCGTGCCCTTCTGGACCGCGGACTGAACGATCGTTTTCTATCTGGATTCATAGCGGGCGACTTTTGTCTGAAAATGCTAATGATTTCAATGGCGCGATCTTGGGTTCGAAAATTCGCCCTAGGGCGAAAGTCATTTGTCGCCACGAAGTTCGTTCCGGAGGATACGACCCTGGTTCATATTAGTGATTTTGGGGGCCCTGACGGATGTAACCTGTTGAATCTATTGAGATAAAAACGACCCTGGGTCGTTTTTTTGTTTGAGGTTTTAGGAGGGGGTTAGTGGTTCATGCGTTGCATGACGAAGCGGGCGGTGGGGTTGTTGCTGAAGCCGATGCTTTGCAGGTAGGCGACGCGCCTGTCTGCGATGTTGAGGCCACCCTTGAGTAGGACTTTGTAGCGCTGCACGGTGCCGGGGCAGTTGTTGACGGCGGCCATTTTTGTACGAACGGTCCAAATGAACGTGTCGTCCTGCCTGCCTGTGAAGTGCTCGTAGACGTCCACCACGGTGCGATGGGTTTTGCTGCCCGCGTCGAAGAATGTGGTGACGGTGGCAGCGTCTTCTTCATGGAGTCTGGCGGGGGCGCTGAGTCGTAAGTTGGTGATTTCCTGGTTGATGACCTGTGAGAACCGTGGAGTGGCGCCCTTTAGGTTGAGAATAAACGGTGGTGCGGTGCCTGTTTCAAGTCGGCAACGGCTTTTGTCCCGTTTGGTGGGAGGCCAATGCGGAGGCAAGCCGCCTCCTGGTAGTTCGAGTATTGCAATGGCTTCGTCGATTCCTTCCGCCACTGCGGCGGCCTTCACGAGCCCGAGAGCTACGCCAATGTGCTTCGCTTCGATGGCGAGCATTTTTAGGAAACCTTTTTCCTGGATATGCCTCTGTATTTCCTCGTAGCAGTCGATGCTGAGCATTCCCATCATGTCCAGGAATGGCCAGAAGGTGGCGTGCCAGAAGGTGTCGCAATCGAAGGACTCAATGAGGCGAAATGCAGCATAACTTATGACAATGGGTGTGGCTGCACGGATCACTCCCATGACCACTCGGACGACGGTTCCAGGTGCGAGTCGGCTGGCGGAGGATGCTACCCGTGCGCCGGAGGCTTCAGCCTGGGTGACTACCGTGACGGCTTGCTGGCTGATTTGTGCAGCAAGGTTTGCTTCCTGGATGGCAGCGCTTTTGGCGAGAGCGTCTGCAACGAGCTTTGCGGCGACTCCTTGTGTTTCAACAAGGCCAAAGGGGGCAAACGCACCGACCCATGAAGTTCCGGATCCGGATCCCGCACTTGGCTGTTCCATGGCGAGACTGAGTGTTTCCCCGGTGTGATTCTCTACTGTGGTGTGCCCGCCTTTTTCACGGATCGGCACGAATGCCAATTCGGTTTGTTCCAGTACGGATCTGTATTGGTCGTAGAAGTTGCCTGGAAGCCCTATGGATACGGTGAGCTCGGTAGCGCCTGCGGGTGTTGGGTCGGTAACCAGCGTGGGGTGCTCCGGAAAGACGAGGGTTGCTTCTGCCGGTGCTTTTAATACGGCTTCGTGGTGGCTTGTAGCTGCGCACCCTACCGTGAATACAGTCACGAGGATGCAGTGGACAACAAGGGCTCTTGAACAGAGTGTAGACCCAAAGGGGGGCTGTAAAATCATTGCGACTGCCGTAAGCAAAAGTGGTTCCAGCTGAGGAAGCTGGGTTTCGTGGCCTTTTGGGGCCCTTGGATGGTTGATTGAACCGTTGTGTCTACCTCGCGGCTACAACGGTGGCCACCACTAGCGTGGCCATGGGAACGTGGCGCGGCTTGGACCAAACGAACGTGGGTTGTTTTCTTGTGATGCTGCCGGCGTTTGGATCGATGGTGAGGTTCAGGAAATCTTGAGGCATTCCCTCGGCCTTTACTTGTGGGCCTTGCAGGCTCTCGCGCTCGGGATTCGATCTGATCGAGTTTTAGCCGTGATCTTTGGCTCTGGATCGGTGTCGTATGTGTTTGCCGTAGCTTTGGCTGCGCCTGTGCGCGTCTCCTGGCTCCAGAGCCAAATCTGCTGCGGCTAGGCTCTCCATCGTCTCAAATGCGGAGTGCGTTAGTCGCAATCGATGGTGACCATCAATTCTGTTGCGGTCGATGTGGCGTGCAGCGAGATCGAGAAGGATTTTGGATCGTCTGGTGTGGCAAAGAGCGTGTGACGATCCTTGTCCCCAGAGCACCCTTCGGTGATGGAGCAGGTGGCCGTGGGTTTTTGTATGCCCTGACAGGCGGGCCGCGTGCTGACATCCACTTCGCTCGGCCGGTCCTGTTCGAGTGCAAGTGTTGCCGATGTCACCCCTGGGTCCGCGGAAAAACGCAACGTTAGCGAGGTATTGGGCTCTAGGGACAGTGGAACGGTCTGCCCGCAAGCAATCCATTTGTGCGGGTTATCGTGGTCATCTGCGTGCCCTTTCGAGTAGTGGACACACTCCCGTTCAAGCAAATACTGGGGTTGCATTTCAATCAGCGGCTGCTCGGGTCCATCACAAACCAAAGGAGATACAGTGTTGCCCTTGAACGCTACGATTGGTCTCGGAGATTCGTCGATCGGTAGACGGTCAAAGTCGAGGTCATCCAATGAGGCTGGCAGCGTTGCGGGGATTCCTTGTTTATCGTGAAACGAGGTACTCGACCCGTCGTGTTCTGTGATGAAGTAGCTCAGGTCGCCGCTCTTTAGTTCCTTGAGCGAAATCGGTAGAGGCAGTGACCACAGATCCAAGTCTGACCGCCTGTAGTTGCCAATGTGGGTGTCCGCCTCGGTGCCGTAGTTGTTCCAGAAACGACGGTTAGGAGAAGCTTCCTCATCTTCTGGATTCCCTCGGGACAGCACAACCATGGGATCGGGTGCAATGTGGCTCCACCTCTTATCTCCCTGGCCGACGAGTTGACCGAGGCTTTCTCCGACGACGCGTAGAGGGTTGATATCCCACCACTGACCATCGCAGTCTGTGGACGAAAAAAGAAGGTGGTCTACTGCGACGTGCATCTGGGCGTTTTGATCCACACATAGGTGCGGGGCCAACTTCTCCGTACCGGCGGGGCATGGATTGCTCTCCATGCCCTTGTGCACAGGGGATGCGCTCATCTGGCAACCGAATAGGGCGGCTGAGGCGGAGATGCCTAGGACAATATGCCTTGCTGCAGTCCGGTGCATGGCGGTCAACATCGGTACTCTGTCTCTGGAAATCGGTTTCATGATGACGGTTTCATTTGCAATATACATGCCAGTTTCGTTCGGGCAAAATGTTCGCCGGGTATGGTTTGATTGGACCAAAAAGGGTCAGCGGGTTGCAGTACTGGCTTCTATGGTTGCCACCGGTTGGCTGAACTGCCTCAGACATGGGTGACACATCTGCAACAAGATATGTAACGTTTCAGGTGAGGATGCGTTTGTGGATCAGTTTGTTGGCGATGGTGCCGAAGAGGGTGAGGAAGGTGAGGGTGGTGAGGGCGAGCCAGGCGCTGTGGTGGAGTAGTGGGGCCACGGGGAGCTCTGGGATGAGTAGGGCCCGGGCGCCTTCGGCCAGCTGGTAGATTGGATTGAGTTCGATGAGGAACTGCAATGCGGGGTTGTCACTTGAGAGGGGAAAGTAGGTGTTGCTGGTGAGGCCCAGGGGCATGCCCACAAGGAAGGTGGGGTAGTTCATGTGGTTGATGGCGGGAACGAGTGCGGTGAAGATGAGTGAGAAGGCGGCGAAGGTCCATCCACAGAGAAATACGATTGGGGGCAACAACGGCAGCAGACCCACTCGGATGTGGATGAGGCCCATGAAGTGAAAGACGGCGATGACCAGGCACACGATACTGGAGTTCATGAAGCCGCGCAGGCCTGCCCAGAGGATTTCACCCCAGATGAGGTGGCGTACTTCCACCTGGGTGGCGAGAATGCCGTCCCAGGTTTTTTGGTAGAACATGCGCACGTAGGCGGAGTAGAGCGCCTCGTAGAATGGCGTAGTGAAGGCGGTGTAGGCGATGAGGCCAGGGGCAACCCACGTAACGTAGGGAATGGTTTTTCCATGCAGTTCCATGCCGTCCACATGGACGCCGAGCCCCACCCCGAATGCGAGGAAGAACAGCACGGGTTCCATGGCAGGGGGGATGAAGTTGGTGCGCCAGTTGCGCAGGTACACCAACGTATTGCGCCAGAGCACAGCGATGGAGCGCCAATCGGCAAAGGAGAAGAGAAACTTCACGGAAGGGTTTTTCATGGCAGGTCCCCTTCAGAAAGGCGTAGGAAGAGATCATCCAGGTTGGGTGCGCGTACGGTGACACGCACGTCTGGAAACTGGGCCTGGAATTCACCGATGGTGGTGAGCGGCAGTGGGATGTGAAACTCACCCAGCACCTTTTCGATGGTCCGGCCCGTGGCATCGTGCACCCAGGAGGTGATTTCCGGGGTGGCCGCGGCGGCCTTGGGGATGACGATCATTTGTTCGCCGAGCACTTTGCCCATCACGCTTTGGGGGGTGCCCGTAGCCACGCGCCTGCCCTTTTGTAGCACGATGAGCCGGTCGCTAAGTTTTTCGGCCTCCTCCATGTAGTGGGTGGTCAACACCACGGCGATGCCGTCGGCCCGAAGGTCATCGATGAGTTGCCAGAGTTCCACCCGTGCCCGTGGGTCAAGGCCGGTCGTGGGCTCGTCCAGGAAGAGGATTTTTGGACGATGGATCAGGGATCGCGCAATGAGCACCCGTTGCTTTAGGCCGCCACTGAGTTGCATTGGCTTTTTTTTGGAGTGTTCCTGAAGATGAAACCGTTCCAGGAGTTCGTCGGCCCGTTTTTTAGGGTCCTCCGTGAAGGGGCGAAAGTAGCGTGCGTAGACCAGCAGATTTTGCCGCACGGTGAAGTCGTGATCCAGGGTGTCCTCCTGGGTGCAGACGCCGATCATGCGTTTGAGGTCCGTGCGATGTTGGTCGAAATCGCGCCCCTGGTATTGAATGGTGCCGCGGTCCGGTTTCACAAAACCGTAGAGCATGCGCAGGGTGGTGGTTTTTCCGGCGCCGTTGGGCCCAAGCAGGCCCAGGACCTCACCGGGGTGGCACTGGATGTGCAGATCGCTCACCACGGTGGTTTCGCCGTAGGACTTGGTGAGCCCCTGGGCATCCAGCAGTGGCACCGTGTTAGGAGACGCCGTGTTTGACGATTCAGTGGTGGTTTCAGGCCCGGGCACGGGGCCGAGTATGGTGCCACCGGGGTTGGATGCCAGCCGAGCTATTTGCTGGAGGGCGTTTTGCTGGGCAACAGGGAACCCAGGGGAATGGAGGGAGCGCGTAGTTGTGCATCCGGAAGGTAATCCAGTTGCTTTTGATCGGCCGAGAGTCGGGCCCATCGGGCGGCGCACGCCACGGCAAAGCTTGAGGTGAGTAGAATGAGGCCCAGGGCGGCGCTGAGCCACAGGCGTATGAGCAACGCATCGGAGGGCATGTAGCGGAAGGCCACGGTGCTTGCGAGCAATGCCAGGATGGCCACGCTCCAGAAGGGGGCCAGGTGGTTGGTGATGTTGCGTTGGAAGTGGCCGCTTCGCATGTGGCGCAGGGTGTGACGTACCAGGGACATCCAGGTGAACACGGACAGAAGGCTGTAGCCTGTGACTGCACCGATCGACCACTGCCAGGTCCACCCGTGGGTCGGGGTGAAGCTCGGACCTAGCCAACTTACCGCCACCCACGCCGTGAAACCAAGCACGGTGACGATCGCTTGGAACATGGCTCGCCGGGCCTCCTGCGCAGGTTTGAATAGCGGCGGCATGGTGGGTGGAAGGCTCGGCGCAAGGCTGCCCGGAGCCATGGACGCGCGTTGGGAGGACCCTAGGGCGTCCAGGGGGAGTGGATCTGAATAGGCTGCCGCCGGAGGTGGGGATGCCGGCCGGGGTGACACTGGTCGAGAAGACACTGGTCGAGAAGACGCTGGCCGAGAAGACGCTGGTCGAGAAGACGCTGGCCGAGAGGGCGATGGTGGTTTTGATGGGGGCGACGACATGGTGGTCATGGGGGTTGGATGCGGTGGGCGCGCGGCCTATTCAATGGGTCTCCTGCCGGGTGTCCCTGCTCCAGAAAGATTCCTTGAAAGTAGCACGATTTCCCCAATTTTACCCAATATGTGGTGGATTGTGGGCAACAGGCTACAACCGGGTGCATGGCTACCGTGCAACCTCTTCGCCCGGAAGAGTTTCAGACTTGGATGAAGGAAAAACGGAACTACCGTTTGTTTGATGCTCGGCAACAGTGGGAGCACGATCAGGCGCGTATTCCCGGTGGCGTGTTGCTGGACGCGGATGGCGTCGTAGAGTTGCAGGGGTTGGAACGGGATACCGTACTTGTGATCCATTGCCACCACGGGATCCGCAGCATGAACGTGGCCCAGCAGTGCCTGCAATTGGGTTTTACGGAGGTGTACAACCTGACCGGAGGCATTGAGGCTTGGGCCCGGGACGTGGACCCAGAAGTTCCGCGCTATTAACGGCTACGGTCCAATGTTTACTGGCTCGTCCGTTCCGGTACGGCCGGTGCGGGTGGGCCACCGGTGCTGGGCCAAACGCACTCGGCGGTGGGCTCTGGTGCAACCCCGGATTGTTGCCCGTTGGGGAACGTGAGTACGCAGTGCCGTCGAATCTGGTAGAGGATCTGTTCGCAGGACTGCTCGAGATCCGGATTGTGTAGCCATTCGGCTGCAACCCTGGGGATGGATGCTCGCCAACAAACGCAGCCCTCGGGTTGGGAGGCATCCGGGTGTGTGGCTGGATCCACAATAGGGCAGACGGAGGCGATGGTGGCCACGAGTAGGAATGTGGCCTCTGCGGCGGTACGGATCTGATCTTCGGAGGGTATGGTTTCTCGGGTGCGGTGCGGTTTTCCCATCAGGCGATTGGCGATCCGTAGGAGCGTTCTGCTTCGCTTGTCCTCCTCCCAGGAAATGGAATGGGTGTTCCACAGGGCGGCAATCTGCGAAAGCCACAGGGTGACCGCGTCTTCGTGGTTGCCCACGAATGTGCCACAACCGCTGTCTTTTTCGGAGTTTGAAAGGCGCTTCAGCCAGAGGCCCTGGCCCACGCGGGAGCCGTACTTTGCAACGATCTCCCTAGAGAATACCCAGGTGTGGGATGGATGGTCCTCCTGATTCCAATGAATACGAAACTGTTCCACCTGGCGACTGGGGCGGTAGACGGGAGTCTTGGGAGGATCGCCGATATGTTCGCCCATGTGGCATTGGCGGTGTTTCTTCCAGTGGGGGTCGAATTTGAAACCGGCCTCCGAGGTTGTCTCGGTGCTTGCTTCGAAGGGATCGTGCCCGAATTTAGGTGTGGGCCCGTTGTCTAGGGGGGCACTGGTGTAGGAGGCGCATCCGAACTGCAGCAGGCAAAAGGCAACAACGGTTGTTGGAACTCGCCAGGCTTGCCTGGGGTGAGTGGTACGGAAGGATGATCGGTGGGGGTAGTACAGCTTGCTCATGGGGGCCGACACTAGGGTGTCGACCCACCGCTCTCAAGTCGATTCTCCGTGGGGATCGTACGCTGTTTGAATCGGGTGAAAGGAGTGGCCTGGCAGGGGTGTTGGCTTTAGAACCCCAGGGCTATGTCTACCGTGACAGATCCACCCCTTGAAACCCCCGTGGCCAAGCACCTTCGGGACATTGCCCGTCAGCGCATCCTGTTGTTGGACGGCGCCATGGGAACCATGATCCAGCGTCATGGGGTGACCGACGGGGATTACCGGGGCCAGCGGTTTGCGGATCACCCGGTGGATTTGAAGGGTAACAGCGATCTGTTGGTGTTGACCCGGCCGGATGTGATTTCGAGCATCCATGGCGAATACCTGCAAGCCGGGGCGGACCTCATTGAAACCAATACGTTCTCGGCCACCACGGTGGCCCAGGCGGACTATGGGCTTGAGTCGGTGGTGACGGATATCAATGTGGCGGCGGCCCAGATTGCACGGGAGGTGGCCGATCGGTTTACGGACCAGAACCCGGACAAACCCCGTTTTGTGGCAGGCGCCATGGGGCCCATGAACCGAACGCTGAGTTTGTCGCCCGACGTGAACGACCCTGGGTTTCGGGCGGTCACGTTTGATCAGGTATGTGATGCCTACGCGCAACAGGTGCGCGGTTTGATGGAAGGCGGCGTGGACCTTCTGTTGTTGGAGACCATTTTCGATACATTGAACGCCAAGGCAGCCCTTGTGGCGACGGAACGGGTGTTCGAGGAGAAGGGGAAGCGGCTTCCGCTAATCATCTCGGTGACGATTACGGACCGGAGTGGTCGTACGCTTTCGGGCCAAACGGTGGGTGCCTTCTGGCGCTCGGTGGCCCATGCGAAACCGCTGTTCGTGGGTGCCAACTGCGCCCTTGGAGCCGAGGAAATGCGCCCCCATATTGAAGAACTCTCGGGGTTGTCCGAATCGCTGATCAGCTGCTACCCGAACGCCGGGTTGCCCAATGCCTTTGGGGAGTACGACCAGACGCCGGACGAAATGGGTGCGTTGCTTGGGGAGTTTGGCCGGGCGGGTTTTGTGAACCTGGTGGGGGGCTGTTGCGGGACCACGCCAGATCACATCCGTGCGGTGGGCAAGGCCACGCGGGATCTGGAACCGCGGGTGGTGGACGGAGCTCCCAAAAAAGCGAAGGCAGAGTACTCCGGGTTGGAGGTGTTTCAGATCACCGATCAGTCCAATTTTTCCATGATTGGGGAGCGCACGAACGTGACCGGATCCCGGAAGTTCATGCGCCTTATCAAGGAAGGGAACTACAACGAAGCATTGGACGTGGCGCTTCACCAGGTGCGCGGTGGCGCCAACGTGTTGGACGTGAACATGGACGAGGGTTTGCTCGATTCCGAAACGGTAATGACGACGTTTCTGAATCTCATTGCGTCCGAGCCAGAGATTTCACGCATTCCCATCATGATCGACAGTTCCAAGTGGTCCGTCATTGAGGCGGGTCTCAAGTGCGTGCAGGGGCGTGCCATTGTGAACTCCATTAGCCTCAAGGAGGGGGAGGCGGAGTTTCTGGAACGGGCGGGTATTGCTAAACGGTACGGTGCGGCTGTGGTGGTGATGGCCTTTGATGAACAGGGCCAGGCGGAAACTGCAGAACGAAAGGTGGCGATCTGTAAGCGCGCCTACGATTTGCTGACCGGGCGAGCGGGGTTTGAGGGGTGCGACATTATCTTTGACCCGAACGTGTTGGCGGTGGCGACGGGGATTGAGGAACACAACAACTTCGGGGTGGAGTTCATCCAGGCGGCTGGCCTTATCAAGGAGCAATGCCCCGGAGCACTGATCAGTGGTGGTGTGAGCAATTTGAGCTTCTCATTTCGCGGCAACGATCTTGTGCGTGAGGCCATGCACACCGTGTTTCTGTACCACGCGATCCGTGCGGGCATGGACATGGGTATCGTGAATGCAGGGCAGTTGGGGGTGTACGAGGAGATCGACAAGAACCTTCGGGAACATGTGGAGGATGTGATCCTGAACCGCCGGCCTGACGCCACCGAACGGCTGGTGACGTTGGCAGACCAGGTCAAGGGTTCTGGCAAGAAACGGGTGGATGATCTGAGCTGGCGGGAGACGACCGTTGAGAAACGGTTGACCCATGCGCTTGTCAAAGGGGTGGTGGATTTTATCGAGGAGGATACGGAAGAGGCGCGGCAAAAGGCGGAACGCCCGCTTCACGTGATCGAGGGGCCACTCATGGACGGCATGAAGGTGGTGGGTGATCTGTTTGGGGAGGGCAAGATGTTTCTTCCCCAGGTGGTGAAGAGTGCACGGGTCATGAAGCGGGCGGTGGCCTACCTGACACCTTTCATGGAAGCAGAGAAGGATGGCTTAAAGCAACTTCCAAAGGCCAAGGGCAAGATCCTGTTGGCCACGGTGAAGGGCGATGTGCACGACATTGGTAAGAACATCGTGGGGGTGGTGCTGGGTTGCAACAACTATGAGGTGGTGGACCTGGGGGTGATGGTGCCGGCCGCAAAAATTCTTGAAACGGCAAAGGATCAGGGGTGCGACATCATTGGCCTGAGCGGGCTTATCACGCCCTCCCTGGATGAGATGGTGCATGTGGCCAAGGAAATGAAGCGCCAGGATTTTGATGTGCCCTTGCTTATCGGTGGTGCGACCACGAGCCGGCAGCACACCGCTGTGAAAGTGGCACCCGAGTACGAACAGAGCGTGGTGCACGTGTTGGATGCCTCCCGTGTGGTGGGCGTGGTGTCTGCGCTTAAGAGCGATAGCCAACGTGAAACGTTTGATGCCAAGAACCGGGTGGAACAGGAGCGACTTCGCAGGTTGTTTGCAGCCAAGAAGGATAGGCCCATGTTGTCATTGGCGGAAGCGAGGGAACACGGCTTTCAGGGGGATCGTGGTGAGGGTTGGAGTTCGGTAGAAATCGCCCAGCCAGAGTTTACGGGCGTGCGTGTGGTAGAGGACGTTTCACTCGAGAGCCTCGCAGAAATCATAGACTGGACGTTTTTCTTCACCTCTTGGGGCATTAAGGGGAAGTACCCCGCCATCTTGAAACATCCAGAGCGGGGAGAAGCTGCCCGGGAGCTGTTCGACAACGGCCGTAAGCTTCTGGATCAGATCGTCGGTGGACAATGGTTGCAGCTGCGCGGGACCTACGGGTTTTGGCATGCCAACCGGGATGGTGACGATATTGTGCTTTGGAAGGATGGGCAGCGATCTGCGGAGTTGGATCGTTTTCACATGCTGAGGCAGCAGTCTGTAAAGGCGGGGGAGGAGCCCTATTTTTGTTTGTCGGATTTTGTGGCTCCGGTGGAATCTGGTGTTGTAGATCATATCGGCGGCTTTGCGGTAACTGCGGGGCTAGGCGCGGACGAAGCTGCTGCCAGGTTTGAACGGGAGCACGACGACTACCAGGCCATCATGGTGAAGGCCCTGGCGGATCGATTGGCCGAGGCTTTTGCAGAATACATGCACCAACGGGTACGTGCGCAATGGGGGTACGGCCAGGAGGAAAACCTTTCTCTCGAGGAGCTTCTTGCGGAGAAGTACCGGGGTATTCGCCCGGCCCTTGGGTACCCGGCCTGTCCGGATCACAGGGAGAAGGCCAAGCTCTTTGATCTTCTCAATGCACGATCCCAGGGCATGGAGCTCACCGAGAGCCTTGCCATGACCCCCGCCGCAAGCGTGAGTGGCCTCTACTTCGCTCACCCCAAGTCTCGCTACTTTACCGTGGGCAAACTGGGTGACGATCAGGTGCAAGACTACGCCCGCCGCACCGGAGCTACCATCGACGAAACCCGCAAGTGGCTCGCAAGTAATCTCTAAGAGTATCGGTGGGCGCCGGCGGTGATTGGCGGAATTGCAGCCTGAGACTGTTTAAGTTACTGAAATTATTTGATTGTAGCTCGGTGCGTGGCTTGCATTCATTGGGGTAGGAATCCAATACGTATGGACTTAGTCTATGACTTAGTCTATTTTTTGGGGGTGATGCAGGTGAATGTTCATTACGCGAAGACACATTTTTCGGAGTTGTTGCGGCGGGTGGCCACGGGTGAGGCTGTGGTGATTGCGCGATCGGGTAACCCAGTGGCGCGATTGGTGCCGGCGGAATCGGTTTCACGTCCGAGGGTGCTTGGCGAGGACGCGGGTCAGGGCACGGTGATGGATGCGTTTTTGGAGCCGCTTGGTGGTGAGGTACTTCAGGACTTTGAAGCAGGGTCACTTGATCCAAATGATTCTGGTTCACGCCCATGACTTACTTGTTGGATACTCACGTGTGGTTGTGGATGCTGATGCACCCTGAGAAACTCAGTGAACGTGTGAAGGGATTGCTGGTCGATCCCTCGAACAAACTTTTGCTGTCCGCCGCAAGCATTTGGGAGATTTCCATCAAGGCGCGCCTGGGGAAGTTGAAGCTGCCCACGGACGTGCGGGACTACGTGCCCTCACGCATGACGCGCACCCGAACGGATGGGATTGCCGTGCAACCCGCCCACGCCTTGCAGGTCAGCACGTTGCCCATGCACCACCGTGACCCCTTCGACCGCATGCTCATCGCCCAGGCCCAATCCGAACACCTCCCCATCATCACGTCCGATGGGGCCTACCAAAATTACGACGTCGAAGTTCTTTGGTAGATGGGCCTGACTCTCGATAAGTTTTTATGCAAATTGCAAATCGATTTGCAATTTGCAAGAAAACGCCTCGCTACATCGTTGAAATTGCTTGTGTTCTGAAATGCAGGGCTTTGCAGGTAGGCTACTCCGCAACGAAGCGTAGGTATTGGGGGTGGAAGAAGTGGGCGTCGATGTTTTGGTCGATGTCCTTTTCTGCCATCAGCAAGTTGCCGGCGACGCCGTCTTTTTGGGCCTGTTCGATGACTCGCTTTGTGACGAGGCGTGAGGCCTGCTGCAGTTCGTCGATGGGGGGGTAGATGAGGCCGTTCTTGAGGTGGTGTTGCTCGGTGTAGTCTGCGAGGGCGACAGCGGACGCATGCACCATGTTGTCGGTGATTTTACGGGCGTTGCAGACGATGGCGCCAAAGCCTAGGCCTGGGAAGATGAAGGCGTTGTTGCCCTGGCCGATCGGGTAGGTCTTGCCGTTGTATTCAACCGGGTCGAAGGGGCTGCCCGTGGCCACCAGGGCTTTGCCGTCCGACCATCGAATGACGTCGGCGGCGTGGGCTTCACTGGAGGCCGTCGGGTTGGACATGGGGAAGATGGCGGGGCGTTCATCGTTTTTGCACACGGCATGCACGATTTCTTCGGTGAAGGCGCCGGGGCGGCCGGAGAGGCCAAGCAGTGCGGTGGCGCGGCTTTCCCTCACGGTTTCAAGCAGGTCTGGGGCGTCGCCCATGAAGCGCCAGTCAGCCACGGTTTCGCGGGGAAGAGCCAGTGGGCGTTTGTAATCTTCGATCTTGGCCCGATCGTCCAGGATCAATCCACGGGAATCGAGCACCATCACACGGTGAGCTGCGTCCTCTGCGCTGAGGCCGTCGCGCATGAGTCCGTTGCGAATGGCAAGGGCTACGCCCGCGCCCCCTGCACCTGCCCCGTGGATGACGATGCGTTGATCTCGCAAGCGCGCCCCCTTGGCCTTGCACGCGCTAATGAGGCCAGCGAGCGCCACGGCGCCGGTGCCCTGGATGTCGTCGTTGAAGGAAGGGAGTGTTTCACGATAGCGATCGAGCACGGTGAATGCGGTTTCCTTGGCCAGGTCTTCCCATTGGATGACGGCCTCGGGCCAGCGTTCCTGAACTGCCCCCACAAAGGCGTCCACAAAATCGAAGTAGGCCTCGCCCGTGAGCCGTGGGTCGCGCACGCCAAGGTAGACGTTGTCGTCCCTTAGATCATCCCTGTCGGTGCCCACGTCCAGGGAAACGGGCATGGTATTGAAGGGGCTGACCCCACCGGCCACGGTGTAGAGGGCAAGCTTGCCAATGGGAATGGCCAAGCCACCGTAGCCCTGATCACCGATGCCTAGGATGGCTGAGGAATCCGTGACCACAATCATGCGCACATCCTCCATGGGGTAGTTGTGTAGGACTTCTGTGACTCGATCGATGTTGCGTGGGGACAGGGAGATGCCGCGGGGGTTCTGGTAGATGGAGCTGAACTTCTGCACGGCTTCGCCCACGGTGGGTGTGTAGACGATGGGTAGCATTTCCTCGATGTGGTGCTCGAGTAGGGCGTAGAAAAGGGTCTCGTTGCGCTCCTGCAGGGCCCTTAGGTAACTGTACTTTGCCAGGTCCGTGGGTTGCTGTTGGTACATGCGGTAGCAACGTTCCCGTTGCTGCTCGATGGTTTTGACAAGCGGCGGGAGCAGGCCGTCGAGCCCGAGCGCTCGCCGTTCATCCAGTGGGAAAGCGGTGCCCTTGTTGGTGAGCACAAGGCGCAACAGGGCGATGCCCCGAAGCTTGACGGTCATGTAGCGTTCGCCGTTTTCGTCACGACAAATGTTGAAGTATTCGCTGGTACGCATGGTTGGGCGCTAGCTTAGTTTGTTCAGCACTGCGTCGGCCATTTCCTGGGTGCCTAATGTGCCTCCCAGGTCCCCGGTTCGGGACCCTTCGGCCACCGCGGAGAATACTGCGGCCTCGATGGCCTTGGCTTCGTTCTCTAGATTCAGCGAATGGCGTAGCAACATGGCGGCACTTAGGATGGTACCCAAGGGGTTGGCAATGCCCTTTCCGGCAATGTCGGGAGCGGATCCATGGATGGGCTCGTACAGGCCCAGGGTTCCTTCGCTAAGGGAGGCACTTGGGAGAAGCCCAAGGGATCCGCTGAGTACGGAGGCCTCGTCGGTGAGAATATCCCCGAACATGTTGCCGGTGACAATCACGTCGAAGGTGGCGGCGTGGCTGATAAGCCGCATGGCGCAGGAATCCACCAGCTGGTGCTCCATGGTGACCTCGGGGAAATCCACGGCCACTTCGTTGGCCACAGTGCGCCAGAGCCGTGAGGACTCCAGCACGTTGGCCTTGTCTACGCTGGTGACCTTTTTGCTGCGGCCCATGGCGATTTTGCAGGCCAATCGTACAATGCGGTCCACCTCGGGACGGCTGTATTCCATGGTGTCGATGGCCCGTTCGTGGCCGTCCTTTGTGTCGCGCGTGCGGGGTTGGCCAAAGTAGATGCCGCCCGTGAGTTCGCGCACCACGATCAAATCTACGCCCGTAAGCCGTTCCATTTTTAGGGGAGAGGCATCGGCCAGATCCGGGTGAATGGTGAGCGGGCGAATGTTGGCAAAGAGGCCCAGTGCCTTACGAATGGCAAGCAGGCCCTGCTCGGGCCGGACTTTTGCATTGGGATCATCCCACTTGGGGCCTCCCACGGCGCCTAGCAATACGGCATCTGCGTTCTTGCAAGCCTGTAGAGTGGCATCGGGCAAGGGATTGCCCGTTTCGTCGATGGCGATTCCACCGATGTGCTGTTCGCTGAACTCAAAGGTGTGACCGTGCTTCTTTGCGATGGCTTCAAGCACGCGGCGTGCTTGGGTGACGATTTCGGGTCCAATCCCGTCTCCGGGGAGCAATACAATCTTGGCGTTCATGGTCTTGGTACTCTGTGTCTTGTTGGGTGTGGGGGTGTTTATTGAGTTTTGGGCGAATGTTCGGGGAATGCTGAGTTCATTTCGTGCACGGCTTGCCCTGTTCCTTCGATGCGATTGCCATTCGATTCTGCGGTGATGAACAGGCCGTATTCTAGGCTATCGATGAGGGCCGTGCAGGATGCGGTGATGATGTTGTCGGAGGCTCCGACGGTGCTCCACTTGTGTGGGGAAGAGGCCGAGTGTGGACCACTGGCGCTGTCGATGAGTACACGTGTGACGGCGCCCGTTCCTGCGGCGCTGTTCAGGATACGCACCTTGTAGTCGGTAAGATGGATTTCGCGCACGTGGGGGAACTCGGGGCGAATGGCCTTGCGCAGGGCCCGGTCCAGGGCTTCCACGGGGCCATCTCCTTCTGCTGCGGTGTGGAGCTGGGCACCGCCCACGGCCACTTTGACAACCGCTTCCGCTAGGGTGGACCCGTCCTCTTTTCCGCTGACGGTGACTTTGTAGTCCAGCACCCTGAAGGGGGCTTGGTAGTCCGGGTTGCGGCGTCGGACCATCATGGCGATGGAGGCCTCGGCCGCCTCAAAGCTGTACCCCATGGCTTCCAGGGACTTGATGTCTTCCACGACCTGGCGGGCCACGTCTGGGCTTGCATCGATTTCAAGCTCTTCGGCTTTGCTCAACACGTTGCCGCGACCGGAGAGTTCGCTGACCACCACGCGCATTTCATTGCCCACGAGCTGTGGATCGATGTGTTGGTAGGCGTCGGCGTTACGGCGCATGGCGGCCACGTGCACGCCGCCCTTGTGGGCAAAGGCACTGCGACCCACGTAGGCCATCTGCCGGTTGGGGGTGAGGTTTGCCACCTCGGTCACAAAACGGGCCGTGGCGGTCAGGTGCTCGAGGCTCCCCTGGGGAAGGCTGTGAAGGGTATCCCCGGAATCCATGACCTGTTTGAGCTCCAGCGCGGGGAGAATGGCGCAAAGGTTCGCGTTTCCACAACGTTCGCCAATGCCGTTGATGGTTCCCTGCACATGTCTTGCTCCGGCACGTACGGCGGCAAGGGCGTTGGCGACCCCACAGCCTGCGTCATCGTGGGTGTGTACGCCCACGGGGTGGTTTGTTTTTTGAATCACGTCGCGGATAATGGAATCCACCTGCCAGGGCAGGGAACCGCCGTTGGTGTCGCAAAGAACGAGGGTTTCTGCACCACCACGAATGGCGGCACGTAGGGTTTGCAGCGCGTAGTCGGCGTCGGCCCGGTAGCCGTCAAAGAAGTGCTCGGCGTCGTAGATGACGCGCCTGCCCTGAGTCACCAGGTGCTGGATGGTTTCCTCAATGATGCGCAGGTTTTCTTCTGCGGTGGTGCGCAGCACGTCGGTGACCTGCAACATCCAGCTTTTGCCGAAGATGGTGCAAACTTCGGTGCCCGAGGCGAGCAATGCTTGCACGTTGGTGTCGTCCTTGGCTGCCACGTCGGTGCGGCAAGTGGAACCGAATGCCGTGATGGTGGCGTGCTTCCAGGTCTGCTGCTTTGCCCGTTCGAAGAACTCGGCGTCCTTCGGGTTGGACCCGGGCCAACCACCTTCGATGAAATCCACCCCTAGCTCGTCCAATTTTCGGGCAATGCGCAGCTTGTCGTCGCAGGAGAGGGAAACCCCCTCGCCCTGGGTGCCGTCCCGCAGGGTCGTATCGTAAATTTGGATCTTGGGCATGGCTAGCTACCGGTGCGGGCCTCGAAGGCTTCGATTTCTGACTTGTGGGCCACCAGGTAGTCGAGTTGGTCCATGCCGTTGAGCAGGCAGTGCTTGGCGAAGGGATCCACGTCGAAGGTGATCTTGCTGCCGTCCGGTGCGGTGAGGGTTTGGCTCTCAAGATCCAGGCTAATTTCTACCGAGGCACTCTGTTCACGGGCAGCCATGAGCTGCGCGTGCACCTCGGGGGAGACCTCCACAGGGAGCAGGCCGTTTTTGAGGGCGTTGCTCTTGAAGATGTCAGCAAACCGGGTGGAGATGACCGCGCGCAGCCCCCAGGCTGTCAGTGCCCAGGGCGCGTGCTCCCTGGAGGACCCGCTGCCGAAGTTGTCTCCCGCAAGTAGGATGGTGCAGCCCTGTGCTTCAGGTTGGTTGATGATGAATGCGGGATCCTGGCGCCAATCCGCGAAAGCGTGTTCGGCGAGCCCATTCTTGTCGGTGACTTTAAGGAATCGTGCGGGGATGATTTGGTCGGTGTCCACGTTGTCCACGGGGAGGGGAATGACGCGGGAGGTGAGGGTGGTGAATTGGTGGCCCATGGAATGTCCTTTGGTGTTGTTCTGGAAGATGGTTTTGGGTTTGAGTGGCGTGGTGTGGCGTTAGGGGAGCATGGTGCGCACGTCGGTGACCTTGCCCGTGATGGCGCAGGCGGCTGCGGTGAGCGGCGATGCCAGGAAGGTGCGCCCGCCCTTGCCCTGGCGGCCTTCGAAGTTTCGGTTGGAGGTGCTGACCGCGTACTGCCCGGCGTTGATCTGGTCGCCGTTCATGGCGATGCACATGGAGCAGCCGGCCTCACGCCATTCGGCGCCCGCGTCCGTGAATATGGTGTGCAGTCCCTCTGCTTCGGCTTCGCGCTTGATCTGTTTGGAACCGGGCACCACGAGCGTGCGAACGCTGCTGGCCACCTTGCGGCCCTTGAGTACGCTTGCCGCGGCCCGCAAGTCGGACATGCGGGAGTTGGTGCAGGAGCCGATGAACACCACATCCACGGGCTTGCCTGTGAGGGGCTTTCCGGCTTCCAGTCCCATGTACTTCAGGGCTTTTTCCAGATCGGCCCTGGCGGCGGCACTCTTCATGCTCTCAGGGGTGGGTACGGGTTGTGTTACGGCCACACCCATGCCTGGGTTGGTGCCGTAGGTGATCATGGGTTCGAGCGTGTTGACGTCGATGGTCATGGATTGATCGTAGGTGGCGCCCTCGTCTGTGGGGAGTTGCCTCCAACGGGCCACGGCCGCATCCCACTCGGCCCCCTTGGGTGCCGCTTCACGGCCGGCCACGTATTCAAAGGTGGTGTCGTCTGGGGCGACCATGCCGGCCCGGGCGCCCGCTTCGATGGACATGTTGGAGATGGTCATGCGGCTCTCCATGTCGAGGGCGCGGATGGCGCTTCCGGTGTATTCCAGCACGTGGCCGGTGCCGCCGTCGGTGCCGATTTGTGCGATGACAGCCAGGATGAAGTCCTTGGCGGTGACCCCCTTTGCGGGCGTGCCCTCAAAGCGCACTTCGAAGGTTTTTGGCTTGTGTTGCAAAAGGCACTGGGTGGCGAGTACGTGTTCCACTTCGCTTGTGCCGATTCCAAAGGCCAGGGACCCGAAGGCGCCGTGGGTGGAGGTGTGGCTGTCGCCGCAAACGATGGTCATGCCGGGTTGGGTGCGGCCCAGCTCTGGCCCGATGACGTGCACGATGCCCTGCTTGTCGGAGGTAAGGCTGTGCAGCTCCACGCCGAACTCGGCGCAGTTGTTGACCAGGGTTTCCAGCTGCTTGGCAGCCAGGGGATCCACAATCTTCAACCCAGGGGTGGTGGGTGTGGAGTGATCCATGGTGGCAAGGGTCCGATCGGGACGGCGAACCTTCATTCCTCGGTTGCGTATGCCCTGGAAGGCCTGGGGCGAGGTGACTTCGTGAATGAGGTGCAGGTCGATGTAGAGCACGGCCGGGCGGTTGGCCTCGGTGTTTACAACGTGATCGTTCCAGACTTTTTCAAACAGGGTTTTCATGGGTTCTCTTGGGTGTGGGGGGTTGCTAACATCATTCGGTTGAGTGCGTTGAGGTAGGCCTGGACACCCGCGACGATGACGTCGGTATCGGCGCCATGCCCGTGAAAGACACGTTGTTGGCCTAGGCCCTTCTGGGGATTGAGTCGGCCCTCGTTGGCGTCGGTGGTCTGCCCGTTGTCTGCTGTATCTGGGCGCAGGCGCACGCTGACTTCGCCCAGGGCATCAATGCCCTGGGTGACGGATTGAACCGTGTATTCCATGAGCACGGCTTTTGCGGGAACAATCTCTTTGATGGCCTTGAAGCATGCGTCCACCAGGCCGGTGCCGATGCAGGCGGCCGTGTGAAGGTTCCCTTCAGGATCACGCAACCGTAGGGTGGCGGTGGGCATGCCGGCGGAGCCGCTGGCCACCTGTACGGCGTCCAGTTGGTAGCCCTCTGCGGTCTCATCCATTTCGGTGGAGACCATGGCCATGAGGTCCGCGTTGGTGATGACCTTCTTGCGATCGGCCAGCTCCTTGAAACGCTCAAAGATTTTGTTGAGGTCTTCCCCCTCTAGCCCGAAGCCAAGCTCCTCCAGCCTGTTTTTCAAAGCGTGCCTGCCGGAGTGTTTGCCCAGGATGAGTGAACTTTGGGTGATGCCGACCGTTTCTGGCCGCATGATTTCGTAGGTTTCCTCATGCTTGAGCATGGCGTCCTGGTGGATGCCAGACTCGTGGGCAAAGGCATTGGCGCCCACGATGGCCTTGTTGGGTTGCACCGCCATGCCGGTGGTGGCGCTGACCAGTTTGCTGGTGCGTGCGATCTGGGTGGTGTCGATTCCGGTGGTTAGTCCGTACAGGGGAGAGCGGGTGTGCAGGGCCATCACCAGCTCTTCCAATGCGGTGTTGCCGGCCCGTTCGCCGATGCCGTTGATGGTGACTTCTGCCTGGCGTGCGCCTGCCTGGATGCCGGCCAGTGCGTTTGCCGTGGCCAGGCCAAGATCGTTGTGGCAGTGCACCGAGAGCACCGCCTGGTTCACGTTGGGCACGTGGGCCATGAGGTGGGCGATGCGTGCACCAAACTCGTTGGGGGTGGTGTAGCCCACCGTGTCTGGAATGTTGATGGTGGTGGCACCCGCGTCGATGGCGACCTGTACGGCCTCGCTGAGGAAATCCAGCTCTGTTCGGCCCGCGTCCTCGGGGCTGAACTCGATATCCGCACACTTGGATTTGGCGTAGCCCACCATTTCTCGAATGCGTGCCAGCACCTCTTGCTTCGACATGCGCAGCTTGTGCTCCCGGTGAATGGGTGAGGTGGCAATGAAGGTGTGGATGCGCGGGTGGGCTGCGGGGGCTACGGCCTCCCAGGTTTTGTCGATGTCCCGCTCCATGGCCCGGGCAAGGCCACAGATGACCGGGGGCTCCGACTGGGGGCGCCCGTTTGCGGGTTGCTGCCCCACCCGTTCTGCCAGTTGTTGCACGCCCCTCAGGTCGTCTGGAGAGGCCGCGGGAAAGCCGGCTTCAATGATGTCCACCCCAAGCCTTGCTAGCGCACGCCCCACTTCCAACTTTTCGAGACTGGTCATGGTCGCGCCGGGCGACTGCTCCCCGTCTCGAAGGGTCGTGTCGAAAATACGAACGTAGTTGCTGTCTTGACTCGGGGTGGAACTCATCTTTATCTCATTGGTCTTCAGGTTTGATGGTGACAGGATCCACGAAGGTCATCATGGAGCGCAGGCGTGCGCCGACCTGTTCCAGGGTTTGATCCTGTTCGGCCCGCTGGGTGGCCTTGTAGTTGGGGCGACCGGCCTTGTTTTCTGCGATCCAGTTTTTGGCGAAGGTGCCGTCCTGGATGTCTGTGAGTACCTTTTTCATGGACTCGCGGACGTGGTCGTCGATGACCCGGGGGCCGGAGACGTAGTCGCCCTGTTCAGCGGTGTCGCTGATGGAGTAACGCATGTAGTTGAGACCGCCGCGGTACATGAGGTCCACGATGAGCTTCAGCTCGTGCAGGCACTCAAAGTACGCGATTTCGGGTTGGTAACCTGCGTCCACCAGGGTTTTGAAGCCGGCCTTGACCAACTCGGAGGCACCGCCGCAAAGCACGGCCTGTTCGCCGAAGAGATCGGTTTCGGTTTCTTCGGTGAAGGTGGTGGTGAGCACGCCTGCCCGGCCGGAACCGATGGCGCACGCGTAGGCCAGGGCCAGGGCGTCGGCCTTGTCGGTGGCATCCTGATGCACGGCCACAAGTGCGGGGACTCCGCCGCCCTCCTGGTAGGTTTCACGCACGCGGTGGCCGGGGCTCTTGGGGGCCACCATGGAAACGTCCACGTCCTTGGGGGGCGTGATGGTGCCGTAACGAATGTTGAATCCGTGGGAGAACATCAGGGTGTCGCCGGCCTTGAGGTTGGGGGCGATGGAGGTTTCGTAGATTTCAGCCTGGGAGGTGTCCGGCGCCAGGATCATGATCACGTCCGCTTCCTTGGCAGCGTCGGCAACACTCATGACGGGTAGGCCGGCTTGCCGGGCCTTGGGGGCACTTTTGGAGCCCTCGTGAAGACCCACGCGCACGTCCACGCCGGATTCCTTGAGGTTCAGTGCATGGGCGTGGCCCTGGGAACCGTACCCAACGATGGCGACCTTCTTGGATTGGATGAGGTCGAGGTTGGCGTCCTTGTCGTAACGGATTTGCAGACTCATTGTGTTTCCTTCTTTTTCCTTGGTTTTCCTGTTTTTGGGAATCTTGCTGTGTTCACTAGGCGACGTCGTTAGGCGACGTGAATGGATTTGCGTGTGGGGGGTAGGGAGGCGCCGGTGTGGTCGGCCCCGCGGGCCATGCCGATGACGCCGCTTTGTACGAGCTCCACCAGGCCAAAGGGCTCGAGTACGTCGAGTAGGCCGTTGATTTTTTCGCGGGTGCCGCTCATTTCCACCACCACCGAGCGGGGGCTCACGTCCAGGACCCGGGCGCGGAATACTTCGCACACGGTGAGGATTTGGCTGCGCTGTTCCGGTGTGGCGCGCACTTTGATCAGGGCAAGATCCCGGACCACAGCAGGTTCGTCGCTGATGTTGTCCACACGCAGCACGTTGACGAGCTTGTAAAGGTTGGCTTCGATGCGCTTGGCCTTGTCGTCGTCGGCCTGGACCACCACGGTCATGCGAGAAACACCCTCCTGGTGGGTGCGGCTGACGGTGAGGGAATCGATGTTGTAGTTGCGGCGCCGAAAGAGGGACGAGACCCGGTTGAGCACCCCGGGAATGTCCTCGACGTGGACCACAAAGGTGTGGCTGCGGGTGGGTGCGGGGGCGGGCCCTGTGGGTGGTACGGAGGGGGGCGCGGAAGAGGGGGTGGGGGCGGAATCCCCGGAACTGGATGTTTCTTCTTTATTTTCAGTGCTTTGGGTCATGTTTTGGGCCCCGCTAGGGTCGCGGGTTTTCGGGGGCATGGGTTTAGCTGCTTTGTGGGATTTGTAAATGGAGTTGCGTTGGCGGGGTCTTGGGGTCTTGGGGTCGGGTTTGGGCCAAAAAAAAGCCCCGCGACCTGGGTGCGGGGCTCGAAGTCAAAAAGACATGTAACGGCGAGCCCCTAGGTACGGAGGATCATAAGCTCGAGCACAATTACAGGACGCACCGCCACAGGACGCACCGCCACAGGACGGACCTCCACAGGGCGGACCGCCATAGGGCGGGCTACGGACATCGCAGCAGGGGGTTGTGCCGAGAACATGGTGAAAGAATAGGGTTGTCTGCGGTCCTGGTCAAGCTTGCCTCCCCCTTGGGGCTCAGGGCACGTGTGAGATCGCGTCTAGGACCACGGTACGGTTGGGTGTGTCTTTCAAGCATTCTGCTGGAATCAGGTAGTGGAGCGCCTTTGTTGCGGCGCCTAGTGTGTCTGGGTGATGGCAGGTGCAGTCCGGGGCATTTGGTTTTTCCTTGTCGCACTTGCTGAATGTGTTCGGGCAGCCCAATAGGGTGCCGAAATCCGTGCCCGGGGGATGGGTTACGGCCAGTTTCTGTTTGGAGCGTACCCAGGGGTCACCCCCGTTGGGGCAGGTCAGGTGGGTGGCGACGTGTACGGCGGCGGTATGGAGAGCCCAGCGTTTGTGGCGAAGCAGACGCCGTTGGGTAGGGGCGCCCTTGACGCCGGCCGTGGGCAGCGGAGCTGTGCAGGAAGTGGCACCCAGTAGCAGGGCGTAGGGGCAATGGGAGGCGGAATGCAGGTCTGCCTGTGTGTTAGCGGAGCGAACTGATGGCCCAAACGATGGATTCTTGTTCGGGGAGTTGAAGTGCGCGTTTGCCCGGTACCAGATAGTGCAATGCCTTTCGTGCGGCACCGTGGGTACCGCTGTGTTTGCAGGTTGCCAGTTCAGGCCACTTTCCTGATTGGCCTACGGCAGGGGACTACACCGCGGTTGCGCAGTTTGAGCCGGTGGCGCGGTATCGAGGGTTTATCCAGTGTGGAATCCTAACGGCCTTGCTCGAACGCCAACGGCTGCAGGCTGACCCCTTTGCCCGTACACCTGTTGAGACGACACGGGTTGATGAGGTGAGCTGTGCCGTGGGCAAGGGGCTTGCTTCCTCTAAGATGATCGAGGCGTTGGTTGCGCAGGTCCTCGCCTTTTCGGGATAGGTGATGTGCCATGGGTGCAGAGCTGTTTTGTTTGGGGCAGGGTGGGCTACGGATGGCAGAGTGGGCCACAGGGGGTGGAGCGGGCAACCGATGGCGGGGTGGGCTAGCGGGGAGACTCAATGGCGTATGCAAGGTTGGAATGCCCGACGGGGCGTGACTGGATTGCACCGGGAATGATGTACTCGAGTGCTTTGATGCCGGCGTTGTAGGTTCGGTCATGGTGACAGGTGCAGTTGGGTTCGTCGGGGAGGTCCTTGGGGCAGGCGGCGAAGGTTTCTGGACAAGGCATCCGGGCGCCAAGTTCAGTGCCTGGGGGAAATGCCACCGCGACCGTTTTTGTGGAAACCTCCCAATCTACCTCGCCGGCGGGGCGACTGCGTTGGTTTTCGGGGGTGAACCAATGGTTCCGAGCGTCGATGCGGAGCCGCTGTTGTCGGGCGGGTTTTCCGTCCTTGCGGGGCAGTTCAGCGTAGATGTGGCGTGTCCAAATATGGCCTAGGTTTGGTTTTGGGGAGGTTGGATTCGTTTCTAGGGGCTCGGGCCCCGGGTAGGCGGTGCGGCAGGCACCGGGCTGCCAGGGGGACAGATATACGGTCCACGCTCCGAGCCTAAATTGGCGTGTGCCCATGGCATCGTAGTTGTGGTCCTCCGGATCTAACAACGCGGGGCAGGTGCTCCTATCGATTCGAAAACGGCCGCTTGCGGGGGGATTTTGGGTGGCAAGATCGATGGCGCAGTTGAGCATCAGGTGGTGCATGCGCAGGGGCAGTACATAGTGCCGTTGAAAGGAAGGTTCGTCTTTTAACCGTGTAATGCCGGTTTCTGTGGTGAGAATGCCGTGGAAGGTCCCAAAGGTGTCGTAGATGGGGCTGCCCTGGTCGCTGTCTTGAAGCTCAAAACTTGGGGTGAAGGCCTGGAGCTGCCCGTTTTCAATTGTGGCGAGCTTGTCCACGTTCCAGGAAGTGGGGTAGCCCGCTCCGGGCATGCCGTAGCCTGCTCCGGCAAACGTGGCCGTGGGATCCATTGGGAATACGGGCCAATCCAGCGTTTCCTGGGGCAGGGTTTCCTGGGGTAGGGCACGGTTGGAAGAGGGTGGGGGTTGGGGACTGGATTCCGGATCCCGTAGGAAAAGAAACGCTAGGTTGGTATGGGGACCCAACTGTAGTGTGGGTTTGTGGCCCCGGTGCACGACCACAAACGCTACCTCCAGCAGTTTCTGGGTACCGATGGGGCCGTGGGTGACGTACAGCACGGACTTCTTTTTGGGGATGCAGTCCGCAGTGGTGATGACTACACCGCTGTAGGGCTGGATGTTTGTTTCCTCATCTAGATCAAGCCGGCCCGCCGAGCATATGATTTGACCGTAGGTGGAAACACGTTGGATCAGTGCGGAAACGGGGTGATGCGGGACAATGTCGTAGCGGTTTTTTGGGGGAGTGGATTGGTTGCCGGTGGCTGTACCCCCGTCTTGTCGGTGGTTGCCTTTTGTTCCGGTGGAAGGTTTGTTGAGCCATCTCTGAACATCTCGAATCACACGATCGATGATGAGGTTGTTTTCCGCATGTTCCCGGGTGGAGACCCCGATGCCGTAGGCTCTGTCGTTCTCCGTGAGCCAATCATCGAAGGTTTCTTTCAGCAGGTGCAGTGCGCCGTAGTCTGGGAGATCAAAGCTACCGCAGGGATCGGGTGGGGCCATGCTTTCGGTGGGTGCCTTGTTGTAGCGGGTTTGGGCAGCAGGCCTGACTTCTTGGGTGACGCCAAAGAGGCCGTTTGAGACGTTGCGGTGGACGCCTATCCATAGGGCCTGCCCCTGTTCCTTAAGTTCACTGCTGCGCTTACTTTTCCTATTTGGGGTGAGTACGATGGTATTGGAACGAACCTGGCCCTCACCGGGGCACGTCAGGTGCGTTGCGATGTCCATGCGCTCCTGTTTGTACAGTATCCATGCCTCGCGGCGGAGATCGTAGCGGACGTAGGAGCTACGTTTGATTTCGGCGGCGGGGGGCACATGGAAGCACCCGACCCAATGCAAGCATGGGATGAGCAGGAGTAGGGGAAGAACAGCGGAGCGATGTGGGAATGGCATGGGGGGGTGTGAGCAGCAGAAGCAAGGGGCGTGCCAGCGCTAGCTTTGTTGTGCGTGTGGGGTCTTCAGGAATCTTTTTGCCCTTTCGACCGTAGGAAGGGTTGAGGTTTTCCATGAAGTTGCCTTTTGCCCGTGCTTGCACTTTCGCCCTGTTTGTTCTTTTGTGGGGTTTGATGTGCACCTTATCTGGGTGTTCGGCGGTGGCGACCGGGGAGGTGGGTGTTGCGGATGACGACCCGTCTGTGAAGTCTCTTGTGGATCCACTGTTGAGTCACACGGTGCCTGTGGTGGCCACATTTCGGGTGACCCGTGCGGGAGGGGTGGTGGAGTCGTGGCCTACGGAGGTGCGCCTTCGGCCGGAGGTGAGGGTACACCCCGCGGATAGGTTGGGCGTGGTGGGTGTGGATCCTCCGCCCCAGCAGGCAGCGGTGGCGGTGACCCTGTCGCCCTTTTTGCTGCATGTACCCCCGGAGGTTGTGACGGGTGGCCGACTTACCGTACGGGAGCGGGATGCAAAGGCATTCGTTGTGTTCGCGCGCGATCAATGGTCGATCCACGGGTCGGGATCCTGTGGTGTTGCCCTGCAATCACAGGGTGAGACCCGCGCTTCGTTTCTTCTGAACTACCACCGAAGTTCTGACGATGCTCAGGAGTTGGTATTTGCGGATGAAATATCCCAATCGTGGCGGGAGCGTTGTGGCCTTGATTGGATCCGGGTGGAGTTGATCTACACCGTTGATGTGCCTGGATTTACCCTGGTTTCGGTACTGCAGGGGGTGGCGGTGGAGCAATGGAAATTACGGCGGCACCCGCTGAAACCGCAGAGTGTACTGACCTATGGGGACCGGGCAGCTGCGCGTGTCTGGATTGCGCGGGTGTTTGGCCCCTGGGGAAGTTGGGGGGCCGTGTATGTGCGTACCGATCGCTTGGATTTTCCTTCGTTTTGGCGATTGCCGGGCGCCATGTCGCAGGTGGAGTTTTGGTCTGTGGGGGGAGATGAACAGTCCATGGATCGAACGGGTGCCTTTTATGGATCGATTATGGGTTGTGGTGAACGCAGTGGCGTAGAGTGGGATGAATGCGACAACGTTGCGTACCCTTCTTCGGTGCCGGGGGCCCCATCCCTTGGTTTGCGTGTGGGCTGGGTGGGTGACCATGGTGATGTCTGGAAGCTGGCACCTTCCTCCCTAGACGGGGCACCTCGACCTCCTGTACGGCTGGACGTGAGCCGCCCTACGTTTGTGGATTTTGACGGGAGCTGGATTGTGCTCGAACGGGACACGGAGTTCCATGTGACCCACGTGCAGCGGTAGGGTATGGCTGCATGCGATGGGCCGCATGCGTACACGTCCGGATGAGTCGAAGCGGCCTGGGTACATTACCCGGGAAGGGTACCGCGCACTTGAGGAGGAAGCGGAGCGGCTCTGGAATGTGGAGCGGCCGAAGCTTGCGCGGGCGGTGGCGGTGGCGGCGGCCGAGGGGGATCGATCCGAGAACGCCGAGTACATCTACGGCAAGAAGAAGCTTGCTGAGGTGGACAGGCGGTTGCAGTTCCTGGGCAATCGCATGAAGGTGCTAAGGGTGGCAGATGGCCCGCCGCCCAATGACGGCAAGGTGTACTTTGGTTGCTGGGTGGACCTGGAAGACGAACAGGGAATTGTGCACACCTACCGTGTGGTGGGGCCAGACGAGTTTGACGCGGATCGGGGTTGGATCAGCATGCACTCGCCCGTGGGCAAGGCCCTGCTTGGAAAAGAGGAGGGGGACGATGTCACCATCGAAAAGCCCTCCGGCACCGCCACGTTTGAGATTGTTGGGGTTCGGGTCTTGCAGTGCGTTTGAGTGGCTTTCCCGAAAGCTGAAGGAATCGCGTGGAGGCAGGGGTACGCCCGCCAGAAAAAGAGCCTCGCTGCCGACTCGGCCTCAGGCTGTTCTAACGGAAGCGAAGCGCTTCGCGCCGCTTCCCCCTGTTGAAAGAGTTTCCCAATTCGTCATTTGTTGCTCGGAACGTCATCGATTTTTCTTCTGGACGCACCCCTGCCTCCACGCGATTTTTCTTCCATGTGCGGCTGGATGGGCGTCTCTCGTGACCTTGTCTTGGACGACTTTCGGGAAGAGGTCGCTTCGAAAGAATAGTTTGGGGCGCGGAGGTTACTTGTCCTGGCCGGTTTCGAAGATGGGGTTGTGTTTGCCGCCGGTATGAGTGGTTTGTTCGGGGCGGCGGATCATGTCGCCCAGGTCGGCGCCGGAGGGGACCATGGGAAAGACGCTGTCTTCCTGGATGACGCGGAAGTCCACGACGACGGTGCCGGGTTCGGCGTGGGCTGCTTCCACGGTTGTTTTGACTTCGGCACGTTCGGTGACGCGCATGCCTTTGAGGCCGTGGGCCTCGGCCAGTTTGACGAAGTCGGGGCTCTTCATGGGGGTGGCCACGTAGCGGCCGCCGTAGAAGAACTCCTGCCACTGGCGCACCATGCCGAGAAAGCCGTTGTTGATGATGGCAATGTTGACCTTGAGGTTCTCCTGGGCGCAGGTGGTGAGCTCACAGGCGGTCATTTGAAAGCCCCCGTCACCTACCACAATCCAAACGTTTTCATCGGGTTTGGCGAACTTGGCTCCCATGGCTGCGGGCAACGCAAAGCCCATGGTTCCCAGGCCGCCTGAGGTGATGAGCTTTCGCGGGTGGTCGTGCTTGTAGTACTGGGCTTCCCACATTTGGTGTTGGCCCACGTCGGTGACGACGAGCGCGTTGCCTTCGGTGTACCGGTAGAGGTCGTGAATGACATGGGCGGCGTAGAGTTTGCCCGTGTCGGGGAGTTGTTGGATGTCCCGCACGGCGGAGTCGCCCTTGAGCGCATCGATGCGCTTGAGCCAATCGCCCATGGGTTGGGCTTTCACGCGGGGGAGCCACTGCTGCACCACGTCGCGCACGTCGCCGATCAGCGGGCAGTCCACGGCGACGTTTTTGTTGATTTCGGCCGGGTCCAATTCCACGTGGATTTTCTTGGCGTTCAAGGCGTAGTTTTTGAGGTTGCCGGTGACGCGGTCGTCAAAGCGCATGCCCAGGGCAAGGATGAGGTCGGCTTCCTGAATGGCGGTGTTCACCCAGGATTCCCCGTGCATGCCCATCATGCCCAGGTTCCTGTCATGGGTGGCGGGAAAGCCGCCAAGGCCAAGCAGGGTGCAGGCCACCGGAATGTTGGTTTTTTCCACGAGTTCGGTGAGTGCTTGGGTGGCTTCTGCGCGTACGACGCCCTGGCCGCAGAAGATGATGGGGCGTTTGGCCTGGGCTATCATGTCCAGGGCTTGCCGCAGGTCCCCGGGTTTGGGGGTGTGGTTGGGCCGGTAGCCTGGCATGACCACGGGGCTTGGGTCCCAGGTGAAGGTACAGGCCTGCTGTTGGGCATCCTTGGTGATGTCCACAAGCACGGGGCCTGGGCGGCCGGATTGGGCCACGTAGAAGGCCTCATGGATTGCGGGTGCAATGTCCTCGGGCCGGGTGACGAGGTAGGTGTGCTTGGTGATGGGGAGCGTGACACCGGTGATGTCGGTTTCCTGAAAGGCGTCGGTGCCAATGGCGGTGGAGGGCACCTGGCCTGTGACGCACACCATGGGTACGGAATCCATCATGGCGGTCGCAATGCCGGTGACCAGGTTGGTGGCGCCGGGGCCGGAGGTGGCCACGCACACACCCACACGCCCGGAGGCCCGGGCGTAACCGTCCGCCATGTGGGAGGCGCCCTGCTCGTGGCGTACCAGCACGTGATGAATCGGGTACTGAATCAGGGTGTCGTAGGAGGGCATGATGGCCCCGCCGGGGTAGCCGAACAGGGTGTCCACGCCCTCACGGACCAGGGATTCCCAAATGATCTGGGAGCCCAGAAGCTCGTGACCCTCCCGGTTTTCCATGCCCTCGGGCAGGCTGACAGGTTTGGTGGGTTTAAGTCGAGAGATGGGGCGTGCGGATGGTGATGGGGCGGGCATGGTCTCGTTGGGGTTTGGAGTTGAACCCTAAGTCTGTACGAATGGCGCTGAGAATCAATAGAGCTCGGGGGCAAGGGCGGAAAGGGTCTCCCGGGCAGCAAGGCGGAGGACCTCCTGGGTGGGCGGAAGTGCTGGTTCCGGAGGAGCACCCGTAAACGAAGCGTGGGGTTGCCCATGGGAATGTTCTCGCGGAAGCATATGGATCCCGCTGTTCCCGGCATTGGGTAGGGGTGGTGTGGTCTGGGGTTGCAGTGGCTGACGTAGGGACATGGTGGAAGCAAGGATGCCCCTATTTGGGTCCCGGATCCAGACTTGCGGTGGGGGGAGTGCTGTACAGAGGAACTCTGTGGAAAATTAAATTATCTGCGCGGCAGAATATTTTTTCTGCAGCGAGATCCATGTTCACGGCGTAGTGGATGGGCGGTGGTTCAGGTCGTTGGGCCGCGGTCTTACTTGGGCAGCAGCAAGTAGCGCAGCACGGGGATGGCTTTCCAAAACAGCCAAAGGGCAATGGCGTTGATGGCGAGGGTGGTCACGGGTACAAGGAAGATCCACCTGTGCTTGCGGCGAAAGAGGATCCACAGCCCGCCTACGATGAAGAGCAACGCGGGTAGGACTACGAGCAATAGGCCGTAGGCATCCCCGATGTGCGGGGTGGCGACGCGGCCACGGTCGTCGTTGCGCATGAGCCACCAACCGGTTCCCGCCAGGCCCAGCGCCACGGGCGTGTTGGCTAGCCAAAGGGCCGTGGCGGTTTTGCGGTGCCAGCGCGGTGCTTCGCCTTCACCGTTCTCCGAATGATCTGGGGCGCTTTGGAGTTCTGATTGCACGGTTGGGCTGGTTGTATCTCCCTTGGGTGAACGATGCTAGCGGCCCGCGAAATTAGCTGCGCAGCTTGGTGCCGCGGGCGAAGGCTCGGGCGGTGAGGGCGGCTGCGGGTTATCGCCTGAGGAAACTAATATTTGGATACTTTTCTTGGAGTTCGGCGAATGCTAGTTCTGAGACTGAGGTAGGCAGGGTGATCTTAGATATTACGGTCTCGTTGGCGTGGGCTGTCTTCTGGGTTTTGTAGAGTGTGTCTAGAAGTAACGAGACTTGTGCGTCGGTCACGTGGCCCGAAGTGAGTCGAAGTGTGTGAAGATCCGTGAGCGCGCCTAGGGCTTCGAATGCATTGTCGTAGTTTGTGGGTTCGTACCTGTCACCGGTTTGTTCAGCCACGGGTGTGAGGCGCCCGCCAAAGCCATTGATTTGCAACTCTTGCAGATTGGGATGGTGTCGTAGGGCCCAGGATGTTGCGTGTAGGCCAGCATTCAAATTGTCGATGTGAAGGTGCTTGATGTTGGGGTTTGGCTTAGTGAAGTACTCTACGTCATTGTAGTGGTATTCAGGGGCGCTGATTTCCAGGCCCTTGAGAAACCAGTAGGCATCTAGGTGCCCAAGTTTTCCCACTTGGGTGTCGGGCGAATCGTAGAGTACGGGTTCGAACGCTGGCTTTGCGGGGTAGATGGTTCGCCCCTGGGCAACCTCGTTGAGAAATGCGTATTCCGTTGCCGTCCCGTAGTCCAGCGCGTCTTCGAAGAGCCAGAGTCCCTCGTAGTCCCTCACCATGCGTCTGTGAGTGATGTCGGCAACACCATTGGTGACGCGACCAAAGCTTGGGCTGCACGTGGAGAAATCCCACTTGCGGTTATCATTGATACGGGTGTCGACAAGGGACTTTTCCAGTTCAATGATGGCCCAACTGGTGGAGTTGTTCTTCATCAAATAGTTGTCTAGCCCTTCGCCATGAACCGTAAGAAGTAGCGCGTCCTCCCCGTTGTGAAACACCACGTGCATCGTGCTTTCGTTTTCCCCGCCCTGTTTCGTGATGGTGATGTCTAGGTTGTTTGGATCAGAAGAATCGAACTGGTAGTTCTCGCCGACGTTGTCGCCGTAGGCTTTTAGGTAGGCATAGAGATCGCTGTTGTCACGAAGGGTCTTATTAAGTGACCGAACTAGGGATGCCTGTTCTGCGAGGTCGGCGCCAAAATAACTGTCCCAAGCCTTTGCGCTGAAGTCAAAACTGGGTTCGATCGTAAGCAGGGTTTCCTCCGCCACGTTTGTGCACACCCGGCGTTCTTCGAGACCCTTTGCGGTACTGTCTTCTCCAGGTGCCTGGCAGTTCCACATGGCTACTGTGGTTGCCGCACAGAGGAACAGGGCCTTTGTGGACGGCCCTGGAGCGTGGGTTGATCTGCATCCGGAAGAAGTGTGGGAGGTTAGTGTCATAACAAACTTCATCGATGCAATACCTATGCCATTCATATTTTTCTCGATTGCTGGGCATGATTTGAATCGGGGTTGATAGATCTGGGGTGTCCGGACCCTAGGATGCTTCATCACTCCGGTGTGCTCTCTGATCATTTCGGTGAAAGGTTGTCTTTTTCAAACCTGAGTCCCATTTCCGTTGCGATCAATACAGTGTAAAAAATGTGGACAAATGACCCCAATTTTAATGAGTGTTTTGTGAATTCTAGGCGATTTTGTCATGGCACGGGATGTGCTTCTCCGGAATGGCGCCATGAATATCGTATCTCGAGGATCTGTTCCGCGTAGGTGCATTTCAAATGTATCGACAGCGCTTGCAGCCGTGCTTTTGACGGGCATGGCCGGTTGTGGGTTTGCTCCCGGTGCTCAGAAAACCACGGGCGAAGTGAAGGTGACGCGGGTGGAGCGTGTGGAACCCAACTTTGCAGAATTTCTCCGGTACGTTCACAGGCAATCACTGATCAATGCGCCGGCCTCCGTTCAAATGTTGCGTGGGGATGTGGTTCACTCTCCGATGTACGACGCGAGAGCTATTTTTACCTCTCGAATGGTTTCCTGGTACGCGGAGGTTTCTCATATGAGATACGAGGGCGGACCTTTCATTCTTTCCCGGAGCGCGGTCTACGATGACCAACTGGGCACGGTTCAGAGTACCCATGTTGATCTGACTCTTCCAGGCGGAAAAGACTCTACCTACGGCGCAGACACCGACCTGTTTCTTCTTGATGAGCTCCTCATGTACTCCAACGGGAACAGCTTTCGCTTTAATCCGATATTTCAGCCATACGAGACCGACGGCATGCTTGGAGAGATCGCGTACGTTGGTGTGAGCGTGGATCCTGCATTGCAAATGGCCCGTGGTGTGTGGTTCAGCGACAAGGGTTTGTTGAACGCCGCTCTCCCCACGGGGATCGTAGGGGAGTTGTTTGCGTCCAGTACGACAAAGGCAGATCCCACGGACGGCATTCAGACGTCGTTGCCTCCGTTACCGGCACTTTCGTTCGATCAACAGTTGAAGGCGATTTCGGACGTTGACGGAAATGAAAGACTCAGCAACCGGTTGTCCATATTTGCTACTGCCTACGGGTATCTACGTAGTGTGACTGGGAGGGTGCGTGAAGATTTGGAGTTTGCTGGCCCGGTTAGCCATGAATGGCGTCGCGTTAGCGAACATTTTGAAACAACTCGGGTGGGTTCACCTGACTATGCCAACGTGAAGAACCGCCCCGAGGATTTCCTTCGGTTTACGCACCGTGCCTTGTACATGCCATTGCCGAAGTTGGTGTTGTGGATGTCTTTGCACGCGCACGTGTGGGCGGCTGACGCGAGATCTCGTGTGCAAGCTCTGCTCGACGGCAAGGAAGTTAATACGAGATACCTTGCGTACGAGCGTTTCTATCGACGAGGGTTGACTCAGTCGAGTGAGTTTGTGGAAGCCCAAATGTTGTTGTCCAATGATGTCGAGTCGAAGCCTATCTTGGAAGTGTTGGAGAAAAATGGTGTTTATCCGGCGGTTGACCATCGCTTTGGAATTTTTTTGGACAAGTTGTCGGATGGCCATGGGGAGTGTTCGCCGATCGGTTGGTCGCTGACGCTACGACGCGATGGAGACGATGACGATAATGAAATTGGAGTAGGGGTGCCGCATGCGTACCTTGTCTCGTGTCGCCCTGTGGTCACGCAAATGTCGGAGGCGGGTCCCGTACCAACAGACAAACAATTGCATTTTCGTTCCGTGTACGTGACCCCCTATGGACGTGTTGTTGCGGAAGGATACTAGGAGTGAAAATGCGATTCTTAACGACAGTGGTATTGGTTCTAGGGGCCTGTTCAGCGGACGCACTGGTGAAGACCAGTAGTGAGTTGTCTGATCCGACGGGAGTTGAGCCGGCAAGGGCCTTTATTTGCAAACAGTATCCAAGTGAATGCGGGCGCCCGGTATCTCGCTATAACTTTCTGTTTGGGTACACGGATCAATCCAAAATTCCTAAGAAGGTTCACCCTCAGCTTTGGCTGACCTTTGGCAGGTCGGTTGAGGGTTGCCCCACTGACGAGAACGGCGAGACGGATCCTGAGTGTACGTCCCGGAACCCTGATCAGCAGCACGTGTTGGGGTTCGATGGAAAGGGCGTAGGCTACCGATATATCAATGGGAACGCGGACCCGAACACAGAGTGGCGTGAACATTGGTACTACCGATGTGATTTCGACCCGCAGAGTTTTGTGGATCTGGAGAAGGAGTCTGGCATTTGGGACTATGGGGACGAAGCAAAGGAGCACTATGAGTCGATGACGGATGCGGAGTTGGAAGCTGAGGACAAGGCTCGTGTGTTTCCAGCTCGCGTAGTAAGACGCTGTGTCCGCTTTTCGAAGGCTGAGGTGATGGAGGTGGGTCGTGAACTGATGTCCAAGGTTGCTATTGCAATGGGCGACAACGGCTACTCTTTTGAAGAGGATATGGCGTCTGATTTTGAATCACCGATTCTAGCGGATCTGCTTTCTGGCATTGAAGCGTTCGATGGGTCCGTATCGGAGTTGGTGGGCGCCAATCCTCAGCTACTCTCTAAAGAATCCATCGTCAGAGAATGGGAGACGTATTCGTGGTATCGCAACTGGCGGGAATTGTATCCGCAAAGACCCGTCGCTGACCTGAATTGGTTCTCAATAGATGCACAAGACGTGTTAACGCATCATTCTCGCCATGAGGTGACCACGAGTGAAAGGCGCATTGGTTGGTTTGTGGCGCCTCGCAAGGGTGGCAGGGGGCTGGTCACCTCCTACTCCGTAGGAGTGATAGGGGTCAACGTAGAGGTGCTGAACGACATTGGTTTGAACACGTTCCCTTATCTCACGGGGTTTCACTACTATGCATTTGTCAACGGTCCGCTCAATCAACAGATTGCGGTTATCCCGCTGACTGACGGCGATCAAATGATCGGCAAAGGATACAAGGACTACAGCTTAGACGGGCGGCTGAATAGTCATGATGACTTCATGGTGTGGAAGCCCAAGCAATAGGACTGGGGTGGTGATCGTGACTAGATTGTATAGTTTTCCGGTTCTATTTCTGGCTTTTATCGGCCTCACTCAGGGTTGCGTGGGCATGGAAGCGGAGCCTGAGTTTGCCAAGTCCGTGGCAGACAATAGTGTGCTTGCCTGTGGACAAGACCTTCCAGGTAAGCTCGCTCAAGAGCTCAACCGAGGCTATTTGCCTGTGTTGAAGGATGGGCTCTGGTCGTTTCATGATTGGAAGCTGGAGTCATCGCTTGGCGAACGGGTGAGTCAGTTGTTGGATCCGTCGAGCCTATTTGGTGGAGACGCTGTTGTTGGAAAAGTGTCTGTTACCCATTCGAAAGAGGGTATCGTAGCGGACTTGTTGGCACCTCCTGCGGTCTCTATTGGTGTGACCATGAACATGGGAAATGACGGCGAGTTTGTGCGTCGAACTATTGTGGCGAGCTTTGTTGTCACGCTGCCGGCGACTCTTGATGGTCATCGTCTCAGCAGCGACAAGCGTATTCATGTTCTTTCTGCATCGGTGGCTGCCTATGCGATCTCCCACCAGGGAGTTCTTAACGGTTTGTGGCATTGTGATGGCGGTCGTTTTGTGGCGAACCACGCGCTTGCCCATGCGAGTATGGAGGCGATCGATCTGGGGGGTTCAAGTGCGAACGAATGGAAACTTGTGGTTCCTGGTGAGGTTTCCGGTTTGGGTGGGATCGATTTGTTTTTGGGACGTTCCGGGCGGGTAGACCGTCGTGTGACTTCTCTTGAATTCTCAACGTCGGAGCAATCTGTTTCGGGGAATGTTTTGTTCTCAATGAAGTCGTTCAAGAGGTTGCAGGACGTGACGAGGTTGGATTTGAACGGTCGTCCTATTGAGGGGAGTTTTTCTTTGGATGCTCCATCCGCTCTTCGCGAATTGTCGTTCGGCCGTTCCTCAAGTGGGGATGAAATCCTGATCGACGGGCCCTGTGCGGATGGACTTACTACTGTGGACGTGAGTGGTGTGGTGGTGGATGACTATCATGCCTTTTTCGATTGTGCGTCGCTGGAGTCGCTCGTGGCGGGGCCGCAGGTGGGAAGATTTTTTAGTGATCCTGGGATGGATAGTGCGGAGGAGATTAATCTCCTTAATCAGGCCAAAGACCGTTGGAATGTCGATTTGAAGATCGAACGACGCTCATCCAAGTAGGAATGCGGTCTAGCTGCGCAGCTTGGTGCCGCGGGCGAAGGTTCGGGCGGTGAGGGCGGCTGCGGGGGCGAGTACGCATAGGACGACGACGGCGGCGGTGGCGGGGTTGACGTCGCCCGTGCCGAGCATGCCGTGCCTGAGGCCGCTGACCATGTGCAGGATGGGGTTGTAGGTGGCCACGTTCGACCAGGGTTCGGGCAGCATGTCCACGGAGTAGAAGACTCCACCCAGGAACGTGAGTGGTGTGAGTACGAAGCTTGGAATGACTGCCAGGTGATCAAACTTTTGGGCGTGCAGTGCCACCACAAGTCCAAGCAGGGCAAAGGCCACCACCACGGTGAGTGCAAAGAACAGGGTGAGGCCCAGGTTGTGGATTTGCGGGCCAATGAAAAAGGCGGCGGTGCTCCACACAAGGCCACCCACCACAAAGGCGCGAACGGCGGCAGCTGCGATGTAGGCCGACAGGATTTCCATCCAACCCAGCGGCGCGATGAGAATGTCGTTGATGGTGCCGTTGATTTTGGATTGGAAGAGGCTGGAGGAGGTATTGAGGAAGGACGCGTTGATCATGGACATCATGACCAGGCCCGGCACCACGTACTGAATGTAGGGCACGCCATCCACTTCCCTCAGGCGGCTGCCCAGGGCCACGCCAAAAATAAGAAAGTAGAGGGCGGTGCTCATGAGTGGGCTGAGCACGGTTTGCATCCACACCTTGGTGAAACGGCGGATTTCCTTGAGCAGCAGGGTTTGGAAGCCGATGAAGTTGAATCGCCCCACGTGGGCCATGGGTAGGGCGGTAACTTCGGCCTGCTCCGGTTGGGAAGTGGTATTCGATGGATTGGAAGTAGTTGGCATGGTGTACGGGCTTATTGGCCGTGGTTGTTGGAACCTCGGTTGTTGGAACCGCCGGGGTTGCGCTGGTGCATGACGTTGACGAAGATGTCCTCCAGGGTGGTTTGTGAAAACTCCAGGTGGGCGATTTTGCCTCGCAGCTCGGCGAGTAGCTGTTCCAGGTGGGCTTCGGATTCCCAGGGGATCATCCACCGGCCGTCGTCCCGGGCCCATGCATCCTTGGGGAGCAGATCGCTTTGCTTGCGATCCTTGAGGGCGACCACGAGGAACCTCTTTTGGTAATTGTCCAGGAGGGTCTTCTTGTCTTCCACCAGCACGATTTTTCCGGATCGGATCATGCCCACCCGGTCGGCGAGTTCTTCGGCTTCCTGCAGGTAGTGGGTGGTGAGAATGATGGTGGTGCCCCGGTCACGGAGCTTTTTGACCTCGCGCCAGACTTCCTGGCGGAGCTCCACGTCCACCCCTGCGGTGGGTTCGTCCAGGAATAGGAGCTTGGGGCGATGGGCCAGGGCCTTGGCGATGAGCAGGCGGCGTTTCATGCCCCCAGATAGGGCGCGGGTGTAGGCTCGCCTGTGCTGCCAAAGCGCGAAGGTTTCTAGAAGCTGATTCGCCCATTTGGGATCGGGTTTGAGACCCATGAAACCCATTTGAATGAGCAAACTTTCCTGGGGAGTGAAAAAGGGATCGTAGGTGATTTCCTGGGGAACCAGGCCCACCAGTCGGCGGGTGGTCTGGAAGTGGGTACCCACGTCGTGGCCGAAGACCTCAATGCTGCCCGAGGTGGGGACGGCAAGGCCCGTAATGCAGTGGATGAGGGTGGATTTTCCAGCGCCGTTGGGACCCAGTAGCGCAAAGATTTCGCCTTCGGGAACCTCCAGATCCACGTTGTCGACCGCGTGGAGGTTGCCGTATTTCTTGTGGAGGCCCCGGATCCGAAGTGCGGGGCCACTGTACGCGGACGTGGCCTTCTGGGGGGCCACGGATGGGGTTTTGGGCTCTCCCTCGCCTTTGATTTCTAGTGTTTTCATGTGGGGCCGGGCCTTTGGGCCAAGCTTGTAGGGCGAACGGGTGTGGAATGCAAAGCCGTTGCGCACAAGCCGTGCTAGGTTGCGGCCCCTTATGACCCCTGTGTTTGCAGAAGGGATGCTGGCGCCCGACAGGCTCCAGTCCGTGGTGAAAGTATTCACCGTTTCAGATGCTCCGGACTACGAGCAGCCCTGGCAGACCCATGGGCCCGTGCACATGTCCGGTTCGGGCGTGATCGTGGATACCCCGCGGGGCCCCCGCGTACTGACCAATGCCCACTGTGTGGAGCACCACGTGTTTGTGCAGGTGCGCCGGTACGGCCAATCCCGAAAGATTGAGGCGGAGGTGGAGGCCCTGGGTCACGATTCGGACCTGGCCCTGTTGAGCGTCAAGGATTCGTCCTTCTTTAACGGGGTGGCGCCGCTCGAGATTGCACGGCTTCCTCGCCTGGGGGATCCGGTGTCCGTGTTGGGGTACCCAATTGGTGGCGAACGGCTCTCCATGACCCAGGGAATTGTGTCCCGCATCGATTTGGTGAACTACGCCCAGAGTCAACGGAACTTGCTTGCGATTCAGGTGGATGCGGCGATCAACTCTGGCAACAGCGGCGGGCCCGTGTTGGCGGGGGATAAGCTTGTGGGCATTGCGTTCCAGACCCTGGAAGAGGGGGAGGGCATTGGTTTCATGATTGCGAGTCCGGTGATTTCCCACTTCTTGAAGGATGTGGCTTCGGGGACTCACACCGGGTTTCCGGATTTGGGAGCGGTGTTTCAGCCGTTGGAGTCCCTGGCCCATCGGGAGGTGTTGGGATTGCCTGCAGATGGCGGCGGCATTTTGGTCATGCGTACGGCGTTTGGGGGGTCCACTGCGGACGTACTGAAACCGGGTGACGTGCTGCTGGGCATTAACGGTGAGCGTGTGTACGCGGACGGTACCGTGCCCCTGCGCGAGGGGGAACTTGTGGGTTTTGAGTACATTGTTTCCCAGCATCAAGTGGGGGAAACGGTGGAACTTGAGGTGCTTCGGAACGGCGAGACCGGGAAGGGTGAGATCCTGAACTTGGAAGTAACGCTCAAGGCTCCTCGGTACTTGGTGGCGGACAACCGTTCCCACGTGCGGCCCAACTACTTTGTGTTTGGGGGGCTATTGTTCACGGCCCTTACCCGGAACTACCTACGTACTTGGACACCGCCCTGGTACCAGAACGCACCCCGGGATCTCATGGTGATGTACGAGCAGGGGTTGCCCACCAAGGAACGGCAGGAACCCGTTGTGTTGCAGAAGGTGCTGGCGGACCGGGTGAACCTTGGGTACCACGAGCTGGACAGCGTGTTGATCGCGAAGGTAGATGGAGAGCCGGTGACATGCCTTGCGGATCTTGTGCGCCTGGTGGAAAACGGCACGGAGCTGGGCGGCAAAAAGAGCCACGTGAGTTTTGAGACGGCCCACGGCGGCCAAATCGTGGTGGATCGTAAGCAGGCCAAGAAGGACGCCAAGGATATGCTGAAACGGTTTGGGGTCCCTGTGGATCGCTTTCTGAACCCTTAACCTACCGGGGGAACGGTCATGGGAAACATCGTCATTGTGGGAGCGTCTGGCCACGGCAAGGTGGTGGCCGATGTGGTGGCCCAGGCCGGAACGGATCGCGTGGTGGGGTGGATCGATGCCCAGCGGCCCCTGGGCGAATCCTATTTTGGCTACCCCGTGGTGGGTTCTGAAGCGGATCTTCCACGGGTGTACGAAGAACACGGTGGCACGTTGGCTGTCATGGTTGCCGTGGGTGACAACTGGGTACGCCATCAACTGGTGGAGCGCCTGGTGGCACTTGTGCCAGATCTGAATTTTGCCACCGCGGTCCACCCAGGGGCCAGGATCGGCCAGGGAGTGGAGTTGGGGGCGGGCACCGTGGTGATGGCCGGGGCGGTGGTGAACCCTGCCGGTCGCGTGGGGCAACACTGCATTGTGAACACTGGATCGTCGTTGGATCACGATGGGGTGATGGGGGATTTTTCGAGTCTGGCACCGGGGGTGGTGACCGGTGGCAACGTGGTTGTGGGGGAATACTCGGCCATTTCGCTTGGGGCTCGGTTGATCCACGGGGTTGGGGTGGGCCCACACTCGGTGATCGGGGCTGGTGCCACGGTGCTTGGCGACGTGCCGAGCCACTGCTGCGCCTGGGGTACACCCGCCCGGGTGATGCGGTCGCGGAAGGTGGGAGAGAAGTACCTTTGAGCGGTATTTGGCCGCAAATATGTGAGCTTTTTACCCGAAAATGAAGGGAAAAGATCCAGTTTGGGCTTGACCCCTGCAACCAGGTGGTTAGGTCTGTGGACGCGCCCGAGGGGCGTCACGTATTTGACCTGATGGGAGAGCCATGTTTTGGCCTTCAACCTCAGGTCCCTAGAAGTGAAAAAGAAAATAAGGAGAGACCATGGCTGCCAAGCAAATCATTTTTGACACCGACGCACAGAAGCGAATCCTTGCGGGGGTAGACGCCCTTGCCAATGCGGTAAAGGTCACCCTTGGACCGAAGGGCCGTAACGTGGTGCTGGACAAGAGCTTTGGGGCTCCCAAGGTGACCAAGGACGGCGTGTCCGTGGCCAAGGAGATCGAACTTAAGGATAAGTTTGAGAATATGGGTGCACAGATGGTGCGCGAAGTGGCTTCCAAGACCAATGACGTGGCGGGCGACGGCACCACCACAGCCACTGTGTTGGCCCAGGCGATTTACCGCGAGGGCGCGCGCATGGTTGCTGCAGGGCACAACCCCATGGAGCTCAAGCGTGGTGTGGATGCCGCCACTAAGGTGGTGGTGGAGCAGCTGCAGAAGCTTTCCAAGAAGGTGAGCGGCCAGGCGGAGATTATTCAGATTGGCACCGTCAGCGCCAACGGTGACGAGGCCGTGGGCGAGATGATCGCTGAAGCCATGGATAAGGTGGGCAAGGAAGGCGTGATCACCGTGGAAGAGGCCAAAGGCCTGGAGACGGAGCTTCAGGTTGTGGAAGGCATGCAGTTTGATCGCGGCTACCTCTCCCCCTACTTCGTGACCGACGCAGAGAAAATGGAAGCGGTTCTAGACGACGCCTATATTCTGATTTCCGAGAAGAAGATTTCCTCCATGCAGGACTTGGTTCCTGTGCTTGAGGCTGTGGCCCGTTCCCAACGCCCCCTGTTGATCATCGCAGAGGACGTGGACGGCGAAGCGCTGGCCACATTGGTGGTAAACCGTTTGCGCGGTACCCTGAAGGTCGCAGCGGTAAAGGCTCCAGGTTTTGGGGATCGTCGGAAGGACATGCTTCGCGACATTGCGACGCTAACCGGTGGCCAGGTCATCAGCGAAGACCTGGGTGTGAAGCTTGAGAGCGTGACCGTGGCTGACCTGGGCAACGCCAAGCGCGTGATTCTTACCAAGGAAAACAGCACCATTGTTGACGGCGCGGGTAAGAAGGCGGACATCAAGGGCCGTTGCGACATGCTTCGCAAGCAAATCGAAGAGACCAGCAGCGACTACGATAAGGAGAAGCTCCAGGAGCGTCTTGCCAAGTTGGCGGGCGGCGTCGCCGTTATTCACGTGGGTGCGCCCAGTGAAATCGAAATGAAGGAGCGTAAGGATCGTGTGGACGACGCGCTCAATGCCACGCGTGCGGCCGTGGAAGAAGGCGTGGTGCCCGGGGGAGGCGTCGCTCTCATCCGCGCACAGAAAGCTCTCGACAAGTTGGACCTTTCCGAAGAGCAAATGGTTGGAGCGCGCATCGTGCGTCGTGCCATCGAAGAGCCCCTTCGTCAGATTGTAAGCAACGCTGGTCTCGAGGCCTCTGTGGTGGTGGCTGACGTTCGCAAGGCCAAGGGTAACCTGGGCTACAACGCTCGGACCAACAAGCACGAAGATCTCGTGAGTTCCGGTGTGATCGACCCCACCAAGGTGGTTCGTTCTGCACTTCAGAACGCAGCTTCCGTGGCCGGTTTGTTGATGACCACCGACGCCATGATTGCTGAAAAGCCAGGTGATGACGACGCAGGTCCAGCGGGCGGCGGCATGCCCGATATGGGCGGCATGGGCGGTATGGGTGGAATGGGCGGCATGATGTAGAGCCAGACTGGCGCCAGGTCACTGCGCTTGGCGGCTTACCTCCTCACGTTGCAGGGTCGAAATATGTTGAATATTCCGACCCTGCAACGCTCCGGGGGCGCTCGCCAATCACAGCAACCTGACGCCCTCTGATCCACGCATCTGCGTGTTCCCATCAGGGACGAAAACGCCTCGGTAGAAATACCGGGGCGTTTTCAATTGGGGGCTCGCCAACTACGGCACCCTGCGCCCACGAGTTAGTTTGAAAGCACCTCGGTTTTCCGGGGTGTTTTCAGTTGGGGGCGCTCGCCCGTCACAGCCACATGACGCTATTTGATCCACGCATCTGCGTGTTCCCATCGGCGACGAAAATGCCTCGGTAAGAGATACTGGGGCGTATTCGTTTGTGTTCACGGATCGTCAAGTTCTGGCTCTGTGAGTGTTGCACTGGGGTATCGGATGTGATGGAGTTCTGTTGTGGAACCTGCAAAGTCGGATGATGATTTGGTGAAGGTGGGGCGGCGTATTGGGCCTGTCATCGTGGCTATTGGCGTCGTGTGTTCGTTGATTGCTGAACACCAGGTGACGAATAGCGGCAAGCTTATTCGGCTGCTTGCGATGGGCCCAGCGCTGGCGCTTGTTGGCATTGCGATGACGTTGTTTCCAGGTGCACCTATTACGCGGCAAGAATGGAGGTCACTCAGTACCAGTCCGGAATGGTTTCGGGAGGCTCCATTGGTTCACAAAGCAGTTTGGGTTCTTGGCGGCGTTGCTGGGGTGGTGTTTGCTGTCGATCGGTGGATCTTTTCGTTTGTCCCCTGGTCCACGTTGTAGCCGAAGGGGAAGTCATTCCCGATCCTTAGGTTTTTGATTTCAGGTTTGCAGTGTTTGGCACACCTTCTGTGCCAGCTGCTTAGGCAGATTTCCAGAACTAGCGGCTTTTGGGGGTGGCACGGTTGGTGCATTTCTCCTGGGTCTTACGGGCAGTTTCGCCCGTGGTGAACTGGAGAGCATATGTCTTATCTTATTTTTGGAAGGCGGGTTGCCCGTCTGTTGACGGTGATGTGCGCGCTGGGAACGGGAACCTTTTTTGTGGCGGCTTGCTCGGTGGGGGCCGCGCGCGAGGATGCCAAGTCATTCGATGCGGCGGGGCGTTGCGACGTTTTCGCGGAGGCGATGGTTCAGCGGTCGGACACGTGGCTATCGAGCGCAACTGTTTCTGATGAGGGGCCTGGGGTTTCCCTTGCGGAGTTGTATTCTTTGGTGGGTGCAGAGGATCGGTCCTGCGATCTCTCGGCAGATTTGGAGGCCGCCGCGGATGTCTTTGGCTACCGCCCTGAATGTGTGTCTGTGCAATGGAGGGAGAAATCCACCTCCAGGATTCCAACAGATACCGTTACCCATTGGACGGATGCAGAGCTTCTTGAGTTTGTGTTTTCGGAGGAGGACCGAACGTTCGCTTTTCGTGTTCAGGACCTGGCGAAAAACGATGACGGTGGCTACCAGGTGGACCGGTGGTCGATTGTTGAGTTTGACGCCTATGATTCGACCCGTTTGAATCGTGTGGAGTTTCAGAGCTGTGTGTCTGGTCTTGAGGGAGGTCGGGTTTCGCTATTTGTTCCCTCGGGTATTGATCAGGAGCTCCGAGCGCATGTGAACTATGTGTTGGGTCTCGAGGATGTGCTTGTCACTGCCGCTACAGAAGAAGAAGCGCTGGGAGTTGTCGGGCTCACCACCGTGGCCAACCTTTCGCTCTTTGGCCCTGGAGTTAACAGCACGGTTGTGCAAACGCTTGCGGAGCAATTGCCGGGCATTCGGCATTTGCGGTTTGATGGAGCCTCCTTGGAGTTCGACGCGATGGAAGCCATTGCTGCTTTGCAATATCTCGCGTACTTTGAACTCCAACGGGGCTCTGTGTCGGATGCGGGTTTGAGATTGCTGCTGGAAAAAGAGGTTTTAGGTTTAAGCCTTGATCTACGGAACACGCCTGTGGATCCAGAGACCCTTGCTGCACTGCGAAAACTCTACAAGGTTCGGCGCTAGTTTGGCTGGTACGGCCCGTTAGGTGGCCGGTGATGCGAGGGTGTTGATCTCTGGCGCGTGAAGGATAGGGGGGGTGTTTGGGGGAGGATTATCCGCTAGCCGAATCATGGCTCGGCCCAGGTTGTCGCTTGTGGTGAGGCGGCGGCCGAAGAGTTGGTTCCATAGGGGGTAGCCAAAGCCGATGAGGTCGTAGACTAGTTTGGTCCACCACACGCCAGAGACGACGCCCTTGCGGGGCTGGATGTAGCCTGGCCGGAACATGTAGGTTGCTTTGAAAGGGAGGGCGGCGAGGTCTTTTTCTGTTTTACCTTTCACCCGCGCCCACATGAGCCGGCTGGTTTCCGTTGGGTCTGCGCCGATGCCGGTGACGTAGCAAAAGGTCATGTTGGGATTGCGTTCCGAGAGTACGCGGGCGGCGGCCATGGTGAAGTCGTAGGTGATGTGGCGGTAGGACTCTTCACCCATGCCGATGGAGGAAACACCCAAGCAAAAGAAACAGGCATCGTAGCCAGCCAGTTGGTCGGCGATGTTGCCAAAATCGGTGAAGTCAGAGTGAATGAGTTGCTGGAGTTTTCTATGCTCCTGTTCGACGGGCCGTCTGCCAATGGCAAGCACGTTCTCTACTGCAGGATCTTCTAAGCACTCGATGAGCACTCCCTGGCCCACCATTCCACTCGCCCCAAAAAGGATTGTCTTCATCCTCGCACCTTGCTGGAGAGAGGGGAGGGCTTCAACCCCCCTGGTCATTCAATGCCGGGCGAATGATCAGGAGGGTTGTGGGATGTTCTACTCAGCTTGTGCGGCGGCTGCGCCCACGGCTTCAGCTGCGGCTTTGGCTTCTTCAGCGGCTTTCTTTTTGAGATTGTCTCCCATTTTCATAAAGGCTTTCATCATACCGCACTGCTCTTCCACTTTCTCAGGGGTCATGGTCTTGTGCCCTTTGTAGAAGTGTTGGGCCAGGTGGATGACCAGGCCGTCGTCAGGCATGGAAATGACGCAGGGTTCACCGATGCGATTTTCGGAGGGGCAAGGCTCCTCTGACATGGTGCTCGTCACGCCCTTGGCCTTGTCTTTCTCTTCCTGTTTCTTGATGAACGCCATGAGCTTGGCCCGTGCTTCAGCGTTACCACCTCCGTCGCCCACTTCGATGCAGGTGTGGGGCTCATCGGAGCTTCGGCCTGAAAGAACAAGGCGCCCGAAGCCTTCTTTTTCATACATGACTGGGCCGTTGGATCCCGCGCTGGCCGCACCTGAGCTGGGGGTTTCCGTGCTGTTCGCCTGAGCGGCCTGGGTCTCGCCCTCTGCGTTTTTCTTCTTCGAACCGCACCCTAGGGAGCTTGCAGCAAGGGTGAGTGTGAGTAGTCCGATTGCGTATCTCATATGTGCTTTCCTTCGTTGGTTGTTTCAGGTAACCGCCAACAAAGGTATCACAATGTGTTTTGACCGGGGATCAGAACCACCTTGCCTGTTCTTTTGTTCGTCCGGTTGTGCTGAGGCTTGCGGCTTGGCCCTATTCCACTGGTGTGTACAGCTCGATTGGAAGGTCCAGTACTACGTTCCCGTACGTGGGAAACCCATTGATCTTGAACGCCATTTTGAAAACGTGCTCTACCTGTTGCGGTGTATTGGCGTCGTCTACGACCTGGTTGTCCACCACGGCTGTGATCATGTGAACATGAAACACCACGTCTGGACTGAGCAGCCCTTTGCTCATCGCTTGCTCGACTTTTGTTTGAAACGTGCCCAGGAACGTGATGCCCGACATCGGTCCAAGCACGGGTCCCATGAACATGAGCATGTCGATATGGCTTGCTGATGAAAGTTCAGGAACTTCGAGGATCGAAGTGCTTGGCGTGTAGGTCTGAAGCCCACGTTCCGTGTCGTTGGTTTTTACAGTCTCTCCAAACATTAGCTGTGCAACGGCTTCCGGCTGAAATGAGGGGCCCGAGTCTCCCGTGCCGAAGCTTCCCCAGAAGTCCGTGAGGTTGGAGTTGATGCCACTGAAGTCCTTGAAGTCGCTACCGCTTAGTCCCTTGACGAATCCGTAGATGGAGGTCTTTCCCCAGTCCTTGTGTTGACCAAGCACTTGTTGCATAATTTTTCTAATACGGAGTTGTCTCGGGGGAGAAAATCCGCGGTTTTCAGAAATCATGATAGTTGGCCTATCGCGGCGCAGATAGCGTGTGACCTCGAAATTCTCTGGTGTGCTGACAAAGCCACGGGTGTACGAACTTGGTTGATCGGAATCTTTCACTAGGTCGTCTTTGTCACACACGTAGGCTGCGTTATCGACGGATAGTCGAAGATGGAGTTTTTTCTCCCCCCGGTCTGAGAACTCGAGTCCCAGGAGCCCCGCGGGTGTTCCGCTGAAGCTCAACCCGGGCACTTCCACCATGGCGGTGGGGGGAGTTTGGTTACTCATCCATGCTCGGCCGTTTTGACTCCAACTCCGGTAGTGGGTGTCGGATGATACGGCATGGTTGTCCTCCACGAGAGAGTTCAATGCCTGTCCTATGGGCAGTGCGGAGAAGGTTCCCTTTGCCGGGTCCTTCAGGAGGTCAGCTACCGCTTTACCAAGGTCATCACGTTGGAGAAACTTCTTGTCGCAGAGTGGGTTGTCTTCCAACCAGGTGGGTGGTTGCTGGTTTCCGTACCCACTCTTTGCACCATTGGCCACCGCTCCAGGTGCATCACAGCCTGCAAACAGGCCCAAGGCGACCGTGCCCCAAACCCAGTTCATCCATCCTCTTGAAACCATATCGTGCCTCGTCGTTCGCATAGAGCCTGACATCCAGGTGGATGGGCTTGAACTAGTAGTGCAGAAAACATGCCAACCAGCCTGTGCCGAGAAACATTGATGATTTTCCGAAGAGGTTCCTGTTTGGAACATCAAATGCTCCAAATGCCACCCCATAGAGCGCTCCATGTTCTGAACAGCCTCAGACATGGGTGGCACTGTTTTCCGCGAGGTGATCCGTAGGGGTTTTGGCTAGGTGCCTGGTCGAACGCAAAAGCCTGTGTTGTATTCGGGTACGTAGACGTAATGCCCGGGTAGGCCGTAGAACTCGACCGAAACGCCGTTGAAGGTGCGGCCGTTGGTGGCGTCAGTGATTGTGACCGTTCCGTATTGGAGTTGTTGTGGTGGTCTGTTCGGGGTGAGTGAAGCCACCTTCTGTTCAAACAGTGGCTGGTTCGCGAGTTGATGGGACTCGTAGCTGGGTACTTCAGGGCTTGTTCGGGCGTGTAGGTGACGCAGGGTTTCGTACTGTAATGGGCCTTCGCAGATCCCACCCAACACGTAGCCGTTTCTTGTTTCTTCTGCACTTTCTGTTCGAGGGGCGAAACGGGTTTCCGCAGATAGGGTGAGTGACATCTGTGGGGGCGACCCAGGAATACCGGGAGAGATTTCAAGCTCCACGTTCTTTGCGGTAAACCCCGTGTAGCGAACCTGTCCCACCGGGAATATTTTTTCCACGGAGTAGTCTCCCCAGTAGTTTAGGTACCCGCTTGTGTAATGGTCAACGGAGTAGAGGCCGTTTGGGTAGCCTGGATCCTCGTGATCCGATTTTGAAACGCCAAGTTGCATATTGAGGTAGGTGCTTGGGAATGTGTGGCTGACTCCGCTTGCTGTGATTCTTGCGTATATTCCACTGTCGAAAACGCCGGGATAGGACAGCGGTACGCTTGATCGCGCGTGCAATAGGGCCGCGTACTTTGATATGTCCCCGCAAGGCTTGGTTCTTCCGTAGGTTCTCCACATACTTCGAAGGGGAACGTTTAGTCCGCCCCAGTCACGTATGGATTCTGTGTCACACGCGCTTTCCAGCACACTCGGTGCCTGGGTGATGAGGTGCGCACCCGCGAGTTTTGCGAGTATTTCTTGAAGCGCATCCAGGTTGTTGTTCGTGCTTGTAAACCAAAGCTCCACACCGCCATCCACAACCGTGAGCTGGTCTTCAAACCAGGTGGCGAGCGCAGGTATTCCGCCCCCGTCTGTGAAGAAGTCAGCGGATTCGCGGCTCTCTAACAGGATTGTGTTTGCTGACTTTCCCCTTGAGTACCACGCGTGGGACCAGGCCACGATGTTTTCCTGTTGGGCCCATTGTTCTTCTAGAAATACCAACTCGTGTACGGATTCCTCACTGTGAAACGCGACGTCAAAGCTGTAGCCGATTTCTCCTTCGTCGTAGTCGGTGAGAATGTTGACGAGTTCTTGCCAGCTTTGGTGATCGACGGTGGTTTTTGTCAACGAAGGCACGCTTTGTGTACAGGCCTGGGCTGTGAGCAAGGCCATCAGGCAAAGGAAGTGGTGCTGAAACGTGTTTCTAGTGGTGCTGCGCATGGTCTACACCATTCTGCAAATGGCGTGCCAGCCGGCCATTGGGCCGAATTTGATGCTCTGGCACAGACTGACCCTGATCCACCATGACAAAGAATGCTTGATTGAAGCACTGCCGGTTTGAATAGTGGTGAAGGGCTCTTGTCGTTGATGGTTTTGTGAAGCTTTGTCTATGGGACCTGCAGACCCTTGGCGTAGGTAGCTTCGTTGCCCTGGATTGCATATGTGATAATAAAGTGAATCTACATAGGAATCGGGTGTCTTTGGTGGTTCAATACGACCGGTGTTGTAGTGGGGCCAATTGCATCGCACGAGGAGGAGATATGCTTTCAAGACTATTCATCACAACACTTTCCCTGTTGGTTTTTGCAAACTTGCTGGCTTGTGACTCGAAAAAGGATGGGTCGGGGGCCCAAGAAACTGTGAAGTCGGCGGGTGCTGGTTCAGCCGATGATTCCCCCGAGGGTACCGACGAAGTGGGTGAGTTTGCTTTCTCGTACGGAACCCCTTCGGAGTCCAATAGCTGTCAGGAATTTATGAGTGGCTCCCTAGGCGTGGCTGAAGCAAAGAAGACCTTGCCGGGTATTCTGAAGCTGTCGGATACCTCTGACACTCGATGTCCGTCCGAAAAGAGGTTGCCTGAGGGTTGTCCGTTGACGTTCAAGCACGAAGGCGTGCAGGTCCATTTGACGGGGTACTACTATACCTATGGTGTTGAGGGCTACACCGCAGCATCTGCCGCAGAATCCTGTAAGGGCATGCAAGAGATGTACGCCAAGCACGCTGCGAAATCTGGAAACTGATTTCCGTTCGCTCTCTTCTGCTGCACGAGCGCTGTCGTTCCATATGCGGACGTCCTATTTAGACTTGTTCGAGGTGTTCTTTGCCTTGAGTCCATCCTTGAAGTCTTTTCCGATCCTATTTCATTCAAAGTCACTCTAGGTTTTGTGGCTGCTCATGCAGAAGCCGACTTTGCGGTCGGGTACGTGGACATAGTAGTTGGGGTATTTCTTAAACTTTAAAAAGTTTCCTCGAATGGTTTCTTCGGAAAGACCATCGATTTTTACTTCTCCGTAGATTGGCTCTCCGGGTGTTCGATTGGGAGCGAGTTCGATCACGGTATTTCGAAAGTTGTCCGAGTCTGCCAGTTGTTGCACCAGCTCTGTTGGTGGACTTTCTGTTTCGCTCCTGGCTTGCAGGTGTCGGAAGGCCGCAGTTTGCACAGGTGGCTCACACAGGCCGCTAATTGTGTGGCCATTTTGGGTTGCTTGTTCATTCTTTGAGAGATGAACGAAGTGGGCCCCGACGAAGTCGATTTCCAATGTGTCGGAAGAGCCGTTTTGCCCTAGCAAATGGTTCCAATTTGTGCCTCTGGCGCGAACCCCGGTGTGGATGATTTCTCCAGTGGGTTGCACGCCTTGGTTGTTGTATTCGATGAAACATTGAGCGAGCGTTCCGTTTCTTACTTCGCATCTCCCGTAACTGGGAGTGGGCTGAATTCCATTTTTGCTTGTCAGCGGTAGATTGACGTAGGCACTGGGGAAGATGTCATCTACTGCACTTGTGGTGAATCGAACGTAGGTTTCAGGTTGTCCTGTATGTGGTTGGGGGGTCGGGAGTACTGAACTTGGATGCACGATCGCCGCGTGTTCTGACAGCCTTCCGCAGGCGCCTGGGCTCTCCCATTGAGAGTAAGGCGCTTTGATGATCCCTGCGACGATTCCCAGGTCAATGGGTGTTTTGTCTGCTGCGATGCATCCTTTTTCGACCGATAAATCAGGAGTGACGGTGATCCGTCGCTCTTCCAGGAGTTGGTCTAGAACTTCTTCAATTCCCTGGATCTTTCGAACCAGATTCTGATGTAGTCTTCCGGACTGGCGATAGAACCCCTCCTTGTCCCAACGTACCGCTAGATTGCGCGGTTGTTGATGGGTGAGGGATTCGGCCCACTCTGTCAATTGTTGGTTGGTTGCCTTCTTTCGGATGTAGCCAAAGTCTCCTTCGATCACCACAAAATGCTCCGGTTGCGCGAAATAGCATTCTGTCATGGTACGGAGTTGCGGAGTTGAAAATGGCAGGTTCAGGTTCGGGAGATGGTTGGTTTCAAACGTCAGTGTGTAATCGTGAACATCTGGAGAGCTATCGCTCCCGAGGAGCGCCGTGACTAGATCCTGGGCCGGTTGTACCCATGGATTCGACTCCTGCGAACCTTTGTTTTGCAGGGTAGGGTTTGGGGCGATACAGGCAACGAGGGTGCAAGCACCGAGCGTAAAGCAGAGCGTTACCCATGCTTGTCTTCCATGTCGATGGGCCGGTTTTCTCAGGCTTTGGTTAGGTTTTTCCATGCTCTCAGCATATGCAAACCATGTTCCGTTTGTTGGTGTGCGGGTTTTGGGCCTCTCTATTTTAGAGCCTACGGCGTTTGGGGGAGTTGAGACCCCATGTGACGCAGCCAGTGGTCGGCTAGGGTGAGGGCGACCATGGCTTCGGCCATGGGGATGAAGCGGGGGAGTAGGCAGGGGTCGTGGCGGCCTTTGGTTTGAATGGTGGTGGGGTTGCCCTGATCATCTACGGTTTGTTGGGCCTTGGAGAGGCTGGAGGTGGGTTTGATGGCGGCGCGCAGGACGATGGGCATGCCGCTTGAGATGCCGCCGAGCATGCCGCCGTGTCGGTTGCTTTGGGTGACGATGTTGCCGTCGGCGTCGGCGGTGAAGATGTCGTTGTTTTCGCTGCCCTTCAGGGTGGCGCAATCGAAACCGTTTCCGTACTCCACCCCCATCACGGCGGGCAGGCTGAACAGTGCCTTGCCAAGATCGGCTTTAAGTTTGTCAAAGACGGGTTCGCCAAGGCCCGCAGGGATGCCCGAGGCGCAGATTTCCGCCACACCGCCGATGGAGTCCTGATCCTTGCGGGTCTCATCGATCAGGGTGATCATGTTGCGCGCCGCAGTTTCGTTGGGGCAGCGAACGGGGTTTGGTGTTCCGTCTGAAAAGAACTCGACCTGGGTAAGCGTTACCTCCTTTGGATCGTCAATCACAGCTTTGATGGGCCCCACCTGTTTGACATAAGCGATGACTTGTCCGCCAAACGCCTGGGCGATGAGCTTCTTGGCAATGGCGCCAGCGGCTACGCGGGCTGTGGTTTCCCGGGCGCTGGAACGGCCGCCGCCCCGGTAGTCACGGGTGCCGTACTTGGCATCGAAGGTGTAGTCGGCGTGGCCTGGGCGGTACTTGTTTTTGATGTCGTCGTAGTCACGGCTTCGCTGGTCGGCGTTGCGAATGAGGATGGCAATGGGGGTTCCCGTGGTTTTTCCCTCGAACACGCCGCTCAGGATTTCGGGCTCGTCTGCCTCCTGCCGTTGGGTGACCAGTTTACTTTGGCCTGGGCGCCGGCGGGCCAGGTCGGGTTTCAGGTCCTCCTCTGAGAGCTCAAGCCCCGGGGGGCAGCCGTCCACAATGACTAGGTTTCCCGGGCCATGGGATTCCCCAGCGGTGGTGATGCGAAATGCGGTTCCAAAGGTGTTTCCAGCCACGGGGACATGGTGTACCGCGGGCGTGGATCCGTCCAGCGTTGTGGGGTACATCCGGTGCATGGCGATTGAGTTTCCCTTTCACTTGGCGATTCCTGTACACGATTTGATGGAAGCACGGAGGTTTTTTGGGGAGGTGTTGGGCTGTAAGGAGGGGCGGTCTGCGGAGCGCTGGGTTGATTACGACTTTTTTGGGCATCAGTTGTCGATTCATTTGAGGCCAGAGCAGGCGCCCATCAACGTGTCGGTGGAGACGAATCCTGTGGATGGGGATGCGGTTCCGGTTCGGCATTTTGGCCTCGTGTTGGAGTGGTCCAGGTGGGAATCTTTGGCCCAACGTTTGCGGGACCACGGTGTGGCGTTTTTAATTGAACCGAGAGTTCGGTTTCAGGGCCAAGTGGGCGAGCAGGGCACGTTCTTTGTGGCAGATCCCTCGGGCAATGCTTTGGAGTTTAAGACGGTGCGGGATATGTCTCGCCTCTTTGCACGTTAGCTCCCGAGGGTGACTGGTATGAAACGACGGGTTTTGTATTTCTGTGACCATGGGCGGGATTGGGGTTGGCTGGATCATTTTCAGCCCCGGTTGCCAGGGGTAGAGTTTGTTCGGGAGGAGGATCTGGGTTCCGATACCTCGGATATTGAGGTGGCGATTGTGTGGAACCCACCACTTTCGGTGTTGCAGAAGGTACCCACGTTGAAACTGGTGCACTCCCTGGGTGCGGGGGTGGACGCCATCGTTCGGTTGATGGATGGGTTGCCGGATCAGGTGCAAGTGGCTCGGCTGGTGGATCCGGTGATGGCCCAGCGTATGTCGCTCTATGGGATTGCCACTGTGGTGCACTACCATCGCGGATTGGATCGGTTTGACGCCCAGCAGGGGCGGCAGGAATGGAAGCCTGCGTTTCGGTTGGATGCGGCGGACTATCGTGTGGGCGTGATGGGCATGGGATATTTGGGAACCCATGTGGCCCAGGCGCTTGGTGGTGTGGGCTACCACGTTTCGGGTTGGAGCCGTTCGGGCCGCGGGGTGGAGCGTGTACAGATGTTTGCGGGAGAGGATGGCCTTGGGCCTTTTCTTTCTGAGCTTCATTGCTTGATTTGCCTTCTTCCGTTGACCCCGGGGACACGGGGTATTTTGAATGGGGAACTGTTTGGCAGGCTCCCGAAGGATGCGGTGTTGATCAATGTGGCCCGAGGGGAGCACCTGGTGGAGGAGGATTTGCTTGCGTCCTTGGATTCGGGGCATTTGGCAGGGGCGACGTTGGATGTGTTTCGGCACGAGCCCCTGCCCAAGGGGCACCCCTTTTGGTCGCACCCCAAGGTTCGGGTCACGCCGCATATCTCTAGCCTTTCCAATGTCCCCACTGCGGTGGAGCAGATTGCCCAGAACCTCGAGCGCTTCTGGGCTGGTGAAACCGTGCAAAACACCGTGGATCGGGTGCACGGTTATTGAATTTGTTTCGTTTACCCGGTTTTTGTCGTAGTAGAAAATATGGGTGTGCCTACGGGAGGAGCGGCGGTTGCCGCGGGGTTGGTTCTTTCTTTCGCTTTGTTGGGTTGTGCTTCTGCTGTGGAACCCTCTGTCGATGGGTCCCAGGTTGACGAATCGCGAGTTGACGTACCGCAGTGGGTTCTTGCGGATGGCCTTGTGTTTGAGTCTCTGCGGATCCTTGACCGTGAAATAGGGGAAGTGTGGATTGAGCGCGATGGTTCAGAGTTGACTGGTCCGGAGTTCAACGGCCCAGAGTTCACCGGGATGGCAGCGTCTTCTCCTCCGCCTAGCCGGGACCTAAGCTGGTGCGATTTGGACGTGGTGCCCACACTTGGTACTTTTGATGTGCATCGTTCGTTTTTCCGGAGGGATGAATATCCCGATCCGATGGGGCTTCCCGAAATCAACGTTCTTTGTACGCACAGCCGTCATACGATTCCGTTCGTGCGGTCCACATATCGTGGATCCATTGATCTCTCCATGCGGATTTCTACGTTGGTGTACCCGGCAAGTCCGGACGACTGGAGCCACTACACCCAGGTTCCCATGGGGCAACCGGCGTCGGTCTGCCTTTACCTGGATACCCATGATATTGGGAGGCCGGCACGCCGCGTGCATCCCAATGTTCTCGGGGCAAAACTCTTTCGCAACTACGATCCGTACCCAACTGGGATGTACCTGGGGTGCTTTGTGGCACCACGGGCAGATGTGTCTACGGCGGTGGTGACGTTTCATGGCTTGCGTGTTCCTGCAAAGTACCTTCCCATTCGCTACCTGGCCGTTGAACCGTTGCCCTACGTGCCTGGCCGTTTCCCCACTCCCTTTGCCCCACTTGTGCCTGCCTTGGGACTCAATATTCACCATAGTTTTCGGGTGGAGGATTTGACGGTTCACTACACCGGCCCCTGCGTGGACAAGAATCTCGTACCTAGGATTCCCAGGCGTTAGGAGGTTCCCGCCGAAGGAGATGTGCCGAAGTGGAGGGGTTGCGCCCCAGACTTTTTTCAGAAATGACGCAACTGCCGCGACTTTGGTCCGATAAGGGGGCAAAGGAGCGAGATATGTCAGACACACCAATAGTTGATGGCGGTCATTGTACCCCCCAGCCCTATCTAGAGATGCCGATCGAACCACCGGGCACGGGTGATCGTGCTCAGGCACTGATGTGTCATCAGGCGCAGTCTTCTGATTTTCTGCAAAGCCTTGGGGAAGACATCTCTGAAGCCGCTCCGGATTGGGAGACGTTTGTGTCGCTCTTTGAGCCGGGAATACAGGGCGCTGTAAATCGGGCTGTAGAGACTGGAAAGTTTTCGGTGAAGCTTACCGTGTTGATGGTTGAATCCATGTGGGAACACAACAGTGATGAATATCTTTCCAATGAGGTGAACAAGGCCATGGAAAGTGGCAACTACGAACTTGTACGAGGTGTCTTTGCGGGTCTAACCGGAGTGGACAATGATGGGCTTGATTGTATTCACGAAGATGCTTCGGATGGGTTTGTTCAAGGCTTGATTTTGTCTCGAAAAGCTCAGCGTACGGATCCTGCGGGGTTTCGCACGGCGGAGACCGCGTTTCAAACTGTGTATGCTGAGTTCATGGCAGGTGCCTGTTCTGCTGTGGAAGGTTGGGACGACGCAAACCGTGAGCCTGCATTCCATATTGGCAGAGAGATGGTTGTGGAGTTACTTCACGACCCATCTCGAACACTGGAGGCGGAAGCATTTCGACAGGACGTTCAGCGTTCCAAAACCAAAGGTTATTCTGATCGCGAGAGCCAGCAGATCGATGAGAACCGGTTGCGGTTCGATGCAGCGTATCGATCGGGTGTGAGTGCAGCAGGTCACGATATCGACCGTTACGGATTTCGTTGGACCGAGCACAACGCCGCTGAGCTTGAAGTGCTCACCGCATTTGGAAGAAAGTAGGAAAGATATGACTTTTGAACGTGTTTTTTCTGTCTTCGACCGGATAGCTCCAGAATACGCAGATCGACTTGCTAAAGTGGAGGGGATTTCCGATCTATGTGGAGTGGCAGTTCGCCTGGAAGGCACTTCTTCCTGGACGTGGGTAGGAGCCCTTCCACCATTCGAACAGCGATCTTGGAAATCTTCAGAGTTTCTCGTTCAGGTTCAACGTTTTCCTGGCCACCTTGTGGCCCAAGGTGTTCCTGCGGCTGTTCAGAAGGAAGTTGGGGCTCTTGCCGCTTCGCACGCGAATACGAGCGTGTGGGAGGTGATCGTGGTGGACGAACCTGTGGCCGTGGTACGCGCGAAGGGTTCTGACTTTTGGTTGGGTTTAGATACGCGTACGTTGCTTGCGCAGCATCCAGCCAGGCGGTCCATGCGAGCGGTCTTGTTTACCATTGCGGTGGTTTTGGTTCTTCTCCAAGTGCTGTTGGGCCTTCCTGGAGGAGCCCATTTTCCTAAGCCGGTCACTTGTGTTGTCATGTTTCTATATTCGGCAGCGTCCCTATGGATAGGATTTAAAGCTCTCCGTTTGTTTTTGAAGAGTATGCTGTTTACTCCTCGCCCGGGACAGAGCTTTTGGCAAGATGAGTTTGGCCCAAAACGTGTCTGAAGCTGCTCTGTCACTCGGCGGTGGCGAGCACCGACAGGGGTACGGGGTAGGCTGTGGAGCGCTTTTCTAGAATGTGGGCGTGCTGGGAAATCACCTCCTCTGGTAGGACTAGGGTTTCCAAG
>JAUICN010000026.1 GCA_030427835.1 Polyangia bacterium | reverse complement strand
ATGCAAACGCGGCTGCTTTGTTGGCAAGGATTTGAAATACTCGCGGTATTCCTGCACCTTACCGCCTTGCATCCCCATTCCCCTGAGCTTCAAATACACTCGCTTGTATTTATGAGATGGGTTCTAGAACCGGCCGTGGACCAGGAGTCCTAGGGATGTGGAAGCCTGTGCAACCCGGGCGGGTGTGTGAGCAAGCCACGGCGCCATTTGCACCGAAAAGGAAGGTTTCTTTGGCGGGGCAGCGGCCCTAGGTTCCGATTCAGGCCCGGGCAAGGGCTTCGCACGGGGGGGTTCTTCTCTGTGGGTCATCCAAAGGACTGTGCCGACAGCGGCACCCGCTACGGCTACGCCAATACTGATGTCCGTTACGAGGGCAAGGGTTTCGAGTCGGTTCACTTGGGATGGGGAGCAGCTGCTGTTGGCACCGCACCCATCTTCAATGCTGGTTCGTTCGGAAAGGGCCATCACTCCGAAGGCCGTGGCCGCAGCCACACCCACGCTGCCCGCGATCCATGCGTACAGTGCAGGCTTAGGTACCCCACCTTGCGTGGCGGCTGTCGATTGAGCGGAACGGTTTGTGGCTTCCGTGGTTTGGGAGGCGGTGGCCGCTTCGGCTGCCGGCTGGGCTAGGATTGGTGTGGCCGGAGTAGGTGTTTCATCAGCCTGGGTTGATTGACGCCGGGAACGGCCTTTGGATGTTTCCGGGTCTGGGGGTGCCGGTGTGGCCTGGGGTTGTTGCTGCTGCTCTGCTCGAAGCTTTAGGTTTTCAAGACGACGTTCCAGGGTGGCACGGTTGGGGATTTCCTGTACGTCGTTCAAGTAACGCTCCAGGTAGGTCACCGCATTCTCAAGGTCACCCATTCCCTGGTAGGCAAGAGCAATGTTGTAGAACAGGGCCGCTCGTTGGCTCATGTCGTAGGCGCGCATGAACTCCCGGGCCGCATCCTCATATTCCCCGGAATCGTAGTAGGCAGCTCCAGATTGAAAATGGGCGCGGGCCGCTTCGTCCTGGGCGCGAACCGCGTGGGTTGCTCCACCAGCGTACAGCACCGAGGCCACCAGCAGGATGTGAGGAAGTGTGAAGATTCTAGACGGAACGGTACGGGGGAACATGGTGACTTCACTACAGACGTTCGTGCTCCACGACTTTCCATTGGCACTTGCCCGATGCGCCTCCCCCACAGGACTTCACGTAGACAAGGCGGCTTCCGCAACCTTCCACAACCTTCTGAAAGGGTTTGTCGTCCACGATTTCCACATCCACCACCGTACACCCCAGGTCGTCGGCCGCGGTTTTGAGGACTTGCTCCTGGGTCAGGTTACTGGTCGTACAACCGAACCCCAAAACGGTGGTGAGCAATAGTGCGCCGGCAGATAACGGTATGCGTGAAGTGGCAAGCATGGGCATTCTCTGACCTGTTCGTACACAGGAACCGAGCAAAAGCCAAGCTCCCATTGATCCTACCCCTAGGGTTTTTGATCGGTACGGGGGCTTCATGAAGTTTGAATCACTCGGCCATCCTGGATCTCGAAGTCCTTTCGGTTCTCTTCCAGCCGAATGAAGCTCGGGTGTGTGGTGGTGAGAAACACCTGATTGCCGAGGGACGCAAGCGTTTGAAAAAGCCGACGGTTCCGCTCTGGATCCAGTTCACTGGAGACATCATCAAGTATCAATATTGGAACAATTCCAGTTTGTTCCCTGGTGGCAGAAAGCTCTGCGAGCTTTAGTGCGAGGGCAATGGTGCGTTGTTGTCCCTGGGACGCGTGGTGGCGTGCGGTGGGCCACTTTCGAAACTCGATTTGTAGGTCATCCCTGTGGGGACCCAGGGTTGTGGTGCCCCGGGTGATGTCCTTTTGAAATCCCCTTCCCAGCGCCTCTTTTTGTATTTCGGGGTCGGTGGAGGAGTCGGTTTGGAGCTGCAGGGTGACGGGTTGGTCCATGTCGAGCACGGTGGACACGTGCTGTGTGACCCAGGGGCCAAGCCGCCGCACCAAATCGCCCCGTGCAGCCACGAGGATGCTCCCGTGAGTCGCGAGAATGGGATCGTAGGCCTGGATGGCGCTTTGCTGTCTGGAATCCCTTAGCAGGCGATTTCGGCTCCGAAGGGCCCGTTGGTAGTGGGCAAGGGCCGTGCGGTAGTGGGGGTCGGAGCGGCAGAGAATGTCGTCCAGGAAATCACGTCGGGCCGTGGAGGCACCCTGGGCGAGCTGTAGGTGGCCTGCATGGAAGACCACCACTGGTAAACGGCGGGACCAAGCGGCAAGCGAGCGGGGGCGTTTGCCGTTGAGTGTGTACTTTCGTTGCACTTCCTGCCCCGCCAGGATCTCCACCTGGTCGTCGGGCAGGGCTGCGGAGGCGTTTTCGGAATCCTGGGCAAGCTTGTACCGGAGCCGGAACGCGGTCGCGCCGTCCTGCAGAAGTGCCGCGTTGGGACTAAAACGAAAACTCTTGAGATGACCCAAATAGGCAAGGGCTTCAGCAATGTTGCTCTTGCCTGCGCCATTGGGTCCAAAGAAAACGTTGAAGTGCGGTCCGGGAGCGAGGGTTACGGGCTCGAGATTTCGAAACCCCTCAATCCTTGCTGCGAGGATGCGTAGGGAAGACACCGGGAATGTCAGATACGCATGGGCATGATCACGCCCACAAAATCAACCGATGACTTTACGGGGCGAATGACACCGGGATCCAACTCGCCGTTGAGGTCCAGGTGAACGTCATCCGCGGTAAGTGCGGCCATGGCGTCCAACATGTAGCGCGCGTTGAAACCGATGGTGAGGTCGTCGCCGTCGTACTGGACTTCCAGCTCTTCCTGGCCATCGCCTACCTCAGGGTTTTGGCTTTCCACTCGGAGTGTGCTGGATTTGAGGTGGAAGTGGACACCGTGGGACTTGTCGTTGGTGATGAGTGACACACGACGAAGGGCTTCCATGAGGGTTTGCCTATCGGCTGTCATCTGTCGGGTTTGCTGTTGGGGAATCACCTTGTCGTAGGGCGGAAACTGCTCGTCCGAAAGCTTTACGCTGAGTTCTGCGTGGCCGTGGCGGAAAAACGCGTTGCCACCTGCTTGTGCGATTTCCACCGTGGGAGTCTCCGCCTTTTGGGCTTTGGCATCCGCGCGCGCATCGTCCAGAAGCCGGCGTAGTTCGTTGACGCCCTTGGCAGGGATGAGCATTTCAACGGCGATGGAGTGGTCGCCATCCAGGGTCAGTTCTGCTTTGGAAAGGCGGTGGCCATCGGTGGTGACCATTCGAAGCAGGCTGCCCTTGCCCTCCAGGTAGGCGCCCGCGAGGTGGGGCCGGGTATCGTCACTGGACATGGCGTAGTGGGTTTGTTGGATGAGGGAGCCAAGCCGCTCCACTGGGATTGCAAAAAACTTACTGTCTCCTGGATTGGGCAGGGGTGGGAAATCTTCTCCGGGCATACTGGGCAGGTGAAACTTCGCGCGACCTGCTTGGATTTGTACGGACTTGTTGTTTTGCAACGTCCACTGCACGGCACCCTCGGGGAGATTCTTGACGATGTCGAACAGGGTGCGGGCATTGACGGCCACGGTGCCCGGTGTTGTGACTTCCGCTTGCAGTGTGGACGCGGTACCCACGTAGAGGTCCGTGGCGCAGAGTCGAAGTTCACCCGAACTGCTTGCGGTGACCAGGACGTTCGACAGGATCGGCATGGAGCTTTTCTTGTCAGCTACGGCGTGGGTACGGGCAACGGCTCGGAGAAGGGGTTGTTTATGGACGTGTAGTTCCATGGTGCTTTTTCAGTTCGAGGAATAAACCACATGCGCGGTAATTAGAATAAGTAGGTATGTATTATCAGGTCGTCGTCTTCATGCTTGGGGAAAAGGGTATAAGTATTTGATCGTCATGAAATGATTCGGGAATCTGTTCGAAAGGGGGTGTGTTCCAAATTGTGGAAAGCTGTGGAAGAAGTTTTCCTTTGGTTTGTCCCCGGGGATATCCACAGGGCTGTACCCAGGCTGGATCCCACTCGATTGGGCCCGCTGGGCTATCAACGGGCCTCTTCTAGCCGGTGGAGGCGAGCCCCAGTTTGCGCTCCACGGCGTCCAGGGCCTGTTGGGTTTGCTGGTCTTCCTTCTTGAGGAGCCCATCGATTTTGCGCACGGCGCTCATGACGGTGGTGTGGTCCTTGCCGCCGAACCGGTCCCCGAGCTCAGGGTAGCTTGTGCCAAGGCGCTCGCGGCTTAGGTACATGGCGAGCATGCGTGGATAGCTCACGGTGCGGTGTCGCCTGTGGGATTTCAGGTCCGCCACGCGAAGGTTGAAGTAGTCACATACGGCCCGTTGGATGTCATCCACGGAGACCGCCTTTACTGGGGGCTTGAGGCTCTTGAGGCTTTCCTGGGCAAGGTCCAGGCTGATGGGGCGGGCCAGCAGGTCTGCTTTTACCGCGAGCCTGAGCAGGGTTCCCTCCAACTCCCGCACGTTGCTTTTCACGTTTTGTGCAATGTGGTAGGCGACCTCGTTCTCGAGCGGAATGCGTTCTTGCTTGGCCTTGCGGAGCAAAATGGCAATACGTGTGTCCAGCTCCGGGGATTGCACGTCGGCTACCATCCCGGATTGGAATCGACTGACGAGGCGCTCTTCCATCTCTGGGATCTGTTGCGGGTATACGTCCGAGGTGACCACAATCTGCCTGTCAGAGTGGTACAGCGCGTTGAATGTATGGAAGAATTCCTCCTGGGTTTGTTCCCGGCCCGCAAGGAACTGGATATCATCCATGAGAATCACGTCGCAACGCTCACGGTATCGATTACGAAACTCGTTGATACGGTGGTTCTGGAGCGACCAGATGAACTCATTCGTGAAACGTTCTGCGGAAAGGTAGAGGATTCGAGAGGATGGTCGGTCCGCTAGAATTCGGTGGCCAATGGCGTTTACAAGATGTGTTTTACCCAGACCCACGCCGCCGTAGATGAAAAGAGGGTTGTAGCGGGTACCTGGCGCGGATCCGACCGCAACGCTTGCGGCATGGGCCAACTGGTTGGAAGGGCCGACCACGAAGTCGTCAAAGCTGTACTTGGGGTTCAGGTTCGTGAGGGGTTTGGAGACGGGTGCAGGTTCTGCTTTTCTTGGGGTCTCGGCCACGGCCTTTTTCATGGGAAGCTGCAACGCGGTGTCCACGATCCAGCGAAACTGGGGGGCGCTGCCGGTTTTCTTGGTCATGGCTTCCACAAGAAGGGGGCGGTAGTGGGCTTCAATCCAGTCCTGGAAAAAGCGATTCGGGACCCGGAGTTCAATGGTGTCGGCGTCGCAGGCGTCGCACTGCACAGGTTTCAACCAGGTATCGAAGTTTTCCTGGGAGACTTTTCCGTGAACATACTCAAGCGCCTGTTGCCACAATCCCTGCATTCAACACTCCCCAACCGTTTACTCAACCAACCGACTACGGACACACATAAGCCAAGGACAGGACGCACTACTCCCACGACACAGCTGACAATCCACAGCTGTGGGAACTTTGTGGAAAACCGTGATGCCTAAGTTTGCTTCGAGCGGTGTAACCCCAGCAGTGCAGTGCACTTGCCGTCGCCGAAGGAGGCAGAAACTAACAGGATGATCTCGAGTCGTCCACGGATCGATCTGAGAAAATTTCTAAGCGTTGAAGATCGCCCGACAAAACCCCGATCAATATTTTTGGATTTGTTGCTCGGTGTTCAACCTGGTGAGCCGATCTGTGGATGACTTGTGATCATCATGTGACTACGCCATGGTCCACACCATGTTGTTTGGGAGCGCGCACAGTCTTGGGGATGCATTGTGGAACGTTGTGACGTGCTGTCGCCTACCCGCGTTGTTTTGTGTCTTGGTGCTGTCGTTTGTTGGAACGGGGATTCCTGAATCGCTCGCCGGAGGCTCGTCGGTTGTGTATGCGCAGGCGGTACCCATGCCAGACCAATATGAGACTCCGAGGGGATTGGCGTTGGGTACCGGTGCACGCGCGTCGGCGTCTGGACTTTCAGCGCTTGCCTACCAGCCCGCGGCTCTTGCGCTGCAATCCATGTACGCCATGGAGGGGTTTGTTGGTGCACGACCTTCCACGGGGGCGTGGGTACTTGGTGCGGGGGTGGTGGACACGGTGACCAGTCAACTGGCTGCAGGTTTTTCGTTTCGAAGTGTGTTGGGTGATCGGGGTGATACGGCCGTGGGCACCGATGCCCGTTTTGGATTTGCGTTGCCCCTGGGTGAGGTTCTGGCGTTGGGTGGTGCACTACGTTACGTGTCATTGGATGGTGACCCGGCGGATGGGGTTCCCATCGAAAACCGGATCCGTGCCAAAGGTCTCACGGCCGATGCCACTCTGTCGTTGAGGTTGTCCAATGGGGTGAGGTTGGCGTTTTTGGGTGAGAACTTGATCGATTTGGATTCACCGCTTGCTCCAGTACGTGTGGGGGCGTCCCTGGCGATTGCTTCGGGTGGTACACTTTCGGTTACCGCCGATGCGTTGGTGGACATGAGTACGTTCGAGCAGGAGGAGTGGTGGGTTGGTGGTGGTTTGGAATACCTCGGTATTGCGTCGCTGCCCCTGCGCTTCGGTTATGCAGTCGATACGGGCCGGGACATGCACTTCATGACCGGTGGATTTGGCCTCATCAAATCAGGAATGGGGCTTGAGGCGGCGCTCCGCCAGTCCGTTCATGGAGAATCGGCCACAGAGTTTTTGGTATCGATCCGGACGCGGGTCGGGAACTGATGTGGCTCGCCCTAGGGCGCAGGCTGGGGGAGGCGTTGGTCCACAAGGAAGGTTTCTCGTGGGAAGGTGTGTTCACCCTTTTCAAAGAAATCCTTTCTAGAAAATTCAATTCGGTTTCTGGAAGCCACGCATAGCCAGGTCTGAAAATGATTCGGAGTTTGCCCGCGAAGAACATGGGGCTGGAGTAGCGCCACGTTGTTGCCGTGCTTCGGATCACGGGCTGATCGATAGCGTAGGATTTCTACACCGTCGTTGCGCATGGCGGAGCCCAGGGCCTGGGTGAGGTGGTAGTGGTTGGGGGATGTCCAATGGTCCCCGTGGGCATTGAAAGGAGGGGTGGTGAGGTCGATGCTGTGCCGACTTTGGGCCCGCACCTGGAACAGGGTGAGCGTGACGTGCAGTTCGCCCAGGTCGGCGTCCGTGCCTTCAAGGAACAGGAGTCGGTAGTAGGCGGCTTCTGCGAATGCGGTGTGCTGTTTTTCCGAACCGTACCAAATGCCCCGTTGGGAACGGGTGCCAAAACGGGAGCCGTAGGAAAGTGGTGGGTATCGAAAGGGGGTGCTCAGCAGGTAGTGCAGGTGCTGAGCTTCTTGGGTGTTTGGGGATGAGGGCTTTTGGTGGTCCAGCACCCTTTCGAGCAGTTCCTGCTCTTCGCTTGAATCCACCAACTTGCGTGTGGAAATGAGGTGCTGTGCTTCCACCACGCGCCAGGGCGTGACGGCAAGCCGTTTGCAGTTAGATTTTCCCCCGCATTGCGTCCAAATACTCAACGACACGCACCAACCCTTGAACGGTCAGAATGCACGCGGACGGTGCAGCTTCCAAGTGGTGATTGTGGGCATGCATCCATTTTTTCATGGCGGACCCATTTCCACCCAGCCAGGCGTCAAGACTTCGGAACAGTCGTACAAATAGAATGGCCAGTTCGCCTTCCTTGCGCCGTGGGTCGAGATACCGCCCCTTGGAGGCCCGGGACAGGGAGGCTGCGCTGGTACCGAGAACTTCCGCTAGCTGATTTCTTGAGATGCCCAGATGTTCCGCCGCCCGTAGGGTGGCCTTGGTAAGCACCGCGGCGACCTCGCCGTCATCCGGGGGTGGGGGCGCACTGGGGTGAATGGGAATGGGCACGTTCATTTCAAATGCAATTATGTAGGATGATTGTTTCATTTGCAACAACCTGGGGACTGCCGTTTGGTGGAGGTGGCTCGTTCGCCTGGCGGTTGGGGGCGCCAGTTCAGGTGGGATCCGGTTGGGGACCACGTAATTGTTACGGTTAGGCCTTCCGGAACGGAATTTGCAACGATTTCAGCCATGCAATCTCGTGCGCTTGTGTGCTTGGCAAGCGTTCTGGCCCTGTGGGGGGGCAGTGGTTGGGCGCTTTTGGGATGTACGGCTGGGGTTTCTTCGGAGGCCCACCCCGGGGCAGGTTTGAAAGGCTCACACCTGCTCCAGGCAAATCCCTGGGGGTTGCCCTGGAGCGAAGGTCATCCAGATGAGTTGGTGCGGGGCCTGGAAGGTCTGGACGACGAGGCGCTTGATGGGGTGGCCCAGGCGGTTTCCGATGGGCTTGAGCAAGCCGTGGCCGACCGTCGTATCATGATGGTCACCCAGGCCCGTCACACGGTTGGGCTCATCCGCGATGCCCGCCGCTATTTCAATACCCCGGGCGAACGGTTTGTTCCTCGCCCCGGAGGGGATCCCTGGGTGCGCGTGAGTGCTTCCCGGGCAGACTCGGTTGAGCCGTGCCTAAATGTGGACATGGAAGTGTGGATGTTGGCGGAGGAGCCAAGCGATTGGGTGAGCTATTCTGAGCCGCCATGGCACAACCGGGGGCTTGTGGTGTGCCTTGCGGTGGATGGAGACACGCCGGCTCAAACTTTGGACACGGATGTAAGGCACCTCGGGGACACCGACGAACTTGTGGTTGCTCGTAAGCTGGGCACCCTGCGGAAATCCATTCGGGAATGGATTCACACCCTTCGCAAGGTTTGGGATCAGAAGGATCTGTTTCGTCAACGGGGCCTTTACTATGCTTCCCTTGCGGCGGGTGCGGCGTTTGTGGCGGGTGGAAGTATGGAGTTTTCCAATCAGGCGTGGCACACCGGGAAGGGTGAAGGCGCGAAAGGTACGGCCTACGCTTTTCTTGGCCTGATCGGGTACGCGGTTTTCGATATGTTTTCTGATGACGGCCGACGCTTTGCCCGGGATTCCACCGCATGGTTCACGCTGTTGGGTGAGGAAAGCGAGTCTACCGACCAGGATCCCAGCGACACCCAGGACTAGAACCCTTCTCATAAATCCCGCGGCGCCTTGAAGCCCATGCAAACGCGGCTGCTTTGTTGGCAAGGATTTGAAATACTCGCGGTATTCCTGCACCTTACCGCCTTGCATCCCCATTCCCCTGAGCTTCAAATAC
>JAUICN010000013.1 GCA_030427835.1 Polyangia bacterium | reverse complement strand
GTCCGATTCTCCTGTTGGCTCAGTCGAACCGCTTCCTCACGAAACTCCGCCGTGTATCTTTTTCCAGATCCATTCATCGAACACCTCTCCTTTCAGTTTAGGTGTCCACTTTTTCGAGACCACTCCAGTTTTGGCCCTTCTCTCACCCGATTGTGGTTTCTACCCAGGGTAGAAAAAAAGGGAATAAAAACATAGGTGGGGGATAGGTGTGGGTAGAAAAATGGGGTGGTAGACGCAACTGGGGGAGGGCCTGTCCGATACCCGGGCATGAGTAATCCACGTCGTATCGTTGCTGGCCAAACCCTGTTCGTAACCCGAAGGTGTTGGGACCGGCGGTTCTACCTATTGCCTGCCCCGGAGCTCAACGAAGCCTTCCGGTACCTGTTGGCGGAGTGCAAGCGCCGTTACGGGGTGGAGGTCCATGGGTTTGTGCTCATGGGAAACCACTACCACCTGCACCTGACGGACGTGTTCGGGAAGTTGCCCCTATTCATGCACCGCCTTGATTTCCTGTTGGCCCGGTACCTCAAGGCCCTCCGAAAGATACGGGGGTCGGTCTTTGAGGCGGGCAGCTACCACATGTTGCCACTCGAAGACGAGGGGGCCGTGCTCGATAAGCTGGCCTACCTCTGCATGAACCCCGTGTCTGCCCGTCTCGTCAAACAGCCCTACCAATGGCAAGGGGCCCTGTCCCTTCCCGAGCACTTGGGCACGGTGGTCGATACCCACCTTACCCGCCCCAAGGTGTACTTTCGTCCCAGGCCCAACGAGAAGCCCCTCACCCTGACCCTCACCCTTCCTCCTGTGCTTTGTGCCATGGGCCGAGATGCTGTGGTGGATGCCGTACAGCAACGCATACACCAACTCCAGAGCACCCTCACCGGCCCCGCCCTAGGCATGCGCCGTGTGCTCCGGAGTCGCTTCACCGACCGGCCCCACACCCCTGAGACCCCGGGAGCCAAGGTTCCCGTCGTGGCGGCATCCTCGCCCTCCATCTACCGACAGGCTCTGCAGCGTTTGCAAGAGTTTTATCGGGCCTACCGTCTCGCCCTCGACCGATTCCGACGTTTCGGCGACACCTCTGCCTTTCCCGAAGGCACCTGGCTGTGGCGGCTTCACCACTATGGCCATCTCCCCCCACCCGCCTGCGCTTGAGGCTTCAGTACAACACCCGGACTGCACCTACGATTCACGTGGGACCGCACAGGTGCGTCTTTAATCTGGCAAAACGGCTCATGGCGCACCCCTACTAAGGTTTTCAGGCCCTCCCTTACCTTTTCGGCCCCTTCTCCCCTCTGCTCTCACTCGAATATGGCCGTGCAAGCGGACTCCAGTCTCCCGTTCTTGCACGTTTGCCCCCGGTGCCCCTTCTCTAACCTGAGTAGCGTTTGCCCCCGGTGGCCCTTCTCTAACCTGGGTAGAGTGAAAACTGCAGGGTAGGTGGAGGGTTAGGTTTGGCCGCAGGTGGGGTTGACGCAGTAGTTGTTGGTGGAGCAGCGGAAACCGGAGTCGCAGTCTGCGTCTGAGGTGCAGGTCTGCTGGCAGGTGTTGCTGATGCTGTCGCAGGTGAGGTCGACGTTGCTGCAGGGGTTGCTAGACGAACCGCCACCTGGGGTACAGGGGGTGCCGATGCCTACCGCGTCGCTTTGTACGGGCTGCAAGCACTCCAGTCGCACCGACGTGCCTGTGATGGGGCTAGCTCCGTCAACATACGCGATGCGCTGCCCTTCGGTACCGCAGCGGCTGTCGGTGTCGGTGGTGAAGTCGTCGTAGAACCATCCAGCGTCGGTGGGTGCGGCACCGCCCAGCACAGGTTGTTGTGACACACGGCAAAGCTCACGGTTTTCACCATTCACCTTCTTGGTGGAAACGAGCGCTCGGCCTGACAACGAGCTACAAGAAGTTCCCGACGGTAAGGTCTCGATGACATCACAGTTTACCAGTCCAGATTCGTTGCGGCTCAGGGCACGGGGAAGGCAGGCGCCTCCCAACACGGAACCGATCTTCTCCACGATGGCATCCAGGGCCCCGTTGTAGTTGGATTGGCAAATGGATTGAATGATTCCGTTGGATCCCTTTTCCTCTTCCAACGACTGCGCAACCTGCACAATGCGACGGGGAGGGTAGGCCTTACCCACGCCCGAAACATCACAGGACGTTGCAGGAATCTCAGGGTTGAGAGCGTCAGGCTTTGCCTCCATGCGGGAGTCCGCAAGGATCGCATCAAAGTTGATGTTGCTCGTATCGGCGACCAAGTCTGTAGGTACACCCACAATCGCCGCAAACACGAACAGATCAGGATTCTGCTTGAGTTCCAGATATCCATCCACATAGCGCTCCACCGGGTGCAACGCGTCTGGGTAGTCGATGCAACGGAGATTGATCGGGCCCGGGTACTCCGTGTTGTCCTGTTCAGGGTGGAAAAGGTTCATTTCCGAAGTCTGTACGGAACAGTCTTCCTCGTCTGATACGACAAGAGTCACAAGCAACGCGTCTTCCCTGAGAAACCCATCATTCAATGTGTCGCCATGGCCCGTGACCGAAGACTGGGAAGCACCCCGAAAACGTAAGGAAGAGGTGCTGGGTGTCATTGCCTTGAGTGCCACTTCAAGTTGGTGCTCCAGTCCACATCCCTCGGTACCCCTTCGAACAAGGCACTCCACTTCGCTTGCAAAGGTGTCTGGATCGTCGACGGACCCGTCGAAGTTGAGCACGCTCGGAAAACTAGACGCGCAGGTCCCCGGTGCGTTGCTACCCGGTGTGGTTTGAAAAATGGCATCTTCACCCAGATCTGGTTGGGTTTCGCAACCCGAGCCAGATGCACTGAAGACACCGCCGGTACCCATGTCCGTCGTCACCACAGCAACGTGGATGTCGCTGGCAGGTGGGAAGTCTTGGACGCTGTCCTGATCCAGATCGCCGCTCGTAAGTGCGCGAATCAAACGTGGAAGCCCAGCTCCGAGGGAAGATTGTTCCACATCCATGGAACCGGAGTCATCGATGACCACCAAAAGGTCGATCTTGTCGACGGTGTTGACTTGGATGTTTTCCACCACTCCAGAAACCGTGCAGGGGGTTAATGCACGCAGGTCCCGACGGGTACAACTCAGTAGAAAATACACCGCAAAAATTGCAAGGAGCGCCACAACGGCGCGGTCACGTAGAACTGATTTCATGCCAAGTCTCCTGATCCAAATCCCCCAACGGGTAAGCTAGTAGAAAAAACACCAAGAATTTCAAACCGCGAGTGGAGTAAACCCACACTAACCGACAACCTCGCCCTAGGGCCAAAAACACCCCAAACCATTCGGGGGATCCACAGGATCAAGGTTAAGTATATCGAAGGTTGCGCCCAGATCCCATGGCGGCTCCCAGGAAGGATCCAGACAAAACCTTGGACGACCGCCCGCCCCGTGTTACATTTCCTGAGGAATATCGGAACGTTTCGCAGTTTTTGCGTGTATGATTTCGAAGAAAAAAAAGGGGGCCTGGAGGACATGGGAGCACGAGTCCTGGTGCTCGACGCGGACGAGCGCGTCAGGCGTTCCTTGGGCAGCTGGCTAACAAACGATGGGTACGATGTGGAGGTCGCTGCGGACATGGATCGCGCAATGGCCCTGCTCTCCAACTTCGACCCTGACTTTGTGCTAGCGGATGCCACCACGCGCGGTCTGGAAGGGCCGACGCTATGCTCGGAAGTGCAGGCGCGCTCTTCCAAAGCCACAGTGCTGCTCATGGCAGACGCCAACGCTTCCCAGCTTGCCCGCGCAGGCATCGAAGCGGGCGCATACGACTGCTTGCGTAAGCCGCTTGAGGAACAGGATATCCGGCTTGCGTTGCGCAAGGCCGCCGAACGGCACCACCTCCAACAGGAGAACAAAGTCCTACGTGAGGCCGTGCGTGATCAACACCGGTTTGGCGAGTTGCTGGGCCGCAGTGAGGCCATGCAAGCCGTGTTTCGCATCGTTGAAAAAGTCGCGGAGCACAAGACGACCTTGCTCATTCAGGGCGAAAGCGGCACAGGCAAGGAGCTTGTGGCCCGTGCCGCACACAACCAGGGCGCCCGCGCCGCCAAACCCTTTGTGGCCGTCAACTGCAGCGCGATTCCAGAGGGCTTGCTTGAAAGCGAACTCTTTGGGTACGTTCAGGGTGCCTTCACAGAAGCCACCCGGGACAAACGTGGTCTGCTGGAAGAGGCGCACGAAGGAACCCTGTACCTGGACGAGGTGGGAGAGTTACCCCTGCACCTGCAGGTGAAGCTCGTGCGCGCTCTGCAGGAAGGCCGCGTGCGCCGCGTCGGGGAAGAGACCGACCGACTGGTTGATGTCCGGGTGATTGCAGCCACCATTCGGGATCTGGAAAAGGAAGTCAGCACGGGTCGTTTTCGGGAGGACCTCTTCTACAGATTGAGCTCCCTCAAGATTCGGCTGCCCCCCCTGCGTGAACGTTCCGACGATATCCCCCTGCTGGTGGGTCACTTCGTGGACCGCTGCAACATCCGGTTTGGTTCCCAGGTGCGCAATCTGGAGTCCGCCGCCATGAAACGGCTGCTCCGCTACGCTTGGCCGGGCAATGTACGGGAGCTTGAGAATACCGTGGAGCGCGCCGTGGTACTGGCCGATGGTGACACCATCACCGTGGAAAACCTTCCAGAGCGCCTGGTCGAAGCAGACGACCCGGTCGCGGTAACCCTTTCAAGCGGGGAACTCTCTATCAAAAAGACTACCCGCTACATCGAAGAAGTGCTTATCCGGCGGGCCCTGGAGAAGACGGGCGGAAACCGCACCCGTGCCGCAAAGATCCTAGAGATCTCCCACCGCGCGCTGTTGTACAAGATCAAAGAGTTCGGTCTCACCTAGACCGGCACGAGCCTTCGAGGGTCCTACTCTTCGAACGCTCTACTCTTCAAATGACAGCAGGAGAGCACCGCGCTCTACACTTTGGCCAACCGTCACGTGAATGCCGGCCACCTTCACCGCATGGGTAGCCTTGAGTTCGTTCTCCATCTTCATGGCCTCGATCACCATGAGTGAATCCCCGGTTGTCACCTTCGCTCCTTCAGAAACCGTAATATTCACCACCCTGCCTGGCATGGGGGCCCGCAGTTCCCGGTCCGAACCTGCGTTTCCCTTGCCCTGTTGCAGGCTGATGCGCTGGGCGTTTTGTACCCGGCCCCGAAGGCGCGTCTCTCCCAGGGCCAGGTCCACCTCATCGCTACCGGGTTTCGGATCCAGGGCGACGTACACACGTCTCCGGGTGGTTCCCTCCTCCAGCAATACACCGCCGGGCACCTCCTGAACCGCACCGTTCCACGGTTTGCCGTCCACCTCGATCCGTGTACCCCCCTGCTCGTCCACGAGCACGTCCACTTCCATGGACACATCCCCTAACTCAACAAGGTACCTCATGAACCACCGCCTATCCGACCTGGGGCACTGGCGCAACCGCGCGTCCCTACCAAGCGCCGCGCAAGGCCTGGCCGCGGTCGGGTACAAAAGGTCCATCCCAAAGCTACGAAACCCCCAAGAAACCTGCTACAGATAGCCCCACCCTTGGGAATAGCCTCACGCCCCGTGGGGTTCCTGATCAACGGTGTTCGAGTTACGAGGAGCAATTACAGTGTCATCTCTTTTCTTAGCGACCCCTTTTCGTCCAGCGATCCCTTTTCGCCCAGCGGTGGGGCTTTCCATTGCCCTCATCGCCCTGTGCCTGGTCGTTTCCGGTTGTGGAAGGGCAAACATTCCCAACACGACCGTGAAGGACACCAGTGAAAATCGAGACATTTTGGATTTTGTGGAGCTGTACCGAAAGGCCGTGGAGGCCCGAAATGTTCCAGAGCTCATGTCGCTTGCTTCAGACCGTTATTATGACGACAACGGGACACCTATCGGCGATGACGACATTGATCGAGAAGGCCTTCAGCAAAAACTCGACGCCTGGGCCAAGGAGGTATTGGCCGTACGTTACGAAATCAAATACCGGAGCATCAGCGGGGCGGGCCAGGAGATTCTCGTGGACTACACCTACACAGGCAGTTTCCGAGTGGAAACCCCTGAGGGTGAGCGCTGGTTTCGCCGACTGGCCGATAATCGACTTGTGCTTCGGGCCCGGGCAGACAGCTTCGAGATCCGCTCCGGCATGTAGGTCCGGGGGAAGTGCAAGAACTACGCACCAAGAACTCCCCGATGGACCGCATTTCAGGGTACACTTGCCGCTTGCGGAGAGGCACGTATTAGACCCATGAAATTTCAGTGCGGAAATTGCCAGGCAAAGTACCAAATCGCCGACGAAAAAGTCTCTGGGCGTACCCTGAAAATGAAGTGCCGCAAATGCGGTTCAGATATTCTCATCCGTGGGAAAAGCCTCAGCAAGGTCCCCCCAGCGGCCACATCCCCCTCCAAGGTAGGAGACGTGCGTGCCTCCACAGTGGACATGCTGCGGGGCTCTTCTCTTCCCCAGCAGCCCACCATTGAAGATCAGTGGCATGTGGCCATCAATGATGTTCCGGTGGGGCCCATTTCCCAGGAGGAAATCCAAATCCGCGCCCAGGCGGGCGCCATCACCGGAGATTCCCTTTGTTGGCGGGAGGGGTTTGAGGATTGGAAACCCGTTCAGGAGGTTCCTGAACTGGCCGGGCTAGTTCCGGAGGCGGCCGTTCCCTCAGAGCCCCCCCCTTCCCAGTCCGCGGCGGGTGCATTTGAGCCTGGAATGGAACCCATTGGCAGCCCTTCCACCGGTACGGGTTCTGTCGCAACCGGTGGCGTTCCAACGGGGGATATCACCCACACGGCCAGTGCCAGCATGGCAGGCTCGAGTGCGGCGGTACCCAGTCTGGCGGAGCCCAGTTCGGCAGGGTCCGTAGAAGCGGAGCAAAGTGCTCCGGGGCGCGGCCTATCCAGCCTGCCCATTCTCGGATCTGAAAGTATCTCGCCGGGGCAGAGTGCGGTTCCGGGGCACAGTGCGGCGCCAGAAGGCAGCCTCAGGGTCACGGATCATCCGTTCTTTCAGTCGGAAAACCCAGGCGTGGTGCAAATCCCACAGGCACCGGCCGCTCCACATATGGTGCAATCCGCCATGCAGCCCGCGGCGGTGCAACCGCAACTTGCGCCCGTGCGTGGCGTGGGTGCGGAACGGGCGAGTCTGCCCGTATCGTCCCTACCACCACGCAAGCAATCCATGCCCGTGGGTGCATGGATTGCCATCGTGGGTGCTGCCGCTTTCGGAATTACACTCGGCGTCATGGTGGGCCTCAAATGGATTTGGGGATCTGACGGTTCGGGGTCCCGTATTGCAAACCAGGAGGGCGGAGGAAGAGCCCGCCCTGAGTTTGATACCGAACTTGCGGATCCCATGGAAGCCTACGGCGCTGCGGGTAGCCAAACGGAACAGGAAGGCGAAAAGGAACCCTCCCACGAACGTCGTCACGTACGCTCCCATGCCCAGGGCGCGGCCGCAAAAACCGAAACCCAGGCGGCGTCGTCCTCAGAAAAACAACCTGCCGCGCCCAACGACGGAATGACCGCCGAACAGCGCGCCATGTTTGATCGCATGGGCGGGGGTTTTGGTTCCCATGGCAATCTCAGGTTCAACAACGGCATGGGTGGAAGGCAGACACCCACGGGTGAAGGCCTCAACGCCCAGCAACTTTCCCAGGTCGTCAACCGCAACAAACCTGGGTTGCAACGCTGCTACGAAACCTCCATCCGAGGCATGGGTGCGCCGCCAAGTGTGCGTCTGGACATCGACATCACGGTGGGAATGTCGGGTATCGTGACCCAGGTAAACGCCCGTGGAAACGACGTGGCAGGCCTAAAGACCTGTATTCAGCGTTCCGTAAAACGGTGGAGGTTCCCGAGCTCTGGCAACCTCACGCAGACGTCCTTCCCCATCGTGTTCCAGGGCGCCTAGGCCAGGTCGAAAAACAAAGGGGTTACGGGGCGAATTCCCCCGGACGCGGCAACCTGCTAGATCCCACGGTGCCCACCGCCCCAACATCTCCCACGGCCCTATTCTTTGCCCACTGTGCGTCGGGTCTGGAGCCCGCATTGTGCGCGGAACTGGGCGAATATGGCCTCGAGGCCACGCCCCAACGGGGTCGCGTTTCCTGGAAAGGAGACCTCACTTCCGCCTATCGAGTGGCCATTTCCAGTCGCATCACCAGCCGCGTGATCCTGGAGCTTGCCCAGTTCCCTGCCTCCTCGGATCAGGAGTTTTACGAGCAGGTACGTCGCATACCCTGGACGGAACACATCGATTTGCAGTCCACCTTTGCCGCCCGCACCTCAGGGCGGTTTCCGTTCCACGGTACGGCGAATTTCACCACCCAACGATTGAAGGATGGCATTGCCGATCACTTCATGGCCAAACGGAGGCGGCGCCCCTCGGTGGACCGCCAATACCCAGATGTGCAAATCGTGGCCTACTCCCGGATTGAAGAGGACCTGGCACATGTCTCGGTGGGTATCGACCTGGGGGATGGTTCCCTGCACCGTCGTGGGTACCGCCTGGCGGGTGCCTCCCTCGGTGCGCCCCTACGTGAAACCCTGGCTGCGGGTTTGCTTCGATTGGCGGGTTGGCCCGAGGCCTACCCGAGCCGTGTCCTGGTGGATCCTTTTTGCGGTTCCGGCACCCTGGCCATCGAGGCCGTTGCGGTGGCCCGCCGTGATCTTCCCCACGCCCACGAACGGCCCTGGTTTGGGCAGCGTGGCTGGTTGCACCACGACAAACGCAAGCACGCCGACGCATTGGAGCAAGCTCTCATGTGGCAAAAGCAACACCGAGAAGGGGGCGCAGGCCGAGACATACGCGTTGTCGGTTCCGACAAGTCTTCCGCGGCCGTGGATCTGGCCCGCGCCCAGGCGCGAAAAGCCCGTGTGAACTTGCACACCCACTTCACGGTGAACTCCTTTCACCGCATTCATCCACCTGCCGGCGCGCCAGGGGTGCTCATCACCAATCCCCCCTACGGAGAGCGCATGGGCCAGGCCCAGGAACTGGAGCCCATGTACACCCAGTTTGGCGACCAACTGAAGCACCACTTTCCAGGCTGGACTGCGTGGATCCTCGCGGGTGGAACACAACTGCTCAAGCACGTGGGGCTCCGTTCCACCCAACGCCACATTGTTTACAACGGCCCCATCGAATGTCGTTTCGCCAAATACGAGCTGCGCGCCCTCGAACGAAGCACCGAAGCCGGCAGTGCCCACCACGCCAGCAGTGCTCACCAAGCCGGCAGTAACCGGTCCGATGCCACCTTAGGATCACCTGCGGCTTCACGGGTGGCCTTCGATCAAAACAACCCCTTTGCCAACCGCCTGCAAAAGAGTTGGAGGCGGTGGCAGTCCTGGGCAAAACGCCAGGGAACCAACGCCTATCGAATCTACAACCGGGACATGCCCGAATTCCCTTTCACGGTGGACTGGTACAACGGTCGGGCTCGGGTCGAAGAAACCGATCGTCGTACCGAGGCCCAAATGTCCGGGCCCATGGTGGCTGAAGCCGCCAACCGCCGCAAAACTGTGCTGGCAATCGTGGGCCACGTGCTCGGCCTTGGCCCGGAGGACGTGACATTTCGCGTCCGTGCAAAGCAGGCCGATCATCCACACCAACGGGACGATTCCGGAGAGGAGCACTGGGTGCAGGAGGATGGGGTGCCCCTATTGGTCAACCTGGATGACTACCTGGACACGGGCCTATTCCTGGACGATCGGGAAATTCGGGCTCGACTCAAAAAGGACGCCGAAGGCCTCTCGTTTCTTAACCTTTTTTGTTACACCGGTGCCGCCACGGTGGCTGCGGTGTGCGGTGGTGCCAACCGCACCGTCAGCGTGGACCTCTCCAACACCTACCTCGACTGGGCCAAACGCAACCTGCAAAAGAACGGCGTTCAGGCGGGGGCCCCCGGGAGCCCCCATCAACTCTTTCGGGAAGACGCCCGCCAATGGATCCAACGCAACCAACGCAAGCACAAGTTTGACCGCATTTTTCTGGGTCCACCCACCTGGTCCCGTTCCAAGGGCATGCACGGGGATTTTGAGATCGGTAGGGATCACGCCAAGCTCATCTCCCAGACCATGAACATGCTGTCTCCCGGCGGAATACTCCTGTTCACCACGAATAAGCGAGACTTCAACTTGGATTCCGAACTGCTCCGGGCCGTGCACGCGGTAGAAGTTACCGAACAAACCGTGCCCAAGGATTTTGAGCGTACCCAGCCCCATCGCAGCTTCGAGTTCCGACATTCACCAGGATGACGCGTTTCTGGCATCGCATCCTGGGGGTGTTTTTGGTGCTCATGGTGGTGCCCGCGGTGCTGGTCCTGTGGTGGCTCGAAGGGCAGGGCCGCACCCCGTTTCTGGGCATGAGCAAAAATGGGGAAGGGGTGCTGGTGCTTTTTGCACTCCTTGCGTTGTGGGTGGGCGCCGCAGCCTGGGTCCACCACACTGTCGTGCGCCCCTTGAAAGAACTGGAGCGAGCTGCCCGCCGCGTGGCCACGGGGGATCTCTCCTCGATGGTCACCATGGGGACCTTTGGGGAAGCGGCGAGCGCAGGGGATGCGTTCAACCAAATGACCGTGGACCTACGCACCGCCCGGGCTCGAATCGTGGCCGCAGAAAGGATTGCCACCTGGCGCGTGATCGCCCAGCAACTGGCCCACGAACTGAAGAACCCCCTGTCTCCAATTCAGCTTTCCATGGAAAACGTGGCCAAGGCCCATTCCAGAAATCACCCCGATCTTGAGGTAGTTGTCCAGGAGTCCCTGGAAACGGTGCGCATCGAGATTGGGCGCATGCGGCGTATTATCCAGGGTTTCACCGATTTCGCGCGCGTGCCGGCACCCGAACGATCGGAAGTGGATCTTCGCAACGTTCTTGGGCACGTGGAAAAGTTATTTTCCACCGGTGGTACACCCCTCACCGTGCAAGTTGGGCCCCAGGCGGCCATCGTGCGAGCAGACTCCGATCTGCTGGTTCAAGTGCTGTTCAACCTTGTGCAAAATGCCCAGGAGGCCACCTCTGAACAGGGGGCGACCGCCCGTATCCATATGGAGTTGCGGCGGGCGGGAGACGAATATCAAATCCACGTGGAGGACAATGGGCCCGGATTTCCCACGGGCTCCATGGCCACCCATCCGGGATCCCTAGTGTCGTCCAAGGGCCTGGGTCGGGGGTTAGGAATTGCCATCTCGCGGCGCATCCTGGAAGACCAGGGTGGCCGCCTAACCCTAGGGAGTTCACCACACCTTGGTGGAGCCCAGGTGGTAGCTCACCTCACCGTTTTCGATCGATGAGGTGAAGGTTACAGGCTGGCTCGCGCCGTCCGCCCGTTCGCTCGACGGCTGCTTGTCTTGCTGCCGTTGGCCTTGCTGCCGTTGGCCTTGCTGCCATTGGCCTTGCCATTTTTAGGGGCGTCACCGGAGGTGACCCGTTCGGCCGAAGGCGGAATCGAAGAAGGCCTACGCCTGGAAGGAGAAAGCAAGGAAGCCAGTTCCTCTGCCCGATCGGTTTTCTCCCAGGTGAAGCTCTTTTCCGTACGCCCAAAGTGGCCGTAGGCGGCCGTGTTTCGGTAGATGGGGCGCAGAAGATTGAGGGTTTCGATGATCGAAGCGGGGCGAAAATCAAACATGCGCTCCACGGCCCGGGCGATCTTCTCGTCTTCCACCACACCGGTGCCGAAGGTGGTCACATACACACCCATGGGCTTGGCCACACCGATGGCATAGGCCACCTGCACCTCGCAGCGCTCCGCAAGCTTGGCGGCCACAATGTTCTTGGCCACATAGCGAGCGAAGTAACAGGCACTTCGGTCCACCTTTGTGGGGTCCTTACCACTAAATGCGCCACCACCGTGCCGGCCCATGCCCCCGTAGGTATCCACAATAATCTTGCGGCCCGTCAGGCCCGCGTCGCCGTAGGGGCCACCCACCACAAAACGCCCCGTGGGGTTGATCCAATAGCGGGTCTTCCGATCCAGCATCTTGGCGGGAATGACATTTTCAATCACCTCTTCACGAATGGCGGCGATCAGGGCCTTGCGTGAAATATCCTCCGAGTGCTGGGTGGAAAGCACCACAGACTCCACGCGGGAGGGCTTGCCGTCCACGTATTCAATGGTGACCTGGGTTTTACCATCCGGGCGCAGCCAGGGGAGGGTTCCATCCTTACGTACCTTGGCCAGTCGCTTGCTCATGCGGTGTGCGTAGTAGATGGGGGCGGGCATGAGCGCCCGGGTATCGTTGCAGGCATAGCCAAACATCAACCCTTGATCGCCGGCACCCAGTTCCTTGTAGAGACCTTCGCCCTCAGAAACGCCCTGGGCGATATCGGGTGACTGGGATTCAATGGCATTCATCACCGCACAGGTGTCCGCGTCAAAGCCCATGGACGAGTCCGTGTAGCCAATGTCGCGAATGGTATCCCGCACCACCGTGGGCAAATCGATCCAGGCGGTGGTGGTGACCTCGCCGGCCACAATGGCAAACCCAGTCTTCACCATGGTTTCCGCCGCCACGCGCGCACTCGCGTCCTTTGCCAAAATCGCGTCCAGTACAGCGTCGCTCACCGCATCGCAGATTTTGTCCGGATGACCTTCTGTCACCGACTCTGAAGTAAACACGTAGTTGCCCATTCCGCTCTCCTTCACCGAATGCTTGTAATTCCCGCAAGGATCCCTGTCAATGAAGGTCCTGCGTTAATGCGCCGCTCTTTTCAGTGAAGCGCCGTGAATTTCGTAGACGTCCTACTCCCGTAGCCGCTGGGACCATCGAATCATGGCGCTGCAGGCGTGTTGCACGTAGTCGTTGCGCGAAAACAATTCGGCGGGGCTGCCTGGCATTCCCCCGTGGGCCGCCGCGGGATCCCGAAACAGGTGAACGGGCCCAGGTGTCCATTGGTAACGAAGCAACCCCTGGAGGCCCGCTTCGATTTGGCGCCGGATGGATTCCGCAGTGTCTCGATCCGTGCCGTGGTGCTTCTCAAGATCCCAGGTTGAAATAAACGCTTCCGTTCTGGACGACGTCGGCGTAATGCGAGGCACCATGATGGGCCCCATTCCATAGAGGCCTTCGGATCTCCAGGGCGTGACCCCAGGGCCGTATTGGTAGCTCCGGGCGAACTCTGCCCAGTTGGCACAGAACTCCCGCGCCCGGGTCACTCGCTCCGGTAGCATACTCGGACCCAACTCCCCTGCCGCAAGGCACGTCCAGTGTTCTTCGCCGAAGTAGTATTGGTTGCCAAAAAAGTCCCAACCGCCCTGGGTCAGTCGAGTCACAATGCGGTTGGCGGCCGCAAGGTATTCCTGGCGTTGATCCTCCATGGTCAAAGCCGCCCGGGCAAACGCAAGTGCGGCCTGCCCGCTGAAATAGAGGTGTTGCACGTCGATGGGCGCCCGGTTCACCAGGTCGTACTCGTGCATGAGTTCCCCATCCTGGCGTTGTTGGGATTGTAAAAACGCCATGAGCCCAATCAACCGTTCCTTTGTGCGTCGGGGAGCGGGTGTGTTTTGCAAGATCGTTGCATGGATGAACTCCGCGGTGGCCAGGGCAGTCAGGGTGGTTTCGCCCAGGCGCGCGGTCCCATCCGAGGAGGAAATGCACATGTGTTCCCCACAGGGTTTTGCAAAATGTTTGTAGGTCCACTCCAGCGCGCGTCGGGATCCTTGCAGTGCGCCGGCGTGCCCTGCGATCCCTGCAACCTGCGCTAGAAAATAGGCCGAGCCCGCGTGGCGCGTCAGGTTGTAGCCATCGTTGTCCACCCGGTTGTTCCGTCCATCGTAGACGTAGGCAAAAAAGCCCGCCTCCGCCTGGTGCCTCAACAGGAACTCAGCCCCAGCCACGGCCGCCTCCTCAAGTCGATCGGGTGTCAGTGGCGGTTGTGGCTCACCTGTGGCGCGGCCCTGAAACGGGAACTCGAAGGCCCTGGAATGCCGCCGCACGCGCGACCGAATGAACGCGCCCTCCCTCAGCAGGGTTTCGCGATCGGTTGAAAGTTCTTTTGCCATGGCGTCCAACGCGGCATTGGTGTCCATGCCCAATCGCACTTCGGTAAGCCCCGTTTGTAGGGATCCCTGGGCGATCCCCAGGGCCCAAAGATCGTCTGGAAGCAAGGTCGCCACGCCGGCGCCAAAACGGGCCTGGATGCCTTCCACCATGGGCACCAATGAAAAAGGCCGCAGCCACCTGGGCTTGCCCCACATGGGCCGTGGTGCCCCCAGTTCGCTTACCACCCAATGGCAGGTTTTGCGGTGGTGCCCCTGGAGGTCCTGTTGCAGGTCCTGCCGCAGATACCGTGTGAGTTCCTTGTGGGATGTTTCCCTATCCCTGTAGGGGTTGGCCCGAAACTGGCGGGAGCCATCACACCAGTGGTCCAGAAACATGGGCGCCACTCCAGGGGCACGCCAGATGTCCACCAAGGCCGCCGTGTCGGTGGGCACACTCGATTCCGACGGCATCGATTCCGATAGCGCCGATTCCAGCATCTCGAGAACCTGATCGGCATGGTAGGTGGCGACGGGCGCGTGGGTGCGCACGCGAACGGCAATCCCGTAGGAGAAAATCGCGGTCGCGGTGAGCCAGCACAGGACCAGTGCCAACACGGTTCCCCGAAAGCCCAGCCGAAACGGAAGCAAACCCAGCACGGGCCCTAGGCCTTTCCTGGGGTGGCGTGGGCCTGGGTACGCGACGCAAAGAGAATGACCACCGGGAAAATCACCAAATAGGCCAGCACCAACAGGGCGGCCACCGCAAACAGGGCAGCGCCGCCTTGCCCCACGGGGCCATAGAGGCCCGCAAGGTAGCTAGAAGAAAAGCTCAGCAGGGTAACCAGCAACAACCCGCTCACCAACCACGCCACCGAAGCCACGGCCGAAAGGCGCCGGCCCATCGGGTGCCCCCATACCAATCCCAGGCCGCCAAGCACGCCCAGGCCGGTCAATGTGATCAGCCACCCGTCCATGGAAGGCCACCGGGCAGGCAAACCCCAGGCCACGGCGGAGCCAAGCCCTGCCGCCAATCCGACCTGCAGCAATCCCGCAAACAGGCGCGAAAGGAATAGGCGTGGCCCCTGGGGTGTTCCACTGGAGGTGGTTGGAGAACTGGGGGTATCGGCAGGTGGCGTACCCAGGGGAGTGAACTTGGAGGGAGTCATGTCGGGCCGCAACATAGGGGTTCTGGCCCCGCGGGGCATCCCCATGTACCCTGAATCCGCAACGGCCCCCTAGGCTGGACCCACCCATGGCGCTTCGACCCACAAAAACAGCAATCCCATACGGCCTGGTAGGATCCGCCCTTGTGCTCGGGGCTCTTTTCTCGGCCCCCGGGGCCCACGCGCACATTTACGAATGCGTGGACTCGGAAGGCACCAGCCATTTCACCACCAAACGGCCAAGGGGTAGGCATGCCCGCCACTGCAGCCGTGTGGTCCGTTCGCGCCCCCGGGATTCCTACGGAGAGCTCTCGCCCCAATCCAGGGCAAAATCCCCATCAGGGCATCCATCCAGGGTGTCCCGTCGCCGCCGTTCCACCACCCCACCCTTGTCCCAGGATCGACTGCACGCCATGGCCACCGCGGCCTCCGCGGAGTTTGGCGTCCCCGTGCCCCTCATACTCGCCGTCATTCAGGTGGAGAGTGCCGGCGTTCCGGACGCCGTTTCGCCCGCCGGCGCCCAGGGGCTCATGCAGCTTATGCCCCGTACGGCGGCGGCCATGGGCGTGCAAAATTCCCTGAACCCCCAGCAAAACGTCCGAGGCGGCACCCGCTACCTGGCCTGGCTGCTCCATCGATTTGAGGGGGATTGGCCCGTGTCCCTGGCAGCCTACAATGCGGGCGAGGGCGCCGTGGACAAACATGGCGGCATTCCTCCTTACCCCTCCACCCAGCGCTATGTCTGGAAGGTGCTCGATCGCTACAACCGCCTCACGGCATCTCCCTGAGCTGGGTCCCCCTAAGTAGAATGTGGTTACGCGGTCAGCGGGGTCTTTCTACGTTCCTCGACAGACCCCACTTTCTTCCCGAAGACGAGCGAGCTCCCATACCCTGAAGTACGGAAAAACCCCTGGAAGGAAGGGGTGTGCCCGAAGGAAGCGCCAATTAAACCGCTGACGGAGGGTGCACCCCTTCCTTCCAGGGGTTCCTTCAATACAAACCGGATCCCTACGAAAACAGACCTCGCTGACCGCGTACGAATGTGGGCCATGACGCACCTTGTCAGGGACAAAACCACCCAGTGGGGCGCAAGTGGGGTGTAGAGACCCTGGTTTTTGTCCTCGACCTGAACCAAAAAGGGCGTAATTACCGCCATCCCCTCTGGGCATGGACGTTGCTTTGTAGTTGAGCAGCGCCCTGTTCACACGAGGCGTATCAAGCACACCGCATCTGAAAGAAAAATGGAAACAGGCGGGTTCACCTACAAATAGGGGGCCCTGCCGAACCGGAAGGAAACAAAAACAATGTTCGCCACAACACAGGTCCCCATGAACCGACGCTCCTACGTTGCCCTTTGTTCTACCGTTGCCGTGCTTGCCCTCGCGGCTGCCGGTTGCAACGAGGATCCAGGCCCCACCTTCAAAGGTGACCCGGACGGCTCTGTCGGGGACACGGGAAACAACAACACCCCCGACACAGGGAACAACAACACTCCGGATGCTGGGCTCGGTGATGCGGGCGACGCCAGCGTGGACGGTGGCACAGACGGCGGCGACCCCGACGGCTCTGCCCTCACCGCCTGCATTCCAGAAGACAACCTGGAACCCCTCGATGCCATCGACTGGGGCAACTACGATTTTGCCACAAGCAATAAGTACGAAGAAACCAAAGATCTCTGCCTCGAAGGCTCCGACGACCACTACTACGTGCTGAGTTACACCGGTGCCGGAAACGACCCGAAACCCCGTGTCACCATGCTCCTGACGCCCGCAGGTGCCGTGGATCAGACGTTCACTGTCCGGGCCATTTTTGAATGCACCGAAGAGGATGCCACTGGAGTCACCAATATCGCTTGTCCCGGAGCATCCAAGGTACTCAAGCGGGATGGAGTGGAGATTGGTTGTGAGCTCGTGAACGCAGCCGTTGATATCAATACAAGGAAAGATCCGGTCGAGATTAAGCCGATTGAGTTCAAGGCGGAGGCCAAGTGCAAGAAGAAGGGTCTCTTTGGTGGAGTTGCGAACAATGCCCGTGTGACCATCGCCGTTACTTCTGACAGCGGAGAAGGCTTTGCAATCCCCACGGCGCTCACCGTTCAAAAGAACGCAGGCGTGTTCTAGGCCCCAGGGCTACGATAAGCCTCCGCAGGAGGAACAAAGAAGGCCGGGTTTTCCCGGTCTTTTTTTGTCTGAAAACAACCCAGGTTCGAAATTAAATCAATGATTTCAGCGCAGGTGGCATGGTACGGGTTCGTTTGCGGGACCTGCTTTTTGGGGGGGCGGGGTGGCGACTACGCTCCCCGGGTGGGGTGTGGGGGGTGGGGTTCAGGCCCCACAACTGGGGTTCCCATGCCCCTGCGATGTTCTTCTCGATCCAGAAAAACCAGGGAAATGGCACCAATAAGTGGCCATGGGGGTTGGTTTCGTTCTTGCATTACTCCTACCGTGCAGTTTGTTCCCCCCGACCGTGTACCCCGAGACAACAGTGTTTCACCCCCGATTCCTCGCCCGTTCAAGGGGACCTTGGCAATTGGATGTGCGGTGCTGCTCTCGTCCCTCACCGTGGCCTGTACGTCGGACCTTGGGCCTGCACCCGTGAGCCCCGGCCTGGGCCAGGGGGACCCCTTCGACGGCGGTGTGGCGGACACCGGCCCCGACGCTGCTAATTGGGGTGACGCGGGCGGCCCCATACCCGACGCGGGAGTGGATGGTGGAGATGGCAGCCTCGACGAATGCCCCGACCCCCACGAGCCCAACAACACCTCCTCCAGTGCGGCCGAGCCCTGGGCCCCCTTCGACGTGAACGCCCACCGTAAGTTCACCTCCGAGGAGACTCCCATGTGCGTTCAGTACCATGATACCGAGTGGTACCGAATCGACGTGGTAAACGCCTCTGCCAACAATCAGCCCACCGTTCGTGTTCGGTTCGATGGAGACAAATTCACCGATTACGAGGGTGACCTCTTTTTCCACTGTACCGACGACCGTGCGGGCTCGGTGGTGAGTCTCAAGGTCCAGTGCAATGAGGGCAACAAGCGCACCGAAGGAAACGGGTGCAACCAGCTCCGCCAGCGCGGCAGTTGGGTCATCGAGGCCAAGGTGGCCTGCCAGACCGGCAAACTGAACCCCTTCCAAAAGCCCGCGAAAAACAACGTCATTGGCCTTTTCAGACTGCGATCCCTTTCTGAAAACATGCCAGCCCACCCCGCCAGTTTCAGCGTGCACGTACAGCGCTAGACCTTCCAAACGAGACCTTCCCAAGCGGTGCATGTGTGGTGCGCATGTGGCGGGTGACGCAGCACTGGAGTAGCCTGTGCCCATGCGCCAGCCCACGTACAAGGTTTCCTTTTTCTTTTGCGCCCTCCTATTGGCCTCAACCAACTTTGCGTCTGCCCAGGCCGCGGCGCAGGGAGCTGTAGCCCAGGGAAGTGCCGCCCAGAGAGGCACCGCCCAGGGCACCGCCGCCCTAGAAACAGCCGCCAAGGAATCCAGCGGTACGGGGGAGCCAGCAAACAACTTACCTGCCGACGTACGTGGCCTGCGCCTGGCCCAGGCACAGGATTTTGATGGCGCGGTGCAAGCGTTCCAGGAAGCCATACAGCAACACCCGGGGGACCCTCGCGCCTACGGGCTCATGGCCACGGTGTTGCGTGCCAAGGGCGAACTGGGCCAATCCCTGACGACCTACCGCAACTGCGCGCTGCGCTCCGCCCAGATCGTGGGAGATCAACCTGAGGATAAGGCGGCCCTGATGTGGCAAGCCCGATGCCTCATGGGCGTCGCCCAGACCCTGGAGCTCATGACCGACGTACCAAGGGAACGCCGTACCGAGGCCTGGACCGCCATGGGTGAATTTGCCACAGCCCACCCAGACCTGTTGGATCCAGCGCTTCCCCAGGCCCGCCTACAGGCCCATCAAAAGGTTGCGGATCTGGAAGTGGCCACGGCGGAGGTTCGCAAGCGTGTGGATGCCCGTGCCATGGACCAGGCGCCCGGCACAACGAACGCACCCTAGACAAGGCCTCACGTGCCCGCAACATTGCCCCAACCCTCACTGCCTGAGCAGGCTCCCGCCCGTCGGCCCTGGGCCCTACCGGTAGTGGTCTTTGTGATTTGTGCCGCGGTCTACACCAGCGTGGCCGGGAGCCGTGTCACAGGGCCGTCCGACAACAACCATTTTGTACACCTTGCCCACAGCTGGCTCCAGGGGCAGCTCCACGTGGTGGGTGATCAGCCCCCGGGTGAAAACGATTGGGCCTGTTTCGACAACCAGGAACACGCCCGTTGCCCCGAATCCCTGCGCGGGCACAATCCAAACCCAGATCGATACAAGTGGTACGTATCGTTTCCCCCGTTTCCCGCAGTGTTGATCGCACCGGTGGTGGCCCTGTGGGGCACCCACACCCTGGATGCCCTGTTCTGGGCCCTGCTTGCGGGCCTGGGCCCAGCCCTGTTGTTTGTACTGCTGCGTCGGTTGCGTATCGAGGGGCGAAGTCACCGGTCCCAGGGGGAGGACCTCGGCCTCACGGCGTTGTTTGCTTTCGGTACCGTGTTCTTCTTTGTGGCCGTGCAGGGCACGGTGTGGTTTGCGGCCCACGTGGTGGCCGTGCCCCTGGTTGTGCTGCATCTCCATTTTGGGCTTGGGGCCCGGAGACCGCTGTTGGCGGGAGCCATGCTGACCCTGGCCTTTGTGACCCGTGCCACCACCCTGTTTTTAGTGCCCTTCTTCTTGCTGGAGGTCTACTGGGCCTGCCGGCCTTCCACAGGTCGCGTCATCACAGGATTCCAGTGGCGAGCGGCCCTGCGTAGCCTGGTTCTTTTTTCCATTCCCATCGCGGTGGTGGGGGTGGCGACCATGCTGCACAACCAGGCCCGGTTCGAAAACCCGTTCGAGTTTGGCCATTCCTTTCTGCAGATCCGGTGGCGGCCCCGTATCGAGAAATGGGGACTGTTCAACTACCACTACCTGCCCCGCAACCTGGCCATTTTTCTGGCAGCTCTGCCCTGGTTGAGCATTGTGCCACCCCATGTCTCCGTGGGTCGTCACGGTTTGGCCCTTTGGTTCACCACCCCCAACCTGCTCTGGGCCCTCTACCCCAGGTCGGCGACTCCCCCTACGCACCCCACTGCCGCCACTGCGGTCACTGCCGCCACCGATTCCACCGTTCGGGTTCTGGTGTCCCTCTACGCAGGTGCCCTGGTCGTGGCGGTGTTGGATCTGATGTACCAAAACAGCGGTTGGATCCAGTTTGGTTACCGGTTTGCCCTGGACTATTTGCCCCTGGTGTTTGTGGCCCTGGCCCTGAGCCGCCGCCGTTGGGGGCGTGGGTTCTGGGTAGCCGCGGTGTTTGCCGTGGTGGTGAACACCTTCGGTGCTGTGACGTTTGGTCGTGCGCCAGCCTTCTACGACCACAGCGATTCCCAGGCCCAGATCTTTCAACCGCACTAAATCCAGTGTTGATCTTGACGCTTCTTCTCCGCGGACACTGTGATCCGGGCAGCACCGGTGCTACATGGACCGTGCCATGACCGAGCTCGCCCCCATCTCCCAGGAGACCGTACAAAAAGCCCTTGCCCAGGTGGTGGACCCCACTTTTGAAAAGCCCATGCTTGAAATCGGTTCCCTCACCCTGAACGGCATTCAGGGCCAACAGGTGAACCTCAAGGCGCGCATCTCCACGGACAACCCCAAGACCAAAAGCACCATTGAACAGGCGGTGCGCGAATCCCTGGCACCCCTTGGGGCCGAGCCCGCCATCGATTGGGATGTACAGATGCCCTCCAGGGAAGTCCTGCAGGACGACCCCATTCCCAATGTACGCAACGTGATTCTTGTCATGAGTGGCAAGGGCGGGGTGGGAAAAAGCACCTGTGCGGCGAACCTAGCCCTTTCGCTCAAGCGCCAGGGCATGCGGGTGGGCGTGTTGGATGCCGACATCTACGGCCCGTCCATCCCCACCATGTTTGGCATTGCGGGCCAACCCCGGGGCAACGCCGACGGAAAAATCGTGCCCCTGGAACGGTTCGGAATGAAGTTGATGAGCATTGGGTTTCTATTGGAAGATCCGAACACGGCCATCGTGTGGCGCGGGCCCATGCTGCACGGTGCCCTGCAGCAGTTTGTGAACGACGTGGATTGGGGCGAGCTGGACTTCCTGGTGTTGGACCTTCCCCCGGGCACGGGCGATGTGGCACTCACCCTGGCCCAACGCCTGCGTGTGACCGGTGCCGTCATGGTGACCACTCCCCAGGAGGTCGCCCTGCAGGATGTCTACAAGGGCGTGAACATGTGCAAGCGCGTGGGCATTCCCATCCTCGGGGTGGTGGAGAACATGAGCTACTTCATGGACACCGCAGGGGTTCGCCACGAGCTCTTCGGCGCGGGAGGCGGGCAGAAAATCGCCGACATGGCCGAAGCCCCGTTGCTGGGTCAAATCCCCATGGAGGTGGGCGTACGGGAGTGGAGCGACAAGGGAACCCCTGTGGTGCAAGCCGCACCCGATAGCCTTGCGGCCGCTGCATTCGCGGAGGTGGCCGAACAGGTCGTCGAATTGTCGGCCCGGGAACACTTCACCCGTACGGGAGGTACCAAGGCTCCCACCGCCGATCAGCCCAAGCGCTTGAAGATCCTTCGTTAGGTGCCGGTGTTCAACGTTCGGTTAGGCCACGGCCTGGGTGCGCCACATGGGCGGCTGGCGAATGGGATCCCCATCAAAGGCCACGCCCACCACATCGCCCCGTTTCCAAATCGTGCGCACCGGAAAAAGAGTCTCCACACCGGTGTGGGGGTCGTACGATCGCAAGAATGTCGGATCCCCGGGGCGGGGCAGGGCCTTGCCCTGCAGGGCCACGCCCCCGGTGGTGACGTTGCGAATACGACCCCGGCGAAACTGCCCCTGGTGGGCGTAGTCCACGGAGATGGGCTTCGTGAGCCGAAGGTTTCCACGGGCCTGTCGCCCCGCGAACTGCCCCTTGAGAATGCGTGCCAGCCCTTCGAACTCGGCCGCCTCATCCTGGTCGGTGGGCATTCCCTCCGAGCGGTATCGGATGTGCAGCGTTTGGTATTCGTACAGCGCGTCGATTAGGTTCAGCATGTCTCCAGTCCTCACTCCCCATTGAGCAAGATGGGTGCCGACCTTTGAAATCGGCTTTTTGCTGGATTTTTGGCCTATTGCGTGTAGGGAAAAGCGGGGGAACGTAGACCCCACTGCGACATTCTCGATCCCGCGGGCCCATTCCCTGCTATCGGTTCACATCGTCTTGAAATCCACCACTCCAGGCCCCCGCCCCGCCCCCGGTAGTTCCAGTGCACCGCTCCCCGAGCGCATGCGGCCCAGGACGCTCCAGGATCTCGTTGGCCATGGCCGCGAGGTGAAGCGCCTCACCACGCTCATCGGTTCGGGCCATTTCCATGCACTCATTCTTTGGGGCCCACCGGGCTGCGGAAAAACCACCATGGCCCGGGCCATCGCCCAGGAACTGCAAACCGAGTTCATTGAGTTCAGCGCCGTGCTCCAGGGTGTACCGGAACTGCGCAAGGTACTGAAGCGGGCCGAGGAGCAAATGCACTCCCTGCACCCCGTACCGCCGTTGCTGTTCATCGATGAGGTCCACCGGTTTAACAAGGCCCAGCAGGATGCGCTGCTTTCCCACGTGGAACGGGGGTGGGTACGCTTTATCGGGGCGACCACCGAGAATCCCTCCTTTTCGGTAAACAATGCATTGCTTTCCCGTGCCGAGCTATTTCAGTTGTCGCCCCTATCCCACGGGCAGCTCCACACCGTGGTCGAACGTGCGCTTGCAGATGCGGAGCAGGGCCTCGGGGAGTTGCAGCTCACCCTGGGGCAGGGCACCGCAGATCTGCTGGTGGCCCAGGCCGATGGGGATGCCCGGCGGCTGCTGCACCAGTTGGATACCCTGGCCCAATATGCCCGTGCCCAGGGCGCCCAGGAGCTCACCCCGGAGCTGGCACAACAGGCCCTGGGGGAGCAAGCCCTACGCCACGATCGATCGGGTGACGACCACTACAACGTGGTCAGTGCGTTCATCAAATCCCTGCGGGGAAGCGACCCGGATGCGGCGCTCTACTGGATGATGCGCATGATCGAAGCCGGGGAGGATCCCCGGTTTGTGGTGCGCCGCATGATGATTTTCGCCAGCGAAGACATTGGCAACGCAGATCCCCGTGCCCTGCAAATCGCCGTTGCCACAAGCGACGCCCACGAGCGCCTGGGAATGCCAGAGTCCGCCTACGCCCTGGTCCAGTGCTGTACCTACCTTGCCGGCGTTCCCAAATCCAACGCGGCGGCCACGGCGCTCCAGGGGGTGCGAACTGCAGTGCGTCGGTTCGGTTCCCTGGAGGTCCCCAAACGCTTTCGCAATGCACCCACCTCCACCATGAAAGATCTGGGCTACGGGAAAAACTACCGGTACCCCCACAACGAGCAAGGCGGGTTCGCTCCCGGTGAACATTATTTCCCAGATGGAATGGAACCGGAGCCCTACTACAGGCCCAGCAGCCGAGGGTTCGAAGGGAAAATCGCGGAGCGACTCGCCAAACTCTGGGCCACACGCTACACGCCGCCCGGCTAACAAAGGTCTTTTCGAGTGATTCAGGTCCGAGCCGTTGATTGAGGGACATGTTGTTTCCATCCAAGCACCACGTTGTGGCAGGGGGCCTTCTCCTTGCGGTTGCCGTGTATGGACTTACCGCCTGCCACCGTTGTGGCCGCGTGGATGTGGTGGAAGCCGAACCGGCGAGGCAACCGGAGCCGGGATCCTGGACGCTCACCATCGTCGGTACCAACGATTTTCACGGCCAGCTCAAACGGTTCCCCACCTTTGCAAGCCACGTCAAAGAACTGCGCATGGCGCGCCAGTCCGACGGTGGCAAACTGTTGCTGTTGGACGCGGGCGACATGTTTCAGGGCACGCTCGAATCCAACATGGTGGAGGGGCATTCCGTACTGGAGGCCTACAACGCGCTGGGTTACGACGCGGCGGCCGTGGGCAACCACGAGTTCGACTACGGACCCGTGGGCCCCGATGTGAAAGTGACCCAACCCGGGCAGGATCCCCTGGGTGCCCTCCGTGCCCGCGCTCGCCAGGCCCAGTTTCCATTCCTATTGGCAAACATGGAACGTGCAGAAACCGGAGCGCGACTTCAACTGCCCAATACCTACCCAAGTATCCTGTTGGAGCACCGGGGCGTTTCCATTGGAGTCATCGGTGTCACCACCATCGACACCCCCCACACCACCCTTGCAGACAACGTACGGGGCCTACGCATGCGCCCCCTTGCCGCAACGATTGAACGGCACGCCCGTGCCCTCCGTCAACGTGGGGCCGCCGTCATCGTCGTATCCGCCCACGCGGGGGGCCACTGCGAGGACTTTCGTGATCCCACGGATCTTTCCTCCTGCCGTGAGTACGAGGAAATCTTCAGGGTTGCCCGCAAACTCCCACGGGACTTGGTGGATGTCATCATCGGCGGTCACACCCACCGGGGCGTGGCCCATTGGGTCAACGGGATAGCAGTGGTGGAAGCCCATGCTCGCGCCCGGGCATTCAGCCGTGTGGATCTGCACCTCTCCAGTGCCGCGCCTGGCGAGGAGGCCAACAACGGACAAACCGTTCTCACTCGAACGGAAATATTTCCACCCACGTCCATTTGCGTGCAGGGGGATCCCGCCCCCTGCCATGGACCGTCCGCCCCGCCGGATCCTGTGCTCACGGAAGTGGTGAAACCCTTCCTGCAAAACGCCCAACGGGAATCCTCAGTACCCCTGGGCCCGGTACTGCAATCGCCCATTCGATCCACCTACGACAACGAAGGCCCGCTTGGAAACCTCATCACGGACATGGTGCGCGCGGAGTTTCCCCGGGCGGACCTGGCGGTCATGAATGCGGGGGGGATTCGTACGGATCTCCCCGTGGGGCCCGTGACCTACGGCGACGTGTACGACGTGTACCCCTTTGAAAACAACTTCGCCGAGATTCAGATGAGCGGTGACGAAGTCCGCGCCCTGTTTGCCTCAAATCTTACCAGCCGCGGTGGATTCCTGTTCGTCAGCGGCATTCAGGTGGACGCCAGCTGCCAGGGGGGCGAACTCCAGGTGACCCTCAAAAAACGCGACGGCTCCATCATTTCTGGGGACACACGCCTTATCCTAATCACCAACGACTACCTGGCCGGGCGCTCCCATGGGGGGTTCCATGGGGCCCTAAAGTCCGGCAGGGTGACCCTTCACGAAGGGGTTCCCATTCGGGATTCCCTGGTTCGGCAGTTCCGTCACATGGGGGGAAATCTCACCGGCCCGGAGTATCCCGGGTGGAACCCCAGGGAGCCCAGGGTGCGCTACCCCGGGGCCCGCCCGATCCAGTGCCGATCCCAACAGCAACTCCGCGAAAATCCGATATCAGAGTAATAATCCGGTATTTAGGTGTAGGAGAGTTGACCCGATAGGGTTTTCTGCCTAATTATCCGCCCCACCATGATTCGAGTCGAGCACGTCACCAAGTATTACGGCAACACGCCCGCGATTCGGGATTTGGATTTTGAAATCCAAGAAGGCGAATGCGTTGGGTTTTTGGGCCTGAACGGCGCAGGAAAGACCACGACCCTTCGGTTGCTCAGCTGTTTGCTGTTGCCCACCTCCGGAAAAGTCACCGTTCGGGGACTGGACGTGGAGACCGACCCCCACGAAATCCGAAAGTTTATCGGTTTTCTTCCTGATCAGCCCCCGCTCTACCCAGAGATGAACGTGGCGGACTACCTCACCTTTGCCGGCCGACTCCGAAAAATGGAAAACAGTGCCATCCAAAAACGATTGCCAGAGGTAATGGATACCTGTGGCCTCACGGACGTGGCCCAGCAGCCCATTCACAGCCTGTCCCACGGTTACCGGCAGCGGGTTGGAATCGGCCAGGCCATTGTGCACGACCCCGACCTGCTCATCCTGGATGAGCCCATCAACGGTTTGGACCCGGTTCAAATCGTGGAAATGCGTGAGATGATTCGGGCGCTGCGTGGCAAGCACACCATTCTACTGAGCAGTCACATTCTTTCTGAGATCGAACAGACCTGTGACCGCATTCTCATGCTTCACCAGGGCCAGCTCGCAGCCCAGGGCACAGAAGCCCAACTGGCAGAAAAACTGGGAACCGGGGTCACCATCAAGTTGTCCGCCCGGGGTGAACGTAGCGCCCTGCAGAGTGTGCTGCAGTCCGTACCCGGCGTGGTGGACGTGCAGTTCCAGGGAGGCACCGATTCCCTACAGCACGTGGTGGTGCGCACCGCCGAGGACGTTCGCGAGCAGATGGCCAAATCGATTGTTTCTGCAGACCTGGGTCTGCTTTCCCTGGAGCGCGAGGCCACCGGTCTGGAACAAATTTTTGTGCAGTTGAGCAAGGGCGGATCCCAGACGGGCGCCGCCACCCCTGGCCACACAAGCCCTGGGAACGCAGCTGCAGGAGGTGAAGCGTGAAAAGTATTGGGCTCATCGTCCGTCGGGAGCTTGCGGCGTACCTGCGCACTCCCGCGGGTTACATCATTGCGGGTGTGATGCTGCTTTGGCAGGGCATCACCTTCAACGCCTACGCCGTGGGATCCGAACCCAGCCTCTCCACCGATGTGCTCTTGCGCTTCTTTGAGGTGGCCGGGGGAACCACGATTGTGAGCGGCGTGCTGTTTTCCATGCGCCTGCTCGCCGAGGAACGCAGCAACGGCACCCAGACCCTGCTTTTCACTTCTCCCATTCGAGAGGGCGAAATCGTGGTGGGGAAGTACCTGGCATCCTTTGTATTCCTATCGGTGGTGATCCTACTGAGCCTGTACCTGCCCGCCCTGATTTTCGTGAACGGTAAGGTGTCCTACGGGCACATCGCCTCGGGGTACCTGGGGCTGCTCTTCCTCGGTGGTTCCACCCTGGCGGTGGGAATGTTTGCCTCTTCCCTTGCAAAGCACCCGTTTTTGGCGGTGCTTCTTGCGGGCATGTTCGCGGCGCTGCTGGAGATCTGCTGGTGGGTCGCGCGGATCAGCGAAGGTTCCTGGGCGAGTATTTTTGAGTACTTCTCCCCGTTCTACAATCATTTTCAACCCTTCCGGCGGGGACTACTGCAGCTCAGTGATGTGGTGTTCTTTGTAACGCTTGTGTACCTGATGCTGTTGGCATCGACCCGCGTGTTGAAGAGTCAGAGGTGGCAATGAGTAAGTGGATTAGTTTCTTGCTTGGCCTCGGCGTTTCGCTGCTATTTGTGGCGCGTCAGGTCCTTTCTGAGGGCACCACCCAAAGCGTGGTGACGTGGCTTGCAACGGCGGCGATCCTGGGTGCCCTGGTATGGCGCATCACCCGTTTGGGTTCCGCGGGGGCGGCCCAAAAGCCGGTGGAAGGCATTCTGCTGCTGGCCTACGGCGGCGTGTTTGTGGCCCTTGGCCTCTACGTGATGAGCACCGAATGGGGGCTGACCCTCCTGGGCCTCAACGGAAATACGGAAAGCCGTATCCCAGCGGTGTTGGCTGTGCTTTGGCCCGTGGTCTTCGTGGCCGCGGGGGGGGCGCTCAAGTTCATGGAACTTGCCTACGCCCGCATGCCCGTGGCCCAGGCGGTGGAGATTCGCCGAATCCGTTCTGCCGGTTTGGACGGGCTGACCATCGCCCTGTCCATGGTGTTTGTGCTTGGGGTCAACTACGCCACCGCCAAGCAGGATGTCCGAAAGGACATGAGCTACTTCAAAACCACCCGGCCAAGCGAAGGTACGCTCGACATGGTGGAGGCCCTGGGCGAACCCATCGAGATCGTGCTGTTCTTTCCCAAGGCAAACGAGGTGCTCTCCCAACTGAAGCCCTACTTTGCGGCGGTGGATAAGGCTTCCTCCCACGTGGAGTTTCGCGTACGGGACCACGCCCTGGCCCCAAAGCTGACCCGCAAACATCAGATCCGGGAAAACGGAACCATTGCCCTATTCAAGGGTGAGGGTGATAGCCAACAGGTGGAAAAATTCGCGGTTGGAACGGACCTGGAAGAGGCACGCAGCAAACTGCGCACCCTGGACGGTCGCTTCCAGGAAAGCTTCATGAAGCTCACACGTCAACGGCGGGAGCTGCACCTGACCATTGGCCACGACGAACGTTCCCGCACGGGCGTGGAAGGGGATGGCCCCGAACTGCGCATCAGTGAACTACGAACCCTGCTTGAACGCAGCAACATCACCACCCGCGAACTGGGGTTGACCCAGGGATTGGGCAATGACGTCCCCAAGGGCATTCCATTGGTGTCCGTGCTTGGCCCCCGCAAGCCCTTCTTGCCTGAAGAAACCCAGGCCCTACTGCGCTACGTGCAACAGGGCGGTCGCCTCGTGGTCATGGTGGACCCGGATGTGGATCATGGGCTCACACCCCTGTTTCAGGCCCTTGGGGTGAAACTGGAGTCGGGCGTGCTGACCAGCGACCGGTACTTCATTCGCCGGAACTTCAACCTCTCCGACCGAACCATTGTACGGACCAACAACTACTCGGCCCACCCCACAGTGACCATGGCCAGCCGCAACTCGAATCAGCTTGCAACCATCTTTCTTCGAGGAGGTGCCTTGTCCAAGTACGAGGGCGAGGGCGTGCTCGAAGGAAGCAACGTTGTATTCCCGGTACGCACCGTGGCCCCCTGCTGGTTGGACTTGGACGGTGATTTCCAACGGGGAGAAACCGAAGAGTTGAAGCAGTACAACATGGTGGCCGCGGTAAGCGTTCCTGTGGCAGGCAAGCCCGCGGAAGAGGAAGGCCGTGCGCTCATCATTTCGGATGGTGATTTCGTGACCGACCAGGTGGTGCGTAACCCAGGCAACGTCCTGGTGTTCGGGGACATGCTCCAGTGGATGCTGGGCGAAGAACAGATCGTGGGCGAGACCAACTCTGAGGAAGACGTTCGCATTGAGCACACCAAGGATGAGGACAAGGCCTGGTTCTGGATCACCACCTTTGGCGCCCCACTTCCACTATTTGCCCTTGGGCTTTGGGCCGGCACCCGCCGTCGCAAGCGCCGTTCGGGACCGAAATCTGGGCCTGGTACACCGCCCCCGGCACAAGCTCCTGTTGTTGAGGGAGACACCGAACAAGGAGTGCAGTCATGAAGACCATCGTCACCCATTCCCTACTGGCCATCGTGGGTCTTGCTTCCGCCTGGTGGGCCTGGACCAAGGAAGATGCCGAAGAGACACCCGCAGAGGCCGTGGAAATCTTCGAATGCAAGGAATCCTCTTTTGTTTCGGCCACGCTTTCTTCTGAAACCCAGAATGTACGGCTCCACGCGAAGGGCGAAGGTGACGGGCGCGTGCTCTGGGTGCAGGTCGATGACACTCCAAAGAAGAACGACGGAGCTCCGGAGCAGGCGCAAGCCGCAAAATCTTCCACCTTTGTGGCAGGTAAGGACGCCCAGGAATACATCGCCATGTTGTCGCCCATGATGGCATTGCGATCCCTAGGGCAGGTGGAACCAGAACTGCTCGAGGACCTGGGCCTGCAGGATTCCAAGGAGACACTTGAGTTCAACTGCGGAAAAGCCGCGGTGAAGTACACCGTGGGTGCCACGGCCTTTGGTTCCCCCGCCCGCTACATCAGCCCCTTCCAGGGCACCGAAAAGCCATCGGCCCCAAAGGCCTCCCAAACCGTGTACCTGGTGGCAGGCGACATCATCAACCAGTTGAAGTCTGCGAAGCATCGGCTGATGCAGCGCGACATCCTTGGGTTCGACGTGACTGAGGTGGAGAAGCTCAAGGTGGAGGCCCAGGGCGCCTCCCGAACCCTACTTCAGCGTGACCGCAGGGACCCTGCCCGTGCCCAATGGGTGGACGCAAGCGACCCGGACCGCCGCAACGAACTCTTTGGAAACTGGGTTAGCCCCCTGCACCAAATGCGTGTGCAGGAGTACCTGAACCCCGATCAGGAGCCTGGTGAAAACCTGGTGGATTCCACAGGCGAGCTCATCCCAGTGGTGCAACTCACCTACCTGGACGGCGACGGGGATACCCTGGGTACCGTGGAAATGGTGCGTGTGGGAGATGAGTACTACGCCCGATCCCCGGCCACCCACGCCTGGGTAAGCATCCCCAACTCCCTTGCCAAAAAGGTAGATGAGGACGTCCCCACGGTGCTGGGTATCGAAGTTCCTGCCCAGCCCGAGGAAAGCCCGGAACCCGCAACGACTGAATAGCGAGGCATGCGGGGTCGCGCGCTCCAATGCGGCCCGGCGGCTTGACACCCCCGCGGAGGGACATGGTAGCGTTCCGCGCCATGTTTCATCGTACATCGAATTCAAGTGTTGCGTTTTTGGGCCTGCTAGGTGTGGTGGTTGCGGCCACGTTTGCCGGATCCGCCCATGCCCAGAGCAACTCTGCCACCCTGAACCGTTTTCGGCCCAGTGAGCTAGCCACGGACGGTTTCGCGGTGAGTCGCCCCGATGTGGGTGAAGTGGGGCGCCTGGATGTACAGCTCTACGGGGATTACTCCAGCAATCCGCTAGTATTTCGACCCGGTGGGGGTGGCGGGGATGTCTCCCTCGTATCCGACCAGTTGGCGGGGCACCTCAACATTTCGGTGGGCGTGCATGAGCGTGTGATGGTGTTTGCGGGATTGCCCGTGAACCTGCTCATGGACGGTGACGATGTGAGTGGGCTGGCGGGCATTGCTGGAGCTGACGGCTTCGGAATGGGCGATGCCTTTTTTGGAGGCCGAGTACGACTCGCCGGCCATGCTGGGGGAGCGTTCGCCCTGGGTGCCTCCCTTGCGGTTTTTCTTCCCACGGCAGAGTGGACCAATGGCGACCAACGGTACTCGGGTGACTCCACCCTTGGCCTGGCACCAGAGCTTCTGGCCGAAGGGAATTTCGGTGGGTTCCGCTGGGCCGCCAACCTGGGCGCGCACATTCGACCCAGCGCCCTTGAAATCGGGAGCCTTACCTACGGTCACGAAATGACCTACGGCCTGGGAGTTTCCCAGGGGTTCCTGGACGAGGATGCGCTTCGGGTACATGCCGACCTGTTTGGCGCAGTGAACTTCGAGGATTGGCTTGGACGGTCCGAATCCCCCCTCGAGCTGCTGGTGGGCCCCAAGTACCACCACAACAGTGGCTTGGTGGTGGGTGCAGCCGCCGGCCCGGGAATCACACGGGGTTACGGAACACCCCAATTCCGCGCAGTGGCCACCCTGGCCTACGTGGGTGAAACCTCGGATCTCCCGATCAAGTTTGTGGTCGATTCCGATGGCGACGGCGTGGGAGATGACGACGACTCCTGTGTGGACGTTCCGGAGGACATCGATGGTTTTGAGGACGAAGACGGATGCCCTGACCTGGACAACGATGGCGACGGCATTGAGGACTCGGTCGATGCCTGCGTGAACGATGCGGAAGACATGGATGGCGTTAACGACGAAGATGGTTGCCCGGACAACGACGACGACATGGACGGCGTGCCCGACGACAGGGACGGTTGCCGTGCGGAGCCCGAAGACCGAGATGGTTTTGAGGACGAAGACGGTTGCCCTGATCTGGACAACGACGAAGACGGGGTAGTCGATAGCCACGACCGTTGCCCCATGGAAGTCGGCCCCCATGAAAACCATGGTTGCCCCGATACCGATCGTGACAACGATGGTGTGGTCGATCGTCTGGACAACTGCCCAGACGTGGCGGGTACCGCAGAACAGATGGGGTGCCTAGAGAAGCAGCTGGTTCAAATGGAAGCTGGCCATCTCAAGATTCTGGACAAGGTGTACTTCCAGACCGGCCGGGCCAACATTCAGCAACGCTCCTTTCCCCTGTTGGTGAACGTCGCCAAGGTGCTCAACGCCCACGGCGAAATCACCCACGTTCGTGTGGAGGGGCATACGGACTCCACCGGAGATCACGATGGCAACGTTGCCCTTTCCCAGGCCCGCGCGGAATCCGTGGTGCAATACCTGGTGGAAACGGGTGGAGTAGATGCCGGACGCCTCGTGGCCCATGGCTACGGCCCCGATCGCCCCGTGGTACAGAACGCCTCCACCCGTGAGGAGCACGCCCAGAACCGCCGTGTGGAGTTTACGATCATGGAAGACGACCCGATGGACGAGGAAAACCCAGTTCACGAAGAAAGCAGGCAGAACCAAACACCCCAACTCACCAGTCCCAAGACGCAGCGGTAGCTAAGGAGCAAACTCATGAACACCAAGCAAACACATACGCCGGTTTTTGCAACGACCCTGGGCTTGGCCCTCTGTGCAGGCCTACTGCCCGTCACGGGGTGCAATCTTTCGAAGCAGGGCGGGGGTCACGAAGAAGTGGGCGCCCAGGTGGCACCTCTTTTTGGTCCCGGTGGGGTTCTGATGGACCTGGAGCTCTGGTACAGCGCCGACGTGGGAATCACCGCTCCGGGCGGAACGGTGACCACGTGGAACGACCGGGCGGCCAATGGCAATCACCTTACCGCCACTGGCGGCAACGAACCTTCCCTTGTGGATTCTTCCCTGAACTTTAATCCTGGTGTGAGTTTTGACGCCGCCCAATGGTTGGAACGTGCCACGGGAGTGAACGCACCAGGCCTCAATGGCACAGCAGAAAAAACAGCGTTCTTTGTTATTTCCGGATCCTCCAACGGCGGTTCTGCCCTGTACCTGGGGAGGAGCACACCCATCAACCAGCGAAACATTGCCTACGGTTGGTCCACCACAGATTCCGACGGCCTCAACCCGGGTGACCATCACGCGGCCTACGTTTCAGGCCCCACTCCCACCTTCAACGGCAAATGGGCCTCGAAGACCGCTTCTGCGACCCTCGCGGAAACCCACATCTACCGCTTTGACAACAGCAATGGCGACCTACTCAGCCAATTCATACCCGCGGTGGATGGCGTGCCCGGGTCACCCCTGGTGGTCCCAAGTGCAAACTCGGATTTCGCACCCGACCTCATTCCATTCCACATCGTTGTGGGCGCCAAGCGCGCCGTGGGCGGCGGCGGTTTCGACACCCACTTCGATGGCACCTTGCACGAAGCTCTGGTGTTCTCCTGGGATCTGAACGGGGCCGAGATGGCACGGGTAGAGGCCAATCTTGGACTGAAATACGGCATTTCGCTTTCCCAGGATTACGTGGCCAGCGACGCAAGCACCGTGTTCTGGGATGTGCTCGGGCACACCACCTACAACAACGACATTGCAGGTATTGGACGGGACGACGGCGGTGAAGTGCTACAGAAACAGGCACGGAGCGCGAGTGAGGATCGGCTCGTCACCATTGGCCTCGGAAACATTGCCGCCACCAATGCAGCCAACACAGGAACGTTTGGCTCGGACCTGTCGTTCATGATGTGGGGAAACAACGACGGTAACACCAGCATGGACGTGGCCTACACGGGAACCCCGTCGCACCGGATGGGCCGCGTGTGGCAAATCAACGAAACGGGTTCGGTGGGTGCGGTTCAAGTCTGTATTCCACCAAGCGCAGGCATGACCCATCTGCTGGTGAACAACACAGACGCCAGTTTTACCACCGGAACGGTGGAGTTTCCCCTAAGTGTGGTGGGCGCAGACTATTGCACCGACATGGGGGACTTTGCGGACAACGCGTTTTTCACCTTTGGCACAAGCCAGTGTGGAAACGGCACCATCGACATGGGTGAATCCTGTGACGACGGTGTTCAGAACGGCCCAGGGGGAGCCTGCTCCGCCACATGCCTGTTGAACGACGGCGAATCCTGCACCAACAGCGGCGCGTGCAATAGCGGCTTTTGCAACACCACATCTGGTCTCTGCGCCACAGCCACCTGTGTGGACATGTTCATGAACCAGGACGAGACCGACGTGGATTGCGGCGGTGCCATCTGTTCCACATGTGCCGACGGGATGATGTGCGTGATGAACAGCGATTGCATGAGCATGGTGTGCGACACCATGTCCACAAACACCTGCCTCATGGCGACCTGTGGGGATATGGTGCAAAACGGTGATGAGACAGATGAGGATTGCGGTGGCTCCTGCGGATCCACCTGCGACACGGGAGAGGACTGTGCATCCAACAACGATTGCATCAGCCTGGTGTGCGACTCCGGAATGACCGACACCTGCCTTGCGGCCACGTGCATGGACATGGTCCAAAATGGCGACGAGTCGGATGTGGACTGTGGTGGTTCCTGCGGTGCGACCTGTGCAAACGGGGATGCCTGTTCTGCAGACAGCGATTGCATGAGCATGCATTGTGATTCCAACCTATGCGCCACCGAACCGGTGGACGCCGGAATGCCCGACAGCGGCATGGCGGACGGTGGAACGGGTGATGCCGGCATGGGAGATGGCGGTGCAGGAGACGGCGGTGCCAACAACGGTGATGCGGGAACACCCGTACCTTCCGCGGGCGCCATTGGTGGTGGCGGGTGCACGGTAGCCGCAGGCAACGAACAAGCACCTTCGGCTCCATCCCAGATCGCATTCTGGGTTGTGGCCGCCCTGTTTGCGGTCCGACGTAAACGGTTCAGTGCTCACAAAAGAGGGTAGTGGTTTGGAAGGGTGGGCAGCCGCGTCTCACCATTGAGGTAGTCGTCAATGGTACGCGCGGTTTCACGGCCCTCCCAAATCGCCCACACCACGAGCGACGCGCCCCTTCTGGCATCTCCGCAGCAAAACACCCCTGGCTGGCTGGTGCGGTAACCCGCATCCGTCTGGGGAAACCCATTGGGTGAAGTCGACACACCAAGCCCGGACAAAAGCGATTCCGCACCCGGGCCTTCAAACCCCACGGCGATGAGTACCAGGTCCACCTCGATGGAAAACTGCTCCACCTCGCGCATGAGGTTCTTGCCTTCGTCCTCCACCCACTGCACGCGGGCCAGGTCCATGTGAGTCAGTTGGCCGTTCTCACCGCGAAAGCCCTTGGTCACCACAGACCAACCGCGAATCCCCCCTTCCTCATGGGAGCTCGAGGGGTGTGCGACCATGGGCCACCAGGGCCAGGGCATGTCTTCGGTGCGGGACTCAGGGGGGGCAGGTTTGTAATGAAAATGTCGAACTTCCGCCGCGCCCTGCCGGTGGGCAGTCCCCAGGCAGTCGGCCCCCGTGTCACCGCCCCCAAGAATCACCACGCGTTTTCCAGAGGCATGGATGGGTGAATTCCTACCCGTTCCCTCTTCTTGCAGGGTGTCTCCAGCAACCCGTCGATTCTGTTGGGTCAAATAGTCCATGGCGTAGTGCACGCCCTGGAGTTCCATCCCTGGAACCTGAAGTTCCCTGGGTTGTTGCGCGCCCACAGCAAGGCACAGCGCATCGTGACCCGTGATCAACGCTTGGGCGGTAATGTCCCGGCCCACTTCCACTCCAAGGCGAAAGTCCACACCCTCAGCCTGCAGTTGCTGCACCCGTCGCTCCACATCCACTTTTTCAAGCTTGAAATCTGGGATTCCGTAGCGAAGCAAGCCCCCCGCGCGATCGTCTCTCTCGTACACCGTGACCCGATGGCCCACCCGCGCCAGTTGCTGCGCGCATGCGAGGCCCGCGGGGCCGGAACCCACAACACCCACGTGTCGTCCGGTTGTGATCTGGGAAGGTTTGGGTTGAATCCATCCCTCCGCCCAGCCCCGCTGGACAATATGCCGTTCCACCGCCTTGATGTTCACCGGCTCACCGTCGATGTTCAGTACGCAGGATTGTTCGCAGGGTGCGGGGCAGGTCTTGCCCGTGAACTCCGGGAAGTTGTTGGTGGCGTGCAGTTCATCCAGGGCCCGTTTCCAATCGCCTTCCGAAACCAGTTCATTCCACTCGGGAATACGGTTCCCAAGTGGGCAACCCTGATGGCAAAAGGGGATCCCACAGTCCATGCAGCGGGAGGCCTGTTCGCGCAGGGCGGCCGGCTCCATGCACGCGTCCACCTCGCGGCTATCCCTAATCCGTTCCTCCACCGGGCGTTTGGGTGGTGCGGTGCGGTCAATCCGTAGGAAAGCATCGGGGGTGCGTGTCATGGGCGCTCCGCATTCAGGGTGGGTAGGTGGGTACGGGGGGTAGGTCGACTCTGGGTCGTGGATGTGGCTGGTCCCCCCTGGGATTTGGGGCGTACCCAAATAAAGTCCTTCCAGGCAAAGTCACCTCCGGCCAACAGTCGCTGGGATGTGCCGCTGCCCGTAATGTCAAAATGGGACTGGATGAGTGCCTTGAGCCGTTGCTGAGCTTGCTCGAGCAGAGCCTGATTCAGCTCCCCAGGCGCTTCCCGTGAGGTGCCGAAGTATTCCACTGAATCCAGGCGAGAGGTCAGCACATGTTCCTGGTTGATCCGCAGGTCCGTCTTTCCATCCAAGTCCACAATGAAGGCTTCTCCGCCCGTCATGCCGGCGCCAAAGTTGGGCCCCACGGCGCCCAGGCACACCACGGTACCGCCCGTCATGTACTCGCAGCCGTGGGCGCCCATGCCCTCAACAACAGCGGTGGCGCCACTGTTGCGTACAGCAAATCGATCCCCGGCACTTCCTTGCACAAACAGGGAGCCACGGGTGGCCCCGTACAGGGCGGCGTTGCCCACCAATACGGCGTCCTCCGGTGAATCCATGGGTGCGGCTTCCGGCAAACGAACCACAATCTGACCACCACCCAGGCCCTTGCCCACGCCGTCGTTGGCGAAGCCCTCCAGCTCGAGCGTAAGCCCCCCTACCATGAACGCCCCAAGGCTTTGGCCCGCAAAACCACGGGCCCGCATGTGAACGCCCCGTTCACGAATGCGCTTGCCCTCGGGGTGAACCAAAAGCGCATGGGACAACCGCGCACCCACCGTGCGATCCCAGTTGTGAATCTCCCCATCCAGTGACCAAACCCTGTCGACGTCGGTGGGCAAATGGTCCAACTGGGACAGCCACGCCTCCTCAAGGTTCACCCGTGGCTCGGGCGGCATGACGGAGGTGCCGGGCTGCCGTTGGGGTACAAGGTCAGGCTGGGCGTGAATCTGTTCAGGCTTGTACAGCAAACGATCCAGATTGAGCCCGTCCGTGTGGTGCGGTGCCCTCGACTGGCTGTTCGGGGTGTTCCCGTGCCCAGCGGAGTGCCCAGCGGAGTGCCCAGCGGAGTGCCCAGCGGCCTGTGCCGAGGTGTGTGCCGTGGTCAACAACTCCGTGGCACCCACCAGATCCCTAAAACGGGTCACGCCCAGTTCCGCCATGATGTGCCGTGCGTGCTCTGCCACAAAGCCCATAAAGCGTTCCACGTGTTCGGGCTTGCCCTGGAACCGTGCCCGGAGTTGGGGGTCCTGTGTGGCCACACCCACAGGGCACGTATTCAGGTGGCAGGCCCGCATCAATACGCAGCCCACGCTTACAAGGGCGGCCGTGCCAAAGGCAAAGCAATCCGCCCCAAGAATGGCTGCCACCACCACGTCACGCCCGGTCTTCAGCTGACCATCCGTCTCTAGGGTCACCCGGTCACGCAGCCCGTTGACCACCAGGGTCTGGTGGGTTTCGGCGAGCCCCAACTCCCAGGGCATGCCCACGTGTTGAATGGAACTGAGCGGTGAAGCGCCCGTGCCACCAGAGTTGCCACTGATCACGATCTGCGTGGCCCCCGCCTTGGCCACACCGGCCGCCACGGTACCGACCCCCGCTTCGCTCACCAGTTTTACTGAAATGTCGGCGTTGGGGTTGATGGCCTTCAAATCGGTAATGAGCTGGGCCAGATCCTCAATGGAGTAAATGTCGTGGTGCGGCGGCGGCGAGATGAGCGTTACCCCGACCGCCGAGTGACGTGTGCGTGCAATGACCTCGTCTACCTTGTGGCCCGGGAGCTGTCCGCCCTCACCTGGCTTGGCACCCTGGGCGATCTTGATTTGGATTTCATCCGCAAACGCGAGGTATTCCGGCGTAACGCCAAAGCGGCCAGAAGCGATTTGCTTGATGGCACTTCGTTTCGGATGGCCTGGGGTAGCGCGCTCTGGATCTTCGCCCCCTTCACCCGTGTTGGATCGGGCTCCCAGGCGGTTCATGGCAACGGCCAGGGTTTCGTGGGCCTCGGCAGAAAGGGACCCGTAGGACATGGCACCCGTTCGAAACCGGTGAATGATCTCGCTTGCGGGTTCCACCTGGTCCAGATCCAACGGGCCCGGGTTGGCACCGATCATGGCCCGGTCACCCTGGGGGGATTTGAACCGCAATAGCCCACGCAGGGTCGTGCTTTGGTTTTCGCGATCCACCACGTCTGCAAAGCGTTCGAACACGTCCCACCGGTCGCGCCGGACCGCGTCCTGCAAAAGGCCCACGGTGGTGGGGTGGTACGCGTGGAACTCCCCATCCCTCCGGTATTTGTACCGTCCGCCGGCCTCCAGCCCAGAGACCTCCGGGTCCTTGCGTTCGTCGTAGGCACTTCGGTGGCGGCCAAGGGTGGTCGCCTCCACTTCTTCCAACCCAATACCCCCGATGGAACTCTTCACACCGGGGAAAAAGTCATTCAAGAAAGACTGGGTAAGCCCCAGAGCTTCAAAGATCTGCCCTCCCCGGTAACTCTGCAGGGTGGAAATCCCCATTCGACTGAGAACCTTGTGTAGGCCCAGGTTCACCGCCCGAAGGTATTTTTGCTGGGCGTCGTGGCCACCCTGTGGCCCGGCCGTTTCTGCGTGCCCAACCCCAATATTCCCAGCTCCAGTATTCCCAGCTCCATCACGGCCCAGGTTCGACACTGTGTGCAGGTTCGACACCGTGTGCAAGTTCGCCACCGTGTCCAGGGCCAGGTAGGGGTACACCGCGTCGGTTCCAAACCCCACCAACAAGGCCACGTGCATGATCTCCCGGGGCTCTCCCGATTCCAACACCAGCCCCACGCGCTGCCGCAAACGTACCCGCACCAGGTGGTGGTGCACCGCGGAGGCTGCAAGCAAGCTGGGCATGGGCGCCAACCCGGAATGGAACCCACGGTCCGACAATACAAGCACCGTGTGACCGGAGCGGACCAGGTGTTCCACCCGGGAACAAAGGTCTGCCAGGGCCCGGCCCAACTGCCCCACCTGTTGACGTGCCGGAAATAGGGTCGACACCGTGGTCACGCGAAACTCTGGGTGCTGGATCTGGCGGATTTTCTGAAAGAGCGAATCGTCCAACACGGGGCTTGAAAGCTCCAGGTGGGAGCACAGCTCTGGGGATTCCTGAAACAGGTTGTGCCCCGGACCGAGCAAGGTACGCAGGGACATCACATTGGTTTCGCGCAGGGGGTCGATGGGTGGATTGGTGACCTGCGCGAAACGTTGTGAAAAGTAGTCAAAGAGGGAAGGGTGTTTCCTGGAAAGCACAGCCGGCGGAGTGTCTCTTCCCATGGAGCCCACGGGCTCCTTGCCCTGCTCGGCCATGGCCCCAAGAACGGTGGACACATCCTCCCGGGTGTAGCCAAACACCCGTTGGGCCCGCGGCAGAGATTGCAGCTGCGTGCTTCCAACCTGGGTGGTTCCCAACGGTGTCGTCCTCGCCGGGGAAACCGTCTGCTGGCTTCGCGGCGTTGGCAAATCGCCCACACGCACCAGCGCCTGCTGTACCCATTGGGCGTAGGGCCTTAGGGAGGCGAGCTCCCGTTTTACCTCAGCATCAAAACGCACCCGTTGCCGCTGGGTGTCCACCACCACCATTTCACCTGGGCCAAGCCGCCCCACCCGGGTTAATTCTGCGGGTGCCACGTCCATCACCCCCACTTCCGACGACACCACAAACCAATCCTGCCGGGTTTGCAGGTACCGTGCGGGCCGCAGGCCGTTGCGATCCACAGCCACACCACTCACGCGACCGTCCGTAAACACCACGCAGGCAGGGCCGTCCCAGGGCTCCATGATGGAGGCGTGGTACTCGTAGAACCCACGCACATCCGGTGGCATGATCGGGTCCTGCTCCCAGGCCCGGGGCAACATCATGGCGAGCGCATGGGGCAGGGATCGCCCGCTTTGCAACAGAAGCTCTGCGGTGTTGTCCAACATGGCCGAGTCGCTGCTTTCGATTTCCAACAGTGGCCGCAACAGTTCCACGTCTATGCCGAAGCGCCGTGAGGCAAACAACAACTCCCGGGCAGCCATGGCCTTGCGGTTGCCCGACAGGGTGTTGATCTCTCCGTTGTGGGCCAACAAACGGTAGGGGTGCGCGCGCTCCCAGGCAGGAAACGTATTGGTGCTGAACCGTTGGTGCACCACGGACACGGCCGACTCCATGCGGGGGTCGGTCAGGTCTGGGAAGAACCGACCCAGCTGGCTTGGGAGCAACAGGCCCTTGTACACCACCGTGGAGCTCGAAAGGGAACACACGTAGAGGGAATCGTGTTTGCCCACCCACCTACGTTGCCGTTGGGTGTGCTCGATCTTCTTACGGGCCACAAACAGCAGTCGCTCCAGTTCGCCCGAGGCAAGAGATTTTTGGGGTTGCACCACGGCCTGGGCGATGGAGGGCCGCGTCTGTTGGGCAAAGGGGCCACAGGAATCTGCACGCACGGGCACGTCTCGCCAGGCCACAACACGGAGCCCCAGCGCCTGAAACACACCCTCAAGCCAGCGCCGCTGGGTCCGTTCCTTCCAGGGGTCCCGGTTCAGAAAGAACATACCCAGGCCGTATTCGCCAGGCCCTGGCAGGTGGGATCCCACCTCGCCCTGCAACAATAGGTGCGGCACCTGGCAGAGCATTCCCGCACCGTCCCCGGTCAAGGGATCGGCGCCCGTAGCTCCCCGGTGGGCCAACCGCTCCAGGGCATTGAGCCCAGCGGCCACCAACCCGTGGCTGGGGCGCCCCTGAATATCGGTAACAGAAGCCACACCACAGTTGTCGTGCTCCATGTCCGGCCGGTATAGACCCTGCGCCGCAGCCCGTTCCGCCACGGAAAGTAGGGTCACTTCTGGCGGAACCATGGACCCCTGTTGAACACTCTTGTCACGACGCACCTAGTCAATATGACAAAACTTTCCGTCTTTGCTCAGATTTCCGCATCTGCGCAGAAATTAACCTTCTGCCGTGCAGAAAAAATCCTAACTAAGAACCCTTGATTTCAATGCTCACAACCGTGATGTTGTCCCGGCTACCCGCGCGGTACGCCTCGTTGACTAGGGCGTCGGCACGGATGCCAAAGGGGGAATGATCAAGAATCTGCTGAATCATGTTGTCGTCCACCACATCCGTGAGGCCATCGCTACAAATCACAAATCGGTCTCCTGCCTGGAGTTCCACTTCAGTGACCTCGGCGGCGCCGTCCCCCTCGATCCCCAGGGCCCGGGTAATCAGGCCGGGCACCACCGTGATTCCCTTGGCCACCATGCCGGCTTCCTGCAGTTCCGCGTCCAGGGAGTGGTCCCGCGTCATTTGTTGCAACACGCCGCCACGGCTCATGTAGACCCGGCTGTCGCCGATGTGGGCGATGGTGGCGCGGCTTCCGTGTACCCAAACCAGGGCCGCGGTGGAACCCATGTGGGACAATCGGCCAGTACGTTGACGTTGAATGGAACGGTGGGCCTGGCGAAAGGCAAGGGCCATCATATCCTGCCCAACCGTACTTCCCGGTGAGGTCACCTGGCTCACTTCGCTCGCGGATCGCGCTCCCGCACGCATGCAAAACCCGTGGAGGGATTCAATGGCAAGCCAGCTCGCCACCTCTCCACCCTCGTGGCCGCCCATGCCGTCTGCCACGGCGTAAAACCCCAGAATAGGGTCGGTCACAAAGGCGTCCTCGTTGTTGGAGCGCCGCCCCACGTGGGTGGCCCCAAGGCCCTGGCTGGTAAGTACTGCTTGATCTGTCGTCGTAGACATACCCCCAGACAATGCGAACCCCGTGCCAGCGGAATTCCCAGGGAAAACGGGAGCCAATCCGTGCCACGGAGCACCCAAGGCCCCAGCCAGCTGGACCAAACACGTCGCACTCCCAGCTGCTCAACACACTAGCCGCTCAATCTCCCAGCCGCTCAATCTCCCAGTCGAACAACCCAGGCCACCCAAGCCTCCAATCCAGCGGTCGAATTTTCCAATTTTCCCAAATGATTTTAAGGGTCAGTTCCACTGGAGCAAAATAAGACACATGCTGAAAACCACTTTTCGACACAAAACACCCTTGCCACCATTCCAACCTGGGTGATTTTGGGATTTTGAAATCATTGATTAATTTTCGAACGTGGGTCGTTTCAGCGGGGTTGTTTCAGTAGGGTCGACTCCTGGAAACGGGGCCTGCCCGAATGGCCCAGCTCGACATGCAGTTCAACAATGAGCTCACCCTTAAGCCCTGTGCGCCCCAATCCAGCCAGCTATTTCGTTCGGTGCGCGAGCTGGGTGCAAAGGTGGCATTCCAAATGGCAGTGGGGAACATCGAGGGCGGCAGTGCACTTCCCCTGGAACCCATTGGAACCACAGGCAGCCGGCTCCGTACGTTTGAATGGGAGCGCCCTGCCATTCTTGAGACCATGCGGCAGCTGGACCCCACAGTGCTTCGGCATCCACTCGCGTGGGATCCGGCCATCGTTAGGTTCTCCCGCTACCACGGCATGGGCCACCTACGCGTCGAAGACATCTTTAACTACGCCACCGCGTTCTGGGCAGACCCCTCGATCCTGAGCACGGAGCAATCGGCCGGGTTCTTTCCTATTCTAACGGACACCGTGGCTGACCTCCGAAAGTCGGGAATCGGGTTACTGAACGCCACGCTTGAAAGCATCGGCGACGTGAACGAGTTCGTTTCCTGGGTCAACGCCACCCACACCGTACTCCAATGGAAGAAGACGCACTCTACCGAGGGGCGCCTGAATCCGCCCAAACCCTTGAGCACCATGACGGAGGCGGAGGCAACGGCGTTTTCGGCCCTCGAAACCACTTTCAACATGTTCGACCGTTGGAAAAACGCAAAAACAAGGCAGTTCGCCGCGTTTTCGGCCGCAGCAGAGAAAGCCGGCGGCGCTGGGGTCGCCATCCTCCGGGCAGATTCTTCCTTCTCCCTGTACCGCACCTACACCCAGGACTGGCTCCCCACCCAGGTTTCGGGGGAAGCCTTGGAAAAAGAAAAGTCCCTACTCGAGTCCTTCCTCAAATCCGTAGCACCACTGCAAGCAAGCTACCGGAACTAGTCTTTCCATTGGGTCTTCCCATCGGGTCTTTCCATTGGGCCCCTACCGCTGAGTTTTCGAGAGAAGTGAACTTGCACGTCCCCTAAGTTTCGCGGTAGGTGGCTGGCTACCATGGCTGGCCTAGAGATCTACAACACCCTGAGCTCCAAACGAGAAACGTTTACCACCCAGGAGGCTGGGGTGGCGAAGGTCTACGTGTGCGGGCCCACGGTGTACGACCATGCTCACCTGGGTCACGGGCGCTCGTGTTTGGTGTTTGATGTGCTCACCCGCCACCTGCGCGCCACGGGATACAAGGTCCAATACGTACGCAACATTACCGACATTGACGACAAAATCGTGCGTCGGGCCGTGGAGGAAAACCGCACCCCACTGGAAGTCGCCAACCAATACGCCGCCGCCTACACCGAGGACATGGCCCGTCTGCGCAACCTGGCGCCCGACGTGGAACCCCGGGTGAGCGACCACCTTCCCCACATTCACGCCCTCATCCAAACCCTCATCGACCGGGGCGCTGCCTACGCCGTGGAGGGCAACGTTTGGTTCAAGGTCCGCGCTTTTCCCAACTACGGGAAACTCTCCCACCGCAAGCTCGAAGACATGGTCCAGGGCGCCAGCGGCCGACTTGCGGACGGCGAACAATCCCAAAAGCAATCCCCCGAAGACTTCGCCCTTTGGAAGTGTGCCTCCCCCGAAGAGCCCGGTTGGCCCAGCCCCTGGGGCCACGGCCGCCCCGGTTGGCACATCGAGTGCTCCGCCATGGCCATCGAACATCTAGGTGAAACCATGGACCTACACGGCGGCGGGCTCGACCTGGTGTTCCCCCACCACGAAAACGAAATCGCCCAAAGCGAATGCGCCACCACCAAGCCCTACGCCACCCATTGGATGCACAACGGGTTTGTGGAAATCGACAAGGAGAAAATGTCCAAGAGCCTGGGCAACTTCTTCACCCTGCGTGCCCTGTACGAACGCTACGATCCGGAGGCCCTGCGCTACTTCATGCTCACCACCCACTACCGCGCACCGCTGCACTTTGCGGTCGAGGATCACAACGAAAAAGACCCCGGCAACGCAAAAGGCGCCCACCCCCAGACCTTTCCCCAGCTTGACGAAGCTGAAGGGCGAATCGAGTACCTCTACGAAACGCGCCAACGCCTCCACAACCTGCCCCCCAAGCGCATCTCCCCCAACCCCGCCAATCCTGAAGGCCACGCCAACGCCACATTGCTCCACTTCCCGGAGCGCTTGCGCAATGCCCTCAACGATGACCTCAACACGTCGGTCGCGCTCAGCCACCTTGCTGCCTTCCTCAAGGCCACCAACGAGCACCTCGATCAAGCCAAGGGTAAAAAGGGCAAGGTCGCCGGCAACCTGGTGGATGCCATGAAAGCCGGTTTCGAATACCTTGGCCAAACCCTAGGCCTTGCCGAACGCCAGGCTGAACACGTGCTCGCCGGGGTGCGCACCCGAAAATGCACCCAACTCGGCATCGACCCGCAATGGGTGCAACAACAACTGGATCGAAGAGCCGCCGCACGCGCCAACAAGGACTTCGCCACCGCCGACGCCGTCCGCGACGAACTCCAAACCAAACACATCGAAATCCTAGACCGCCCCACCGGCACCGACTGGAAAATCCACCAGGGTTAACCGCGTACGTCCAAAAACGATCGCCGCACAGGGTCCTTGGTGATGGGCACGGCGATTGCTTAGGGCTGTCACATGTCTATTGAAGCTCCCCGTCACCGTTCGTCGCCATTGTCTCTACCCCTTCTCCTCGCCGGGATATCTGCGTTTTGTGCTTGTTCTGTAGAGACCATCCACACCACAAAGGCAAACACAGAAGTAGGTGAAAGTGAATCGCATTGCAATGGCTTCGCCAGGGGGCTGATCCCCTTGGTGGAAGCCAAGCTACCCAAGCACGAAGGGCAGGAGGATCTGAAAACCCTTGAGGAGTGGCTCACCCGCACAGAGCGACCTGAGGCTGCCCGGGAGCTTCCCTTGGCAGCGCCCTCCAGCAACCACAGGAGAGTGCAAAAGGCACTCGCAGGTTTGGGCTATTCCGGAGACTTCACCGTACAGGCACGGTGGACCCCCGCCGGAAACCTTTCGGTGTTGGACATCCTGTTCATTGGCGAAACCTGGTCGGTGGCTCTTCGTGGGTTGAACACCTCAGTTCCAGACGCTGCGGGTGACCTTGCGGATCACACTGCATTTGGCCGGTGGTCTGTAGTTCAGTGGCAACCAAGTGTGGTCGATCAGCGTGTCGCGTTCCACGGTTGCACGGAAGACCAGGCCGGTGGGCCGTCCCTCGCGTACGTCAAAAAGGAATACGGCCAACCCAGTGATATTCAATCCCTGTTGGTAGCAACCCGTGCAGAAGTGCAGGCACCACACAGCATCACCGCGACGGCGGCACTCTTCACGCTGGAAGTCCTTGAACTCGACGCAGTGGAAGTGGGGGTCAACGAATTGGAAATCATTGGAAGCATCCCTCACCTGGGCACCCTGCGGCTGTACGAGACCACAAGCCCAACTTCCGGCAAAACCGAAGACCAAGAAAAGGAGTTGGCCGCACTTTTTTCCATTCGAGGGCTGACGAAGCTTCACCTGCGCGGCAACCAGTTTGACCTGCGGCGTGCGGCCGCAGAGGGGCATGTCATGGAGGGCTTGCAGGGGCTTTTCCTGTCTCAAATGGGCGAAAAGATGGCAAATGGAACCATGCCCCACATCGCCAGCATATTCCCGGACATCACTGCGCTCTATTTGCACAGCTCAGGGGTTTCCAACGACGGTATTCGGACCCTGACAGACCAGTGGCCCCGGAACGTGCGATTTCTTTCCCTCGACGACAACTCAGGCATTGACTCCGACGGGTTGCGCTTTCTTCTTGGGCCCGAGTTCATCAAAAGCACCCTCGCCACGGGGGCTTCAACCTTCGGGCTCGTGCTTTCATCGAGCCAGGCCAACAAACAAATCACAGGCCAGCTCGAAGGCACCTACAAGGTACACTGGAGATAATTTCGCGCTTCAAGAGTCACGTCCACCCGGCGGTCACCATACTCGCGCAACTGCGTGATGGGGTGCCACAACACCGCGTGTACGGGCAGGCGTGTTTTTGTGTTCATGTCTACAGGGGCGGATGGCTTCTCCGGTCGTTCGGCCGGTGAATATGTCGCGCCGGGGTGACGGAATGTCCTCCAGTTTTCGCAAGAAGCACAAATGGCACAGGGATTGCTTTTCAGTCCGGCATGAACTCCGCGCACTCATCCGTTGTACTGGCCACCCTCACGCTGCTGCTCCACGCCTGCGCCTTCGGCGCACCAAAGCCCGCCGCGCCCTCTGGCAAGTCCACTGAGGGCGTCACCGCCACAGATCCCCAGTGCAACGCCTTTGCGGCAGCCCTAATCCCATTCATCGAAGCCAAGTTCCCCGACCGCGAAAAGCCAGAAGAACTGGACACGTTGGTGCAATGGCTGAACAGCACTGAGTTGCCTGAAGCAGATGTTGCGTTTCCCAACGCCGCTCCCCCTGTTCACAGAGACATCGTGAAAGCGGCCCTTGCATCATTCGGGTACACCGGTGAATACGAACTGCAAGCCCAGTGGGCCCCGGTCGGTGACAAAGCCATCCTCGACATCACCTTCATCGGCGACACCTGGTCCATGGCCCTTCGTGTGTCGGACCACGTGGTCGACAGCAGCACAGGGACTGCCACGATTGTCCACTGGGCCATCGTGCGCTGGCTTGATAGTAAACTAGAGTCGACAACGTTTTTCCTGGGCTGCACAGACCAGTACGCAGGGGGGCGCGCCAACATCGGACAAAAAAAAAGTGGCAAGCCGGACGACATTTCAATCTTGCTTTCCGCAACCATGGCTCGCGCCTGGATTGGCGGAAGCATTGATGCATTGGCATCGCTTCCCCACCTAAATGTTGTCACCTTTGGGGACCTTATCGAAACGAGCGCCGAAGGGCTCACAGCGATTGGTACGCTTCCACAACTAGTGGGCATCACCTTTTGGCAAAGCGTAACCGCAGGTCCCTATGACCTTCCCACCAGAAATAGGGAGCTGAAAGCGCTCTTTGATCTCGATCGCGTTCGGGCACTGAGGCTCAACGAAACAGACCAGTTTGACCTAACCAAGGCCGCCGCCCGTAACTTCACCATGGAAAGCCTAGAGTCACTAAATATGTCGCTTTGCTCGGGCAGAAAAGTCAACGAAGAGTTAGCATCCATCGCGCAAGTATTTCCCAAACTGGAGTCGCTCGACCTGAGCTTCATCGGCACCTTCAAGTTCGGTGGTGGTTTCTCCGATCCCGGGCTAGCAAATCTGGTAGACCACTGGCCCACACACCTTCAGTCCCTGTCGGTGAACGACAATCCTGAGGTAACGTCTGCCGGCCTAAAATTGCTTCTCAATGACAACGTCGTGGCGACTGTAAAGCAAAACGGCCGTGGACTCCTCCTCACCCTCAGCGCCTCCCAAGCAGACGCCGCCACCCTCGCAGCACTCAAGGTCGTCTACAACGTCAACCTAGTGAACTAAATGTGGATTCTCAAGGTTGCGACAACACCCTTTGAACACGCAGGCGGCCTTGGGTGTCTAGTGCGAGCAGTCTACACAGGTGGTCGGTGAGCCACGTCCAATTGTTGTCGGTCACCACGGGTGCATGGGGGTAGGTGGTGGCGGGGTCGTCGGATCGGGGCAGGTGGTGCACGGCGTGGAGGGTGCCATTGAACCCTAGGCGAATCAGTTGGGGCGTGAGCCCGCTGGTCAGCACCCAAATCATATCTTCACCGGCTTGAACCAGGGGCGCCCGCACCGGGCCAGTCACATCCGTTTCCCAAAGCATGTCCCCGTTCAACTCAAACGCGCGCACCACCCCGGACTCTCCCGCGGCGTAAATCCGGTTGCCGACGACCAGCGGTTGCGCCGTCACGTCCTGGGTATCCTCGAACGTCCACAGCTCCGCCCCGTCCAACCCGTGCACGTGCAGTCGGTCGTCCGTACCGCCCCACGCAAACCCCCCAGGGCTTTGGTTCGTGGTTTCCCAACGGGTTACGGGGCTCGCGGCGTTCTCTCCCACGTTTGTGGGTAATGGGTTCGCGTGCCCTGGTGTTTTGGTTGCCGGCGGCGTGCAGCTGGAGGGCTGAGGTTGAATCGCAATGTCCAACCTGGGCTCCAACACTTTCCCCGACGTTACAATGAGAGTGATCCCAGGTTGGTGGGCACGACGTTGCTCCGGTGGCACCCGTGTACTCCACAGCACCCCAGCGGACGCCAGCGCGAGAACGGCCGTCGCTCCCCCAAAAACCACGGGGCTCACTGGCGGCCGCCGGCGGTGGGTGGCGGTGGGCTTGGCTTCATCCACGTAACACACCGTAACCCTTAATGAACCCAACCGGTACGGCACGTGCATTGGCTCCCACCATGTTGCCTCCCAGGGAAAAGCTCCTCCAACAGGGCGCCCAACGCCTCACCGAAGAAGAACTGCTCGCCATCGTTCTGGGTACCGGCACGCCAGGGGAACCCGTAAAGGTGCTCGCCAGCCGCCTACTGCACCGGTTTGTAAGCCTGCGTGAACTCTCCCAGGCCACCCCAGCAGAAATCTCAGGCCTTCCCGGGGTGGGGCCCGCCAAGGCCGCCCGGATATTGAGCGCCCTGGAACTGGGCCGGCGTAGCCACAGCCAGCCCGCACCGGAGCGCCAGTCCATTACCAAGAGCGAAGAAATCGCCCAGCTGGCCCGCCACCGCATCGGAAATCCACCCCAGGAACACGTGCTCGCCTTTGGCCTGGATTCCCGCAGCCGCCTCTGCGGCAACACCCGCGTGGCCCAGGGCAGCGCCAACTCTGCCTGGGTCACCCCCGCCGACGTATTTCGCCCCCTGCTCCACCAGGGGGCCGTATTTGCCGTGGTCGTACACAACCACCCCTCGGGCAACTGCACCCCCAGCCCGTCGGACCTGGAGCTCACCCATCGCCTGGCCCACGCGGGCGATATCCTGGGCATTCCCCTGGTGGACCACATCATCCTGGGTCATCACCAACACTTCAGCTTTCGGGAACAGGGCATGCTCGCCCCCACCGACGGATCCTCCGTTGCTTGACAGCCCCCCCCGGCCGTGCTCCCTTTAGCGACCTTTTTGTCGCCGGCCCCCTTTATCGCCGGCTGTGGAGATCGCCGTGAAGCGCACCTACCAACCCAGCAGAACTCGCAGGCTCCGTACCCACGGTTTTCGTGCCCGCATGGAAACCAAAAACGGCCGTAAGGTGCTTGCCGCCCGTCGCCGTAAGGGCCGTAAAAGGCTCGCCGTGAGTGTCTACAAGAAGTAAAGCGCCCCAGGGGCTCTCTACCGAGTCCCAGGCTCCAGAGTCCCAGGCCTTTCCGAAGGCCGAGCACCTCACCTTTCGCTCCCAGTTCCTCCGGGTTCAATCCGGTGGTGCCAAATTCCACACCCGTCACTTCATTCTGATGGTCCTGGCGAACAACCCTGCCGATGGGGATCCTCCAGTGGCGCGCCGCATTGGAATCACCGTCACCAAGCGCGTGAGCAAACGTGCGGTGCACCGAAACCGCGTAAAACGCCTGGTACGGGAGTTTTACCGTAAGAACCGCGATCAGTTGCCCGCTGGAGTCGATCTGGTGGTGGTGGCCAAACGGGGCGCCCCCGAGCTTACCCTGGAGCAGGTTACACACGAGCTTAGTAGCGCTGCCCGGGCCGCCCGCCGAGCTGAAACGAAGGACCTGTGAAGAGGGCAGTGCTCACCCTGGTTCGCCTGTACCAGCACATGGTCTCCCCCTGGCTGGGCTATCAATGCCGCTTTCACCCCACCTGCTCCAGCTACACCGCCACCTGCATTCAGCGCCTTGGGGTGCTCCGGGGGGTGGTTCTAGGCCTGCGCCGTTTGGCCCGTTGTCACCCTTTTCACCCTGGGGGGTTTGATCCTCCGCCCGAATCCCTTCATCCTCCGGACCAACCTTCCTAGCCCTACCTTTCCGTAAGACCTCTACCAAGACTTTCCTCGGCCTTTTTCGCCCACCTGTTCCAACACCCGTTCCCAAGCAAGGAACGCCCCAACTCTTCCATGTACGAGCCACCCTCCAGCCCCCACGAATCCACGATCAACACCCGTCAGATCCTACTGATGGCATTGATCTCCCTAATCGTCGTCGGCGGTTACTGGGGCTACGATGCGTTCTTCAACAAAAAAGAAGACGTCACCTCCACTACCCCCGCCGTGGATGCCCCAGAGGTCGCTTCCGCCCCGGCTGACGAGTCCTTTACGCCAGAACCTGAACTGAACGACTCCCAGCCTTCCTCCGCCAAACCCGTTCCAGTCGAACCAACTCCAGTCGAAACAGCGCCTACCACACCAGCCCAAGTGGCCGCCACCAAGGGTGTGGAACCCACCTCCACACCCCTCAAGGGGAACGGCTTCCGTGCTCTCGTAAGCAACGTTTCAGGAGGCTTCGAGGCCTGGCACCTCCACGCCGACCGCATGGTGGATGGGGACGGCAACCCCCTGAACCTCGTCACCACCGACCGCCCCGAATACAACCCCGGCCGCCTCCACGTCCAGGGCATTGGCATGCCCGAGAACGCGGTGTGGCAGGTCACCCAGAAGTCCGAATCCCTGGTGGAACTCCGTTGGACTAACGGCCGCTACACCGTGGTGCGCGAGCTTGAAGCCGCCACCAACCGCTTCCAGGCCTGGTCCACCGTACGGGTCACCAACCACACCACCCGCCCCCGCAAGATCAAACTCCGCACCGGCACCCACCACTACACCAAAACCGCCGACGAGGGCGGCGGCATGCTTGCCCGCCGTTCTCCTAAAATCACCACCGGCCTGTGCCTACACGACGATGAAGTCACCCGCATGGACAAGGAAAAGGTCCGCGTCACCCCAGAGGCCCCCAAGGGCCACGGCTACGGTGGCAAGGTGGGTTTTGTGGGAATCGAAGACAGTTTCTTCACCATTCTCCTGGCGCCCGAAAAAGAAGCCCCCGGCGCCCGTTGCCAGATTGTGGGAGAGCCCCGTGGCGGCACTGTCGACGAGCCCCACGGCAACCTCTTTGCCGCTGGCCTCGTAAGCCCTGTCACCGAAATCCCACCGGGCGAAACCCACATGTCCCGCTCGCTTATTTACGCCGGCCCCAAGTCCGCCGCCGACCTGGAGGCTGCCGGCCACGAACTCTCCCGTGCCATCGACCTCGGTTGGTTCTCCGCGGTCGCCCAGCAGCTCGTACGCCTGCTCACTTGGGTCTACGGTTTTGCGGGCAACTGGGGCCTGGCCATCATTCTGATGACCATCCTTGTGCGCCTGGTCATGTTCCCGCTCACCTGGAAAAGCTTTCAGTCCATGGCCCGCATGCGGGTAGTGAAGCCTGAAATCGACCGCATCAACGCCCTTTACGCCGACGACCGGGAGAAAAAGGGCGCGGCGATGATGGAGATCTACCGCAAACACAAAATCAACCCCATCGGCGGCTGCCTGCCCCAGGTGGTTCAGATGCCCGTGTGGTTTGCGTTCTACGCCTCCCTTTCCACCAACGTGGAGCTCTACCACGCCAACTTCGTGCTCTGGTGGACCGACCTCTCCGCCCCCGACCCCTACTACGTGCTGCCCCTTACCCTGGGCGCGCTCATGTTCCTGCAACAACGGCTCACCCCCACCACCATGGATGCCTCCCAGGCCAAGATCATGATGTACATGATGCCCATCATGATCACCGTATTCATGCTGTTCTTGCCCGCGGGGCTGTGCCTTTACATGGTCACCAGCAGCATGCTCGGCCTGGCCCAACAGCAAACGATTCACAGGGCCCTGGACCGCAAAACCGCAGCGGAGAAATCTGCCCAGAAGGCGCCCCAGAAAAACGGCGACAAGCCCACAGAATCGGGGGAGACTCCCGAGGCTGTACTTGGCACACCTGCCCTTGCCGGCGGCAACTACAACACCGACGATCGCTCATCCAGCGTGGTAGAACGAACCACCCTGGCCAAGAAAAACAAAAAGAATACCAAGCGGAGAACACGACGTGGCCGACAATAACGACAAGCCCCTCATGGATGGCGCCCTCTTTGTGGATGGCGACGCCCCCACCAACGACAAACCCAATGCCAGCAGCCGTAGTGGCAGTGGTCGCAGTGACAGCCGTCGCAATGCCAGCCGCCGTTCCGACAGCCGGGACGACGAGGCCTCCAAGGGGCACCCCGGTGACGGCAAGGCCGAGGAAGCACTGGAGTTCCTGGACGGCATTCTCGCCCACATGGACCTGGACACCGACGTCGCCATTCGTACCGACGACGAAGAAGTGGTGTTGGACATCTCCGGCCCTGACTCCGGTCGCGCCATCGGCCGCAAGGGCCAAACCCTGGACGCCCTACAGTTTCTGGTAAACAAGCACATCAACCGCTCCCACCGGGGCCGCAGGCACATCCTGATCGATTCCGGCGACTACCGCGAACGCCACGACGAGGGCCTCTGCACCCTTGCCGAGCGTCAGGCCGAACGGGCCATCGATCAGGGCAAGGTCGTCTCTTTACAGCCCATGACCCCCAGGGACCGCCGCGTGGTCCACAACTTCCTTGCCGAGTTCGAAGGCGTCTCCACCCGCTCCGAAGGCGAAGGCAACAACCGCCGCATCCGCATCCTCCCCGATCGCAACTAGCAACGTTCCAGGGTTAATAGCCTACCAAACCCCCAACCAACGTTGTCGTCCAGACAGGGGCCAGGTGTATTCGATTACTTGGTTAGGGCTGGATGGGGCTTGCAGGGGTTGGCTGGCTAGCACCACCACGGGGGCGCCGGTGGGCAGGAGGCCTTGCCCGAGGGGTAGCCAGTCGGCTGGGGCGAAGGTGGCTCGGGACATGGCTACGGTGGGCTTGAACTGGGGCACCGGGTGCTGGGGCGGGGGAGGGCCGTCGGTGGGGATGGACTGCTGGGCCACGCTCACTCGATCCAGAAGCCCCAGCTCGGCCAGGCAGAACCTCAGGAACGTGCATCGCTTGTGAAGAGGTTCTACCAGTAGCCCCTCGAGATCCTGCCGCAACAAAAACAGCGGAATTCCCGGTGCTCCCGCCCCTGAGCCCACGTCCACCACCCGGGCCGAGTCACTCACCACGCCTGCCAAAACCAGGGCATCCGCAAAAAGCACCTCGCACAGATCCTGGCTATCTTTGGCCGCGGTCAGGTTCATGCGCCGGTTCCACTGGGCCACAAGTTTCGCAAAATCCGCCAATTGGGCCTTCACCACCTGGGGAATCTCTGCCCTAAGGGGCGTTTTCAGGGAATAGATCAGCTGTTCCAGGTGTTCGCGCTTCATGTTCCGTGGTGCCCCCGATCGCCCCCGATCCTGCTCGGCAGTTGACCTTTTGCAGCGACCGTGGTTTGTACGCAACTCACGGGCCCCAATTGTGCCCAATCGTGTGCCAAATCGTTATTCAAACATTGGCCACGTGAAGTTAGGACGCCCATCCGGGTTCCATGTGTAAGGAGAGGTAGAGAGTCATGAATAAGGGTTCAGCCATTGCATCGATTTTGGTCGCGTTTGTGGGAGGCCTGTTAATAGGCCACCTCACGGGTGGAAAATCCGGCAACGATGTCGCCGAGGAAGCCGTCACCGTGGGTGTCGACGACAACGTGGAGCGCCTCAAGGTTCCCGTATCGGATGACCAGCCCATGAAGGGCGTGAAGGATGCGCTGGTCACCATCGTGGAGTTCAGTGACTTCCAATGCCCATTCTGCAGCCGCGTGAACCCGACCATGGCCCGCATTCTCAAGGAATACGATGGCAAGGTACGCATTCTCTGGCGCCACAGTCCCCTTCCTTTCCATAAGGACGCACCCCTGGCACACCAGGCCTCCATCGAGGCCTTCAAGCAGGGTGGCAGCAAGAAGTTCTGGGCCATGCACGACAAACTCTTCGGCGACCAAAAATCCCTTGGGCGTGAAACCCTTGAGAAGCACGCCAAGGCACTCGCTCTTGACATGGGAGCGTTTAAGAAGGCTCTTGATTCCAACGCTCACATGGGTGTGATTCAAGCCGACCTGCAGATTGCCTCCAAGATTGGCGCCCGCGGAACCCCCGGGTTTTTCATCAACGGCCGTAAACTTGCCGGTGCCCAGCCCTTTGAGAAGTTCAAGGAAGTCATCGACGAGGAAATCGCCGCAGCGGAAGGCCTGCTCAAAAAGGGTGTGAAGCGCCAACAGCTCTACGCCGCCTTCATGAAGAACGCCAAGGAGAAGGCCGAAGATCCCAAGCCCCAACAACCACAACAGGCCCGTGCCCAGCCTGACCCCAACGCGGTGTACAAGGTTCCTGTGGACGGCAATCCTTCCAAGGGTCCAGCTGATGCGCTTGTCACCATTGTTGAGGTGAGCGACTTCGAATGCCCCTTCTGCTCCCGCGTGCAACCCACCATGAAGCAAATCAAGGAGCAATACGGCAACGACGTTCGATTCGTGTGGTTCAACAACCCGCTGCCATTCCACAAGAACGCGGGCCCCGCTCATCAGACCGCCATGGAAGCCTTTGACCAGGGCGGAAATGACAAGTTCTGGGCCATGCACGACAAGCTATTCGACAACCGAACCGCCCTCAGCCGTGCCGACCTGGAGAAATACGGTCAGGAGCTTGGCCTGAACGTGGCCCAGTTGAAGTCCGCCATCGACAATAACGAGCACCAGGCGGCCATCGAGAAGGATCAAAAGCTTGCGGCCCAGCTTGGCGCTCGCGGGACACCAAGTTTCTTCATCAACGGTCGCAACCTGCGGGGCGCCCAGCCCTTCGAGGCTTTCAAGAAGGTCATCGACGAGGAGTTGGCAAAGGCACACAAGCTTGTGGCAGCCGGCACTCCCCGATCCAAGGTCTATGAGGAAAGCATCAAAAATGGCGCCACCTCGCCCCAGACCATTGGCGGCGGCAACGCCGAGGCGCCCGCCCGCCCGGACCCCAACAAGATCTACAACATTGCCGTCACCGACGACTCACCCTCCTACGGTCCAAAGAATGCAAAGGTTGTGATTCAGGAGTTCAGCGACTTTGAATGCCCATTCTGCGGTCGGGTGAACCCCACTATTCAGCAGATCAAGCAGGAGTACGCAGGCAAGGTGCGCATCGTTTGGCGCCACTTCCCATTGCCGTTCCACCAAAACGCGCAGCTTGCTCATGAGGCCTCCATGGAGGTTCATCGCCAGGGTGGGGATGAGAAGTTCTGGGCCTACCATGACAAACTGTTCGCCAACCAACGTGCCCTTTCCCGGGCCAACCTGGAGCAGTACGCCCAGGAAGTGGGAGGCATCAACATGGCCCAGTTCAAGTCTGCCCTGGATAGCCACCGCCACGCTGCACGCATCAATCAGGACAAGCAGGCGGTCACCAAGGCCGGTGCCCAGATCGGTACACCCAGCTTCTTCATCAACGGCAAACTGCTGCAGGGGGCGCAACCCTTCCCGGCATTCAAAGCCGCCATTGACGCCGCCCTGGCCAACTAGTCTGGGGTAACCGGGGAGGGCAATCCTCCTACCCAGCGGGTCATCTCCACCAGGAGTTGGCCCGTTGCCAATTGTGCATTGAAAACCTAACCGGCGAGTCGCTTGTTACAAACTCACCCAGGTTGATTGGGTAACTCGGGTGATTGGGGGCACGAGGCTGCCTGTGCACCAACCTCTTTGTGACCGGAACAGCTTCTGGTTACGCACATTGCTGCCGTTTTGCCTCCGTGGAAGTGAGTCTGCGGAGAGGATTTTCAAAAGTGTCTGCCCGTGGACGCACGGATGCGGTGGGAAGAGGCTTCCGTGGGAACTTGCAAGGTGTAGGGGTGCTCTATGTAGCGAGGGAAGCGCCGCCGTAGTGAATCATCCACCAGGTACCCTCAGGAAAGGGTGTGTTGAAGTGACCGTTTCGAAAATGGCGCAAGGCATTGCGGTAAGCGTTGCGAAACGCACGTAGGGAAGCACGTGCTTGGCGATAGACGGCTGTGCTTTTTGCCGAATGTGTGGGGATGCGCTGGGGTTTGTTTGGGGCCTGGGTTTCTGGTTGGAAGGTGACAGGGATATTGTGCACCTGTTGCATCCCGCGAAAGGGGCCCCGTACCTTGCGACGCCGGTCTTCATTGAGACGTTGCAAAGTGATTACGACAGTGTCCCGGTCCTGGTCCCGTAGGGCTGGGGGCATGGTGAGTACGAATCGTTTGGGAATCACCCAGGAAACGCGTTTGAAAAAGGAAGGGACCTTTAGCCCTTCCAGGAGAACTGTTCCGAGTTGTTCGGGGGAGGTATTCAGGCCCTCCCACTGCTCCGGTTTGGGGACAAGGCCAGCGGAGACAGGGTTCAGGGTCATGTAGCTGAGCTTGTCGAGGACCGCCTCTGGGGTGAGCAGGGGCATGGCGTGGTAGGAGACGCAGGGGTCGAATATGCATCCTCCGATGCGGTGGTAGAACTTCACGGCGAGGGCCAAGTGGCGGTTGAATCGTGCCATGAACTGGGGGATTTTCCCGTGGGGGTCGGTCATCATGAGGTGATAGTGGTTGCTCATGAAGGTAAAACCGTGGACTTCCATCCCAAACATTTCAGCCAGTACGGCGAGGAGAAATAGGATAACGGCATTGAGCCAGGCACTGGGTTGCAAGTAGAACCGTTGTTCAACGCACCGGCGGCTTATCATGTAGGTGGTCCCTTGCAGGACCTGGCGGGGCATCGTCATGTGCTCCCTTATCGGTCAGACACGCCACTCAGTTGCGTACTTTTTCAACCTGGGTCGTTTTTTCGCCGTTTGATCACGGCTTCTAGCGAACTGGTGTTGTGACTGAGGGATGGAACTGGCCTAGGTGTTGGCAGTGTAGGTGATTTCGGGGATGATGCCGTCGACCCAGTCGCTGTGGCCTACGAGTTGCTGATGGCCGTGGGCGCGGGCGAGGGTGGAGAGGAAATCCCCTAGGTGGCCGCCGCTGGTGCCCGGGCGATGGGCCACGTGCATGGGTTGGTTGTTGGTGTTGTGCAGCCAGTAGCCTCCGCCGCCCCCCGCGATGATGGCCGCCATGTCCCGCTGCTCGTGGTAGGAGCCGGACCCCATGTTGGAGGTGAACACCGCCGTGGTGCCGTCGTACACGGATTGGCCATCCACGTCGGTGTAGCCTTTCAGGGATTCGACCATTTCCCCAAACTTGCGCACGTGGTGCTGTACAATTTTGGCGTACCGATTGAACTTGGTCGCGTCGTGATTTCCTGTGCCGTAGTGGCTGTCATCGTGGTGCAAGTTCGATGCACCGATGTAGCCGTAGGTTTGATTGCTGGCAATGTTGTCCAACATCACAGTGGCCACCGGTGCGGAGCCCGTTTGAAGCGTCAATGGAACCAACTGATAGAATGCCGTCAAAAGATCTTGGTACTTGCCCTCCGAATCGCTCCGAACATTTGTGTTCACGGTACCGGGGCCTGCACAGCTGGCCGTCGGAGGTAGATCTTGAATACGCATTTCCACCTCACGCACCGAAGTGGTGAACTGGTCCAGAGTCGCCCGGTCCTCGGCGCTGGCCTCGCAGGCCATCTTGTCCAATCGCTCCCTGGCAAAGTCCAAAATACTCCGATGTCTGGCGTTTCCGTTGGACCCTTCTTGCGGCACGGAGTTCTCCACGGGGTTGGTCACACAAAGGTTGGATAGAAGTTGAGAGGGAATGTGCTGGTGGACATTGGGCTGTTTCACACCGCGGTAGGAAAGGGTAGCGTAGGTCATCTTCGAGTACTGCCCGCTGTGAAAGCGCATGTGCACACCCTTTTGTCCATAGGGGCGTTGGTTGGCAATGTGTTCGCCGATGATGTGGTCGATCGTCGCGCCATTGTGGTTGCCGTAGTACGTGGAACCCCGGTGGTGGGAGGCTCCCGTAAACGCAGTCGTTCCCCCAGGGTGCCCGTGGTCGCCGTCTGTGCCGTTTCCGGTGGGGCCCATGTAGTAGTCCCCAAGGGGCGCTTTACATCCAGATTTCCAATACAGGTTGGATACCAACGTAAACGGCGTACTCGCATCGAGCAGTGGTGAAAGCACCGTGGTGGGCGATTGGATAACCCCTTGGCTCCCAGGAATCATGGCTTCACTGGGCCCCGATTGGTGGGCCGGGTGATGTACGGGGATGCCGTTGGGGAGATTGCAAAACACAAAATACTTGGACTTGGGTATGCTGCCCGTGCCGCCTCCGGGTTGGGGGGCTGCCCGAAGTGTCCGTGGAAGAAGGGAAACCAACGTGGGCACCGCGATACCCGCTGCTGCGCGCTGGAGAAACTTCCGTCGGGTGAGTTCCCTGCGTTTTGCGGCGTCGATCTCTGATTGTAGAAGAGCCTGTTGACGTTCCTTCGTCCACTTGCCTACTGGCATGTTCCGCCTCCTTCTTGAACTTCCTGCCCACGAAACACCACGCTCTTGACCACCGCGCGAATGGCATCCCGAAATGTGTTTCCGTTTTCTCGCATGTCCTGAATCGCTATTTCCACGGTGCTGTCGTCGCTGCCTGTTATTTTTCGACCTGCAAAATAGCCCATGAGGTGTTTCATCATCGCCCGGGGGTAGTCGTCTGAGGCTGCGATGATCTCACTCAACTCCGCCACCGAATCAAAGGATTGTCCATCATACACGCCATCGGTGGGCCTTGGTTGATTGTTGAACTCCGCGTACTCCGACACATAGGTGCCGATAGGGTCGTAGGTTTCCAGACCAAAACCCACAGGGTCCATGAGGTTGTGGCAGGCCGCGCAAGCGGGGTCTGCCCTATGGATTGCCATGAACTCACGGGGAGCAAGGTCGCCCGTGACGTCGGGAAACATGGCCAACACATCTGCGGGCGGCGGAGGCGGGGCCCGGTCCAAAAGAACTTCCAAAACCACCAGGCCACGATGGGTGGCTCCCGTCTTTAGGGAGTTTGAAATCGCCATGTAGAACCCTGCCAACCCGAAAATCCCCTGGCGCCCGCCCTGGGCGAGCGAGGCGTCCACCGCAACCAGCTCTGTGGCCGATCCTGGAGCGGCCATGCCGTAGTGGGCGGCCAACGTGTCGTTCACGTACAGGGTGGGGTGCAACAACAGTTCCGTGATGGGGTAGTCACCAAATAGAATCTCCTCCGCAAACCGGTTCAACTCTGCAAGGATCGCGGCACGCAATTCACCCGTAAGCCGGGCACCGTGATCGCCCCCAAACTGATTGTTCGCGGCAGGTCCAAGACGAAGCCAATTCATGAAAAACGAATCCACCAGTGCTTCCGTCGCCCGTGGGTCATCCAGCATGCGGTCCACCTGACGGAGTAGTTCCTCCTCCTTGATCAAGTCTCCACTCTTGGCCGAATCGAAAAGAAGCTCGTCGGGCATGGTGCCCCACACGGTGTAGGACAATCGTGAGGCCAGGGAGTAGGGGTCCAGTTCCCTCTTCTCGCCGTCCCCTTGGGTGCCGTTGACGTGGTAGATGAACTGCGGCGAAAGCAGAATGCCCATCAACCCGCGGGTGATGGATTCCTCCCAGGTCTCGTTGCCGGCCTCTTGATCATAATAACCTCGGATCTCAGATTTTTCCTGGTCAGAAAGGGGTCGCCGCCACGCTCGAAACGCAAATCCCTCCAGGGTTTCGTAGGCGCATTGCTTCTTGCCCTCGTCGGACATCTCCCTCCAATCGCAGGGAAGCACCGCGCCCCAGCTCCCGTCGGTGACAGGGCCCCGTGAAAAGGCCTCACCCACCAGGTTCTCGGCACCGGTCAGCATGCCCTGCACATGGGCATCCGACAGGGTCAGGCTTTCCGCCTGATTCGGAAAGCCATTGCTACCAAGGCCATCGGTGGGAAGTAGATCGCCAGGAGTTTGTTCCGAGCTAAACAGATCCTGCATGGTGCGGGTGTATTGATCCCGGGTAAGGCGAGCCGGCCCCACATGGCCTGGGTCGCCGGCCGTCAGGTCAATCGTGTTGCCGCCGTTCTTCTTGGGTGTGTTGCCGCCGGGATCCGAAATCAAACCCGAAAACCCAGAACAGCCTGAAAGGGCCAACGCTCCAGATAGGGCGAGGGACAGCCGACCCACAGGGGAGTAGATGCCACCACGTTTGCGTACATTGTTTGGTTGGGGGAGGGACAGCACACCCAAACAGGTAGCAACCTCCGTGCCCAGCGAGTTTCGCCCAGGGTTTGCTGGTATTTGGGTCCACAGCGGAACATGGAGCGCTCCATGTTCCCAAAAACTGGAACATCCCATGTTCCAACCGATTGACAGCCTGGATCCCGAACCGTAGCTTGGCCTGCGAGATCTACGGCGACATCTCCACACGTCGCCCCACAGAAAGGTACCCACCAAACAATGGCCACGAAGTCGAAACAGCCCTGGGTTGAAGAGTTTTTATTCCGCAGCGACAGCGCATTTCTTTGCTTGCTGCTCAACCGGCGCACACGGCTGATCCGCGTCATTGATTTTCGTGCCGGCGCGCTGCCCGCCAAGCGGCTGTTCATCCAGTCCATGGCCAAGAAGGAAGGCATTGAAAAAGTCATCACCCTGGTGGAAAAGGATGAGGTCTCCTCCTGGACCCGTGTGGGCTTTGTGCGCGAAGGCACCATCCCCGGGTTCTACAAGCGCAGCGATGGCCACGTGTGTGGGTGTGTCATCGGCGACAAGACCGCAAGCGTGGAGGTCAATGAGGACGGGCAGAAGCTCGCAGAGAAGACCATTGTGCAAGCCAAGAAGATCGCCAAGGACATTCCAGAGGAGCTCCGTGGCATCAAGGTCGAACAGATCGAAGACACCGAACTGGAAGCCCTTCGCGACAAGAGCTTTAAGAAAGGCCAGTCCATCAACTCCTTTGACGTCTTTGGCCGTGACGCCGAGCGGATCAGTTTTTCCTGCGCCTCCAAGGGTGCCACCAACTACCTGGGTGCCGAGTTCCAGGATTGCTTTGGTCATTCCCTGGTGGAGGTCATGCACCGCCCCGAGGACGACAAGCAGCTTAAGAACCTGGTGGGAGGCCTGCGCCACATGTGCGCTGATCTGAAGGAGCGGGGCATCGTCTCCGCATTCGGCTTTGCCGCAAGCGATGACGTGCAAACCGGAGCCGCCTACGTGGCCGCCGGTTTCCGCAAGACCGGGCTATTGGCCTCAGGGATTACCGAAGGAGACGCCCGCAAGGACGCCATCCTCTGGACCCAACGCCTCGCCAACCCTGGCGAAGAAGACCTCTAGACCGCTTCGGGATTTATCTGATCGACCCTCGGCACCCAGCAAAACCACCACGACGCTCCAACCTCCTCAACAATGTTCTACATTGCTTCGTCGCTTGTCGTGCCCTGGAGGCTCCGCTGGGCACCGATCATTCACTCATCTAAATCCCGAAGCGGTCTAGCCAGATCCCAGCGCCTGAACATGGCTCGTATTCCACTGGGGGGAGTCGTCTGGATTGGCACAGTAGTTGCCACGTGCTCTCACGATTGGAGAGTCAATGGTAGCTTCATGGTGTTCGAGCGGTACATGGGTGGTTGCGGGCGCCCTGTTTTTGCAGATGGGTTGCAGTGCAGGGCACTCGGAGCCCAAAGCAGTGGCTGGCAGCTTAAGTAGCCACCCGTGGTGCTTCGCCGACGCCGAGTGCGCCGAGGGCTCCCTTTGTTTTGCGGGCACATGCACGCCTGACAGCACCCAGGTGAACGTCACCCCACGGCAACTCACGCTACCCAGCCAACGTATGAACGACCAGGCGGGGCCCGGCGGCCTGGCGATGGTGCAATGGCGGATCGGTCTGCGCGGACAGAATCGCGCAGAATCACACACCCCTCTGGGTATCCTGCCCGGTCTCGAAGAGACGACCCAGGTTCATATCTCCGAGCAGCTCGCAGGAGAAGCGCAACCTACACTGAAGACTACCCTTGGCGCCATTCGGGACAGGGGAGGCCTCATGTACCAGGTCAAGGTTGGCAACGTGGGCATGGAGTGGAGAACCGTACCCTGGAGTAACGTTCGCCGTGGGTACCGAAAGGCCCCGTTTGAATCCATCGGCTACGGTCTGCAACCACCGCGCCCGGGGGAGAACGTCCCATTTGTGAGCGACATCACCCTGGACCGGGCGGGTCCGTCCATCCATTGCTCAGAGAATGAAACCCGAGTGGTGTACACGCCCACCAATGGCGTCCTGGGTTGGATCGAGCCCTGTCTGAACAGAACCCTGACCGACGTAAAAAACGCACACCTGCACCCCACGCATTTGCACTGGCAAACCAGGGCCGGGCGCCTTCTGGTGGTATTCAAGGCGCACGTCCTGCGCACGTCGGTTGACGAAGTGATCGTTCACGTGGAAACCCACCACACGCTTTCCGCTGGAGCCGAAACGCTCAACCCAGAACAGCGTGCCTGGGATCTCGAGAACAACCGCACCTGGTCGGTTCACGTACCCAACCAGGAGAGCTACAGGGACATCCAGGAGCCGCTCACGTCCCTGCTTGTCATCCTAGGCCGCACCCTGTGGCACGTGGGAGCGGTGCAAGCCGACAACAAACTCTTACTCATCGACAACCTAAGTATGTTTCTCACCGCAATACGCGAAACCTATGAACTCCCAGAACAGGCGTCGCCCACGTCCCTCGCCGTCAACGCCGCTGCCCAGGTCCTAGGCGAAAGCCCGCGCTGAGCCGGGTCGTTTACGCTGGGTTGCCTACACCGCTTGTGAACTAGGGCCCTGACCGGGCGATTCCTGAACGCGGAAAAACAACGTATTCACATTTTTGTTGCTTTGACCGGGTCGATGACGTAGCGCAACATATCGGTTGTTTTGAACACAAATCGAGCCGAAAAATCCCGTTTCAACCGGTTTTGCTGGGGCGTCGATTCTCTGCTGCTGCTCTGCATGCTTTCGGGTTGTGGTCGCATCGAGCCCGTGCAGCGCGTGGCGGGTTTGCGGGTGGTGTTGGTGACCGACTACGAGCCAGGTCGGGAGTTCTCTTCGGTGCACACCCATGTGAGTGCTGGGGTGTTGCAAGCGGCGGAGGTTTCCCACGACGTGCGCTGGGACCCAAAGGGTGCGGGCAACTTGAACGAAGGGGTTGTTGTTGCGGATGTGCAAGGGCTGCCCCTGGGCGATCAAACCGTGAACGTTCGCCTTATGAACGACTCGGAGGGGGTGGTCGATGCCTGGTCGGTGCCGTTGTTTTTTAGGGGTCAGGAGTTACTCACCGTGGTTCTCTCCCGCGGTTGCGATAGCCTGGGCTGTCTGCGCGACAATGGACTGCCCTGCAACCAATGTGTCAACGGGCAATGTATCGACCGGGACGGCTCAACGGGGGTGGAACGTGGAGGTGCATGGATCGCGGGATGTGGACTCCAGGCCTGTACCCAGGACGAAGAGTGCCCTGTGACAGCCCTGTGCGCTGACTCCAGGTGCATCCATGGAATGTGCTTACAGGTTATCAAGCCGTTGGGGTGTGACCCCTTGTATTTCTGCAACCCCGATCCATCGGTCGGTTGTGAATCCGTGGTCGCTCCAGAATGCGGGCAGATCTGTTTTCCGGGAGCCTCCGAGTGCACGGTTGGGTTTGTGGATTGCACCACTGGCACCCCGATTTGCAGTGACGTGACCCACCGGGAAGACGGAACCCCCTGCAGCGGTGATGGGTGGTGTGATGGTCGAGGTGGATGTGAAATCAAACTGCGGCCGACAGACTCCGAGGATACCCGGCTTTTTGGCTTGGATATGTTTGAGATGGATGGGCAACTGTTTGTGAACGGCCGTCAGCAAGTGCCCATGGTGGAACAAGGGGTGCTCTTTGTTTACGAGGTTGAAAACTCTACCGATCCAACGCTACGGTTGGTGCAAAAAATCGAACCTTCGGATCAGGCCGCGCAGTTGGATTTCGGGGATACGTTTGCGGGTGAGGGTGGGTGGCTTGCGGTCGGGGCTTCCCAGATTCTCATGTCGGGCCCCGGCGCCACGTACATATTTCAACAGGATGGATTGGGTGGGTGGCACGAGAGCCAAAAACTGGTGCCCGCGGACGGTCTATTTGGAGATGAGTTTGGCGGCAGTCTTTCCATCTCGGGTCAGTGGCTTGCGGTCGGTGCCGCTGACCATGCGGCCACAGGTAGCCAAAGCGGTGCGGTTTACATGTACGAAAACGTGGCTGGGTTTTGGCACTTTCGCCAGAAGCTGGTGCCCCTGGACAACGGGGCGAACCACATCTTTGGAACCGTGGTGGCCGTCCACGGGGAGCACCTAGTGGCCACGGCCCCCGGCGCGGACGCGGCGTACACGTACCAGAAGGTGGGTGGAATGTGGGTGGAAGATCAAAAACTGAATGTGGTGGGCCATGAGGATGGGGACGACTTGGTATGGGATGGCAGTACCCTACTCGTGGGGGCCTCCGACAACGGTGCCATCCAAGGGTACATCGCCCATTTCGAATACGATGGAGTGAACTGGGCGGCACAGCCCCATATTGTGCCCAGCCTGTCCTTGCTCGGCGATAAGTTCGGCGGGGCATTTCGGTTCAACGGGTTGCAGTTGGCATCTGCGGCGGAAGGTGCATCGTCCACCGGTGCGCCTGTGTATCTTTTTGTGCGAAAGAACAATGCCTGGGTCGAACAGCGCTCCTACGTGCCGGAGGACAGCACCGTGGGAAGCGGCCACGGCATCGGGTTGGCGATCACCGAGGATCTTCTGTTTGTTAGCGCCCCCCAGGACGGCTCACCCATGCCGAACCATGGGAGCGTCTACGTTTACCACCTGTAGGTGAGTCTAGGTTTTCTTCTTGTCGGAGCTTTTCTGGTCGGAACTCTTTTTGTCCGAGTTGTCCTTGGGCTTCTTTTCATTCTTTTTGGGTGCTGAGGATTCGCCCTCGCGGGCGGAGGGTTTGGGGCTGGAATACAGATCTGCGTACCAACCGCCGCCCTTGAGGATGAAATTGCCGGTTCCGATGAGGCGTTGCAGTTTCATTTTTCCGCACTTGGGGCACTTTTTGAGTGCAGGTTCCGTGATGCGTTGTTCCGTTTCAAACTGCTTGCTGCAGGCCTTGCATTCGTATTCGTAGGTGGGCACTGATCCTCCGGGTCCCCGCAAGGTAGATCTGGGGGGTGCGCTGTCAACCGTGGGCGGCTTCTAAAAAGCTCGCCAGCAGTTCACGTCGGCCGCTTTCTGGAAAATTCACCTCCACACGGGGTGGGAGTCCGCCTCGGATTTTTATCACCGTTCCCGTCCCAAACGTGGGGTGCCGCACCACCATTCCCTTACGAAATGGAAACTCTTCGCCTTCCGATGCCTCCCCGTAGTCCACGTAGGAACCTTCGACTTGTGTGTACTCCGAAAGGTCCTCTTCCCAACGTTTCTTTTTGGAAGTGGCGCCCGCACCCTGGGCACGGCCGCCCGATGGAGCGTACCCCACCGATGGAGCGGGGCGTTCCCAGCCAATCCACTCCACGTCCTCCTTAGGCAGTTCCAGCAGGAATCGCGAGGGTGGGTTGATCCGAAACTGCCCGTGGATGCGGCGTTGTCGGGCCGTGCTGAGAATCAGTTGCTCCCGTGCCCGTGTAAATGCCACGTAGGCCAGGCGCCGTTCCTCGTCCATCTCTTCGGAATCCCCCAGAGAATCTTGCCTCACCAGGGGGAACAGGTTTTCTTCCAGGCCGGGAACGAACACCACCGGGAACTCCAGGCCCTTGGCCCCATGCACGGTCATCAGCGTCAGCGATTCTGTGTTCAATTCCTGATCGGCGGTGGATGCCAGGGAGACTTCTTCCAAGAAGTTCTGGAGCATCGCAGTGGCTCCGGGTGGGGGATCGCCCGCCCATTGCGCTTCGTGGTCCCGGTCGTATTCGTCCAGGGAGCCCATCAGCTCTCCCACGTTTTCCATGCGCGCTTCTGCTTCGTGGGAGTCCTGGCCCTTAAGGTGTTCTAGGTAACCGGTGGCGTCCACCACCTGGCGCCCCACCTCGTGCAGGGACTGGGCAGAATCCAGGTGGCGGTGCAAGCCCTCCATGGATTGCCAAAATGCGGTGAGCTTTTTTTGGGCCGCAGGGCGAATGGAGGTTTGCTCCCCCAAACGGGGCAGCATCTCCCATGCGCTGATCCCCCGTAGGGTCGCTTCCGTAAGCAATCGATCCACGGTGGTTTTTCCGATTCCACGGGGCGGTTGGTTGATCACTCGCACCAGGTTCACGTCATCGCTTGGGTTGGTGAGCAACCGCAGGTAGCCCAGCACGTCTTTCACCTCTGCCCGGTCGTAAAACCGTGTTCCTCCCAGGATCCGGTAGGGCACGTTGGCCCGCCGCAGGCTTTCTTCAAGCACACGGGATTGGACATGGGTACGGTACAGTACGGCCAGATCCGTCAACGCGCGCCCCTGGTCGATGGCCTCCTGCACACCCTGTAGCACCAGGCGCGCCTCCTCCCGTTCGTCGCCACAACACACCGCAAGCGCGCATTCCCCATCGGGGTTGTCGGTCCACAGGGATTTGGGTTCCCGCTCTTCGCTGCGGGTAATCACGGCGTTGGCAATGCGCAAAATACGCTTGGTGGAGCGGTAGTTTTGCTCCAGCTTGACCACCGTGGCTTCTGGGTAGTGCTGGCGAAAGTCCAGGATGTTGCGTCGGTCGGCCCCACGCCAGGCGTAGATGCTCTGGTCGTCATCCCCCACCACACAGAGGTTTCGGTGCCCCTTTGCAAGCACGTCCACCCAGCGAAACTGGGCGTGGTTGGTGTCCTGAAACTCATCCACCAGGAGATGGTCAAACTGATGGGTCACGGCCTGGCGGAGGGTCTCATCACGCTCCAGCGCCCGGGTCAGCTGAAAGATCAAATCCCCAAAATCCAGGGCGCCCGATTGCAGCAACCGTTGCTCGTACTGGGTGTACACCTCCTTGGTGGGGCCTGCCATGGGGTGATCGGCATCCAGATCCTCCGGGCCTTTCATTTCCTGCTTGGCCCGGTTGATTTCAGCGGCAAACATTTTGGGCGGAAACCGTTTTTCGTCGTAGCCCAGGTCCTTCACCACCCGTTTGAGTACGGCCTTTTGGTCGCTATCGTCGTAGATATTGAATCGCGGCAGGATCCCCACAGCGTCCGCATGTTGGCGCAGCAGCCGTGCGCAAATGGCGTGGAACGTGCCTACCCACAGCCGCGAGGCATCGAAGGCAAGGAGGTCAGAAACCCGCTCACGCATTTCTGCAGCGGCGCGATTGGTGAATGTCACGGCGAGAATCCGATGTGGAGCGATCCCGTGGCGGGTGATCAAATGGGCAATACGGTGGGTAATCACGCGGGTTTTGCCGCTGCCCGCTCCTGCAAACACCACAAGCGGCCCCGCGTGGTGGTTCGCTGCGACTTGTTGCTGCGGGTTTAACTGCACTCCGTTGGGGCCCATGGAACGCCCACCCTATCCCACAAGGGCGGGCCGTGCCCGTGGAGCCCGCAGCATGTCCCCAACGGCGTATCTCCAGCGGCTCTCAGGTCTGTCACCCGCACACCAAACCCCCAATGGGGTGGATTCGTGCTATTTCGCGGGGAGCGTAAATGAATACAACGGACCAGGCGGCGTCCAAGGCTCCAGACACTGTGGAACCCAACAACGACACGGAACTCGTGACGCGGGTACAGCAGGGGGATGACTTGGCTTTTGCAGAACTTTACCAGCGGTACCACAGGCGCGCCTACGCGGTGGCCCTGGGTGTGGTGAAGCGACAATCCGACGCCCTTGACGTTGTACAGGAGGCCTTTGTGAAGGCACATCGCTCGATCGAAAAATTTGAAGGAAGCGCCCGCTTCTACACCTGGTTTTACCGGATCGTCACCAATGTGGCCATCGACCACCTGCGCAAGCGGCAACGGTCGCGCATTCAGGATGTGGAGCATGTACCTGCCGCTGCCATGGACCAGGCCGCCGCCACGGGCCTTGTGGCCCACTCCCACAACCTGGACCCCGGAAAGAACGCCCTACGGGGTGAGCTTCGGGAGCGGATCCGGGCGGCCCTCGCAGAGTTGCCAGAACACCACAGGGCCGTGGTGGTCCTGCGTGAAATCGAGGGGATGAGTTACGAGGAGATCAGCGAGGCCGTGGGCGTACCCAAGGGCACGGTCATGAGTCGGCTTTTCCATGCCCGGCGCAAGCTCCAGGTCGCCCTGCAGGACTACGACCGGGGTTCCTCAATGCCAGGACCAGACCCATCACTCTCGGTGCCATCACCCTCGGTTCCCTCACCCAAAGGCGCCCGTGCCCAGACAGGATCAAGCGAGCCATGAATAAAGCCCATCCCACAGGCCCCTCCCATCCCACAGGCCCCTCCCATCCCACAGGCCCCTCCCATGGGGAACAACTCCTGCGCTGGAACCGCGGCGAACTCAGCGCCGAAGAGGAGCAGGCCTTTCTCGAAGAGGACAACCGACTCCAGGAACAGTTCGATGCTCCACCCGTGGACGCCCACTCTGTAGAATCCAGCCGAGCCGTTTCAGACGATGCTTTGAGGAACTTGAACGGCCTAAACGAGGCACTGCAGCAGGCGTTGCTTCCTTCGGAGCAGGAACTTCCCACGGAGGAATTGTGGGCTCGCATTCAAACCGGCATTCGTCAAAGCGTGCAACCCGGCCCGGACAACGTGGTGGAACTGCACTCCACCCGCCGCAAGGTCATCCTGCGTTGGGTGCCCGCGGCCTCAGGCCTGGCCATGGCCGCCGCTGCCATGTTTGTGCTTGTACACTTTGACGGTGAATCCACTGTCGAAGACAGCGTTGGTATTTCCGCTTCAACACCCCCTGTTGCAACGCCCCCTGTTGCCACACCTCTTGTTGAAGGTGCAGCGCTAGGGAGTGCGCAAGAGCCCACCCATGAAGAGGCCCCTGCGGCTGTAGCTGCAGGTTCACCCCAGGACGGAACCACCGTGGAAGAGGTGGACTTTGGCCACCATGCGGGCACCGTGTTTGCAGTGGCTGGGGATCACGGCCAGCCCCTGGCTGTGGTTTGGCTTTCCGACGAAGAGGAGCTCCTATGAAACACTGGATCAAATGCAGCCCCACGAACACCGCCGTTCCCACACTCGTGGCAAGCGCGGTATTCATGGTATTCAGCGCCAGCACCCTCGCCGCTGCCCAACCAGGCAACGGCTCACCCCCGGTAAATGCCTCACCCAGGGCGACTGCGCACACCGGGGAGGTTGTGGTGATCCTTGCCAAGGAGGAAGCGGGCACCGTGGACCCGACACTTGCTTCCATGACAGCGCTTCGTCGGCCCCCCTTTGACAGCTTCCGTTCCCTTTCCCGCCTTTCCCGATCTGAAATCCAACTCGGGGTGGGGCAGGAACAGGACGTGCTGCTCCCCAACGGTAGGCGCGTGCGATTGAAACTGGAGCAAGTGCTCCCCAACGGGAAACTTAGGATTCGCGCCTCCATCAACCGCCCGGACAAGAAGGATTATTTGCCCCTGCTGCAGGTGGTGGCCACCCCGGGAGACCCATTTTTTGTGGTGGGCCAATCCCACCAGGGCGGCACACTCATCGTGGGCATCAAGGTCACTCCCTAAGACTACGTAGTAATCTGCGTTTTCAACCCATGCGGCGTTCTGAACTGATGCGAGCCCTCCGCCTCCCGCCGGTACGTTGGGCGGCCGCACCCGCCTACCGCGCCCTTGTGGCGGGGCAGGTGGCCTGGTTTACCCGTGCCACCCGTCCAAGCAGGGGGAAGCACCCAACTGGGCTCGGGAACGTTACGCTCATTGTGAAAACCTTTGAACGGCCCCACGTCGTGCAACGGTTGCTCCGTTCGGTCCGGGTGCACATGCCCACCCTGAATGTTGTGGTTGCCGATGACAGCGCCCAGCCCGGCGGTTTTGATCCCCAGGGGGCCACCGTATTGAAGTTGCCCTACCAGGTGGGAGTGTCCGCCGGACGCAATGCCGCTTTGGATCATGTGCCCACGCCATTTGTGGCTGTGGTGGACGACGACTTCGTGTTCGGTAGCCATTCCCACATCTCCCGGCCGCTCCGTTGGCTCGAGGTGCATCCTCAGGTGGATATTTGCGCGGGGCAACCCGTGGACTTGCCCGATCTAAGGCGGCCCCGCTACGACCTTCGGGGCCTCTACCCTGGGGCTCCGCCGCCCCGTGTTGCCTGGGGCGACGTCATCGGTGGAATGCGCGTACACGCGGTGGTGCCCAACTTTTTTTTGGGCCGCACCGATTCCGTACGACGGGTCAGGTGGGACCCGGCCCTAAAACGCATCGACCACCTGGATTTCTTTTCGAGGGCCAGTGGTGATCTCGTCTCTGTGTTGGATCCGGGTTGGCTTGCCTACCACGCAAAAACACCCTTCGACGCACGCTACATGGCTCACAGGACCAACTTTGCGCAGGACCAGGCCGCCCTTGCCCGCAAATGGCCCAAGCCAAGCACGCCCCGGGCTAGCCCATAAGCGCGCGAAGGCGTTCCAGTTCATCCCTCGCAATGGGTGCCACGGGGCCCACCCCCAGGGCCAGCATCTGAATGTGTGCCGCGTGGGCCAGGGTCTCCATGCCAAGCGTTGCCTGTTCAAGCGTGGCCCCCAGCACCACCGGCCCGTGCCGTTCCAGGATGAACGCCTGGTGCCCCTGCAAATAGGGGGCAAGGCCATCGGGCACCGCTGAGGTGGTGGGGCTGGCGTAGGGCACCGTGGGAACGGGCCCGAGCACAAACCAGGTTTCAGGGAGCACCGGGGGATCCATGCAATGGCCCGCCAGGGTCAAGGCCACCACATGGGGCGAATGGGTATGAACCACGGCATGGATATCCGGCCGTTGCCTGTAGATCTCCAGGTGCATTCGAACTTCGCTTGAGGGCACCTGCCCCTGTTCAAGGGCTTCTCCCGTGCGTGGGTCCACCGCCACAATCTCCTGTGGGGTCAATATCCCCTTGTCCACACCGCTTGGGGTGGTCAAAAGGAGCTCCGACGACACACGCACGGAAAGGTTGCCATCCAGCGGTGCGTTGTGCCCTCGGTCCACCATTCGCCTGGCCACGGCGCAAAGCCGGTTGCGCAGATCCTGCGGGTTGCCTAAGGCCTGTTCCTTTTCCACCATCCGGACTCCCATGAAACATTCCCATCCCGATGTCGAACCCATCCCGCTGGTTGACGCAATCGCCCCCGCCGATCCGGTTCGATCGAGTGAAGTCAACGCCGCGGAAGTGGTTCGTGTGCTTTCCCCTTTGGTGACACCCGCACGGCTCCAGCGCATACAAACCGTGGTCCGTGGGCGGCTTTCGTCCTTGCGTGTGGTGTTGGATTCCATTGCCGATCCCCACAATGCCTCCGCGGTACTCCGCTCCTGCGATGCCCTGGGTGTCCAGCACGTGCACGTGATTCCCTCCTGCCATGGGTTTTCCGCGGCCAAGACGGTGGCCAAGGGAACCCACCATTGGCTCGACATGGTCCGCCACGAATCTCCCGAGTCCTGCCTTTCCCATCTGAAGGGCTCCGGTTACCGCGTGTACGTGGCCACCATGGAAGGTACCGAGACCCTGGATACGATTCCCACCGAGCACCCGGTGGCGGTGGTGTTTGGCAATGAACGCCGGGGGCCCGATCCCCATTTTCGGGATCAGGCGGACGGAACCTTTGCCATCCCCATGAAGGGGTTCGTGGAAAGCCTCAACGTGTCCGTGGCGGCAGCCATCACGCTCCACCACCTATCCCAACGCATGCCCGGCACGTTGCATCCCCCGCAACAGACCCAACTGTTGGCCCAGTTCCTACGACGGACCGTGGGCAATTCCGATCAGGTACTGCGGCGCGAAGGTATTCTTACCGGCCACGAACCATGAGCCACACCGCAAGGCCCGCCGCGCTGAGAACTCCAATGCCTGTCAACAGGGCCGTCATCCACTGCCGACGTTGCTTGCGTTGCAGCCGTGCCAGTGCCTGGGTTTCTGTTTCCAGCAGTTGATCCTCCTGCCGAAGCGGGAGCGGCGCAGAGGAGATCCCCCCCCGCAACAGATCGGACTCGGAATCCGGAACCACTCTCAGGTTAGGCTTACCCTGTTTCGATCGAGCCAGGTTAGATTGCCCCAGGTTGGACCCATTCAGGGCGGTTGCTGGCCGTTGCCCCGATTCTTCCGGAGCCGGGTAGAAGACATCATGCCGTGGTGCTTCGGGTTCTCCGGAGGGGTTTGAAGTCTCCTCCGACACGGGGTTGAATACTGGGTCTAACACCGGGTCCGCACGGCCACTTGGAATCCATGAGGGGGTTCGTGTGCCGTCCACACCGCGGGTGCGGCGTTCCACCACGGTGTGTTCGTTGGAACCGGAGTTCAGTGGATTGGGGCCCTGGGAGGCCTCCGGAGAATTGAGATTTTCCTGGATTCGTGGGGAGCTGGTTCTGGAGCTGCCGCCCTGGGTGGTGGGTTCCAGCAATTCAGACACCACCGATTCGTCCGCGCTCACGTCCATGTTCCACACGCGTACCAGACCCGAGCGCAACGTCATCACCGCGGTCATGGCAGCGGAGCCCGAAAGCACCAGGGCAGGAGGGCCCTCCTCTTGCCATCGGGCCCGCACGAGCTTGCTGTTGTCCAACTCGATCTGGGCCACCACCCCAGGGCCCACCACGTCCAACTGCCTCCGGCCCGGTTCCTCGGTGAGCACGCGCAACACCCGGTTGGGGCCAAGCCGATCCACCTCCACAGAGAAACGCTGTTCGGTGGTGGCTCGGCGGCGCAGTACCCGTTCCCGTTCCCGGTAGGGCTCAATGCGTCGCGCGAGTATCGGAAGGTTGGGTTGCCGCACGCCAAGGGGCCAGATCTCGCTCCAGGTACAGCGCAACACCGCCGCCCACCTCAATCGTGTGTCCGCGTGCAACGTACGGGAGACCTCCACACCCTGTTGGCCCAGGGAGCCCGCGTCCAACAGGACCACCTCCGGATCCAACCGACGGGCGGATTGCAAATCCCCCATGTCCGGGTGGCTCACCACCACCTCGGCGCCTCGCATGCGCAGTTGGTGTGCGAGTGCGCCGCCCATGCCCAGATCCTTGGCCACGATCATGAGGCGCAGGCCCTCAAACACCGGATCTACCGGTACCGGGGTCCACACGTTTGCCGGTTCCGCAAGTTTCATAGATTCAACTCATCCAATGGGTGGCTCCACACAGTCCTTCACGGAAGAAGCATGATGTGCGCCATCACGATCACAGTCATGCACAACTTTGCGCGGGTTTAGGTTAGTCCTGTTTGCTAGCTTGTGCCCCATGAAAGTTGCTCCCCTGGGTCTTCCCCACGATGAAGTGTGTGCGGAACTCGATCGCTTGCGCCACCCCTTCCGGGTGGCGGTGGACCGGGCGAAAAACCCGTTTAATATCGGGTCGATCGTGCGAACCGCCCATTCGTTTCTCGCGCGCGAAATCCTGCTTGTGGGCAGTGACCCCTGGTACGAACGGGCGGCCATGGGCATGCAAAGGTACGAGCATGTGGTTGAACTCGGCACACCCACCGACCTCATTGACCGATGTGCCGCGGATGGGAACCCGCTCATTGTGTTTGAAAAGGACCACGCCCAACAGGGCCTGTGGGACGTTCCCATGCCCTCCAATGCGGTCCTTGTGTTTGGCAACGAGGACGACGGCGTGTGCCAACCCCTACTGGAAGCTGCCACCCACGTGGTGGGCATTCCCATGTACGGCATCAACCATTCCTACCCGATTTCGGTGGCGGCGGGCATTGCCATGGCCGAGTGGGCCCGTCGCCACTACCAACAGGGCCGCACCTTTTAGAGGTGTCTATTCCTCGAGCAGGGCGCCGCGGGCCGCACAGCCAGCCAAACCCTCAGAAGTAAGCCCGGCGTACAAATAGGATCCGGCCACCACGGCAAACACAAGGCCAAGGACGAGCCGCACCAGAAACCCCTTGTCCCGTCGAATCGCATGCTTCTCCAAATCAGCCATCCTCCCAAGCCTAGATCGGTTTGAACAAGAACGCTTCATCTCAAAAACGCACACGGTTCCACGTGCCGGTCCGTTCCCTCTGGGAACGGTTACGTTGAGGGGGAGAGCACCTTGGGTCGTACCCAAGTGCGAGGGGACAGAGTTTCCAGGGGGCTGAAGTTCAGCCCCCTCACCGCCGGGAATAAATCCCGTCGTTTCACCCCGAGCCACCGGAAGGTTCGTGCCGGTCCGTTCCCTCTGGGAACGGTTACGTTGAGGGGGAGAGCACCTTGGGTCGTACCCAAGTGCGAGGGGGAACCTCGGAAGGTTCCCCCAAAGAAAGACAGTGGGTCATGAAGGACTCGAACCTTCAGCCAATGGATTAAGAATCCACTGCTCTACCATTGAGCTAATGACCCGTATTATTTTCAGTGCAACTTAGACCGAATTTGTCACTCGAACCGATCCTGTAACACCCAGCGCGCCCGGTAGGATTCGAACCTACGACCTGCGGATTCGAAGTCCGACGCTCTATCCAGCTGAGCTACAGGCGCCCGAGAACGCCCGGTTTAACGCCTTGTTCCCAGTTGTCAAACAGGGCGCACCCGGGGGGGAATTCAGAGCAAAATGGCCCTGATTCCCAACCCGCGTCGCGATGAAGATACTCTGTTGCCAGGGCGCTCTGTTGCCAGGGCGTTCACAGCCCACGGCAAATCGATTGGGGTGAGTGAGGAGACTTGAACCCCCGACCTTCTGGGCCACAACCAGACGCTCTAACCACCTGAGCTACACCCACCAAAAGAGGCGCGATTGTACGGGGCATGCCCGCAAACGCAAGCCCTGGGCAGTACAAAGTGGGTATTTCCACGCGTTTTCCACTTAAACTACAGCATCTAGGGCCCGAGAGAGGGAACGCACGTAGCTGCCCCCAAAGAGGTTCACGTGCACAAGGATGGGGTACAGCTGGTACAGGGGCACCCGGGCTTGCCAGTCCTGCCGTAGGGGGTGGGCCTCATGGTAGGCCGTAAACACCCGCTGCCCAAACCCACCGAATAGCTGCATCATGGCCAGATCCATTTCCCGGTGGCCGCCGTAGACACACGGATCCACCAGGCAAGGCTCGCCCTCCTCATCCACCATGAGGTTGCCTCCCCAAAGGTCGCCGTGTAGGCGTGAGGGCGGCTCGGGTGGCCCCACCCTTTGTTCCAATACCTGAAAGAGCCGAAACATCTGGCGCTTGGTGCCCACGTCTACCAGGCCCCGATCCACGGCCTTTCGCAAGAGGGGCTCCAGCCGCCGTTCCCTGTAGAATGTGGCCCAATCCGGGCCGGGCTGGTTGTCCTGGGGCAAGGGCCCAATGAAGTTGTTTCGGAACAGCCCCCAGCCCGGTGCCCCGGCCCGGTGCAAATCTGCGAGCGCCCGGCCCAGGGTATCGTCAAAACCGGCGCCGGCCTGGCCGGAGGTCACGTATTCCAAGATAAGAAACGGGGTGCCCTCGGTCGATTCCCCCTGCTCCAGGCACTCCGGCAACCGAATGGCTTGGGCCTCCCGCAACCAACGCAGGCCCCAGGCCTCTTCTTTCAATACGGCACCGTGGTTGCGTTTGCCCACCTTAAGAAACACCCGCTGGTTGGATTCCAGATCCACCACGAAAACGGAACTGGTGTCTCCGCCGACCATTGCTTCGGCATGCACAACGCCGTGCCCACTCCAATGGGCCACGGCCTCACGCACGTCCCTGGGAAATACAGCTCCCACGGGGCCTAGCCTGGCTGCTCAGTGGTTTGGCCAGCTAGTTGTCCAGTGGAGCGAAGGTGGCCAATCAACCCCTTGGCGGCCGATTCACACATGTCCAACACACGATCAAAGCCATCTGGGCCGCCGTAGTATGGGTCCGGCACCTCAGCGATCCTTGGCGCCTTCGGATCAAACGATCGAAACAGCACCGCCTTGCTCTTCTCCTGCTCAGACCGGGCCAGCGCCCGCATGTTCTCCAGATTCGAGGCATCCATGGCGAGCAAGTAGTCAAAATTGTCAAAATCCTCTGCGGTGAACCTACGCGCCGCACCCACCAACCTGTAGCCACGTCGCGCCGCCACTTCCCGGGAACGTGAATCCGGTGATTCACCCACGTGCCAGGCCCCCGTTCCTGCGGAGTCCAACTCCACCTGACCCTCCAGGCCCTCCGCCTTCACCAATGCCGCCATCACCCCTTCCGCCGTGGGCGATCGGCAGATGTTGCCCAAACAAACAAAACACAACCGAACCCTTGGACCACCCACGCTTGAACCCGAAGTCATCGCCTCTACTTACCCATCAACCATACCGGCGTCCACGCAGCGCCCTTTCCTGCGATCGTGGGTTGTGGAACCCAAAGGAAATGAGCATCTGTCGAATTTTCACGTTTTTCATCAATGATTCCAATGGTAGCTGTGCGTGGTGCAAAATAAGACACATGCTGAAAACCATTTTTCGACACAACATGCCCCTTCCTCCATTCCAACCTGGGTGATTCTCACGAAATTCGGGCAAGCAGGGCTCAAGTACTTGAGATCGTTGACCGAAAAACGAACCTGGGTTGTTTCGGCACCCCGTCGTTTCGGCACCCCGTAGCGGGCCCCGTGATGCCGGTTAGGTTTCTGTGACGGCGACCCAGCCGGGGTGGAAGGGGGTTTCTTCGGTGCTTACTCCGAACCAGCCCTCTGGGACCGCGGGGTCTAGGCGGTCGAAGATTACCCGGGCATCGGGGGGGGAGAGGTTGACGCAGCCGTGGGACTTTACGAGGCCGAAGCGGCTGTGCCAGAACGCACCGTGCAGGGCAAAGGAGCGCTCGAAGTATTGGGTCCATGGGACGTCCTCAATGCTGTAGCGGTCGTCCTGCCCGGCGCCAATGGCGGCCATGGTGTCGGCGGTGTGTTTGCGGCGAATGGCAAATACGCCTGTGGGGGTTTCGTGGCCGCTCACCCCGGTGGACACGAGCGTTGCGTACACGGGTACGTCACCTTCGTAGAGCACCAGGGTCTGGTTGCGTAAACTCACGTGCACCCAACGGGAGGTCTTGGGTACAGACTTGGGGCGTTTGATTTGTTCGGCCACGGCCAGGTACCAATCCCGCAGGTAGCGAATCTTAGGTTGGGGTTCTTTCGTGGGTTCACCGGTCGCCGCGTTGGCCCCCGCGTTGGCCTCTCCATTCGGTTCAGTGACCTGATTCCAGTCAATGACGTGCACAATATCCCCGGCCACGTTCTCACGCTTCAGCCAACCGGGAAGAATCGTATGACGTTCAATCGGTTCCGCATCCGGATCCTTAATCCATTTGACGCTCCCGTCGTCACGGTTCCGCCGTAGTCGCGGGTGGGATGTGCGTACCACCCAGGCCAGGGGCAGCTTCAGGTCCTCCCCGAGCTCCACCCCGTGAAACTCGGATCCCCAACGTTCCTCCAGTTGTACTTTCTTCACGTACCGCCCAAGTGCTGTGCGTACAAAGGTTCGCGACGCTCGCTCCTCTGTAGCTACGCCGGTCACGTAGAAGCCCCGATCCAGGTACCGGCGCACGACTGCGGGCGGCGCCACGTCGTCTTGCAGTTCTCCTGCCAACAGTTTCGCGGCCTTCTCTTCTCGCTCCTCTTCGATCAGGGCGTTGTACCGGTCCACAAATGCACTCGCTGCGCGCTGTTCATCACGCGTGGGTGGGCGGTGGTACTCCGGTGTCAACGGGTCCTTCACGTACCAATAGGTGTAGGGAAGGGCGGGTTTCGCCTCTAGGGGCACGGATTCCTCATCCCTAGGGGGCGCCTGTTCCCCCATGGAGATCCCTTGCCCGATGCACACCCAGCCCACCGGATAGATCGAATGCCAGCCACTGCCGCAACGGGGGCTCTTGGTGGCATCGTCCCGAAGCCGAATGTTGCCCCCAGCGCGCAGCCACCCCACGATCGTTCCCTCGGGATGGGGTCGATCCCGCACGATGAGCTGTACTCCCGTGACCACACCATGCAGTGGAAACTCCGCGTCCATGGTCACATCCTTGGCCGCAACCGTTTCATCGGAGGCTTCTGCGTGGGCCTGTTCGTCTCGCTTTTCGCTTTTCTTCGAGCAGCTTCCACACCCAGAAAGAAGGTAGGATGTCACAACAGCCACAGCCACGGCAGCCTTCACCTGCCAGCACTCACGTTCCATCGACCCGGAAGTCCCTGTTCGAAACCACATCACCTGTTCCTAAACGTAGTCCGCTCCAACGCAAGTCCTCCAACAGCTGCTAGGCTCTGCCCCACACCATGTCTCTTCCCGAAATCGCCTACGGCACACCACGCAAGCTCCCCAGGGCGTCCTCCCTGAAGGGCAGGGTGGCGGTGCTGGACATCGCCTTCGCTTCAAGCTCTGGCGGCGCCAGTTTTGAGGGCGTCACCAAGAAGTTCATCGATGGCCTGGGTGAAAGGCTGGCCATGTGGGTCGACCACCACGATCACGAGCTCCATGCCCGGTACGCAAGCGATCCCAGATTTTTGCTCACCACCAAGGCAGAGCACGGTGCCTGCCCAGAGCTCATTACACCGGAACTGGTGGAGCGTGCCGGCCACGTGGACACGGTCTGCTGCCATTTGGATTTCGACGGTATCTGTTCTGCTGCAAAGTGGCTTCTCGGTGGTCACGAGCCCTACGCAGGAGCGGACGACGACGCGCGGGCCGTGGACACACGCATGGGTGAACCCTCCACCCGGGGTGAACTGATGGACCGCGCCCTACGCGCCCAACCCCGAAGCGACGCCATTCGGGGGCTTGTGCTCCGCTATCTTGTGGATGGTGCGAACGACCCAGGTCTGTTCCGTGAGCTCACTGAAGCGGCCGAGCCCCTGCGCCGCATGGAGGCCGAGTCCAACCGGTTGGCGAGTTACTACACCGTGGAGGGGTCGCTGGCCCTGGTGGACGCCCGAAAACGTGGCGGCGCCTACGACAAAACCAAGCTGTTGTTGCTTGGGCAAGAACGGGCGCCCATTTCCCTGGTGGTGGACGAATCGGCCGTTACCGCGGCCGCACGTTTCGATTCTGGCATTAACCTTCTGGAGTTGCTCGGCCTGGAAGGCGGCATGCCCACACGGGTCAGCGTTTCCCCAAGGCAGCTGGATCGTACGGTGGAAATCCTCCGCCGCGTGGTGATTTGAGCCGCTTTTGAGCGGCTCCATGCCCTATTACGAACGAGTTGTTTCAGTTTGGAAACATGCTGGAAATCTTTGCCTACCATGCTGGTCGCGTGGGGGCGCCCCCGACGCCCATCGAACCAAGGCAATCATCACCGCCAGCCACTGGCAACTAACCGCTAACTACTAACTAATCGCCACCAGCCATCAGGAGAACCATGAATATCGCCGACAGCATATGGGTCATGACCAGCGCGTTCCTTGTTTTTTTCATGCATGCAGGGTTTGCCCTCGTGGAAAGCGGATTCTGCCGCAAGAAAAACGCCGTCATGGTGCTGCTCAAGAACGTCTCGGTGGTGTCCATCGCGTCCGTACTGTTTTTCGTACTCGGCTTTGGGTTAATGTTTGGTGAGGGCACGGGCTTCATTGGGCTGTCTGGTTTCGCACCTGACCCAGACGCCACCGTGGCGGGGGCACCGGACAACCTGCCACTCTACGTATTTCTATTTTTCCAACTCGTGTTCGCGGCCACCGCAGCCACCATCGTGAGCGGGGCCGTGGCCGAACGGGCACGTCTTGGAACGTTCATCGCATTCACCAGCGTGGCCTCTGCCGTCATCTACCCCATCGTGGGCCACTGGGTGTGGGGCGGCGGGTTCCTGTCTGAAATGGGTTTCCACGACTTTGCCGGGAGCACGGTGGTGCACGCGGTTGGCGGCGGCATGGCCCTGGCGGGTGCGTGGGTACTCGGCCCTCGCATTGGAAAGTACGACGCGAAGGGCAACGCCAAACCCATGCCAGCACACAATTTTCCACTGGCCGCCTTGGGTGTACTCATCCTTTGGCTCGGCTGGTTTGGCTTTAATGGTGGCAGTCAGCTTGCGGCAGATCCCGGGCCTGTGGGTTCCATTGTTCTCGTGACCAATCTTGCGGCTTCCGCGGGCTTCATTGGGGCTCTCCTGCAAGTGCGGTTGCGCACGGGGATGATGGATCTCTCCATGGCACTCAATGGTGCTTTGGCAGGCCTGGTAGCGATCACTGCCGGTTGCGATGTGATCGGTCCACTTGAATCGCTTCTCGTGGGTGTTGTGGCTGGCGTACTCGTGGTGGAGGGAGTGATGCTGCTGGAGCGTCGCGGCGTGGATGACCCTGTTGGCGCGGTGGCCGTACACGGGTTCACCGGAATTTTTGGAACTCTCGCCGTGGGCCTCTTTGCAAGCGATGGCGGCCTATTCCATGGAGGTGGGGTTGCCCTACTCGGTGTACAGGCCCTAGGTACATTCGCTGGGTTTGGTTTCGCCTTCGCCGCGGGGCTTGTGGTGTGGTGGCTGCTTACGAAGTTGCCTGGCGGTATTCGCGTGGACGCCCAACACGAAATGGATGGTTTGGATGTTAGCGAGTGTGGCGTGGAAGCCTACGGGGAAGAGCCGCGCGGAACCCATCCAGACGGGCTGGACTCCATGGCACAGGTCTAACGCACTCCTCATTCGATCGGATCGAGTTTTGACCTTGATCTTTGGCCCTGGAGCCGCGTCGTACGTGCTCGCCGTAGCTTTGGCTACGCCTGCGCGCGCCTCCTCGC
>JAUICN010000003.1 GCA_030427835.1 Polyangia bacterium | reverse complement strand
CGTCAACCTGCTGATGGAAGAGGGCGCCCAGCGTGTGCAGGAAGAGCGGGCCATCAAGGAGGCCCAGGAGCGCGCTGCCCGTGCCCAGCAAGAAGCCGACGCCGCCGCCCAACGGGCCCGCCTCGACGCCATCGAGCGGGGCGAGGTGGTGGTCGTCGCACAGCGAGAGCCCTCGAACTGGAACTACGTGTTGGGTGTCGCCGCAGCAGGTGCCGGTGCGTGGATGTTAGGGGATGCAATTTACACGCTTGTTCGTGCAGGTGAATGCAAGTCCGGTGATTGCACCACGCCGGGTGGGCCTGGTGGGGTGGAGTACCACTTTGGTGCGCGGAGTGTTGGGTTTACTGCCGGTGGCATTGTGGCTGGGCTCACGAGCCTTTGGTTGTTCACGAGCAAGCCCATTAAAATGAAGGCGGATGTGACATCCCAGCGTGCTGGATTAATTTTGGAAGGAACGTTCTGATGAATACCCTAGCGATGACAGCAATGTTTGCATGTTTGGTACTCACGAGTGCATGTGGTGAAGGTCGCAAAGTCTTCATCCCCGCCATCGACGCCGGCGGCGATTCCACCGTTGCAGATGCGAGCAACGATGCCGCCACAGACGTGTGCGGCGGCTGCTCAGGTTCCACGCCGGTTTGTGACACCGTCAGCATGACGTGTGTGGCGTGTTTATTGAACAGCGACTGTTCAAGTCCCACTCCTGTCTGTGATACGAGCGACAACACGTGCGTTGAGTGCTTGCCAGCAAGCGAGGCTACGGATTGCGGCATGAAGTCGTGTGACCCTGCCACGAATGAATGCACAGATACGGACCGTGGCAGCGTCAGTACGTGTGGAGCGTGTGTCTCTGATACCGAATGCGGATCTCTCGATCGCTGTGTCTCCACCACGTTTATGACTTCGCCCAACGGATCGTACTGCCTGACAAAGAAGGCAGGGAGTTGTTCCCGCCCTTACAGCACAACATTCAGTGCCGTTAGTTTGTCCGGCGAACCTATGGCTGACTACTGCGCATTTGATCAAACGGCTACCAGTTGCGACGCCATTCGGGGCCTTGTGAACGCTACTTCTTGCTCCACTACACAAATGGATGCTGAGTGCAATGCTGATGGCGCCTTGTGCAGAACGGTTGGCTCTGTTGCTGATCAGTGCACATACGCTTGTGGGAGTGCTTTGGATTGTCCAGCGGTTGGCTCTGGTTCTTCGTGCGGTAATGGCATGAGCTCTAGTGCTAACTACTGCGGAGGTTGAACATGAATCTTCGAAGAAGGAAGTGGACGAGGGGATTTGGGTTTTCAACCAGGAGGGGTTTGCTGCTTGTGGCGTTGGTGCCGTTTTTGTTGGCGGCGGATTGTTTTGTTACCCGGAGAGAGGTGGCTCCTGGAAGTTATGTTGATGCGGGTATGGATGCTGGGGTGGATGGGTAGGTTCTAATGGGAAGGCGTGCGCAAAGCATGGGGGTGCCCCAAGGGTGATGTGGGTTCTTGGGGGTTTGTTGCTGCTCACCGCCTGCCTGTAGACGAATCGTGTGGGTGGGGGAGATACGGATTCTGTGGTGTAAGTGCCGAGATGTCGGCACCTTCAATGACGATTGCTGCACTGATAGTGGGTCGACTGGTTGATCCGAGTCTAAACCAATAGTTTTCCGGATGGCTTACGGCTCCTTGCGGAGGATTTGGCATCAAGCTTCCGAGATCATTGGCGATTTTAGTCTAGTAAGTGCGGTTGCGGTCAAAAATATCAAAAAGGTGACTACTGGACGCAACTGGGTTGGGTTGTGGCCGATAAGGGGGGCGTGGGGTGCAATTTGTCCTTGTTGGGCGGTTGGTTGACCTGCGGAAGACGGGGAGGCTGCGATGTTGGGGCGTTTGGTTTTGGTGGGGGCGGTTGCTTCTGGTTTGGTGGGGTGCACGGAGAGCAATCCATTGGTGGAGGTTCAGGTGGTGGACTCGGGCACGGTGGAGAACCGCCCTGACGCCGAGGCGTTTTCCTGTGAGCCGTGTTCGCGGGACAATCTGTTGTGTGACGAGGTGCATGACCGGTGTGTGGGTTGCCTTTCCAATGCGGATTGCGGTTGGGAGGGGCCCCTATGCGACCCTGCCGACCAAACCTGTGTGCAGTGCCGCGTGAATCTGGGTTTTTCGGATTGCGATGGTATGTCGTGCAACGCCCTTACACGGGAGTGCACGGATACCCCCAGGCGATCGGTCGGAAATTGTGGGCGGTGCGTTGCGGACGAGGAGTGCCGGGGGGACGACCGTGATGGGAGTTTTCGATGTGTTGCGGTGCGGGTTCAGGGCACGTTGAAGGGGCACTTTTGCCTGATGGACCAAGGCTTGCGTCATTCCCCTAGCTGCCCGAGTTCGGTTGGATTTCCGCAGGAGGCCACCTCCCTTGGTGGGGTGTCTGCCACCTATTGTTTTCCGGACCCTGCGGTCGGTTGTTAGTGGGCGGCATTGAAGAATCAATAAAGGAGGATTTATGGTGTTTCGTGGAATAATTGCGGTTGGTTTTGGGATCTTTTTGTGCGCCTGCCCGGAGACGAACACGTTGAGTGGGGCCGTGGTACTTGATGCGGGTGCCGAGGATGTTGCAGTGGACGATGGTGTGTTTGATTGCGACAGTTGCATTGGCGATGCGCCGTTTTGCGATTGGCAGTCCCAGCGGTGTGTGGGCTGCTTGATGAACGCCCATTGCGGTGGGGACACACCCATCTGTGACCCTGTGGATTACTCATGCGTGGGGTGCCGCGTCAACATGGGTTTTGAGGACTGCGATGGGCATTCCTGTAACGTGTTTACAAGGCAGTGTACGGATACCAAGAACGGGTCGTTAAGCGAGTGTCGTCCATGTGTTTCGGACGAGGAATGCGGATACGGAGACTATAGTAGCGTGCTGCGTTGTGTTCCCATGGAAGAGCAGGGCGTGGTGACGGGCCACTATTGTTTGCGAGACGAGGTGTTGGGGCCCAATTCTGGCTGCAGGTATACCTATTCGACTCACCGCTACACCACGTCGTTGGGAGGAGTGACTGCCACCTATTGTTTTCCGGACCCGGCGGATGGTTGCTAGCGGAGCTTTTTTTTGGAAAAGAACACGGATTTGACGCAACTGGTTGGTGTTGTGGCCGATAAGGGGGCATGAGAATAGGGAACTCTTCTGCCCAGGTGCCTGAACCTTTGCCCGATTCTAGGGGGGATGGTGGTGTGTCGCCGAACCGTAAGGGGCTGGTTCGGCGGACGGAGTCGGAGCTTGTTTCGATGCTTGAGAGGCTGCAGGAGCAGGCGTTGCGCGCTCGGGAGAACCGACCTGCGTCTGAGAACTTGCCAGCTGAGAAGCCGAAGAGTTCGAAGAAGAAGAAGCGTAGCCGGTGGAGGAGGGCGTGGAACCGGGCGAAGGATACGGTGAGCAAGGGTGTGGAAGCAGTTGCTGAGGCGGGGAAATCTGTGGTGGAGGCGGTAGCAGATGGGGGCAAGGCGGTGGTGGACGCGGTAGCCGGCGGTGTGTCTGAGAGTGCGCAGCGGGTGGGGCGTTCGCTTTCCCGTTGGTTTTCGGGAGCTCGCGATGGAGTGCATGGGCTGAAGGCAGGGCAGGGATCCAAGCCGATTGGGTTTAAGGGGGTCCGTGGCAAGCGGAGTTCGAATGTGTTTCGATCGTTCGGCCGTGGCCTGGTGCAACTGGGTAAGCAAACGGTGTCTGCGGTGGATTCACTGGTTCAGGGTGCGAAACACACCGTTGTGGGTGTGGCTAGGAATGTGGTGGAGGGGGGTGCGCAGGTGCTCAAGGGCACGTGGCAGACGCTCACGCTCCGGCCCAAGCGGGGGCTGAAGAATCTGCTCAAGGGTGCGGCGAAGATTGTGGTGCAGACACCCCTGGATGCGGTGTTGGTGGGGGCAGGCAAGAAGCTTTCTGCGATTCAGACGCTTTTTGGCATTGAGCCCGTGGGCCGCAAACTCAACGACGAAGAAAAGGCCCTGCTCAAACAGTACTTCGGCGTCAGCATCGACTACGACAACATCCAAATCAAGGTCGGCAAGTCAGGCCTGTTCACCCTGGACAAGGGCACCGAAGCTTTTGTTCATGGCGATACCATCTACATCCCCAACTCGAACTGGAAGGGCGCGACGGATCTGTACGGAAACCCAGCTTGGGAGGCTTTGTTGGTACATGAAGCGGTGCACGTATGGCAGCACCAGAATGGTGGAACGGACTACATTTCCGAGGCGCTGTGGGCACAGGCATCAGGCAGTGCTTATGAACTAACCCCGGAGAGAGTGCAGAGTACTTCTTGGTCTGATCTGAACCCTGAGGAACAGGGGGAACTTTTTGAGATCGCACACAGAGAGGGATGGCTTGAGTCGTTGAAGACTGGCGAACCGGTGTTCTGGAACAAAAACGATCCAATGGGTGATGATATGCACGAGGTATTCGAGACGGCGTTGCTTCAACTCCGGACAGGTGGAGGGGCGCCGTGAATGTTTTGGCCCGTACTCTCTTTGTTGCCCGACGTGCGTTTGGACTAAGCGCGATCTTTCTATTTCTTTGCCTTACGAGTTGTTGGCGTCCTTACCAGGCGGTGTATGTGGAATGGACTGGGCAAGTACTACCTCAGCCTTTGTTTTCTGTATGGGATGGGAACTGCTCGAGCTGTCGTGTGCGTTCGATCGTGGTGACGGAAGTGGAATCGCAAAAAGTCGTTTGGAAAGTGCGAGGTCGCAGGGGGCCAGAGGTTGAGGAATTGGGAAGTGAGTTGCGGTACGGGATGGGACCACGTGGTCTGAGTACTTCGGTAGCCCCCATGAAGCTGGAGAAAGGTCGTGCTTACTGTGTTTCGATTTCCAACAAATGGAGATCGGAAGTGAATTGCTTCTACGTGGATGATTTAGGGAGGGTCGTTCCGTCCTGGGCTGTGGGAGTGTTGTGTAGGCAAGGAAGTGAGGATCCGGTGCACTTGCCCTGTTGCTCTGCGGACGCGTGCCCGGAGGAGCCCGTGGAGCCCCTGAACTATCCCTATTGTGGAGGGTATGATCCCTACAGGTACGAAGATGCGGGTGTTCGCGAACCCTATGACTACGTACGTTGTGAGGGTGGTGAGCTTGTGATGACAAAGGAGGACCCTCGGCGGTTGCCTGATGCTCCATTGGATGGCGGGATGTAGCCGGCGAGTGGGTGGGGAGGGGGGTGGCTTTTTGGGTAGCCGTTTCTTTGTGACGACATACGCTGGGTTGGAGGCTACTGTGATGAATGAACGGATTGAGGGTTTTTTAAGGGTGGGGCGACCGCTGACGTGGACGTTGTTGCGTGTGGTGGTGGGGTTGATCATGGCGGTGCATGGCTGGATGAAGGCCGAGGATATTACGGCCTGGGCGGGGAATCTTGAGGCCATGGGCGTGCCGCTGCCGACCCTAAATGCGTACCTTTCCATTGCGGGTGAGCTGCTTGGCGGGCTCGGCTTGATGGTGGGCCTGCTGACGCCGGTGGCTGCCCTGGGTGTGGTGGGGACCATGGCCGTGGCGGTGTTTGTGGTGCACTTTCCCAATGGGTTGCTTGCCCAAAAAAACGGTTTTGAATACCCGCTTACCTTGCTGTGTGCGGGGCTCTTCTTTTTGGTGAATGGTGCCGGATCCTGGAGTTTGGACGCCTGGATCCAATGCCGACGGTCTGGTCACGAGTGTAGCTCCAGAACGTAGGTGTTGAGTTGGACTGCCGTCCAACTTGATTTGCGAGAACCCGACATGGTCTGTCCCTCGGTTTTGTGGAGGGAATTCTTCGTTCTTGTGATGACCGTGTGACCTACAGTTTCTTTTTTGAGTTTGTACGCAACTGAACTCCGCTGTGTCCGATAAGGGGGCCAGAAGGAGGAGTTATGCGTGCTTTTGGAAGAACTGTGGGAATCGGGGTTTGGGTCCTTTTGTGTTGTTTTGGATTCAAGTGTGACGAGGGCTCTGCATCCTGTGGGGATGCTGAAACGCGGGTGGATGGGGTTTGCGTTCCCGTGGAAGCGGAGCCCCCATGCAAGGACGGTGAGGAAAAGGTGGACGGGGTTTGTGCCCCTGTGGAGACGGATGGCACCGATCCTGCCTGCCCCGGGATGTGCCCCACCTCGGTGCCCGTATGCGATTCGGAGCGTGGTGAGTGTGTGGAGTGCCTGGAGCACTCGGATTGCCCGGGTGATGCCAATGCCCAGTGCAAGAACGGCCGCTGTGAACGGTGTGAGCGGAACTCCCATTGTACGGAGCGGGACCGATCTTCGTGCTTTGAGGGGCTTTGTGTGGCGTGCGCGTCCGATAGGGACTGCGCCCATATGGAGGGTGCGGAGATATGTGACGCGGGTGTGTGCGTGGAGTGCACGACCGCGCACGATGGGGCCTGCGGGGGACGAAGCTGCAACCCCAAAACCAACCGGTGTACGGGGAATGCGAAATTTTCCCGATCGGTCTGCGGACGGTGTGAGGCGAGTTCGGAGTGTTCCATTTCGGGCAACCGGTGTGTGGGGTTTGCGAATCAGTTGGGTGGGCAAACGAACTATTGTTTGCATACAGACCGCCCTGGTCAGTACAGCGCGAACAACCAGCCCTGGGGGTGCCCGCGGCCGTTTGATGGGGTGACCTTTCCACTCCGCGACGTGGAAGGGAACAGTGCTCAGTATTGCGTGTTTACGGCGGATATCTACTGTGAAGATTTTGCCACCCTAGGAGACTCCTGTTCGTCGAACGGCGACTGCGGCGTGAATCTAGGGGCATGCCGCAGCTACCGGAACAGAAAGGTGTGCACCTACAGCTGCAACAACGCCTACCAGTGCCCCCTTGGGTGGAACTGCGGAACGGATGGGTATTGCCAACCACTTTAGGGGGGCGTTTTGAAAGAGAAAGGAAGAGAGATGGAAAAGAAGAACTGGAAACGGGGAGCAGGGCTTCCACCGATTGGGTTTGCTGTGATGGCGGTGCTGTCAGGATGTGGAGGTGAGGATGCCACTGTGGCGGAGGAGACATGTTCACGGTTGGACACGTGCAACTACCTGCTTGGCAGTGTGGCGGAATGCGTGGAAGAGATCGATCGCGACCTGGATGACCTGACAAGCACGGAGCGCGCGGATGTTGAGACGGATCTCAACCGTTGCTTGGGGTTTAGCAACTGCGATCGTCTTGTAGAATGCATTGATGATATCTAGTCAAATACACCTGCGCCACCTGGGGGTCATGGGTTTTGTTGAATAAAAAGGCGGCATTCCTTCTGGGGATGTCGCCTTTTTGGTAACTGGAGGCGGCGTTGTCTGACGAGCGGGTAGGAGGAACGTTTGATGTGGTGTGTCAACGTTTTGGTGGGGAGCCGTTATGCACCCACCGATGCCTGGGGGATCAGGATTGCCCTGTGGATGGCGTGCGCGAGAACGACGGTTTTTGTGGACCGACGCCGTAGAGACCTGTCCCTATTGGGCCCCATTTAAAAAAAGTTTACTGGGGTCCACGAACCCTAGCTATTTGTCCTTAGATATCAGAGACTTAAGGGGCACTGGTGTGTCCCTCTCCGTTTTGAAAAAAAGATGGGGGATGACGGTTGCCCGTAAATAGGTTCGTCGTGTACGCAACTGGCGAGCCTGGTGACCGATAAGGGGGTGCCGTGATGATTGCGGCGACTTAACGGAACGCGATTCGGGATGGCACTGGCCATTCTGTGTTACCAGGGAGAGGAAGATATGGACGAAGTAGTGAGCAACGCAGTGAACAACACAGTGAAAAAAATGGCGAACGAGGCAACGAATCGGCAGGGGATGACCCCATGGTGGGCGACTTTGTGCATGGGGCTGTTTTCGGTGGGCCTATGGGGCTGCCCGGAGGACGCCTGTGTGAAGGACGAAAACGGTGAATGCATCGCAGGTGTGACTCGGCTGGATGGTGGCACGGATGCGGGTGTGCTCGAATGCGATGCGGGCAAGGCCGACTGTGACGGGGACCCCGCCAATGGCTGTGAGGTGGACCTAAACATGGACCCTGGCCACTGTGGTGGCTGTGGGAATGTGTGCACTGCCGACCTGAACCAGGGTGCCCTGTGCAACGGTGGTATGTGTGAGGTGGGTGGCTGTGCCGTGGGGTATGGCGATTGCAACGCGGACCTTGGCGACGGGTGCGAGCGCAACCTCAATGACTTTGCCAACTGTGGTGCCTGCGGCAACGAGTGCAACATGGGCGAAATGTGTCTCGACCTTGCATGCAAAACTGTGGTGCCCTCCACATGGCTACGTGCTCCGGGGAATGATAAGGCATGGTGCACAAATTTGGAGTTTGATGCTAACGGTGATGCGTACCTGTTCATGCAACACAGTGGAAAACTCACCATAGGGAGTGAGCAAATCTCCAATGACTCCGATCCGAGTCGCACGGTGTTGCACGTGAATGGGAACGGAAGCGTGTTGGACGACGATACCATTTCTGTGCCCGCTGGGGGAGGTAACGCTTTCTGGTGGCTAACGTTTGACATGGAGTTGAATGGGGAAGGGTTTCCCATCGTGGTGTCGGAGTACAAGGGCCAGCTGAACGCTAGCGGGGTGGGCTCGGAGGGGAACTCCGGATCCAGCTCCCAGTCGATCATACGGTACTACGAGGATCCGGAAGATAGTGATTGGAACGGGTTTTGGGCGCAGGATAGCGGCGACGCACCTACTTTTGCGGTGGGATATGCATCGGGTACGGATCGCGTGCTTGCGGGTGGACGTTTGACCAGCGGGGCATCTGAGACCTTTGGAGGAACCACAATCATGTCAGGGGCCACGAGCAAAGCACTCCTAGTGCAGTACTCTGCTGCGGGCACCTACGTTTCCCATCTGATGGCGGGGGGTGACTCGAACACGTGGGTTCTGGGAATTGAAGTGGCGGCCGACGGTTCAATCTACGTGCTGGGGCGTGCCGGTGGGGGTACGAATATGGTGCTTGGCACGAAGTCTTTTTTGGTGAATGGAACCGGAGACAATATTTGGTTGGCCAAGCTGTCTTCGGATGCCAGTGCCGTATCCTGGATCACTCGCGTCTCGACAAACACGTACGCACTTGACTCGACCCTGGCCACAAGTTCGGACGGTTCGGTGTACGTGGGCACTCGCCTTAAGGGGAGTGTGACCCTGGGGTTGAGTACGGTTTCCTCGTCAGTAGGAGAAGAGGGCCTGCTTGTTCGGGTGTTGCCGGATGGCAACGTTAGCTGGTTCAAGCAGTTGGCGTTGACCGATGGTCTGGGGTACCACTCTGTGACCGTGGATGACGTAGGAAATGTTTACGGTGTAGCCACGATTGTCAACTCGCTTTCATTCGAAGGGTATGCGTACACAGGTTTGCCTGATGAGAACAACATGATCTCCTACAGCTTTGCGTCCGACGGGGTGCTGCGTTGGTACGATGTCGGTGTAGGCCATATGAAGTCGAACGACATTGAAGTGCATGATGGGTATTTGTACGCCTGCGGCTGGAATAACGGCGATGTGACCGTGGGGAATGAGACGACGATTACCCATGATGGGAGTGGGCCGGATGGGTTTGTGATTCGGTACCCGATTCAGTAGATGTGGTCGAAGGCGGGTGGGCTTGGTCTTGCCCGCCTTTCGGTTCGTTTTAGTGAGTGCTTCCAGGTTCGCCGTGTTTACGGGCGAGTTGAAAGAGGGTTTGCGTGGTGGCTGGCAGGTTCCCCCCTGGTGCCCAATCCAGAAGCTGCGCAATGGAGGCCGGGTGTTCCTTTTGGAGCACCCGGTTTCGCTATGTGTGGAGTTAGACGCCTAACGTGGTTTGTTGGCCGTATTGTTGGAGGTAGTTTTTTAACTTTAGTTTTCGTGCGGCGCTGTCGGAGGTCATGTAGCGGAGTTTTCCGTAGATGGGGCGTTCTGGGCCCCATGCTCGGTCAAACCGACCCAGGCACCAAAAGATTCCACTGTAGGAGTTGGGGTCACGGCCGTCGGTGGCGTATTTGTTGTTGAGATGAACGAGGGCGTGCAGTGCTTCTTCGGGGGTGGCGCTCCATTCGTAAATTTTCTTTCCCCACAGCATTCTCATGTAGTTGTGGATGTGACCCTGGGATACCAGTTGCCTTTGGGCCGCGTTCCAAAGGTTGTCGTGGGTGTTTGCGTCTTGTAGTTGTTCCAGGATGTAGACGTGGGGGCGCGGGTCCGAACGGTGATCGTTGATGGTTTTGAGTGCCCATGCGGGCAGCGTTTCTAGGGTGTCGTAGTTGGGCTGAATCTTGCAGCGGTTGAAGCCAAGTTCACGCCATGTGATGAGCTGATCCAGAAACGCTTCGCTGTTTTCGGACATGTTCCACCAGCCGCTGCGCTTTCCTGCGGTGCCTTGGGAGAGTTGATCCGTGGACCACTGCTCATGATCGAATAGGGCCTGCAAGATCTCGTGGGTGCCGATGTGCCCGAAGTGTAGCCAGGAAGAAAGTCTGCTTGCGGCGTCCAGGTCGGGGTGGTTGCGGTTTGCTTGGTAGTGGGGGAGTTGTTCGGCGATAAACCTGCGTAGTCGTTTGCGTGCCGCCTTTTCACCGCCAGTCTCCTGAACCGCAGTCACAGCGTGATCGACGGGAAGGCCACTGACCAGGCCATGGGGGGAGGTGAGTTTCTGGGTGGAAACCGCGGGCCAGCGCCGGGCCAGTTCAGGTGGCAGAACTTCGAGTTCTGGAAGCGTGCGTGCGTGATGCAGGGGAACGGCGTCGGGAAACTGTTGAAGGTGGTCCCGGGCGGTTTTCTGGATGTACTGACGAAAGGTGAATGCTGTGGGGAACAATCGATCGATGGCAGACAATGGCATGAGACCGTTGGAGTCGACCTTGTGCATGGCCACGGGAAGCTTTTGCGCGGTGGTTTCAAGCAGTCGAGGAAGGAAAAAGCAGGGGTAGTCGTCGGTGACCACGAGGCATGCTTTGCTTGCCAGGTAGCTAAGGAGGCCACGGCCTGCCCTGGGAGCGGGCTCCACATAGGGGTGGTAGTGAACTGTTGTGGATGAAAACTCGGCGGCGTTGTCGGCCATGCCCTGAATCACAAACCTATGGAACCTTTCGCTGGCCCAGGGATAATCCACGTTGAGGGGCTCCAGGACAATGAGCGGCTTTTTTAGTGTGTTTGCCTGTTCAATGGCGTATTGCAGGCTGAAGTTGTGTGACGTTCTGCGGTGCGCGATCATCCAATAGAGCACGTATTCTCCGTCGGGTCGGAGGGTGTGCGTGTTGGTGGGTGTGACGCGGGTCCTGGGGGTGGGTGCGGCCATGGGGGTGCGTTCGGGGGAGGGGTTGGGTATAGTCCCGTTGAGGTATATGTGACCGAGATCAAGGATGGACAAGCCAGTGATTTAGATCGTTCTGAAACGGGCGATGATCTGGAAGGGATCTTGCGGTCTGTTGGGAAGAGCCTTCCCCAGGTTCTTTACGTATTTGACTTGGTTTCCCTGCGGACCCTGTACTGGAATCGACCGATTGCGGCGGAGCTTGGTTATTCTCCGGAACAATCGGAACGTTACAAGACAAGAGAGATCGATGCGTTGCTCCATCCAGAGGATCGGGCGCGTCTCCCCGCGTTGTTGGAACGCTGGAAACAGGTCAAGGACGGAGAAGTGCTCGAGACGGAGTACCGACTCAAGCATGTGGATGGATCCTGGCGCTGGTTTCTGAGCCGTGATCAGGTGTTGGCGCGGGATGGTGAGCGTCGTGCGATTCGCACCGTTGGGATGCTCACTGAAGTGACGCGACGCAAGGAGTTGGAAGCCCAGTTGAAAATCCAGGAGCGACTGGAGGCCCTCGGGCGGATGGCGGGCGGTGTTGCCCATGACTTTAACAACTACCTCACCGCGATCCTGTGCAGCGCGAAGCTCATTGAGACCCATTCGGATGCGACCGAGGGGTTGAGGGGACTGGCGCGGGAGGTGCGGCAAGGGGTGGAAAGCGCGGCGGAGCTGACAGAGCAGTTGTTGGCGTTTAGCCAGAATCGCACACGGGAGCGGGAGGGCGCCGACCTGGTGACCGTGGTGGACACGACGCTTGGGTTGGTGAAGCGTTTGTTGCCAGAATCGATTCGTGTGTACAGGGAGGCTGGGATTTCTGCAATGCCGGTGGCGATGCCCGGATCCGAGTTGCAGCAGGTATTGATGAATCTGGTGCTCAATGCGCGAGATGCCATGCCTGACGGGGGAGACCTGCGGATTTCATTTGATCGGGTGGTGTTGGATGGGGTGGCCGCAACGGATCTGGAACTGGGGTTTGGGGATTATGGTTTGCTCGTGGTGAAGGATACGGGCGAAGGGATGGAACCCCATGTGTTGGCCCGCGTGTTTGAGCCGTTTTTTACGACCAAGGAACTGGGAAGAGGAACGGGGTTGGGCTTGGCTACGGCCTACGGTGTGATCCGACAGGCGGGGGGAACTGTTCGCGTGAAGAGTACTCCTGGCGTGGGCACGACGTTTTCGGTCTGGCTTCCCGTGGATTCCCCCGATGTTTCGGAAAAGGCAGGCCGTGGGGGTTCCGACTGCGCGCCGCCGGACAAGGAGAGGCCTCCCCGTATTCTGGTGGTGGAAGATGAGGCGCCCGTACGGCGCATCGTGGACCGAATGTTGCGGGAAGCCGGGTACGAAGTTTTTTTGGCCCACGGTGGTGTGGAGGCCATTCGGATCATGGAGCGGGACCCTGCCCGTGTGGATCTTCTCTTTACGGATGTGCGCTTGCCATTGATCACGGGGCCCGAGTTGGTGAAAAAGCTGCGGGTACTCAAGCCGGGTTTGTTGGTGCTCTACACTTCAGGGAATGTGGGTGACCTTCAGGTAATTCCTCCTGAGGAGGCAAATCACACCCGGTATTTGCCAAAGCCCTTTGGTCCAGATGCATTGCTTGAATCCGTGGGCCATTTGCTTTCGCTCGTGAAACGTTAACCCCTGAACGGGTTTGACCGCAGACCGGCCGAACCCCCAACACAGGCTTGGGAACTTGGCCTATGGGGAGTGGAGGCCCACGTCCCAATGGGTGTGGGATCCCGCTGCAAAGGTCATGCAACTGCTGGTCCACAGGGTGACTGCTGCACCTGGATCCGAATCCACGGTGTCGTCACTTCCCTGGTCCTGCGGAGAGAATACAAGGCCGCTTCCGGAGTAGTAGAACTGCAGTCGCCAGTCGCCGTCGTAACGCTGCAGGGCGTAGGTTCCGGAGCTGTTTGTTGTGGCAGAGTCGCTTCCCGATACACCTGGGCATGGAAGTAGGTTGACCTGCACGCCAGAAACGTTGGAGGTTTCTCCGGGATCCTCAATGCCGTCCTTGTTGGTGTCTAGCCATGCTCTTCCTGTGACGGTCATGTTGAGTGAGATGATTCCGCCGTCCACGTTGGTGTGGGTGGATGCGGGACTTACGGTGAAGCAGTCCGTTCTTCCGTTTGAGGTGTTGACGTCCGAATCCACCGTGTCATCGCTGCCCTGATCCTTGGGGCTGTAGATGTAGTTGCTAAAGGGTTGATCGATTTGCACGCGGTAGTCGCCAGGGTTGACCCCAGAGAAGCTGTAGTTGCCGCTGCCGTCCAGGGTGGTGGTTTGCAGGGAGCTTGTGGAAAGGCACGTCATGAGGCGTACGGTGTTGCCGAAGACGATGCCCGATTCCCCGCCGTCTCGGATGCCGTCCCGGTCGTCGTCTACCCACCCGATTCCGCTGATGGTGCTTGGAGCACCGATCATTCCAGCGTCGATGTCGTTGTTGGCTTCCCCTGCGGTGAGTGCGGTGCAGGGGCTTTCTCCGGTGGTGGTGTTGGCGTTGGAGTCATTGAACTGGTTGGAACCGCCGGCGGACTCCGTGGTGAAGGTGTAGTTGGTGGGCAGGATGAACTTGACCACGTAGCTCCCCACCGCGAGCCCAAAGAAGTTGTAATAACCGGTGCCGTCGGTGGTGGTGGAGGTCTGCAGGCTACTGGAACAGTCGTAGAGTTCGACGGTGACGCCTGGGATGCCCACTTCGCTGCCATCCTGAATGCCGTCCATGTCGTCGTCCTGCCAGACAAAGTTACCTAGGGTGGCGGTTTGGGGTTCGAGGCCCTGGTCCCAGGTGTCCGCCACCTCGCCGTAGGTCACAGAGAAGCAAGCGGTTTGACCCACGGTTCCACTGGTGGCGCCGTCGGAGTCTGCGCTGTCGTCGCCGCCGGCGTCCTGGGGCGAGATGTTGTAGCCGGTGGGGGGCAGACCGCTGAACAGGATCCTGAAGGACCCGGGAAGCACGCCTGTGAAGCTGTACTCTCCGCTGGAGTTCGTGGTGGTCGCGGCAAGGGGGGTGCCTGCACAGTTGGTGAGCACGACGGATCGTCCCGAGAACCCGAATACTTCGCCGCCGTCTTGGATTCCGTCTCCGTCCACGTCATTCCAGATGCGGCCGCCGATGGTGGCCTTGGGTTCGTACATGCCTGCGTCCCAATCGGTTTCAGACTCGCCAGGGCTGAGTGTGGTGCATGCGGTTTGACCGGTGGAGGTATTGGGGTCGGAATCCACGGTGTCGTCGCCGCCCTGATCCTGGGGGGAGAGAATGTGGTTGGCGGGGAGAATCGCGAACTTAATGTAATAGTCGTTTGGAGTGACGTCGGTGAAGCTGTAGGCGCCTGTGCCATCGGTGGTGGTGGAGTTCACGAGGCCGCCAAGGCAATTGTAGAGTTCCACGGTGACGCCAGATTCGGCGATTTCACTTCCGTCTTCGATGCCGTCTTCGTCGGCGTCGGACCAGGTGCGACCTCCGATGGAGGCTTTTTCGATGTAGGCGCCTGCGTCCATGTCCGTGTTGTTTTCGCCGCCCGTCAGGGAGATACAGGACCCGAACCCGTTTGATAGGACGTCGGAATCTAGGCTGTCATCCCCTCCCGCATCCTGGGTGGTCCAGATGTATCCGGTGGGAAGCCCCGAGAAGGTGACTTTGTAGTTCCCGGGGGTGAGGTTCGTGAAGCTGTATTGCCCCATGGCATTGGTGGTCGTGGATTGTAACGGGATGTTTGTGCAGGTGCGGAGGGTTACGGTGACTCCGGCGAGGGAGGGTTCGCCCCCATCCTGGATGCCGTCTTCGTCTTGGTCGTCCCACACGTAGTCGCCGATGGATGCGGTTTGCAGGTAGGCTCCCGCATCCCAACTGTTGTCGGTTTCAGCAGAGGATAGGGTGGTGCAAGCGGTTTCGTTGGTGGCGGTGTTGACATCGGAGTCCGCACCGTCGTCCATGCCCTGATCCTGGGGGCTCCAGATGTAGTTGGCGGGTAGGGTGGTGAACTCGAGTTTGTAGTCGCCCGGGGTGATGCCCGCGAAGTTGTAGGCACCTGCCATGTCGGTGGTGTCTGTGCCCACGGTGGCCCCAGCACAGGTTTTTAGGGTGACCGTGACGCCAGAAATCCCAAGCTCGCCGCCATCCTGGATGCCGTCCTCGTTTGCGTCGTTCCAGACGAAGTCGCCGATGGCGGCCTTGGGAAGGTAGATGCCCGCATCCCACTTTCGATCGGTTTCTCCCATGGAAAGGGTGGTGCACGCGGTTTCACCGGTGCTTACGTTGGCGTCCGAGTCCTTGTTTTCTGCCGTTGCGTCCTGGATCGTGAATACGTAGTCCGCGGGTAAGTTTGAGAACCTCAGTTTGTAGCTGCCCGGGGTGAGGTTTGTGAAATTGTATTTGCCCTGGGAGTTGGTGGTGCGGCTGTCGAGCACGGCGCCTGCACAGGAAAGCAATTCCACGGTGATTCCCTGGACGCCGCTTTCGCCAGTGTCCTGGATGCCGTCTTCGTTGTCGTCCTCCCAGACGTAGTTGCCGTAGATGGCGCCGTCGAAGTACGCGGCAGCATCCACGGTGTTGTCGGTGCCTCCAGCGTTGGCCGTGAAGCAATCGGTTTCACCGTCGGAGGGATCGGCGTCGGAGTCCAGGGCATCGTCGGCTCCCTGGTCCTTGGGAGAGAAGACGTAGTTGGCGGGTAGGCCGGAGAAGGTGAGTTTGTAGCTTCCCGGGGAAACCGAGCTGAAGCTGTAGGCACCGGATGGGTTGGTGGTGGTCGAGGCCACCATGGATCCTGCGCAGGTGCTTAGGGTGACGGTGACGTTGTCGATGCCCGATTCTCCGCCATCCTGGATGCCATCTTCGTTTTCATCGTCCCACACAAAGTTTCCAATGGTGGCGGTTTCAACATGGGCGCCGGCGTCCCAACTGTTGTCGGTTTCGGCGGAGGAGAGGGTGGTGCATGCGGTTTCGTTGGTGGCGGTGTTGACATCGGAGTCCGCGCCGTCGTCCATGCCCTGATCCTGGGGGCTCCAGATGTAGTTGGCGGGTAGGGTGGTAAACTCGAGTTTGTAGTCGCCGGGAGCGATGCCCGTGAAGTCGTAGGCGCCGGCAATGTCGGTGGTGTCTGTGCCGACAGTGGCCCCGGCACAGGTCTTTAGGGTGACCGTGACGCCGGAGATTCCAAGTTCGCCGCCATCCTGGATGCCGTCTTCATTGGTATCGTCCCAAACAAAGTCACCCACGGCGGCATTGGGAAGGTAGATGCCCGCGTCCCAGGTTTGGTCCGACTCTCCCATGGAAAGGGTGGTGCACGGGGTTTCACCGGTGCTCACGTTGGCGTCTGAGTCGTTGCTGTCCGAGGTGGCGTCTGCGATGGTGAATATGTAGTCGGTGGGGAGGTCGGAGAAGCGTAGTTTGTAACTTGCCGGCGCAAGGTTGGTGAAACTGAAGTTCCCCTGGGCGTTGGTGGTGCGGCTGTCGAGCACCGCACCTGCACAGGAAAGCAGTTCCACAGTGATGCCGGGCACGCCGCTTTCGCCACCGTCCTGGATGCCGTCTTCGTTGTCGTCCTGCCAGACGTAGTTGCCGTAGATGGCGCCGTCGAAGTAGGCGGCGGCATCCACGGTGTTGTCGGTGCCCCCAGCGTTGGCCGTGAAGCAATCGGTTTCGCCGTCGGAGGGATCGGCGTCCGAGTCCAGTGCATCGTCGGAGCCCTGGTCCTTGGGAGAGAAGACATAGTTGGCGGGGAGGTCGGAGAAGGTGAGTTTGTAGCTGCCCGGAGCGATGCCGGTGAAGCTGTAGGCACCGGATGGGTTGGTGGTGGTGGAGGCCACCAGGGATCCTGCGCAGGTGCTTAGGGTGACGGTGACGTTGTCGATGCCCGTTTCTCCACCGTCCTGGATGCCGTCTTCGTTGGCATCGTCCCAGACAAAATTTCCAATGGTTGCGGTTTCCAGGTAGGCGCCGGCGTCCAGGTCCGTATTGTGCTCGCCCAGCCCCAGGGAGACGCAATCGGTTTCACCGTCGGAGGGATCGGCATCTGAATCGACTGTGTCGTCGGCGCCCTGATCCTTGGCAGAAAAAATGTAGTTGGCGGGGAGGTCGGAGAAGGTGAGCTTGTAGCTCCCTGGGAGCAGGCCCACAAACCCGTAGTTGCCGGACATGTCTGTGGTGGTGGTTGCCAACATGGTTCCCGTGCAGGTGCTTAGGGTGACGGTGACGTTGTCGATGCCCGTTTCGCCACCGTCCTGGATGCCGTCTTCGTTGGTGTCGTCCCAAACGAAATCGCTGATGCTGGAAAACATCATCATGCCGCCATCCATACCGCTTCCGCCGTCGCCCGATCCGCTGTCCATGCCGCCCCCGCCGCCATCGGAACCGCCATCGCCTGATCCACCGTCTCCCGATCCACCGCCATCGGAACCGCCATCTCCCGGTCCGCCATCCATACTGCTGTCACCCGACCCGGCATCTCCTGATCCGGCATCGCCCGATCCGCCGTCACCGGAACCGCTGTCCATACTGCTGTCGCCCGCTGAGGCATCACTGGGCCCGGCGTCGCCTGGGGGGCCTACGGTGGTGTCGGGTTGAACGGTGGCGTCCAGGTCATTGCCAGGGCGGCCACGGAATAGGGGTTCGTAGGAGACGCGGCCACAGGCGGATCCCCACAGCAGGAATACCGCGACTATGGGTACATGTCGGATAAGGTAAGATAGTCTCATTCGCCCTATCTAGAAAGTAGCAGTTCCTGTGGAATTAGTCACCCAATGGAGACCTCGATGTACGTTCTTTTAGGGTGCTCCTAGACCTCGAAAAATCGATTGATTTTGACTGTTTGGCCCGTTTAGTTGAGGTTTCGAGTGCGGGTGTAGTGCCCGTGTTCGAAGGTATCGAAGAAGCTGTGCACTTCCGGATGGTCAATGGGCAGGGGGTCGCGGACTGGGGTAAGCATGGATTCCGGGACGTAGGCCTCCTGGCTGGTGTCGTGAATGAGCACCCGGTACCAGTTGCTTGGGGTGCTCTGGTGGGTCTCAAAAAGGGGGATTTCGTCGTCGATCCAGGTGCCGTCGCCTTCGTAGTTCAGATCCATGTCCACAACGACGCCGGAATAGCCCAACCAGCGATGGGCCACGACTTGCCCTAGCTTGAACCGGGGGCTGTTCTTGGCAGACGCGTTCTCTTTGTGCATAGGGGGTCGGTTGATCATGGAGTGAACGTAGGTTCTAGGAATCTCTTGTCGAGCGAGGAACGGGGCCTGCCCGGATTTCTCGACCGGAACCGGGAGAACCTTGAGGCAGGAGTGGGAGGGGTGGGTCGTGCAGGGCTCGAACCTGCGACCGTCGGGTTAAAAGCCCGCTGCTCTACCAACTGAGCTAACGACCCTGGTTTTTTACAAAAAACGTGGCGTCCCCAGCGGGATTTGAACCCGCGTCGCCGGCGTGAAAGGCCGGTGTCCTGGGCCGACTAGACGATAGGGACCCAAGCTCCATGTGGAGCTCCCGCAAATGCGGAGCGGCCAAGGTAGCCGACCGGACGCTGATGTCAATTTGGAAGACCGGTTTCCAGGGGGAGACCTGTGGTGCAGTGTGGAAATAGGTGAATTTCGTTACTGGAGGATGGCGTAGGCGGTGACGGAGGAGAATCGGCTTTGGTGGAGGGTGTGGGGGATGGGGCGGAGCAGTTCACGGTAGGAGGTGGCTTCGCCGGGGAACTGGGCGTCGCTGTATTCGTCAAAGGCCACGATGGAGCCGGGGGTGAGGTGATGGAGGCAGGCCTTGAGTGCGGCGTGGGTGGGGTTGTAGATGTCCATGTCGAGGTAGAGCAGGGCGATTTGCTCTCCGGGGTGTTCGCTGAGGAATGCGGGCAGGGTTTCTGTGACGTCGCCCTTGATGAGGGTGTGTTTTTGTACGTGGGCGAGCGGGGCGTTGTCGCGGTGGGCGTCGAGCAGTTGGCCCAGGAACTGTTCGTATTGTTCGGGTACCGTGAACTGCCCGTCGGCCACGTTGCTGGATCCGGCGTCGGCGTGCCCGGTTCCCTTGAGGCCCTCAAAGGTGTCGAAACCGAGGATGCGCCTGCCGTGGTTGTAGGGTTCAAGCATGGCGCGCAAGGATTGGAATGTGACGAGGTCACCACCCCACCGAACACCGCATTGCAGGATGGACCCAGGGACGTTCAGGATGTGGCCATAGATTTCCTGGAGCATGAAGAGGCGGGCCAGTTGTTGACGGCGCAGGAAGCAGTGGAGGTTGGTGACCCGATCGGCCGGGGGGATGGGGCTGCCGTGGTAGAGGGCGTCGATGGACTGGTGGCTTTGTTGTTCCCTGGTGGACCGGCGGCTTTGGTCGGAGGCGTGCATGGGGAAATTTTCTACCACGGCGCGTGGAAGGCGTGGTTGTTCTTGGTTGGAACTGTTCCCATTTGAAGACGGTAGACGCGGGAATTTGGGCACTTGGGATGCACCTCGCCCATGATTTGGGCCGGGAGTATCCATGTCTGAAGATAAACGAGGGTTGCCGTTGGTGCCGGATTCGCCTGAAGCGAAGGTCGGGGGAGTCACGCGACCCCAGGTAGAGTTGTTTCGGGGGGACCTGTCGAGCCTTTCCCAGGGAGTGCAACTGGTGGCGGACGGTACGGTGGTGCTGTGCCGGGAGGGGGATCGGGTTCAGGCGACACGGAACCGTTGCCGACACATGGGCGGGACGTTTCGCCCGCGGTCGTCCAGTGGTGAAGACTGCGTGCTCAAGTGCAGTTCCCACGGATGGGAGTTGGATGCTTCCACCATGACGTACGTCAACCCGGGGGGGGGGCTTACCCAACGGCAATTGACGGTGACGGTGGCCCAGGGGGAGGTGGTGGTGGTGGAGCCAGTGCCGGTTGTTCCGTGGGAGGACCGGTGCGAAGGGGCTCGCGCGTCGCTTGGGCCGGGGGAGTTGGTGATTCAATTCATGGCCCACGCCTGTGTGGAGATCCAGGCCGGTGCGACCCGTGTGTTCACGGATCCGTGGCTGGAGGGCCCGGCGTTTACCCGGGGTTGGTGGCTTGCTCACCGGCCACCGGCGGATGCGTTGCAACGGTTGGCGGGGGCTGACGCCATTTACATTAGCCACAACCATTCGGATCACCTGAATGTGCACACCCTTCGTTTGCTTTTGCAGCTCAATGCGGATGTGCGGCTGTTGGTGCCCCGGTTCGATGTGGGCCGCCTGGATGTGACCCTGGGAAAGATGGGGTTTCGTAACGTGCAACGGGTGACTTTTGATACTTGGGTGGACCTGGGGCCGGACCTTCGCATGATGATGTTTCTGGACGATACCGGGCGGGAAGACAGCGCGGCCCTGTTTGAATACCGGGGGGTGCGGGTGTTGGATACGGTGGATTGCCATTCACCCCGGGGCAATCGGTTGCCCTCTGTGGATGTGTTGCTTTCCCATTTTGCGGGCGGGGCCAGCGGTTTTCCTGTTTGTTGGGAAGAGCTCTACGGGGAGGACTGGGTTAGGCGGCGGGTGCAGCAGAACCTGGTGGGTGATCTGCGCCAGGTCCAGGAGCTGGTGGAGGTGACCCGGCCTGCCCTGTACGCACCCATTGCGGGGTATTTTTCGGAGCTGCATCCCTCGGATCAGGACATCCGTTTGTTGAACCGCAAGCATTCTGCGCATTGGGTGTGCACCAAGGTGGCGCAGAGGTTTCCGCAGGTGCAGACCTGGGCGCCCGAACCTGGCGCCCGAATGGACGTGGCCACAGGGGAGGTGACGCCCATGGACCCTGCCCGGGGAACCCTGCCGCTTGAGATGGATGCCTATGTGCATGCCATTGCCCGGGATGGGGATTTTGGGCCACTGAAACATTTGCAAGGTGTGCAAGCCTATTTTGATTGGGCGGGGTACCAGGGAAACCTGCTGCTGCATGTGGTGGAAACGGATGAAACGTTTGCCCAGGTGCTGCGGGAGTGTTGCGTTGATTTTCGTGAGTGCGGAGAAGGGGGAGGGGTCGTACAGCAAGGGCCTCCAGAGGATGCAACCGGCGTGGGGGTTCCGTACCTACGGATGCGGGTGCGGTCGGACGTGTTTCGACATGTGATGCGCCGTGGATATTCCTGGGAGGAGATCAGCATTGGTTTTCAGGCACGGTTTTTTAGGGTGCCGGACCAGTACCATTTTGGGTTTTGGGATCACTTTCAGAACGGCCTGCCGGCGGATCCCCCGTTTTTGGAAGATTGATCGGATACCCCGCTAGGGAGCCTGGGTTAGCCTTGCTGAAGGAGGGATTGGGTGAAGGTGGGGCGAAGGTAGAAGCCCCGGGGGAGCGTGCTTTGGGGGGTGCCGTTTTCGTCAAAGGCGATGCGTCGTGCCTGGGCGTTGGCGGCCTTGGGGCGAACCTGCAGGGCGGTGCCCATGGTGGAATCGATGGCGTCCAGGTGGCCTGCACGAATTAGGTTGGCGAACTCGGTCCAGTCTGTTTCCAGTGTGCGCTGCTGTCGTGAACTGGGAGACCAAAGCGTGGGCCAACCGATGTGGCGTTCGTGAACGGGGGGTTCGCATTGGATGGGGATCCAAAGAACGCGGGCAAGCTTTCGGGCGACCCGGGATTGTGGCCAGTCCAGTTCGTGCATGTGGTCGAGCGGAACGGTGGTGACGAATGTGGATTCCTTGGGTTTGCCTGTGGCCGTGAGCGGAATGGTTTTGAGCTCGATTCCCAGGTGGGGGAAATCGGGTTCGTCCCGCGAGGCGGCGGTGGCGCCCAGGGCCCGTTCCAACAGTTGGCCGATCCATCCCTTGGCGCGGGTGATGTCCTCAGGAAAGTCTACACCATGGGAGGTGGCCACCTGGGCCAGGGTACATCCACAGAGCTGTTGGGCGTGTGTGACGAGTTCGTCTTCGGTTTTGGGTGGTTGCACCATTGGAACGGCTTGGGGGCTGCGGTTTGTACGTGTGCCTACCAAGCTAACGCAGTTCGCACACCTTTTTGCCAAATAGGTGTTCCAGGTCAGCGAGCAGTTCTTCGGTGGCGGCGACGTGCAGTGCGTTGGGGGAAAAGGTGGCCCTCCAGAGGTGGGTGCTGAGCTCCACGGTGACGGGGCAGGTTCCGGGGTGCTTGTCCAACGTGGACTTGAGGTTGATGAGTGTCTGTTTTGTGGATCGTGTGGCCGTGGCCTCCCGCAGGAGTTCATCGAGGGAAAGCTGTACGTGTATGGCGGTGGCCTGGGACTGGAGGGTTTCGAGTAGGGGCTTGGCATCCTTCAATACCAACTTGGTTTCACCGGTGCTGTCGCTGGATCCGCCGCTGTTTCCGCCGCCGTTTCCGCCGCTGTTTGCCCAGGCGCCACCATCCTTTTGCACGGCGGCTTCAAGCAACATGGGTTGGCCTGAGGCGAGGATTTCGGCCAGTTCTGGGTTTTTGCTGAGCACCCGCGGGCGTACGACCACTTCCATGCGCCCCACGGGATCTTCGAGGGAAAAGAAGGCCATGCGTTGGCCGGCTTTGGTGGTGCGTTCCCGGTAGCCTTCGACCGATCCTGCGATGGTGAGGGCGTGACCGTCTGGGCTGAGGCCTGCACTCGTGGTGGATGCGGTGCCCAGGCGCTTGAGCTCACCGGTGAAGCGATCGAGGGGGTGGCCTGAAACGTAGAAGCCCAGGGATTCCTTTTCGATGCGCAGTTGTTCGCGGTAACCCCAGGGTGGGCAGTCCGGGAAGCGGTTGCCGCTTGGTTGGGCTCCGGCTTCGGTGCTGGTGCCACCAGTGCCGTCGGGGTTGGGCGGTGTTGGGGCGGTGAGCATGCCAAAGAGGTTGGTTTGGCCACTGTCCCGTTCGCGGGCTGCGGTTTTCCCCCGTTCCACGGCCATGTCCATGGCGGCCACGGCCTGGGCACGGTGGACTTCCAGGGGCGTGTGCATGGCGTCAAACCCCCCACAACGGATGAGGGCTTCAACGACGGACTTGCTGACCCGGCGCAGGTCTACCCTGGAGGTGAAATCAAAGAGGTCCTGAAAGGGGCGGTGCTGTTTGCTTTCAGGGTCCACACGGGATTCGAAAATGGCTTCCAGCGCGGCGTCTCCAATGCCCTTGACGCCGCCCAGGCCGAAGCGAATTTTCGGGTGCATGGGATCCCGCAGGGTGCCGTCCATGCTTGCGGGTTGGTTTTTGCGGCGTGCCCGCTTTTTTTTCTTCGCTGTGCTGGCGCTGTCTTGTTCGTCCCCGCCGTGCACGACCGTGCTGCGTTCATGTTCACGGCCGTACACGACCGTGAAGTTGATCTCACTCTCGTTGACGTCGGGGGAGAGTACGGTGATGCCCATGGCGCGGGCTTCTGCGATGGAGCGCACGACCTTGTCGGATTTGTCACGGTCGGCGGTGAGGGTGGCGGTCATGAACTCCACGGGGAAGTGGGCCTTGAGGTATGCGGTTTGGTAGGTGAGTAGGGCGTAGGCGGCGGAGTGGGATTTGTTGAAACCGTAGCCTGCGAAATAGGCCATGAGTTCGAAGACCCGGTCGGCGTCGGCTTCGGAGTGGCCAAGGCCTGTGGCGCCTTTGAGGAAGATGGATTTTTGCTTTTCCATTTCCGAGGCCTTCTTTTTACCCATGGCACGGCGTAGGAGATCGGCGCCGCCCAGGGTGTAACCGGCCATTTTCCGGGCGATTTGCATGACCTGTTCCTGGTACACGATGACGCCGTAGGTGTCCTTGAGGATGGGCTCGAGGCTTGGGTGGGGGTATTCCACCGGCACGCGGCCGTGTTTTCGTTGCACGAAGTCCTCAACCATGCCGGAACCCAGGGGGCCCGGGCGGTAGAGGGCCACGGCGGCGATGATGTCCTCAAACCCGTCCGGTCGGAGTTGTTTGAAGAGGCGTTGCATGCCGGAGGATTCCAGCTGAAAGACGTTGGTGGTTTCACCGGATCCGAGCAGGGCGTAGGTGGCGGGGTCGTCCAGGGGAATGCGGTTGATATCGAAGGGTGTTTGAGGCCGCTCCTGGTTGGAAATGGGCGGACGTTTTTGAATCAGGCGAATGGCGTAGTCGATGACGGTGAGGGTTTTGAGGCCAAGGAAGTCGAACTTGACCAGGCCGGCCGCCTCCACGTCGTCCTTGTGGTACTGGGTGACGTAGGTGTCGGGTTCCGGGCAGAACACGGGCACGTGATCCCACAGGGGGCCCTCGCTGATGACCACACCCGCGGCGTGCATGCCGGCGTGTCGGGTGAGGTCTTCAAGCACCTGTGCGGTGTCGAGTAGGCCGCGAACCTTCGGGTCCTCTTGCTGCATTCCCCGTAGGCGGGGCTCCTGTTCCAGGGCGGTGGCGATGGGCACGGTTTTCCCCTGGATGGGTTCGGGTACCAGGGTGGCAATGCGGCCGGCTTCTGCCGCGGTCATGCCCATGACGCGACCCACGTCTCGAACCACGCTGCGGCTTTTGAGTTGATGGAAGGTGGCGATTTGGCCCACGCTCTGGCGACCGTATTTTTCGCGCACGTACTCGATGACCAGGTCGCGCCGGTCCATGCAGAAGTCGATGTCGAAATCGGGCATGGACACGCGCTCAGGATTGAGGAACCGTTCGAACAGCAGACCGTAGGGAAGGGGGTCGATGTCGGTGATTTGCAGGGCGTAGGCCACGAGTGATCCGGCGCCGGATCCACGGCCCGGGCCCACGGGCACGTGGTGTTCTTTGGCCCAGACGATGAAGTCCTGCACGATGAGGAAATAGCCCGCGAAGCCCATGTCGTTGATGACCTGAAGCTCGTGTTCCAGTCGCTTGGTGTAGGCTTTTCTGTCGACTTCGGTGACAACGGAGGAAATGGCGGCGAAGCGTTGTTCTAATCCCTGCCGTGACAGTTCTTCCAAATGATCCTCTGGGGTGCGCTCCCGGGGGACCTCGAAGGTGGGCAGTTTGGGAGCGGCGAATGGATTCACCTGCCCGGCGCACATTTCAGCAATACGTAGGGTGTTTTTGACCGCCTCGGGATGGTGGCGAAAGCGGTGGGCCATTTCGTCTGGGCTTGCCAGGTGAATGGAGTCGGCGTTGTGGTGCTGGCGGCGCATGTCTTCGACGCTGGTGCTGGTGCCGATGCATTGCAGTACCTGTTGCGCGTTGGCTTCACCCGGGTCCATGTAGTGGCAGTCGTTGGAGGCGACGATGGGTAGGCTTAGGTCGGCGGCGAGTTCGGTAATGATTTGGTTGAGCGGGGCCTGTTCCGGGAAGCCGTGATCCTGGAGTTCGGCGAAGAAGTGGCCGGGGGTAAAACTGTCGCGCAACTGGGCCATGGCGTCACGGCCTGCGCCCTTGCCGTGATGGAGAATGCGTTGGGCGAGGTAGCCACCCATGCAGGCGGAGAGGCCAACGAGGCCTTCGTTGTGTTCGGCGATGAGATCCAGGTCGACGCGAGGCACCCCGCGGACCAGGCCATCGACCCAGCCCCGGCTGACGATGCGCACCAGGTTTTGGTAGCCCTGCTGGCTTGAGGCGAGCAGGAGCAGGTGGTGCACGTCCCGAAGTTCAGGATCGGCGCGGGCGTTGCTTTGGCCGGGGCTGCCCACGACCATGTTGACCTCGCAGCCGAGAATCGGCTTCACGTCATGTTCCTTGCAGGCGTTCACCATTTGCAGGGCGCCAAACATGTTGGCGTGGTCGGTGATGGCAATGGCGCCCATGTCCAGTTCGGCGGCACGTTTCACCATGGGGCCCACACGGATGGAGCTGTCCAAAAGCGAAAAGTGCGTGTGCACGTGGAGATGGACGAACTCGGCGGACATCGGCTGATGCCTTAGCAAGCTCTGTGGGGGAGGGGTAGGCGTAGCGGTCTCTGCCTGGACGAAGACGCGATTTCGCGCCTAGTTTCGGTCTATTTTGTGTGAATCGCGCTGTAGTGTGGTGGGTTTTTGGAGTGATTTGGATTTGCTAGGTGACTCAGTTCGAGCACTGGTTGTTGCCACTACATGTGATGCGGTTCAGTTTGAAGCCCGTTCCTTTTGTTGTGTCTACGTGTTGTTTGATGCGTTTGGCGATGGAATCGGAATAATAGCGGCCGCTAAACTCTGTGAGATATGGGAGTGCTGAAATGAGCTGCTTTACGTCCACTAGACTTGCGGCCGACTTCTGGACTTCCTCGTTGCTCCACATGATAACCCTTGAAGTTGCTATCCACGTGCACCCTAGGCTCAGGTTTTGCAGTTGGGTAAGCGCTGCCAACTGGAGAACGGTGTCGTCGTTTTCGAAGAGAAACATGCCGTCTAAACCAAGGGAATAGACTCGGGTTTCTTGGAGGATGGACACCAACTGACGTGCGGAGCAGCGGAGGTTTTCGCAGGCGATTTGGAGGTGAGCCGTGCGCATGGCTATCAGGAGTTCTTTTAGCTGGTCGGAGGACTTCTGGTCGGGTGAGAGATCCGTAACTGTGAGGTTGTGAACCCGCAGGTGATGGGCGATGGGGCGAATCTTCTCGATCATGTTTTGTTGGAGGCCAACTTTGCCTAGATGCAATGTATTGTTAAGGGTGATGCTGGCCGCATCCTGGATTGCAAGTTCGGTCGAAACTTTGCACATGGTTTCAGGGCCTCTCGTGCTTAGTGGTGACAGATCGAAGTTGGCGTTGGCGTGTTTGAGTTCGAGGTATTTGACACAATGTACGTTTTGCAGCGGCCCTAGATCTTGAAAGCCTGTTTCGCCCCCGCACCCGGAAGGCCCAATGGACCAGTTTTTGTCGAAGGTTTGTTCTACATGGTTGGGGGTTTCGGTGGCGGTGAATGTGCCATGGGAAATACCATGCAATGAGGAAACTCCTGCCATGTTGCTTTTGTGATCTGGATCGAGCTCCTCGAAACGCCGGTTTGGATCACGGGGGAGGTGTGTGGCGATCACCTTGGGTTGGGTCGACCATTCGTCGCACGCGTGAATGTGTTCGCTTTCCTCCACAAAAAAATACCGTTCCGTGGGGATGAGCTGTGGTGTCGTGGCACGATGATTCACCCAAAACCGAAGGTGAGCGGTGGGTGAATGGCGTGTGGGTGTCTTGGAATGAAGGATCAGTTCCACCATCAAAGCCTTGTGTGTCTCTGGATCGCTGGCGACGTTCCAGTTGATCGATGCCAAGGTGCCCTCTGGGTACTTCCAACGGTTTTCAAGCTTGTGTTTAAACTGTTCCATGAGGATTGCTAGCGGCTTCCGGTCAGCCTGTTGGAGGGCGAGTTCGACGTTGTTCGCTGCGAGAACGTTTTCGAGGGGATCTTCCAATGCGTCTGCAAGGTCTGTGTAGGGGGGTTGGTTGAGCGGGGTGCATAGGGGGCTGGCCCCGGCTCCTTTTGATGCCGCCAGGGGAGCGATGTCCACGCTGCAGGCACCAAGCATGGCCATGCCCAGAACAAGCACCAGTCCTTTGGCCAGATGGCCGCTTTTGTTGCTCGTTTTGGAGGACGACATTCTCTGCAGCCTTGCAAGTTTGATTCCCAATAGAAAGGCGCAGGTTTTCTTTTGGTTCGATGTTTGAACATGGCGTCAGATCGATTTTTGCGTGACAGGTTGGGGTTGAATGGCCTCATTTGTTGGACGCATTTCGACTGGTGTTGAAGGTCAGGCGTTGTCCTTACAGAGAGATGATCTTCGTTTTTTCTGCATGTTCTGCCGCGCAGGTAATGTGTGGAAACTTGGTGTGGTAAGGTGGCGGTCATGTTTCGACGGTTGTTGGTGGCAAATCGTGGGGAGGTTGCGGCTCGGATTCGGGGGGCCTGTGAGGCGCTTGGGGTGGAGCCGGTGTTCGCGGTGTCCGAGGCGGACGTGGACGCGCCCTACACCCGTGGCTGTGAGTCGGTGGTGATCGGGCCTTCCCGGGCGACGGAGAGTTACCTGGACCCGATGAGGCTGATTGCGGCAGCCAAGGAAACGCGTTGTTCTGCGGTTCACCCAGGGTGGGGGTTTTTGTCGGAGAATGCGGTTTTTGCCACGTTGTGCGAGCAGCACGGCTTGGCCTTTGTGGGCGCACCGGCCCAGGTGATGGCGCTTATGGGGCAGAAGACGCCGGCCAAGCGGTTGATGCGCGAGGCGGGTGTGACCGTGATTGGGGGCAGTGATGGCCCCGTTTCGGGAGTGGAAGAAATTCGCGCGCTCGGTGCTGAGATTGGGTACCCGCTGTTGCTGAAGGCGGAGTCTGGCGGCGGAGGCCGGGGTATGCGCGTGGTGCGCTCCGAATCTGAACTGGAAAGCGCTTTTGGGGATTGTGAGAACGAGGCGCGTACGGCATTCGGTGATGCCCGTGTGTACGTGGAGCAGTTCATTGAGGGTGGGCGGCATGTGGAAGTGCAGCTCATGGCCGACAAATACGGCAACGTGGTGCACGTGGGGGAGCGGGATTGCTCGGTTCAACGCAACCACCAGAAGTTGATCGAAGAGTCTCCCGCACCCACCCTGACAGACGCGTCTAGGCAGGAAGCCTTTGACGCGGCGGTGCAGGCGGCAAAGCGCATTGGCTACGTGGGCGCAGGAACGCTTGAAATGTTGATGGATGCTTCAGGCAAGTTGCGATTCATGGAGATGAACACGCGACTCCAGGTGGAGCATGGGGTGAGCGAGATGCGTTCCCGGGTGGACGGCACGAATGGAGGCAAACAGCCTTTGGATCTCATGGCGGAGCAAATCCGCGTGGCCGCAGGGAATGAGCTTTCCTGGAAGCAGGAGGATATCGGTTTTGAGGGTCACGTAATCGAGTGCCGCATCAACGCCGAGGATCCGGCAAATGGTTTCAAACCCTGCCCGGGGAAGATCGATGCCTGGTCTGTACCCGCACAGGATTGGTTGCGTGTGGATACCCACGTGGAACCTGGCTACACGGTGCCGCCCTTCTACGACAGCATGGTGGCCAAGTTGTTGACCTGGGGCAAGGATCGCGAAGAAGCCATAGCGCGCATGCTCCAGGCCCTGGGTGAAGTCACCTGCGTAGGCATTCAGACCACCATTCCATTGCACCAGGCCGTGCTCGCTTCGGACGACTTCAAAACCGGCAACTACGACACCCGCACGATTCCGGGTTGGTCCTTGTAGGGTGGAGCTTTAGCGCTGCTTGTTGGAAAGCTTTTGCATGCGTTTGTCGAAGGTGAGTAACTCGGTTTCCATGGCGTGGGCGGCGGTGATTTGAATGCAGTCGACAATGGAGCATCCGTTTTTGGCGTTGGGCTGTTTGCCGAAGAGCTCCATGCCTGCTTCAAAGAATGGGCTATCCTCTTGCCTTTGAACATCTGGGGAGGCGAGAAGTTGATTCATCCACTGATGGGCGGTGTGGCAGCCCACAAACCCCATTAGGACCGCGCCGAGTTCTGCCAACATGCATTCGAGTAGAATTTTGGGTTCTTTTCGAATGGGTTCTAGGGCCTCGTTGGCTTTCATGTGAAGTGAGTCGTTTTCGAGGGCCAAGGCTACCCATACGTTGGTATCGATGACTGTGGGATGTTTAGTCATGTCCGTAGACAATCTCGTCCACACGCTCACTTGCATGCACTGGGCCCGTTTTAATGGGTTTGATATCGAGCACTGAATGGACTGCATTGCTTTTTTTTGACGGAGCTTTCCCAAACCAAGTTTTTAGGACTTTGGAAAGGTATATTCCCACAGGGATTCCTTCCGTGGCGGCGGCGGCCTTGACCTGGCGGTACACCGCTTCGTCGATGTTTCGAATGGTGATGTTCATGTCACCAATGTAACACATGTTGTACACGGTGTCTTTGGTTTTGGTGGGGCTGCTGTTTCGACTACAAGGGGGGGATGGCGTTTGTTCCGTTGAGTTCGTTGGGTAAGGCCCTGTCTTCTGTGGTGGATGGGAAGACCTCGGAGGGGTATCGGAAAAAGTACGGGGAGTTGGAGTCCACGCTTGAGCAGCGACGGGCAGGGGTGCATGCGGGTTGGGGCGAGAAGTACATCGACCGGGTGCATGCCAAGGGCAAAATGACCGCCCGGGAGCGTGTGGAGGCGCTCAAGGATCCGGACGGTCGCGTGTTTGAGGTGGGCACGTTTGTGAACGACGGTAGAGAGTTCCAGGGCGGGCTCAAAAGTCCCGGTGCGGGTGTGGTGACGGCCTTTGTGGAGATCCAGGGTCGCTTTTGCATGGTGATTGCGAACGACAATACGGTGGCCAGTGGATCCTGGTGGCCACAGACGCCTGAGAAGATCGAGCGCGCTCAGGAGATGGCGTTGAAGTTGCGGTTGCCGGTGGTGTACCTGGTGGATTGCAGCGGGCTCTTTTTGCCGGAGCAGTCCAAGACCTTCTCAGGCGCGCGCGGGGCTGGCTACATCTTCAAGATGAATAGCTTGCTGAGCGATGGCGGCGTGCCCCAGGTGGCGGGTGTATTTGGGGATTGCATTGCCGGTGGTGGTTACATGCCGCTCATCAGCGACCGTGTGTACATGACCGAGCAGGCCTACATGGTGATCGCGGGTGCGGCGCTCATCAAGGGGGCCAAGAGCCAGAAGCTTACTTCGCTCGACATTGGCGGGCCCGAGGTGCACGTGAGCCAGAGCGGTTGTGCCGATGTGCGTGTGCCGGACGACGCGACCTTGCTTCGCTGTGTGCGTGAGGAGATTGGGCGCATGCCCACGACCGCGGTGGACTACTACCGTGGGGGCACGGCACCCATGGGGCCGGCATTCGACGCGGGGGAGTTGACCGGGTTGGTTCCGCCAGACCATCGGGAAGGGTACGACGTGTGCCAGATGGTGGCGCGGTTGTGTGACCAGAGTTTGTTTTGGGAATTCTCGGCCGGATCGGGTGAGGAGATTCTGTGCGGGGTGGGGCGTGTGTCTGGGCTTTACATGGGGTTTGTGACCAACCGTCAGGGGCTTGTGGACAATGTAGACGCGCCTGGCACGAAGCGACCTGCTTCCACGTTGTACCGGGAGGGCATTGCCAAGATCAGTGCGTTTAGCCGGGCTTGCAACGCGGATGGGATTCCGCTGGTGTGGCTTCACGACATTTCGGGCTTTGACATTGGTACCGAGGCGGAGCGGCAGGGGTTGTTGGGTTACGGGTCCAGTTTGATTTACACGAACAGCACCAACACGGTGCCCATGTTTTCGGTGCTCTTACGTAAGGCCGCAGGAGCGGGGTACTACGCACTTGCGGGGGCGCCTTTTGATCCGGTGGTGCAGCTGTCCACCACGGTGGGGCGCTTGAGTGTGATGGAGGGGCGTACGCTTGCCATTGCCACCTACAACACCAAGTTGGACGATGACTTTGAGATTGCCACCGATGACCCGGAAGAGCGGGCCAAGATTGAGGCCGGCATGGCCGAGGTGGAGGCGCGCATTGAGGGGGACATGGACCCCTACAAAGCGGCAAGCCAGATGGACACCGATGAGGTGATCAAGCTGGATGAACTGCGACCCTGGCTCGAGGTGCTTGCGGAGGCGAGCTACCAAGCCGCAGGGGTGCGTCGTGTGAAGAACCCACGGATTTGGTCCCTGCATGATCTGGATCAGTTGGCGGGGCGTGGAGTAGTGCGTACCGCCAAGGGTGACGGGGCCGAATCAACGACTTCTGCCACGGGCGCCGCTGCTGGAAGCAAGGCAAGCGCAGACGGCAAACCCTGCTTTGTGAGCCCCACGGCAGGCAGGTTTTACAGACGTACGAAACCTGAAGATCCCCCCTTGGCAGAGGTGGGTCAGATGGTGAAGCCCGGGGATGTGGTAGGCCTCATCGAAGTCATGAAAACCTTCACCCGCCTTCCCTTTGAAGGAGCCGCCCCAGTAAAGGTCACCAAGTTCCTCGCCGAAGACGGCGCCGACGTGAACGCCGGTGACGTGCTGTTCACCTACGAGCCAGCGTAGGCCTGGGGCTTTTCGCCGGCACTGGGGACTCAAGTGGACCGGGTGGACAGAAATGGTCGCCTTTTCTCCCGGCAGTGGTCAAAAGTGGTAGCAAACTGTGGTGGAACAAAATATGCATTCCCTGGTCACATGCCAGCTGTCCTGCTTTTTATGGCGATGGCTAAGTCGAAGTTTGGATGATGTGGCGAGGAAAGTTGAAATGAACAGGTTGGCCGTAGTCGAAATTACACTAGTCAATCCGCATATTCGTCAGGTGCGTGGAGTTGCTCTGGTACGTTTTGGGTTTCTTTGTCTTTTGATTTTTGGGTCGCTTGGGGGGTGCAATGCCGAAGCTCGACTCGGGAGTGCAAAGGCTACGGGGCCCATCAAAGGAGATGTTTTTACGACAGCAATGGCTCTAGTCTCGGGTGAGGAGAGCCTGCCGAGGGCTGCAGATGACTCCAAGGGTACGTCTACCGAGGGGGGACGAGCCGAAATAGAATATCAGGTGAATTCTGACTGCCAGGTGGTTCGGCTGTCCGATCGGGTGTCGGTCGGTGTGGGCAAGAAGTGTGGTTTTACGGGGCTGACTCTGGATGATGCATGCGCAGAAAAAACGTTGTGGGGGCGCCGTGATCTCGATGTGGGGGCAGCGGTTTCGTACCGGCAGGGGGTGAGTTGCCAGTATGGCGTGGATCTTTTTGACAGGGAAAAGCCCCACCGGAAGATTCTTCGGATGACTGGGTTTGAGTTTACCGAGGAGGAGCTTTGGGCTCCGATGGCACCGTCTGACCGCTGTGACTACGGCAGGCCCGAAGGTACGGTGCTCGCCGAAGTCACACTCGGCGTTGGAGGTGTAGTTGACACCAAAAAGTTTCATCGTCGTGTCGACCACTCGCATGAGATGCTACACACGTTGAGCGGGGCAAAATTTAGTGTCTATTTTACGGAGCCACCGGGTGAAAACTGTGGTTTAGGCGAAGTTCAAAGCACAGCTCTGCTCACCGATGGTTCCCAGGAAGTGGCTTCATTTCAACGGCGCTTCTTTAATCAGTTTGCGACGGGCCCAGCGCGTGCGGCACGGGAGGGCGAAACCCGATGGGGGAATATCAAACTGGATGGGCTGCACCTCGCCCAGTTGCCGTGGGTGGAATCTGACGACAGTTTGTACGGGCCGCCTGCGTTGTTTTTTTGCTTAGGTGGAGAACTCATGGGCTTCGGCCGACCACCGAGTGGTGATCGATATATTATCGACCCGACTGCTGCAGAAGATGATTGGGTCCACCGCGACAAAGACACAACGGCCCGTGGGTCGATTAAACATCGCTACACCCTGCCGCTGTATCTTCAAAGCATTGATCTTGTTGCTCCGGACCTCAAGAAGGCTTTGACCTGTAGTGGGGATAACATCTTGGGGCCCATGATGGCTTATCTGGGAGAAAAATCGGAAGAATACGACGTGCTTCGCGAGGACGCGTGGACCTACTGTATGTTCTTGGATGACGTTTCCTCGGTTTGGCAGTTCCTTAGCGCACCTTCGAGTATTCAACCCACGGGGTCTGCGGAGGCGGAAGACTACTGGAGTAAATGGCTTGCCGCCCAGCCGTCGATCCCGAGATAGGGCACGCTCATCCCATTTCTTCTTCGCCGAAGACGGCGCAGACGTGAACGCCGGTGATGTACTGTTTACCTACGAACCTGCAAAGGTCTAGAAAGGCTAGTTTGTTTGGGGTTGTGGTGCGTTCTGGGCGTTAGCCTTCGTCGATTTCGCAAAGGTTGTCTTCGCATATGAGGGCTGTGGCGCAATCTGCGTCGACAAGGCACTCGACGCAGAGGTTCATGGTGAGGTCGGTCGAATGAGTTTTGCATTTGGGCTTGGCGCTTTGGCAATCCGCGTCCTGGTAGCACTCTGCTGGGGGCAGAACGCATGCATTGTCCGTACAGATGTAGGTGGTGGCGCAATCGCTTGTGTCCAAGCATTCAACGCACGTGTTCATGCTTTGGTCTGAGGCCACAATCTTGCAATGGGGTGTGGGCGCCATGCAGTCGAGGTAGTTGGCACACCCTCCGTGATCCGTTTGGGCATCGTCGCCACCGCCCAAGGCACCATCGAGCGTACCGCCATCATTTCGCCCTTCCGTCGCAGTGGTGTCGTTGTTGGACTGGCAGGCAGTGGACAGCGTCAGCGGAGCCACAAGAAGGGAACTGAGCCAGACAAAACGAAATGCAAAATCGACCATGGGGCCAGTTTGTCGGATGTGGACCAGGAGTCAATTAGGGGTCGATTGAGAGATGGCAACGGGTCTGTGCGAGGACGTGGTGCTGCAGCGCAGGAACCAACTCCTTTTCGAACCAAGGGTTGGCTTTTTGCCAGCGGATGTTGCGGGGGCTCGGGTGGGGTAGGGGGATGGTGGTGCCGGGAAGGTCTGTGGCGGTGGCGTAGGTACGCCAGTTTTTGACCGTGTCGGTGAGGTTGCCGCGGTTGGGGTAGGCGGTTTTGGTGAGGTACTGTGTTTGGGCGTACTGGCCGATGAGTAGGGTGAGGCCCACGTGTTTGAGTTTGGGGAGGAGTTGGGGGTGCCATTGGGGGGCGCATTCTTTGCGCGGGGGCAGATCCCCGCTTTTGCCGGTGCCTGGGTAGCAGAAACCCATGGGGACGAGGGCGCAGGTCTTCGGGTCGTAAAAGGTATCCCGGTCAATGCCCATCCACCGGCGTAGGTTGTCGCCGCTTGGGTCATTCCAGGGGATGCCGCTTTCATGCACGCGCCTTCCGGGCGCCTGGCCGATGATGAGGATGCGCGAGCTCGGGTGGGCCTGTACGACGGGGCGTGGCCCGTGGGGAAGGTGAGCCTCGCAGGTGCGGCAGTGGGCGACTTCCCTGAGGAGCTGTGGGAGCGACGGCATGGGGGTGGGTTTGCCACGTACGCCTGCAGTTGCCACACACACACGGCGGTGCTAGTCGTGGCGGGTTGTGAAGGGTGGGGCATGTGCCCCATGGGAAGACGGTGTGAATCCGTCGCGGCCCCCGCCACTGTGACCGAGGACAAAGCGAACAACGATCCGTATCTGAACGATATGGGTCACCACTGGTGTAAAGCCCCAGGGCTGCCCCTAAGGGGCTGTTTGGGGTGCTGGGAAGGTGTTTCGTGGAGGATGAATCGGGAGTCAGGAGACCGACCTTTTGCTTCATCCCAAAAACATATGCCCTGAGATGCTGAGTTTCTCCCGTGGGAGAGTCTTGGGGACCCGAGCGTTCGGGCGGAACGCAAGAAAGCAATAGAGATGAATCAAGGTACAAATCGAGTGCAGGCCCTGGTGTCTGTTTGTGGTGTGGTGTTGGCTACAGCCTGCGGGATGGAAGGGGAAAGCCCTTCGGCGGCGTCTGGGGCGGCCCACCCCTGCCCAAACCAACGGGTGTTGTTGACGCTGACGGACTACGCCACATCGCCCAACGGTGCTGCCATCCTGGAGTTGGGAGCAAACCCTGTGTTTGTACGGGAGGATCCGGATGCCAATCCGGATCAGGACACCACTCCCCGTGGGATGTGGGATTGCCACCCGGTGTTGGGTGAGGGGTCAGGGCGTAGGCTGCGCATGGTGGATGCCCGGTTTCTTCCGAAGTTGGATTTAGGTCCCACGCCCGATGTGCTCTACGACTACTCCACGGTGGAGTTTTCCCAGGTGACTCCGTTGGCCGAGTTTATTTCGCCCCAATTCTTTCTTCCCGTGTCGGCCCATAAGGCCTACGTGGGCCTGTTTGGGCAAACCCAAAAGCACCTGTTGCGGTTTGAGCCCGGTGCGGCACAGCATCGAGCGACGGTTTCCCTTTCGGATGCGGACAAGGTGGTGGATCTTTCGGCGGGCGCGCCGAACGATGACGGCCTGAGCCCGGACGTGGTGTCGGGCGTGTTGGATGGGGCCCGTGCGTTTGTGGGTTCGGCCCACTACGATTTTACCTGGAACATTTCATCCCAGGGGAGTTCGGTTGCGGTGGTGGATGTGGCGACCGATACCCTGGAGGCCCGCACCTTTTTGCCGATCGGCAATCCCACGAAAATGCTGTTGGATCCGAAGGGAGAGCTTGGGGTTGTGATCCACACCCCAGCCAACCTATGGTTGGAGGCGGACGGTGGCATTGTGCACGTGGATCGCACGGCGCCCTACGCGGCCCGTGTGTTGCTGCGGGACACGGACATCGAGTTCAACGCGAGCATTGATGCCATGGAGTGGGTGTCCAACCGTGAGGTGTACCTGTTGGTGTCACGCAACGGCCATGAGCCCAGGGTGCTTCTGTGGGATCCCCAGGGGGCCAATGCGCCAAGCTGGACCCAGGATATGGTGGTGGAAGGGGCCCCCGGCCGTAGGCGCTCCGGCCTTTGGGTGGGCCTTGGTCGCCTGGTGTTTTGGCAAGAAGACACCAACACCGGCAAGGGCCTCATCAAGGTGTTCGACATCGACGTTGCCGGTTCCCCCACATTGCTGACACCGCTGCCACTTGAGGTTTCCGTACCCGTGTACGCCGCCCAGGCCATTCCGTAGGGTGGGTTAGTTTTGCCGGCCTGGATGTATTCGGAACCGGCGGAGGGCGAGGGTGCCTTCGATGAGCATCCAGGCTTGCAGGGCGAGCAGTAGGCTTGCCAGTGCGGTGAGCATGGTGTTTCCGGAGGCGATGAACTCACGTAGTTTGTGGGTCATGGCGACTAGCGTGATGCCTGTGACGATGAACATGGGAATGGCGAGTGGCAGGGGCAACCGGCGTGTGACCTGGCCGCCCTTGGCACAACGGGTGCTGGCGAAATAGAGGGTGAGTACCAGAAACGTGAGTGCGGCGAGCATTTGGTTGCTGATTCCGAATACGGGCCAGAGCAACCAACCGGCCTTTTGGGCGCCGCTACCCGTGTCCACGTCGAGCAATGCAAGTGCGGCAGCTGGAACGACTGCGATGAGGGTGGCGACGTAGGGGTTTTGCAGCGGGCGCGCGCGGGTGGCTTGCCCGATTTCGTTGACGATGAATCGTTGGATCCGGGTGGCGGTGTCGAGCGTGGTGGCGGCAAACGAGATGACGAGCACGGCCATGAGTGTGCGTGCCAGTTCTGTGGAAAGCCCCAGGCCCTGCAGGAAGGCGCCGCCCCCCAGGACAAACGCGGCGGCCTTGTTGCCCGAGGCGTGGGCCCAGGTGTCGTAGTAGGCGTGCCAACCCAGGTTTTCGATGGCTCCCTGTTGGGGAAGGTGGCATTCGGCGACGAGCGCAATGCCCGCCACGGCGGCCATGGTGGAGGCCAGGGCAAGGGTGCCCTCGCCCAGCATGGAGCCATAGCCAATGGCACGGGCGTCCCCCATACGGTTGAGTTGCTTGGAGGTGGTGCCTGAGCTCACGAGCCCATGGAACCCGCTGATGGCGCCACAGGCCACGGTGACAAACAGCAGTGGAAACATGGACGGTGCGTCGGGGGAGGGCGGGCGGATGGCGGGGGCATCAAATTCGGGATGTAGGAAAAATAGGCCTGCGAACAACAGTGCGAGCCCCACGAACAGTTGGTGGCTATTGATGTAGTCCCGGGGTTGCAGCAGGATCCACACGGGCAACAGGCTTGCCACTCCACAGTAGATGAACAGCAGCACGATCCAGAGTTGGCTGGAGGCTGCAGCGGAAAATCCAAACGCCGCGAACTCCAGCGGCATGTGCGCGCCCCAGCCCACGCAGAGGTAGAGCAACACCAGGGCCACAAGCGATGGGATGAGTGCCTTGACCTTCTTTTTGTAGAGCAGCCAACCCATGGCGAGCGCGATGAGGATTTGTGCGTTCACGGGAATGACGGAGGTGGGTTGGGAGACAAACAGGGAGGCGATGGCCATGGCAAAGACCGCCAGTACCAACCACACGAAGACCAGCACGAAGCTCAGGAACATGATGCGTGCCCGTGGGGAAAGGACGCGGGCGGTGATGTGGGCGATGGAGTTTCCCCGCTCACGAACGCTTGCCACGAGCGCGCCAAAATCGTGCACGGCTCCGATGAAGAGCGTGCCGAGCACCACCCACACAAGGGCGGGCAGCCAGCCCCAATAGGCGGCGACACAGGGGCCAATGATGGGGGCCGCACCCGCAATGGAGGTGAAGTGGTGCCCAAACAAAATGTGTTTGGGGGTGGCCACGTAGTCTCGGCCGTCGGCCAGGGTGTGGGCAGGTGTTGGGGTTGTTTCCTGCTCCGCGGGGGAACCCAACTGAAAGATCCGTTGGCCTATCCAGCGCGCGTAGAACCGGTAGCCCAACGCAAACATCCCTAGAACGCTCAAGGTTACCCACACGGTCATGGCGGGACTCTTACCCGTGGCAGGGATCCGGGGCCAGCGCCTGATGGCAACAGGGAATGTGCAGAATTGCTAATTCTGCCGTGCAGATAAATTTGGGCTTTTGGGACGGAGCTTTGTTGGCAGCCGTGGATCAAACCCTTGGGTTCCTGCCCTTGTTGGATGCATGGGTGAACCGGCGAGGTGCGGCGTGGTTGGGGCGCGGTGTGGGCCCACGCCATTTGTGGGGGGTACAAGGTATCTGGCTTGATGTGTGAATCTGGTGGGGCACAACAGGGGGGTGTACAGATGGTTTCGGTGGGTGCTGTTCTTACTTCCGGCGGAGTCGGCGCACCGTTGTGTGATGGGAGTACTGTCCTGGGTGAACCGCTCTTCCCGGTTGTGCCGATGGCTTGCCCGTGGGGTGGGTGTGCGATTGCACCATCCCGTGGAGGCCATGGGGCTTCGTTTTGCCAATCCGGTGGGCCTTGCCGCGGGGCTCGACAAGGACGGGGAGGCCGTGGACGCCCTGGGGGCCCTGGGCTTTGGTTTTGTGGAGGTGGGGACGGCCACGGCCCTGGCCCAACCGGGCAACCCCCGGCCCCGTTTGTTTCGGTTGAAGAAGGATCGGGCGTTGCTCAACCGGATGGGGTTTAACAATCACGGCGCTAGCGCCATGGCCCAACGGTTGGCCTGGCGTTTTTCACGGCGCTTGCCATCGGGTGCGGATCAGGGGATCGCTGCTGGAGTTGTGGTGGGGGTCAACATTGGCAAGTCCAAGGTGACTCCCGAGGACCAGGCGCTCGGAGATTACGTCGCCAGCACAGGGCTGCTTGCTCCCTTGGCCGACTACCTGGTGGTCAACGTGAGTTCCCCGAACACGCCGGGCCTTCGCAACCTTCAGGCGGTATCGAAACTGGCGCCCCTACTTGTGGCGGTTCGTGCCGAAGCCGACCGCGTGTGCCCGGATCGGACGGTGCCGTTGTTGGTGAAGATTGCGCCGGACCTGAGCGACGACGACGTGGACGCGGTGGCTGCCATGGCCCTGGAACTTGGTCTGCACGGCATTGTGGCCACCAACACCACGTTGTCCCGGGAGGGTTTGGTGACGGATGCTGCCACCGTAGAACAGTTGGGTGCGGGTGGGATTTCGGGCGCGCCCCTTGCGGCACGTTCCTTGGATGTGTTGAAGCGCCTTCGGGAACAGGTGGGGCCGGACATGACGCTTATCTCTGTGGGGGGGATTGGGTCAGGATCCGATGTGGCGCAACGGCTCGCTGCTGGGGCGGATTTGGTGCAAGTGTACTCTGCCTTTGTGTATCAGGGGCCTGGGCTTCTGCGTGACGTGGCCAGGTCCTTGGGGAGTACGGCTGGGCGTAGACCACCCGTGGATGGTCTGGGGAGTTTGGAATGAACCTTTTGAAGAGGCGTGGGCGCTTCCTGTGGGTGGGCGCGGTTGTCCTGGTTGCGGTGGGCACGGTGGCCCTGGGTGCCTGGGTGGGTGCCCAGCGTTCACGGGAGGGCCGTGGTGCGCCCAGGGAGGTTCTTATGCCCGTGGACTTGTCCACAGAGATATGGCGCCATGCCTGCCGGGTGATGGTGTTGCGCACGGTGCGCCAGCGATGGGTGGGGGCTGGGTTGTCTGCTGAACCCTCTAAGAAGGGTTTGGAGTGGCTCGGCCGTGTGGATCAATGGATGGCGCTTGAACGGGAACGTCATGTGCGGGCCCTGGATCGTCAGATGCATTCCGGGGAACCTACCCCGGCCGGGGTGGAGTTGAAGGATGAAGAGTCCCTGTGCGGGGCGGCTCCAGGGGTGGGGGGCATGGTTTTGCCGGAGGACCTGGAGAGCATGGTAGCTCCCAAGGTGCCCGAGGAGCTGCCGGAACTGCAAAACTGGACAAAGTTGTGGGTGGGGCGGTGGTCCCCTGGGTGGTTCGCGGGTACAGTGCCCGGCCATGGAACACCTGGGCACCGCACGGCCACTGGAGGCTCTTCGCGCGTCGATTGACGCCATCGATCGGGATCTGTTGCGGCTGCTTTCTCGCCGCATGGCCATTGTGAGCGAAGTGGCGGACAACAAGCGTGGCCGATCGGTTCCCATTCGGGATTTGGAACGGGAACGGCGCATTCTTGGGGAGCGGCGGGATCAGGCCCAGGAGCTGGGGCTTTCGCCAGACATGGTGGAGTCCCTGTTTCGGCGGATCATGCTTGCCAGTCGGGACTACCAGGCGTCTTTGCGGGCCCAGGTGCCGGTGGAAATGGAATCCCAGACCGTGGCCATTCTTGGTGGTAAGGGCGGCATGGGCCAGATGCTGGTGCGGCTCTTTGGGGATTTGGGGCATGCGGTGCTGGTGGTGGACACCGATACGAACATGACGTCCGTGCAGGCGGCCAAGGCTGCGGACGTGGTGGTGGTCAGTGTGCCCATCGACGTGACCGAAGAGGTGATTCGAGAGGTGGGCCCCCACCTGCGGGAAGACGCTCTGCTGATGGATGTGACGAGCCTCAAGGGCATGCCCATGGAGGCGATGATGGCTGCCACAAAGGCTTCTGTGGTGGGCACACACCCCATGTTTGGCCCGGGCGTGCATACCTTAACTGGGCAACGGGTGTTGCTGTGCCGTGGCCGTGGGGACGGGTGGTTTGATTGGCTGCACTCGGTGTTTTCCGCCCGTGGGCTTGTGGTGAGCGAAACGGATGCGGCCACCCATGATGACGCCATGGCGGTGGTGCAGGTGTTGAACCATTTTCGTACCCAGGTGCTGGGCCTGGCCCTGACCAAGTACGGCATGTCCTTTGAGAAGAGCATGGAGTTTACCTCGCCGGTCTATCTGTTGGAGTCCTACGTGACCGCCCGGCATTTTGCCCAGTCGCCGGATCTCTACGGCCCCATTGAGATGTTGAACCCCCGTTGGCGGGAGGTCACGGGTGCGTTCTTGGAAGCGGCCCAGGAACTGGTGGGCATTCTGGATCGGGGGGACCGGGATGCCTTTCGAAACGTGTACGAGAATGTTCGGGAGTTCTTTGGTGACTTCACAGAGGAGGCCCTGGAGCAGTCCCGGTTTCTGGTGGACCGGCTGATCGAGCTTACCGCGGGGCGTGCGCCTACCGTCGTTTCACCGCCCGCTTCTTCGACGGAGAAGGCTGGCATTTCCGGGGATCGGCCCTAGGACGGGGTGCGTACGGTGATTTGGAGGCAACGATGGTTCGGGTAAGTGTATTTGGTGCCAAGGGGCGCATGGGGCAGCGAATTCAGGGGTTGATTGCAGAGGACGGTCAATGCGCGCTCCACAGGGGTTTGGATCGCGGCGATGATCTGTCGGCGCTTGCGGGATCGGATGTGGTCATCGACTTTTCCTTGCCCGAGGGCACGGCCCAGGTGGTGGAGGCCTGCCTTGAACAGGGGGTTCCCCTGGTGAGCGGTACGACGGGGCTTGATGGGGTTGCGCGCGCCCGGTTGGAGACCTTGGCCCGGCAGGTGGCCGTGGTGTGGGCGCCCAACATGAGCCCGGGGGTGAACGTGTTGTTCCGGCTGGCGTCCCAGGCGGCAAAGGCCCTGGGGCCCGGGTACGATGCGGAGATTGTGGAGATGCACCACAGGCACAAGGTGGACGCCCCCGGTGGGACTGCGGTGCGTTTGGCTGAGGTGGTGAGCGAGGCCAAGGGCATGGAATACCCCCGTGACGCGAACCACGGGCGGCGGGGAGCCGTGGGCGCACGACCGGACAGGGAAGTGGGGGTCATGAGTCTACGTGGGGGGGATGTGGTGGGGGATCACACGCTGATTCTTGCCGGCCCCCAGGAGCGGATCGAACTGGTGCACCGTGCCCACGATCGGGGTGTGTTTGCGGCAGGGGCGGTGCGTGCTGCCCAATGGGTGGTGAACCAATCGCCAGGCCTGTACGGCATGGCGGATGTACTGGGTTTGCAGGATGCCTAGTACGTTTTTGTAGGGGTTGCTGTGCATCTCGAGGAACTTGACTATGCGCTGCCCGAGGCGTTGATCGCCCAGCGGCCTGCGGCTCGCCGGGAGGACGCCCGTTTGATGGTCCTGCCGTTTGGGTTGCCCAGTGTGGTGCCCAGTGTGGTGCACGCGAGGGTCTCGGACCTGTGTGAAGGTATGCCCCCCGCCCTGTGGGTGGTGAATGACACCCGTGTATTCCCGGCGCGCCTGCCCTGCCGAAAGCCCAGCGGTGGGCGCAGTGAGGTGTTGTTGTTGGAACCCCTGCCCGCGTTTGGGCAGGACGTTTGTGCAGAGGGGAGTTCCCTCCATGGGGAACCTGCCCAACGGTGGCGGGGGTGGGTGCGGGGTTTGGCGAAGTTGGGAGTGGGTTCGGTCTTGCAATGTGGTTCCGATGTTGTGGGCTTAGAAGTCGTGGTCGAATCGGTGGAAGATTCCCGCACCGCGGTGGTGGAGTTGCGCGTGCCTCAAGGGCAGCCGGGTAGTGTTCCGCAGAGGATTGCAACGCTTGGGGAGATCCCATTGCCGCCCTACATTCGTCGCAACACCGACGAACAGGATAGGGAGCGGTACCAGACGGTGTTTGCTCGGGATATGCCGCCTGGGGAACGCGGTGCCGTGGCGGCGCCCACGGCGGGTTTGCATTTTTCCAGGGAACTGGTGCAGCAACTCACATCCCTGGGCCATCGGTTTGCCCAAATTACGTTGCACGTGGGGCCGGGTACGTTTCTTCCCGTGATGGCCGATTCCCTGGAAGAGCACGACATGCATCGCGAATGGTTGGAGGTCCCCCAGGGCGCCGTGGATGCCATTGGAGACGCCCGTACTGCAGGCATGCCGGTCATGGCGGTGGGGACGACGGTCGTGCGAGCCCTGGAGTCCGCTGCCCTGGAGTCCGCCGCTCGGCTTCCCGATATGAAAGGATCACTTGCCCCCTACCGCGGAACCACGGACTTAATGATCGCGCCGCCATTTCGCTTTCGGGTGGTGGATGGATTGCTCACCAACTTCCATTTGCCCAAGTCCACCCTGCTTGCCCTGGTGATGGCCATGGCGGGCAAGGAGCGTTTACGTTCGGCCTATCGGGCCGCTGTGGATGCGCAGTACCGTTTCTACAGCTATGGCGACGCGATGCTTGTGGGTCCTAAGGGTGTGGATTGGGCGACGGGATGACCGAATCGGCGTCAGCGCCTGATTCTGAACAGGGTGTGGGTGCCGCCGTGCCCCTGTCCCCTTTGCATACGAATGGATTTTCTTTGGGTGTACAGGCTGTGGATGGAAATGCCCGGGCCACCCTGTTGCGTACGCCCCGCGGGGATATTGCCACCCCGGTGTTTATGCCGGTGGGCACCCAGGCGACGGTCAAGGGGCTGACTCCCGGGGAACTTCGCTCGGTCGGGGCACAGATTGTGCTTTGCAATACGTACCATTTATGGCTTCGCCCCGGCCCGGATGTGGTGAGCCAGTTGGGGGGCTTGCACCGGTTCATGGGGTGGACTGGGCCGATCCTCACCGACAGTGGGGGCTTCCAGGTGTTTTCCCTGGCAAAGCTGCGCACCCTGGATGACGACGGGGTGGTGTTTCGTTCCCACGTGGACGGGACGCGTATGACACTTACGCCGGAGGTGGCCATGGAAGTTCAGGCTCGCCTGGGTTCGGACATCGCAATGGTCCTCGATGAGTGCCCACCCGCGGATGCGAATGGCGCTGCCTTGGATCGTGCCATGGCGCGCACCACGGCCTGGGCCAAGCGTTCCCTGGCGGTGGATGTGAACCAGATCACGGGGGATCCCACCCGGGCCCAGGCCCGGTTTGGCATTGTGCAGGGGGCCTGCGATGTGAAACGGCGTTTGGCGCACCTGAATGAGGTGTCGGCCCTGGATGTGGATGGGGTGGCCCTGGGCGGACTGTCGGTGGGTGAACCTCCCCCTGAGATGTACCGGGTTCTCCAGGGCGTGGCGCCGCACATGCCCCGGGACCGGCCCCGGTATTTGATGGGGGTGGGCACTCCCTACGATCTGTTGGAGGCCATCGGCCAGGGGGTGGATATGTTCGACTGCGTTTTGCCCACACGGAACGCCCGGACGGGGCAGGCCTGGACATGGCAGGGTCGGGTGAACCTACGCCAATCGAGGCACCGCCTGGACCCGTTGCCCCTGGATGAACAGTGCGCGTGCCCGGTTTGCAGTACCTGGTCGCGCGGATACCTGAGCCATTTGTTTCGGGTGAAGGAGATGTTGGGGCCCCGCTTGGTCACGCTACACAATCTTTGGTTTTACCGTCGCCTTACCGTGGCTGCCCGGGAGGCGATTGTGGGGGGGCGCTTTTCGGAATGGTCTCGACAGGTGGTTCAGGGGCTGCGCGATGGGGATGAGATTGGGCTTGCGGGTTCTTCCTAGGGCACGTGGGTGTCTTCTTGTGGTTCCCGTTGGGTGGTTGTGGGAGTTGACCGGGTGGGCTGAAAGCGCTAGCCGGGGGCCATGGTTCAGCGCGCCCTTATCTCGGTTTCGGACAAACAAGGTGTGGAAGATTTTGCTCGGGAGCTGGTTGAACTCGGTGCAGAGATCCTCTCCACGGGGGGCACCGCTCGGGCACTGCGAGACGCGGGCGTGCCGGTCACGGATGTGTCGGAGTTTACGGATTCTCCAGAAATCATGGGGGGCCGGGTAAAGACGCTGCACCCGAGGGTCCATGGGGGCATTTTAATGCGTGGAACTGCAGAAGATGCCCAGCAGTTGGAATCCATCGGCGGCAAGCCCATCGATTTGGTGGCCGTGAATCTCTACCCCTTTGAATCCACGGTGGCCGCGGGGGCTGACTTTGGGACCTGCGTGGAAAATATCGATATTGGCGGCCCATCCATGGTGCGCAGCGCGGCAAAAAACCACTCCAGGGTGGCGGTGGTGGTGGATCCGGAAGACTACGATCGCGTGATTGCAGCGCTCCGAGGCGGTGGCCTGGATGCCGTGGAACGGACCGCACTTGCGGCCAAGGCCTTTGCCCACACTGCGCGCTACGACAGCCGTATTGCATCTTACCTTGGAAGCGGCGCCGGTGAGCAGGCAGACGCCAGCAGTGACGTCGAAAAAAAGCCAGTACTTTCAGATGTTTTCGTGCCGACCTTCGAAAAACTCTACGATTGCCGTTACGGCGAAAACCCCCACCAACGGGGCGCGGTGTACGCGGATGCGGATGCCCCGGTGGGCAGCCTTGTGCACTCCAAATCCTTGGGTGCGGGTGGTAAGGAGATTTCCTTCAACAACATGGTGGATTTGGATGCGGCCCTGGATGCGGTGCGAGAGTTTCGGGATCCGGCCGCGGTGGTGGTGAAGCACACCAATCCCTGCGGCGTGGCTGTGGCCGAAACCCTTGAGACGGCATTTCGTCGGGCCCGTGAGGGGGATTCCTTGAGTGCTTTTGGGGGGATCGTGGCCTGCAATACCGAGGTGGACGCGGGTACCGCAGAGGCCATGACCGAGTCTTTTCTTGAGGCTGTGGTTGCGCCGTCCTATTCGGATCAGGCCCTTTCTGTTCTGAGAAAGAAAAAGAACCTTCGTATTCTCGCCACAGATGGGTGGGTTTCGGGAGACTTTCAGGGGCTCGTGTTTCGTCGTGTTTGCGGCGGGCTTGTGGTGCAGGACCGGGACGCCACCGGGCCCGGTGAGGTTTTGGAAGGGCGTGTGGTGACCCAGCGGCAGCCCACGGAGGCGGAGCTGCAGAGCCTCGAGTTTGCCTGGAAGGTGTGCAAGCACGTGAAGTCCAATGCCATTGTGATGGCCCGGGACCTTTCCACGGTGGGTGTGGGGGCGGGGCAGATGTCCCGGGTGGTTTCTGTGGAAGTGGCGGCCCAAAAGGCTGGGCAACGGGCCCGGGGAAGCGCCATGGCATCGGACGCGTTTTTCCCATTTCCAGACGGGATTGAGGTGGCAGCCAAGGCGGGGATTGCCACCATTGTGCAACCGGGTGGATCCAAAAAAGACGACGAGGTCATCGCAGCGGCCGACCGGCTAGGTCTCGCCATGGTCTTTACATCTGTCCGGCACTTTCGGCATTGAGGAACATGTGATGCATGTATTGGTGTGGGGTAGCGGGGCGAGGGAGCACGCGTTGGCGTGGCATTTGTCACGGGACGAGCGGGTAGATCGGGTGACCTGCGCACCGGGCAATGGGGGTACGGGTGCATGGAATCTAGGGAAGCCGGTGCACGTGGGTGATCCACAGGAGGTGACCCGTGTGGCCCAAGGCGTGGGTGCAGATTTTGTGGTCATCGGGCCCGAGGTTCCGCTGGTGGCCGGCGCGGTGGATGCCCTGGAACAGGCGGGGATCCCTGCGTTTGGCCCTGGCAAGAAAGCGGCTCAGCTCGAAGGGTCAAAGGTGTTTTCGAAGGCGTTCATGGCACGGCACGGAATTCCCACAGCTGGATTTGCCGTGTTTGAGGCATCCGAGGTGGACCAGGCCGAGCGTTACATTCGTGAGGGGGGGCGCCCCCTTGTGGTGAAGGCGGATGGTTTGGCTGCGGGCAAGGGCGTCATCGTGGCAGCGACGGTGGACGAAACCGTGGCGGCCGTTCGGGGCATGCTGGTGGACGGCAACTTTGGTGCGGCCGGTACTCGGGTACTGCTGGAAGAACGGCTCGAGGGGCAAGAAGTGAGCTACCACGTGGTGTGTGATGGGGAGCATTACGTGCCGTTGGCGGCGGCCCAGGATCACAAGCGCGCGTTCGATGGCGATGCGGGCCCCAACACGGGGGGTATGGGTGCCTACTCGCCTCCCCCGGTGGTGGATGCCGCACTGGAATCCCGAATTCTCCAGGAGGTGGTGGAGCCCACGTTGGCAGGCATGCGCGCGGATGGATGCCCCTTTAAGGGAGTACTTTTCATTGGGCTTATGGTTCAGAACGGGGTTCCGAAGGTTCTGGAGTACAACGTGCGGTTTGGGGATCCCGAATGCCAGACCCTGCTTGCCCGATGGGATGGGGACCTGTTGGGCCTGTTGCTGGGAGCGGCCCGGGGGCAACTTGAGGGCGTGCAAGCCCGGTGGAAGGCGCCGGCCAGTATGTGTGTGGTGCTGGCGGCCGAGGGCTACCCGGGGGCCTACCGCAAGGGTGAAGTGATTGTGGGCCTGCCGTCAGATCGGTTGCCGTCTGATCGGTTGGCGGCGGATGGGGCACCGGTTGACAATTCCTTGGGCGAAGGCGTCCGTGTCTTCCATGCGGGAACGGACCTTGCTGATGGGCAGGTGGTGACTTCCGGAGGGCGTGTTCTTTCTGTGGTTGCGCACGGGGCGGACATTGGCCAGGCCAGGGAGCGTGCCTACGGCGCTCTCGGAAAGGTGAGCTTCGAGGGCGCCCACTACCGTTCGGATATTGGCTTTCACGCATTTGCCCCATGAGGGAATGGGATTGTTCTCAGTGGGGTGAACCCCACGGAGCGGGCTCGATGGGTGACCTGTGCGAGGTGCTTCGCGGGGGAGGGCTTGTGGCCTGCCCCACGGAAACGTCCACCGCACTTGTGGGAGACCCGCTGCAACCCGGTGTGCTGGATCGATTGTTTGCCCTAAAGGGGCGTTCCTCAGGAGCTCCCGTGGCCCTGCTTTGTCCTGACCTCAGGTGTGCCGAAACCCTTTGGGTGAAACCTTTGTCCAAGGTCGTGCGTGGCCAGGTCGCGCCCCACTGGCCTGGGCCCCTGACGGCCGTGTGCATGGCTCGACCTGGGGTCGATGCCAGGTTGCTCCTGGATGGGAAATTGGGATTTCGTATCCCGGGTTCGTCGCCTGCGCTGCAGCTTGTGGTGGCCTATGGAGGTGCATTGACTGCCACCAGCGCCAACCGTAGTGGCGAGCCCTCCATGGATGCCTGGAGGGATGTGGCAAAGGCTTTTTCCTCTTCTCTTGATGGAGTGGTGACTCGGGATGCACCCGGTGGTGAGGCTTCGACCGTGGTGGATCTGAGTGACGAAGTCCCCCGTGTGATCCGTCAGGGCCCTGTGGTGTTGGAATAGGGCTGGGCGTTTCGGTCCGATCGTTTTGGATCGACAGTTTTGACAGCATGGAGGCCGTCGGGGTAGCGTTGGGTCATGGCCCTAATTGACACCGAGGAAGCTGCCCGCCGTTTGGCCCGTGCCATCGCAAGCGATCTTTCCCTCTACAATGAGGAAAAAATTGTGGAAGGGGTTTCCAACGACACCCTGTTTCAGGTGCTTTCGGAAGAAATTCAGGAGGGAAAGACCCTGTTTCAGAGCCGTGTGGCTCCGGATTTGGCCTCTAAAAACCTGTACGAACGTGCGGTGGTGGATGTTCTGATTCGCCCCCGTGGGCACATCCAGTCTCCCCTTTGGTAGTTGCGGGACTCTTCCGTGCAACGGTAGGCCGCTCTGGAATGGTGAGGTGTGATGGTGTCCGACGCTGAGCTCCAGTTTTCAGTGACGGAGCCAGGTCGGCTGGATCGGTCGGTGGCTTCCCTACTTCCCGGTTCTTCACGAACGGAAGTTCAACGGTGGATCCGAGCGGGCCAGGTGTGGTTGGACGGGGAGGTGTGTACCCGGGTGGATCAGGCGGTGATGGTGGGAGCGCACCTGGTGGTACGACCCATGGTGGTGGAACCCATGGAAGCCCTGCCGGAATCCATGGAGTTGGATATTCTTTTTGAGGATCGGGACCTTCTTGTCGTGAACAAGGCTGCGGGTCTTGTGGTTCACCCGGCTCCCGGCCACCCGGGCGGAACCCTAGTGAACGGTTTGCTTGCCCACACGGCTCTTGCCCTTCCTGAGGAGAATGACGGGGGCAATCCCTTGCGGCCCGGCATTGTTCATCGACTGGATAAGGACACCAGTGGGGTAATGGTGGTGGCCAAGTCGCTTAGGGCCCACCGGGCGTTGGTGGACATGTTTCGGGCCCACGATTTGGATCGGGAGTACGCCGCCATCGTTCGGGGACGGTTGCCCAGGTCGGAAATGACTTTTCTTGCGCCTATTGGTCGACACCCCGGGGATCGAAAACGGTTTTCGTCCAAGGTGGCGCCCTCCCGCGGTAAACCTGCCCATACCCAGGTCCGTTTTATGGAGCCTCTGCACGGGGCCAGTTTAGTGAGGTGCCGGCTCGAGACCGGTCGTACCCATCAAATCCGTGTGCACCTAAGTGATGCGGGCCACCCGGTGTTGGGTGACCCTGTCTACGGCAGCCCAGGGCGCGATCCCCTGCTCATTTCGGTTGCCCAGGAATTGGCTCGGCAAGCGCTGCACGCTCAAGTGCTTGGTTTTGATCACCCCGTCACCGGTGAGAAGCTGAGATTTGAAAGTGCCGTTCCCGCCGATTTCAGGAAGGCCTGGACCGCCCTTTCCACGGACTGATCGGCTGGGAGGCCGTTTGTTGGCGTGACGATTTGCTGGCGTCGCCACTGGGCGCCGCTATCGTGTCTGGCGTGGAGGTTCACGCGGATCAACTGGCAGAGGACTACGATCTCATCGTGATCGGATCGGGCCCTGCAGGGCATACCCTTTCCATGGAATATGCGGAGAAGCGGCCTATGGATCGTATTCTCGTGGTGGAAAGTGGTTCAAGGGCGGGCGCTTCAGACGCACAGCGTCTCGCGAAGGTTCAGGCCACCGGAGATTTGGCCGCACGGTACTACCCCAATCACAACCAACGGAGGTTTGGGGGGACGTCCATGGTGTGGAACGGGTGGTGCACTCCCCTGGAAAAGGCACCTTTCCTTCGTGGAGAATGGCCCTTCCCCTACGAAGAACTGGCCGCTCAATATCCAAAAGCCGCGGAGATTCTCCAGTTGCCGAAACGGGCCGTGGAGAAACCCGAGGTGCCGTTTGAGGAAAACCCAAACGTGCTGTACAGGCCCTACTATTTTAGCCCCCCAACCCGCTTTGGTGTGGATGGCCCCGCACAGAGGATGCTTGATCATCGGTCTGTGGGGATTCTGTTTTCCCATACGGTGACTTCACTTGTGATGGAGGGTGGGGCAGTCAAGGGAGTTCGTGTTCGTAGCTTTGCCTCCCCATCGTCACCGCCCCTATGGGTGACCGCTCCCCGTGTGGTGGTTGCCTGTGGAGGAGTACAGAATGCGCGGTTGTTGCAGCTCTCTCTTCCAGGCGGGGGCTTACCCGGCAGGGGCTTACCCGGCAGTGGCTTGCCGGCGCTTGGGCAATGTTTTGCAGAGCACCCTCATCTCTACGGGGCTGCATCCATTGAGCTCGACCACGAAAGGTGGTTGGAGATGTGCGATTCGGGATCGGATCGGGTTTCACATTCCTTGGCATTGTCTTCTGAGTATGCCCACCGCCATGGACTTCAGATGGTGACGTTGCAGCTACCGGGCCGTACGGGGGATCCCCAGGCCGCGAATCTCATGGGCAGACGTCGCATGGTGTTGCGCGCCCGGGTGAATATTCGAGCTGAAATGCCACCGTCGGCAAAAAACCGGGTGAGTCTTGTACGCTCCCGGAAGGACCTCTTTGACCAGTCCATGGCCGCGATTCACCTGGAGTTTTCGCGCGCTGAAATACGTGAAAGCCTTGTACATTTGTCTCGAGAACTTGCACGTGCGGGCCTTGGGCACGTGGGGGGGCTACCGGATAGTGTGGGAGTGACTGGAGGCGGACATATGATGGGAACGACCCGTATGGGGACGGACGATAAGACCTCTGTTACCGATTCGAAGGGGAAGGTTCATGGTGTCGATGGGCTGTATGTTGCGGGTTCTTCTCTTTTTCCTTCCACCGGTTCTGCGAACCCAACACTGACTATCGTGGCGCTGGCACTGCGGTTGGCAAACCATCTCACCGGGCAGGAGCACCCATGAGTTCCCAACGCGGTGTTGATTCCCAACGCACCCGTATCTCCCGGCGCACCATGTTGGCTTCCTTGGGCGCGGCGCTCGCTGCAGGGGGGCTGTACCGGTGGGTTGCAATGCCAAGGGACATCAAATTCTCTGAGTTGCCCCAAGGGATTCAGGAGTTGTACGACCCGAAGTATGGGGATGCATTGCAAGCCTATTCCGATCGGGATCTTGAAAAAAAGCTTCACACAACCGGAGTCTATGATGGGGAGCGTTTTGATTTGGATGCCCTACGTCGCACCGTACAGGTTGGGGAGCTGCTGGAGTTCGATGGTTTGAACTACCCTGAACAGGAGCTTGTGCTCTACGCTTGGGTTGCACGCCTAAAACGTATCCAAGGGGCCGAGAGTGCTGAGCCTGCGAATCCCGAACTGGCGTTGTTTCCGGGGGTGGACTTGATGGGGGGCGATCTGCGTAGTTTTGTGACAGCGGACGCTCCAAAGGGGGGGCAATCTCGCTCACAGGCTTGCGTCGACGCTTGCCGAGAGGACACGGAGTGCTTGGGATTTACGTTCGCCAAAACGTCCCATCCAGCACCCGGGAAGCGCGGGCGCTGCTGGTTGAAGAAAGAGGGCTTTCGTTTCTTTCGAAACGATGCCTACGTTTCAGGCATCAAGGCCCCGTAGGCTGGCGTTTTTTGGCTGGCGTCTTTAGTGTGGCGTTTTTTGGTTGGCGTCTTTAGTGTGGCGTCCTTAGTTTGGCCGCGGTCGGACCGAAGCGGTCTATTTTTTCGTTTTCTTGGCCGGTGCCTTCGTGCTCTTCGCAGGCGTTTTCTTGGCCGGTGCCTTCGTGCCCTTCGCAGGTGCTCTCTTTGACAGGATCTTTTTGCCGGCCGCTTTTTTCGTGGTGGCCTTTTTCGCGGGAGCTTTCTTCGTTGGAGCTTTCTTCGTAGGTGCCTTTTTCGGCGGGGTAGTTTTTGGCTTGGGTTGTGTTGCCTTCTTCACGGTTTTTGCGGGGGATGGGCTCGCTGCGGCTTGCTTTGGGCTCTCGGGAGCCTTCTTCATGAGTTGGATGAGTGCGGCGGCGTTGACGTGCATGTCGATATTGCAAAACACGCAGAAGGTTTCTTTGGTTTTTAGCCCGGCGAGGTGGGCGTGTAATTGCTCTACAGAGGCTTCGTCGTAGCGCGATCGCTTTCCCGCGGGTCCAGGGAGCCTGAGGTATGCCATGGATACCCCTTCTGGAGTGGCCTCAAGCAAGGGGTCGTAGGCCGGAATCATTCTTTTTTCCGTGGCGGTCTGGATATGCTCGGATTTCCATGCCGGTAGATCCAATATGGCTGGGGGAAGATCCCTGGGGAGCATTTTTGCAAAAGCCTTGATGGCGGCCCTTCGCTTGGGGGTGGGTTTGAAGTCCGGGGATCCCGAAAACACCACAGCTTTGGCCTTTAACTTTTTGGCCACCGCGGCAAACGCCACGAGAAGACTCTTGTTTTCCTTGGTGTTGGCAAAGCCTGAGGCCGCGATCACCTCGGGGGCCACCGCGGTGAACACGAACCCCTTCGGGGATTCCCGTAGCCATCGGCGAATGGTCCCCTCTCCAGGGATGCCAAGCTCGGTGTCGGTAATCTCTACGGTGGAAAAGTGTTTCCAATAGCGGCTCACCGGCATTGGGAACCCTGAACAGGCGACAAAAATCATGGGGCGCAAGTATACGCATTCCCTGGGTAGATGGATCCCCAATGGAGTAACTTTCGAGTACGATTTGTCATCAAGTGGCCACCTTCACTGAAAAACTACAGCCAACGCGCATATCGAGTGTTCTCGGAGCAGTCTTGCTGTGGAGTGGGTGGATGATTGCGGCTACTCACGTCCGCGCCCAGGAGGACAATCCGTGCATTCGCGATGGGGCGGAGCTTCGGTGTTTGGACCTCCAGCTTTTCCTTCCACCTGCCCAACGGGGCCAAACTTTCTTGGTGGACCGGCCTGACATCCCCCACCACGGGAGCTGGGTTTGGGGTTTGGGGGTATCGACAGCGGGGGAGGTGCTGCGTCTCCAAGGGGATGGGGGCGAGCTGAACGTGGTGTCCAGATTGACCCAATACGAGCTTTCTGCGGCGTTGGGGCTTTTTGAGAGAATGGAAGTGGGGCTCACGGTGCCCCTGGTCCGGGCGCAGGTGGCTCAACGGGCCTTGGTAGAGGATCGTCAGGATCAGGATGTTCGTGCCATGGGGGATACCCGAGTTTCCCTCAAGGTTCCGCTTCGTGAACTGAAGCCTACGTTTGGATTTGATCGGCTCGCGGTAAAGATGGTGTTGACCCTGCCCACCGGGGACGATGCTAATTTTCTCGGTTCTGGGTATTGGACGCTCTCGCCGTCTGCGATTGGCGTTCGGGAATGGGGGAAATGGGTGTGGGCCTGGGAATCAGGGTTTCGCTTTCGGCGTCGGGCGGCGCTTGGGGAATTGGAGCAGGACGACGAGTGGTGGTTGTTGACCGGCGGTCGATGGGATCTCGCCCCGCGTTGGTCGGTGATCAGCGATCTGAACCTGCGCGTCGGGATCGGCGGTCGCACGCTCCACGGGGATGAGGTTCCTCTGGAGTGGGACGGGGGAGTTCGGTTCTGGGTGACGGACCGCTTTTCTCTGGATACCGGCGTGGGTGTGGGCGTGATCCGGGGGGCTGGTGCGCCCCAGGGGCGTTTGTTTCTTGTGGGTCGACTGGATCACGTACGTCGCGCCTGTCTTCACGGCCCGGAGGACAAGGATGGTTATGAGGATGGGGACTTCTGTGCCGACCCGGACAACGATGGGGACGGTGTGTTGGACCTGGAGGATCGGTGCCCCAACGATGCGGAAGATCTGGATGGTTTTTTGGATGGGGATGGATGTCCGGATCTGGACAACGATGCGGATGGTGTCGCGGATATCGACGACCCTTGCCCGCGGGTGGGTGAGGATGTGGATGGTTTTCGTGACGGCGACGGGTGCCCAGAGCCCGACAACGATGAGGACCAGGTGGTGGACGTTCTGGATGATTGTCCCATGGAGCCGGAAGATCGGGACGGCTATCAGGACGACGACGGGTGCCCCGAACCGGGCCCCAATCGGGTGACTGTGACCGTCACGGACAGCCGGATTCTGATTTCGGAACGGATCTACTTTGAGTTTGATCAGGACACCATTCGGTCGATCAGTCGCCCGGTTTTGGATCAGGTGGCGGATGTTATTGCGGGGTTGGCCGGGAATCGATATTTTCGTGTGGAGGGGTACACCGACAACGAGGGGGAGCCGGGGTACAATCTGGATCTGTCCTACCGGCGGGCCCGGGCGGTGGTGGCCTACTTGGTGGATCGAGGCGTGGATTCCAAACGCCTAGAATATGAAGGTTTTGGTTCGGCTTCCCCAGTGGCGCCCAACGATTCAGCGGCGGGAAGATCCCTAAATCGACGGGTGGAATTTCGTATTCTAAGGGCCCCCTAGGCCTTTGAATGTCCGGAACTGGCAGGGCCTGCTAGGCTAGGCACCATGGATTTTGAACTGACCGAGGAACAACGGCTGATTCAACAGACGGCCAAGGATTTTGCAGAAAAGCAAGTGGCTCCCGCCGCGCGCATACATGACCGCGAGGGGCAGTGGCCCGGGGATCTTGTGGCGCAAATGGGTGCCCTCGGCTTCATGGGCATGTCGATTCCGGAGCAGTGGGGTGGCGCCGGTAGCGATGCGCTTGGCTATGCGCTCGCCATGGAAGAGGTGAGTGCCGCCTGTGCGTCCGTGGGGGTCATCATGAGTGTGAACAACTCCCTGGTGTGCGATCCTATCCACAAGTTTGGAAATGAGTTTCAGCGTAAGGAGATTTTGACCCAACTGGCTTCGGGGAAGGCACTGGGGTGTTTTGGCCTGACCGAGCCCAGTAGCGGCTCCGATGCTTCGTCCATGGACACCGTGGCTACCCAGGATGGGGATCACTGGAACATCACCGGATCCAAAAACTGGATTACTAACGGGCCCCATGCGGATTTTATTGTGGTGATGGCGGTGACCGACCGCAGTAAGGGTTCCAAGGGCGTGACCACGTTTTTGGTGCCCACGGGCACGCCAGGGTTTTCATGCCAGGAGCCAGACGAAAAAATGGGTATTCACGGGGCCCACTCTTGCACGGTGTTTTTTGAGAATTGTCGCGTGCATGATCGTTATCGGTTGGGGGATCTGGGTGGCGGATTTCGGGTGGCCATGACCGCACTTGATGGTGGTCGGATCGGGATCGGTTGTCAGGCATTGGGCATTGCACGGGCCGCCTACGAAAAGGCGTTGGCCTATTCCCAGGAGCGAAAAGCTTTTGGTGTTCCCTTGAGTCAAAAGCAGGCGATTCAGTTCAAGCTGGCAGACATGGCTACCGAGATTGAGGCCGCGCGCCTGTTGTTGTGGCAGGCGTGCTCCATGAAGAACCGTGGTGTTCGTCATACCCAGGAGTCCGCGGTAGCAAAACTATTTGCATCAGAAATGGCCACACGCGTCACCCACCAGGCCATGCAGGTGTTTGGTGGCTATGGCTATTCCAAGGAGTACGACATGGAACGCCACTACCGGGATGCTCGGATTACCGAGATCTACGAGGGCACAAGCGAAATCATGCGAATCGTGATCGCCAAGTCTGAACTCGCCCAGTAGTTCGGATCCGCAGCCCGCAGCCCGCAGCCCGCAGCCCGTAGCCTAGGCGCCTTTGCGTCTGCGGCGGCGGGCCGTGATTGTCGCAAGTGCGAACAGATAAAAAGCTAGCTTCACGGGTGAGGTATGGGATTGTGGGCCCATGGAGCAGAAGAGGCCGCTACCGCCAGCGTCTATGCGGGTGGGGTTTTGCGTGTTCGGGTAGAGGATGTTGTTGTCGGATCCGTCTGTGCCGCTGTCGTTGGCGCCGCCATCGGATACCCCTGCGTCACAGGTCCCTGCAAAGAAGGTCCAGTTGTACAGGTCTGCGTTCACATCGCAGTATCGGGTGCAGGGTGAGGGCATGGGTACCGTCCCTGCCTCATCGTTTGCGCCACTGGGGATGCATTTGTGTTCGATGAGGCAATGGGTTGCGGGATTGGTGACGGTCAGGACGAGATCGCAGCTATCGGTTGCCTCATTGCAGACCGGATAGGCACAACTCGGCATGATGCCATCGCCACTGCAACCATTGCTTTGCGAAACGCTGCACGTTCCCTGAAAACATGCATCGTTGATCGTGCAGAATGCGCCGTCATCACAGGCATGGCCATCCGGTTGAGTGGTCCAGGAGGTATTGCTGGTAAGTGAATCGCAGAGTTCGCAGGAGTTTGCGGGATTGGGGGTTTGGTCGGCGTAGCACTGGCCATCAATTTCGCAGTCGTCGGTTCCTTCGCATTGGGCGGAAGCCTTGCTCGGCATAACCGCGACGGCACAGAGGAGTGTGACGGCCATAGGAGATGGATGAACTCGCATCGCCATAGTCTGGGAGTTCGAAAACAGGATTCAACCGGCCTGTGAGCCTGTTTTTCGCTATTTTTATGGGCGTGTGTATCCCTAGCCGCGTCGTCGACGGCGAATCCAGGCGGTGATGCCGAGCAACCAGAGTGCGAGCCCTGCGGGGGAGCTGTGGGATTGGGGCCCTGCAGCACAGAAAAGGCCGTTGCCGCCCGCGCCAATTTCTGCAGGGTCCTGGGTATTGGGTGTGACCACGTTGTTGCCGGAACCCGTGGTACCGCCATCACCGGCACCTCCATCCGTGACCCCCCCATCGCACTCACCCGGAAAGTAAGTCCACCCTCGGTTGTCCTTGTCCACGTCGCAGTATCGGCCGCACGGCGTGGGGGAGGGGATGTTGCCCATGTCGTCATTGGCTCCATCGGGGATGCAAACACTATCAATCAAACAATGGGTTGCTACCGTGGTTGCGGGAAACTGGATCACACAGGATTGCATTGTGGAACTGCAGAGCGCCAGGGCGCAGGATGGGACGTCCAGGCTGCTACAAGTGCGTCGTTGGGACAGCCCCCCACATCGCCCGGATCGGCAACTCTCTCCGATGCTGCAGTAATCACCGTCATCGCAGGCAGTGAAATCCGCAAGGGTTGTCCAGGCGGTTTTGTTGGCGTCCACGTCGCATACTTGGCATGTGTTGTTTGGGTTGACTGCACCGTCGCTGATGCACCCCCCGTCGATTTCACACTCGGTCCGTATGCACTGGGCCGACGCTGAAAGGGGTAGGGTAAGGAACCCCCCGACCGCTGAAACCGTTGCTAGGATGCGCCACCGTTGACCGAACTGCATGGTGCAAGTGTGCAGGCAGGGCGCAAAAAGTGCAACCAGCCGACCGGATTGCTGGTTTGGCGGGTATGTTATTCGCTGGCCTGGACGCAACCGGTGGAGATGTGGGCTTGGGTGGGGGCCGGATCCACGATGGGGAAGACCACTCGGCGGTTGGCCTGGCGCCCGGAGGAGGTGAGATTGTCCGCCAGGGGGTGCATCTCCCCACAACCAAAGGCCTGGAGGCGACTGGGATTCACACCCTGTTTCACAAGCCACCGTTTGACGGCCAGAGCTCTCCGCTTTGAAAGATCCATGTTGTAGTCGTGGTCGGCACGGCTATCGGTGTGGCCTTCCACGCGAATCACTCGGATATGGCTGTTGTTCTGAACGATGTGCAGTACGTCGCTGAGCACATGGAAGCTCGCGGAGAGCAAGCGATCCTCGTTGGTTTCAAACTCGATGCGCTCAAAGATCCGGATTTCGCTTTGACCCGCACTCACACAGGCACTTGAGGGGCAGCCCGCACAATCCGGGTGTTCTTCGCTGATGATACCGGGTGTGAGAGGGCAGCGATCCTCAGGATCCAGGACGGTATCTTCATCTGCGTCTTCCTCGGGGCACCCGTCTTCGTCGGCAATCCCATCCCTGTCTTCGGCAACGAGAGGGCATTGATCGAGGGTGTCGAGTACATTGTCCTGATCGTTGTCCGGGTCGGGGCAGCCATTGGAATCCTCGAAATCGTCGAGATCTTCGGGGTCGTTTGGACAGCCGTCCTCCGAATCCAGCAAGCCATCCTGATCGTTGTCGTCCTCAGGACATCCATCCCGATCCTCGAAGTTGTCGAGGTCTTCCGGAACGAGCGGGCACTGATCCTTGGCATCCACGATCCCGTCGCCGTCGGTATCCCTGTAATGCAGGGGATCTCCCATCTCGGGGCCCTGGTAGGCAAGGGTGAGGATGCCCCGAACATCGGGGGCTCCGTAGCCGCTTTGAATTCCTGTGGTGACCGCCGCACCCACCACGATTTCTGGCTTCCACAGGTATTTTACACCCCCGAGGGCTTCCATGGGTTGCGCGGCGCTGCTGGCGTCTTGTAGGCCAAATGCACCGAAAATTTCCCCGTGCACCGTGATTTGATCCTGGAGTAGTGGATAGGCTACGCCCAATACGCCGGTGAGTTCATGACCCACGGTCACTTGTAGGACTTCCGAGGTTTCACTTCGTAGTCGGGCACCCATGTTGGCGTTGATCCGTAGGTTCCCAAAGCTGCGCTCCAGAAGCAGTTCGGGGTAGAGCGTAATTCCCTGTTCGCCGGAGTAAGCCTGGTTTTCGTCGACCCAGTTGGCGGTGGGTAGGCTCATGGCGAGTTGTAGACCCACCATGAACGGGGCGTTTTCGTCGCCGTAGAGGTGAGCCCGAGCGCCGATGGACGGGTCGCCCACGCGGCTTCCGTCAGGAACGGGTACTCCGACCACTTCTTCGCCAGTCATCCAGAGGTGGGTGGGTAGACCCACAAAGAGGGTGAAGCGGTTGGCCAGGGCAAGGTTGAGCCACAGCTGGGCTGTGGCCATGTGTTCCACGATGGATCCAAAGGGTTCGGTCCGCCCGTCCACTTCCCGCTCCGCCACCAGGGGGTCGTGGGCGTAGTCCATGTGGAGTTGTGCGCCGAGCCGTAAATGACCGTGGGTGAGAGGTCGGCTGGCGGCGAAACCGTCCTGGAGGGTTTCAGAACCCCAATACTGGTTGAGGCGTGTGCCCCGTACGACCGTCTGGGCATGGGTGTGGGCCGTGGGGACGAGGGTGGCTGCGACGGCCAGGAGTGTGGCGATGAGGGTGGTGACTCCCACTGCGGCCGTCCTCACTGCAGCCGTACGCTCTGCCACAGTGCTCTCCGCCACAGTGCTTTCGGAGGAAACAGGCCTTGGGGCCAAGAAACGGTTCCGGGGTTCGGGGTTGTGGGGAATCGGGTGCCGAAAGGGTGTCATAGGTGGGGAGCCCGTAGGTTCAAGGGCAGGGGTATGGATCTCACCCTATTTTGTCAAGGCGTCGCCCTGGGAGTATGGGTGGGGTGAGGAGCGGTTGTGCACGAAGAACAAATCAATGACCAACACTGGGAATCGGTGGAAGAGGCGGTGGAACTGATTGCCGAGGGGAATGCCCAGGGTGCGGTGGAACGGTTGACTGGGGTACTGGATCAGGAGCCGGAAAATCCCTACGCCTACCAGTTTATGGGGGCGGCCTACTACGAACTTAAGCAGTGGCCCCAGGCGCTAAAGGCCTATTTGCGAGCGTTGGAGTTGGCGCCAGCCTATTTGGGCGCGATGGTGGGAGCGGGGCACGCATTGCGTGAAATGCAGCAGTTGGATCGCGCGATTCGAATGGGCAAGCAGGTGTTGTTGCGTGAGCGGGACGATGCCGATGGCCATTATCTTTTGGGGGTTGCCCATTATCAACGGGGGGACCGGGAGGCGGCACGAAAGCACCTGTCGGCGTTTTTGGAAACCGGGCCCCAGGTGGAGATGATGATTGAGGTGCAAGGGTTGATCCAGGCCCTGGACAAGGAGTCGCCTCCGACCCCCTAGGTGCCACGTGGTTTGGACCTTGCTGGGATGGGTGGTGCTAGGAGCCGTGTTGCCAGGAGCCGTGTTGCCGTGGCTGTGCGAGATTGTTTCTGTGGTCGGTGGTATGCTGCAACGACATGAGCGGACCTCCTGCAAACGATTCTTCCCAAGACCTTTCTTCTGAGCAACCTACCGAAGGAGAAGCGTGGGGAGGGGGCGAGGCGGATGCGATTCGGCAGGCGGTACGGCAGTGGCAACGTGAGAAGGTTGACTTGGCCCACCAACGGGTGCCACCGAGGCGGCCTCGGTTTACCACGTGGAGTGGTATCGAGGTGCCAGGCTTGGTCACGCCGGCGGACCTTTCCCCCAGGAATTATATGGAGGATTTGGGGTTGCCGGGGGAGTTTCCGTTTACCCGGGGCGTGCAGCCCACCATGTACCGGGGGCGCCTTTGGACGATGCGCATGTTTGCGGGGTTCGGAACTCCAGCGCAGACCAACCAGCGGTTTCGTTTTCTTTTGGATCAGGGCCAAACCGGCCTAAGTACGGCCTTCGATTTTCCTACCCTCATGGGCTACGACAGTGACTCGCCCCGTTCCCTGGGAGAGGTGGGCATGTGCGGTGTGGCGGTGGATACGCTTCGGGACATGGAAGTGCTTTTTGATGGCATTCCCCTGGACCGGGTCACCACCTCCATGACGATCAATGGCCCCGCGATTGTGCTGTTGGCATTCTATGTGGCCCTGGCGGACGTGCGGGGCATCGCCCGTTTGAAGCTTGGGGGCACGGTTCAGAACGATTGCCTGAAGGAGTTCATTGCCCAACACGCCTGGGTGGTTCCACCGCGCCCGGCCATGCGCATTGTCACCGATATGATCGCATTTTGTACCCGGGAGGTGCCCCGGTGGAATACGGTGAGCATCAGCGGCTACCACATTCGGGAAGCGGGTTCCACGGCTGCCCAGGAACTTGGGTTTACCTTGGCCGATGGCTTGGCCTATGTGCAGTGGGGGGTGGAGCGAGGGCTGGACGTGGATGCGTTTGCACCGCGGTTGTCGTTCTTCTTTGACGTGCACAACGACTTCTTTGAGGAGATCGCAAAGTTCCGAGCGGCGCGTCGGTTGTGGGCACGCCTGATGCGGGATCGGTTTGGGGCAAAGGATCCCCGCTCCATGATGCTACGAACCCATGCCCAAACGGCGGGCGTGTCTCTCACGGCGCAGCAACCGTACAACAACGTCTCCCGCGTGGCGTTGCAGGCCATGGCGGCGGCCCTTGGGGGCACCAACTCGCTTCATACCAACTCCCTGGATGAGACCTACGCGCTTCCCACGGAGGAGACCGTGACCCTGGCGTTGCGCACGCAGCAGATTGTGGCCGAGGAGTCCGGGGTGACCCACTCTGCTGATCCCATGGCGGGGAGTTACTATCTGGAATGGCTAACCGACCGGTTGGAACGGGAAGCCCTGGAGTACATTGAACGTATCGATGCCATGGGGGGTATGGTGGATGCGGTGGAGGCGGGGTATCCCCAACGGGAAATCTCCACAAGCGCCTACCGTTTGCAGCAGGAAATCGATTCCGGGGAACGTGTGGTGGTGGGCGTCAACCGCTACCAACAGGAGGAAGAGGTTCCCATTCCCACCCTTCGTGTGGATGATCGGGTGCAAAAGGATCAGTGCGAGGCACTTGCCCGGGTCAAGCAGCAACGGGATTCCCAAAAGGTGGCCCAGTGCTTGGCTGCGGTACGGGCAGCCGCCGAGGGAACGGACAATTTGATGCCACCCATGATCGAGGCGGCAAAGGCGTACTGCTCGGAGCAGGAAATCTGTGATGTGTTGCGGGATGTCTTTGGGCAGTTTCAGGACCCGGGTCAATTTTGAGCCCACACAGGCTTGAACTGGGGGAAGTGTTTGAGGTGTGGGGGGCCTGTGCATCCCCACGTGACGGCGAGTCTCGGTCGGTACTGGGTGTGACCTGCGACCACGCGTCGAACCGGTGCCCCGTCGGCTGGGAATGGCCCGGCGAGGATCGATGCCTGCAAGACACCCATTGGGCCTACGATCTTGGCGCGCGGGAGCTTGCCATGGCTGTGGCGGGTCACCTGGCCGCGCCGCTTGTTATGTCGCGATTCACGCGTTTGCTGGTGGATCCCAACCGGGAAGAAAACCACCCGGACCTTGTGGTGCGACGGGTAGGGGGCCGTACGGTTTCCTTGGGACCCTCTGAAAGCGTGGGTGACGTGGAGGATCTCGTTCGACGAAAGGAGCAGTTGTGGCTTGGTTATCACCAAGCTGTGGAACGGTGCTTTTCTGCTCTGGCCGTGCTTGAGGGTGTGCTGTCGATTCACACGTTTACTCCGACCTGGCAAGGAGTCCCAAGGGATGTGGAAGTGGGTGTGCTGTTTCGACGTAGCGAGGATTGGGGCAAGCGCCTGGGGCAAGCGCTTCAGGCGATGACCGATCTTGATGTGAGACTCAATGAACCCTATTCTGGGAAAGAGGGATTGATCTACGCGGCTGAACGGCACGCGGGATGCCTTCGGGGGGGACAGGCCGTGGAAATCGAAGTTCGCAATGACCTGGCTACGGATCCCAGTTTTGTGACTCGGTTTGCTCCGGTCTTGGCCCAGTGCGCTAGGAGCGCTATCTTGCCTGCCCTAAATGGCCAACCCTAGACGCCGACTCTAGACGCCAACCAGGCCGAGTTGGCGCCGGTGGGGTGTGTTTTGTTCAAAGGGCACAGGGTAGTTTCCGCTGAAGCAGGCGTCGCAGTAGCCTTTCCCTGAAATGGGCTCGTCGGGGTTGGGGGAAGCCTGGGCAACCCGGAGGTGGCTTTGTTTGGGGTCATTTTTGCTGACCGCCCTGTGCAGCCCTTCAATACTCAGGTAACCCACACTGTCTGCGGTGAGGTGCCTGGCGATTTCGTCGGTGGTGTGGGTGCTGGCGATGAGTTCTTTTCTGGACGGTGTGTCGATGCCGTAGAAGCAGGGCCAGCGTGTGGGTGGTGAGCTGATGCGCAGGTGTACTTCTGCTGCGCCGGACTCCCGGATCATTTTTACGATTTTCCGGCTGGTGGTGCCCCGCACGATGGAGTCGTCAATGACGGCCACACGTTTTCCCTTGAGCAGATGCCGTACGGGATGGAGTTTGAGGCGAACCCCAAAGTGGCGAATGGATTGCTGGGGTTCGATGAAGGTGCGACCCACGTAGTGGCTTCGGATGAGGCCCAGCTCGAAGGGCCGATCGATGGCTTCGGCATACCCCATGGCGGCCGCCACCCCACTGTCGGGAACGGGGATCACGAGATCCACGTCGGAGGGCTTTTCTTCGGCCAGTTGGTGGCCCAGGGACTTGCGCACGTCGTAGACCGGAATGCCGTTGAGCCGTGCATCGGGTCGGGCAAAGTAGACGTATTCGAAGACGCACATATGGGATGGCTGTTTTGGGAAAGGGGTCAGGGATTGTGTGCCCTGGGTATCCACCACCACGATTTCACCGGGATCCAGGTCCCGTACGAAGGTGCCGCCCACCAACTCAAAGGCAGGGGGTTCAGATGCGAATAGGGTAGCCATGCTTGGTTGTGCGTGTACGGCCAGGGCTCGCCCCGACGATATGTGCTCCGGCGACGCAGATTCCCCCTGGGATAGTTCTCCGAGGCATAGCGGGCGAAACCCGTGGGGATCCCGGGCGGCGATGACCTGGTCTGGGGTGGCAAATAGAATGGAATAGGCGCCGCGAACACGGCTGAGGGCTTCGCATACCCGGTCGACCGTGGTGGCGGCTTTGGATCGCGCGATCAGGTGTACCAGGACCTCGGTGTCGCTGGTGGTGGAGAAAATACTGCCCTCTTGCTCCAGTTCGTACCGGAGCTCTTGGGCATTGGTGAGGTTTCCGTTGTGGGCCACGGCGATGGATCCGTGGGCGTAGTCCACTGCCAGGGGTTGGGTATTTTTGATGTGGGATTCCCCTGCCGTTGCGTACCGGACGTGGCCAATGGCCAGGTTGCCCTGCAGGCGTTGTAGGCGTTGTTCGCTGAATACGTCCTGCACGAGGCCAAGACCGCGATGGGCGAAAAGGGATTGCCCGTTTCCTGTGACGATGCCGGCCGCTTCCTGGCCGCGGTGCTGCAAGGAATGGAGGCCTAGGTAGGCGAGGTTTGCGGCCTCTTCAGCGTTGTAGGCACCAAATACACCGCATTCGTCATGGAAATGATCGTCGTCCATGGGACGGCCGGTCATAGCGCCCGGGGATGCATACGTCCATGCTTGTCTCCACGCTTTGGGGCATGCTGGGGAAATGCCCGCCCCAAAAACACCCCTGAAGATGCCACACCCTGGGGTTGGTGAAGTCCCTGTGCTTTTTCGTGACGGGGATTTTTTAGTGGTGGAAAAGCCTGTGGGGCTGCTCACGACAGCCCGGGGGGATGAGGATTGCTTGGTGGCTCGGGTTCGGGCGATGGAGCCCGAGTGGGCGCTGTGCCATCCCACCTCTCGCCTGGACCGGGACGTTTCTGGGGTGGTGGTGTTTGCTCAACACGTGGATGCCAACCACCAGGTGCTCCAGGCCCGTAAGGAGGGGCGCTACGGACGAACCTATGTGGGGTTCGGAATGGGGCCGGCGTTGCCGCCCGGGGGCCAATGGGCGGGAGCCCTTGCGATTCACCCGCGGGATCCAACCCGGCGGGTGGTGGATTCAGGTTCTGGTAAGCCGTCGTGCACCCGCTTTTCTGTACAGCGTGTGTTGAGTGACGGTGTCTTGAGTGAGGGCATGTCGAGTGAGCCCCCTGTGGAGGCGGAGGGGCGCCCGGCCGAGGGATGCCCACAGGTGCTTCAATGGTTGCACTTTTTCCCCCAGACGGGGCGAACCCACCAGCTGCGGGTGCATGCGGCCCATGCGGGCGTGCCCTTGGTGGGGGATCGGTTGTACGGGGGGATGCGCCGCAAGGTGGGGGTGGATGGTGCCGTGGTACGCGCCGCTCGGTTGATGCTCCATTGCACCCAGGTCGACCTGGATCTCGGAGTTGGCCGACGGATTCGCGTGGAGTCCGCGCTGCCCCAGGCCTTTAGGGACTTTTGGGATGCGTACGCGCGCGTGTCGGCACCCTAGCCGCCCGTGTTACGGGTAGGTGTTCACTTCAGGGTCCATGCGCGTGGCGCTCCAGGACCAGCGTTGGGCCACGTCTTGCTCGCGGGAGGTTTCTACCCAGGCCACCGTGAGTTTGTTTCCCTTGATCCAACCCTTGGTCGTGGGCTCCTCGAACTGCAGTCGAGGTTCCTTGCCGATATGAAGTTGAACCATGCCCAGGAGTTCTTCCTGCACCAGCTCCCGGCTCCTGTGAACGAGCGCGTACACGGTGATGCCGTTGGGTGGAACGTGTTCGCTGAGGCGCCCCGTGAGCAACGTGGTGCCGTCCGGTTTGGTCCGCACCGCAAGGGTCACCTCAGGCAACGAGGTGGAGCTTTTGTAGGTGCCGAGTTCCATCTGACGGGCCGTGAGAAACCGCGCCAGTTGGGAGAGAAACACCCGGGATGGATCGGCCTGTACCACGCCCTGTTGCACGATGACGGCTTGATGGTGCGCCTTTTGTCGGTGGAGCAGGGTGGCCAGGGTGTCCTGGATCTCGATTTGTGAGGGGGCTTGTACCACCGCCTGTTTGGCCAACTGATGTGCGGCTTGCAACTCCAGGGGGGTGGCCGAAGGGTCGATGGCGATTTCCCAGGCGTAGTAGTTGTTGGCCAGGGGGTCGGGGGGGGATTGGCTTTGCAGGACGTGGACCATGGCAAGGCGTCCCTCCGAAGGATGGGTAAGGTACCTCTTGGCAGAAACACCCAGGCCTGCCGTGGCTGCCAGAAGGCAGAGGCTACCGACTGCAGGCCCCGCCCAACGTAGGGGTGCCGCGGGGGAAAGGGGGCTGTGGGTCAAGGTGATGAGCAGGGTGCACAGGGCTCCCGTAAGAAGGCCTCCCAGGTGGCCTGCGTGGTCGATGTTCGGCACAAGCAGAATGACGGCGCCATTGATAAGCACAAGGGTGATCCAAAACCGGCGACGCGCCTGGAACTGGGCTGGAATTCGATCCCGAAAACGGAGTTGGATGACGGCCAGGGCACCGAGCAGTCCCGCGATGCCGGTGGAGGAGCCAACGGAAAGCAGGGCCTGGGCGGCCCAGGTGGATCCAAGGGCGCCGCCAATGCAGGAAAGAAAGTAGACGCTTGCAAAACGACTGCGGCCCAACAGGGGTTCTAGAACGCCTCCCAGGGACCAGAGCGCAAAGCCGTTCATGGCTAGGTGCAAAAGACCGCCATGCAACCAGGCGGCGGTGACCAGCCGATCCAGTTGCCCCTGTTGGACGAGCACGGGCACGTTCGCGCCCAGGTTGACCAGCAAAAATGGGTTCTGTTCGGTACCCAGCGCCAACTGCAGGGCATAGGCCAAACCGAGGCTTGTGAGTAACCCGAGGGTGATCTTTGGCGTGCGGCTACGCCGGCGCCTTCGATGGGGAGCCTGTGGCCCACGCTGGGCAGGTGGGGAGTTCGCGGGCTCTCCCGGGGGATGTGTGTTCCTTGCGATCACGGACCGATACCATGGGGGACGTCGTGCCGCGTGACAAACCCCGCGGGTAAAACCCTGCGTGACAAAGCTCGGGGGGTCCGGTAGGGCGTGGGGGTGGTGTGGTTTGCTGGGGTAGATGAGAACGGATTGGGGCCCCTGCTGGGGCCGCTGGTGGTGACGGGGGTACTTGCCGATGCGCCCCCGGGCCGGTTGGCGCGGGTCCGTAGGGGTAGCGCCCATCGGGGGATTGTGGACAGCAAAGTGGCTGGCGGGTTTGGGAGGCTGGCTTCCATGGAATCCATGGCCCTCGCGGTGTTTGAACGTTGCGAAGGTCAGGTGCCCACCGTTGGGGAGCAGGTGATGGAGGCGTTGATGGACGTTTCCCGTTTTCAACAACGTTGTCCCTCGGGATCGAGGGCCCAGTGCTGGCAACATCGGTTGGCGCTTCCGGTGTTCGGGGGGGATGTGTCCAAGGGCAGGGCGGCCCTGGATTGGCTTGCCCAACGTGAAGTGCACGTGCGAGGCGTGGAGATGTCCTTGCACTGCGCCCGTTCCCTGAACGACGCGTTAGGGACCCAGAAGAAATCTACGGTGCACCTTTCTCTTTTTGAGCACGTGTTGCTTCGACTGCGGGGGCGAGCGGGGGATGATGTGATGGCGGATTGCGGAATGGTGGGGGGAATTCGGGACTACCCGAAGTTTGTGCAGCGGTGGTCTGCCCAGGACATGGTGTTGTTGCGCGCAAAAAAGGGAGTACGCCACTACCGGGTTCCGGAGGTGGGTCAGGTTCATTTCGAAGTGGGGGCGGACAACCGTCATGTGCTGGTGTCCCTGGCCTCCATGGTCGGCAAGTACGTGCGTGAACTGTGGATGTTGCGCCAGAATCGGTTTTACCAGGCCCAAGATAGGTATCTGGCGTCGGTGAGCGGGTACCATGACCCGAAGACGCGATCTTTTGTGGGTGCCACGGGGGCCCTTCGACAGAAGCTTGGCGTGGACGAGCGCTGTTTTACTCGAGATCGTTAGGGTGTTTAGCCCGTTTGACCGGAGCTGCGCTTCAGTTCGGTGAGTACGAGCTTGGCGACTGACTTCAGGGTGTCGAACACGCCGGTGCCGGTGGTGGCCATGGCCTCAAACTCGGGCGCGCCGTTGGGGTTCAGTACGGATCGGAGTTCTTCCATGGACGCGATGTTGGGCATGTCCCGTTTGTTGTACTGCATGACAAAGGGAACCTTGTCCAAGGAGTACCCCTGTTCGGCCAGGTTGGTACGCAGGTTATCGAGGGACTCCATGTTGGCTTCCATGCGGGCGACCTGGGAATCGGCGACGAACACGACGCCATCCACACCCTTGAGGATGAGCTTTCGACTCGCGTCGTAGAAGACCTGCCCTGGAACGGTGTAGAGGTGAAAACGGGTTTTGAACCCACGAATCTCGCCCAATGCAAGGGGAAGGAAATCGAAAAACAGGGTGCGTTCCGTTTCCGTGGCGAGGCTGATCATCTTGCCCTTCGCGTCGGGATTGGTCTTGGAATAGATGTACTGCAGGTTGGTGGTTTTGCCGCACAGGCCCGGACCGTAGTAGACGATCTTGCAGTTGATTTCCCGGGAGAGGTAGTTGATGAAACTCATGGGATGGGCCTAATGGGTGTCACGCTGTGTTGGGTTAGTCGTTGAACAAATTGTCGATGTCATCGTCAGTGATTTCCGCCAGGGGTGTTTGTTGCCCTGGTTCCTGGGATTTTGCGATGAGTACCTCAAATACGCGGTCCAGTTCTTCGGTGGATTTTTTTACCCGGAGGCGAACCAGACCAAGACTGGTTTTGTTGTCAAAAATGACGACCAGAATGACACGCTTGCCCACGAGCTGGATGTGGATGTTGGCGCGTTCCCCCTCGTGAAACTGGGTACTGAATTCGTTTTCTCGGAGCAGTTTTGCAATGCCACCGGTAGCCGCGATATTGCCTGCGGTGAGGGATGCGAGAGATGTGGTGTCCAGTTGGTCGCTTTGACCGGCGGCGGCGATCAGTTGGCCGTTCTTGTCCACGATGAACACGACCTGGGCATTGGCGTCTCGCACGAGACGATCCACCACCGCCTGAATTTGGTGGAACTCTTTTTCGTGCATGACTAGCTGGGGATCCGGCATCGGTTCTCCAAAGATAACAAGGGGGGATGGGGATCCACAGAAACATGGGTCCCGGGTGTGGGTATTGATCCGAGGAACAATGTACACCAGATTTGTCCCCATTCGGGCATGAAAATCAGGGAGATTGAAAAACTGGACCGCCGATGTGGTAAACGCCTGGGTATGCATGGTCAGATTCGACGGGCTCGAGAGGTGTCTTCCACTCCCAGGGGGGTGTTCCTAGATCTTTTCCAGGGCGTGCTGCCCAGGGGAATTCTAGGAGTGATGCTGGCCGGGGCCTGCGCGTGTGGGTCGACTCCCCAGAAGGTGAAGGTGGACCCAAGGCCACTGCCGGCGGGGATCACCTATTCCGGAACCTGGTTTTCTGATCAGTACGGAGAACTGGTTCTCGAGCAGCATGGTAGCTCGGTGGTGGGCTACTACTCCAAGGATGAACGCTCAGGACGTGTGCAAGGATCCGTCGACGGTGACTTGATGGTGTACGGGTGGACGGAGCGACGGGAGCTCGTGCGCGGTAAGCCCAACGAAACCCGTGGACGCGGTTATTTTCAGCTGCTCCACGGTGATGGGGAGCGGGATCGGATTCGGGGCGAGTGGGGGCTCGGTGACAACGAACGGGGCTCGGGAGAGTGGGTCGCCTACCGGTTGAAGGGAGCGGTGGCCCGGCGATCCGTACAACAGAGTGGTGCGGCAGACGCCGTGGACGCGGTGGATCAGGATCGTCCTGGGTTGGATCCGGATACGGAGGCCCATGGAATCGACGATTCCGAATCTAGTCCCCATGAATCTGGATCCGACCGGGGAGAGCCTAGGGGAAGCAGGGATTGGGACGGGCGGGGAGATCCCCTGGAAGGTATGGACCTGTAGCCTAGATCGCGTAGCGGCTTAGGGCCGTGGGCACCAGTCGCCCGTGAAATGGCTGCGTGCCAATGCGGCTGCGTTTGCAAGGGCAAGGGTACGGTACAGGGCCTGTGCTCCTGGGCAGTCGCCGCGCAACATGAGCCCCCCGACCCGTTGTGCTCCTTTTTTGGCAAGTTGGTTGCGCGCGGTCGTGATTCCTGGATGGGATCTTCCCGTGGGTCCAGCGCTTGCGAGCGCCTGGGCTGCGGCTTCAAAGTTGTTGAGCTGCAGTGCCCGGTTGGCGGCAGTGACCCACCTTTCCATGGGGTCGGCGGTGGTGGTTTGTGGGGGCGGATCCTGTGTCCTGGTGTTGTCGGTGGCCTGGGAAGGACGCTTGGGTGTGGGCCGTGGGGTGCGCCGCGTACGTGTGGTTCGAACGGGGGTGGGCGCATCGGCCCCCGATACAGCTTGGCCCTCGCCCTCGTTTTCGATTTCGGGCATGACTGGGGCGGTGGATGGGGGGACGGGTGTGGAAGGCGCTGTTTTTTCGGCGTTGGCTTTGGGTGTGGCGGGATCGGAAACGGGGAGGGCCCCTGTGGTGTGCAAAGGTGTGGAATGCTCTTGGTGGGTCTGGCCCCCATCCTTGCTGAGGTACCAGGCGGTGGCTCCTAGAAGCGCACCCAGGGTGACGAATAGGGCGAGGGCGCGGGTGCGTTTTCCCGATCCGGAACGGAGGCCCGGCAGGCGTACCGATGTGGTGTGTGAGGCTGGGGAAGCGGCGTCCTGGATCCCGGTCCAGGAGGGGTTGCTTGCCCCAGGCGTTCCCGTATTTGTGTCGTTGGTTTCTGTGTTTGGGGTGGTGGTCCAGGTCCAGGCCTGTTGGGGGTCCTCGTGGCCCGTGAACTCACGCATGAAGTCCACCACGGACTCTGGTCGATCCGTGCGCTCCTTTGCCAGGGCGCGCATGACCGACTGGGCCTTTGTGGCAGGAACGGATTCCGGTAGTGGATCGGGATCTGCCGTGAGGTGGCGTGTGGCCCATTCCCAGGGTGTGTTGGCCTCAAAGGGCAGCCGCCCGGTGAGCATCTCGTAGACCATGACGCCGAGGGAGTAGATGTCCGATCCTGGGTCGAGCTCGAGGCCGCTGAACTGCTCCGGGCTCATGTAGGGGGGGGTTCCAAGCACGGTTCCCTTCTGGGTAAGCTTGGAGGTCTGCATGTCGTCGGGGCCACTTTTCTTTGCAATGCCAAAGTCCAGGACCTTGGCAAAGTCCTGGTGGCCGGCCCGTTCCGACAGGAGGATGTTGTCGGGCTTGAGATCCCTGTGGATGATGCCGAGTTGGTGGGCTTCCTGGAGGGAACCGGTGATCTGGATCAGCAGCCGATCGATGCGCTCCAGGGCCATGGGGCCCTGCTCGAGCACGTCGGCGAGCGGCGTGCCATCAATGTATTCCATGACGATGTAGAGGGTGTGGTCCTCCAGTTCGCCGAAGTCGTAGAAGTGAATGGTGTTGGGGTGCTTGAGCGCGATGACCGTTTCGCTCTCGCGGTAGAATCGCGCGGTGAGTTCCGGATCCTTGGTGAGATCCGGATGGAGGGTCTTGATGGCCACCTGCCGGGAGGCCGTGCCCATTTTTTGCTCCGCTAAATACACGCGGCCCATTCCACCTTCGCCGAGGACACGTAGAACGCGGTATCGGTCCGCCAGCACCCGGCCCACCAATGGATCGCTGTCCGAGGATTCTGTGGCGGGGGAGGTGTGTGTGGCGTCGGACACGGGGTGTTTGAGTGGGGTGGGCTACCTGCTACAGGGGCAGGTTTCCGTGCTTGCGGGGAGGGTTGGTGTCCCGCTTGTTTTTCAGCATGTCGAGGGCACGGCAGATGCGTTTGCGTGTCATGCGTGGCTGGATGACTTCATCCACAAAGCCGAGTTCGGCGGCCTTAAACGGGTTTGCGAAGGTGCGGCGGTATTCGTCGATGAATTGTTTGCGTGCGGCCTCCTGATCCTCTGCTGCTTCGATCTCTTTTCGGTACACGATATTCACGGCGCCCTCGGGGCCCATGACCGCAATTTCAGCGGTGGGGTAGGCAAGGCTCACGTCGCCACGAATGTGCTTGGAGCTCATGACATCGTAGGCACCGCCATAGGCCTTGCGCGCGATGATGGTGATTTTAGGCACGGTGGCTTCGCAGTAGGCGTACAACAGTTTGGCACCATGGCGAATGATGCCGCGGTATTCCTGATCGGTGCCGGGCAAGAAGCCTGGCACGTCCACGAAGGTGACGATGGGGATGTTGAAGCAATCGCAGAAACGTACGAAGCGTGCGGCTTTCACCGAGGCGTTGAGGTCGAGGCAGCCTGCCAGCACCATGGGTTGGTTGGCCACAATTCCGACCGAACGGCCCCCCATATGGGCAAAGCCCACGACAATGTTGGGGGCGTAGTGTTGGTGGACTTCAAAAAAAGAATCCTGGTCGATCACCCGGCCGATGAGGGCGCGGATGTCGTAGGGTTTCATGGGGTCGTGGGGAACGAGGTCGTCCAGTTCTGGATCTTCGGCGTCCACGGGTTGGCTGCAGGGGGCCGTGGGGGGATCCTCCTGGTTGTTGGAGGGCAGGTACTTCAGCAGTGTCCGGATCTGTTGCAGGCACTGTTCGTCGGATTCCACTGAGAAATGGGCGACGCCGCTGCGGGTATTGTGGGATCGGGCTCCGCCCAGGTCTTCCTTGGTGACTTCCTCATGGGTGACCGTGCGGATGACCTCAGGGCCGGTGATGAACATGTAGGAGGATTGCTCCACCATGAAAATGAGGTCGGTGATGGCCGGGCTGTAGACGGCTCCCCCGGCGCAGGGGCCCATGATGGCGCTGATTTGGGGTACCACGCCGGAGGCCATGGTGTTGCGCAGGAAGATATCGGCGTATCCCGCAAGGGATTCCACACCCTCCTGGATGCGAGCCCCTCCGGAGTCATTGAGGCCGACGACGGGGGCTCCGACCTTGATGGCCAGATCCATGATTTTGCAAATTTTCTTGGCGTAGGAGGCGCTTAGGGATCCACCGAAGACCGTGAAGTCCTGGGCAAAGAGAAAGATTTGGCGCCCCTCCACTTTTCCGTAGCCCGTGACCACGCCGTCGCCCGGGATTTTTTGCTCTCCCATGCCGAAGTCTGTGCAGCGGTGGGTCACCAGGCGGTCCATCTCCACAAAGGATCCTGGGTCCACCAGTAGCTCAATGCGTTCTCGGGCTGTTTTTTTACCCGCCTCGTGTTGGCGGGCGACCCGTGCTTCGCCACCTCCGAGCAAGGCTCTTCGGTTGCGGTCTTCAAGCTCAACGGTGGTGCGGTGTTCGGACTGGTTGCCCATGGTTGGGATGGATAGCTGAGCCTGTGGGCAATTCAATGTGAGCGGCCATGTGCCTGCCTCGAACGCCTCCTTGCGGAGTTCGCTTCGGCGCCCGTCTTTCGGACCCTAGGTCGTTGTGTCGCGGGCGGCTGCGAGGGCCCGGGTGAGGTCGTCCAGGTCCTGGCGGGTGTGTTTTTCGGTCACCGCGAGCAGCAACAGGTCTTTCCCGTCGGGGCTTTTTGTGGGAAACCCTGCCTGGAATCCCTGTTCCCGGGTGGCTCGAGTGAGTGTGTCCAGGGGACGGTCGCAGGTGACCGCAAACTCGTTGAACGTGGGCGCGCCGAACGGTACCTGGAAACCCTCCAGTTCTGCGATGTTGGTTTTGAGATACTGGGCCTTGTTGAGGCAGAGCTGGGCGGTTTTCTGGAAGCCTGTTTTGCCAAGCATGGTGGTGCGAATGACCATGGAAAGGGCGATAAGTCCGTGGTTGGTGCAGATATTGGAGGTGGCCCGTTCGCGGCGAATGTGTTGTTCCCGGGTGGACAGGGTCAGTACGTAACCTGTGTTCCCCCGGGTGTCCTGGGTGGCACCCACGAGGCGGCCGGGCAGTTGGCGCAGGTATTCGGTTTTTGCGGCAAAGAGGCCCACACCCGGGCCACCAAAGCTAGGGGAGATGGCCAGGGCCTGCCCCTCGCCCACGGCAATGTCCACGCCGCAGGCGCCTGGGGATTTCAGTAGGGCCAGGGCATAGGGTTCCGAGGTGGCGGAAATGACCATGACATCGTGGGCGTTGCAGGCCTGACAGACCGCCTCGAGGGGTTCTACGCTGCCCAGGTAATTGGGATAACCAAGGGCCACCGAGGATACGTCGGGACCGAGTGCCTTTTGCAGCGCGCCCAGATCTGTTGTGCCCTCACTGTTCAGGGGGATCCATTCGATCTGGCAGTTGGACTGGCGGGAAAGGTAGGTTTTTGCCACGTCCCGGTAGTGGGGGTGAAGGCCTTCGCTCAACAGGATTCGGGGGCGTTTCAGTTTTTGTATGCGTCGGGCCATGAGCAGGGCTTCCGCCAGGCCGCTGGCGCCGTCGTACATGGAGGCGTTGGCGACGGGGAGGCCGAGAAGTTCGGAAACCACCGTCTGGAACTCAAAAATGGCCTGCAACGTTCCCTGGGCCACCTCGGGCTGGTAGGGCGTGTAGGCGGTGTAGAACTCGCTTCTTAATAGCAACTGATCCACGGCGGGCGGGATGTGGTGGTCGTAGAACCCGTAGCCGAGGAAGCTCCGGTTGCTGTTGACGCCGTTGCTGTCCGCACCGTTGCGGTGGGCAAGATCCTTGAGGTGCCCCATGAGGCTGACCTCGTCGAGGGCGGGCTCCACGTCGAGCGGCGTGGTGCGTCGGACCGGGTCGGGAATGCTGTCGAATAGGGCGTCCACGTTGGGGGTGCCGATGACGGCACACATGGCTGCGATTTCTTCGTCGGTATGGGGGAGGTAGCGCATGGCGGGTACAGACCTGACTGATGGGGGAAACTAACCGTCCAGGGAGCCCACGTGTTCTTCGTAGGCAGCGGGGGCCATGAGCTGTTTGAGCTCGGAAGGGTCGGACGGGCGCACCACGATGAGCCAACCGGTGTCGTAGGGAGCTTCGTTGATGAGTTCGGGGCTGGATTCCAACGCGTCGTTGACTTCCACGATTTCGCCGGAGATGGGGGCGAAGAGCTCGCTTACGGTTTTGACGGATTCCACGTCACCAAAGCGGTCGTGGGCCTTCACGTCGGTGCCTGCGGCTGGGAGGTCCACCAGGGTCACATCGCCCAGTTGTTCCACCGCATAGGCGGTGATGCCCACCCGTACGAGGCCGTTTTCCTCCCGGGCCCATTCGTGGTCACGGGTGTAGAGGTTTTCATTGGGGTAGTTGGCCATGCTGCTTTCTCGTGGTTGGGGTTCTCGATGGGGAGCCTAGGGGGTCCCTAGGGTGGCGGGGCGTTTGTAGAATGGGGTGGCGCACACGCGTGCGGTTCCCACCTTGTGCCGGATCTTGATTTGAAAGGCGGTGCCGACTTCTTTCCACTCGGAGGGCACGTAGGCAAGGCCGATGGCACGGCCCAGGGTGGGCGAAGGGGCGCCGCTGGTGATTTCGCCCACTTCTAGGCCCTGGGCGTTCACCACGACGTGACCATGGCGGGCAATGTTGCGGTCGGTCATTTCAAAGCCCACCAACGTTCGTGTGGATTGGGAGGGCTGGGTCATGCTTGCCTTGATTTTTCGCAGGGCGTCCAGCCCCACAAAGGCGGGCTTGTGCAGGTGGACGACCCAACCGAGGCCGGCTTCCAGGGGGTTGGTTTGCTCGGTGAGTTCGTTTCCGTAGAGGGACAGACGTGCCTCGAGCCGCAGGGTATCTCGGGCTCCGAGCCCTGCGGGTTGAATGCCCAACTCCTTGCCCGCCTGCATGATCTTCTGCCACAGGGGGACGGCATCGGTGTTGCGGCAAAAGATCTCAAACCCGTCCTCTCCGGTGTAGCCGGTGCGGGCCACGAGGGTTTCTTCACCCAGGTCGGGGGCCTGTTGGATGTGAAAGGGGGTGGTGGGTGCGGCCGGGGTGATCCGGGAGAGAATGGAACTGGCGGCCGGGCCCTGTAGGGCGATGAGGCTCAGTTCGTCGCTGCGGTCGGTGAGGGTGGCGTTGCTGTACTGGGCCACGTGTTGGGTGAGGTGGGCCTGGATTTTTTCGTGGTTGGAAGCGTTGCACACCACGAGGAAGCGCTCCTGGGCGAGTCGGTAGACCAGTAGATCATCGAGGATGCCGCCCTGGGTGTTGCAGGCGACGGTGTACCGCCCTTTTCCTACAGGAAGGCCGGGTCGAATCTTTTCGTTTTCGGTGTCCTGGACCACGGGGGAGATGCGGCTGGTGACCAGTTCGTCCACGCAGGTTTCAGCGCCGGGGCCATGGATTTCCAGTTCGCCCATATGGCTGGCGTCAAAGAGCCCGGCGTGCTGACGGACGGCATGGTGTTCATCCACGATACCCGAGTATTGTAGGGGCATGGACCAACCCGCGAAGGGAACCAGTTTTGCGCCCAGACGGCGGTGTTCTTCGATGAGGGGGGTGGATCGGGTCATGGAATAGGGGTTCTCCGCTGGGTTCTCCGCTGGGTCCTCCGCTGGGTCCGGTCGCACCCTAGTCAGTAACCCTAACCACGCAACTGCAAATGGGACGCAACTGGGAGGGTGTCTGTCCGATAACCGGACGATGACAAACTACGACGTGTTGGTGATCCGCCGAAGGGCGGAGGTGTTGGGCGAGTACCCTGTGGGGGCGACCGGGCTTGAGCTTGGCCGTGTGGCGGGGTGCGATTTGGTGCTTCCTGCTTCCCTTGGGGTGGACCGGGCCTGGTTTCTTCGACCTTGTCGGGGGTCTCTTGTGGGATTTCCGGTATCCCAACCGGGGCGGTTGAGGGAGGTGCCGGTGCCCTACGGAGTTTCGGTGCCCCTTGGCAATGGAATGCATTTTGTGCGGGAGAGCCGGACCCGGGAGGAGCCCCACACGGAGGGGCTGGATCCGGGTGGTATCCAGGGAAATTCGGAACGCTACGTGGTGTGGGTGGGGGATGGGCCCGATGCCCGGCGCCTACGGTTGGAGCAGGCGCCGGCCCGTGTGGGGAGTGCTACACACAATGAACTGGTACTGGCGGATCGGTCTGTCAGTGGGGAACACTGTCGTTTTGAGCCCACGTCGGCGGGTCTTTTTGTACGTGATTTGAACAGTCGCAACGGCACCTGGGTGGATGGGCTGCAGGTTCAACGGGCTCGGGTGTCGGACGGCACACGTATTGCCGTGGGGCGCACCACCCTGCGGGTGCAACGGGTGGACCGATCGGGAGGGTCGGGCGACGGTCATGGGGCGGGGGAAACGGTGTTGGGTCCCGTATTTGTTTCCCCGGCCATGGTGACGGTGTCCGGGTGGATGGATCGATATGCTCGTCTGAGTTGGCCCCTGTTGCTTTTGGGGGAGAGCGGTACGGGCAAGGAGGTGGTGGCCAGGGAAATTCATCGTCGGGGTCAGAAAGCTCAGCAACCCGGGTTGCAGCAGGGATCGGGTCGCGGAGTTCAGGCTCCGTTCGTGGCGGTGAACGCGGGTGGCATGCCTGCGACGTTGATCGAGAGCGAACTGTTTGGTCATGAAAAGGGCGCGTTTACGGGTGCCGCCCAGGCCCGGCGTGGGGTGTTTGAGCAGGCGGACGGGGGTACGCTTTTTCTTGATGAGATTGGCGAGCTGCCCATGGACTTGCAAAGCCGCCTCTTGCGTGTGCTTGAGACCTGGCAGGTCCGTAGGGTGGGATCGGAAGTGGACCGTACGGTTCGGGTGAAACTTGTCTGCGCGACCCATCGAGATCTGCGCCGTTTGGTGGCGGAAGGAAAGTTTCGGCAAGATCTCTACTACCGGTTGGCTCGGCTTGTGTTGACCCTGCCGCCGCTGCGCGAACGCCCCGAGGAGATCGAGCCCCTGGTGAGCCGTTTTCTTCAGGATGCCCAGGAAGAGGTGGGTCGCAAGAGGGCGGAAGAGAACGTGCTGACGTTACTTAAGGGACATACGTGGCCTGGCAACGTTCGGGAGCTGCGCAACGTGGTGTGGTTGGCGGCGGCGCGATCTGCGGGGCCCTGCCTGGGGGAGGCGGAGACCCGGGACGCCATGGCCATGCTTTCTGGAAAGCATGTGGGAGTGGAGGGCAGGGACGATCCCGTCTATCTGAGGGCGGTGCTGGAAAGGCACGATGGCAACATGTCGGCGGCGGCACGGTCGCTTGGGATGGCAAGGACGACCCTACGGGATCGATTGAGGGAGGGGAATCGCCGATAGGGTCGTGTGTTGCTTCAGTAGGGAGTCGATGAGTGGGGTTGCGGGGTTTTCAGCGGGAGCAGGGTTTTCTTCGGGCGCAGGGTGGGCAGGCCATCCACGGCTGGGATCGTAGCGATGGGTGACGGTGTTGTCTTCGCGCCACCAATTCCGTTGTTGTTTGGCGTAGGTCTGGGTGGCTTTGATGGCGGCGGTGCGGCAGGTGTCCAGGGGTTCCTGCGCCAGAACGTGGGGAAGCAACTGCCTGTACCCGACGCTCTTGAGGGGCGGTATCTCATGCCCAAAGCGTTCCACGAGGTGCTGGATTTCCTGCACCCATCCCTGGGCCAGCATTCGGTCGACCCGTTGTGCAATGGAGTTGCGCAGGGTGTTCCAGGGAGGCGATACCACCACGATCTGGGCTGCGTACCGTGGTTGGCCGAGGGCATGTTGCGCACGGAGCACGCTTGCGGGCGTGCCGGTTGCATGGAGAATTTCCAGGGCCCGCACGATGCGCAAACTGTCGTTGGCGTGAATGGCCCTGGCGGAGTCTGGGTCCCTTTGTTGCAGCTCCCGGTGTAGGGTTTCACTCCCCTGGGCTTGGACGCGAGCTTCCAACTCCTGCCGTAGGGTGGGGTCGATTTCTGGCAGTGGAAGAAGACCGCGAAGCAGGGCTCGCAACCAGAGGCCGGACCCTCCAACCACAATGGGAACCGTGGGGTGACTTTCCCTAGCGCCGCGTTGCATTTCCTGGAGGGTTTGATCCACACCGGCCGCATATTGAGGCGCACTCCAGCTTTCGGTGGGTTCGAGCACGTCGACCCAGTGGTGGGGGAACTCCTGACGTTCTTCTAGGGAGGGTTTGGCCGAGCCCACGTCCAGGTGTTTGTAGATTTGGATGCTGTCCGCACCGATGATTTCAACGGGAGCGTTGCCGTTCTGTGGGGATCGCGCCCTGGTCGCGCGGGCGAGGTCGTAGGCCAGTTGGGATTTGCCGGAACCGGTGGGCCCGGTGATGACGATGAGCGGTAGGCGGGGCACTCAATGGGCCAGTTCCGAGGACCAGTTCAGCAACAGGGCTTGCTGCAAGTCCAGTCCGTTCGTGAGTGCGGTTTCTATCTGTTCGATGTGTTGCGCCAGGGAGGGTGTTTCTCCTAGGGCTGCTGTCGTGGTGGTGTGCGGGCGGGGTAGGTCGTGGCGGTAGGCCTGGGGAAGGGCATGCTCCAGTTCCTGCAGCAGGGCGGTGCGCAAGGACGGGCCGTCTTTGACGTTGTGTGTGGTGGCCGCAGCGAGGACTTCACCGAGCAGGGGAGCGAGGGATCGTGGGAGAGGCTCCGGAATGGTACGTAGGACGGACGCTCCCCCACCAAGATCACTCAGGGCGATTCCCAGGGATGCCACGGAGGGGTGCAGGGTGTACTCAAGCCAGGGTCGCCTGTTGTTGAGTTCCAGGCGAACCGGAAATACGAGTTCTTTGGGGGCCATGGGACGGCCTTCGTGGGATAGGGTCAACTCCCGATGCAGCAGAACAGCACGGCAGGCGGGCAGGTCCACCACACGCACGTGGGTGGGGGTTTGGTACATGAGGTGGCCGTGGGTGGATTGGCCCAGGAGCTGAACGGGCGACGGGGAATGTGTGGCCCCGTAGGAGGGGGGAGTTTCTTCCCGTGCCTGGCTGTGCCGTGCTTCGGGTGGGCCCCCAACCCCTAGGGCCGTGGGCAGCCGGGGTGCGGCAAGGGTATTGGCGTCTGGTGAGAACAGGGATCCCGGGGGAAGGGGGTAGCGTATGGACGGGCGGTCCGATCGTTTTTTGAACGAAGGGTCCTGTTCGTTTGGGGGCAGATTGTTTTGCCCTGTCGCTCGTAGGGCTTGATGGACGCCGGCGCGAATGGCGTTGGAAACCTCCCGCGGGCGGGCGAATCGCACCAGGGTTTTTCGTGGGTGTACGTTGACGTCGAGTTCGTCTGGGTTGAGTTCCAGGTGCACCACGCCCCGTGGGTAGCGGCCCTGGGGGAGCAGGGGTTGGTAGCCAAGGCACACGGCCTGGGCCAGGGCGCGATCCCGAACGGCCCTTCCGTTCACGTACAGGTACAGTTGGTTGGCGGCGCCGCGGCTGTCATCCGGTTGGGAAAGGGCCGCAAGAACCCGGATGCCCCGTTCGGTGTGATCTACGTGCAGGAGTGGCGGGCTATTGAGGGCCATCTGGGTACGTTCGCGTACGGACCCTGCTGGCGGCAAGGTGGTGGGCCGCTTGTCGTCATGCCGCCAGGACACCCGAATGCGGGGATGGGCCAGGGCGAGGCGCAGGCATTCGTCGTTGATATGGCCCACTTCGGTGGATCGGGATTTCAGGAACTTTCGGCGGGCGGGCACGTTGTGAAAGAGGTCACTCACCTCAATGGTGGTGCCCGGCGCCATGCCAAAGGGCTGGGAGTGCCCCCCCTGGTGCATTTGCACGCCTTCAGGGCGGTCGTGGGGGCGAGTCTGCAGGGTGAGTTGACTGATGGAGGCGATGGAGGGCAGGGCCTCTCCCCGGAAGCCCAGGGTTTCCATGCGGTCCAGATCCTCGATGTGACGAAGTTTGCTTGTGGCGTGCCGTTGTAGGCAGAGGTTTGCGTCGTCCGGGTCCATGCCCTGGCCGTTGTCGGTGACGCGGATGCGTTCGAGCCCCGCCCCGTGGATGTCGATGTGGATTTCCGTGGCTCCGGCATCCACAGCATTTTCGAGCAGTTCCTTGATGACGCTCGCAGGGCGTTCGATGACTTCACCCGCGGCGATTTGATCGACGAGGTGATCCTCCAGCTGTCGGATATGGCCCATGGGGTAGAGGTATTGGCCCTTGGGCGCTGATGTCAAAGAATGGTGGCTAAGAATCCCAGTTTTACGCGGGTTTGTGGGGGTGTTGGATTCGTTGACCCATGAATCGCCGGGGTGATAGTGTAGGAGACCCTAATGATTGTTGCTCCATGAAGGCCTGCCCCACGTGTAAGGCCGATTATTCCGGCTCGGAAACCTTTTGCCCGCTTGATGGGTCCCGACTTAGCAGTCTGTCCCAGATGTCTACGGATGCGCCCGCGCCAGGCGACCCGTTGGTGGGTCTAACGCTGGGGGATCGCTACCGTATCATCGGCAAGATCGGTGAAGGTGGCATGGGCATTGTGTACGAAGCTCTCCATGTGGTGATTGAAAAACGCGTGGCGCTGAAGGTGTTGCGTGACGATTTTTCCAACCGGCCGGAGGTGGTCGCACGGTTTCGGCAGGAGGCCAAGAGTGCCTCCCGTATTGGTCACGAACACATTGTGGACATTTCTGACTTTGGGGAAACCCCCACCGGCCAGAGCTACTTTGTGATGGAGTTTTTGGAGGGGGAGGATTTGGCCGGTTTGCTGTCCCGGGAGAAGACCCTGGATAGCCGCCGTGCGGTGTCGTTGTTGCTCCAGTGTTGCAGGGCACTGGGCGCGGCCCACGCCAAGGGGATCGTGCACCGGGATATGAAGCCTGAGAATGTCTTTCTGGTAAGCCGTGGCGATCAGGATGACTTTGTGAAGATCGTGGATTTTGGGATCGCCAAGATGAGCGATGAGGACGGCACCGGGGACGGGCGCAAGCTGACCAAGACGGGCATGATTTTTGGAACGCCCGAATACATGTCTCCGGAACAGGCTGCCGGTAAGGAGTTGGACCACCGGGTGGACGTGTACGCCTGTGCGGTGATCCTGTTTGAGATGCTTTGCGGTCGTGTTCCGTTCGTGGGTGATACGTTCATGGGGATTCTCACCCAGCATATGTTCAATGTGCCTCCGTCGCTGGTGGAGTTGAACGCGGACGTGGATTGCCCGGCGGAGTTGGAAGATGTGATCCAACGGGGGCTTTCGAAGGATCCGGACGAACGTTTCGAGAGTATGGAAGATATGGCCCAAGCCATTTCCATGGCCATGGACCTCACGGGTTCCTTCCACATGGGTGACAGTACGGTCATTGGGTACGGGGAGCCGGTGAAGGCCTTGAAACGTGGTCCCCGGCTGATGGAAGCGGAGACGGTGGATTCAGGGGAGTTCCCGACCCGGGATTCAGCCGGTGGGAAGGGTAAGCGCACGGTTTGGATGGGTGCGCTTGCGGTGCTGTTGTTGGGGGCCGGCATTGTCGGTTGGCAACTGATGGCGGGTGGAACTCGGGTGGCATCCGTGGAGGGCGATGGTTCGAGTCGTGAATCAAGAAGCGAGTCAGGACCTGCAGGTGTGGGGGCCCAGAGTCCCGATGAAGAAACTGAAGAATCTGGAGAGGCCACTGCGTCCAAGGGGGCTGTGGCAGAGGAATCGGACGAAGGGCCCACCGATGATGGTTCTGAGCTCACGCCGAAGGTGTCGCTCCAGGTGGATACCCAGCCCCGGGGTGCCTCGGTTTCGGTGGAGGGCCGGGGTGTGGTGTGCGAGCCCACACCCTGTGCATTTGATTCGGAGCTTGGGAAGTTGATTCGAGTTTCGGCCAAACGGGGCCGGGCCCATGCCATGCGTGAGTTGATTCCCAATCAGGCCATGGCCATTGAAATGAACTTGTCGCGCCCCTCCCGTTCTGCGGGAACGCCTTCTGCGTCCGCTTCTGGCCGATCCCGTGACACGGGGAGTGATGGTAGGGCACCGGCACCCTCCAGGGAGCGGTTGCCGGGCAGTGGTGACCTGAAGATCCCTGACATCTTTCGACGGTAGGGAATTCGCTGTGGTTTGTTAGGGGCGCCCTGCTACACCGTTTGGGTGCAAGGTTTGAATCTAAATACGCCGGTTGGCGCCGTCGGCTCTGTGCTCATGCGTGTGTGCCTGTTTGTGTGCCTATTGGGGGGCGATCCGGCCTTGGCCCAGGTACGCCCACAGACCGGTGGCGTGTATGGGCCCCAGGCGTCGACCGTGGTGCCACTGGGTGCCGCTGCGGTGGAGAGCAACCCCGCTGCCATGGGGTTTGATTCCGGTGCCCATCTTCAGTACCAACATGTGGGCGACGTTTCCGGGGTGGACGGTCAATTGCCTTCCGTGGTGTCCGGTGATGCGGTGCGGTTGCAGCTTGCTTCGGAATCTGGGTTTGCGTTTGGGGCGTCCTTTGACCATGTGGACGTGGTGGGTGGGCGCCGTGCCATGATTCAAACGGCCTTTGGTGTGGCACCTTCGGATCAGGTGGGGCTGGGGTTGTCCCTGCGGCGGCATCGCATTGTGGACCCGGGGCGTTTGCGAGGGACCTCGGCGGACTTTTCCCTCTCCCTTCGCCCGTCCAATCAATGGGCGTTTCTTTTGGCGGCCCAGGATGTTTCTTCGCTCGTGCGGTTTGGCGTGCAGGGGTTTGAATCCCGTTTTGTGGGTGGTGTGGCCTGGAGGCCCCGGGGTTGTGCGCGATGCATGTTGGAAACCGTGGGGGGCGTGGAGGGTGCCGGTGCGCTCGTGGCCCGGGGGCGGGTGGCGGTTGCACTCACGGACTGGGGCATGCTGGTGGCCGGAGGCGACTGGACCGATCTTTCGGGCGTGACCCGTTGGGCGGCTTACCTGGGGTTGCGGTGGGATATGCCCTACGCCTCTGTGCAGGGAGGCGCCTACGGGGTGTCGCACCCGGAGGGTGGCGAGTTCTTGGATCACATGGCCGAGTTTGTCTCAGTGGACGTGTCCTCTCGATGGCGGGTGACGCCTGGGCAGTTGGATCCGGAACGGGAAGGGAGCCGTACTTCCGAAGATGTCGCCACCGGTGTTGCTGGCGACTATGTTGCTGGCGACGATCAGAGCCCGTCTGTGTTGCTTGAGGTTGCGCTTTCCGGGAGTGGCGGGCGTGGCCAGGTGGAACGCCTGATGTACCTGGAGTCCATGCGACGGCACCCAGGGGTGGCGGGCGTGGTGTTGCGCCCGGATGGGGCAGGGTTTGGCAAGGCACACGCCCAGGAAATTCGCCAATGGGTGCAGGCCATGGAACGGGATGGAAAGGCCGTGTACTGCGTACTGGAAGTGCCAGGCGAGTCCGAGTATTACGCCTGTGCGGGGGCCCGCGGGGTGTGGGTGGACCCGGCTGGGGGTGTGCTTTGGAACGGCACGGCCAGCCAGTCATTGATGTTTGGGGATACCCTGGGTCGATTGGGTGTACGGGCTGATTTTGTTCGTATTGGGGACTTTAAATCCGCGCCGGAGGCCCTGGCTCGCAGGCAGGCGTCGGCCCCTTCTCGCTTGCAGCGGGAGGTGTTGCTTGGGGACGTGCATGGGCGACTCATACAGGATGTGGCCGAGGATCGTTCGTTGTCCGCGGGCGTGCTGCACGGACTTGCGACCACGGGCCCTCTCACTGCAGTGGAAGCGATGGATGCGGGGTTGGTGGACGACTACGTGGATGGCCGAATGTACTCGGAGAAGGTGCAGGAGGTGCATGGGGAACGTGCCCAGGTGACGACGTGGGTGCCGGGGGTTTCCACCTGGGATTGGGGGCCACGCCCGAGGGTAGAAGTGGTGATGGTGGACGGTCAGATTGAGGACGGGGAGGGCCGTGACAGTCCTGCGCTTGGGATTCACACCTCGGGTAGCCATTCGGTGGTTCGAGCTCTGGAGCGTGCACAGAAGGATCCCTGGGTGTCGGCGGTGGTGCTCCGAGTGGATTCCCCAGGGGGGTCTGCGTTGGCGTCGGATCAAATTTGGAGGGCGGTCATGCGGGTGCGCAAGGTGAAACCCGTGGTGGCATCCATGGGTGCGGTGGCCGCAAGTGGTGGCTACTACGTGGCGGCTGCGGCCCAGGAGATTTGGGCGCTGCCGTCCACCGTGACGGGCTCCATTGGCATTTTCTTTGGCAAGTTGGAGATGAGTGGGCTTGCCGAAAAGATGGGCCTCGGGGTGGAGACCGTGCGCACCACACCACGGTCGGATGTTCGATCGGGGTGGCGTGCGTTTACCCCGGAAGAACGGGCCATGTTGGCTGACAAAATGCGCGTTCTGTACGGTTTGTTTTTACAGCGGATCGAGCAGGGTCGTGGCATGGCTCGTCAGGACGTGGCCGAACTGGGTGGTGGGCGCGTGTGGTCAGGTGACAGGGCACAATCGGTCGGTTTGGTGGACCGCCTGGGTGGGTTTCTTTCGGCGGTGAATCGGGCGCGTGAGTTGGCCGACCTTCCCATGGATTCGCCCGTGACGGTGGTTCCCCAGGTGTCGAATTCCCTTTTGGGTGGGGCCCTGTCTGGATCGGCGTTGGGCTTGAGCGTTGTGGGAAGACGATTGCTGGGCGGCACGGGTGGAGAAGTGAGGGGATCGGCCGAAGGGACCCTGGTGAACGGGTTGCGCCAGTGGCTGCAGGTGGATGTCCACACTCTCGGGGCCGTGCACCTCATGGGGACGTCCATGGGCCCTTGGGCCCTTGAGACTGACGTGCCGCGTCTGTAGTCCTGATGGTTCCCGCAGCGTGGATCGAGGAGATTTGGGCTTTTCCTGGGTTTTCGTGGGCTTCGTGTGAAATTTGAATTCTACCGCGCAGATAATTAGCAGAATTACATCATGGGGTTGGCGTGTTCCACGATCATCTCCAGACGCACGGTCTGTTGGGCTCCGATGCCCTTGGGTATGGGCGGAAAGGGGGCGGCCTGTTCGATGGCCTGGCGTGCAGTGGTATCGAAGTCCGCAAACCCGCTCGTTCGCAGGAGTACCGGGGCGCCTTGCAGCCGTCCCCGGCGGTCCAAAACGAATGTGTGGAGCCCGGCGCCCTGGTCCAGCGCCAACCGACGGGCCCTTGGAAACGTTAGCTGTTGTTCCACGGAGCGTTGAACCTGGGTGAACCAACGTAGGTATTTGGGGTGGGTGCGGTTGACGTCACTCAGGCCCTCGGGGGTTCCAGGGGGATGGGCACTCGAGCTTTCTGCGGGCGCGGGTGCCATGTGCAGGGAAGAGGGGAGTGCCTGGGCCGTTCGTTGGGGGGGTGGGGGTTGTGTTGGGTTTTCGGGAGGAAGGTGGATGGGGTCGTTTCCACTGGGGGGTTGCACAGTGGGTGGGCTGGGAGATGGGTTGGGGGCCGCCCTGGGAGGGGTGACGGTGTGAACGGTGTGGGCCCCTGACACGCCTTTTTGGGGCCAGCGGGAGACGTTGCGAGGTCCGGGTTGGTGGAGCCGCGCGCGCAGGGATGAACGGAGCGCGTGGATATTGCCCCGGGGTGCTCCCCTGAGAACACCCTGATGTTCGGGTGGGTCCTTCGGGTGGTCCTGGGGTGCCAGGCTGGGGGTGTTCTGGCTCGCGTAGGCCCGTTCCTTGGGCCCTTCGAGGGACATCCAGCGGGTGTCTTGGGGTTCGGGTATCAGGGCGAGGTCGTGTCTAAACGGGGTAGAGATGTCGCCCTTTCGGGGGTTGATCTGCCCGATGGCCACGGCATGGGCGGCGGCAGCAAGCGCCAGGGCCACGCCAAGCTCCCGGGAGACGTGACGGGAGACGCTGCAATACAACCTTCGAAACCCGTGGCGAAACACATGGGTGAGGATAGGGCGTTTGCGCCGTTCCTGGAACTGCCCTTTGGCTCAGGACCGCTTTTTACCGGGCTTTTTCGATCCTGGCTTTTTGGGGCTGGGGTGGGAAGGGGTCTCCAGGGCGATTTCCTTGTCCACGGGAAAATCGAGCCGACGGTGGACAATGAACACTGCGAGCCCCGTGAGGAAGAGGGCAATGGAGCCCCACTGGCCTGGTGTGAGCCCGCCGTAACGAACGTCGCCGCCGTCTGCCGGTACGGCCCGTAGGAAATCCAGAAAGAACCGGATGGGCGCGTACATCATGGGCACAAGGCCGATGTAGAAGCCTGCCTTGCGACGTTTTTTTGCGAGCAATAGGAGAATTGCGATGGTCGCCGCGCACCAGATCACTTCGTAGAGGCCCAGGTCGTGGCGGGTTACAAAGGGGGGCATGCCCACCCGGTATTCTTCCACCCCGAGAAAGAAGGAAGTGGGGGTTCCGGGGTGGTCGTGGGTGACAAAACATCCTGTGCGACCAAAAAGCCAACCAAAGGGAAAGGCGAACACCAGCCCGTCGCCCACCACCATCATGGAGTGCTTGCGGCGCCATTTCCAAATCAACAGACCCAGGGTGGCGCCCAGGAATCCGCCGTAGGAGGACAGGCCCAGGTAGCCCTCACGGGTGAGCAACATGCCCGGATCCTCGATGATTTTTGCGACCCTTTCCGGGTGGTAGAAGACCGCATTGAGAAAATAGGCGCAGAGAAATGCCACGATCATCACGTGCCCAATGAGGTCAGACACCACCTCGGGCGCGATGCCGTTGTGTTTGCCCCAGACCTCGGCGACCCGGGCGCCCAGCAACACACCGGTGGCTACCAGCACGCCGAAGGGCTGAATGGGGAGTGTGCCGATTCCTGGGATGGGAATTTCCCAGGGTTCTGCACGGAACCAGGGGATGGTGAGTTGAATATGGAGTGCTGCGGTAAAAAGGGTGGAAAACATAAAAGGCCCGTAGGAGCACCCACGGTAGCAACTCCAGATGGGAAGAAAAGGGGGGCCTGATGCCAGGGGTGCGGATGCCGTCAATCGGTGTTGCGGCGACCGGCAAAGGTGGCGTGTGTGGGTCGGCCTGCTAAGTCAGCGCTGCCATGACGCGTATTGAGAAGGTGTTTGCACGGGAAGTATTGGATTCGCGGGGAAACCCCACCGTGGAGGTGGAAGTGGGCCTGGACGGTGGCTCCCTTGGCCGTGCCATGGTGCCCTCCGGCGCATCCACAGGTGTGCACGAGGCCCTGGAGCTTCGGGACGGGGACGCTTCCAGATACCTGGGCCGCGGGGTGATGCGTGCCGTGCAGCATGTGACCGAGCGGATCATGCCGGCGGTGGCGGGTTTGGACGCCTTGGATCAGTGGACGGTGGATCGGACCATGTTGGATCTGGACGGTACGGACACCAAGTCCGAACTGGGCGCCAACGCGATTCTGGGGGTTTCCATGGCGTGCGCCCGGGCGGCCGCGGAAAGCCTGGGCCTTCCCCTGTGGCGGTACCTTGGTGGTTCCCAGGCACGGGTGCTTCCCACCCCCATGATGAACATTCTTAATGGCGGTGCCCATGCGAACAATGGACTTGAGTTCCAGGAGTTCATGGTACTTCCGGTGGGGGTCGCTTCCTTTCGGGAAGCCGCTCGGGCGGGTGCAGAGGTTTTCCACGCGCTCAAGAAGATCCTCAGTGACGAGGGCTATTCCACGTCTGTGGGTGACGAGGGTGGTTTTGCCCCGCGCCTCACAGACAACCGTGCGGCGCTTCAGATGTGCATGCGCGCCATTGAAGCTGCGGGGTACCGGCCGGGCGAGGATGTGGTGCTGGGGCTGGACTGCGCAGCCAGTGAGTTTTTCGACAAGGAAAGCCAAACCTACCAGGTGGCGGGGGAGTCCTTGCCCTCGGATCAGATGGTGGGACTTCTGCGGGATCTATGCAGCGAGTTTCCGATCGTGAGCATTGAGGACGGCTGTGACGAGGATGATTGGCAGGGCTGGAAGGCGCTGACCGACACGATTGGTGACCGCGTGCAACTGGTGGGCGACGACCTTTTTGTGACCAATGTGCAGCGGTTGCAGCAGGGAATTCAAATGGGGGTGGCCAACGCGATTCTCATCAAGGTCAATCAGATCGGTTCTGTGACGGAATCCCTGGATGCCATTCATCTGGGGGCCAACCATGGGTACGAGTCGGTGGTCTCCCATCGTAGCGGTGAGACAGAGGACACCTTCATTGCGCATCTTGCCGTGGCCACCGGCTGTGGTCAGATCAAGACCGGTTCGCTTTCTCGCTCCGAGCGGGTGTGTAAGTACAACGAGCTGATGCGCATCGAAGAACAGTTGGGTGCGGGTGCGTCCTACCTGGGGCGTTCGGCCCTGTCCTGCGGCTCCTGAGATACGGACCTTTTCGTTGAATAGAGCGGGAGTGTGTCCGGGTTTTTCGTCTGGCTTTTTCGTCTGGCTTTTGCTCAGGAGGCGTCGCCCACATGGTTCATGGACATTTGCCCGGCCCGGTAGGCGTGGTGATTGATCCAGCGGCGCAGGGCCTGGATGTTTTGCAGGGCCGGTTCGCTCTGGGCTCCGGCCAATGCGCGGTCCAACAGCAGGTTGGTCCTTAGGCGTGTGCGCCCCTGGGTACTGATCAACGCGTAGGGGCCGGTTTGGCCCGCGGGTGTTTTCGGGGCTTCTTTTCTGTCGTCTGCCTTTTGGGCGTCTGCCTTTTTGTCGGTTGATTTTTTACCTGCTTTTTTCTCGCTGGGTGCCTTCTTGTCTGTCTTTTGCTGTACCTCTGCGCCCTTTTGATTGAATTCGGTTTCGGTCGTGGGGTGCAGATGTTGCAGTCGGACGCGGGCGCCGGATGCGGGTGGCATTTGAATGGACGAGGGTGGGTCGGAAGAGACCTCGGCGGTCACGCAGCTCACGGTGACGTGCCCCGGTCGGAGGTGGGGGGGGACTTGGGTTTCCGGGATGAGCCCCTCCTTGGCCAGCACCACCTCCAGTGGGTGGGTGCCTGCGGACATTTCGTTGGCAAGCAAAACGGGGGCACTTGGAATGGACCAGTGGCTGAATGCCATGGTGTCGTTGTGACCGAGGATGAGGTTCGCTGTGATCAAGCCATGGATCTGGCTCGCCTGGGCCATGCGCTCCACATCTGCGTGGAGTTCCTGTCGCACGTGTTCGTCCTGGTCGTGGTAGGCCAGCCACGGGGTGGGGGATTCCACGACCCACGGGCAGTTGAGTGGGCCCATGGACTCGCACTCGCGCCAGGTGGTCACGGTGACCGAGTCCTCGCCGGATCCTTGCGGCTCTTCTGGCGTTCCTTCCTTTGTTTTCTTGGTGGGATTTTCGGCTGCGTGGACAAGGCACGTGATGTGAAGTTGCCGCTGGGGCTGGGGATCGTTGGATCCGTTTACCGCCAACGGAGTGTCTGGATCGAGCGCGCCCAGGCCCTCCTGGCGGACAAGGGTGCGTTGCTGCTTGATGTCCTGGAGCCTTGCGATGTCATCGGTGGAACGGCCAACGATTCGCAGTCCCTGCTCGCGCAGGTGTTGGGCGATATCGACGTGTTCTGGCTGCTGGGAGTTCCATACCACAATGGGTGCCGGGTCCATGGGAGTCTCTCGTTTGGAGAACTCCCCGACAGACATGGGTTCCAAATCCAGGCGGGAAAGGGCGCGCTGGTAGCTGGCTTCGAGTAGGGGATCCACCAAAAGGATCACGGGAGGGGTAGACATGGGGTGAGTCGGTACCTGATTCGTTTGGAGGGTCAAGGTGGACGAACGGGTCTTCGGTGGGTAAGGGAGAGTTCTTGTGTCGGTGATACTGCAAACACGGGGACTTGGGACCCGGTCGGTGGATCCCGCGGTGGTGCGCCGACGTGGGGAGGCCATGTTGGTGGCCCTGGGGCTCGGGCACGCCGAGTGGTCCGTGGTGCTGTGTGGGGACCCATGGATTCAGGAGTTGAACCGGGATTACCGTGGCAAGGACCGACCCACCGACGTGCTGGCGTTTCCCCAGGGGGAGCCCCTGGGGGGTGGGGAGGTGCACGCGCTTGGAGACGTGGTGGTGTCCCTGCCCACCGCCCGACGTCAGGCGGCGGCGCATGGGGTTCCGATCGTGACCGAAGTCGCCCATTTGATGGCCCACGGGTTGCTACATCTGCTGGGGTTGGACCACCAAACCGAGGATGAGGATCGGCGGATGCGATCGCGAACGGACCTGATTTTGGCATCCGCGGGGATCCCTAGAATGGGCCCTGGGATCGCTAAATAGTGTGCGGGTGGTCGTTTTGGGGGTGTTTGCCGCTAGAAATCCACGTTTTTCATTGAATTTCCCTTGTCACGCTCGTTTTGGAGATGCATAGAATGCCGCGAAACAGACGGTGTGGCTTAAAAACCAGGCCAGAAGTAAGCCAAAACAAGAGTATTTTAAGGAGGCAATCGATCATGGCAACTGCGACCGCCAAGCGTATGACAAAGGCACAAATTTACAGCGAACTCTCGGAGAGGACAGGACTCACCAAGAAGGACGTGGGGCTCGTATTTGATTCGGTCCGTGATCTGATCAAGCGCGAGCTGGGCCGACGTGGTCCCGGGGAGTTTGTGTTGCCGGACCTGCTCAAGCTTAAGTGCAAGAGCGTGAAGGCCACCAAGGACCGTGACGGAATCAACCCCTTCACCGGTGAAAAGACCACCATCAAGGGCAAGCCCGCACACAAAAAGGTGCGTGCCACACCCCTGAAGAAGCTGAAGGATCTCGTTCAGTAGTTCACTGTTCGGTATCCACGATGTGGTTTGAATCGCCTCTGCCTTCGGGTGGGGGCGTTTTCAATTCAGCATCTGTCGTGCCAATTGCTGAATTGCCAGCTGGAGGGCTACCCGTTGGTGAAATGTTTGCGGTTGGGGTAGCTGGCTCGGGTGGATGAATCAGCTGCCCAACAAAGGGACTCAGCATGCTGAGAACCAAGCGCAATTGGGCGGAAGTGAGTGTGGTGGTGGCCTTGAGTGTGGTGTCCACTACCTCCACTTCCGTGTTCAGGATGGGGCCCGACATGCCCGTAAGCTGCAATCGAATGTCGCTCCCGTACTTACGTTTGGCTCCTTCCCAGTAGGCACGCGCGGTTTGGGCCGCTTCTGCGGTTGGGTAGACACCACGGGTGTGCAGCAGAAATTGTCCCCCGTTCCATCGCACTTCTCCCTCTAGGGCCCGTGCTGTACCGCTGCCGCGGAAGAAGTGTTCCAGGCCCAGCCACTGAATTCGCACCACGGTGTCCTTGTCGGCGGCCTCCTGAGGGGTGGGGCCTTGAGCGATGGGGTATTCGTCCGTGGGGTTTTGTTCGTCTGGGTTGCTTTGTTCGTGTGGGTTGCTTTGTTCACGCGGGGCGGCGTTGACTGGTGTTTCCTTGTCGGTTGCCCCCTGGGGGGCGGTGGGGGTATCCAGGGGCTGGGTGCTCAACCACCGTTTGATTCTGTTTGCTGTGGGGCCCGGGGTTCCGATGAGGAATTGTTGTGGGGTGATCGGCGTGATTTCCACATGTTCAGCAAGCCGTGATTTCCACAGGGCCAACATGGTTCCGCTGGTGTCCGGGGCATTGGTTTCAATCCAGGCGTAGGTGTGTTCGTACCGGAGCGTGGGTGAAAGCAACAGTACCCTAGAGATGAGGGGCTCCATGCCCGGGGCAGAAAGCAACGTCTCGGTGTGGGGCAGGGTTTTGACGAATGCGAGCAGGTTGTTCCGTATTCCTGGCATGTCGTGCAGCGGCCCAAGATCGAGACGGATGGCCACAAACGCCTTGCCTGGCAGCTTCACCAGGGGCTGGATTTGTGCGCTGGACTCGTTTTCGTTTGGGGGTTCAGGCTGGGTTTCCTCAGGGGCTGGAGCTGTTTCTGGGGGTACGGGTGGGGGTGCCGGAGCGGACCTTTTTGGCGCCGTCCGTCGGTTCGGGCGTTGTGGTGGGTTCCCTTTGGGAGTTGTGGGCACGGGGGTTGGGGATGCTGAGCTGGGTTCCTCGGTTGGGGGGGGCGGTTCTGGCGCGGCCTCCACAAAGCCCAGTTCGATGAATTGGGGGCGCTCAAATTGCAGGTCCAGATCCGGCGGGGCGGTCAACCAAAGGGTCGCCGCGCCCCCGCCGTGAACGGTAGCGGAAGCCACCACGGCCCACAGCCACGGCACCCATGGGTTTGGGGTTCGACGTCTGGATTTGCCGGGGTTTGCCCTAGTGTCCATGGGGGTGCCCCGTACTCGCAACTGCCCACGGGTACCGGTAACTGCCCGGGCGTCGGGGCACGGAGTGATGGGCCACGTTGCAGGCAGGTAGCCGGTGTGGTACCCGTTCGCTGCCAGCTTCGGAAATTTCGATGACGGCGGACCCAGTGTTCGCCGTTTTGTGTTTCTGGGGGTGACGTTCCTGGTTCCGTCCTATGCGGAGCCTTTGGTGCAGGGAGAGGTATTCCCTGGGAACGTTGTTCTTCGGGACGTGATGTTCCGAAAGCTTGTTTTCCGGAATGTTGTTTTTCTGGGCTGGCATGGGATGCGGAGGCGTTCCATCGCTTACCGGATTCTGGACCAAGATACACCCAATTTGTGCCCGTCAGTACTGCCCTTTTTGCCATGTTAGCCCCTGCCGAAAATCTTCGACCCCTGGAGAACCTGATTCTTCCCGTGTGTGCAGCCCACGGGGTGGACCTGGTGCTCGTACGTCAAACCTCCTCGGCCGGGCGGCACGTGTTGCAGGTCATGATCGATCTTCCCGACCCTTCGAAGGCACCTTCGGCGCAGGGCGTGGACGTACGGGACCTTGCGGTTGAAACGGAGACTTCGGAACCTTCCAGTGAACCCAAAAGCGCGCTTGCTTCAGCGAATGTGGGCCAGGTGGGATCGGTTACGTTGCAGCATTGCAGCCGGGTGAGCCGTGATATTTCGACCCTGTTGGATGTGCAGGAGGTGCCCGGCCTGCCGGAAAAGTATTCCCTGGAAGTGACGTCCCCGGGGCTTGAACGCCCCCTGGTTCGGGCAGAAGACTACGTGCGGTTTGCGGGTCGGGAAGCCCATATCGCCACGGGATTGGTGCTTTCCTTTCAAGGTTTGAGTGACCGCCGTCAGTTCACCGGGATCCTTCGGGGCTTCGAGGCTGGGCAGATTTGTATGGAGGTGGATGGCCAAGAGGTGGCGATTCCCCTAGAGCAGGTGCAGAAGGCTCACCTTGTGTACCGTTTCAAAGAGGTTCAGCGTCCCGGACACGCTGGGTTGAAAAAAAAGAACACCGGGGCAAACAAGAACCGTCGTACAGGAACCTGAGCGATGGTCGGATCCTGAACTGTCAGGGGCCGACGGAGGAAGAAGAAGACAATGCAACAGAGTGGTTTTTCGCTTCAAAATGTAATCGAGCAAGTGAGTCAGGAAAAAGGGATTGATCCTAAGATCCTAGTGGAAGCCATGGAGCAGGCGATTCTGACGGCCGCAAAGCGTACCTTTGGTCTCAACCGGGAACTTGAGGCTCGCTACAACGAGGAAACCGGCGCCGTGGACCTCTTTCAGTACATGACTGTGTCTGCCGAGGTGGAGGATTCGGAGCGGGAGATCTCCACTGACGACGCCAGTCGGGTCGGCCTTGAATCCGAGGTGGGTGAAGAGTTGGGCTTTCAGGTGTTTTACATGCCGGATGATGCCGACCGTGCACGGGAACAGGATCGGGAGTTCGGTGACCTTTTGCAGATGCGGCAGCATCGCCGGGGTTTTGGTCGCATTGCGGCGCAAACGGCCAAGCAGGTGATCATTCAGCGGGTACGTGACGCAGAACGGGACCGGATCCACGACGAGTACAAGGATCGTAAGGGCGAAGTCATCACTGGGGTGGTGCGACGGTTTGAGCGGGGAAACAACATCATTGTGGATTTGGGGCGTAACGTGGAAGCGGTGCTTGGCCCCAAGGAGCAAACTCCCCGGGAGAACTACCGACCTGGCGATCGGATTGTGGCCCTTTTGAAAGACATTGATCGGGAGGCCCGTGGTCCTCAACTCATGCTGAGTCGAACCCACGTGGATCTTCTGGTGAAGTTGTTCGAGATGGAAGTGCCTGAAATCTATGAGGGCATTGTTCGTATCGTTTCGGCCGCCCGTGAACCTGGTGCGCGATCCAAGATTGGTGTTTCAAGCCGGGATACGGACGTGGATCCGGTGGGTGCCTGCGTGGGCATGAAAGGGTCCAGGGTTCAGGCGGTGGTGCAGGAACTTCGCGGGGAAAAAATAGATATTGTTCCCTGGGACCGGGATCCCGCTCGATTCGTTTGCAACGCGATTGCGCCCGCTGAGGTGGTTCGGGTGGTGATCGACGAAGCGAACACAGCCATGGAACTTGTGGTTCCTGACGCCAAACTTTCCCTGGCCATTGGGCGCCGGGGCCAGAACGTACGGCTTGCGTCTCAGCTGACAGGTTGGCGTTTGGATATCGTCAGTGAATCCAGGTTCAAGCTCATGGAAGAGGAAGCGCTTGCCGCGTTTGGTCGGATTGAAGGAAGCGATGAGGAGTTTGCCAAGCGATTGTACAAGGCAGGCTTCCGAAGCCTGGAGGAGGTCGCCAACGCGCCCACCTCTGAGTTGGTAGAAGTGACGGGTGTGAGTGAAGCGGAAGTGGATGCCGTTCGTTCCCACGCGATTGAGGCCACGGAAGCCATCCGGCAGGATCGCCTTCGGGCCGCGGTCACTTCTGAGGAGCTGCTTGGAGATCACGAGATCCTGACCCTGGTGCAGGGCGTGAACCGTCGTATTGCGGAGCTATTGGAAGCGGCGGGGTACCGAACCGTGGAGAGTGTCTGTGACGAGGGAGACCCGGACAGGCTTGCACTTCGCAGCCGATTGAGTGCCCAACAGGTGGAAGATATTCAGGAAGGTGCGCGCAAGTTCCTGGAAGAGGAGTGGCCCGCTATCGGAGATGCGCAGGACGTACTTCGTGTTCGCCTGGAAGCCGAGGAGGCCCAGGCCCGGGAGGATGCCCGTCAGCGGGCGCTTGAGGAAACGTTGGTTGCCCAGGCAGAGGCTGCTGTGAAAGCCAGTGCCGAGGGCGCTGCTGCAGAAAACGGGACTGCCAAGGATGGGAGTGCTTCCGATGTATCCGGCGGCGGCGTGGATGGGGCTCCAGAATCGACCGTTGGTTCCCCTGCGGAAAGCCCCAGCGCTGGAGAAACGGCCTAGGGAATTCGGATGATGATGATGACGTTACAACAGATTGGGGAGGCCGCATGAGCAAGGTTCGTGTGTACGAAGTAGCCCGAGAGCTGGACATTTCAAACCGTGAGTTGGTGCAACGCATCTCCGCCATGGGGATTGCGGTTCGCAATCATATGAGTGTGCTTGAGGATGCAGAGGTGGACCGTGTGAAAGCGGCCTTAAAGCAAAAGCGTGAAACAAAGCACGTGGTGGAAGAACGTATTCGTCCCACCGTGGTGCGTAGGCGCGCTAAGAAGCCTGCCCCGGAGCCAGAGGTGGTGGAATCGGCCCCTGAGGTAACGGAGCCGGTGGCTGCAGCAGCCGATGCGGCGGTTGCTGCCGAAGCGGGCGTTGCAGGGGCTCCCGTAGCCTCACCCCCCTCATCTCCTTCATTGAGCGAAGGGGTTGCCGCGGATCCCGTGTCTTCGGTGAAAGAGGCTTCTGCTTCCGAAGGGGCTGTGGAATCGGTTCCGGGAGCTTCGGCTGTGGAGTCCAAGGTGTCTGAAAAGGAGCCGGTCGCAGACGAGCCCAAGTCCATGGCAGACGTGGTGCCTCCCTCCATGGGTGATCGAGGACCCACGCGCCGTAATCAAGGTTCGCCGACCTCCCGCGGCCCGGCACCCGAGCCCGAGCCCGTTCCGGAGCCCCCTCGGAGGCGTGCGGCGTTGCCACCCGGTGTGGTGACCCGTGGCGATACCATGGCTCCCAGTGCGCAGCCCCTTTCTGAAGCCACCAAGCAACGGATTGTCACCGAACATGCCCAGCAACGGCGGGTGGAAGCTCCCCGTCGTCGGGAACTGGGTCGCGCCGCCCTGGGGCCCATTGGGCGTCAGGCTGGACGTTCGACGGGACGCCCCTCCAAGCGTCGCATGGTGCCAGGCAAGAAAGGTAAATCCACCGAGATTACGGTGCCCAGCGCACAGAAGCGCGTGATTCGGATCGAGGATCAGATTCAGGTTCAGGTGCTTGCCCAGCGCATGAGCCTGAAATCCACTGATTTGCTCATGAAGCTCATGGAAATGGGCGTGGGGCACATTCACATCAACAGCACTCTGGATACCGATACCGCCAAGATCATCGCCAGTGAGTTTGGCTACGAAGTGGAGAACGTTGCCCGATCCACCGAGGAGATCGTGGAGGCCGCCCGCGGTACCTTCGCCGACGTGGAAGAGGATCGCATCACTCGCGCCCCGGTGGTGACGGTGATGGGTCACGTGGATCATGGAAAGACTTCACTTCTGGATCGTATTCGCCGTGCGGATGTGGCCGGTGGTGAGGCCGGAGGTATTACCCAGCACATCGGAGCCTATCGGGTGGATACTCCCCACGGCCCCATTGTATTTCTGGATACGCCTGGCCACGAAGCGTTCACTTCCATGCGCGCCCGTGGCGCGTCCGCCACCGATGTGGTGATTCTTGTGGTGGCGGCCGACGATGGGGTGATGCCCCAGACCCGTGAGGCCATCAACCATGCGAAGGCTGCCGGGGTGCCGATTGTGGTTGCGGTCAACAAAATCGACCGTCCGGACTCCAAGCCCGAAGCCATTCGAAACGCCATGGCGGCAGAAGGGTTGCAGCCTGAGGAATGGGGCGGTGACGTGATTTTCGTGGACTGCAGTGCCGTTACAGGAACTGGGGTGGAAAAACTCCTGGAGGCGGTCGCCCTGCAATCCGAGCTGTTGGATCTTCGTGCGAACCCAGGAATTCCTGGTGAGGGCGTGGTGCTTGAGGCGTACCTGGATCGTGGGCGTGGGCCGGTGGCCAATGTTTTGGTGAAGGTGGGTACACTGAACGCCGGCGACCACGTGGTGGTCGGGTCCGCCTGGGGACGCGTTCGGGCCATGACGGATGATCGGGGCAAGCAGCTTCGCGCCGCGCCTCCATCCACCCCGGTGGAGGTCCTTGGTCTTTCTTCCATGCCTGGTGCGGGAGATTCCTTGTACGTGGTGACCGACGCAAGGCGGGCACAATCCGTTGCGGAATCCCAAACCGGTCCTTCGGCGGTCCGCCCTGTGGGCGCCCCCCGTGGATTGGATCAGATCTACCAAATGATGCAGTCCGCTGAGGTGGCTGAACTGAAGCTGGTGGTGAAGGCGGACGTGCAGGGAACGATCGAGGCCCTTGTAAAATCCCTTTCGGAACTTTCTACGGAAAAGGTGAAGGTCAACGTGATCCACACCGGCGTGGGTGGGATTACGGAAAACGACGTGATGCTGGCGACGGCTTCCAACGCCATTGTCATCGGGTTCAACGTACGCCCTGCGGGCCAGGCCAAGGCCATGGCAAAGAAGGAAGGCGTGGAGGTGCGTACGTACCGCATCATCTACGAGGCATTGGATGACGTGAAGAAGGCCATGGCAGGTTTGCTTGCGCCCACCATCGTGGCGGAGGATTTGGGCCGCGCCGAGGTCCGCGAGACGTTCCACATTCCTAAGCTGGGAATGATTGCAGGTTGCTACGTGCTTGATGGAAAGATTGTACGTAACTCGAAGGTTCGACTCCTGCGAGATTCTGTGCAGGTGTGGGAGGGTAGTCTCGGCTCCCTGCGTCGTTTTAAGGATGACGTGAAAGAGGTGACGACCGGGTTTGAATGTGGAATCAGCTTGGAAGGGTTTAGTGACCTAAAGCCAAGCGACGTGCTTGAGTGTTACCGGGAGAAGGAGGTGGCGGCTACTCTCTAGGGGTGGCGGTCACACCATGGCAACTGCTCCGTACAAGCGTGCGACACGCTTTGCGAGTCGGATTCGCGCCGATGTGACGGAACTGCTTGCACGCGGGCGTCTTCGCGACGAACGGCTCCTGGGTTTGATGGTGACGCACGTGCAAGTGAGTGAGGACCTTCGGCATGTGGATTTGTACGTGTTGGTACATGGCGCATCGGAGTTGCAACGGAAGAGCGTGATGGAAGGCTTGGCCCAATCCCAGGGTTTTTTGCGGCGTGAGTTGGCGCTGAAAATGGAGAGCAAATACGTTCCACAGGTGCGCATGCATTGGGATACACAGACGGAAGGGGCGTCTCGGGTGGATGCGATTCTCAACGATCTTGCTCGGTCGTCGGATCATGATGAATCCAACAGGGAGGCCCCAGGGCAGGATGATGGCCAGAACTCCTGAATCCTCCTCCGCCCCAAGTCCTCCCTGTGCTTCAGTTTCTTCCCTTGCGTCGGTTCCCCTTCCCGTGGGTGGCACGGGTGAGATGGGAGATGATCCTGACAAGGAGCACCCGTGGGCCACGTTGGATCAACTGCTGCGTAGCGAGAACTCTTTCGTCGTCACATGTCATCGCGCGCCGGATGCGGACGCTCTGGGTTCAGCGGCCGCACTGACGGAGTTGCTTGTGGCCCTGGGCAAGGATGCGCGTTTGTTTCTTCCAGAGCGTGTGCCCGAACACTTGGAGTTTCTATACGGGGGAGTGCCGACCACCGCGGATGTGGTGGCGGGGCAGACTGTGCTGATTACCGACACGCCGTCCCCGGGTCTTCTTCCGGAACGGCTGGTTCGCATACGCAGTTCGCTTCGCTGCGTGGTCATTGACCACCATTCTAGCTACCAAGTGTTCGGGGATTTGGAGCTTAGGGATGAGACCGCTTGCTCAACGGGCTCCATGGTACTGGACCTTTTTCGACGGTTTCGTGTGAAGGTTTCACCCCGTGTGGCAACCCAGGTGTATGCGGCCATGGTCACCGACACGTTGGGTTTTCGCGGGAACCGCGTGGATGCCGGGGTGTTCCACGATGCGGCGTTTTTGGTGGAATCGGGTGCAGATCCTGAATCCATTGCCCGGCGGATGTTTGATGCCTGGACCCCTCGGAAACTGAAGTTGTTTCAACGGGCCTTGGATACGTTGACATTTCACTGCGATCAGCGTGTGGCTTCCATGACCATTTGCGACAGATCGTCTGATATCTACGGGGAGACGGATGGTTTTGTGGACATCATGATGCGTGGATCCACGGTGGTTGCTGCGGTGCTTGTGATCGATGGAGGCGCTGACGAATGCAAGTTGCGTTTTCGTTCCAAGGGCCCCCTGAACGTGGCTGTGGTGGCACAACGAATGGGCGGAGGAGGGCATTCGAACGCGGCTGCCACTGTGGTTGCCGGGAATCTCGAACAGTGGTTGCCCAGGGCCGTGTCTGCGTTGTCGTCCATGGTGGATCTGACTCCCGGCGTGGGTTCTAGGGCCTAGATGGATTCTGAGCCCCTATGGCATGCCGTGAAAGGGGTGCATGGTGTGGTACTTGTGGACAAACCTGTGGGGTGCAGTTCCCATGATGTGGTTCGGTGGTGCAGGAGGGTTTTTGGTACTCGGACCGTGGGCCATGGAGGCACGTTGGATCCTCGGGCCTCGGGTCTCCTGGCAGTGGGAGTGGGTGGTGGCACCCGCATTCTCCGTGTGTTGACGGGTCAATCCAAGGTGTATCGGGTGGTGGTTTCGCTTGGTACAGAGACCGATACGTTGGACGGAGAGGGCCAGGTGGTGAAGGAGGGTCCGGTGTTTACACCGTGTCCCAACGCACTTCGGAAGGTGTTGACTGGGCTTTTGGGCTGGCGGCGCCAGGTGCCTCCTGCGGTCAGTGCCATCAAAGTGGATGGGGTGGCGGCCCACAAGCGGGTGAGGCGCGGCGAAGAGGTACGCCTTTGCGGGCGGATGGTGTGTCTGGAACGGGTGACTATTGAGCCGACGGGGCCTTGCGACGGGACGGCGGGAGTATTCCCGAAAGGTCACATCACCCTCTTGTTGCACACGTCTCCCGGGTACTACGTGCGTTCTTTTGCTCGGGATTTGGCCAGGGATTTGGGGACGGTGGGTCACGTGGCGGAGTTGCGAAGGGTTTCTTCAGGTGGTTTCCATGCCGATGGCGGGGTTGACGGTGACGCCTTGCAACGGGCTTTCCAGGGAGATGAGGGCGAACGGCAACGGGTCAGGGGGCAGCTGACGTCCCTTTGGGAAGTGTGGGGCGACGGTGCATGCCGGGTGCTCACGGGTTCCGAGGTGGTGGATGTGCTTCATGGCCGTTCGATCCCGATGGGTACGTTGAGGGACGGGAGAGAATGGGCGTCCGGGGCCCCAGGGTTCGTGGGGCTGTTTGACGACAACCGCCGCATGGTGGCCATGGGTGAGCTTCGGGAGGGCCAGATCCATGTGGCACGGGGGGCCGTGGAAGTGTGTTTGCCGGGTTCTCCAAAAACCTCGAGGAGCTAGGTGTGAAATCTCAGCTAGGCCGCTTCAGAGTGAACTGGGAAGTTCTGGCGTAGGATGTCGTTGGGGTAAGATAGCGCGGACGCAAAACGTGGAGGGTGATGGTGACGGAACAACGTGTACGTTTCTTGGTGGTGGGTGCTGGAGTTTCGGGATTGTCCTTTGCGGGGAAACTGAAAAGCGAAGATTACCTTGTATTGGAGCGGGAGTCCGAGATTGGCGGGTACTGCCGAACCGTGCATCAGGATGGTTTCGTTTGGGACTATTCCGGGCACTTTTTCCACTTTAAGCACCCTGAGTTGGAGCGGGAACTGGTCTCCCGCATGTCGGATGAGGTTCTTCGGGTGGAGAAGTCTGCCAAGATCTATTGGGATGGAACCTGGATCGATTTTCCGTTTCAGAAGAACATTCACCAGCTCCCCAAGGAGGACTTTATCGATTGCTTGGTGGATCTGCGTCAGCGCACGGAGTCTTCCTCCTTGGATTTCAAGTCCATGCTGTACAGCAAGTTTGGCGTAAGTATTGCTGAAAAGTTTTTGATTCCTTACAACGAAAAACTCTACGCTACCGATCTGTCTGCGCTTGACGTGGATGCCATGGGGAGGTTCTTTCCCTATGCCGATGAGAACGAGATCATCGCTAACTTTCGTGCCTCCGACAACCGCAGCTACAACAGTACGTTTACCTATCCCCGGGGTGGGGCCATTCAGTATGTCCATGCGTTGGCGCAACAGGTGGATTCTTCGCGCATTCGATTGAACGAGGAACTTCTTTCCCTCTCTCTGAAGGATCGGGTGGCGGAAACTACCCAGGGGAAATACCGGTATGACTACCTGGTGAGTTCCATGCCCTTTCCACGCCTGATGGAGTTGGCGTCCATCCCCTATTCACCGGAGGTGTACTCCTGGAACAAGGTGTTGGTGTTTAACCTGGGGTTTGATCAAAAAGGCCCCTCCGACATTCACTGGTCCTACTTTCCACAGAAGGATGTGTCCTTTTACCGTGTGGGCTTCTACGACAATATTTTTGGGGACGATCGCATGAGCCTCTATGTGGAGGTGGGGTTCGACCGGGCCGTCGAGTTGTCCCCTGAGGTGATTGCGGAATACCGCAGTCGCGTGCTTCGTGATCTTGGCCAGGTGGGTTTGGTGCACGGGCACAGGTTGCTCTCCGAACACCATGTGGTGTTGGATCCCGCCTACGTGCACATCACCCAATCTTCCCGGGACGAGGTGGAGAAAAAACGGGAATGGTTGAAGGCCTGCGGCGTTTATTCCATGGGCCGTTACGGCGGATGGACCTACTGCAGCATCGAGGACAACATGTTGGAAGCGCGGGATCTGGCATCCATGTTTTGTTCCTTGGATTCGTTGTAGGGCCTGGCCTGCGGCCTAGGGTGATGGATCTGATGTGGATCCTTGGAAGGTGTAGATGGATCCCAGTTGAAGGATTTGGGTCAACCGATCCAGTGCTTGCTGGCTGTCCTGTAGCAGTTGGGGATCCCTGAGGTCCTGTGGCTCGAGGCGGTCCCGGTAGTGCGTGTCTATCCATCGGGTAAGGGTGTCGTAGAGCCCATCGTTCAGGGCCCAGGGCGTGTGGGTGTGTTGGAGGCTGCTGCGTAGAACGGGAACCAGTAGCCGTAGGCATGCGGGGCCACCGCCGTTGCACATACTCTCGCGCAGATCCAGGTAGTGAACCTCGGCAATCGCTTGATCGGCCAGCAACCTTTCCCAAACGGCCACGGCCTGTGGGTGCTCTGCACATTGTTGCGGCGCAATGGCCGCGAGTTGGTGATCTCCAAGATGGATGAGCTGGCTGTTGAAGAGGTAGGTGTGCACCGCATCTGACAGGGAGAGGTCCTCTTTAGAGATTCTATGGGCTTTAAGGCTGGGCATATGTTGGGTCAGGTTCTGAATGACCTCTTCTGTGTTGGTGAAGGCCTGTTCATGGGTGATGAAGGTGTTGTGGTGCCCCATGGAGATGACATCGTTGTGAAAGACGCCCCCGTCGATGGCTCTAGGATGTTGTTGTGCGGTGATCCACGGGGTACGTGGATTATGCTGGCGCATGAGGCTCTGGAGTGCGGTCTTGGATTGTCTGGCTGGGGCTTTTTGGGGGCCCTGGGTGTTTTCTGTGGCGGTACCGTGGACGAGCAGTCGCACACTGTGCTTGCCGTGATTGAACCTTACCTGGTTGGCGGCGCCCTCATCTCCGAAATCCGGGTGGGATGGAAGGGCAGGGTGGTGTGTGACGTGGGGAAACGGTGCAAACATCCGTTGGAGAACCGATGCTGTGGTGGGCGTCTCCACGGCGCGATGGATGTGCGTGCAGAGATTGGCGGGGGTCAGATGGAGGTGACCATCCTGTGCGTCCATTTCGGGGGTGACGGTCGCTGCATTTGCAGCCCACATGGCCGAAGAGGAGCTGACTTGATGGAGCAGGGTGGGGTTCTCTTGGGCAACCTTGGCAAGAACCTGCGCGTCTGAACCCCCATACCCCAAGCGACGAAGCGTGGGCAGGTGGGGCCGTTCGTGGGGGGGCATGATCCATTGGCACGCACCACCGGTGGCGGCCCCGATTTGGGATACCAAATGGGATTTTTGCAGGGCCTGCTTTGCGGCCGCGCGGGGGTTGGAGGGCCGGTGGGCGTTGGAGGCGGAGGCCAGATTGCCTGGTGCCAACCCCCCAAAGGTGTGGGTGGGGCCCACTAGCCCATCGAGAAATAGATCGACTTCGTCGGTGGGGTTCAATGGGATCCCTCGAAAGATGGAGGCGCCGACCGGATTCGAACCGGTGAATGGAGATTTTGCAAACCTCTGCCTTACCACTTGGCCACGGCGCCGTTGCAGGGTCGACTTAGCCCCCTGGCCTAGAATTGTCCAGGTCCAAGAAGGCCACAGGCCCGGGGTTGCGGATGGGATCCGATACTTGGGGTGCAAAAGTGCGGGCGACTGCGGTAGAATCCGAGCCTCGAATACGCAGACCGTCTGTACAGCCTGGCTGTGGGGCGTAGGGATGAAGGGGAGAGCCTGATGGATAGTTTCGGAACACGTGATGCATTGACAGTGGGTGGCCAAAAGGTGGCCTTTCATCGCCTCGGGGGGTTGAAGGATACGCTTAGGCTTCCAGGTGGTGTGCAACGGTTGCCCTATTCGATTCGCGTGTTGCTTGAGAACCTTCTGCGCAATGAGGATGGGGATACCGTGACCCGGGGCGATATCGAGGCGGTGGCCCGGTGGAATCCAAAGGATGCGCCTTCCACCGAGATCGCGTTTCGCCCAGCCCGGGTCCTGTTGCAGGACTTCACGGGGGTGCCCGCGGTGGTGGATTTGGCGGCCATGCGTGAATCCTTCCAGTCCATGGGCGGGGACGCATCGCGTATCAATCCCTTACAGCCTGTGGATCTGGTGATCGATCACTCCGTGCAGGTGGATTCCTACGGAACGCTGCGTTCTTTTCAGGAAAACGTGGAGCTTGAGTTCCAGCGAAACCAGGAGCGCTACCAGTTTCTCAAGTGGGGGCAGCAGGCCTTTGACAACATGCGTGTGGTTCCTCCGGGCACGGGCATCGTTCACCAGGTGAACCTGGAGTACTTGGCCCATGTGGTGTTCCAACGGAAGGATTCTGACGGGGTCATGGCCTACCCGGATTCCCTGGTGGGAACGGATTCTCATACCACCATGATCAATGGGTTGGGTGTGTTGGGTTGGGGTGTGGGTGGCATTGAGGCAGAGGCCGCCATGCTCGGTCAGCCCATCACCATGCTGGTTCCCCAGGTTGTGGGGTTTCGGCTCCGAGGGGCTATGCCAGAGGGGGCGACGGCCACCGATTTGGTGTTGACGGTGACGGAGATGCTTCGTGGCCACGGTGTGGTGGGTAAGTTTGTGGAATTTTTCGGAGATGGGCTTGCGTCCCTGTCGCTGCCGGATCGAGCCACCATTGCCAACATGGCACCCGAGTATGGTGCCACCATGGGTTTCTTTCCGGTGGATGAGCAGACCCTCCGTTACCTGAAGTTTTCTGGCCGGTCTGACGATGAGGTGGACGTGGTGCGCGCGGTGACCACCGCCCAGGGATTGTTTCACACGGCGGACCAACCTGAACCCGAGTTTTCGGCGGTCCTGGAGTTGGATTTGAGTCAGGTGGTCCCCAGCCTTGCGGGGCCCAAGCGACCCCAGGATCGTGTGGCCCTGTCGGATATGCAGTCCTCCTGGCGAAACACCTTTGAGGGGCTGAACGTGGGTGGTCCGGGTGCTCGCGCTTCGGTGGAAAACCGGGGGCACCAGTTTGAACTGCAGCACGGGGCGGTGGTGATCGCGGCCATTACGAGTTGTACCAACACCTCGAACCCTGCGGTGATGTTGGGGGCTGGACTGTTGGCCAAGAAAGCCCAGGCCCGTGGACTGATGGTCAAGCCCTGGGTGAAGACGAGTCTTGCGCCAGGATCCCAAGTGGTGACCGAATACCTCAAGGAAGCCGATGTGCTGGGTGACCTTGAGGCCCTGGGCTTTCACCTGGTGGGCTACGGCTGCACCACTTGCATAGGAAACTCTGGCCCCTTGGATGCCCCTATTGTGGAGGGCATTCAGTCACAGAATCTGGCGGTGGCGTCTGTCCTCAGTGGCAATCGAAACTTTGAGGGGCGTGTGAGCCCCCATACCCGCGCGAACTACCTGGCTTCGCCGCCGTTGGTGGTGGCCTACGCGCTAGCGGGTTCTGTGGATCTGGATTTGCAGACGGATCCCCTGGGTCAGGATAGGGACGGCAAGGACGTGTTCCTTCGGGACGTGTGGCCAAGCACGCAGGAGATTTCCGATACGGTGGCCAAGGCGGTGAAGACGGCCCATTTTCGCGAACGCTACGCCCATGTGCTGGAGGGCACCGAGGAGTGGGCCCGGGTGGAGGTGCCCTCGGGCAATACGTTCGCCTGGAGCGATGCGAGCACCTACATTCGAAAGCCCTCCTTCTTTGACGGAGTGAAGGCGGGCGATCCCCCTGCTGTGCAATCGCTTCAGGGGGCGCGGGTGTTGGCCCTGCTCGAGGATTCGGTCACCACCGATCATATTTCCCCTGCGGGGGCCATTGCTTCAGACAGCCCTGCGGCACGTTACCTTCGGGAGCGCGGGGTTTCCCCACGGGACTTCAACAGTTACGGAAGCCGCCGCGGCAATCACGAGGTGATGATGCGCGGCACCTTTGCCAATATTCGTTTGCGCAACCAGCTGGTGCCTGGTGTGGAGGGTGGGGTGACTCGCCATATTCCCACGGGTGAAACCATGTCCATTTTTGATGCGTCCCAGAAGTACCAGCAGGAAGGGACCTCGCTTGTGGTTCTTGCGGGCAAGGAATACGGGACGGGCTCATCCCGTGACTGGGCGGCAAAGGGTACGCTGCTGCTGGGGGTTCGCGCTGTCATTGCCCAGAGTTTTGAACGCATTCACCGGTCGAACCTGATTGGTATGGGTGTGTTGCCGCTTCAGTTTGCCTCGGGGGATTCCTGGAAGTCCCTGGGCCTAACAGGAGAAGAGACCTTTGATATCGCTGTGGGCAAGGACTTGGCTCCAGGGATGCAACTGACGGTCACCGCGTCTTCGGGCAAGACGTTCACGGCCATCGCCCGGTTGGATACGCCCCGTGAGGTGGATTACTACCGTCACGGGGGGATTCTCTCCTACGTGCTGCGAAATCTAGCATCGTAGGTCTGTTTTGTGCCTGCCTCCCTGGGAGGTCTATTGCTCGCGGAGTAGCACGTCGCAGTAGTAGCGGACGCGTCGTAGCCACTCCCCGTGGGGGCGCTTGTGAATGTCTTTTTTCAGGGCGAGCATGGCGATGCGTTGCATGGTGTAGCGGTTGAGCACCCGCTTTGGCTTCTTGTCTTCGGTGAGCGTTTGGTTCTGGGGCAGGCCCTCCATGGGGGCCCACAGCTGATCCCGTGGGGTTCCCCACGTGGTTAGGTCTTCGTCGTCAAGGGGGGCCAACATGGCGTGAGCCAGTTCTCTTTTTTCGGTGTCTTCCAGAAGTTCTCCGACCCACTTTTCGGTGGAACTTGCCACGGGGCGGTCGTGCCGGTGCACATTGATGGGATCTCCCTGCCCCTGGATCGGGGGGTTCTCCCGGTCCCGCTTGCCGTAGTCCACGGCGCCCCTGTCCGGTGGAAGGTCGAGGAACTCAAACAGGGATTGGAGTTGAGCCTCCGGCTCGGTTACTAGGGATTCGTAGTTTACCTGCAGGCAATGGGCGGGGGGATCCCGGAGAAACCGGGCCATGGCAGGAATGTAGCGTTCGAGGATGGGGTTGTAGGCGTGGGCTTCCTGCCAGCGGCCATCAAAAAAACTGTTGGCGTAGGAGCTGAAGACGGCAAGTGGGTGCCGGGTGAGAACGATGTAGCGTGCGGTGGGATAGAGCGTGCGCAGGAAGGGCAGCACCAGGGCATAGGCCGGTGTTTTGTCCACAAAACGCGTGGCCTTGGAGGTGGCGAGCATACGGCCGTAGAGGGTGTTGGCGTAGGCGCGCAGGGCGTCTAGGTAGTCCTCTTCTCCCCTTGGAAGGTTGCCCACAAAGTCACGCATGGCTTCGCCGGAGTTGATGTGGTCGTAGGGGGCCTTGTCCACACGGTCGTGGTAGCCGAGATAGGCAAGGGGGGTGACGATGTGGGGTTCAGGGTGGGTAAACACCTGTTCGTGGGCGCCGAGCATGCGTTGCAGCAGGGTGGATCCTGCCCGGGGGGGGGAGATGACAAAGACGAGCTGATGGGGCGCAAGGGTTGGGGGGGTATCGTGCATGGGTTGGACTTCTGGGATGGACCTTCGGTACGGCCTATTTCTTTGGTGTACCACGGCCGGTGTCAGCGTTCTGTTCGCGCGTTGCAGATTTGATCGACGAGTTCCGTAAATCCGGTGTGGTAGGCGGAAGGGGTGACGTATTGCGGCAGTGGGTTGGGGGGCTTGTTCAGCACGTTGGCCACGCCGACCGAGTGGGTGAACCAGGCGAACGCTTCCGCGTCGTTGCCGCTGTCCCCCACGAATACCCAGTGGTTGCGGATGTGCTCATTGGAAACCCCGAGCGCGGATTCCAATGCACGGGAAATGCCCGTGGCCTTGTCCCATAGGGGAACGGACGGGCTGCGGGTGGGAGAGAAGTGGGCATGGATGCTGGAGCAGGCGAAATGCACCCCGTGCCCTGTGGCGATGGCCTGTAGTGCCGTCCGATCCTCGGGCGTGGCTTGGTAGGATTCTCCGATATCGAAGGCCAGGTCACAGGCCCTGCCAAGGGCATCCCCGGCCTGGGGCACCTGGGGGAGTTTCTCTGCCACCTGGGTTCGAATCTCTTCCCGCTGGGAATACCAGCGGTGCAGTTCTGATTGTGGGAGGTGGAACTCCACTTGCACGACGTGGCCCTGGGGGGAACCCCTGCCGATACACCAGGCGGCTCCATTTTCGCCCACCGCTCCTAGAATGGGCCACTGGTGGGCATAGGCCTGGGCCCAGGCAAGGGGGCGCCCGGTGGCCGCAAGCGCTGGGATTCCATGGTCCCGTAGACGTTCCAGGGCGATCAGGGAGGTGTGGGGGATCTTTCCTTGGGCGTCTGAAATGGTACCGTCCACATCGAAGGCGATTCCCTGGATTGTGTGTACGGGAAGTTGCGCCAGCGCTTTTGGGGTTACCGGGGAGGTTGGGTTGGAACATTCCCGGGGTGAATGGCCTTGAATGTGGGGTGCGCTGGGTTCCCTGGAAGACATGGGGCGTACCTTAACCTGCTCCCTTGCGGTGTGGAAATGCCGGCGGTAACCTCAGGGTGCGTATTCAGTGCCGGGTTTTTGGAACTGCTGCGTCAAAGGAGTCGAGTGTGCCCACAGGAATTGGCGAATGGTTGATTGTATTTATGGTGCTGTTGCTGATATTTGGCGCCAGCAGGCTTCCCCAATTGGGGGAGGGCATTGGTAAGGCCATTCGTGGCCTAAAGCGGGGACTTGCCACGGACGAGGAGATCGACGTGACGCCCCAGGCGCCCGCTGCGCCCCAGGTGCCCGCTGCCACAAAAGAGCCAGAAATCGCCTCGTCGAGCGTGGTGACTCCACCCGCGGTATCCGACGGGGTGACTGACGCCGAGATTGTGAGCGAAAAATCCTCGTGATATGCGCCGATCGATCTCCCTGTGGGATGGGGGTTTACCTGAAGGTTACCCTGCCAGAGAGACAAGCGGGGAGATTCGCCGTTGCGGGTCGTATGGGTTTAGGTTCAGTGGAGTGGTTGGGAGTTGCCTATGTCTAGTGAAGAGCCTTTGGGAACCTCGGAAGACGACGACTTGGACCGGGCCCTGGACAGGGATCTGGAGGAGAGCTTGCACGACGACGTGCCCGCAGGTGAGGTGCGTCTCATCAAGAGGTACGCGAACCGAAAGCTCTATGATACGTCTGAGAGCCGCTACGTTACCCTCCAGCAGGTGGCCGAGTTTATTCGGCAGGGTGAAGATGTTCGGATTATCGACAACCAGACCAAGGAGGAACTGACCTCCATCACGCTGGCTCAGATCATCTACGAAGAGCAGAAGAGCGGGGTGGGTAGGCAGCGCAATGCCAGAACCCTAAAGCGGTTGATTCAACGGGGTGGTGAGCGACTAATCACCTCCTTGCGAGAGGGTAAGGTTGGTAAGATTGTTCAAAACCCTAGGGATGAGCTGGGCCTGAGCAGTCGCCCTCCGGGGCCACGGCCGGGCGGCAAGGAACGCCGCAGTGTTTTTATGCAATCCAAGGATGCGTTGGATGAGCTTTCCCATATGGCGGACGACCGTATGCGGGCCTTGCTGGGCGCCGCCGTGGGGCCAATCCACTACCTTCAAATGGAAGCCAAGCGCCTTCAGGTTCGAATTGATGAACTTGAGGACAAGTTGAGAACCCTTTCGGAGCGGCCCAGGCGCCCTTCCGGGAGCCCTGGGACGGAGTCGGGTTCTCCCTCTGAGGGAGAGTAGGGCAACCCCTGTTGCCTGAAATGCTTGAAAAACAGGCTTTCTTGCGGGTTTCGAGCCCGGTAGGCCAGGTGCCGCGGCACAGAGGCGGATCGAAACTCAAAATGGCTGGAATAGGGGCGTCGGCTCGGGTGTTGTGTGGGTATGGCAACGAGCCGTAGCGAGACCGATGGCAGTGAGGACGGGGCGTTGATTCCCCTCTCAGCTGGGGCTGGACGACCGCTTTGCGTGGATGATTTTGCCGCGGAGGTGCTGGAGCACTTGGATGGGCTCTACGCATTTGCGTTTCGTCTGACCGGGCGACGGGCGGAGGCGGAGGATCTTGTCCAGGATACGTTTGTGCGCGCCTGCCGATATGCGGATCGCTTTGAGCCGGGCACCCACCTACGGGCCTGGCTGTTCCGTATGCAGATGAACCTGTATATCAATCGGTTTCGGAAAGCCAAGCGCGAGCGGGAGGCACTGCAATCGGAGTTTGTGGGGGCGAGCCGTTTGGCGCCCATGGGTGTGGACTCGGGGTACCTGCCGGATCAGGAAAAACGGGTGGATCAGGATCGGCTGATGCGGAGGGTTGGGCAGGAGATGGAGCGGTTGCCGGAGGAACATCGGGTGGTTCTGTTGTTGGTGGACGTCCAGGAAATGAGTTACAGGGAGACCGCCGAGGTGCTTGGCTGCCCCGTAGGTACGGTGATGTCCCGTTTGCACCGGGCACGGGGGGCGCTTCGTGAGGTGCTGGGCAAGGACGCCAGGGCCCTGGAAGTCGCTCGTCCAACGGAGCCTGGGTCGACGGAAACCGCTTCGGGTTCCACTGCGGCGCCGTTGGTTCGGATGGATCGATGGAAGCGGGGGAAACAGGTTGTTCCTGGGGGGGGGCAATCATGAAGTGCAGCCAGGTTCGAGGGCACTTGGATGCCTATGTGGATGGGGAGTTTGATGCCCAGGGCAAAGTGCTGTTTGATCTGCATTTGGATGCTTGCGCAGCGTGCCGCGTTTCGGTTCAAGAGGCATTGGCGATGAAGCATCAGGTGCGTGCGGCCATGGCAGTGGAACCTGCTTCGAAGGAGTTACGAGATCGTTTGATCGGGCTTTCAGGTCGCTCTGATTCTGTACGGGATGTGGTTGCCATGGGTGCTGTGACGACGGGTTCTGGTGAGCAGGGGAGTGAACCCAGGGCGTTGGCATCGCGATCCCTTGTGGCGGGGTCTTTTTTCGCAGCGGCGGCGGCTGTGGGGTTGGTGCTGTGGCAGGGGGGCGGATCCTTGAAGCCAGTCATGGGGGAGGGGGCCCCCTCCGAATCTCCAGGTGTGGGGTCGTTGCCGAGTGTCGGGGTCTCTGTGACGTCCGCACCGGCAGGCTCGCGATTTGTGGGATCCCTATCCCAGGGAACAGTCACTCCGGATAGGGCACCCCAGGGTAGGATTGGCAGTGGAAGTGGTGTGGAGCCGGGTGCGTTTGTATCCACGGCTTCCAAGGGTTGGCCCAGCCTGCTGCGCCGGGTGGTGCATGCCCATTCGATGGATGTGCCTGTGGATGTGCCCGGAGAACATCCGGAGAAAGTTGCTGGTTTTTTTCGGGGGAAAGTGGAGTTCCCTGTCCGCCTTGCCCATTTTCGGGGTACCAATGCCCGTTTCCTGGGCGCCAGGCTGACCGAGGTGGGTGATCGGCAGGGAGCAACTCTCTATTACGATGTGGCGGGGCGTCGTGTGACCGTGTTGGTTTTTGCCAACGATCGGGTGCAGGGCGCGCCTCGAGGGCGTGTGGAGGTGGGTGGCCGAGAGATTCGTTTTGGGGAGGCGGGTGGTTACACGGTGCCTGTGTACCAAAACGGGGCGGTGTCCTACGCCTTTACCGGAGATATGGATAGGGAAGGCCTGTTGAGGCTAGCTGCCAGTTCCGACTGGACGGTTCCCTAGGGGATGGTTCCCTGGGGGATTTAGAAGAGAGCACGATTGTGTGGCGCATTGAAAGGGTTTAAAACGGATCCATGTCCTTGCGCGTTCTCATGTTTGAGGCCGAATCCTTGTTTGCAGAGGAGGTCCGTGGTGTTTTTGAGGAAAAAGGCCTCAAAATGGAGGCATATGCCAACCCCGAGGAGGGCCTTGAAGCCGGGAAGGCGTCGCCCCCGGCCGTGATTCTGCTGTCAGTGGAACTGGGGGACATCAATGGGTTTTCCGTAGGTAAGCGAATCAAACGGAGTTCGGCCCTCAAGACATTGCCCATGGTGATTCTCTCTGGGGACCCCAGCGCAGACGAGGTCTTTGCCCAACATCGCAAGTTGCGGACTCGAGCCGATGTGTACGTGAAAAAGCCAGTGGCTGCTTCAGCTCTGTACGGCACGGTGGCTGAGCTACTGGGTATTCAGGCACAGGGTGCTTCCACCCCTGGGGAGAACGGAACGCCTGCGGAGGGTTCGGTTGTCAGTTCAGGTAACACCGAGAACGTGGACGCGGAAATGGATGCGTTCGCGGACAGTGCTTTCGAAGCACTTGTGAGCAACGAAGAAGAGGCTACGCAGGCGATTTCCGTGGAGCCCAAGGTCGCGGAGGCGGCAGAACATGCCGAGGACTTGGACGAGATTTCCGTGATTGAAGAAGGTTCGGTGATGGACGTGGATGAGGTGGAGGACGTGGACATGGACGATGGAGTTGTGGCGGACGCAGTGGAACCTGAGGTCGTGCAGGAGGGTGCGGTTCGCTTGGACGATGAGGTGGAGGAGATAGACGACGAATCCTCCCTGGTATTTCAGGTCCAGGAAGATGGAATCGCACCTGTTGCTGCATCGGTACCTGCGTCGGTGCCGGCATCAGCGCCCGCGCCTGAATCTCGGGTGGATTCTGTTCCGCCCGCCATCGTTGCGACTGGGAGTTCGGGGGAGGAGGTCACCCAGCTGCGCCGGGAGGTTCGTGAGTTGGGTCGTAAGGCGGCAGAACGGGATCGTCTTGTGCGCGAGGTGGCGGAACTTCGGACGAAGCTCGGCAAGGGCGGCGGGATTTCAAGTCGAGACTTTCTCGAGCTTCGTGAATCTTTGAATGGAAAAGACAAGGAAATCTTGTCCCTAAAAGACGACATGGGGGCCCGCGAAAGGCAGTTGCTGGACGCTCGGGAGGGGCAACTGGCTCTGGAGCGTGAGAAGGCGGATCTGGAGGACCGGATCGTGGTGCTGGAACGGGATGTCCACGGTGAGCGGGATACGGTGGCCCAGCTGGAGTCCGACGTGGAGGCGGCCCGTAAACGGGAAGATGACCTGAAATCTCGCCTGTCCAAGGAAGCGGATCGGGTGAGGGCCCTGGATCAGGAACTGGATGCCCAAATCGCCGCAAGGGCCGCGGAGATGGAGTCCATTCGGGCAGAACACGACGCTTCCTTGGCGTCTCTGGAACGGAGACGGGAAGAGGAAATGGAGTCCGCAAGGGTGAGGCACCGCACGGAACTGGGTGCCCTGCGTTCCGACTTGCAGGGGCAAATGTCCGCCTTGGAGGACACTCACCGGGAGGCTCAGGAATCCATTCGTCAGCAACATGCCGGGGAGTTGGAGCAGGCCAGGAACGAGCAAGAAGCGGCACTTCAGGAGGCATTGCGTTCTGCAGACATGCGTCACGACGCTGATTTGGCGGAGGCGCAACGGACCTACGAACGGAACTTGGCCCGGCGTGTGGCTGAACTGGAGGATGAACGGGAAGCGGCATTGGCCCAGCTTCGGGTTGACCTTGAAGGGGCGGCCCAGGGTCGGGAAGAGCAGCTGCGAGCGGAGTTTGAGAATACGTTGCAGCGAACCCGGGACGAACATGTTCAGCAACAGCAGGATCTACGGACAGAACTGTCGGAAGGTTTTGAAACTCGCCACTCCCAAATGGAGCGTAAGCATGCAGATGAGGTTGCCTCGCTTGGACGGCAGCTGGCGGAATCGGACGGCAGGGGAGAACAGTTGTCCCGGGCGTTGGATGAAACGACGCAAATGCGTGATCGCCTGGCAGAAGAGCTCGAGACCAGTCGACGTGAATGCGAAGAACTGCGAGGCAAACTGTCGAACACCCAGGAAGGGTACACCGCGACTCGGACGGAATTGGAAGATGTCTCAAGCCGACTTCGTGCCGCCCGGGAGAGGGATGGGGATCGTCAGGAAGCCCTGGCAAGAGTACAGAAAGCACTGTCGATTGGGTTGGGCCTCATCGATCAACTGTCTGAAGACGACGTGCACCCCTAGGCCGATGTATCTCCCGTGAGTCGACGGGGGAGGCTCCGGCTGCTACAGACGGTGGCTTCACGGGGAGGTGCGGCCAACTATGCAGGTGTATACGAAAATCCTGATCGGAATGGTGGTAGGGGCAGTCGTTGGGATTTTTCTTGGACCCAACTCGTCGTTCCTGCCGGCGGACATCTACCGTGTGGAGGCGCTTGAGAGTTTGCACGTTCGAATGGACGCGGACCGCGAGGATTCCGTGGTGCCGTTTGATCGGCTGCTTGGCGTTACTCGACATCGAGTCCGCCAGTTGTCGATTGTGCAATCCCGGTACGAAATGAAGGAAGATGCCCTTGGGAAAAAGATCAAAGTTCCCAGTTGGGTAGAGGTGCTGTTTCCCTACGATCAAAAATTGTCGCTGAGGGATCCAGACAAGATCATCAAGAAGGCGATGGGGAATCCCGATGTGGGGCAGTCGGTTTCTGTTTGGCTGCGCGTTCGCACTGAGCCCCTATCGGAAGGTGGGTTTGCCCAGTTTCCGCGTCCAGTGAGTGGTATCGGGGAACACGTGGTCACGTTTGTGCGCCCCGTTGGCACCATTTTCATGAGCATGTTGAAGATGACGATTGTGCCCTTGGTGTTTTCTTCATTGCTTGTGGGCGTGGCGAGCCTGGGTGACGTGCGTCGGTTGGGGCGCTTGGGTGGGCGGACGCTTGGCCTCTACATGGTGACGACAGCGATTGCGGTCTCCATCGGATTGATTGTGGCCAATATTGTGAGCCCAGGAAACTACGTGGCTGAGGCCGATCGGGTGTTTTTGCAGGGGCAGTATGCGGGCGCCGCAGGGTCCAAGGCCGGTATGGCGGCGGACGCCCCGTCGCCGATGGACAATATCCTTTCTATTATTCCTGAGAACCCTATCGATGCGCTTGCGTCGGGGAATATGCTCCAGGTGATTTTCTTTGCGTTGATGCTTGGTATCGCCATCACCCTGCTTGAAAAGGGCAAAGGCTCACCTATCGTGGCTTTTTTCGATCGCCTGCAAAACGCCATGATCATGATCATTCACATGGTGATGGCAATTGCTCCGTTTGGGGTGGCGGCACTTGTGGCAGATGTGGTGGGTCAAAGTGGAGTCAGCGTGCTGTCGGCCCTGCTGGTGTATTCCCTTGCCGTGGTGATTGGGCTGTTGATTCACGGTGGGCTCGTTTACGGGATGATTGTGAAACTCTTCACCAAGGTTCCAGTCCTTCGTTTCATGGGGGCGATTCGCCCAGCCCAGTTGATCGCGTTTTCCACGTCTTCCTCCTCGGCGACTCTTCCGGTGAGCATGAAATGTGCGGAGGAGAATCTTGGGGTGAGCAACCCCGTGGCCAGTTTTGTCCTTCCATTGGGGGCGACGGTGAACATGGATGGTACGGCGCTTTACCAGGGGGTAGCTGCGGTCTTTATTGCTCAGGTGTTTCAGATCGACCTTTCGGTGATGGATCAGCTGGGGATTGTCGCCACGGCAACGCTTGCATCCATTGGAACGGCTGGGGTTCCCGGCGCCAGCATTGTGATGATCGCGCTTGTGTTGACCACCGCTGGGATTCCCACCGATGGTTTGGCGTTGATCCTGGGAGTGGATCGGTTTCTTGATATGGCCCGTTCTTCGATTAACGTGACTGGAGATCTGGCGGTGACAGCAGCGATGGCGGCCCAGGAAGGGGAGACTGTGCAGGTTCGGGAGAAAACCGTTGTGCCTTCTGGTTCTTCAGAAGGCGATTCAGGCAGTGATGTTGACTCCTCTGTGAGTTAGAAGCCGCTTCATGTTAACTATCTCTCCTTACCAGAACGACAAAATGTATGGCACGCGCCCCTAAGAAGCCCAGCGGATCCAACACACGTAGCTCAAAAACCCGAAACAAGAGCATGGCCGATGTGCAGGATGCACTGGCGTTTGAGTCTGTGGAGGATGTCTCTCTCGCGGATGAGACCCGCCGTCGTTATCTTAACTATGCGTTGAGCGTCATCACCTCCCGTGCATTGCCCGACGTGCGTGACGGTTTGAAGCCGGTTCACCGGCGCATTCTGTACACCATGTGGAACGAGCTGCGTTTGAAACATGGCACGCGGCATCGCAAGTCTGCGGCCATTGTGGGAGACGTGATGGGTAAGTTTCACCCCCACGGTGACACTGCGATCTACGATGCGTTGGTTCGTATGGCCCAACCCTTTTCCATGGGGCTTTGCCTGGTGGATGGCCGCGGCAATTTCGGATCGCCGGACGGTGATGGCGCAGCCGCCATGCGTTACACCGAGGCACGCCTGGGGCACCTTGCTGAGGCTTTGATGACGGAGCTGGGGTCGGATACCGTGGGTTTTCGGCCGAACTACGATGGCACCCGGACAGAGCCGGTGGTGTTCCCGGCCCAGTTCCCGAACCTGCTGGTGAACGGTTGTCAGGGGATCGCGGTGGGCATGGCCACGTCGATTCCTCCGCATTCGCTTGGTGAGGTGGTCGACGCTGCGATGGCACTCATCGACGATCCCGAACTACCCATACGCAAACTTATGCGATGGGTGAAAGGGCCGGATTTTCCCACGGGTGGAGAGTTGGTGTGCACCAAGGATGAACTGGAGCAGGCCTACACCGATGGGCATGGGTCCTTGCGTTTGCGCGGCCAATGGAAAGTGGAATCCGAGCGCCGGGTCCCGGTTCGTTTTGTGATCACTTCCGCCCCCTACGGAGTGGAGCGTCAACTGTTGGTGGAGCGCATCGCAGACGTGATTCTGTCGAAAAAGTTCGGAGCACTGGTAGATGTTCGCGACGAGAGTGATGAGGAGTGCCGTATCGTTTGTGAGTTCAAGAAGGGCACGGACCCTGAGCTGATCGCGGCCTACTTGTACAAACACACCCCATTTTCCCAAAATGTGGCTGTGAATATGACCTGCCTTGTGCCGGTGCAGGGCGCGGAGGTGTGTGCTCCCCGTCGTGTGGGTTTGAAGACTGTTCTCCAGGAGTTTCTGGCGTTTCGTATGGAGGTGGTCACACGGCGCCTTACCCACGATTTGGAGCAGCTGACACGTCGTATCCATATTCTTGAGGGGTTTGAGATTATTTTTGACGCTCTGGATGAGACGATTCGTATCATCCGTCGGTCGGAGGGGAAGGCCGACGCCGCGGCGAAGCTGATCAAACGGTTTCAGCTGGAAGCCGATCAGGTGGACGCCATTCTGGAGCTCAAGCTCTATCGACTGGCGAAACTTGAAATTCTGGTCATTCAAAAGGAATTGAAGGAGAGGCGGTCTGCCGCACGCAAGCTTCAACAGTTGCTCAAGAGTAAGGATGCCCGCTGGGGCTTGATCAAGAGTGAGCTTTCTGAAGTGCGCGCAACCTACGGGGTCCCCCGACGAACAGCGTTGGTTCGGGACGCGAAAGACGTGGAGTTTTCCCAGGAGGACTTTATTGCGGATGAGGATGCTGTGGTGGTGTGCACCGATCAGGGTTGGCTCAAACGTCAGCAACGGGTGAAGGACGTGGAATCGGTTCGTGTGCGATCAGGTGACCGTGTGTGGCGCCTGATCCCCGGTTCCGTTCGTTCGTCGTTGATGATGTTTTCGAGCCGTGGCGTGGCCTACACGACGCGAATCGCGGATGTTCCAGCGACGTCCGGCCACGGCCAGCCCGCGCAGACCTTGGTGAAGTTCGGGGATGGTGAGCGCATTGTGGAAGCGATGGGCACAGATCCTCGGGTGTTTGATGTTCCCGAGGTGGACCCGTCCGCTGAACAGCCTGAAGCCCCCTTTGGTGTGGCTATCAGTCGGCAGGGGCAGGTGTTGCGCTTTTCACTGCGTGGTTTTCGCGCGCCATCGACCCGTTCGGGGCGTCGGTTCATGCGTGTTTCTGAGGAGCCCGAAGATGGTGTGGTGGGCGTGCATGGGGGTGTGGACGAGGATGCGGTGATTGTTTGTGTGACCGCGAAGGGCCGTGCGCTGCTTTGTTCGGTGAGCGACGTTCCTGTGGTGGGTGGAGCGGCAAAGGGAGTTCGGCTCATCCGTTTGGCGCCGGACGATGGGGTGGTAGCAACGGGTATCCTGGTGAATCCCAGCGATGCGCTGCGTGTTCGCTGTGATTCCGGGCGCGAGCTCACGGTCACCCTGCGCAAATATGAGGTTGTGGGCCGGGGAGGTAAGGGGTTTGCTCTCGTCAAAAGGGGGCATGTTCAGGGTGAGGTGCCCGTGGCGCCTGCCGTGGTGGATCTTCCTGAACGCACGGGATCGGGCAAGAGGAAGTAGCGCATGGCTTACGACGCATCATCGATAGAGGTTTTGGAAGGGTTGGACCCGGTTCGCAAACGGCCTGCCATGTACATTGGTGGGACGGATGTGCGTGGATACCACCATCTGCTCTGGGAAATCGTGGACAACGCTGTGGATGAAGCGATCAACGGTCATGCCACCCGCATTGATGTGACCTTGGATGGGGATGGCCGTGGTGCCACCGTGAGTGACAACGGCCGTGGCATTCCGGTAGACAAGCACCCCAAGTTTAAGCGTTCGGCCCTGGAACTTATACTCTGTACGCTCCATGCGGGGGGCAAGTTTGGCGGAAGCGGATACGCGGTGTCCGGTGGTTTGCATGGGGTGGGGTCCTCGGTGGTCAACGCGTTGAGCGAATCCCTTGAAGCCACCGTGGTACGGGACGGATTTCGGCATCGCCAATCCTACGCACGGGGTGTGCCTGCCAGCCGACTGAGCAGGGCCGGGGAAGCCCGGGGAAGCGGCACCACGATTCATTTTCGCCCGGACGTGAAAATATTCGGAAACAAACATCGATTTGATGTGGATACGATCGTGTCCCGGTTGGAGACGAAAAGTTATCTCCACGGTGGCCTCCGTTTACGTTTTCGTTCCTCCGAGAAAGAAAACTTTCAGGAGTTTCACCATCCCGGTGGTTTGACAGACTATCTGCAAACCCTGGTGGTGCGGTCCGGGAAAGCTATGGTCCATGCGGATCCTTTTTCGCTCACATTGAAGGGCAAGGATGGTTCCCTTGCGGCCCTGGAAGTGGTGTTGCAATGGACCCAATCGCCCGATGCGGTGTTGCGGAGCTATGCCAATGGGATCCCCACGGGCAACGGTGGTACCCACGAGAACGGGCTTAAGCAGGCCATGAGCCGGGCGATCCGTGGTTGGATGACCCACCGTAAGGTGGTGCCCAAGGGCGTTACCATCATTCCAGAAGATATTCGTGAGGGCTTGGTGGGTCTGGTGAGTGCGTTCGTTCAGGAACCCCAGTTTCAGGGGCAAACGAAGGATCGTCTAAACAACTCCGAAATCGCGGGGATGGTCGAGAGCGCCGTTCGGCCTGCATTCGAACAGTGGCTCCATGACTATCCGCAGACTGCAGAGTCCATTGTAGCCCGGATCGTATTGGCAGCCCGCGCAAGGGAGGCCAGTCGCGCCGCAAGTCAACAGGTGACCCGCAAGGGGGCGGTGCACTCTCGTCTCCATTTGCCGGGTAAACTTACGGATTGTTCCAGTACTGACCCCAGCCGTTGTGAACTGTTTTTGGTGGAGGGCGACAGTGCCGGCGGCAACGCCAAGCAGGGGCGCGATCGGCGCTACCAGGCCGTGTTGCCACTTCGGGGCAAGGTGCTGAACGCGGAACGTGCTACGGCGGCGCAGATCGCTTCCAACCGGGAGCTGCAGGACGTGGTGACTGCCCTGGGCTGTGGAATTGGCAAGGATTTTAACCTTTCGAAACTACGGTATCATCGCATTTTTCTGTTGATGGATGCCGACAGCGATGGGCATCATATTGCGACATTGCTTCTTACGTTTCTGTTTCGGATGCTGCCCGATCTGATTCGACAGGGGCATGTGTTTTTGGCCCAGCCTCCGCTGTATCGAATTGATGTGGGTCAAGATACCCATTGGGCTTTGGATGACTCGGACCGAGATCGTATTTTTGAGGGGCTTCGGCAGCCAGATCGGGCGGAAGTGAGCCGGTTTAAGGGGCTTGGGGAAATGACCGCTGAGGAATTGCGGCAGACCACGCTTGACCCGGCCACTCGAAAGTCCCTGCGGGTAGGGGTACATCAACCCCTGGAAGCGGATGATACCGTTTCCAGTTTGATGGGAAAAGATCCATCTGCCCGATTTCGTTTCATCATGGATCACGCATCGCTCGCAAGTGCGGAAGAACTGGATGTATAATCGGCCCGCTGATGTTGGGAGCCGATTGCATGGAAAATGATGAGCGGGTGACGCGTTCTTTGACGGGTTGGGCGCTTGGCCTGGTTGTGGGTGTTGGACTTTGCGCGATCCAGGGCTCCGCTATGGCACAGGCTGTCGGGGAAACACCACTCGAAGACGCTCCGCTTGGCGGAGAACCGGACACGGTGGATGCCCCTTTGGAACCCTCGATCGGGCCCACCGAGGTGCCACCGGTGGTGTCGGCAACCTCCAAGGAAGTGACGTTTGGGGTGGTGGAGCTGGCGGGTGCCTTGGCTCTTACAGCCCCCCAAAGCGATTTGTTTGGACCCGGTGGATCCCTGGGCGTGGGAGTGTACCGCTCCCTTTCTCCATGGATTTTGCTTGGTGTGCACCTGCAGGGCGGTGCTCTTCTCAATGGAGATTCACCCACGGAGACAGGGGTGGAGGATCCATCCTTGGGGGGATTCTTCTCCGCCCAGGGGGGGGTGCGCCTTCGTCTTCCCATGGGGGACATGGAAGCCTCCAGGTTTCAGGGGCTTTTCCTGGAGGGGTTGGCGGGCGCTGTGGTGACCGGGGATTTGGTGCGTTTGGGCGTTCAGGCGGGGCTGGGCTATGGGTTTGTGCTGCCAGGGTTGGGGCAAGGCGATATGGGTATCGCCCCCGTGGTGCGTTGGTATCAGGTTCGGGGTGATCAGAGCTCTCTCGATCCCCGTGACGCCAAAATTCTCACGGTGGGTGTTCAGCTTGCTTTTGGGGACGGCCGCCCGACCCCCGTTGTGATTCCCGAGGTCGTGGCACCTTCAGATCCTGAACCCGAGCCAGAAGCCAAGGATACGGATCAGGATGGCATTGATGACTCTGAGGATGAATGCGTGTTGATCCCGGAGGACATGGACGATTTTGAGGACACCGATGGTTGTCCAGAACCCGACAACGATCGGGATGGCATTTTCGATGGGGATGACGCGTGCCCCGTGGACGCTGAGGACAGCGATGGATTCGAAGATGAGGATGGCTGCCCAGATACGGACAATGACGGGGATGGTGTGGTGGATGCGCTGGACCAATGCCCCAATGAGCCTGAGGTCATCAATGGAAATGACGATGAGGACGGTTGTCCAGATGAGGGATTGATTGAGCTTATCGACGACCGCATCGTGCTCGACAGTCGGGTGATCTTCCGTACGGAGTCTGCGGGGATCCGTGGCCGCGCCATGCCGGTATTGCGAGCGCTTTACCGCCTTCAGCAGCAGCATCCGGAGTGGACCCACGTGCGCATCGAGGGGCACACCGACTATCGTGGCAACGAGAAGTTCAATCAGCGACTCAGTGAGCTGCGGGCCCAGAATGTGGTGAATGCTCTGGTGGAATTGGGTGTTCCGTCTCACATTCTGGAGGCGGTTGGTTTTGGGGAGTCTCGGCCACTCAACCTTGGAGGCAGTGAATCGTCGCTCCGTGTCAATCGGCGTGTGGAGTTTGTGGTGATTTCCAAGAAGGAACAGGCGGTGAAGTCAGAGGTTGTTGCTCCAGAGGGAGGTTCGGCTTCGGATGATGATCGGGAAGCCTTGGCCGATGGAGTGAGCGACGTTGCTTCTGGGGAAACGGTTTCGGGGAATGCCGAATCGAACGGTGTGGATGCCGTAGGCGATATGGGGTCCCCAGATGATGTTGGATCTTCGGACGATGCCGATGGTGCCGTTGTGCCTGCGGACCAAGGGACGCCTGAATCCGATCCCAGGGAAGGCGAACGCTCTGGGGAATTGAGTTCTCCTGAATCGGATGTTTCGGATTCACCCACCACCGAGGATGATGGATGGTCCGAAAATTTTGCGGAGGACGAGGGCGCCCCTGGGGTGGCCCCCGCGGCTCCGGCAACGCCAGTGCAAGGTGCTGAGGACGACTTTGATTCGGATGAGTTTGAGGAGGATCTATGAGTTCCTGGGCGAGATTCGTTCTCTGTGTGTTTGCTTGCGGTTTTTGCCTTCCCGCCTGTGATGCGATTGTTGGAGTGCGTTGTGGTTCAGGGTATCGCGCCGCGGATGGTGGCTGCGTTGTGTCCGTGGACGCTGGTTTTGAGGACGGATCCACAGATGGTTCCCTATCTGACGGTGCCATGGCAGACGGTTCCATGGGGGACGGCGGTTCCGATGGTTCCATGGTGGACGGGAGCCTCTCTGGGTGTGGTCTCGGTGAGAAAGACTGCGGCGGTACCTGTGCGGATGTGTTGAACGATCCGAACAACTGTGGGGATTGCGGCACCATGTGTACGGGCGGCGCCCCCGTGTGTGCGGGCGGCATGTGCATTGCCAGCTGTTCCATGCCCTTCAGCATGTGTGGCCCCGAGTGTGTGGATACTTCAGTGAATCCCAATCACTGTGGAATGTGCGGTAACGTTTGCCCTGCGAGTTTGTGTACCGGAGGCGGTTGTGTTGCGGCTTCGGGTCATGCGGTGCTTGTGGGCCATGACTATTCCGGGACCACCAACAATACGATGGAAGTGATCGCCCATAACTCGGTGTTTTTGTCCCTGGGGGTTCCCTACACGGTTCTTGCCTATGAGGGTACCGCAAGTACGGCCTCTGTGACTGGTGTGGATACCGCGATAAACAATGTTGCCATGAGCTCAGGTCGTTCCTGGACCAAAGTGGTGGCGACGGCGGGGCAAGTGACGTCCCAGTTGTTGCTGGCACGTGCGTTTGTCATCTATCCCCAGGGTGATTCCTCCACCGATATGGAGCTTCAGATGCTCGCCGCGGATTGGGCCGCATCGTTGGCGTCGTTCCTTCAGCGCGGTGGTGTTGTGGTGCTGTTTGACGGGCCTGCCACCCATGCGGGAACCTGGCAGCTGTTGTCGGGCACGGGGCTTGTGAGTATTGCTGGCACCACAGACGTGGGCGGAAATTCCCTTACGGTGGATGTCTTGGGCGACGCGGTGGTCACGGGCGCGTCTTCTGGCACGTATACCGCCGAGGCTGGCAGCGTTCGTTTTGATAGTTCGGACTCGACCCAGGTGGTAGGGGACGGGTCAGGTCCCGTGGTCATCCATCGCGTGTTTGCGCAATGACGGGTTCTGACGGACGAGTTCTGACAAGGCGTTCCATCGAAAGTGATGTTGTGCAACATGTCGACGACTGAGCACACTGGATCCAGAGCAACCCAGATTTCACGGGTTCTGGAAGTCTCTGCGGGACTACGTGATCAGCTTTCCTCGTTTTCTTGCGAAGAACCGGTGACGCACGTGTACGCGCCGTTGCGATACGCGTGGCAGTCCCATCGGTCCTACGTGGAGAAGTTTGCCGGAGGACGACGGCCGGTGGTGCTAGTGGGTATGAACCCCGGTCCTTTTGGTATGGCCCAGACCGGAGTGCCGTTTGGGGATGTGAGCATGGTCCGGGATTGGATGGGGATCGAAGCTGTGGTGGATCCTGTTGCGGGTACCCACCCCAAGCGACCCATCCTTGGGTTTTCTTGCCCACGATCCGAAGTCAGTGGAAGCCGGCTCTGGGGCTGGGCCCGGGATCGGTTTGCCCGGGCGGAAGATTTTTTTGAACGGGCGTTTGTGGTGAATTATTGCCCGCTTTTGTTTGTTGAGGATTCGGGTCGCAACCGTACCCCTGACAAGCTGCTTGCGAGCGAGCGTGAACGGTTGTTTGTCGCCTGCGACGGAGCGTTGCGAACGCTGTTGCAGGTTCTTCAGCCCCGGACGTTGGTCGGAGTGGGAGGGTTTGCGGCAAAGCGGTGCGGTGGTTTGGTTGGCGACGCGTACGGTGAGGTGGTCACCCTGCTTCATCCCAGCCCTGCTAGCCCAAAGGCCAATCGTGGCTGGGCCAAGGCCGCGGATCAGGTGCTTGGCCCGCTCTTGGGGGCTTGAGGCCAACAGCATGTTTTCACTTATTGCGTGAGCTTCGACGCCATGGACGCTTGGGCTAGACCTGCTATGGAGCCGCCAGGAGGCGCGAGCGTCACAATGGGAATTGGGCCAATCATGGATGAATTGAGGTGTGTGTGACTAGACCTTCACAGGCTGGTGTTGCGGAGGCCAATCCTAGGATCCTGGGGGAAGGGCTCACGTTTGACGATGTTCTTCTTCAGCCGAGATATTCTGATTTCCTCCCAAAAGACGCGGATACTTCCACCTACTTTACCCGTGGTTTGAAGTTGCAGATACCCATTCTTGCCAGCGCCATGGATACGGTGACCGAGTGGCGCACTGCGGTGACGATGGCCCGTGAGGGTGGCATTGGCATCATTCACAAGAATATGGACCCGAGTGCCCAGGCTCGTGAGGTGCTGAAAGCGAAGCGGGCGGAGAGCGGCATGGTGATGGATCCCGTTACCATCGCTCCTGAGCAGCCTTTGCACGAAGCCCTGCAGTTGATGAAATCCCACCAGATCTCAGGCCTTCCTGTGGTTCGAGATGGTGTTCCCGTGGGTATTCTCACCAGTCGGGATGTTCGCTTTGAACAACGCCTTGAGGAGCGAGTCGAGAACCTGATGACTCGTGAAATTGTGACGGTGTCTCCCGGTGTGCCCCAACACAAGGCCAAGGAGTTGCTGCATCAACATCGTATCGAGAAACTGTTGGTGGTGGATGGTCAGGGTAAGTTGGCGGGGCTCATTACCATCAAGGATCTATTGCAAGCGGAAAAGCACCCGACTGCGGTAAAGGATGATCTCGGTCGGTTGCGCGTGGGAGCGGCTGTGGGTGTGGGGCCTGACCGTGAGGAGCGGGCCCATGCTTTGGTTCGTGCAGGTGTGGACGTGTTGGTGGTGGATACGGCCCACGGCCATTCCAAGGGAGTGGTGGACGCCGTCGCTTCCATGCGGCGCGAACATAACAACGTCCAGATTGTCGCGGGCAACGTGGCTACCGCCGATGGTGTGCGTGCCCTGGCTGAGGCTGGAGTGGATGCCGTCAAGGTGGGTATTGGCCCCGGGTCCATTTGTACGACTCGGATTGTTGCCGGTGTGGGTGTGCCACAGATTACCGCCATCATGAACTGCAGCCACGAAGCCAAGAAACTGGGCATTCCGGTGATTGCGGACGGCGGGGTAAAGTACTCCGGGGACGTGGTGAAGGCCCTTGTGGCAGGCGCCAGTTCCGTGATGATCGGGTCGATGTTTGCGGGCACCGACGAGTCCCCGGGCCAACGTGTGCTTTACCAGGGGCGTACCTACAAAACCTACCGTGGCATGGGATCCCTTGGGGCCATGGCGGAGGGGTCCAAAGACCGATACGGCCAGGCGGACGTGGAGGACTCAGACAAGCTTGTTCCAGAGGGAATTGAGGGGCGTGTGCCCTACCGGGGCCCCCTGTCGACGGTGGTTTTTCAGTTGGTGGGCGGTTTGCGGTCTGGCATGGGGTACACCGGTTGCCGAACCATCGAGTCGCTTCGGACGGATGCCACGATGGTACGGCAGACTTCCCAGGGTCTTCGGGAGAGTCATGTGCACGATGTGGTCGTGACTCGGGAGGCTCCCAACTACCAACTGGGGCGTTAGCTTCGTTTTCTCGCGGTACGAGTTAGGTAAAAAGAAATGGATCGACGTGGTGTTCTTATTCTTGATTTTGGTTCGCAGTACACCCAGCTCATCGCAAGGCGCGTCCGTGAACTGAGTGTGTACTGTGAGATCCACCCCTACCAGCTTTCCCTGGAGGAGATCCGAGAAAAACAACCCTTGGCTGTAATCCTATCCGGGGGCCCTGAGAGCGTATTGGGTACAGATTCGCCCACGGTGGATCCCTTGTTGTTTGATCTTGGGTTGCCTGTTCTCGGGATTTGCTACGGACAACAGCTCATGTGCCATCTTCTCGGTGGCCGGGTGGAACCGGCGGATCGGCATGAGTATGGTCAGGCATCCGTGGTTGTGGCCCAGGATGTGGGTCTGTTGGATGCGTTTGAACCGGGAGTCTCTTTCGATGTGTGGATGAGTCACGGGGATCGGGTTGTGAATGCACCTCCCGGATTTGCGGTGTGGGCAAGCAACGATCAAACTCCCTTTGCGGTCATTGGTGATCTCAACCGTAAGATCGCGGGCGTGCAGTTTCATCCCGAGGTCGCTCACACGCCGCGCGGAACAGAGCTTCTCCGATCCTTTCTGTTCGGCTGGGCGGGTGCCTCTGCGGATTGGACACCCGAATCATTTGTGGAGCAGAGTGTGGATCAAATCCGCACGACTGTGGGTGCGGCTTCTGCAGTCTGCGGGCTTTCTGGGGGGGTGGACTCTCTGGTGGCTGCCGTGCTTGTGTCCCAGGCCATCGGGGATCGGTTGACGTGCATTTTTGTGGACAATGGGTTGCTGCGCCAGGATGAGGCGGCAGAGGTCATGACGTTGTTTAAGGACCATTTTCGCTTGAATGTGGTGCACGTGGATGCGGCCCAGGAGTTTTTGGGTGCCCTCGATGGGGTCTCGGACCCTGAGACGAAAAGGAAAATCATTGGGCGCGTGTTTGTGGACGTGTTTCAACGGGAAGCGGAGAAGCTGGAGGATGTGCAATTCCTTGTGCAGGGAACACTCTATCCCGATGTGATCGAAAGCGTTTCCAGTGGTGGACCCAGTGCGGTCATCAAGAGCCATCACAACGTGGGAGGGCTTCCGGAACACCTTCATTTGGATTTGGTGGAACCCCTTCGAGAGCTGTTTAAGGACGAAGTCAGAAGGGCAGGGGCAGCACTGGAGATCCCCCATCAGGCGCTATGGCGACATCCGTTCCCGGGGCCGGGTCTTGCGATCCGTTGTCTTGGCGAAATCACGGACGACAAGTTGAGGGTGTTGCGTGAGGCGGATGTGATTTTTCTGGAGGAACTGCGGCAGACGGGATTGTATGAGGAGGTTTGGCAGGCATTTTGTGTGATTCTTCCGGTACGTACGGTGGGGGTTATGGGGGACGCCCGTACCTACGAGTACGTGGTGGCGGTTCGCGCGGTGCAGGCGACAGACGGGATGACTGCCCACTGGGCGCCTCTCCCCCATGAGTTTCTCGGACGCGTTTCCAGTCGAATCATCAATGAGGTGCGTGGCTGCAACCGGGTGGTTTACGATATTTCGTCCAAGCCCCCGGCGACCATTGAATGGGAGTAGTGAGGTTAACCAAATTCTATGCCAATGGCTTTTGCTGTGGCGATAAGCGGTTCTGAATCTGTGACCCGTTTTGGATTTTGCACGGCTTCTTTTAGGGCGACATCCACGATTTGTTCGTTGCGAATGGATACCATGCGTTGCGTGATTCCTTTGGCGCAGAGATCTGCCGCGGCCGCTCCAAAACGGGTTCCAAGGATCCGGTCTGCTGGGGAGGGGCTGCCTCCCCGTTGTAGGTGCCCGAGTACCGTAGTTCGGATCTCATGTGGAACCTGTGCGCCGAGGTGTTGTGCCAAAGTGGCGGCGGCCCCCTGCAGTTTTGGCAGGTGGCCATCCACTGGGCTTGCTTCTGTGGATGGTGTGCCTTTCGGGTAGGCGCCTTCTCCTACCACCACAATACTGAAGGTTGACCCTTGCTGGGCCCGCTGCCGTATTTTGGTGGCAACCCGTTCGATATCGTAGGGCCGTTCTGGGAGCAGGATAATGTCGGCGCCGCCTGCCATGCCGGAATGCAGTGCAATCCAACCTGCATATCTCCCCATGACTTCTACGATCATGATTCGATCGTGGGCCTCCGCCGTACTGTGTAGGGTGTCGATGGCCCAGGTAGCTGTGGTGACCGCCGTGTCGAATCCAAACGTGACGTCCGTGGCGCCAAGATCGTTGTCGATGGTTTTGGGAATGCCAACTACGGGAACCTTGTGTTGCTGTGAGAGACGGTGCCCGATATCCATGGTGCCGTCTCCACCCACAAGCACGAGAATGTCGATCCCATGGCTTCGAAGCCGTTCTACCACGTCCTGGGTGCGATCTTCGTAGGGATCTGATTCTGTGCCTGTGGGATAGGCAAACGGGTTTGCTCGGTTCGAGCATCCAAGAATGCTGCCGCCACGGGCGAGGATGCCTCTGACAGATCCTGGCGTGAGTTTGACCATGCGGTTGCGTTGTACGAGGCCTTCAAAACCGTCTTCACTACCGTAGACTTCGATGCCGTGGTGATGGCTCACGCGCACGAATGCCCGAAGCACCGCGTTTAGACCCGGGGCATCTCCGCCGCCCGTGAGGATGGCGACCCGTTCAGTGCGTTTTGGGGTTTGGGCCATTTCCTGATTGTGCGTGAAAGCAGGTGTAGAGTGCAATCCCCGCGGCCACAGATACGTTTAGGGATTCCACAACGCCTTGAGTTGCTACAGTTTTTGTCGTTTCACCGGGGTGGGTTGCTGCGTCGTTTGCGGGTACGCCGTGGCTGCTTTCTTTTGCGGCCTCCATCTGAGCGGCCATCGGGATGGAGACCTGGTATTGGCATTGTTTGCGTACCCATGGGCGACAGCCCTGTTGTTCGGACCCAAAAACCAATACGCGTCCCTGGGTGGGGATGGTGCCCAAGTTGTGAATGGACTGGGCCTGATGGGGCTCGATCAACACGGTTTCCAGGAACCGTTCGTTGAGCTCCTTGAGGGTGCGGGCCATGTTGGTTACCCGGGCGATGGGAGCGCGCAGAATCGTTCCAGCGGAGCTTCGTATGGATCCTGGGGAAACCCCGGCGGAGCGGTCCTTGGGGATGATGAACCCTTGTGCGCCCAGGGCCATACCTGTTCTCACGATGGCTCCCAGGTTGTGTGGGTCCTGTAGGTTGTCTAGGGCGATGAGTATTCCATGTGGACGCATGGCCGATAAGATTTCATCCAGCTCCCTGTACAGGAAGTGGTGGGGTGTCACACCCAGGACACCCTGGTGGTGTTCTGTTCCCGCACGGTTTGCGATTTCACTGTGGGAGACGTTGTGGATTCGAGTACCTTGACTTCGCAATTCTTCAACGACTTCCCTGTGCTGTCTTGACGACGATTTCTTTTGTCCCCCGTCCCTGGCGGAACTGTTTCCCTGGGTGGCTGATGTGCGAAGGTAGAGATCTTCTATGGTCAGGTTGGCTTTGAGGGCTTCCGTAACCGCGTTCCACCCGGGCAAGTGAAGGTGATTTGATGGGGATCGGGAGGGTTGTGAACGTTTCGGGGTCATGGGGAAGATTGAATCTGTTTAAGGATGCGGTGGGCTGCGGCGCGTGGGTTCGGTGCGTTTCGAATGGGGCGGCCGACCACCAATACGTTGGCCCCAGCACGAACCGCCTGAGCCGGTGTTGCAGCCCGCTTTTGATCGTCCTGCTCTGGAACGGGATGTGTTTGGGCGTCTCCAGCGTGTGGGTGGCCGGTGGAAGTCCCATCGGGTTGATCCATGGGTTCCGGGCGGATTCCCGGGACCACTAGGGTGCTTTCCTTACCCAACTGTTGTCGGAGATCGTGGCATTCCTGGGGGGAGCATACGAAGCCATTCAGGCCCTGGTCTGCTCCCAGCTGGGTCAGGCGGGCCATGAGATCCCCAGGCGAGGTGCCCCAACCAAGCTGTTGTAGGTCCCCTGTGTCGAGGCTTGTCAGAACGGATACGCCAAGAAGAGTGGTACCCGAGGACTCGCTTGCCCTTACCGCCGCTGCAATGGCCGCAGGTCCCGAGGTGGTGTGGATCGTCAGGAAGCGTGGCCCAAGGGCGCAGGCGGAAGAGACGGCTTGCTCGACTGTTTTGGGGATGTCGTGGAACTTGAGGTCGAGGAATACCTGTCCGCCCTGTTGATGAATCATGTTCACCACGGCCGGCCCCTCTTTTGTAAACAGCTGGAGGCCGACCTTAAAGAGGGAGATCGTGCCGTCCATTTGCTCCACCCACTGTGTGGCTTCCGCCAGACTAGGGACGTCCAACGCAAGGGCTAGCTCTGGAGTTTTAGGCGGAGATACCATGTTCCGCCCTTTAGCAGGTCACTTGGGTGGGTTCGAGGGGTTCCAGATCCACCCAGGGGTCAGATACCCTCAAGCCCTGCCAGGGGGTCGTCGTTGTTTTGGGGGCGTGTGGGTCGCCTGCCGGCGGGGCGCCGGGGGGGGCGTGCGCGTCGAGTGGTGCTTCTCCCGGCGGAAGTCGTCCCCTGTTGTTCCAACTGGCGGGCGGCGGCCCGCTGTTGTGCTTCCTTTTCCCGTGCAGCGGTAGCGGCCCGTTCCTCCGCAAGACGGGCGGCTTCCTTGGCCGCCTTGGCTTCCTGTTCCAATCGTCGGCGGGTTTCTTGCTCCAGCTCGGCGTCCCTTTGTGCGGCCAGTGCTTGGGCCTCCGAGCGTTCCATCATGGGTTTGATCCCAAGGAAATAACCTGCGGCTGCTCCTCCGCCGACAATCAAGACAATGGCTGCCAGCACCCCGGGACGGATCCCACGGTTTTGCTGCGCCTTGATTCGCTCCACTTCCCGTTCGTGTTGTAGGAGCCGCTCCTGTTCGGCGGCTTTCGCCCTGGATTCCTCTTCCATCCGGATACGGAGTTCCGCTTCTTGCTGGGCCTGCTGTTGCTGTTCCAGGGCACGGCGCTCGGCTTCTTCCTGAGCCTGCTGTTGTTGCAGGAGTTCCCGTTCAGCCGCCTGTTTTTCGCGGGCAAGACGCTCCTGGGCCTCTCGCTCAAGGCGGGCCTGTGCCTCTTCCTGCTCCAACGCAAGTCGTTGTTTTTCTTGAACCCTCTCTTCCTCAAGGCCCATAAGTTCCTTGAGGTTGAAGAGGACCGAAGACTCGTCCTGGGAATCGCCCATCGCGTGCCAGTGTAACACAAACCTTCGGTACGGGAGAGCGTTCAGGACAGGGTATCTGTTGGAGGCTGGGATCTCCGGCGAACAACGGGCACGAGGGCCAATAGGGCCACCAGTGATACGAGGAGAAGCAGGGCCACCCCGGTCCATCTCAAGAGTGCGGCGGATCTCCTTTCCACGGAAAAAGGGCCTACTTTTGTGAAACGGGAAGGTGCGTCGTGGGGCGCGGTGGTGGTTTGAAATACCACACGAACCTGATCGGGCGCCAGGTCCTGAATGGCTCCAGAAATCAGTTGTTTCACGTCCCGCTCTGGGACAGGTGGTGCATTTGCGAAATGCCGTATGAGCACGGATGCGCGGGGCTGGCTTGCGGCTTTTTGAAGATCCCACGGGTTTTGGGTAAGCCAGGCAAGATGCACGCGGGCGTCCAGAACGCCTTCCATACTTCGGAGGGTCGTTGCGAGTTCGGCGGACGCCACGCGGCTCCAACGGGCCTGTTCCTCGGTATTGGAGGGCACCATGGACCGTTGTTCGATGAGTGGCTTGATGTCGATGGGGGGTTGTTGTGGAAGCCCTCGGGATTCGAGGGCGCGTAGGGCTTGGACCGTTTCGGTGCTGGGAACCTTGATGGTCCACCGAGTTTCGTCTGTGCCTACATTGGAAGGATGTTTGACCGCGTTTACCCCGTTTGTGTCCAGCGCGATCAGCACCCGGTTGGCCTGGTTCTCGTCCAACTCGGATGCCACAACCTCTGTGCATCCACTGAGCGCGAGCAGTCCCGCGAACAGTCCTGCGAACAAGGGGCCAAGCTGGCCGGAGCATGGGCTGGGTTCCGTTGCGGGGTGCTTAGGAGGCATCAAAGGCGTACGTAGCACCCATTCGGGGCGCAGGAAAAGTGGGAAAACGTACCCGCCGAATTTTCTGGGCAATGCACTGTCGCAGATCGCCGTGGTTGGATTGCACGGTGACTCCCATGACTTGACCCGTGCCTTGAATCGCCAGACGCAGTTGAATTATTCCCGGTTGGATCCCCTGGGCTTTGGCCTCTCGAAGGCATGGCTCCACCGTGGGAAGGGCGTGATTGAGCCGTTGGGCGACCTGGGTGTCCGATAGTTGTCGTTCTGAGCCGCGATCCAGATCTCCCACCGCCATGGGAATGGCCATGGCTTGGTCGTAGTTTAGGGGCCCGTGGGGCACATTATTTTCGAATGAATCCGTGTTTTTGGCCTTTTCGGGCGTCATGGCTCCGCGAGGGGAACCCGGACGGCTGGAACGGGTGGATCCGCGTTGTTGGGCCTGGGAAGCGGTACCCAAGTGGACTTCTGGGGATGCGTAGAGGGATTCTTGGTTGCCAAGAGGGGTGCTTGATTGTTTGGGAGAGGGTTTCAAGAGAAGATAGGTGCCTGCGCTGAGTCCCCCGACCACAGCCACTGCGATCACCGCGAAAAATACGCGCGTCCTGCGTTCTCGACGCTTTGATCGGGCTTCCTTTTCCTGGATCCGTTGGGCGATTTGACGGTGTTGTTGTTCGACCAGGAAAGGCGACAGTTCGTTGAACTCGGTCACGGACCCTTCCTGACGTGTATCCATGTTGCGCAGGAAGTGTGTGGGGCCTACGGCACCTTTGATGATTTGCTCCACCAGTTCCTGGGCCGAGAAGGGCCCGTGATCCAACCGATCGACCACCACAACCCAAGGTTGGTTCTGGTGCTTGGATAGGGCGGCAAGGGCGAGGGTCAGCTCCTGGGGGGAGGGGCGAGGGTGTTGGCTGGGATCGACAGTCACGGTCTACCCCTACGGTACCGAATCTTGGAGGATGGTTTCTACTTGGATTTTACTCAGAGAACAGCTGTCTTGGTATGGACCACAATCCGACGGCCACGGTGTACAGCGTGAGAACCCAAAATACCCATACTCCTACGGCACGACCGATCCTGTCTTCACGGTGTGGACCTGGGGCAGTGGAACGGGAGGTGGTGGGGGGCCGGGAGGTCATGGCGGGGGTTCGTTCGATTTTGGGGGCGAGGGGTTCGTTGTGGCGTGGGCGCCCTGGGCGTCCAGCGGGAGAGATCGTGACTGGAACCGATTCAGTGCGTTTTTTCCTGCGATTTTGGTAAGGGCCAAGGCCAATGCGACGAGGGCAAAGAAACCAAGAAAAGCCGCTCCGTAGAGCAGGAGATAGAGGGTGCCTGCGGCCATTTACTGTGGGGTCCTTTCTGGGGCCGCGGCCAGTGTGGGGCCTGGGGCCTGTTCCCCGAGGGATAGTTTGTAGCCTATTCCATAGGTTGTGAGAAGGTGTGTGGGCTGCTCTGGTTCCTGTTCTAGTTTGCGTCTCAGCTTCATGACCACGTTGTCCACCGTACGGTTGCCGTGTTTGAGTTCAAGCCCCCATACCCGCTCCAGGAGCTCTGTCCGCTCGATGGGGGTCCCCGCGTTTTCGTAGAGCACACGCAGGGTTTCCAGTTCGTAGAAGGTGAGGGAGTGCTGTAACCCATTCCTTTCCACGGTTTGGGTGTCGGGGTTCACCCGGTTTTCTCCAATGACCCAGCAGGGGCTTGCCTCGGAACGGGCCGCTTGCTGCCTCCGTAGAATGGCCCGTATTCGGGCCACAAGCTCTCCCACGGAAAAGGGCTTTGTCACGTAGTCATCCGCACCCACTTCCAGGCCTCGGATTTTGTCGGATTCTTGGCTCCGTGCTGTGAGCATGATGATGGGCACGGTTGGGTTGGTCTTGCGGACTTCCGTGCATACCTGGAATCCGTTCACGTCGGGCAGCATGAGATCGAGAATGATGCAGTCGGGTGGGGTGTTTATCGCGTGGTGGATGCCCTCACTTCCAGTGGGAGTATGCACTGTGGTGTATCCCTCAAACTCGAGCGAGTCGGTGAGGCCGAGGGCTAGGGAAGGATCATCTTCGATCACCAGGATCGTGCCTGCATGGTGGGCGGGTTTTGGTGGGTTTTGTACCGCGTGTGTGGGCGCGTCTGAGTTGGTGGTCATGTGTGCTCGCCGGTGGGTTTTGGGTGGGTGCTATTGTGTGTCGGAAGTCCTAGGGTCATGCAAACACCATGGGGTTTCACAGAGTCCACCCGTATCCACCCCCGGTGTGCGGTGGCAATGCTTTTTACAAGCGCTAGCCCAATCCCCGTACCTCGAATGCCGCTTTGGTGAGCAGCGCGGTAGAACCGGTCGAACACCCGTACCCGTTGTTCCACGGGGATACCAGGGCCGCGGTCCATGACTCGTATTTCCACATGCTGGGGGTAGACCCGGGTGGTGATGGTGATGGGGGTGCCGTTGCCGTACTTGATGGCGTTGTCGATGAGGTTTACCAGGGCAAGAAGCGCGGCTTCCCGGTCTAGGGGTACGGTGGGATTTGGAGAGGCCTGCAGAGGGCCCACGCTGTTATGTCCAGGTTCATCATCGTTGGATTTCGGCAGTTGCAAATCCAGGGTGATGTTTTCCTGTTCGAGGCGGGGCCCCATGGCGTCCACGGCCGCCTCGATCACGGGGTAAATAGGTTGTGGAGTCAGCGCATAACGGCGTTCACCCTGTTCCATCGCTTCGAAGTCCAACACGTTGTCCACCAGGGCAGAAAGCCGTTCCGTTTCCCTGCAGATGACTTCGATGTACTGCTCCCGTTTCTTGGGAGTGCGGGCTTTTCCGCTGCGAAGCATGTCTCCAAACATTCGAATCACGGAAACCGGGGTTTTGAGCTCGTGGGATACGGTGGAGACAAACTCTGATTTTAGTTGGTTGATTTTGCGGTCCTTCACGACCGCCACGAGAATAAATGCGACGCCCAGGAGAACGATGGCCAGGGAGAATACCACCAGTGTCAGTTCACTGAACCGTTGGTTCTTGCTTTGGGCATCGAGCTGCGCGGCCTGTCTGGGGGCCATCTGCAAGCGCCACTGGTAGAGGGTCGTGGGAAAGCGGCGGCCGACCGTGTAGTCCCCGGCGTTGGCGAGGGTTTGCCCGTAGACCACTCGATTGTTGTTGTCCATGACGTTGTAGATATGCTTTCCATCGTGGTTCTCGAGCACCTCACGGATCACAGTTTGTAGGATCCAGGCGGTGTCGTAGTAGATGACCACGTGAAATTTGGGAGCGCGTGTGGGAAGGGCCTGGTGGCTTACTAGGGTGCTTTGTGTTCCGTACGTGGTGTGCAGGTGTTGCAGCTTGGTGCTTTTGGTGGTCGCAATTTGAAGGTCTACCCGCAGCTGGCCGAGGATTTGGTTCTTGAAGTGAGACGCTTCCTCCGGGGTGCCCCGGTAGTTAAAGTCGAGCAGCCGCCCTGTGTTTTCGAACACCACAAGGGCCCGTACGATGGGAGAGACGACGTGCGCCTGGCTTCTCCATTGGCTAGCGAATTGCCCTGGGGCCTCGGGGTTGAACTCATGCAATATGCGGTTGTCGGTCTTAATGATAGTGGACTCGATTTGTTCCACGTCTTTGCTTAGGGGGGTCAGCATGGCCTGGGCGATGGCCTGTTCTCCAAGCTGGGCCTGTTGATTTACGTTCTTCAGGGTGAAGAACCCAAGTACGCCTGTGGCGACCGCCACCACAAGGATCAATACGGGATAGGTTTTCGTCTGTTCAAGCCACACACGGGTCACCGTTCCCTGTCAGTTGGTTTCTTGGTAGTGGTCGTGGGTGCCTGGCCATAGAACGGTTTGTGAACTTAGATGCGTTCAGACTTGGCCGGGCGTGAGAGTAGGGCGTGAACGGCCTGTTGGGTGGTCTTGCCTTCGTAGAGTGCTTGATAAACCTGGGTGACGATGGGGGCTTCCACGTTGTGTTTTTGGATCAGGCTGTGGGCACTCTCGGCCGTGCGAACACCCTCTGCCACCATGGTCATGGTACTGAGAATGTGTTCGAGGGATTCACCGCGGCCCAACCGTAGACCCACGGTTCGGTTCCTGGACAGATCGCCCGTGCATGTGAGTACCAAGTCCCCAAGTCCCCCAAGTCCTGCAAGTGTGAGTGGATTGGCACCCATGGCGACAGCGATTCTCGTGATCTCAGTAAGGCCGCGTGTGATCAATGCCGCTCGGGTATTGTGGCCAAAGCCAAGCCCCTCTGATGCTCCAACGGCGATGGCCATGACGTTTTTTAGCGCGCCCCCAATTTCCACTCCGGTGACATCGTCTGTGGAGTACACGCGGAACCGCGGCGTGTGCAGCGTGGTTTGCACGAACTCCAGGGCCGCTGGGTTCCTGGAAGCGAGGGTGACCGCGGTGGGGATGTCTGTGGCTACTTCGCGGGCGAAACTCGGGCCTCCCAGGTAGGTGCTTTGTTTGGCCAAGGTAGGGGCGGCGTGTTCCATGACCGTGGCCATGGTGTGCAGGGATCCCTGCTCAATACCCTTGATTGCGACGCAGGAGCAGGCGTCTGTGGAGATGAGGGGTTGGAACTCTTCGAGAACTTGCCGAAACCCGTGGGAAGGGATTGCCCAAATGATGATCTGGGCATCCTTGAGCGCGTTGAGTTCGGTGGAGCAGCGCAACGCTGGGGGAAGGGGGATCTGGGGCAGGTAGTCTGGATTGACGCGTTGTTCGTTGATCCAGTTCACCCGGGCCTGATTTCGGCTCCACAGGGTGGTGGGGTGTCCTGAAAGGGCAGTGAGCCGGGCGAGCGCGGTCCCCCAGGATCCTGCCCCAACCACGACTATCTTTGTGTTTGCGGTAGCGGGTGGGTGCGTTTCGGTCACCCCCCATGCTTGCACACCCTACGCAGGTGCGCCGGCGCCCTCTTCCTTGCCCTTTTTTGCGGGGGATTGGCTTTCAGTCCTGGGGCTCATGGCTTCTGGTGCTGTGCTGTTGGGGTGCAGCACAAGGGACTCGGGGCTTTCCAGGGCCGCGGCAAGCACGTCGTCCATACGGGTGGCAGGTATGAACTCCAGGCTCTCCCGGACCTCTTCCGGAACCTCCTCCAGGTCGGCCATGTTTCTTTCCGGCAGAATGACACGTTTCACTTCTGCGCGGTGGGCCGCCAATACCTTCTCCTTGACCCCCCCTACGGGAAGGACTCGGCCACGCAGGGTGATTTCTCCGGTCATGGCCACGTCATGACGAACACGAAGGCCAGTGAGGAGGGAAACCAACGCGGTCATCATGGTCACACCGGCGCTTGGCCCATCCTTGGGCATCCCACCCGCGGGGATGTGGATATGAATGTCGCTCTTCTCCAGAAAATCTTCTTCGATTCGAAACTGGTTAGCGTGGGCTCGCACGTAGCTTAGCGCCGCCTGCGCGGATTCCTTCATCACGTCCCCTAGCTGACCGGTAAGTTGCAGTTTCCCGCTACCGTGCATGCGGGTGGCTTCAATGAACAGAATTTCACCGCCCACCGAAGTCCAGGCGAGGCCGGTGGCCACTCCGGGCTCCTGGGTGCGTTCTGCCACCTCAGAGGTAAATTTGGGAGCGCCTAGGTACGGGTGAAGTGCGTCCTTGTCGTCCACGGACCAGGAGCCCTCTTCTCCCTCTGCAACCTTTACGGCAATGCCACGAATGGTGCTGGCGATTTGCCGTTCGAGGTTTCGGACGCCGGCTTCCCGGGTGTAGTGATCGATGATGGCAGCCAGTGCATCGTCCTGCACCTGGAGCTGTTCGTCATTGAGGCCGTGCTCTTCTAGCTGTTTTGGAAACAGGTGATGGCGAGCAATGCTGAGCTTTTCCTTGCGGGTGTAACTTGGGATCTCGATGATCTCCATTCGGTCCCGAAGTGGTGCCGGAATGGTGTCGCCCACGTTGGCTGTGGCAATAAACATCACCTTGGACAGGTCGTAGGGGACCTCCAAGTAGTGGTCGGAAAAGGTATCGTTCTGCTCCGGATCCAGCACCTCAAGGAGTGCCGCCGAGGGATCCCCCCTGAAGTCGTGTCCGATCTTATCGATTTCATCCAACATGAACACGGGGTTGACGGTTGCGGCCTTCTTCATGTTCTGAATGACCTGTCCGGGCAGGGCGCCGACGTAGGTCCGACGGTGACCACGGATGGCCGCTTCGTCGTGCACGCCTCCAAGGCTAAGCCGAACGAACTTTCTTCCCAGGGCGCGTGCAACGGACCGCCCGAGCGACGTTTTACCAACGCCAGGGGGGCCGATAAGGCACAGAATGGGTCCCTTTTTGTCCTTTTTAAGTTTTCGGACTGCGAGGTACTCCACGATGCGCTTTTTGACCTTGTCGAGGCCGGAATGGTCCTCGTCCAGTACGGCGCGCACCTGGGCGATATCCAGATTGTCCTTGGTCTGTTTTGACCAGGGTACATCTAGCAGCCAATCGATGTAGGTGCGCACAACGGTGTACTCTGCGGACCCCACCTGCATGGCACGAAGTCGTTTGAGCTGTTTGCGTGCGACGTTTTCCGATTCGTCGGGAAGATTGGCCTTGGCGATGCGCTCATCCAGGGCGTCCAGATCTCCGTGATCGCCGTCTTCTTCCCCCAGCTCTTCCTTGATGGCCTTGAGCTGTTGTCGAAGCACATACTCCCGCTGGTTTTTACCCATCTCCTCCTTAATTTGGGAGTTGATGCGTTCACGCATTTTTAGGATTTCAAGTTGCCGTGTAAGCAGCCGAAGGACCTTTCGGATCCGTTCTTTGGGATCGATGGTCTCCAGCAGTTGGGCTTTTTCCTCGATGGGGGCGTCCAGGTTAGCGGCGACGAGGTCAGCCAGCTGCCCCGGTTCTTGAATGGAGTCGATGAGCGAGCTGGCCTCCCTTGGCAGTTCTGGCATGAGCTGAACCACCTGTTTGGCTACCTCACGAAGGCTCATGGAAAGGGCTTCCGCTTCCACGTCGTCTGCGTGGGGTTCACCGAGCTTTGAGACCCGTGCCCTAAGGTAGGGTTCTTCTGAGGCCACTTCTTCCAACCGGATCCGGGTCATGCCCTGTAGGATGAGGCTGTAGTTGCCCGAGGAGTGTTTGAGGGCCTTAAGTACGCGTGCGGCGACGCCCACGGGGTAGAGGTCATCTTCAGAAGGGTCGTCGGTGGACGGATCCCGCTGGGAGAATATGGCGATCATGGGCTGCTGTTCGCCCTCAATGTCTTCCACAAGGGCGACAGATTTTTCGCGGCCGACATCAAAAGGTGCCACGGCTCCCGGAAACAGGACTGCGTTGCGGATGGGGAGAACGGGTATGTCTCCGCTAAGGTCCACTTCCTGGTCTTGGATTTGTTCTTCAGGGTCGTCCGACATGTTGCTTCCAGCGAGATGTTTGGGGTGAGGGGGATTCGAGTAAAGAGTGTCTTCGCTACAGTGTGTTTTTGACAGTTCTTCAGAAACTGCCCTGGTTTCAATACAGTAGCCACGGCATGGGGGATGGCAACCTTTGTACCGTGGTACCTAGGCCCCATGGTGCGTGGGAACGGCCATGAAAAGCAAGTGGCTTCAACGGGTAAGTGCGTCGATTTGGCCGTAGATGAGGTCGTAGTGCACGGTGAAGTAGGTGGATAGACCTGCCCACATGAGCAGTGCCAAAAGAGTATTTGCCCTTGCCAGGGATCGGAAGGGGCGGTTGGGGAATGCCTGGAACAGGGCAGCAGGGAGGCAAGAAAGAATCAGGGTGCCTGTAATCCAATTGCGGGCCTGTCGATCGTCTGTGGGCAGGAAATCCAGCTCCACGGGAAACTGGGCAAGCGGAAGGACGAGGCAGAGCAGGATAATGAGCGTCCAAAAAAAATGAGGCCGGGAGACCACGCGTGCAATCAGGTGCCCGCCGCTGACGCAGAGCAGGGGGACCACCGGTAGGAGGTACCACCCGTAGTACCAGGTGCCAGCTGAGAGCCCCATGGCGGTGACATAGAGGACTGCACCGATGGTGAGTGGTTGCCAAAGCGTGTCGGGCGTTGCCGGAAAAGGTGGATCGCCCATGGATGGCCGCGTGTTTGAAAATGACCCACGGGCCGCACATGCGAACAGGGAAGCCCACAGGAAGAGTAGGGGGCTTGAATCGATGACCTGATGGTTAATTTTTAGGGTGGTAAGCGCGTTGCGCAGCATGGACCAACTGGGTGCGCGGTATACGGCCTGGAGTTCCGTTGTCGCCCAAAACCTATCCCAATCCTGCCACGCGGCATAGGCCAACAGGAGAGCCGCTGTGGTGCTGGTGAGGATCCCGTAGAGCCATGCCTGTTTCCACTGACGTCGTGCGCCGAGCACGAGGGGGCCCACGGCCATCCATGCGGCTCCCGGGAGCTTTGCAATGGGGCAAAGGCCGGCGAGCACCGCGCTTAGGATCCATGGCGCGTGGGACAGGATCCTGCTCGGCGGGGACGCCGATGGTCGTTCCGCACGTCGCAGATGGTGCACCAGTAGGATCAGGGATCCAAGGGCGAGCGGCGCGACCAGGGATTCCTCTTTGACCGTACGGCCTTGGAGCACGAGGTACGGGAAGAATGCCGCGAGGAAGGCGGCCCACCGGGCCGAACGGTGGCTCTGGGTGACCCCTAACCCGAGCAGAAAGACCAGGGCGACGGTGAGAATACCGAGCGCAATAGGGACAAGACGGGTGTGCTTCAGCTTTGCGTGGGACCAGTGCTTGGCCCCGCCGTACCTTGCGGCCGCGCCGGCAAGCACATGTGCCAGAGGAGGGTGCTCAAAATAGGGTTGGATGATGTAGAGAGGCTTTTTTTGAAAGTAGGAAAAGGGTGTCGCTTCCACACTGCTTCTGTAATCTCCGGGCCAGAGGCTCCAACCTCTCGTTGTGCCGTTCTCCAGAAGCTGCCACCCGTTCCAGGTGGCAAACAGTTCGTCCTGGTTTTCACGGAAATCGGGCATCACGTCGTAGTCGTGAAGTCGTAGGCTAGCGGACAGGGGGAGCAGGACCGCGAGGAACGCGACGGAGTATCGCCACCGGGTGCCGGCAGGAGAGTATGCGGGGCGCAAGAGGGTAAAGAGGGCGACAAGAAACGCGAAGAAGGCCGCCAGGCAGGCCGTTTGGGCCGCGGCTTTGCTCAGTGGCGGTTGGAAGCCGGTCCGCTGACGGGGGGAGAGGGCTGCGAAGGGCACGTCCGACCAGGGGCCTTTTTTTGTTTTCCACTGGAGCTTGAGAGCGACAGGTTGGTGTTCCCATTGTTGGGAATGGGGCTTTTGAAAATCGCCTTTCCAGTCCACACGAATGGCATGGTGGCCTGGTTTGAGCCACTGGGTGGATGGCAAGCCAGAGAGGGTTGCTGTGTTGGGTGAGGCGACTCGAACTCGCCTTGGATCACCCTCGACTACGATTTCAGTTTCCAGCTCTGCGCGGAACCGTGGTAACCGATCGGGGAGGTTGGCCCTATGGAAAGGCCAGTGCTGGATGATACGCGCCAGGGGGAGGTGAACGTTCGGAAAACTAGCGCGGGCCTCCTGGGTGGCGACCACGTGAATCTCCTTGTCCGTGGGCACGTTGGAATGGTTGCTCTGGGTGACTAGATACCAGTGCGCGTTCCAACCATGGGAGTACGCATGATGTATTCCCATGGTACCGCACAGGGTGAGTAGGGCGCATGCGGCAGTCACCACAAATTTTGGCCAATCTGGCTTGGGCGAGTTCACCGAATTTGAATGTCCGCTAGATGGATGGATCGTTGTCCTGTGGAAGTGGGCACATCATACCGCTGGCGCTTGAGTACGGTCCAGAGAAGCTTGAGATCCAGGGGTGTTCGTATGCGTTGTGGAACAATAAGTTCTACTTGATCGCGAAGGATTTCGCCGGGTTTCCACTCGGTGGTTCGGTACCGACCACGCAGGGGGTAGTGGTAGGCATGAAAGTCCCTGGGGAGTCGATAGCCTTCGGGCCCCTGGAAACGAAGGAAGAAGAACAGATCCTTCTCGATGTGGTTGTCCACACGGTAGTAGAACGTCATGGGGATTCGCTCCCCAGGTTGATAGGTGGTTTTCGGAAGATCGAACCCAAGAAAAGTGAACTTTCCCGGATACACGAACTCCTGGGGGTGGGTCATGTGAACAGGCGGCTCGCTCAACCGGTGGGCTTGGACGTATCGGCGACGCTGGTTTTCACTTCGGTGGGTTTGGCTCGTCCAAGCGCGCAGTACACCCAGCATTTCCTCTGCCAACCCGGGTGAGTCCCTCGACAGATCCCGTTGCTCCTTTGGGTCCTGTGCAAGATCGAACAGCCGGTGAGTTCCGTCCTTGACCCACCAAATAAGCTTTAGGTTGTCTTTGTAGACGGCTTTTTGATCGTAGGGGAAAAGCCCGTCGGGCACGAGTTCCGCGTAGAGATGTTCGCGCGATAGCCGTTGGGATTCTCCGGTCATGAGTGGCACGAGGCTTCGTGAGGGGGTGGCGGCCGGCATGGGGAGTTTTGCCAGGTTCAATAGGGTGGGGGTGAGGTCCTGCAATCCTACGGGAGCGTGCACGTCACGGGGTTCCACGCCAGGGGTTTCAATGAGAAGGGTGGCTCGAAGTTCCTCGTCGTAGAGGGTGTAACAGTGGCCGTAGGTGCCATGTTCACCAAAGGCTTCGCCGTGATCAGAGGCGATGACAGTCACCAGGCGATTTGGATCGGAGTGGGTTTTGACGTGGCCTACGAGTCGTTGGATCTCCTGATCTGCGATTTGCAGTTCGGTATCGTATTTGCCGTCTGCGTCGTCTCCGAAAGCGGAGAGTTTTCCATCCCACAGGTAGGGTTCGTGAACATGGAATAGGTGGACCCAAAGAAACCAGGGTTGGTCTGGGTTGATTTTTCGTTGAAACAGCTGAACCGCGCGATCCACGGCCCGTCGCCGATTGGGCTTGTAGTTCTGTAGCTGCACCACGTGCTTGAACCCTTGGAAGAATCCGCGTACCCGTGTGAAGTAATCGGTGCCCATCACAACACCGGTGTTGTAGCCGTGCGCTTGCAGTACCTCTGGAAGGGTTCGGTTTTCTTCCAGCAGGGCGGGGTAGAGGTATTCGGTGCCGTAGGCGATTTGGGAGGGGTAGTTGCCGGTGAACATGGCCGGGATGGAGCGAATGGACCGGGAGGAGGGCGCGACCACTTGATGAAACCGGGTGGAGGCGTTGCATAGGCTGTCCAGATAGGGGGTGACCTTTCGGGAGTGGCCCATGCAACCGAGATGATCCCTGCGCAGGGCATCCACGGTGACTAGCAAGATGTTGGGTTTGGTGGCCAGGGGGCTGGTGCCGTAGTTCCCTGTGGAGAGCTCTGCCACGTCCCTTGAGCCGTCCCCGTCGAAACAGTCGGCATCCACTCCGTCGCCCGGCGCATCGAGGGCTCCCGGATACACGTTCGGGTTGGAGTCATCGCAATCTCCGCCGCCAAACCAGGAGGAAAACTCGTCCCTGTCCTTGTCTGTGAGTGTGAGGTGAAGACGTAGGGCGGTATGACCCGCGACCGCACGGTGCTCGAGCAGGTGACGCAGGTGGTTGTTGGGTCCGTAGGTGTTGGCAGAGACGAGCCATGTGCCCGCAACCCACATCAGGGGCACCAGAGTGCCTAGCCATGCCTTGCTGTTGGCGTGTGGGCGCTTGGGAGGGGAGTGCGCGTGGGTTTGTGGTGCAAACGCGCGGAGCCAGATCCAGGGGCCAATTGGGTAAAGAATCACCGCGATGGGCATGACGATGAGGGCCATGGAATCGATTGCGTCTGCAATCCAAGTTAGTTTTGGGGCAAGGAGGATCGTCGCGATGATGAGCAACACCGCGAGAAGTCCTGTAAGGGTTGCAAGGGATGCATGCTTGGAAAACCCCTGTGTGAACCATCGCAGGGGTACGCCGATGATCATGGCGAACAGAAAAAGTGCGACCGCGAGGGATGCCAATGTCACCGTGAGCGTGACGGCCGCCATTTGCGGGTTGTGGTAGGCGGTTGCAAAATGTTCTGACACTGGAACCGCGGTCACGCACCACAGTCCTGAGGACATGAGGAGCGCCATCCCAGTGGCCCATAGCTCGGGTCGAGAGCGTTTCCATTCTGCCCTGCTTTGAAGTACCCGGAGAGCTGGCTGTAACCAAGGTGTGGCCCGTAGCGAAAGATCTACGGTGCCGAGGATGCAGGCCACGACACATATTACGGGTGAATACAGGGCAGTAAGGTGAAAGCCGAGACTCAGAAAGGTTTTCGTGAGGTCTCCGATCCCTGTGGGTTGAAGGGTGTCCCATGCGCGGACCATGGCGATGACCCCGTCGGTGCATGCCAGAAGAATGCCTAGGAGTGCGCCCGTGGTGAGGTGACCTGCGAGGACGTGCAAGTTTTTGGACGATGGGGGATTTGGGGCGGGCATGATGGGGAGCGCTGGGAACTCGGTTGCCGCAATTGGTACGCACCGAACGGTCTTGCGTCAATTGCCTGCTGTGGGTTGCGCCGTGGAATGCCGTTGGTTTGTATTGATGCCGGCGGAGTGGTTTGATGGGCGTGAATGGTTTCCGTGCACTGGAATGGTCGAGAAGCAGCTTGTGCCTGGGGGGTTGCCCTAGCGACATCTGTGCTGTTCTGGTGGGATGCATGGTCCGATTGGGATCGGATTGCGCCATGGGATTGGCTGCAGTTTCAGCATCACTGGGAGGCGGCCTATGCCACTGTGATGCGTGACGGAGAGTTTCCAACCTGGAATCCCTATCAATGCGGTGGGGTGACCTTGTTTGGTGATCCTCAGGCCCAGGTGTATTCGCCCTGGTTTCTCTTGGCCCTTGCCCTGGGTGTCACCCTTGCCATGAAGACCTTTTTGACCTTCCACACTGCGGTGGGGCTGTGGGGGTTTTATTTGGTGTTGAGGCGTGCGGGTGAGTTGGGTCGCCCTAGCGCCGCCCTGGGCGCATCGCTTTGGGGCCTAAGTGGCTTCTTTGTATGGCATGGCTCCCTTGGGCATATGGCGTTTCTCCCTTTCTACTACTTGCCGCTGCTTTGGTGGTTCTGGAGGCGGGCTCTGCAAGATGGCTCGCTCGTCGCCTTTTGGGCTTTTTTGGGGTTGGTTTCCCTTTGTGCCCTGGAGGGAGGGGTTTACCCAATACCGTTTTTTGCTCTATTTTTCGGGGTGGACCTATTGCTGTTGTGGGTTTGGGATCCCCAGGTCCGTTCCCGCGGGTTGGCCCGAGTTTTGGGAATTTTGCTGGTGATGGGTGCGGGGGTTTGTGCGCTGACCCTGATTCGTTGGGTGCCGATATTGGACACCCTGGCGCGTTTTCCACGACCTACCCACGGTTCAGATGCGCTCTCCCTTGGGGAGTTCTGGGGGCTTTGGACCCAAGTGCGTACTGGAGATACTCCGGTGCCAGGGCATGAATACCGATGGTCCGAGTACACGGCCTATGTGGGCCCTCTTGGGGTGGCGTTGTGTTTGCTTGGGTGCGTTTCGGCCTGGCGCCGCCGCGGCTGGCTTCTGGTTGGCGTGCTGATTTTTTCTGCCTTGGCCATGGGGGCGTTTGCCTGGTGGGCGCCCTGGTCCCTTTTGCACCGGATCCCACCGTTTTCTTCCCTACGGGTTCCGTCTCGGTTCTCGGTGCTGGCGGCTTTTGGCGTCGCGTGGCTAGCCGCGGAGGGGCTGCAATGGCTTGTGTTGTGGGCAAAGCGTTGTGGCGCGCACGTTCGTTTCCGTGGGGTTGCCCCTTGGGCGTTGGTCGTGCTGGTGGTGGGGTATGGGATGATTGCCCACTACCGTCCGCGCCATGCCTGGTGGATTGCGGCCCAGCCTGAGTTGCATGACTCAACCACCTATTACTATTTGCCGGATTCCCGGTTCACGGAGTTGGCTCGGTTTCCCCGGTGGGGTGTTGGGCACCGGATTTGTTACTCAGGGATGAACACCGCAACCGCCCCTGGGGTATGGGCGGGAGCGGTATCCCAGGTGCGGGTGCCGCGGGGCAATAGGGTGTTGATGGAGCAACGGACCGGAAACCGTTTTGTGTTCCGTGTGCGGATGGCCGCGCCGGGGTCGGTGGTGATCAATCAAACGTGGGATCCCGACTGGACGAGTTCGCTTGGACGACTTTCCCGTGATTCAGGGGGTAGGCTGGCCCTGGAACTACCGAAGGGGGAACATGTTGTGCGCCTTCAACACTCGCCCCGCAGGCTGGGGTGGGTGGTAGGTGGCCAATTGTTTGCCTTGTTGCTTTGGGGGGTTGTGGGTGCCTGGTTTCTTTCTCGCTATCTTCGGCGGCGGGTCGCTTTGCGAGCCTTTCCCATGGGTGTGGAAGGAGGCACGGGGACAGGGCAGAGGGATCGTGCTAGGCCCCGGCCCTGATCATGAATCCACCGACGCTCTCCGTGGTTGTTCCCGCATACAACGAGGAAACCCGCATACATCGAACGCTCATGGAAACATTGGGCTTTTTGTCGAAAGGCCATCCGGATCACGAGATCCTGGTGGTGGACGATGGTTCTTCTGACGGCACGGCTGGTGTGGTTGCTGGGGTGGAGCAGGAACATCCGACTGTGCGTCTGCTGCAGCTGGATCGAAACCGGGGGAAGGGCGCTGCGGTTCGGCGGGGTATGTTGGAGGCGAAGGCCGACTATCTGCTTTTTATGGATGCGGACCTTTCCACCCCCATCGAAGAGGTGGATCGTTTGCTTGAATATGCGCGCGGTGGAGTGGACGTGGTGGTGGGTTCAAGGGCGCTGGACGGCAGCGACATTCGAGTGCGTCAACCACGCTTTCGCGAGGTGATGGGCCGAACCTTTAACTTTCTTGTACGGTCTGCGCTGTTGGGTGGATTTCACGACACCCAATGTGGTTTTAAGGTGTTTCGTCGGCAGGCTGCCCAGGAACTGTTTTCAAAACAAACCTTGGAAGGCTTTGCCTTTGATGTGGAGATTCTCTTGCTCGCCAAACAGCTGGGGTACGTGACGAAGGAAGTTCCTGTGATTTGGCGTCATGAGGACAATTCTAAGGTGTCGCCCCTGTCGGACTCCACCAAGATGTTTACGGATCTTGTGCGTCTTCGCCTGAAGTCCCTGTTGCCCTAGACCGCGTCGGAGTTTATCTGATCGACTCTCGGCACCCAGCAAAACCACCATGACCCTCCAGTCTCCTCACCAATACTCGGCATTGCCTCGTCAACTGTCACGCCCTGGAGGTTCCGCTGGGCACCGATCTTTCACTCATCTAAATTCCGACGCGGTCTAGTGGGTTCTACCCGGTTTCTGCCGCGATCCTTTGCGAGGTAGAGCTGCTGATCTGCCTGTTTCATCAGTTCCTGGATGGATCCGATTCCTTTTTTCCAGCTCACGACCCCGAAGCTTGCTGTGATTTGGATGTGGCGATCCTCCACTTGGATGGGGGTATTTGCGATGGCTTCCCGTAGTTTTTCGGCAGCTTCCAGGCCCTGGTCAAGCGTAGATTCTGGTAAAAATATGCCAAACTCCTCCCCCCCGGTGCGCGCTAGGGTGTCGTTTTTACGGAGCCGTGACGTGATGATATCGCAGGTGTCTCGAAGCACGGTGTCTCCGGCCAGGTGTCCCCATTCATCGTTGACCTTCTTGAAGTGATCGAGATCCAATGCGATCAGCGAAAAGGGGTGGCCATACCTCTCGCTTCTGGCGATTTCCCGTTCCAGAAGTTCTTCAAAGTGCCGCCGATTGTAGGTATTGGTAAGGCCGTCCACGGTCATGAGCCGGTAGATTTCTTCGTGGTATTGGCTTTCCACGTTGTCTCCGGTGATGAATTTTAGGATGGTACGCCCCACGCGAATGAGGTCCTGGTCGGACAGCGTGATCTCGTCGACCAGTGCGTCATTGACGATGGTGCCATTGGTGGAACCGAGATCCCGTAGGATGTAGCGGGTTCCTGAACGGGTGATTTTGCAGTGGAGACGCGAGACGCTATCGTGGTCCAACGATACCCCCGCCTTGGAGGATCGCCCGATCTGGGTGACCTGCTTTTGAAGCGAGATTTTTCGTCCGAGTTCACCACCGTGGAGGATAATGAGGCACGCTCGATTCTCCTTGGGTGCTTTGACGAGCGGTTGCCGTTGGGGGGTGACCGTCCCGGTATTGGTCAGGGAGCTCGGACTCGTGGTGGGCTCGTCCTCCGATGGAACACGTGTGGTCACCTACGTAGTGTATCCTGAGTTCGCTGGTGGTTCAAAAATCCAAGTGGATTTGACACTTTCGCCGGGATGCCCGTGGGGGCCTTGGGTGGGTGGAGGCTTGGCGAAGTGTTTCGAAACTAAGGGTTTTTCCGAGTTCCACCCCGGGCTGGTTGTAGGCGTGAACTCCGTAGAACTGGGCGGCGTAGGAGGTGGTTGCCATGTGGAGAAACAACAGCGCGCCAAGGTGTTGTGCATCCAGTTGTTCGATTTCGAGGGTTACGGAGGGCCTATTGGATCGGGCGAGAGCTTCCCGGGTTCCCTGCAACTGGGCCAGGAGAACTTGGTGGTGATCCATGCCCACCAGGCCTTGGAGAGGGCCTTGATTTGGGGCAATGGTGAGTTGCTTCTGCGGACGGTTGCATTGCACGAAGGTGACCAGCTTATCTTCGGGGCCTTCCATGAGTAGCTGCAGCAAGCTGTGCTGATCGGTAGAACCCACAGACGCCACGGGCGTGGGCCCTCTGTGAATTTTCTGCCCGTTTTCAGTTGCGATTTTTCCAAGGCTTTCGGCCCACAATTGAACGAACCAGCTCGAGGTGGCCCGTAGGGAATCGGAGTAGGGCATGTACACGTGGATGCACCGGTGGAAATCGAGGTGGTGATGTACGTGGAGGGCCGCAAGCAGGGCGGCTGGGTTTTGTTCGAGTTGAGGGTGTTCACATTGGAGGCGCATGGATTGGGCACCCCGTTGCAAGTCAGCGATATCCACACCGCAGAGGTGTGCCGGCAACAAACCGACCGCGCTCAACACGCTGAAGCGCCCACCCACGTTTGGGGGGACCTCAAATGTGGGAATGGCGTGTTGGGTGCATACCTTACGTAGGTATCCGTTCTCCGGGTCGGTGATGCCCAGGGCGTGGGCGGCCAGGGGCAAATTGGCGGCCTCAAGTCTTTGTCGAACGGTTTCCCATTGGGTGAGGGTTTCCAGGGTGTTGCCGGACTTGGATACCACCACAAATAGGGCTCGCGTGAGATCGAGAGTTTGAAGTAGTTGGGCCAGTCGAGTGGGGTCGGAGTTGTCGAGAAACCAAATGCTTGGTGAGCGCCCCACGGGTGCCGGTAAGGTGTGTTCGCTTGCCAGCGCCTCGGTAATGGCTCGGGCGCCCAGGGAAGAGCCGCCGATGCCGAGTACGACGATATGATCGACATGGATCGCGGGTGACCATTTCTGGATATCATGCCGCAGCGATGTGTCGGAGGGGAGATCCCAATAACCAATCTCTCCTGATGCGATGTCTTGAGTGACCTGTTGGTACGCGTTTGCCATGGAGGCGTGCCACTTTGGGCCCCAGGAAGAATCCGGGTCCGCGGAGGGGTAGGGCGTTCCATGGGAACCGTCGATGACAACACGGGCCATGGGGGGTATTGTAGCGGCCGTCGTGGGGAACCAAAGCGAAACTCGTAAGTTTTGTGCCAAGGCATCGTTTGGATGTGTCTTGGCTGGTGTTGCGGCCGTTCTGTGGGGTGGCCTACTGGCGGGTTGTGGAAGCAAGGGGCGCCAGGGAGAAGCTGCAGCGGAGGGCGTGGCCGCGGGATCTGCGGTGGCCAGGGCCCAGGACAGTACCGAGAACACCGGTGTGAAAAAAAAACAGGGCCATCCGGAAAACGGCCCCTTTGCGGTGAGGTTTCAGGCGGCTTCCCTGCTGAATGGCGGTTATCGGGCCCCTGTGGAAGGAGGAGGGTACGCGGATCTTACCTGGATTCCAGAGCTGCAGGACGAAGCGCAGCGGATTCTCCGAAAATACGAGGTGCCCTTCGGTGCACTGGTGGCGGTGGACCCGACCGATGGACGGGTATTGGCTCACGCAAGCCATTCCGCCCTCAATCCCAATGCCCCAGATTTGGCATTGGATGCCACCCCACCCGCAGCGTCTGTGTTTAAGATCGTAACTGCGGCGGCCCTATTGGAGGCAGGCATGGACCCGGAAGGGCCGGTTTGTTATCACGGTGGGCGGCGTCGGCTCACGGCGTCGCTGTTGCGCGATTCAGAAGCGGACAGGGACTGCGCGACGCTCGCGGAGGCCATGGCGGGTTCCTTGAACGTGGTGTTTGCAAAATCTGCCATGGGACATTTGGATTCGAACGGGCTTCAGGATATGGCCCGACGATTTGGGTTTGGTGCACCCGTGCCTGCGGATATTTTAGCGATGGCCGGTCCTGCAAACATTCCACACAAGTCCGAAGGAGAGGGATTGGGTTTTGCGAGGGTTGCTGCAGGTTTTTGGAACACGCACCTCTCTCCTTTCCATGGTGCGTGGATTGCGAGTGTACTGGCCCGTGGGGGGCGGCCTTTGGCGCTACAGGAAATCGCGCGTTACACAGACGCATCCGGGAACTCGCGCAACCTGCCGTCGCTGGAGGCGGAGCTCTCTGATGAGCAGGGTAGGATGGGAAGAGTAGCCTCGCCGTCTGTAATTCAGGGAGTGGTGTCCACCATGGAGAGGACGGTCACCCACGGTACCGCGAAAAAGGATTTTCATGATCGGAAAGGGCGCCCCTACTTGCCGGGTGTTCGCATTGCCGGAAAGACCGGTACGCTCGCATCGCAGAACCCCTATCGTAGCTACACGTGGTGGGTGGGTTTTGCGCCCATGGAGGATCCGAAAATTGCGGTGGCGGCCCTGGTGGTCAACCCAACCGAGTGGCGCATTAAGGCGAGCTACCTGGCCCGGGTGATCCTACGTCGTTACTTGCGTGAATTTGCTGGGCGTGAACCTGCTGGGCGTGAATCCGTTGGGCGCGAACCTGCCGGGGGTGTGCCTCCGGAGCGTTCGCCCTCGGGTCGTCCGCCTGTTGAGAATCCGGTACCCCCTTGACCACATGGGCGTAGATGTGCTCACGGGACTCAAGGTTGCGGCGGTATTTTTCAGCTTCATAGAAACGACTGAAGGGCCCGATGCGAACTCTCCAGACAGGTAGTTTGTCTGGGTGTCTATCCTGAACTTCCAGGCGGATCCCTTCGACGTACACGGAGTAGCCCTTGTGCTTTAGGTAGTCGGCTGTTTCGATGGCACTGTCTGGCGATGGGTACGAGATGACGTGCACCGCGTAGCGGCCCGCTTTGCCCGGGTACCTTTGCTGCATGCGATCGAGTTGGCCCTGGTCCCAGCTGGCCAATGTTTGGGCGACGGTTCGATCTCCGGGTAGGCGTTGCGCCAGGGTGTCGTGGAATGCCATACGGTCTCCTTCGACCGCAATGGCGGGGAGGGTATTTCTGCGGGTGGGACTCCGCCTGCCCCGTTGACTGGGGGCGGAAGGGCTGTTCGAGGCGTGGTTTGCCAGGGTGCGTTCAGGATCGTCGATGGTTCCGTGTTGCTCAACCGTGGTGTCTAGGGTGACTTTCCATACGGCGGAACCCACCAGAGTTACGGTGAGAAGGGTGGCAAGCAGAACCGTGGCGTTGTGCCGAGTGGCGGCAACATGGGCTCCCTCTGGGGCCACCTGGGATCGGGCATTGCGGGGGTGGTTGTATGCCTGGTTCATTCGAGCGTTCCGAGGGTAACGTGATCGGCCTTCAGATAGGCACTTTTTGGGGATCGTGGACGGATGTGCAGGGGTGTGGTGGCCCCAGGGCGGGGCTGGGTGTAGGGTTTGTGCCTCCCTATGGCACAGTCCGAAAAACTACCGGTCAATATTGAAGACGAGATGCGTCGCTCCTACCTGGACTACGCGATGTCCGTGATTATCGGACGCGCGATTCCAGATGTTCGGGACGGGTTAAAACCTGTTCATCGGAGGATTCTGTACTCCATGCACGAACAAAAAGTGCATTGGAATCAATCCTACAAAAAGAGCGCCCGCATCGTGGGTGATGTTCTGGGCAAGTACCACCCCCATGGAGACACGGCTGTTTATGATGCGCTGGTGCGCATGGCCCAGTCGTTTTCCATGCGTTTCCCCCTTGTGGATGGTCAGGGCAACTTTGGATCGGTGGATGGCGACAGGGCAGCTGCCATGCGTTACACCGAGGTGCGGCTGGATCGGCTGGCATCCGAGTTGTTGGCGGATATCGACAAGGGAACGGTGGATTATGGCCCCAACTTTGACGAATCTGAGCGGGAGCCCTTGGTGTTGCCAAGCCGGTTTCCAAACCTGTTGGTGAATGGTTCAGGGGGGATCGCGGTGGGCATGGCCACGAATATTCCGCCCCACAACCTGGCGGAAGTGGTGGACGCTACCATTCGGCTAATCGAAGACCCTACACTTACCGTGGCCCAATTGATGGCTGGCGACCCTGAACGTGGCCTTAAGGGTGTCACCGCTCCCGACTTTCCAACGGCCGGGTTCATCTATGGCACAAGCGGGGTGAAACAGGCCTATGAGACGGGGCGAGGTCGGGTGGTCATGCGGGCCCGTGCGACCATTGAGCCCATTGCTGGCAAAAACGATCGGGAACAGATCGTGGTCACTGAGATCCCCTACCAAGTGAATAAAGCGGAAATGCTCAAGCGCATTGCCGATATGGTGCGTGACAAGCGGATTGAAGGGATCTCGGATATCCGCGATGAATCCGATCGCGACGGAATGCGCGTGGTGTTCGAGCTGAAGCGCGATGCCTACGGTGAGGTGGTGCTGAACACGTTGTACCAATCTACCCCGTTGCAGACCTCCTTTGGGGTCAACTGCATGGCCATCGTCAACGGTCAGCCCCGTTTGCTGAGCTTGAAGGATACCCTGGAGCATTTTGTCCAACATCGCCGTGAGGTGGTGACTCGACGGACGCACCATGACTTGCAGCAGGCCCGCGCCCAACGGGAGTTGGTCGAAGGTCTTGGGATGGCGGTTACCGAGGTGGACTTGGTGGTGCGTACCATTCGGGAGTCTCGGGATCCGGAGCAGGCCCGTGCGGCGTTGATGCAGTTGCCTCTGGATGGGCTGCAGGACTTTGTACGTCGTGCAGGTCGCCCCCAGGAGGAAATTGATGGCGCGTCCAAGCGGGGCCAATACTTTCTTTCGGAACGCCAGGCTCGGGCGATTCTTGATATGCGTCTGTCTCGGTTGACGGGGCTGGAGCGTGAAAAACTTGCGGCTGAGTACGGAGTGCTTAGCGATCGAATCAAGGACCTGGAAGGGATCCTTGCAAGCGACGAGCGCCTTCGCGCAGTGATCACTTCTGAACTGGAAGAGGTCCGCGAACGTTACGGTGACGACCGTCGAACGGAAATCGTGCAGGCCGCGGGCGATATTCGTATTGAGGATTTGGTGGCCAACGAGGATGTGGTCGTGACGGTGAGTCACCGGGGCTACATCAAACGTGTGCCGGTAACGGAGTACCGTGAACAGGGCCGTGGCGGGCGTGGAACCCGTGCCATGGACACGCGCGATGAGGATTTTGTGCAGTATCTGTTTGTGGCCAACAACCATGATCATGTGCTGTTTCTCACCCAGGGAGGCACGACCTACCTCAAACGGGTGTATGAAATTCCTCAAAGCTCCAGGGCCGCAAGGGGTCGCAATATTGCGAATTTTGTGGGCATGGCGCCTGACGATAGGGTGGCTGTGGTGGTTCCGGTGACAGAGTTTAGCGAAGAGACTTCGCTAATGACCTGTACTCGCAAGGGGCGTGTGAAGCGTACCCAACTTTCTGCCTACGGGAATATTCGGTCTACCGGAATCATTGGGGTAGCCGTGGGAGAAGGGGATGAGTTGTTGACCGCCAGGGTAGTTTCTGACGAGCAGCACGTGATTCTCGGTACGGCGTTTGGGCAGAGCATTCGTTTTCAGGCGGGCCAGGCCCGTTGCATGGGGCGAGATTCCATGGGTGTGAAGGGTATCGAACTGCGTGAGGGCGATCAGGTGGTTGGCTTTGATGTGGTTCAGGAGGATGCCCAACAGGTATTGTCGGTGAGTGAAAACGGATTCGGAAAACGAACTCCCGTGTCTGAGTGGCGTGAGCAAAACCGTGGCGGCAAGGGGATTGTGGCCATTGGAACCTCGGAGCGAAATGGCGCCCTGGTGAAGCTGCGCCTGGTGTCTTCCGACGATCAGCTCATGGTGATTACCGACAGTGGCCAAGTGATCCGTACGCGCGTGGAAGAGATTCGAGAGACGGGCCGTTCTGCCCAGGGTGTTCGTGTGATTCGCCTGTCCAAGGGGGAGAAAGTGGTGGACGTGGAACCCCTGGCCAACGACGCCCAGGCCGAGGTGGGCATGGGGGAAATGGTACTAGGGGAATCTGAGGCTCCGGAGGCGCCCACTGCGGGGGGTGGAAACGATGACTAGTGCGGAGGGTGCCGTTGTGGATCGACGTGCGCAGGTGTCCCGTTCCACCAAGGAAACCGACATTCAGGTGGAAGTGAACTTGGATGGAGTGGGGGAGTACGCTGTGGAATGCCCCATCGGGTTCTTTACGCATATGTTGGAGCAGTTGAGCAAGCACAGTCGTATGGATCTTACCGTGCGCGCATCGGGAGACATTCACGTGGATGGTCATCATCTGGTGGAGGACGTGGGGATTGCTCTGGGAGAAGCGGTTTCCACTGCCCTTGGGGACAAGTCTGGGATTTATCGGTATGGCTCTGCCACCCTGCCCATGGACGAGGCGTTGGTGCAGTGCGTGCTTGATCTGTCTGGGCGTACGTTCTTTGTGGCCGATATGCCGCTGCCCCGTGCCAAGTTGGGTGAGTTTGATTCGGAACTCACGGAAGTGTTTTTTGAGGGGTTTGCCCGGGGCGCCCAGTGCAATCTGCACCTGCGCCTTCTTGCGGGGCAGAACTTGCACCACTGTATTGAGGTTTCTTTTAAGGCATTTGCCAATGCCCTTCGGCAGGCCACATCGTTGGATCCACGGAGTGTTGGCGTTCCGTCCACCAAGGGTGTTCTGTAGGTGCACCGATCGGTTGCGGTGGCTGATTTGGGCCTTGGCAACTTGCGCAGTGTGGTTCGCTCCCTGGAGCGGGCAGACGCACGGGTGACTGTGGTGAACGAACCCGTAGATCTTGCACGGTCAGATTGGGTGGTGGTTCCAGGCCAAGGTGGGTTTCGTCACGGTGCACAGGTTCTTCGGGAGGGCTGGGGAGATGCCCTTCGTGCCCACCTTTCTGCTGAAAAACCGTACCTAGGGCTGTGCCTGGGGTTGCAGTTGCTGTTTGACGAAAGTGAAGAGGCGCCCGGTGCGGCGGGGTTGGGATGGATTGCGGGTGGTGTGCACCGGTTTGATCCCGACTGCGCGGAACTTAAGGTGCCTCATATGGGTTGGAACCAGGTGCGAGGTTGTGGAAGATTGTTTGAAGAGCCCGAATGGTACTACTTTGTCCACTCCTATTATGTGAAACCTGAGGACGAGGAGTGGGTGGCGGCTACCGCGACGTATGGCCCAGAGTTCTGCGCCGCCGTGGAACGGGGGAATCTATTGGCAACCCAGTTTCATCCTGAAAAAAGCCATTCTGGGGGGCATCGTTTGTTGAAGCGGTTCCTGTCGGGAAACTGAAGCCAAGGCCGTGTATTTGAGTGGGAGTGTTCTGTGATTTTTTTTCCAGCCATCGATGTTCTTGAGGGGGCCGTGGTTCGTTTGCGCCAGGGCGATTACAACCAGGTGACCCGCTACGGAGACTCCACCGCGGATGTGGCACAGGGTTATTTGGGAGCGGGTGCGTCCTGGATCCATGTGGTTGATTTGGAGGGGGCACGCAGCGGTAAACCCTGTGCGGTGGCAGCGATAGAGTCTGCCATGGCGGCGGCTCCAGGGATCCGTTTTCAGGTGGGAGGCGGGATCCGCAACGATGCTTCGGTGGAAGCCTGGTTGGATGCAGGGGTGCACCGAGTGGTGCTCGGTACGGCTGCGGTTGCAAACCCTGAATGGGTGGCTGGGCTGTGTACGAAATATCCAAAGAGAATTGTGGTGGCTGTGGATAGCCGTGGGGATCAGGTTTCTGTGGATGGTTGGACCCGTGACAGCGGCGTGCGCGTGGATCAACTGGTGGAATCCGCAGGGCAGTGGGGTGCGGCTGCAGCCCTTTATACGCAGGTGCATGTGGACGGTACGGGAGAAGGTCCGGATGTGGAGGGCACCCTTCGACTGCAGGCCCTGGCGGGAAACATGGATGTGATCGCTTCGGGGGGAGTGGGATCGTTGGATGATATTCGGCGTTTGCAGCAAGCCGGTGCTCGCGCGGTGGTGTGTGGACGGGCGTTGTATGACGGCGCCTTTTCCGTGGAGCAGGCGCTTGCGTGTGCGAACCCGGAGACCGCCTGATGTTGGCCAAGCGTCTTATTCCCTGTTTGGATATTCGTGACGGCCGGGTGGTGAAGGGCGTGCAGTTTGAACAGATTCGAGACGCAGGTGATCCGGTGGAGTGTGCGTCTCGATACAGCGATGGCGGCGCCGACGAGATTTGCTTTTTGGATATTACTGCCTCCCACGAGGGCCGTGGGACGTTTGTCGACGTGGTGGAGCGCACTGCTGAGAGGACCGCTGTGCCTCTTACGGTGGGTGGTGGAGTGCGTACGCTCGAGGATGTTCGCACGCTGTTGAACGCAGGTGCGGACAAGGTGTCAATCAACACGGCTGCGATCGTACGGCCCGAGCTCATTCAAGAAGTGTCTGAGCAATATGGTCGACAGGTGTTGGTGGTCGCGGTGGATGCACGCAGGCGTGTGCCAGTGGAGGGGGAGCTTCTCGCACAACAACTTCGGTGGGATGTGTGCACCCACGGTGGAAGGCGCCCCAGTGGTCTGGAGGCGGTGCAATGGTGTACACGGGTGGCGGAGTTGGGTGCCGGGGAGATTTTGCTAACGAGCATGGACAGGGATGGCACAGGGATCGGCTGTGACTTGGAACTTACACGGAAGGTTGCCCAATCGGTGGGTATCCCGGTGATCGCTTCAGGGGGTGTTGGGGATCTGGATCACCTGGTGGATGCACTTACCCGGGGAGCCGCGAGCGCAGCACTGGCCGCCACGATTTTTCATGATCACATCCATACGTTGGGAGAGGCCAAGGCCTATCTTCAGGAAAAGGGGGTGATTGTGCGTCCGGTAACCCCAGGAACGCCGGATGGGTTGCCCGATCCATCCGTACCACCGACCGTGGCATCCGCGACGTCTTAGTCGCCCGTGGTGGCCTATGGTTGAAGGGCGGCTTCGATGGCTGCATTTACCGTGGTTTGTATGGCCTCAAGGTCGGCTAGGGACTGGGCCTCAAAACGCGTTACAAGGGAGGCCTGGGTATTGGAGGCCCGTACGAGACCCCATCCGTTTCCGAACTGGATGCGTGCGCCGTCGATGGTGATGACATCGTGATCCACTTGGAAGTGATCTCTTATCTTGTTCACCACTTGAAACTTGTGATCGTCGGCGCAATCCACACGTATTTCAGGGGTGGTGAATGTGTTGGGAAGATCGGAGAGCAGCTCACTCAACGGTGCCTGCGTGTGGCTCATGATCTCGATGAGGCGTAGGGCGGCATAGAGGCCATCGTCGAACCCAAAGAATCGATCCGCAAAGAAGATGTGCCCACTCATTTCGCCAGCGAGAAGCGCTTTCTCCTCCTTCATTTTTGCTTTGATGAGGGAATGCCCTGTTTTCCAAAGGATGGGGACTCCACCCCTGTCTGCAATGTCGTCGTACAGGGTTTGGGAGCACTTCACCTCTCCCAGGATCTTGGCGCCTGGGTGTTGTTCTAGAATGTGTCGTGCGAAGAGGGTGAGCAGGCGGTCTCCCCAGATCACTTGCCCCTGCTCATCGATGACGCCCATGCGATCGCCATCCCCGTCAAAGGCGATGCCAAAACGGAGTTTGTTGTGGGCGACCGATTTCTTGAGGTCTGCAAGGTTGGCTTCCACGGTGGGATCGGGATGATGGTTGGGGAAGTTGCCGTCGGGGGTGGCAAATAGCCATTTCGGGTCCATTCCCAGGGCGCCCATGGTGGCCTCAGCGATGGGGCCCGATGCGCCGTTGCCCGCGTCTACCGCAAAGGGTATGGGGTGCGGCCCCAGTGTGATGTTGCCCTTGGCAAATCCCACGTACGCCGATCCAATATCGTAGCGTTCCATGGATCCCGTGGGACCTTCGAGGTAGTCCGATCGTTCGATGCGGGTGCGCAGGCCTAGAATGTCTTTGCCATAGAGGCTGTCCTTGCCGGACATGAGTTTGAATCCGTTGTCTCCAGGGGGATTGTGGCTTCCTGTGATTTGGGCACCGCCGTCGAGATTCAGATGATGGACCGCAAAGTACATCAGTGGGGTGGGGACCATACCCAGGTCCACCACATGGCACCCTGTGGAACGAATGCCCTGGGTGAGGGCCTCAAACAGGCGCGGGGAGCTAAGGCGACAGTCCTGACCCACGGCAATGCGAACCTGTTGGGAACCCCTGTGGGCCTGGCTCTTCCAGTGTGTGCCCAGGGCGCGACCCAATTGTTGCACAAGGGCGTCGTTCAGATCCCTTTGGGCATTGCCACGGATGTCATACTCCCGAAAAATCAGAGGATTCATGGCCAAACCCTAGTGGATGGGTGACCCTGTTTCGAGCCAAAATCGTGGATCTATAGGCTTTTGGATTCTTGTTCTTTGAGTGCGTCCACCACGTCACGAACTTTTTGGGATTGTTCCCTGGGGATGATGAGCAGGGCATCTGGGGTATCCACCACCACCAAGTCGGTGACACCAACCATGGCGACCCACTTTTGGGGATCTGCCGAGATATGGTTGCCACGGCTGTCGAGGTGCACGGTGCGGGGGCGCCTATTGTTCTGTGCGGTGTCCTTTTCAGAAAGTTCCCAGGCCGTGGTCCAGGTGCCCAGGTCCGACCACCCAAACTCTGAAGGAATGACCGCAAGGGATGTTTCTTTCTCGATGACCCCATGATCGATGGAGACTGGGGTGACCTGGTCATAGATCTGCTGAATGCAGGCCTGCTCCTCCTCAGGGGGCACGGTGGCCAGGGGGATGAGCTGTTGCGCCAGTTGGGGGAGGTGTTCCCCGATGGAGGCGACCATGTTGGATGCCCTGAAAAAGAACATTCCAGTGTTCCATAGGTAGTTCCCGGTTTCGAGGTAGGTTTTGGCCTTTTCGAGATTGGGTTTTTCCACAAACCGCTGAACTTCCCGGGGAGCTCTAGGGCCAGGCGATGTGTTTGTTTCAGAGATCTCAACGGTTGTGGCGGCCTCTAGTGAGTCTCCAACTTCGATATAGCCATAACCGGTATCGGGCCGGGTGGGTTTGGCGCCAACGACCACGATCCTCTTGTGCTGGGTGGCCTCAAAGGCAGCCCTGAGGGTGTGCACAAAGGCGGCTTCGTCGACGACGTGTTGATCGGCGGGTAGGGCCGCGACGGTGGCCTCCGGATCCCGGCGTAGGATGTGTTGGCATGCCCAGCCCAAACAGGGAGCGGTATTGCGACCTGCCGGTTCCCCAAGAATGTTTTCGGAAGGGATATCCGGAATGGCTTGTTGGGTGGCCTCGCGGAGAGCCTCCGTGGTGACGATCAGGATGTTGCTGGGGTCCACGAGGGCCCTGAGACGGCGCACCGTAGCGCCAATCAGGGTTTCGGCCGCGGTGGGAGCGGGCTGAGGGGCGTCTGAGGGCCCTGAAGGGCGATCGGCTCCGGGGTTGTCCACGTGGTGGTTCTGGACGAGGGAAAGGAGCTGCTTGGGGTGACCCTTCCTGGATGCGGGCCAGAACCGTGTTCCTGAACCTCCAGCCATGATCACCGCGTACGCCTGGGATGTTTGCACCGGCAGACTGTGTGCGCTCGGAGTCGTTTTTGCAACGATAGGGCGGGCCTGGAATCCATGACGCACCTGGTCGACGGGCAGGCATTGCTGCATACGCTCTTGCCCTGGCGGCCCGGGCAACCTACGCTTCGCGCCTCCTTATGTCCGATGTTTGGAAATCGGCGAAGGTCGGCCTTTTGGTCGTACTCGTCTTAAGTGTAGGTTACGCGGTGTACCGTTTCGTGGATGAACAGTCCTCGGGGGACCGGAACTATGGCGTATGGGTTTTGTTTGACGATGCCCAGGGGCTGGTTCCCAAGTCCCGCGTGGTGATTGCGGGCATTCAGGTGGGCTATATCGGCGATATTTCCTTGGACGGAAATGTGGCGCGGGTGGACATTCGATTGGACGAGGGTGTTCCCGTGTATGAAGGGGCGACCGTGGCCAAACGCAGTGCGTCGATTCTTGGCGAGTCGATTCTTGTGATCGATCCGGGCTTGCCTGCTGGGGAGCCCCTAGGCGATGGGTCGCAGCTGCTTTCGGCCGAAAGCGCCCCTTCCACGGACGCGATCTTGCAAAGCGTGGGGAAGACGGCGGATTCGGTACAGAAGATCGCGTATCAAATGGAGCAAGTGTTTGGCACCGATGAGGGTGGCCGGCAGATGTCGGAGGCGTTAAGCAATCTTAGCCAGGCCCTGGAGGCGATCAACCGCACCATTCAGACGAATGAGGAGGTGGTTGGGCGATCTCTTTCGAATATTGAGCAGACCACCGAGGCTGCCGGACCAAAGCTGGTACGTGCGCTTGAGAACGTGGAAGCTCTCACGGCGGATGTTCGCAGTATTATTGGCACAAACAGGGATGGGTTAACTCAGGCGGGGTCTGATGTGTCTGCGTCCCTGTCGTCTATTAATCGGGCGTCTCACCAACTGGAGGAGGTACTTGGGGATATTAAGACTGTGACTGGGCGAACCGCCCGAGGTGAGGGAACTGTCGGTCGGCTTACTTCCGATAGTGCCATCGCAGATGAGGTGCAGGGCGTGGTGGAGGACGTGGGTAGTTTTGTGCGCCCCATCGCCCGTTTGCAGACGATTGTGGGACTGCGTAGCGAGTACAACTTGTTGAGTGCTTCATTCAAGAATTTTGTTTCGATTCAGCTCAAACCACGTGAAGACCGTTATTACCTGATTCAGCTTGTGGACGATCCCAGGGGACTTACCGAGGTGCTGCAGACGACGGTGAGGCGGAGCCCTCCCGCAGAGGGGGAGCCCAGTTCCTACCAGGAAACCCGAATCATGACCCGGGACGCGTTTCGTTTCTCTTTGATGTTTGCCAAGCGTATTCATGCAGCCACCATCCGTTTCGGAATCATGGAGTCGGAAGGTGGGGTTGGCTTGGATTTGCATTTGCTGAGGGACAAGCTGGAAATACAGTCGGACCTGTTTGCCTTTGGCCAAAAGGCCTACCCTCGGTTGCGCACACGTCTTGCCATGGAGTTGGTTCAACGCATGTGGTTGATTGCGGGCGTGGATGACACCCTGAATGTGGCCTCCCGAGACTACTTCTTGGGAGCGATGCTTCAGTTTAACGACAAGGACCTCAAGTCCATCCTTCCTTTTGCGGGCGCAGCATCCCTGGGGCAGTGAGGGATTCTTGGCGCTCCGTGCAACCGTGTCAGGCTGGCAGGCTCCTTTACTGGGGCTAAGGCTGGTCTTCTTTACACAACCTTCGTTGCTTCGCGCATGGGTGATCCCCATGTTGATTTCCCTGCTTATTTTTGTGCTGGGTGTGGCGGCTCTTTTTCATTGGGGAGAGGCGGCTTTCCTACAGCTCTGGCCGGATCTAAACGAGGAGGGTTCCTGGGGGGGGCGTTTTCTAAGGGGATTGTCGAAGTGGCTTTTTTATTTGCTGGGGTTGGGAGGAGTGGCCACCGGGACGTCGATTCTGTCGTTGATCGTGTTTGCTCCGTTCAACGACTGGCTCAGCCAACAGGTGGAGCAATCCCTTGGGGTCCTGCCGGTGCGGCCCTTTTCCATGGGGGATTTGCTTAAGGATATTCTGCGGACCGTGGGGCTGGAAGGGGGCAAGGTGGCGGTGTACCTGGGTAGCCTTGTGGCCACAACGCTTGCAGGTGTTTTCATCCCTGGAGTCGGTCAGGTGCTAGGATCCGTGGTTGGATTGGGTATCACGGCTCTGTTTTGGTCGGTGGATATGCTGGATTGGCCTGCCGCCCGGAGAAACTGGCCCCTTTCTCGGAGGGTATCGTTTTTGGCTGCCTATCCTGGGGAAGTTCTAGGTTTTGGGCTGGTGGCGTCCGTGCTGATGGGCATTCCCGTTTTGGGTATGTTGTTCATGCCTGGGGTGGTTGCAGGTGGCACGTTGCTGTTTTGCGGTTTGATTGAGGAGGATCCGGATTCTTGGAAAACCGGCGAAATCTCGCCTGACGCCTAGACCAGCGCGACCCGGACATCGTCTCCCAGTGCCGCCTTGCATGTGGGTTCCAGGATAGACTGCAGTGTGTATTTCTTCCCAGGGCAACCCCTGCACGCACCTTCCAGCCGGAGGGTGACGATCTGTTTTTTGATGCTCACGATTGATACAGCACCCTGATCCCGGTCCAGAAGGGGTGTTACATGGCGATCGAACGCTGACTGGAGGATCCCCTGTGCCTGACCTTCGTCCATGGGACTAGAGTACTGCCGGAGGGAAGGGAACTCCACTGGTTGTCGTAGGATATGGAGATGATGGCTGTTTCTGGGAATGGATCGGCCACAATTGACCTGGCCTGGCTCGCCTAGCCTTTGACGGGTGAACCGAAGGATGCCTACACTAGGGATGGGCGGTGTTCACGGGGTAGGTGCGCCAAAACATAGATCGAACAGGTTGTTTGGGGGATCGCTTGGGGGTAACGGGTGCGTTTTCGACTGCGTTTGTTCCTATATGAAGTGGATTTGTCAGGACCGGAGGTCACCCTCGGGCGGAGCCCTGAGTGTGATATTACGGTGGAAGATCCGCTTGTATCCCGGCACCACGCCCGCTTGCTTGTGGAGGCCGATCGGGTTCTTCTGGAGAACCTGGGCAGTCGCAACGGGGTTCGCGTCAACGGTGAACGGGTTCAGGGGCCCGTGGTGTTGCAACACGGGGACCGTATTCGGGTGGGGGCCCAGGAGGTCGTGCTTGTGGAAGAGTCCGGGAACCGCCCCCAGTTGGAATCCGTAAGCCGTGTGGAACCCGGCGGCATGCCTGAGCCGGGGATACCCAATGACCGAGCGGCCCTTGCGGATGGTGTGGGTCGACCCGTGACCAGCCGTTTTCAACTTTGCAATCGTTGTGGCAGTGCCGTGCCGGATGGTTCTTTGTCCTGTCCCCACTGCGGTGCCCAGAGGCTTGCCCAGGAGGAAACCGTAACGTCCATGCAGCCCCAGAGTACCTGGAGGCTGAAGCTTGTGGGGGAAGTGCTTGAGCGCGCCCTTCAACGGGAGCGGTGGGATGAAATGGCCCAGGTGCTGCGCATGGTAGCTGACGATATGGAAGAGCGGGTGGCGGCCGGTGAAGTGTTTGATTCCGGTCAGGTGGAGATTGTGGCGCACTATGCGGTTCGGTTGGCGATCCAGGAGCATCGCGTGGACTGGCTACGTTGGATCGCTTCGCTCTACGATCGGCAGCAGATGATGTTGCCCTCTCGGGTGGTGCAGCAGATTTCTTCAAGCTCCCTGATGGGCATGGAGGGTGTGCACGAGGTGTTTGGCAATTTCGTGCGCTCCTGGCGCAGACGCTCCGTTCAATCTTCCGTACGAGATCTCAATACGCTCCAACATATCGAGCGGATGTTGCACTCCTGAGCTTTCCCTGTTCGCGTCGGCCCACGTGTCTAGGTCGATTCGATGTGCCTATCCACCCGTGTTTGACAGTGTTTTGAGATCGGCTGCGATGTTCAGCTCCTTGATCAGGCGCTCTTCTTGATCGGTGGCTTGGGTCAGGGTGAGAGCCGCTTGTGTGAGTTCGGTTTTGTAGCGATCCAATGCGGTGGTAGCGGTGCCCAGGACGCCTCGGCTGCGGCGTGGATCCACGACCAATACGTGATCTGCGGGCCCTTCCGATAGGGCTTCCCAACTTTCAGCCAATGCCTTGGAGCGGTTTTGTTTTGAGGTTTTTCTTAGCCGCACTTCGACTTTGTTTCCCGAACGGGAGCCGAGAAAGACCAGCTCACAGGTGGGCTCTTGGCTCCCCCCGGGCACGCAGCCAACGTCTGGAAGGCCGCCACCTGCCGCCTGTGCCAGTGCGTCGTCGAGTTCGGCTTTCTTGGAATCGGGAAGGGTCGCACGCGCCACGGCTTGAAACTGGTCAAAGGCCTTTTGCACGTCGATGAAATAGCGAAACAGAAGATCGACGGTTTCTGGGGCGAGGGCGTAGTACAGTTTTCGGCTGAAATGGGTGCTTCGAAATGGGTTTTCCAGGGCACGAAGCTTTTCCAGATCGGAATAGGCGACGGTGGGCTGTTCCGATGCAATGGCATGGGTGGCTGAAGTGATGTGGGCTGTGGCCTTCTTGAGAACCTCTTGACTTGTCTTTACGGTACCCACGAGACTGGAGGCGTCTTGAATGGCGCGGTCGTAGAGCCGGCGTTGTTGCCAGACGCTGTGCCCTCCCATTCCAACGGCTGCACCGATGATGGCGCCCACAGCGATCGCGGCGATCCAACGCATGGATTTTCCCTGACCCAGTTCTTCCGAGCTTATCCCAGTGATGTCTTCAAAGGTGGGGGGCTGGGGCGCGTGGGGTGACGGCCACCGCGGAGCGGTGGGGTGGTTGATGTGGGGCTGGACCGCGTGAGGTTGAGGTGCCTGGGGTTGGTTCCCTTGGGATGGATGGGAACCTGGAGCATGAAACCCCGCAGCTTGATGTCCTGGGGCTGGGGTGCCCGCTGGATGAACCCCCGCGGCGGGAGAGTGTGGCGCCATGGAAGGGGAAGGGGCACCTTCCTGTGGAGTGGGATGTAGGGGAGGTGGTACCGAAGATACCCGACTGGCCCCCTTGGGACGCAAATCCCGAATGGAACGTGCTCGGTTTTTGGGCGCCTGGTGGGGCAGTGGTGGCTTTGCGGGAGCGGGTGGATTTGGGCTCGGGGCCTGGGGTTTCTTCGATCTGTCCATGGTCTCCTGTTTTAGATGGTTCTGCGCTGCTACGCTACATCCATGGCAGTTCGAGTGGCAGTCATCGACAATTACGATTCCTTTACCTACAATTTGGTTCAGTACCTGTGGGAGTTGGGAGCGGAAGTGGACGTGTTTCGCAACGATGCGACGGACGTGCCGAAGCTACGCGCTGGGCGATACGACCGAGTTTTGCTGTCTCCCGGGCCTGGAGCTCCGAAAGACGCAGGAATTTGTCTGGATGTGGTTCGAGAAATGGCCGGTGAGGTTCCTATTTTGGGGGTATGTCTTGGACACCAGGTGATTTCTGAGGCCTTTGGCGCTCGGGTGATCCGTGCTCCGCGATTGATGCATGGTCGCACCTCCTCTGTGCTCCATGATGGACGGGGGTGTTTTTCGGGATTTCCTTCGCCCTTTACCGCCACGCGATACCATTCCCTGATCGTGGAAGAGCCGATTCCAGAGGTACTGGAACGTTGCGCATGGACGCAGGATGGGGAGTTGATGGGGGTGCGCCATCGCCATCATCCGGTGGCAGGGGTCCAGTTTCATCCGGAATCTTTTTTGACGGAGCATGGGCACGCGCTTTTGGGTAGTTTTCTTGCACATGGCGGCGAACGGGGACAGCGATGAGCGAGAGCGGTGAACTCTCCATTCCGGATCGTGATGTCCGTTCACGATGGATGTCGGATGTGATGGAGGGACGTGCCTTTGAGAGGCATACGATGGAAACGGTGGTTTCTCTGATTCTTCGCGGGGAACTTGAACCGGCGTATATCGGTGCGTTGCTGGTGGGGATGGCGATTCGTGGCGAAACGGACGAGGAGTTGACTACGGTCGCGCGTACCCTGCGGCAACAATGTCGGGATAGTGGCGTGTTGGGTGTGCAAGCCCCTGGGAATGACTTCCCGGTGCTGCTCGACACCTGCGGGACAGGTGGGGATGGTTCGGGATCTTTCAATATCTCTACGGTGGTGGCCATGGTTGTGGCGGCCTGCGGCGTTCCCGTGGCCAAGCATGGCAATCGCGCGGTTTCCTCCCGATCGGGCAGCGCCGATCTCCTGGAGGCCCTTGGGGTTGCGGTGGACCCTGGGCCTCAGGCGGTCATGCGCAGCCTGCGTGAAGTGGGGATTGGGTTTTTCTTTGCGCCACGGTTCCATTCTGCCATGGGGCACGTGGCGCCCGTTCGGCGTGCTTTGACGGTTCGCACGCTGTTCAACTTGGTGGGGCCCCTTGCAAATCCATTGGGTGCGACCCATCAGCTTCTTGGTGTGTATGACCCGGACCGCGTGGAGCAAATGGCCCGGGTGCTGGGCGGGCTTGGCGTGACCCGGGCCTGGGTGGTGCACGGAGAAGGGGCAACTGTCGGAGATTCTAACGCAGGCGAGTCGCCAGCTGGCGAATCGAGAGCTGGCGAGTCGAGAGCTGGCGGATTGGACGAGGTTTCCCCTGTGGGTATCACCCATGTGGCGGAATGGGATAAGGGACATGTGCATCGCTTTGAACTCCAACCGTCGGATTTCGGGTTTGATGGATCGGTGGGGGTGGAAAGCCTTGCGGGCGGTGATGCGGAAGAAAACGCTGCCATTGCATTGCAAGTGTGCCGGGGAGAACCGGTGCCCCAACGCGTGGCCGTGGTCATGAATGGGGCGGCGGCGTTGTGCGTTGCCGGGAAAGAGTCGACGTTGTTGGATGCCCGGCGTCGGATCGATTCAGTGTTGGATTCAGGGGCTGTGATCCGTCTGCTGGGGCGTTGGAAGAACGTCCTCTCAGATTCGTCAGGAACCTAGCAATGGACTACTTGAAAGCCATCGTGGCCCGCAAGCGGGTGGAGGTGCTTCGTCGCAGATCCCACCGGAAATGGTTGGACCGTTGTTTGTCCAATGTTTCAGGGGACAGTGATCGTGGCATGCATGCCTTGGAAGTGTTTCGGGGTTCCGCGGTTGAAGAAGCTGTTTTTGATGGGAGCTCAGGCTCGCATGGGAAGAAGGTGCAAGGCCCCGTAAAGCTTATTGCGGAAGTGAAATTCCGTAGCCCAAGTGCGGGCCTCATTCGCCCGCGGGAGGTGGCGGGCGCCCAGCGCCTGGCCCAGGCGTATGTGGATGGGGGCGCCTCGGCGGTGAGTGTATTGGCGGACGCGCCGGGCTTTGGTGGATCGGTACTGGATGTTCGGCGTGTGACCCGTACGGTTTCCGTGCCGGTGCTGTTCAAGGAGTTCGTGGTGGATCCCATTCAGGTGGACGTGGCCCACCTTGCGGGCGCGTCGATGGTGTTGCTGCTTGCCAATGTGCTTGACGATAGGGAGATTGAGCAACTTGCTCAACGGTGTTTCGAGCGGGGCCTGGCGCCCCTGCTGGAGGTGGCCAATGGAGAAGAGCTGCACCGGGCAAACCATGGCCCCTGTGATCTTGTGGGGATCAATGCACGGGACCTTCACAGTTTCCATGTGGACTGGTTGGGCGCGCTGTCGTTGTGCTCAAAGGTCACGGATGCAAAGCTCCCGGTGTTGATGAGTGGCATTCGCCAGTCGCAGCAATTGCACCAGGCACGGGACGTGGGGGCCCGTGCAGTATTGGTAGGTGAATCCTTGGCCCGATCACCTGACCCGGGGTCTGCTGTAAGGGCGCTTCTCGATGCCCACCCTACCGACTAGTCCCGGATCACCTGTTCGCCCGTGATGTGTTGAAATACATCGAGGGCAGCTTGCAGTTGGCCTTGGGATCCCTGTTCAGGAAACAGGTGATGACCACAGTAGTTGAGTGTTCCAAACCTGGTGTCCCGTTGCGCCATCCATTGGTTTGCTGTGGAAACGAGCCGTTGCCACGGGTTGGTTTTAGGATCCTGACGGGAGTTGGAATACCGAAATTGGACCGCCCGAACTTCTACGGTGGCGGCCTGGTTCCAGCTCTGAAAAAGATTTGGATAGAGAAAGCGAATGGTTTGATCGATGTGCTGGATCTGGCGCTGGATGCCCGCTCGGTGAAAGTTTGGTTCGTCGAGCCAGGCCTGCCCATTAAGATGAAGAATGTCCCTGGGGTTTCGGTGGGTCCCTAGGAGTACAGGTTGTGCTGCGTCCGGCACAAATACCGTGGGTTGTTGAACTCCGGGTGGCAAGACGGAGTGGGGGTTGGATTCTGAGGTGAGAGGCGAGAACTTTCGTATGCAATAGCGCACCGGCACGGGATCCATGCTCGGTGTGTTGACGCTAGAATGGGCGTGGTCGTTTTTCCAGGGGATTTCCTGGGGAGTGCAACCGACTACCAGGTTGTCGCATGTGACGGGTTGGTCGTTGTTTAGTGTGAGCTGCCAATGGCCCGAGGATTTGCGATGGACCTCGATGGCGTGCTTTTCGGGGTTGTGGGATCCGCCGTGTTTTTCGATGGTTTCAACGATGGTGCGCCGGAACTGTGCCTCCAGCAGCGTGTTGTTTTGTGTGGATTGTATCCAACGTAGATAGGCGTTCTCAACGCCCTCGATGCTGGGGTGGGCATTGCTACAGCTCCAGGCAACCGTGGCGTTGATGAGAGGGTTGTAGGGGTGGCCTAGGGATTCTACGGATTGGGAGGGGGCGGTGGGATCCGCGGTCACCGCCCGGGCATGGAACTGTAGAAATGCTTGCGCAGCTGGAGTGCCCAATCGCTGGAGTTCCTTGGCTAGAAGATCCGGTTCTAGGGGGAGCAGGATGCGTTGCTGTGGGGTGGCGAGAACTGCGTGGGGTGCCCATGGAGGATCGTGGGTTGTGGCATCCAATCGATACTTGCCATGGCTGATTCCGAGTTGTTCGCACAGCAGTCTGAACTGCGGCGTATGGGTACACCCGAGGAGGAAGTCGCCCGAGGCCGTGCCATGCCCGTGGGCCCCGAATGGGGGCGTGCTTACCAGGCACACCCTTAGCCCTGCTCGCGCGAGCAGGGCGCTGCAGGCCTGTGGTGCGAGTTCGCTTCCGCAGACTACAGCGTCGAAGTGGTGGTGGGTGACGGGATCCATGGAAAAGGCGCAAAATGGCGAGTTGCGAGTTGTTGCAGGGTTTCGGGAAGCAACTGGTGTTCCACCGCCTGAATGCGTGTGTGAAGATCCCGCTCGTTGTCCTGGGCGAGAATGGGAACGGAGGCTTGGGCAAGGATGGGACCGGTGTCCACGCCTTCGTCCACCAGGTGCACGGTGCATCCAGTGACGCGTACGCCTGCCTCAAGTGCCTGACGTGGCGCATGAACACCTGGGAAGGAGGGCAGCAGCGACGGGTGAACGTTGACGATTCTAAGGGGGAATTTGCGGATCACGTCTGGGCCCAGAATGCGCATGAAGCCGGCGGTGACAATCCAGTCAGGGCGAGTTTGCTCTATTTCAGCGAGTAACGCTTGGTTCCACTGGGTGCGATTGGTATGGGCTTTGGGTGAGACCACAGCTGTGGGGATGTTTCGCTCCTGGGCGAAACCCAGGCCCTTTGCGGTGGCCCTGTCCGAGATGACGGATGTGATTTCGTAGTCCACGCCTGCGGCCGTGTGGGCAAGTAGCGCTCTCAGGTTCGATCCTGTTCCGGAGATGAGTACGGTGACCCGTTTGGTGGAGGTGGCGTCCATGGGAAACGGGCCGTTACAGGAAGGTCACGCGACTTTCGGCGTCACTTCCAGTTGTGTTTTCGATGGCACCAAGCACCCGTGGGCCAAAGGGCTGCAGTTTTTCTAGGATGGTGTCTTTGTGGGCGGGGTCCACGATGAGGGTGAACCCAATGCCCATGTTGAAGGTGCGAAACATTTCTTCCTCAGCCACGGAACCCGCATCCTGGAGTAGCTTGAAAAGGGGAGGGATGGGTTCAAGGCTTTGACGTTGAATGGATGCGTACATGCCCTGGGGAATCACTCTCGGCAGGTTTTCAGGGAGGCCACCCCCTGTGATGTGGGCCGCTGCACGGACTGCGGTGCCGGGCAGGGGGGCGCCTGCATGGTCCCTATCGGAAGCCCCTGCCTTGTCCGCGGCCTGGGGCTGCCCTGGGAACAGGGCGTCCATGACGGGGGTGTAAATCTTTGTTGGGGTGAGCAGGGTGTGCCCGAGTGGGTGTTGAAGGGAATCCCACATGTGGTCCATGGACCACCCGGCCTGACGCACGATGTTGCGCGCAAGGCTGAAACCGTTGGAGTGGAGGCCCGTGGAGGGCAACCCCACGATGATATCCCCGGGCTTGACCCGATGTGGCCCCCAGAGCGCGTCCCGTTCTGCGATGCCCACCACAAAGCCCGCCAGGTCGTATTCTCCTCCAGGGTAGAAGCCTGGGAGTTCAGCGGTTTCTCCGCCGATGAGCGCGCAACTCGCCTGACGGCAGCCCTCCACGATCCCTGTGGCGACCTCGGTGGCCTCGTCCACATTGAGTTTTCCGGTGGCCAGGTAGTCAAGAAAGAACAGGGGGCGGGCGCCCACGGCGAGAATATCGTTGACGCACATGGCGACCAAGTCGATTCCGACTGTACTGTGTTGGCCAAGCTCCATCGCGATTTTGAGCTTTGTTCCCACGCCATCGGTTCCTGAGACCAGGACGGGGTGGGTGTAACCCGTGGGAACCTCAAATAGGCCAGCAAAACCTCCGATACCGGACAGGACCTGGGGCGAATGGGTGGTTTTTGCAAGGGCTCCCACCCGTTGGGCAAACGTGTTGCCCGCGTCGATATTTACGCCCGAGTTCTCGTAGGTCAGTGCCGCCATGGGCTCGGGACGGTAGCAGGGTGGATTGAAAATACACGCGCCCTTTTGGGTACGGCGCTGGGTTCTGTGGGCTTGGGCTCTGGTAACCTGGTTTTTCTGGTTTGGGTTTCGCTTGTGACAAGAAGCCCATCCAGGCTGCTGGGGGCAGGATTTGGACTTGACCTTGGGCGGTCCAGGGCCACAATCGGGCTCCTTTTGTCGTATGTCCTCGGAACCGACGCTTACCCTCGGATTTGAGGGATTTTCCATTGACTCCCTTTATGATGTGCAGGGGCTGTCGCGCTTGCACGGGCGTTTTTTGGAATGGCTTGCGGAAAACGCACCTGAGGCCTGCGCTCACCTTGAGCAGGCGAGGGTCCAATCGCTCACCCCAGAGGGGCTTTCCGACGGGGACCGTTCGGCCCTGGTGCTTGACCTGGGACCCTGGGTGGGGGCCTTCGTGGCCAAGCTTTTTGGGGTGGAGCAGGAAGTGGAGCTCCGTCGCAGGGCTCACGGTACCCATGGCCCCGTGCTCGAGGCACTCAAGAAGTTCGTAAAGCCTAGGGTACACAAGCGCCGGGCCCTGAAGGGGTGGGCGGGCAGCGATGACGAAGCGCAGCAGGTTTGGAACAGGGTTGTGGGTGTGCTTGGGGTGCCGGAGGGCCGCGATGCATCGCTCAAGAATGATAGGGAGCTGTGCGCCTCTATTGCGGTTCTGCGACTGCTGGAAGTGGAAACCGTGGCCCGCAAAATGGCCAAGGCAGGGGGAGCTTCCTGGGAACCCAAGTTTGAGCAATGGGTAGGGCAGGCCAAGGATGCGTTGCCCGAGGAAATTCTTGCAGTCTTGGAACGGGGGATCCCAGACCGTTCTGTGGGGGCCGGGCCGGGGAAGGTGCAGACTGCTGAAAGCAACCCACCTGACGATTCCCCCGGGAGGTTGGGAAGTGTAGGGGACTGCGTGACGGCTGAGAACTGTGTGGCCTTCGGGGATTGGGCGACCGTTCTATTAGAGGCCATGGAACGTGCGTTGGTGTTGGAATGGGATCGCCAATCCCATTGGCCTGCCGAGGATCGTTGGGCTTCCCTGTTCCAACCTAAAAAACAGAAGTTTGATGCGCTCGTGCCCCTGCGAAGGCATCGGGAAGATTTGCCTGAGGCGCTTGAGGGTGCGGAGCACCGTCGCCAGAGGGTCGAACCCTTTGCCCTGACCGATACCCGTATGTCTCACCGGCACATTGAGGGGCAGGTGGACTATTGCTTGTATTGCCATAGCCGGGACAAGGATTCCTGCAGCAAGGGGCTTCGTAGCAAGCAAGGGGAGATCAAGAAGAACCCCCTGGGCGTGGATCTCAACGGTTGCCCGCTCTACGAGAAAATCAGCGAAATGCACCTGCTGCGCAAGGCAGGAGAGTTTATTGGTTCCCTTGCGACCATCACGCTGGACAACCCCATGGCGGCTGGGACAGGCCACAGAATTTGCAATGATTGCATGAAGGCTTGCGTCTACCAGGTACAGGAACCGGTCAATATTCCCGCCGTGGAAACCCAAGCGTTGGTGGACGTGCTTGAGTTGCCCTGGGGATTTGAGATTTACTCCCTGCTCACCCGTTGGAACCCGCTGAACGTTACGCGACCGGTGCCACGGGCTTACCACGGCCACCATGTGATGGTGGTGGGGATGGGGCCGGCTGGCTACACGCTTGCACACCACTTGCTCAATGAAGGGTTTGGGGTGGTGGGCGTGGATGGGCTGAAACTTGAACCCCTGCCGGGTTCACTGCTTGCCGATGAGAACGGCCACGTGACTCCGGTGTACGATTTTCGACAGTTGCAGGAGCCCCTGGAGTCCAGGACAACATTGGGGTTTGGTGGGGTAAGCGAATACGGCATCACCGTGCGATGGGACAAAACGTTCCTTTCGGTGATCTATTTGATGCTTCTTCGGCAACCGCACTTTCGGGCGCACGGAGGCGTTCGTTTTGGGGGGACAGTCACCCTTGAGGACGCGTGGGCCATGGGGTTTGATCATGTGGGGATCGCGGCCGGTGCGGGCAAACCCACCCTGATTCCCATGAAGGGCAATCTCATGCGTGGGATCCGAAAGGCCAGCGACCTACTGATGGGGCTGCAGCTGACGGGGGCCTACAAGCGGGAGTCCCTGGCGAACCTCCAGGTGCGTTTGCCTGCGGTGGTGATCGGTGGGGGGTTGACCGCCATTGATACGGCGACGGAGCTTGCGGCCTACTACGTGGTGCAGGTGGAGAAGGTTGCCCGTTGGTACGATGCCCTGGCGCAGGCCCAGGGAGAGGAATCGTTGCGCGAAAGCTTTTCGGAGGAGGAGCTGGAGGTGGTGGACGAGATGCGGTCCCACGGGGCGGCATGCCTTGGTGAACGCCAACGTGCATCGCAGGCCGGCGAGGAACCGGATTTGCAATCCCTGGTTCGTCAATGGGGGGGCGTGCGGATTGCGTACCGTCGGCGATTGGAAGGTTCACCGGCCTATCGTTTGAACCACGAAGAAGTGGAGAAGTCCCTGGAAGAGGGGATTGAGTACGTGGAGCTCATGTCGCCCGTGGAGGCCCATGCGGACAAGTGGGGCGCTGTGGAAGCCGTGACGTTCGACCGAATGGAACTGAACGAAGAGGGCCGCCCCCGTAAGACAGGTTCCCAGGTGCGGCTGCCGGCGCGAACGGTTGCGGTGGCCGCAGGAACAGGGCCGAATACGGGTTACGAGGAGGAGCACCCAGGGTCGCTTCACCTTGGCGAAGATGGCTACTATGTGCCGCACCGGGCGGTGCGCTCGGGCGATGGATCTCTTGAACTGGTTGCCAGTGAGGATGCTTCGGGCGTACTGACGGACTACCACCGTGATGGGCGTTTTGTGAGCTTCTATGGGGACAATCACCCCAAGTATGCGGGCAGTGTGGTGAAGGCCATGGCCAGTGCCAAGGATGGTTTTGGCCAGGTGGTCTCCCTGTTTGATCATGAGGGCGCCTTGGACCGGGCCGCACCAAAAGCGCAGTGGCAACGGTTCGCCGATACACTTTCCCAAAACTTGCAGGCCACGGTGGATCGGGTGCAACGACTGGCCCCTGGGATTGTGGAAGTTGTGGTGAAAGCTCCCCTGGCTGCCCGGAAGTTTCGGCCCGGACAGTTCTATCGTTTTCAGACCTTTGAGCGGGATGCGCGCCGATTGAATGATGTGCCATTGGTGACCGAGGGCCTTGCGCTCACGGGGGCGTCCACCGAACCTGGTGCCGGGCTGCTGTCCACGATTGCATTGGAGATGGGAACGTCCTCCAGGATGCTTGCCCATTTGCAACCAGGAGATCCTGTGGTGCTGATGGGCCCCACGGGTGAACCCACAGAAATTCCGGAGGGGGAAACCGTGTTGCTAGCGGGGGGCGGGCTCGGCAATGCGGTGCTGTTCTCCATTGCGAAGGCCCTTCAGGAACGGGGATCCCGCTCCATCTACTTTGCGGGGTATCGCCACAGTTCCACCCTATTCAAACGGGACATGATCGAAGCACACAGCGAGCAAGTGATTTGGACCAGCGACGCGGGTGATGCGATTGAACCCCAGCGGACCTCAGACCGTTACTTCCGTGGGAATATCGTGGAGGCGATGGTGGCTCACCAGAAGGGGGAGCTGGGTGAGGTGTTGGTGGATTTGCGCGATGTGGATCGGGTGATTGCCATCGGTTCGGATGGCATGATGAATGCCGTGAAACACGCCCGCAGCGGAGTGCTCAAGCCCTACCTTAAGCCCTGCCATAGGGCGATCGGAAGTATCAACTCACCCATGCAGTGCATGATGAAAGCGATCTGTGCTCAGTGCTTGCAACGGGTGGTGGATGAAGATGGGACGGAGCGCATGATCTACATCTGTTCCAACCAGGATCAGGATTTGGATCGGGTAGACTTCGTTCACTTGAAGGAACGGTTGAAGCAGAACTCCGCGGAGGAGAAGCTTTCGAACCTTTGGTGGGATCACCGAACCTCTTAGTGTCCTACCGGAAAGGCGGTGCCGCGCGTTTGTCTCGGTTGCGCTCAGTATGGATTGTCGGTGACGAGTGTGCTTGGTTCAGCCGGCGGCGAAGTTCCCTGGGTGCCCTGGTGGGTCGTGTTGGGTGGCCTGGGTTCCGGCGTTGTTTCTGGGGGCGGTGCAGGTGGGGTTTTCGATCGGAGTTGAATATTGAGTGTGCGGTCTTCGGTAAGATCAAAGCGCATGGAAGCGGGATGGTAGCCTTCTTTTTGGGCACGAATGAACACTGTGCCCCGTGGAAGCTGCGTCCCGTAGGGGTTGTTGACCCGACGCCCATTGACTGAGAGATATGCATCTGGAGGTGTGGTGCTCAGTTGAATCTGATGGGTGATCGCCTGTGGAAAGGCAGCGGTTTGACCCCTCGCTGGTGCAGCGGGTTGCCGTGTTTCTGTGGGTTCAACCTGTGTTGTGGCCGATTGCGTCTGGGGAGCGACCTCCCGTGGCGGTGAAACTGCCGGGGCGGAGTTCGTGCGAGCAGCAGACGACGCGCGTTCTGCTGGTTGCATTTCCACACGCCGCTCCTCTGCCTCTGCCAGTTGCTCTTCTATTGTCTCTGCCGGTTGCTCTTCTATCGGTTGTGCTTCGTCTAGTGGACCCGTGCCTGATGTTTCCACCTTCCCTATTGGATCTGCCTTCAGGTCGCTTTTTTCATTCGTAGGGTGACCTGTCCCGTGGGTTGCGGGCGGGCTCTGCAAAAACTGGGCGATGACTAAACCTGCCACGAGAAGCAGTAACAGGGCGGCAATCCACATTTTTGGGGAACTCTTAGCCCGTGGAAAAGTGGAATCGGGCCGCGTTGGTTCTGGTGAAACGGGCAGGTCTGCCCTGGGGGGCATGGGTTTGCCGAGGTTGTGTTCGCCCGCGACTTTTTCGACTGCGATTCGTTCAGCGCCGGCAGCTTCCAAAGGGGCCGTGCCTGGAGGAGGTTGCCAGGAGGGACGAATGCTGTGGGCGAGTTCATCAAGATTCTTGGGCCCTGGGGACGGACCTTTAGGGGTCTGCTCCGTCCCCCTGTTTGCGCCGCCGGTGTTCGCAGTTCCGCTGGAAGGGTGTTCGGCAGATGGGTGTTCGCCTGTGGGACGCCAGTGGGGCTGGGTGTTTTCTGGAATGGGCGATGGGGGAGAATCGCTATCTGGGGGGGAGTTGGGCACGGTGTTTTTCCGGTGGACGACAGGACCCATTGTAGTGGGGGTGGCGCAAGCTGCAAAGTACCGGTCTCCCTGTCCCGTGTCTTTGTCTTCGTTTTTTCCTAGGGTTCTTCGGGTAAACACCGGGAGCGTCACCTTGGGCTGGAATTGTGCAATAGGCTGGCCATACTGGGGCTGTGGTGAGTGGTGTGGAAAAGGCCGGCTCCTCGGAATTGACGCATTTCTCTGAGAAGTGTGCGTCCTATTTGGAGTTGCATCGCCGTCGTTTTCTCCAGGGGCTGGAGCAGGGTCAGGGCGCACGGGATCTGTCACAGCACTTCGGGGGCGCCATTCGGGGTGTTTTGAGCAGTATTGCCAACATGGTGTTGCCACCCGAGGATCCTAGGGCGTCCCAGTTGTGCTTTGTGGTGGTGGGGGGCCTGGGTCGGGGAAGGGTGGCACCCCACAGTGATTTGGATCTCCTGTTTTTGTGTTCCGGTGAGGGGGGGGGGAGTCCTGCCCATGAGGAACTGTTTCAGTCGGTGCTGTACCCGCTCTGGGATGCGGGCGTGCGCGTGGGGCATTCGGTGCATACCGCGGACGAACTTTGCCAACTGGCCCGTGAGGATGTGGTTACGGCGACCATGTTGTGGGACCTCTACCCGATGGGTTGGAACCGGGAACTGGTTGCGCCTATCGAACGGTTTCGGTCGACTTGGGTGGTTCGCCATTGCCCGACCATGCTTTCTGCCTTGCAGGAATCGGTTCGGGACAGGCACCGACGTTATGGCAGTACACCGTTTTTGTTGGAACCGGATGTGAAATACGGCCCGGGCGGCGTTCGCGATGCGGACACCACCGGGTTTCGTTGGGCGGACAGTGACCCCAGGAGCCTTGTGCGCAACGGTGCCCTGTTGCGCCGGGAGTGGCAGGAGTACGAGCGCTCTGTGGACTTTCTGTGGCGGGTCCGGTCGTGGTTGCATTTGCGTGCGGGGCGTGCCCATGACCGCCTTACCTTTGCGGACCAGGAAGAGGTGGCGGTTCTTTGTGGGTTTGAGGACCAGGGTCAGGAGTTGGGCGTGGAGCGTTTCATGCGCAACTACTACGGCGCGGCCACCGTGGTGGACAGGACCTGCCAACGGCTGATGGAACGTGCGGAGTTGCAACCCAAGCGTTGGCGGGTTCCTGCCCGTTCCCTTTCGCCCGAGTTGAAAAAGTTCGGCGACCAGTTGGTGTTCGCGGCGCCTCCCACGGAGGTGTTGGGTTTGGAAACGGTTCTCGCTTACCTGGAAGGGCTGTTGCGGTGGGGCCTTCAGTTTCATCCCCACTCCAAGGATCGGATTGCACGCGAGGTGCCAGGTTTGGCGATCGAGGTGGGCCGTGGGGGGGCACCCGAACACCTGGCCGAGCTTGGGCGAACGTTCCTGAGGTTGATTGGCAGCACCCGTTCTATTGGGCCACGGGGGCGATCCATGGTGGCTGAGCTTCACAGCCTTGGTTTGATTCAGGTGTTTGTGGGCGAGTTTGAGAAACTGATGGGGCGTGTGCGCTACGATGCGTTTCACCTGTACACTGCGGATGTTCAAGCGGTGCGTGCAGTGGAGTTTCTGCTTTCGTTGCGTCGGGGAGATGCCCTGAAGCAGTTTGATGTGGCCAGTCGGTGCGCAGCGGAAGTGGTGAATCTTGCACCGGTGGTGTTGGCGGCCCTGTTGCACGATATCTCTCCCTCCCTGTTTCGTCGTGGGGTGGAAGAGAAGCGGGGGAATATTGCCCATCGGATCGCGGTTCGGCTTGGCATGGACGAGAGGTCTGCGGCCCATACCCAATGGCTGGTTGCCCGTCGGGGTTCCCTGTTGCGAACCAGTGGAATGCGGGATGTGCACGATCCGGAGGTGGTGCAAGAGGTGGCTGATTTTGCACAAACTCGACGCAAGCTTCACGATCTTTTTCTGTTGGACTTGGCCATTGCCATGGCGACCAACCCGGCGGACGTGACGGCCTGGAAGCTTCAGCTCTACAACGGACTTTACCAAAGGGCGTTGCAGGAGCTCACCAGTCGGGGTGCCATAGCGGGGGTTTCGGACGGGGCCCGGGAGAAGCTGCTGTCCTGGTTGAATTCAGGGGATCCGGGTCTTCCGGAGAACCTGCCCCAGCTTGCGCAGGAGGTGGTGCCCTCCCTTCCCGATCGATATTTTGTGGGCCGATCCTTTGAAGAAATGAAGGCACACATGGCACTGGTGGGAGCGCCCGGTCATGGCAAACCGTTGCTCCATTGGGATGCTTCTAACGAGGTGGGCACCCTTGCGGTGGTGGCAGAGGATCGCCCAGGCCTGCTGTCGCGCTTCGCCACCGGCATGGCTCTGGAGGGGATCGACGTGGTGGGCGCCGAGATTTACTCGTTCGATTGGGACGGGCGCTCGGGGGTGCTTGATCTGTTTCAGATTGCGAAACCCGATGCGGGTTGGGTGCTTGAGGATCGTTGGATGGATCGATTGGCCGTTCGGTTGCATCGTTTGATGGAGGATGAGGAATACTGGCGCGACGCGGTGGATCAACTGGGCAATGCTGGAGATCGATGGGCCCGCCGCCCGGTGACTTCTTCTGAGGCGGAGGTAACCGTGGACGGAAGTTCTTCGAGCCAGTTCACGATTTTGGAACTGGCCGCGGCGGATCGTCGAGGGTTACTTGCCATGGCCACACGGGTGCTTTTTGACCACGGGTTTTCCATTCACCTGGCCCGTGTGAATACGGAGGGGGATCGTGCCGTGGAGATTTTTTACCTGCAAGAGGACCAGGCTTCGGAAGGTCCGCGCAAGGGAAGCCGCCGGGAATCAGGCCCGGAGGGGATGGCGGCCCTGCGGGAGGAGCTATTGAAGGTATGCCGCGAAGAGCTGCCTACGGTTCACTCTGAAATCCCGTCGCGACCCAGAAGAATTCGGAACTGATATTTCGAGTGGCTTCGGGCCGGGTGCGTTTGACGGTTTTGAATGCTTTTCGAAGTTGTTGCTGAAGCTCTGGAACGTCTGGGCCATCGAAGAGCTTCACCACAAACGATCCTCCCGGGAGCAGGGTGCGTTGGGCGACCTCAAAGGCGCGGGTGGCCAGGCCCATGCTCCTGGCCTGATCGGTGTTTCGGTGCCCGGTGGTACTCGGGGCCATGTCGCTCAACACAAGATCGAACACGTCTTGGGCGTTGTCTTGGCTGGGCGTGTCCCCTGTGGCTTCGGTCTGTAACGGAAACGCGAAGGCATCCCCTTGGATGACCCTTACGTGGGAGGGGAATGCCTGGGAAATGGGTTGTATGTCGACCGCCGTGACGCGACCCGAGGGGCCGACCTGTTGGGCGGCAAAAAGAGACCAGGAACCCGGTGCGGCGCCCAAGTCCAGGACCTTTTGGCCTGTGCGGAAGAGGGAGAACCTTCGATGGATCTCCTCGAGCTTGAAGATGGACCGGGCGGGGTAACCCGAGCGCTTGGCACGGCGGGTAAAATGATCGGAGTGGCGTGGGCGACTCATGGACAGGTTCGGGTTGGGCTGCCCGAGCTACCGGTGGCAGCCCACAGCACCGATCGGTTTTGGCTTTGTGGACCCCTAGGCTTGTGGGGGGCGGCCCTTGATGGCCTTGCGCACGGTGATGGTGCCCTGGTTGGGCCCGGGCACCGATCCCGCAATGAGCAGAAGGTTTTTGTCCTCAAGAATCTTGGCCACCTTCAGGTTGAGGGTGGTGGTGCGCTTGGACCCGTGCTGGCCCGGCATTTTGGTTCCCTTGAGGGTTCGCCCGGGGGTCATGTTCATACCGATGGAGCCACCGTGGCGCTTGTACTCGTGGGTACCGTGGGTGGCGGTGCCTGCACCGTGAAAGTTGTGGCGTTTCATGACACCCGTGAAACCGCGACCCTTGGAGGTTCCGGTGACGTCCACGGTGATGCCCTCGGCAAAGATGTCGTTCACACGGACTTCCTGGCCAATCTCGAACTTCTCCAGAGTATCTGACTCGACCCGAAACTCGGTCACGGTTTCAGGAGTTTCCACGCCAAGGCTCTCGTAGATGCCCTTTTCTGGCTTGGGGGTGTTTTTGAGATTGGCCTTACCAAACCCGAGGCTGATGGCGGTGTAGCCGTCACGTTCCTTGGTCTTGCGGTTGACCACTGTGCAGGGGCCCATTTCAAGAACGGTCACAGGAACGACTGTGCCGTCTTCCTGGAAAATCTGTGTGCTGCCTAGTTTTCGGCCGATGAGGCCCACATTCTTACTCATGGAAACTCCAAACTCTTCCTATCGCCCGGTGACCACGGTACATGGGGCCCGGGGGAAATGGCCGGCAACTCTACGTCTACACTTGATAAAGTCAAGGAATTCAGAAGCCGAACAGCTCTCGCACGTTGTTTCGTTGGACCTGGTCCAAATGGGCAAAATCCCAATGTTTGAGGCGTGCCAGGTGGCGGGCGGTGTGCCGTACATGGGCGGGTTCATTGCGTTTGCCCCGGTGGGGAATGGGAGCGAGGTAGGGGGCGTCCGTCTCCACGAGGATTCGGTTGGGGGGGGCAAACCGGGCCGCAGCCTGGATGCTGTGGCTCTTGGGAAAGGTGAGGATCCCACTGAAGGACACGTAAAACCCTAGATCCAGGGCCCTTCGAGCAAAGGGCACGTCCTCGCTGAAGCAGTGGATGACGCCCCCCACACCCGCCCTGTAGGCCTGTTGGAGAACGCTTAACGTGTCGGCCGCAGCGTTTCGGGTGTGCACGATCAGGGGTTTGTGGACCTTCTGGGCCAGGGCCACGTGCCACTGGAAGACTTCGATCTGCTGGTGTTTGGGGGAATGGTTGTAGTGGTAATCGAGGCCCGCTTCCCCCACGGCGACGGTGGTGGGGTCCTCGGCACATTGGCGGATGTACTCCCGTACCGGTGGGGTGGCGTCCTTCGCGTCGTGGGGGTGAATGCCCAGGGCTTCCTTGACGGTAAAGCCCGGGGGCATGGCGGCAACGATGCTTCGCGCCTGTTTTGCGGCGAGGAGATTCGCGTTCACACAGACCACAGACAGGCAGCCTTCAACGCCGGCCTGCCGCGCGGCACGGACCACCTGGGCGCGGTCCTTGGTGTAGGGCCGACTTGTGATGTGGCAGTGGCTGTCGATGAGCACGGGAGCGGCGTTCTCCAGGTGTCTAGCCTACGGACACACCGGGGGTGATGTCCTTATCCACGAACAGGGCGCTTAGGCCGTCGTCGTCGCTGGCGGCGAGCACCATGCCTTGGGATTCCAGGCCCATGAGTTTTCGGGGTTTCAGGTTGGCGACCACCACAAGCTTTTTGCCGATGAGGTCCTCTGGGGCGTAGGTGGTGCGAATGCCGGCCAGGATTTGGCGCGGTTGCGGCTCGCCAATGTCCACCTGGAGCTTGAGTAGCTTGGTGCTCTTGGGAACGGCCTCCGCTTGCAGCACCTTGCCGAGGCGGAGATCCACTTTGGTGAAGTCGTCAAATTCGATCATGGGTTTACCGTTGCTGTTGTGGGTTTGGGGTTTCTTGGTGTGGTTGTCTGGTGGAGGGGGAGCCTGCGCAGCGATGGGGGCGCCGAGCAGTTGATCCTGGACGGCTTCGGGCAACCTTGGGAAAAGGGGAGTGCCGGGTTGGGTCATGGTGCCGGGGATGAGGGCGCCCCAGGCCTGGGGCCAGAGATCGAGGCCCTGTCGAACGGCAAGCGGGGGCAAGCCCAGTTGTTTGCGCAGATCCTGGCATTTGGAGGGGAGCACGGGGGAAAGCAGGACGCTGAGCCACCGGAGGCTTTCCAACACGGTGTACAGCACGGTGGGAAGCCGGTGGTTGGGATCCGACTTGAGCAATGCCCAGGGTTCGGTTTGGTCCACGTATTTGTTGGCGGCGGACACCAATTCCCAAATGGATTCCAGGGCGCGGTGGGGCGCAAAGGCGTGGTAGTGGGTGGCGGTGTCTTGGCTGACCCGCTGGGCCAGGGTCACGAGGCTGTCTTCCAGGGAGGTGGATGGCCCGGGGGTGGGGATGCGACCTTCGGTGGCCTTGGGGAGGATGGACTGGACGACCCGGTTGAGTAGGTTGCCCAGGCCATTGCCCAGGTCACCGGTGTAGCGAGCCACCAGGTTGGCGTGGCTGAAATCCCCGTCCTGCCCGAAGGCCACGTCGCGCATGAGGTAATAACGGAGGGGATCGGTGCCCAGGGCGTCCACCAGGGGAAGGGGGGAGACGAAGTTCTTGAGGCTCTTGCTCATTTTTACCCCGTCGGCGGTGAGCCAGCCGTGGGCCCAGATTTGGTGGGGGGGTTGCAGGCCCGCGGCCATGAGGAAGGCGGGCCAGTACACGGCGTGGAACCGTAGGATGTCCTTGCCCACCACGTGTACGGCCCGGGTGGTGGAGAGGGTGCCCTTGGTGGGCCAAAAGTGCGCGAGGTCGGTTTGCCCTGAAGGCGCGCCTGCGGGGCCGGTCTCGAGAAGGCCGAGCGCGGAGAGGTAGTTGGTGAGGGCGTCGAGCCACACGTAGACCACGTGTTGGGGATCGTTGGGTACGCCAATGCCCCACCGAAAGGAGGTGCGGGAGATGGAGAGGTCGTGCAGGCCACCTTCCACGAAGCGTTTGACCTCGTTGAAGCGGGTGGAAGGTTGGACAAAATCCGGGTGGGACTCGAACCATTCGAGTAGCTTTGGACCGTATTTGGAGAGCTTGAAGAAGTAGCTTTTTTCCCGGACCCGCTCCACGGGCTTGCGGGTGATGGGATCCAGGTTGCCCTCCAGTAGCTCCTTTTCTGTGAAGAAGGTTTCGGAGGAGACCGAATACCACCCTTCGTATTCTCCCAGGTAGATGTCGCCGCTTTCTTCCAGTCGTTTCCATAGGGCCTGGACCTGGCGCTTGTGCCGGGGTTCGGTGGTGCGAATGAAGTCGTCGTACCCGCAGTTCATGGTGTCGAAGAGTTGGCGAAACGGGGGCGCCATGCGGTCGGTGAAAGCTTGCCCGTCAATGCCTTCTTCCTGGGCGCGGCGTTCAATCTTTTGGCCGTGTTCGTCGGTGCCGGTTAGGAAATGGACCCGAGCTCCCTTTAGTTCCTGGAAGCGGTGCATGACGTCCACGGCCACGGTGGAATAGGCGTGGCCCACGTGGGGGCGGTCGTTGACGTAGTAGATGGGAGTGGTGATGTAGTACCGGCGTGCGTCCGCGGCGGACGATGGGGAGGGGGTGGACATGGGGTGCGGACCCTAGCCCCTGGGCCTGGGGCTGTGCAACAGGGCGTTTGGGGGGGCTTGGGGAGCCCCGGCGACCCCTGTAAGAAGCTGCGCCATGCGATGGTGCAGGGCCTCGGTTTGAATGGCCATGTTCCCGTTGCGCTGAAGGGCCGAAAGCGTGTGATCCAGTTGCTGGGTCAGCTTGGCCGTCAGTTTCGGTCCCAGCATTTTTGGATCTAGGGTCTCCTGTACGGATCCAGGTGGGTGCGGGCCCGTGGGTTGGAATGTGGTGTGTGCCCAGAGAAGGTGGAGCCACTGTTCCAGCATGTGGGACATGTCCTGGGGGGTCTTCCATGGGGGATCCAGCGGGCTCGAAGAGGGGGTTGTGCCGGCCCAGTGTTGCAGGTGCTGTTCGAGTGCTTTCTGTTCTTCCTGTGTGGCCGTGCCTCCGTGGGCGCCTTGGGCTGTGGATATTCCCGGGCGGAAACTGTGGTGCTGACACCTGGAACGGACGGTATCGGGCAGGGCCCGTGGGCGACTGGAAATCAGGATGAAGTGCACGCCGGGGCGTGGTTCTTCCAAGGTTTTCAGAAGGATGTTGACGTTTTCCACGGAACCGAGGCAAAGGTCTGCCCTATCGAATACGAACCAACTGGTGGATTGCTGGAAGGGCGCAAAACGGGTGAGCGGGAGGATTTCATCCCGAAGCTGTTCCACGGGCAGGGTGCGCGACGCCCGATCGCTTGGGCCGAATACCCGAAAGTCTGGGTGAGTGCCTGCGGTCAGCTGCTCGGGGGTGGGCGGTGTGCCGCCGTCCTGTTGGAATGCATGGTGGGCCAGCTTGCGGGCGGTATCCATGGGGGCCGCGGTGTTTGGGCCCGAAAACAGAAGCGCATGGGCCAGGCTGCCCTGTTGGACAGCCTGTAGGAGCCGCGCCTCCTGGGGATGCTGGGGGGGATGCTGGGAACCGCTAGTTGCCACCCACTTCTACATGATGCGGGGTAGGTTCCACGTCCAGCGGGTGGGGTGGGAAGTCACTGCTCGCGATGTGCGAAGGTGAATCTTCGATTTGCTCGAACATGGAGACAACCACCTCTTGCAGGGCGTTGATGGCGTCTGGGGTGGAAATGGCGTGTTCGTCCACCAGGGCCTGCATCATCATGCCGTCCAGCAGCCCGAGAATGGTTCGGGTGATGACCTCAAGTCGCATTTTGGGACGTAGACCCATGGCTGGGGCGGCTTCTGCCAAATGATCGAGAAGCTTGGAGACGGCCTGCCTGTAGTAGGTGGTGAGTTTGGGTTGGAGGGAGGGTTGGTGCTGGCTTTGGGCCCATAGGTCAGCAATGACCATGGTGTCCTCGTCGCGACCGAGTCGGGTGAGCCAGAGCTGTTCCATGGCCTGACGAATGATCTGCTTGGAATCCACGTGGGCAGAGGATCCTTGCTGCTGCCAGGTCTCCACGGAGCGCTGCACGACCGTTTCACAGGCCACCTCGAGCACCCGCTCAATGAGCGCCTCTTTGGTGGGGAAATGGTAGTGGACCGCACCTTTGCTCATGCCCGCCTCCTGGGCGATGTCGAGCAGGCTTGTTCCTGCGTAGCCCTGTCGGGCCACGACCCGAACGGCCGAGCGAATGATCTGCTTACAACTTGTTTCACTTTTCTTGTATCCCATGTTCACTTCTTTCTAATAGGGGTGGCCGGTCAGAAATGTAGCTTTAATTGGGGAGTTGTCACGGATTTATTGCCCTAGATCGGTATCATGCTCACGAAACTGATCGATATCATTCACATTTTGTCTCAAATTTAGGACGTTTTGTTTGTTGGGCGTTTGTCGGGGTTTGTTGTAGGGCAGGGCCATGGACCAATTTCAGGGGCTGGTGGACGTGATGGAGCGCCTTTTGGCGCCGCAAGGGTGCCCCTGGGACCGGGAACAGACGCCCCAAACCCTTCGGGCGTACGTACTTGAGGAGGCCTACGAGGTGGTGGATGCCATCGATCGGGGAGATCCGGAGGATCTCCAGGAAGAGTTGGGGGATCTGATGCTCCAGGTGGTGTTTTTGTCGGCCCTGGCCCGGCGTGAGGGGTGGTTTGACGTGCAGGACGTGGCGGAGGGCATTTCCTCCAAGCTCATCCGCCGCCACCCCCACGTGTTTGGCGATGCTCCGAGGGCCGGGGACGGAGCTCAAGCGCTTTCGAGCTGGGAGGCGGTGAAAGCCGAGGAGCGGAAGGATTCAGGGCGAAAACCCGGCGCTGGCGTGCTGGATGGCGTTCCCCGGGCCATGCCTGCCCTATTGCGGGCCACCCGGGTGGTGGAAAAGGCCCAGGCCGTGGGCGTGCAACCCGAGACCCCAGCGATTCCAGGGTGGGACGCGCTTCAGGAGCAACTTCCTTCACAGCAAATAGGGAATTTGCTGTTTGCCCTGGCAGCCTGGAGCGCCGGGCAGGGAGTCGATCCCGAGGCCGCCCTCCGGGAATCCATCGACCGCTTTTCCGACGACGTGAGCGCCGCTGAGAACAAGGCGGACCCCACGCCCTAAGGAGAACGGAGCGGAGCCATGCTTCGTTGGGGGAAGGCGATGATGTCTTGGATTCGGGGGGCGCCGGTGCAGAGCATGAGGAGGCGGTCGAGGCCCAGGGCGTTGCCAGAGGATGGGGGCATGCCGCGTTTGAGGGCGGCGATGAACTGGGTGTCGATGGGGTAGGGGGATTTTCCTAGGCGCACCCGTTTTTCTGAGGCTTCACGGAACCGTTGTTCTTGCTCGACGGGGTCGGTGAGTTCCACAAAGCCGTTGCAGAGTTCGATGCCACCCACATAGGCCTCAAAACGATCACAGACCCTGGGATTCTTAGGATTGCGTTGGGCCATGGAAGCAAAGGGAGCGGGCCACTCGGTGACGAGGGTGGGCTTGCCCCACCCCAGGCGGGGTTCGATGCGGTCGACGTAGACCTGAAAAAACTCGGTTTCGTTGTGCTGGGCCAGGGTGAATGCGTCGTACCCGTGTTCGGCGTAAAGGCTTTCGATGGTACGCACGCTCCAGGGGCCTGAAAGGGGGATGGATCGGCCGTTTAGTGCCACGGTTTCGGCACCGGTAAGGGCCCGGGCCGTGCGCCGCACAAGCTCGACGGTGTCGTCCATCAGGGTGTTGAGGTCCGGGGTGGTTCGGTACCACTCAAGCATGGCGAACTCGGGTTCGTGGCGGTCGCCCTGTTCTTCGGCCCGGACGGCGTGGGCGATTTGAAAGATGCGCTCGTACCCCTGGGTGAGTAGCTGCTTCATTTGAAGTTCAGGGCTTGGGGCAAGCCACAGGGGGTGGGCTGCCAGGCCATGGACCTGGGGGCTTTCAATATGGACTTCGGTGCCGGGGCTTGGCACGAGCATGGGTGTGCTCACCTCCAGAAAATCCTGTTCCTGGAAGTAGGCGCGAATCGTGCGCAGCATGTGGTGGCGTTCACGGACGCCGCCCACGGAAATGGGTTTCATTTGAGCTTCAGGGGGCGCGCTATTTTTTGACGCGCTCGACATATTCCCCGGTGCGGGTGTCGATTTTCAGAACTTCACCGATGTTGATGAAGGGAGGCACGCCCACTTCGAGCCCCGTTTCCATGGTGGCGGGCTTGGTGATGCTGCTGGAGGTGTCGCCCTTGAAGCCGGGCTCGGTGTGGGTGACGGCGAGCTCCACGAAGGTGGGGGGTGTGATTTGAATGGGCCGTTGCAGGTAGAACAGCACGGTGACTTGGGTGCCATCCACAAGGTAGCCGCGGGTGTCGTCCATCTGCTCGTCCTGGACCAGGACCTGGTCGTAGGTGCTGACGTCCATGAACACCCACTGGTCTCCCTCCCGGTAGAGGAACTGCATGTCCCGCTCCTCGGTGTCCGCGGGGGCCAGCTTTTCGCCACTCTTGAAGGTTCGCTCCAGGGTGGATCCGGTCACCAGGTTTTTGAACTTGGTTCGGGTGAAGGCCTGGCCCTTGCCGGGCTTCACAAACTGGAACTCCACCACGGTGTAGGGGGCGCCGTCGAAGACGACCTTGAGGCCTTTTTTGATATCGGAAGTGTCGTACATGGGAACCGTTCCTTGACTAGAAAGATAGGGGCTAGAAAGACAGGGCCTCTGGGTGCCTACAGTGAGATTTTTTGCTCGATGACGATGGTGTTGCCGGGGCGATTGGGTGTGTCGCTACGCTCCGCAGTAATTAGAAGGGTGAACTTGGTGTAGGGGGTGGTGGCTACAAGCGTGCCCTGACGGCTTTTGTCGTTGTATTCCAGGTTGCCCGCACGGATGGCCTGGCCCGGAACCTGGAGCCACACCGCGTAGCTGCGAAGGTTTCCGTCCAGCCGCCTGGGTGGGACAAGGTTGCGCAGGGTGATGGTGAGCAGATGGTTGTTGCCCTCCACTTCTTCTAGCTGAATGATTCCGTCTGTCCCTGGGGCGGTGGGCGTACCCAGTAGCTCGTATTGTTTGGGGCCCCCGCAGGCGGTGGCCAGGAAAGCCAATGCAGCAAAAGCGAGCGGGCCTGTGAGAGGTCGGGCGAAATGGGCTACGAGGCGTTCCATGGACGCTTGCCTACGCGGCCTGCACGGGGGCGTCAAACAGGATAGGTTTGGGCGATGCGTGAGTTTGATGAGGAAATCGCGGAGATCCGCAAGGAGGTCATTGAGTCCCGGGGCCTGATTATCAAGACCAACAACCTGATCTCGAGCCTTGCGGCGGACATGAAAGCCATTGCCAAGCGGCAATCTTCCGGAGAACGGCGTTTTGCGGTGAATGGTGCGGTGGCCTACGTGTTGTTTGCGGTGTTGTCGTTTTTGGGGCTGAAGCTCGCCACGGAATCCCGAATGAGCGAGGTGGAAATGCGGCAGGAGACGGCCTCCCGTGAGGCGGCCCAGTTGCGGGAGGAGTTGCTTCAACAGGCCCAATACGGGGAGCGACGCAAGGAGGCCCAGGCCCGGACCCAGGCCCTGTACGGGTTGGTTCGTGAATCCAAGCGCGAAGAAATGTTGGTCCAGTACGAGCAAGTCCAGGGGCTTGAGCTTTCGCCTGTGGAGGCCGCACTGTTTGCTGATGTGGCGGCCCGGTTTCGTAGGGAGCTTTCCCAGGATGCGTTTCGACGGGGGGCGGAGCTCTTTGAATCGGGCCGGTTCTCGGAGTCCTCCACCACGCTTGAGAAGTCCCTGCAATGGATGCAGGGGGGGTACCACCAACCGGAGGTGGAATGGTATTTGTCCCGTGCCCTATTCCGTTTGGGCAACAACGAACGGGCGGCGACCTATGCCGAAAAGGTAAGTCAACAGCAGACCCAGCGCGATCTGCAGGACGATGGGACGTGGCTGTTGGTTCAGATCGAGGAGGCGCGTGGTCGGCTTGAGTCTGCGCGCAAACATCTGCGTACGTTGCTCCGCAAATGGCCCCACTCCATGTACGCACCCGGCGCACGAAGGCAGCTGTCTTCGATTCAACTGCGCATTCGCCGGGGAGCTTCGCCCCAGTAGTGCCTAGGGCGTGATCGACTCCGCCAGCCAACGGGCATAGGCCGGAGAGACTTCTGCGGGGTTGAGCACGAGGATTTCGGGGGTTTCGTAGGGGTGGAGCCGTTCCAGCTCAGAGAGTAAATGGGCCTGAACGGCACGGGTGCTTTTGATGAGCAGGAGTTGTTCGGTTTCGGTGCACAGTTCACCCTGCCAGCGGTAGGTGGATTGCATGGGGGGTAGGGTGGAAACGCAGGCAGCCAGGCGTTGTTCCACCAGTTTGTTCGCGAGCATGGTACCGCTGTCGACCGTGTTCACGGTGGTGAGCACAAGGATGGGGGTGTCTTCGGGCATGGCGGTGGGGCGTGTTTCGGCGGTGTGAATTGTAGGGGTGGTGCGGTTTGCCTATTCGAGTGTGGAGAGGATCTCTGGCGGCTCGGTGGCGGTGATTTTCTGGAGTTGCCTCAGGGGGGCACCGTTTGGTTTGACGTCGGCGACGATGGTGAAGGGATCCTTTTTGTCTGCCAGGAGCTGAAAGGAACGCTCGTCCGAGAGGGTGTAGAGCGCTCGCCCGTTGGTGAGAATGGAGGTGACGCCGGCACGGGGCAGGTCCTTGGAGCGACAGAGTTGCTGCAATTGGGCGATGCCCTCTTGAACGCCCTGGGTGAGGGCGCGGGCTTCGGGGTCGAGTCGGTCCAGGGGCGTATGTTCTCGAATGAATGAAAGCAGCCAGTGGAAAAGGAGCTCGCTGTCGGAGTTGCCGCGCACGTTGCGGGCGATGAAGTCAGGGCAGTGGGCGAGCATGGGCTCCCGAAGTTGCTCAAACCCGTGCAGGGTTCCGTGGTGGGCGAAGTTCCAGGACCCGAAGCGAAAGGGTTGTGTGTTTTCTGCCCGAAAGTCTCCCACGGTCCTCAGCCGGGCGTGGAACAGGGCACAGGGGGTGCGTACACCCTCCACCAGTTCGTGCCAGGGGGGAGGGATGGCGCCCGGGGTGGACGAGGGATCCTGGGTGGTGGGGTCATCCGTGGGAGAGGTGAGCGGCTTCTTTTTGTGGAGTACTTCACCCCCCTGGTAGAAGCCTACCCCCCAGGCGGTGGCGGCATGGGTGGCGCGTAGGGTTTCTGCGACAGCTTGCAATCGTGGGGAGAGTTCCTCCCTGTCCTGGGCGATGTATCCGATGAGTGTGGCCATGGGGTGATCCCATCCTACACGTTCCCGGGGGAGGACGGTGCCGAGTTTGCCGTGGGCGCCGGGTTTGCGCAGTGAGTTGGGGACGGGGGCTGGGTGGGGGTTGTTTCAGTGCGTTGTTGTGTTTCTGCGTTGTATTTTGCCAGTGCCTCTTCGGTGCGTTTCCTTGTCTTGCGTTCCAGCTGCCGTGCCATTGTGTGCAACACTAGGAGCACGATGAGGGCCGTGGCCAGGATGAGTGCAGCGCCTACCCAGGGCACCGACGTCAACAGGCTTGTGGGTTCCCCAGGGGGAGCCTGTTCTGTTGTGGGCATGTGTGAAGGTTCGGGGGTTGGATCGTCCAAGGTGTGGTTGTCCTGTGCCGTGACGTTCTGCGCCGTGGCTTCCTACGCAGTAGCATCCCGTGCTGTGGTGTGCTGCGCAATCCTGTCCCGAGGGGCGGCGTCGGGCAGAAACAGGGAGCGGGTAGCATTCGCGTGAGGCGCCAGCAACACCGTTGGGTCGGGCTGTGGATGTTAGCGATGGGTGCCCTGCTGCCATGTTTCTTCAATGGGGTGCCGGTTGCGGCGCAGGAGAGGGCGGTGTTCAATGGGGGCTGGGAGCCCCTGGGATACCGGATTGCGGTGGACGGGCAAGGGGCTCCCCGGGAACTGGTGGCCCATGTGTCGGTCATCCTCAGGCGGCAAGAATTGCAGTGGCAAGGAGAGTCGGGGCCGGCCTCCCAGGGCGCAGGGGTACCGCTGTGTCTGTGGAGCCATTTCTCGCGGGTGGAACGGGTGCCCTCCCAATTGAACGAGCAGAACTTTCGTTGGGTGTTCCCCAGGGGGGTGTCGCTCGGAGCGCTGCGGTTTCGGTCCATGCGTTGGAACGGGCAACCCGTGGATCTGGATGGGGTGCGGCAGGGTTCGGTGGGCTCCGAGTTTGGTCGTAGGGTTTGCTTTGATCCTCCGGTAGAAAACGGTGGGGAGCGGTCCACGGTCCAGGCGGAGTTGCGTTACACCGTTGTGCTTCAGGTGCCACAGCGGTACGGGCGTCATGGGGTGGCAAGGGGGCAGCTGACCCTGGGGGCACCCTGGTACCCGCTGGTGGTCAACGGGGATCGGTGGCGATTTCGGGTACCCCACCGGGTGCGGGTGTTTGCCCCCCGTGGGTTGGAATGGCTTGTGGGTGGGAAGCGGGCCCAGGGTGATGGGCATGTGGAGGTGACGGGCCCATTTGCGCCATTGTTTGCGGCAGGCCGTTGGTGGCCCCACCCATTGAAAACAGACGGCACCCCGGGTGACGGCCCAACGGGAGTCTTCTGGTCCGCCACTCCCATGGGGGATTTGGATGGTGACGGGTTGCGTGATCCGTTGCGTCGAAAAACGGTGACACGGGTACGAAAGGAAATGGCAACGGCGCGCCGTGTGCTTTCGGATGGGGGAAGCCCTGTGGATTTGGAGCGAGGGGCGGTGGCGCCCCCCGTGTTTGTTCAGGTGCCTTCCCGGTTGGAGCTTGCGGCATCGATGCCTGGCCTTGTGGCGGTGTCGGACCGGGCGTTTCAGATTTTTCCTGTGAGGGCGGCCCTTGAGTTGCACGGAAGGGCCATTCGCTTGGCTCAGTACACCCGTGTGATGGAGGAAACGTTTCAGGGCGAACCTGCTGGGGATGTGGGCTGGGCATCGGAGTTGCGTGCGTCGCTGTGGTTGGACCACGAAACCGATGGTGATGCGAAGTCGGCAGGGGATCTGGTTCGCTTTGCCTCGTTTCACCCGGCGGTGGACCAGTTGCTGTACGCGCCGCAGGTGCCCTTTGCGGATGTGATGCAAGGGGCGCCGGGGGCGTTGGATGTATTTGGGGAGGACCCGGATCGGGCCTGGCGCAGGCGTGCCCATGGACGGGCTGTGATGGTACGCGCCCGGGATGGGTTACCCGGGGCCCGTTGGTTGGAGGTGCAGCGCCAATGGTTGGCGGGGGAGCGGGCTCGAGAAGCTCTGCACGCCGCGGACCCGCGACTTGCAAGCCATGTGCAGGAGTGGCTGGAGATCCCATTGCGACCCGTGAACTACCAGTTGCGTGGGGTCGGTGGCGCGCTTCAGGTGGAACGGCAGGGGTTGCCTCGTCACGAACCTGTGGAGATTCGCGTGGATGGGGCTGGGGGAGGGCACCTCTGGGACGGTGAAGGGCCAGGGTTTTCACTTGCGAGTTTGCAAACCTCTGCCCTGGATTCGAAGGATGTGATGGTGGATCCAAGGGGAGCCAGGGAGCAGGATGCGTCTCTCACCGCGGGCCACCCCCGGGGTGACGACGCCATGGCCCACGCCTGGCGGCCACCCCTGTTGCGTGGGTTTGGCTTGAACGCGTTTGTGTCGGAGGGGCAGGTGACCGGGTTTCTGGATTTTGCCATGCGCAGGCGTTTCAACCTGGAGCGTGGATATGCCTTTGCCCTGTTCCACGATGTGGCAGCTTCGGGTGGTTCGGTGTCCCTGCTTTCGGGGTGGGGCCCCAAACGTCACAACAACAGTCGACAGGGGTTCTTGTCCACCGGAGTTCGATTGGACCGGTTGCATTCCAGTTTTGCGGATCAGGCCCAGGGGGGATGGAGGCCCTCGGTGCAGGGCTCTGTGGGAATGGACACCCGCGTGTTTTCCATCGATCCGCGCATGGGCGGTTACTGGAGTGCGCGTGGGCGACTGGGCCCCGTATTTCGGGATGACGGCTCGTTGTTGTTGACCGGTTCCGGTTCTGTGCGCGGCAACCTGACACGGCCCATGGGCCTTTGGCACAGTTGGGTGTTTGTGGGGGGCCTGGGTTGGACGTTGGGCGACGCGCTGGCAGCAGAGCAGATGCGTTTGGGGGATCCGTTTTTGCTGCGCAGTGTGCAGACGGATGAGTTTGTGGGCCGCGGCCGTGCCTACGGTTCCGTGGAGCACCGGTTTACCTTTGTGCGTGACCTGGCGGGCAACGTGTTTCACCTGGTGTGGTTAAGGGAGCTGCAGTGGGCCACGTTTGTGGGTGGCGGTGCGGTGTTTGACGCGGTGGGCGTGGGTGGCACCCGTGGTGTGGTGGAGGCCGGCGGCGGGTTGCGATTCCACTTCGAGTACGGGGGAGTGCAACCCGGGGTGCTTTCCGTGGACCTGGGCATACCGCTTACCCGGGATCCCAATGGGCTCGGCAGCGACGGCCTACGCGGAAACGAACGCCCCCCCGTCACAGTCTACGCTTCCTTCGATCAGTACTTTTAGGGTTCCATGGATCCGTAAATTATCTGCGCGGCAGAATAGTAATTTGTGCATGAAATTATCTGCGCGGTGAAAACTTTGATTCTGCACGCGCTCCTGTTGACCCTGTGGGTGGGCTTTTTAGGTGGTTTGTTGACGTGGGGGGTGGGGGTGGGTTCCATGGGGTTGGAGTGCGATGGGATCGACGGTGATGCAGAAATGGGATGTGGGGGTGGATCGGTACCTTGTGCACATGCAGGTGGAGCGGGGCCTGGGGCGGTTGACGTTGGAGGCCTACGGCCGGGATCTGCGCGGATTTTCCCGATTCATGATCGATCGAAAGCAGCCCCCGGGTGGGGTTCAAACCGAGGATGTTCGGGCCTATTTGGAGCACCTTGCGGCCCTGGGGTTGTCGCCCCGGTCCCGGGCGAGGGGGTTGTCTGCGGTTCGTGGATTCTACCGGTTTGCGGTGCTCCAGTTGGGCATTGAACACAATCCAGCAGAGGTGCTGAAGTCTCCTAAACCTGTAGCAGCGTTGCCTTCCGTGTTGTCAGCAACAGACGTTCGAACGCTCCTTGCTGCGCCAGATGTGTCCACCTGCCTGGGCCTGCGGGACGCAGCCATGCTGTGTGTGCTTTACGGCGCGGGATTGCGCGTGTCGGAGTTGGTGGGTTTGCGCCTGGGGCAGTTGAACGACCGGGAGGGTTGGCTGCGGGTGACGGGCAAGGGCAACAGGGAGCGCGTGGTGCCGGTGGCGGATGCGGTGTGCGCGCTTGTTCAACAATGGTGCGCCAGTGGCCGGCCGCTGTGGGTCAAGGAGGGGGCGCGACAACCAGGTGAGTCGGCGCTTTTTGTGACCGAGCGCGGAACAGGGATGACACGGCAGACGTTCTGGCGGCGCATTCGCCACTACGCGTCCGCATCAGGGATCGCCGGCAAGGTGAGCCCCCACACCCTGCGCCATTCCTTTGCCACGCACCTGGTGCGGGGTGGTGCTGACCTGCGCGCGGTGCAAACGCTGCTGGGGCACAGCGATGTGACCACCACGCAGATCTACACCCATGTTGCTGCCGAGCATTTGCGCGTTCTGCACGCCACTTACCACCCCCGGGCGGTTTAGCCGCACAGTGTAGCTGCACCGTGTAGCCACACAGTGTGACCGCACGGTGTGATCGCACAGGCGACCGGAATGCCCATGGGGGTTTGCGGTATTTCATGGGTTTACTCCGGTAGGCCCGTTGATTTTGGGGTTCATGTCCTGACTTTGGGGCAACTGTCCCCGTCTGGGCGTCCCTGAAATTTCATTAAATGTGTGACTTTCGTGTGAGAGCGAAAAATGAATTGCCTCACTCCCTGTGCCTGGGGAGAATCCGGTCGGAAGGAAAGAGGGAATCGAATGCGTTTATTGTGTAAGGGGCTCGGGGTTGTTTTGTTGGCATGTGTGGTTGCCTGTGGCGGAGGGGGAGATTCTGACGGCAAGTCGGCCTCGCAATATGCCGCGAGTAGCCCCACGCCGGCCCAGGGTGCGACCGGGATTGCGCTCGATGTGGAACTGGGCTGGAGCGGCCCGGAGAATGTGATTTCCTACAATGTCTACTTTGGTACTTCCGTGGCGGATGTGCTGGCTGCGAACGGGGACTCCGACCTGTTTTTGGGAAATCAGACAGGCGCTACCTTTTCTCCTGAGGGATTGAGCAAGGGCACCACGTACTATTGGCGCGTGGACACCGTGCATTCCAAGGGTGAGTCCACGGGAACCGTGTGGGCATTCACCACGGTGCAGCCAGGAGCTCCCGATCAGGTGACCGACCCGAGCCCTGCAGATGAGGCCGTAGACGTGGAGTTGAACATGGTGCTTGCCTGGGGTGTGGCTCAGGATGCCACTTCCTACGACGTGTACCTGGGTACCGATGCCTTCGAGGTTGCGGTGGCCACCACGCAAAACGCTTCTTTTCAAGGAAACCAGGTGTCCACCATGTTTGCGCCGGACCACAACTTTGCGGAGGACGAGCAACACTACTGGCGTGTGGACGCGCGCAACGACGAGGGTGTGGCCCGCGGTGAGGTTTGGAGCTTCCACGCCACAGAGCGCGGATCGGCACCGTTCTTCGGTGGCCTAGCTGGAGCCCTTTCCCTCGGAGCGACCACCGTTCATGTATTTTGGAAGGCCGCCACGGACGACAAGGATCTGTCTTCTGAGGTGATCTACAACGTGTACGTTTCGACGACCTCCGGCGGGCATGATTTTTCCAGCCCTTCTTTTACGACCCAGGCTGGGGAAACTGCGGCAAACCTCACATCGTCCGATGCCGCGGCCATTGTTGCGGGGGCCACGGTCTATCTTGTGGTCCGTGCGGTGGATACCGAGGGGCAGGAGGACACCAACGCCGTGGAGGTCAGCGCGACCCTACAGTCTTCGAGCAACCAGGTGTTTGTGGACGTGGCGGCCTCCTCCGGGGGAACCGGTACCTTTGCGGCACCCTTTGACGTTCTCCAGGACGGTGTCGATGCGATTGAGACTGCCGGCGGAGGCACGGTGTTGATTGCGCAAGGGATCTATGAAGAACAGGTGAACCTTACCGTCGCGGGCGCCAACACGGTGATGTTGGTGGGTGGGTTCCCGGCGTTTTCCACCTTGAGTGACGCCAGCGAGGCCACCCTGTTGGCGGCCTACGACCCGTCCACCCATGTCACGGACCTGGATGGCAGCAACCACTCCCAGGTGGGCGACGAGGGGATTTTGGACATCGACAACGATGGTCGGACAACCTGGATTCAGGGCATCTCCATTACGGAGGCGCCCGATGTGGCCCTGTCCGCGCTGGATTCCCACGTGGTGGTTTCGGACTGTCGTTTTTCAGGCGATGACTCTGGCAATACCCCAGATGCCATGGTGCGCATCGACACCAGTGACTTGATGCATACGTCGAGCCTCGTGGTGCTGGGGAGTTCGTTCGAGTTTTCCGACGGTGGAATCGTGGCAGGCGGTTTGCTTTCGGAGCTGCGCATCGAAAACTGCTCTTTTCAAGATATTGACGGGTACGTGCTTGAGGCCGATACCGACCAGTCCTTGCCGTCGGGTGGATCCATGGTGGTTCCCACAGGTGGTGCGCTTTCCCTTGAGTTCTCACACAATCGCGTCAACCGGGTGGAGGAGACCCTGTACCTTGGGTTTCAGGCGGAGACGCCGGCCATGGCGGGGGACTTGGATCTTGTGATTCGCGACAACGAGATTCTCTACAACTACGATGGCTACCCTATCTACATTGAAGACCTTGGCTATTTTGGTGATGGCGGTGCGGCTAGCCTGCTTTTGGAAAACAACATCATTCGAGGATCCTACGATACTGCAGTGACCTTTGAGCTGGTGAGCGCGTCTGCAGTCAACCCCGTACCCGACGGCGACATCACCATTGCCGTGCGTGGCAATCAGCTGGTGGGTTCCGATTCGGATCTTATTGAAATCGACGATGTGAACACCGCTCCGGGAGCCACCACCCAGATTGTTGTGGAGGACAACGTGTTTGGGTCTGCGGAATCCCGGGGCATCGATATGAACGGAAACACTTCAGGCGCGGCCGATACCAACAACGGTGGCACCCTGGATATTCAGGTGCGTGACAATACGTTCTTTGCGGTGGACGACGCCATTGATCTGGATGTGGGCCCTTCTCCGGACGGCCACCTCAATCTTGTGGTCGAGAACAATGCTTTCGGGGTGAACTATGGAAGCCTCATCGAGTTGGATCTCGGTTGGATCAATGGATCCACTTCCGGCACGGCCCAGGCCACAGGTTACATTGAGGTGACAGGCAATGAGGGTGTGAGCGCCGGCAGTGTTGGGTTTGAGGCCAACGTTGCAAGCTATGGGGGTGAGACCCGCCTGGTGGTGGCCGCCAACATGTTTGGCGCTGCAGACGACGATGCGCTCACTCTCTCTTTGGACGAATACAGTGATGACGCGTCTGAGTTGGATGTGCTGATTTTCGGCAACCTTCTCAACGATGTGTACGACCTGGGGTTGGACATCTCCAACAACATGGATGAGGACGACGAGCTCAATCTGTATGTGGCGAACAACTCGGCCATTGGTGGGTTTGAGAGCGAAGCCGTCGAGATCACGACCCACGTTCAAACCCTTGGCTTGATCGCGAACAACGAGGCAGGCCTCAACGATGTGGATTCTTCGGACGCGTTCGATCTCTACCCCAGTGGGGACTCTCTGGGATCCATTATGGTGCGCAACAATATCTTCGCGGGTTCCGCGGGTGATGGTGTGGAAGCGGGTGGCTGGGCACAGTTCGTGAACAATACGGTGGTGCGCAACAGTCAGTATGGGGACGACGGCGGTATCTATGGTGAAGGTGACAACGGCTTCTCCAACGTGTTCGTCATGAACAGCATCGTGTGGGGCAATGGGGGAGACAACCTGTACCAAAGCCCCCTTCTTCGCGCGACCTACTCCTTGCTGGAGCGGGCGGATGAGGCGATTGGCCATATGAACGTGGTGGGAGCTCCGGTGTTCGCCCGGGCGGGTGATGTGCGGGAGTTTGGCAGCTACTACGGCCTGTCTTCCGGTAGCCCAGGGGTAAACTCAGGTAACCTATCAAGCCACTACAACGACGCAGATGGTTCACGCAACGACATCGGCGCCCTTGGAGGGCCTGGTGGCAACCAGGGTGTGGGCTGGCTTGGGCAACAGTCGGAGCTTCCCCTGGAGGTGATTGGACTGCGGCCCTTTGCACAGCTGTACGACGGTGCGCGACCTCTGGGTACGGGTGACTCCATCGAAGTGGTGTTGACGCGTGACGTTCTCGGCTCCTCTGTGACTTCCTCCACGGTGCGTGTGACCGACGGAACAGGTGCCGCTGTGGCCGGTACACGAACTTCGTCTGGTGCACGGGTGATATTTGCCCCCACGTCGGCCCTGACCGAAGGTGGTTTCTACGTGGTGACTGTGGATGGATTGGCTGCGGCCGACGGGCCTGCTCAACAGGTTCCGTTTTACCAGGAAGTGGCCGTGAATCGTGCGGCTGTGGCGGAGACCGAGCCCAACGACACCACCATGGCTGCCACCGATACCATCGGAACGGATACCGTGTTTCGCTTCACGGGATCGGTCGCCGACGGCAGCGGGGATGACGAGGACTACTACGTGGTGAACGCCGTGGCGGGTGACCGACTCAAGGCAACGGTGTTTGCGGATCGTGAAAGCGTCTCCGGTGGGGATTTCGAAATGACCCTGTACGCATCGGACGGTTCCACCGTGCTGCACCAGAACGACGGTGGCTTTGGCGATGACCCCTACCTGGACCACGTGTTTGCCAGCTCTGGGGTGTACTACCTAGGTATCACCGAGAACAATGGCACTGGCGCGGAAGCCTACGACCTGACCGGCACGCTGCGAGCACCGTAGGGTTGCTTGCTAGCGTAACGCTCACTCGTGGTTTCTAGCCTTTCAGGGCGGAGGCCACGAGGGGCAGGAGGCGGCGGTAGCTGGGGCGGGATTCCATGGCGAGAAGCTTCTGGGTTGCCCGCAGTAGGTTCTTATGATTTGGAAACCACAGGGGCTTGGGTTGAATTCGGAAGGGCGCGTAGAGGACTGACTTTTCAGGGTGGTCGAACATGAAGGTGTTGTGCACCACCCCCGCTCCGGATTGGATGTCCTCTGGCGGGTGCCCGGGGTAGGCGCCCCAGGAGGTGCTGACCAGGCCGTAAAGCACGGCAGCCCAGGCGTTGATGCTCACGCCGCCGTAACGCAGATCGGTCACAGCCTGTTCAAACTGTGCGGCGTACTGCTTTTGGGTCTTGGGGTGGATCAACACTTGGCAGGAAAGGGTTCCCCAGCAGACGTCGTTGGCAAAATTGACCATGTTCGTGAGGAACTCGCCCGGGTCCTTCCCAGGGAGTTTTACTTCCGCCAGCACTCCGCAAAAAGCCTCCGTGCGAAGGGCGTATTCCCCGGCTGTGGCAGGCACGTCGGGTAGGGTGGTCCAGGGCACCATCTCATCGGTACGGGCCCCCAGGGCAATGGCGTTGGGGTAGTGTTCGAGGAACGCGTTGTACCGGTCCATGGCACCCGGGTAGTAGGCCTTGCGCCCGGGGGTTTGGGAGAGGGCATCGCGCACCCTGGCGATGAAGGTGTCTGCCAGGTCCCATTCACCCGCGATGGTGAGCACCTTGCCTGCATTGCAATTGAAGCTCGCGTTTTGTTGCACCATGGCGGCCACGTGCATGGCCTGGAAATCCATGTCGGATTCGCTCCAGGGGCCCGGCACCACCAGGATCGGTGTCACGCAACCCAGTTCTGCCGTGAAGGGGCGTTGGTTTAGTCGCTCCCCGGAAGCCTTTCGTTGCTTGCGCTCTGCGGGGTCGGCACCCCACACAATGGCGTCGTAGGTTTGATCCGATCCGGTGATGTGCAGGGTGTCAATCTGGGGATGGTCGGTGAGGTGTTGGCCCACTTCCATGCCGCCGTAGACCACGGAGAGGAACCCGGCCTGGATGATCGGTGCGAGTGCCCGTTCGATGTGGGGGCCTAGTACGGCGTTCACCGGGTTCATCTTGAGCAGAACCACCTCGTTTTCCACGAAGAGCTTGTGCAGGGCGTCCATGGGGGCGATGGAGGACACGTTGCCGGCGCCCAGCACCAAGCACACCTGCCCCGGCCCTGGGGGTTGGGTGTAGATCGCACCTTGGGAAGCGGTGTCTTCAGGACCCACCCATACTTCCGCTCGGAATCCCGTGAACATGATCTTGTCTTTGATGTCGGTGGGAAATACGGTGGCGACGGTCCTTCCATCGGCGCGGGTCTCCATTTTCGGAGGCGGGCGTTGCCCCCGGTATTCCAGGGATTCAACCAAAAGCCGCAGGTGCCGGAGTGTGGTGACAGGGCCGCCAAGCCACTCTTCTCCTGCAAGGGGTGCGTGGGGCTGGATGCCCTTGAGCTTGCAGGCGTCCTCGGCCCAGCCACTGGCGGCAGCCACGGTGGTCTCCATGCACTGTTGCAGCAGTTGAATCCGTTGTGCCACGGTGACCTGGGTCCATGCATCTCGCTTTGCGTGGAGTTGGCCGAGGCGTCGATCCACCTCATCGATGGCGGTGGGCGCAATGGGTTGGGGAGGCTCGGGAAAGGCAAAGGATGTCATGGATATGAACATAGCTCAGGTCCGGCCCCGCTGCAGTCTCCCGGGCTTGGCGGCGAAGACTTTGTCTTTGAGGTCGGTATTGGCTCCGTTGATTGGGTAGCTCGGCCAGGGGTCGACACAGGGTGATTTCCGACTTTGAACTTCCTGGAATGTTTGGTGGAATGGGAGCTTTGGGGTGGGCTACAGAAATGGGATGCACGGCCTGTGGCTGTGCTACAAGGGGGGCACTTCTCCGGGCGCCGGATCAGGCGTTCAGCCCAGGAGATGAGGAGGCAACCATGGCAGACACATTTCCAGGCCCCACATCGGGGTCGCCACTTTCCCTCGGTTCGGACGGCACATTGGACGTCCCGGTGGATCCCATCATTCCTTTTATTGAGGGGGACGGCATCGGTCGTGACATCTGGAAAGCTTCCCAGCGGGTGTTCGATGCGGCAGTGGAAAAAGCCTACGGAGGAGCACGCCGCGTGCATTGGTGGGAAGTGCTTGCTGGGCAAAAGGCCTTTGACCAATGCGGAAGCTGGCTGCCTGAGCAAACGGTGGACGCATTTCGTAGCCACCGGGTGGGCATTAAGGGACCGCTGACCACCCCGATTGGTGGTGGAATTCGCTCCTTGAATGTGGCCCTTCGTCAGCAGTTGGACCTTTACACCTGCCTGCGCCCCGTGCGCTGGTTTACGGGCGTGCCTTCGCCCGTGCGCGAGCCCGGACTTGTGGACATGGTGATCTTTCGGGAGAACACCGAAGACATCTACGCGGGTATCGAGTTTGAACAGGGCTCGGCCGACGCGGACCGGTTTGCCGCGCTCATGAAGGAGCATTTTCCGGACCGGTTTGCCAAGGTGCGGTTCCCCGATACGGCCGGCTACGGAATCAAGCCCGTTTCCCAGGAGGGCACCGAACGCCTCGTGCGGGCCGCCATTCGCTACGCCCTGGATCAGGGCCGCAAAAGCGTGACCCTTGTGCACAAGGGCAACATCATGAAGTTCACTGAGGGAGCCTTCCGGAATTGGGGGTACGCGCTCGCTGAGAAGGAATTTGGGGAACAGACCTACACCTGGGATCAGTGGGAACGCACCAAGGCCGAAAAGGGCGAAGAGGCCGCCAACGCGGAGCAAGCGGCTGCCCTGCAGGCGGGCCGGATCCTTGTGAAGGACGCCATTGCCGATATCGCCCTGCAACAGGTACTGACCCGCCCCAAGGAGTTTGAGGTGATTGCAACCTTGAACCTAAATGGGGACTACCTTTCGGATGCATTGGCCGCCCAGGTGGGCGGGATCGGCATCGCTCCGGGTGGAAATGTCAACTACAGCACGGGTCACGCCATTTTTGAGGCGACGCACGGTACCGCTCCGAAGTACGCTGACCTGGACATGGTTAACCCATCTTCGGTGATCCTGAGCGGCGAGATGATGTTTCGGCACCTGGGCTGGGGCGAAGTGTCCGACCGCATTCTACGGGGTGTGGAAGGGGCCATTGAAGCCCGCACGGTAACTTATGATTTTGCCCGCCAAATGGAGGGTGCAACCAAAATAAAGTGTTCTGAATTCGGGGATGCGATCATCCAACACATGGAGGACAAGTAGTGACAAGTCGACGAAAAATTGCGCTGATCGGCGCAGGTAACATTGGTGGAGAACTGGCATCCCTGGCCGCCCGCAAGGAGCTGGGCGATGTGGTGTTGGTGGATATTCCCGATAGGGAAGGCGTGGCCAAGGGCAAGGCACTGGATATTTCCCAGGCCCTGGCGCTTGAGGGCTACGACGCTTCGGTGACCGGCACGTCCGACTATGCTGACATCGCCGGTGCCGCGGTGTGTGTGGTGACCGCGGGTGTTCCCCGTAAGCCCGGCATGAGTCGCGATGACTTGCTCTCGATCAACCTCAAGATCACCCGGTCCGTCGCGGCCCAGATCAAGGCGAACGCTCCCGATGCATTCGTGATCGTGATCTCCAACCCCCTGGACGCCATGGTGTTCGAGATGCAGAAGGTGACGGGATTTTCCCAGAACCGTGTGGTGGGCATGGCGGGCGCGCTCGACAGCGCCCGTTTTCAGCATTTTCTCGCCGATGCCATTGGCGTGGGCGTGAAGGAAGTGCAGGCCCTGGTGTTGGGTGGCCATGGGGACACCATGGTTCCTGTGCTTTCCCACTGCACGGTCAACGGTGTTCCGGTGAGTACGCTCATCGGTAAGGAAGAGTTGGACGCGATTGTGGAGCGCACCAAGTTTGGTGGCGGTGAAATCGTCAAGCTCATGGGCACGAGCGCCTACGTGGCCCCCGCCTCCGGTGCCATTGCCATGGCCGAGAGCTACCTTCGGGATCAGAAGCGTTTGCTTCCCTGTGCGGCCTGGCTCACAGGACAATACGGCCATGAGGGCATCTACATGGGTGTTCCGGTCGTGATCGGTAGCGATGGCGTGGAACGCATCATCGAAGTTGAACTTTCAGCTGACGAAAAGGCGTTGCTCGACAACAGCGCCAACCACGTGAGTGAGTTGCTGGGAGCTGCGAGCAAGCTTTAATCGATTCGTACGGGAACTATTGAGGAGACAACAATGAATATCCATGAATATCAAGCGAAGGCCATGTACCGGCAGTACGGCATTCCCGTTCCAAAGGGATTTCCCGTGTTTTCAGCGGAGGAAGCCGAGGCGAAGGCCAAGGAGTTGATCGCTGAAACCGGCAGTGAAACGGTGGTCGTCAAGGCCCAGATTCACGCAGGCGGCCGCGGCAAGGCCGGCGGGGTGAAAGTGGTCAAGGGTGCGCGTGCGGCGAAGGAAGTGGCCCAGGATCTTATTGGCAAGACCCTGGTGACCCACCAGACCGGCCCCCAGGGAAAACTTGTCCAGCGATTGCTGGTGGAGCAGGGCTTGGATATTGCCCGGGAGCTCTACCTTGCGCTGGTGGTGGACCGTGAAACCCGTCGCGTGGCCATCATGGCTTCCACGGAGGGTGGGGTGGACATCGAAGAGGTGGCCGCCAACTCGCCTGAGAAAATCGTGAAGGTGTTTGTGGATCCCGCGGTTGGCCTGCAGGGCTACCAGGTACGTGGTCTCGCGTTTGCATTGGGGTTGGAAAAGCCCGCCCAGAAGTCTTTTGCAAAACTGCTGGGGCAACTGTCCAAACTGTTTGTGGCCGAGGATTGTTCCATTGCGGAAATCAATCCACTCATCGTTACCGGGAGCGGCGACGTGTTGGCCCTCGACGCCAAGGTGAACTTCGATGAAAATGCGGCGTTCCGTCATCCCGCTTGGGAGGAACTTCGGGACCTGTCCGAAGAGGCGGCCACCGAAACCGAGGCCAAGGAAGCCAATCTCAGCTTCATTCAGTTGGACGGAAACATTGGGTGCCTGGTGAACGGCGCCGGCTTGGCCATGGCCACCATGGATATCATCAAGCACTACGGTGGTGACCCGGCGAACTTCCTGGACGTGGGGGGCGGGGCCACAGAAGAGGCCGTGAAAAAGGCGTTCACGATCATCCTGAAGTCCGAGGCGGTGAAGGGCATCTTTGTGAACATCTTTGGCGGCATCATGAAGTGCGATGTTATTGCCAAGGGTGTGGTGGGTGCGGCCCGGGATCTCGGGCTGGACGTTCCCCTGGTGGTTCGCCTGGAAGGCACCAACGTGGACGAAGGAAAAGAGATTTTGGGGAATTCAGGTTTGGCAATCACGGCGGCGTCCAGCATGGCGGATGGCGCGCGTAAGATTGTGGATGCGGTGAAAGGTTAGACCATGGCGATTTTGGTAAACAAAGACACACGTTTGATGGTGCAGGGAATCACTGGGAGCACCGGTGCATTCCACTCTGGGCAAATGCTCGAATACGGAACCCAGTTGGTGGCGGGAGTCACGCCGGGCAAGGGCGGAAGCCAGTTCCAGGACTCGGTGCCCGTGTTTGATACGGTGATCGATGCGGTGGAAAAGACACGTGCAAACGCCACCTGCATTTTTGTGCCGCCTCCTTTTGCGGCCGATGCCATTTTGGAAGCCGTGGATGCCGGTGTAGCCCTGATTGTGGCCATCACCGAGGGCATTCCTGTGGCGGACATGGTGAAGGTCCGTCGCGTGCTGGATTCCCAGAGCACGTCCCGTCTCATCGGCCCCAACTGCCCGGGTGTCATCACTCCCGAGCAATGCAAAATCGGCATCATGCCCGGGCACATTCACAAGCCAGGTAAAATCGGTGTGGTCTCCAAGAGCGGAACCCTCACCTACGAGGCCGTGGGGCAGCTTTCTGCCCTGGGCATCGGACAGAGCACCTGTGTGGGCATCGGCGGAGACCCGGTGCACGGTACGGACTTTGTGGACGTACTTGAGCTCTTCCAGGAGGACCCGGAAACCGACGGCGTGATCCTCATAGGTGAAATCGGCGGCAACGCAGAAGAGCTGGCGGCCGAATACATCAAGCGTGAGTTCAAAAAGCCCGTGGCAGGCTTCATCGCCGGAGTCACTGCACCCCCAGGCAAACGCATGGGGCATGCGGGAGCCATCATCAGCGGTGGCAAAGGAACTGCCGCAGAAAAGATTGCCCACCTGGAGGCCGCCGGTGTGAAGATGGCACCCACGCCCTCCGACATGGGAACCACCCTGCAATCTTTGCTTTGACAGTCGACCTATTCTGCTAGACCTCGGCCACCTGTATCTTTGATGTAGGTGGTTTTTTGGTGTTTTTTTCCGAATTTTCGGAAAGGAAATGGGCACCGTTGAGGAAGTGAGATCACATGGCAAAAGAACGTACTTTGGGGATTATTAAACCTGACTCTGTGGAACAGAACCACGTGGGTGATATTTTAGGGATGGTGGAGCGTAGTGGGCTGGAACTTCAGGCGGTTCGCATGACGCGGCTTTCCCGCCCCCAGGCCGAAGGGTTTTACGCGGTCCACAGCGAGCGCCCCTTCTTTGGGGAGCTTGTGGACTTCATGACCCGTGGCCCCGTGGTGGTGTTTGTGGCGGAGGGCGAGGGTGCCGTTGCGGCCTACCGTAAGCTCATGGGAGCCACCAACCCGGCCGAGGCGGACGAAGGCACGATTCGTAAGGCCTTTGGCGGCAGCATTGGTGAGAACGCCGTGCACGGTTCCGATTCGGTGGAGAACGCCGTGAAGGAAGTGGCGTACTTCTTTCCCGGCTTTGAACTTGGCGGCACGGCTTCCTAGTCTGTGGGGAACCCTTCCATGGCGAATCTAGAGGAGCGCATTGGGCAGGCCTACGGGGATCGATCCCTTCTGAAGTCTGCGGAGTACAGGGACGCTGTGCTCGAGGCGGTGGAGGGACTCGACAAGGGAACTCTCCGCGTGGCCAGCGTTGACGGCGAGGGCAATTGGACCACCCATGCCTGGGTAAAACAGGCCGTACTTTTGTATTTTGGTGTGCGCTCCATGGAAACCATGGAAGTGGGTCCTTTTGAGTTTCACGACAAGATCCCGCTCAAGAAAGATTTGGAATCCCAGGGGGTGCGTGTGGTTCCTCCGGGCACGTGCCGGTACGGTGCCCACCTGGAACCGGGTGTGGTGCTCATGCCGGGGTACGTGAATATCGGCGCCTATGTGGGTGAAGGCTCCATGGTCGACACGTGGGCCACGGTGGGTTCCTGCGCTCAGATCGGTCGCCATGTGCATCTGTCTGGCGGCGTGGGCATCGGCGGCGTGTTGGAGCCCCCTGGAGCAACTCCCGTGATCATCGAGGATGGGGCGTTCATCGGATCCCGTGCCATTGTGGTGGAGGGCGTTCGGGTGGGCCGTGAGGCCGTGCTCGGCGCCAACACGGTTCTTACGGCGTCCACCAAAATCATCGACGTGACCGGTGACACTCCCGTGGAGGTGGTGGGTCACGTACCTGCCCGTTCCGTGGTGATTCCGGGTACACGAATCAAGAAGTTCCCCGCGGGGGAGTTTGGCATTCCCGCTGCATTGATTATTGGAAAACGCACCGAGTCCACGGACCGCAAGACCAGTTTGAACGCGGCCCTACGGGACTTCGGCGTTTCTGTGTAAGTTTATGGTTTCTGAAACCTTTCAAAAGAAGGATTGGGAAACGGTCCCTGGCTTTACGTTCGGGGACATCACCTACCATTGGACTGCGGATCGCCGGGTGGTGCGCGTGGCGTTCAACCGGCCAGAAGTTCGCAACGCTTTTCGACCGCAAACCGTGGATGAACTTTACACGGCCCTGGATCACGCGCGGCAGACCACGACCGTGGGTTGCGTGTTGCTCACTGGCAATGGGCCTTCACCCAAGGATCAGGGCTGGGCTTTTTGCTCTGGCGGCGACCAACGCATTCGGGGGCGGGACGGATACGAATACAAGGAAGTTGGAGGGAACTCGACCCCTGGCAACACGGGCAGGCTTCATATCCTTGAGGTGCAACGGCTGATCCGATTCATGCCCAAGGTGGTAATTGCGGTGGTTCCTGGATGGGCCGTGGGCGGCGGGCATAGTTTGCACGTGGTGTGCGACATGACGCTTGCCAGCCAAGAGCACGCCAGATTCAAACAAACCGATGCGGACGTGGCCAGTTTTGACGGGGGCTACGGCTCGGCCTACCTGGCCCGGCAGGTGGGGCAAAAGCGGGCCCGTGAAATCTTCTTTTTGGGCCTGGAATACTCTGCAGAAGAGGCTTTTCAGATGGGCATGGTGAACGCGGCCGTCCCCCATGCGGAGTTGGAGACCACGGCCCTTGATTGGGCACGCCGTGTGGTGGACAAGAGTCCCACCGCCCAACGCATGCTCAAATATGCGTTTAATCTTATGGACGATGGCCTTGTGGGCCAACAGCTCTTTGCCGGAGAAGCCACCCGCCTGGCCTACGGCACCGACGAAGCCCAGGAAGGCCGCGACGCCTTCCTTGAAAAACGCGACCCAGACTTCAAAAAAGTGCCCTGGCACTATTGAGTGTCGGCGCCGGTTCTTTTTGCGTGACCGGCTGGTGTTTTGTGGGTTGGGGTGCACACTGGGGCGGTTGTGAGTAACACTAAGAATGAATGGCATCCGGTTGCTTGGTTGCCTGAGGAGTGGGAGGCCTGGGTACGGGGGCAGGGGCAGCCCAAGTACCGGGGGGGGCAGATTTTTCGGTGGATTCATCAGCGCAATGTGATGGATCCGGCGGCGATGACAGATGTGCCAAAGCGGCTTCGGGAGTCTCTCATCGAAGCCATGCCCCCGATTCTAACGTTGGACGAACGCCATGCCTCCGGAGACGGCACCACCAAGCTTGTGGTGAAATACGGTGATGGGGCCAGGGTAGAAACGGTTCTGATCCCTCAGCTGGAACGGCGTGGCGCCGCATCGAAGGCCGTGAATCTCGACGATGAGGCCGATGATGCGGAACTGGAGGAGGAACCTGTAGAAGACGCTCCCTGGAGCGTGCAGGGGCGCGCGGTGGGGGATCGGGTAACCCAGTGCATTTCGTCGCAGGTGGGCTGTGCCATGGGGTGTGTGTTTTGCGCTTCTGGGATTGCGGGGTTGCAGCGGCACTTGGGGCCAGAAGAAATTGTGGCCCAGGTGTTGTGGGCTCGGCAGCAACTGCCAGAAGGCAAGCGCCTGACCAACGTGGTGTTCATGGGCATGGGGGAGCCACTGCACAACTACGACGCGGTGATTCGAGCCTGGCGTCTATTGACCCACGCGGAGGGCATTGGGCTTTCCACCCGTCGGGTGACGGTATCCACCAGTGGATTGGTGCCGGAGATCGACAGGCTGGGGAAGGACACGGAGGGCCGTGCGGCGTTGGCCATTTCATTGCACGCCGTGGATCAGGAAAAGCGAGCCTCGCTGATGCCGATTGCGAAGCGTTACCCCCTGGATAAGTTGATGCAGTGTCTCCGACGTTACCCGTTGCCGCCACGGCGCCGTATTACGGTGGAGTACACGTTGGTGGGGGGTAAAAACGATTCCAAGGAGGATGCTTCTCGACTGGCGAAACTGCTCCATGGCCTGTCGACCAAGGTGAACCTGATTCCCATGAATCCTGTGGGGGGCTCGGGGTTGACGGCGCCGTCCGCGCAGACCGTGCAAGCGTTTCAGGATGAACTGTTGCGCCACCGGGTGCCCACGTTTGTACGCACCCAACGGGGGGATGACGTGGCCGCCGCCTGCGGTCAGCTGGTGCTTAAGGACGTGGTGCCAAAGGTGCAACTGCGACAGAAGCTCTTGAAAGAACGTCCCTGATTTCAGGAAGGCGCTTTTGCAGTTCAGCGGGATCTTTCACGGGCGTGAACCGGGAGGCCACACCTTGCCTTGGGACTCGCAGAAATTGGGTCGGGTAGAACGCGGTGACTTGACCGAGCAGTTGCTCAAACTGGATGACATCCTGCCCATCCACCTTCTTTTTGGCGATGAACCAATCCAATGACGCCCGGTCGTTCTCACCCATGGCCTGGGCGTCCATGATGAACGTGTTGGTGTTGAACACCGGGATTTGGCTCTGATCAAAGTCGGGAGGAAATCGAAAGCCTTCCACGATTTGCAGGTTCCCATTCACCAGGGCAGGTGCCCCGCCCGCATCACCTGGATGCTTGTCCACCACTTCCACGGTGATCTGCTGTTTCGATTGGATGTGACTTCCCAGGACTACCGGGTCCAGATCGGCGCCCAGGTTGTCCACGTTGGATACGAAAACCCACTTGCCGCCCTTGGCCACAAAGGAGTCGAGCAAGCCCGACCGTTGAAATGCTCTCAGGGTATCGCCGTGCCCCGGGGCGTAGAGTGCGCTTTTGGATTTTCCGTCGCGGAAGGGGGTGCCGTCTGGAAGCACGCGGAGGGAAATGGATTGGGCAAAACACTGAATGTTCATTCCCTGGGAATGGCTTGCCACATGGTCCCGGATCGCGACGTCCGTGGCGAAGCTTGTCATGAGAAATACGGGGATGGTGTGCCCGCAGGCGTTTTCTGCGAACTGGAACTGCTGGAGTTTGAGGTCGAGAAAGGTTTGCTTTTCCAACACGGGCACGGTGGCTTTGACCACGCCACCAAAGCGGGTGGCCATACCGCCCGCCAACACCAATACACCCACTTGACCCCGCCCCATGGCGTCCAGTCCAATGCGTTGCAGTTTCGCCCGCTCCTCCTCTTTTAGGGAGGCGATTTGCTCGGGTTGGGGGGCTGCCAGGGTGCCCTTGAGCGCATTCCAGCCATGGAGGTTTTCAGCCTGTTGTAGGCGCATTCGGAGCGCGTCAAAGGTGTCCTGGTCAAAGCCAAACCGCTGGAGCAGGGTCGCAACGTCTGTGGAAGGTGTTTCGTGGGCAGACATGGGTAAAATCCTGATGAAATCGTTTGTTTTTCAACGATCCAGGGCACTTCCGTACCATGGATGACGGGGCCTGAATAGGGGGATCCTGAGCACATCCGTGTTCATTTTGGGCATCACGCGCTATGAATAGGGGGCATGGGGCCAGGGCCAACATACCGACGGACACCCGGAAAGCGGGTGGTGAAAAAGAAGCCCATGGTGTCACCGGCCCTGGTGGCTCTGGTGCTTGGACTTGCGGGTTCCCTGTCCTTGCACTTGCCCATGTACCGAACCCTGGGTTGGCTTTCGGATGTGTTTTCTAAGCAAGCCGAGAGTGACCGGGCCCAGGGAGTGGCCATCGCTCCCCCTTCCACATTGGAATGGGTTTCCCTTCCGGCCACCCAGCGGGCTTCTACGCCCCGCGCGAACCCACCTGTTGAGGAAACCCTTCCCGAGGCTCCCCCGAAGCCTGCCGCCCCTATTGTTGAACCCGTCGCTTCTGCACGTGCTCCACGTGAGCCCCCTCCATCCACGGAGCGGCAGGCCGTGGAGTTGCCTGACTCTACGGACAGGGAACCCGAGCGTGCAGAGTTGGTAGCCAATACCGCCCATCGGGTGGAACAGGAGACCGTTCGCTCGGATGGGGCCCGGGAGATGGACGAGAGTTCTCCTCCGGTGGAACCCCAACGGGGAGACACCCGAGAGGCCAATGATCGCGGGGTGGATGAGGGTAGGGAACCTGTGGAAGCGAGCTTACCCCAGTCGGGTTCACAGGGGGCATCAGGTGGGGGTGAGCCCAGTGCCGACCGGGCCAACGGCGAGGGGGGGGGCGTGGTTTATCGGGACCCGTTTGGTACCCTTCGGATTCCGGGCGGGCGTGCCGGTAGGACGGGCACCCATGGATCGCCCGGGGTGAACGTGTCGCCGTCCCGTTTGGGTTGGAACAGTTTGAATCAGATGTACGGACACGAACAACTTGCGGAGGAGCGGCAGGCCTGGGCGGCATCCAGGCGGTCCTCCGCTGGGAATGGAGGATCGGCCCAGCGCCAGGAGGACTGGAAGGCCTTTCGTGGAGCCATCGAAAATTATGTGGCCCAGGTGAAACCGGGGAATCAAACCGCACTGAACACCGCTGCTTCGCCGTTTGCGACCTACCTGGCTCAAATGCATCGGCGGATTCACGAGGAGTTCGCGGACCGGTTTCTGCGTTTGTTGCCCGCCGATAGCACCTCTCCGTTTTCAAACCCATCGTTGCTGACCACCCTTGAGATTGTGCTCAATGGGGATGGCTCTTTGCACAGGGTGGGGGTCGTACGCACCAGCGGCTTGATGCCCTTTGATCAGGGGGCGTTTTTAGCCGTGCGACGTGCGGCGCCTTTTGGGGTGCCCCCTGGGGCGATTCGTTCTCCGGATGGGCGCGTCTACGTACACTGGGGTTTTTATCGAAACCAAAGGCAGTGCGGCACGTTTAACGCGCGACCGTTTTTGCTCCGAGGAGGTGCACCGGTGGAAACGGGATTGCCCTCAGACGCGACACCGTCGTGACCGATTTGGAACTTGCTGCTGGGATTCGATTGCTATTGCTCTCCCAGGGGTTTCTGCGGGTGGGCTTTGCACGGGTGACCGCCCTGGAAGAAGAGGGCCATCACCTCCGGGAGTGGCTCCGCGAGGGGCACAGCGCGGACATGGATTGGATGGGTCGTACCGAACAGGTGCGTCGCCAAGTGGACCATCCACGCATGCTTGGGGGGGCCCAAAGCGTGATTGCGGTGGCCGCCAGGTGCGCCAATGGTTCCCTGCCCGATCTGAAACCAGGCAGGGTGGCACGCTACGCCAGGGGGAGAGACTACCACCGGGTGCTACAGGGCTGGCTTCGCCCGGCCCTGGGCATGCTTCGCGAACGTGGTTTTGAGGCCCGTGCAAGCGTGGATACGCTACCGGTCATGGAGCGGGCCTGGGCCCAAAGAGCGGGCATTGGTTTCATTGGGAAGAATGCGTGTCTCATTGTTCCAGGGGAGGGCAGCCACGTGTTGCTCGGCGCCATTGTGACCACCGCCGTATTGGGAGAGTCGGAACCCATGGGTAGCCGTTGCGGTCAGTGTACCGCCTGCTTGGAGGGCTGCCCCACGGATGCGTTTGTTGGGCCCCACCGGGTGGATTCTCGAAGGTGCATTTCCTATTGGACCGTGGAGTCCAGGGACGTGCCTCCGGAACCCCTCAGAAGTTCCATGGGCGACTGGGTGATGGGCTGTGATGTGTGCCAGGACCTGTGCCCTTTCAACCAAGGAAGATCCTCTTGCCTTACGGAGGGTTCGGAAACGGATCGCGTTTCTCCAGATGGGGATCGGGTGAGGGCCTGGAATCGCTCCACAGCAACTCAAACAGAAACCGATGGCCCAGCGGCCGATCGATGGTCCGGTTTAGACGCCACCGCTGTTCTGCAAATGGATGAACCCGGGTTTGATCGATGGAGTGAAGGTTCGCCTGTTCGTCGACCGGGACTCCTCGGTTTGCAAAAAAATATCACGGTGGCCTTGGGTAACCACGGCAACCGACGACACCTCCCTATTTTGAAATCCCGTGCGAACAACGCTCGGTTGCCCGAGCCACACCGTCGGCTCAGCCAATGGGCGACGGATCGGATTCGGGAGCGTGATCCCCAGACGTAGAGGAGGGAGCCGACGCGTTGGCTAACATGCGTTCCATTTGTTGAAGCAACTCTGGGATGCCCTCGCGTGTGATCGAAGAGAAGGGCCATGGCTCGATGCCACGGGCCTGGAACTGGGCCTGCCATTGTGGCCAGGCATCCCTCACGTGATTCAGATCCATTTGGCTGTATCCCACGCACATGGGGCGCGTTGGAAGTTGAGGGTCGAAGGCCTTGAGTTCGCCCATGAGTTTGTCGTAGTCGTCGATGGGGTTGCGGGTGTCCTCGAGGGTGACGGTGACCACGTGCAACAGGACGCGGTTGCGTGCCACGTGGCGGAGAAAGCGAAGCCCAAGGCCAGCACCGTCCGATGCGCCTTCGATGATTCCGGGGATGTCGGCCACGACAAAGGACCGGTCCATGCCAAGGGATACGACCCCAAGGTTGGGTGTGAGTGTGGTGAACGGGTAATCTGCAACCTTGGGACGTGCTCGGGACACATTGCGGATCAGGGTGCTCTTGCCCACGTTCGGAAAACCCACCACGCCCACGTCTGCCATCAACTGGAGCTCCAGCTTGAGCTGACGCACCTGCCCGGGGAAACCGGGTTCGGCCTTGCGTGGGGCCTTGTCATGTTGGGTGGCGAATCGGATGTTGCCTCGCCCACCCTCACCACCCTTTGCGGCGACCCACGTTTCTTCCGGGACGGTGAGATCTGCCAGTAGCTCGCCCGACTCCTGGTCAAATACCCGCGTACCCGGGGGGACTCCCACGGTCCTATTCTTTCCGCTCCTGCCGTATTGATCCTTGCCGCGGCCGTTTTCTCCGCTTTTGGCTATGATTTTCCGTTGGTACCTCAGGTCAAGCAGGGTTCGCAAACCTGGATCCACTCGGAACAGTACGTGCCCGCCATGGCCTCCATCCCCACCTGAGGGGCCGCCCAGGGGCACAAATTTTTCCCGACGGAAGGCCATGCATCCGTTGCCGCCGTCCCCCCCACGAACCTCGATTTCCACTTCGTCTACAAACTGCATGATCCGTGGAAATTGGATCGCCTGGGGCCTGGAGTCGATGCAAAGGCGGTTCAGCCCTCGAATGGAGTATTGGGGCTATCTTTTTTGGCTTTTTGCACGGTGGATCTCTGTGTTTCTTTCCGTGGAGACCGACTGTGGCTACCATCGGGGTTGTGGAATCACGAGCACAGGGGGAACCGGGTTTGGATTCCCCTCCCATGCCCGACGTGTCTGCGGCCCGTGAGGCGTTCGGGCGGTCCCTGTTTCGGGTACGGGAGGAACTCATCGTGCTCGCTGAGGCGGTGTCAGCGCCCCTGGAAGGGGGCCAGGGCCGAGCGGAGGCATTGGGCCGCAAGCTCCATGGGGCATTTGCGTCCGCTCAGGTTCACCGCATGGATGAAGTCGCTGGTGTGCTTCGCGGGGCTGTGGATCAGGTCAATCAGGTGCGGGAGGGAAGGGTTTCTCCGTCGGAGTTTGACGTGGGCGGCTTTGTGGAACGCCTCCATGCCATGGACGCTTCGACGCTTCGACCTTCCGATGCTTCCACCGTTGCACCGCCGGCCGCGATCGAGCATTCAACGGAGCCGTCAACATCGTCCCGGCCTTCCGCTTTCTCGGGTGCCCCTCCGCGGATTTCCACGTTGCCGCCCGCACCTGGAACGGAGGCCCGACGACCCTATCGGGTTCTGGTGGTGGATCGGGTGAACCGGCACGGGGAGCTCCGGGGCCAACTGCCCCTGCCCATGTTTGAGCCCATGTTTGCCTCCGATCCGATCGTGGCCATGCGCCTCGCCCACACTCACAATCCTGATGTGGTTGTATGCTCCACGGAGTTCTTGGACAACCGAGAGGGTCGCCCAGGCTTGCTAGAGTCCTTTGCTGCAGAAACTGTCACGCGTCTGTTGCCGGTGGTGTCCATGGGGCCTGCGGTGGTGGATGCCAGCGCCCGGGACGTGGACGCGAGCGTACCTGTGCCCTGCGATGCGGCCACCCTTCAGTGGGCCATTGCAGATGTGGCGGGCATGGTTGGATCTCCGCACGGAACGTTGGGAGTTCAGGCAGCGGCTGAAAACCTCGATGCCCGTTGGTGGGCTGGACACATGAATCATACGTTTCGGGAGGCCCTCGGAACCCCCCGACGTGGTCTAGAGGTATCCGCCTCGGGAGATCCCTTTCCCGATCGGATGACGTTGTGGCGTGCGGCCGATCGGGTGCGGCAACGGGCCGTGGGGCAGGGTGGTGTCGACCGGTGGTCCCTGGGCGTGGAGGGGCGTCGCATGGTGTTCTGTTTTGCTCCTGCGGTGTCCGACGATACGGCGCAGGCCCGTTTGCTTGCGGGGGGAAGTCAGGAATACGGGCGTCATCTAGGCAATCGGATTGCGCTGCTACTTGCTCCGCCTGTGGTCAAATCTCCAATGGTTAGAGCCGATGCTCGACGTGAGGGGTCGTGGTTGGGTGACCTTGGCAAGCTCTTTCGTGAGGTGAAACGGGCGGACACAGGCGATGCCGCTTTCGAGGCGGCCGCCCAGGATCCACCCGACCTGTTGGTGGGTGATGGCAGGTGGTTTCAGGATCCCACCACCTCCTGGCTGCAACGCTGGCTGCACGATCCGGTTCTTCGGGAAGTGCCTGTGGTGGTGGTGGAAGAGCAAAATAATCTTTCTTCGGGGGTGGGATCACTTCCGCTCGATCCGGAGTATGTGGCCCTGTTTGCAGCCGGAGTCCTTGCACCGCTTACCGCACTGGAAGAAAAATTGGGTTCGAATGGGCGGGCCTGTGGCAGGCTTTCTGCGTTGGGCCCATCCACGGTTACCCGAAGCGCAAGAGCCACATTGAAAAACGGGGTATTGGTCTTTCGAAGCGCCGGCGGGCTGTTGGAACTCGGGGTAAGGGACGGCAAGCTCACGGAGGCGATCCATACCGGGTCGGATGGTGCTTTTGCCAGGGGCGCCGAAGCGGTGAAGGCCCTGTTCCAGGAAGAATACAGCCGGTACTCCGTGGATGTGGATGTGGACCGGCCAGGGCTGGGGAGCCTTCGGGACGAAAATCTGGATCACGCCCTTCGGGATGAGATCGTTCGGCGACGGGGCTGGCTTGAGCCCTTGCCCGTGGAGGAATCCACCGCTCAACTGGACGCGGACGTGCTCGTGGGATTGGTGCAAGGGGCTTCTTCCGGACTTTCATCCGCACACGATACGGTGAGAACCACAGAGGAGGAGCTGCCCGGGGGCCATGAGCAAGAGCCAGCGTGGGTTGGGGAACATGCCGCTACGCTCTCCGTGAGCCAAGATTCTGTTTGGGACGATACTCCCTTGGATGACGAAGCCTGGCCGGCGCACGATTCTGGGGAGCACAGCCCAGATACTCCAACGCACCCGGGAGGTCGTTGGCTGCGTTACGCGTGGGTCACCGCTGCGGCCCTGGGCCTCGGATACTGGGGATGGCGTCTTTTGGAGGTTCCACCCTCCCGGCCTGTGGCTTCCGATTTGAACACACGTTCGGGGCCCGTGGACATCCCCGCGCCGCAGGGAACCATGCCAGTTCACGGCATGGGTTCCGACAGCTGGGAGGGAGACGAGAATACTCTTTCAGAAGGGAAGGGGGACTCCCTGTCGGATACGGACCTGACCTTCGGGGAGGTGCTGCCCTATGTGGAGGGAGACGTGGCGCCGGACGAGGGTGTTCTACGTGTTTCCTCCAAACCCAAGGGGACCGGGAAAGGGGAACCCATTGAGGTACGGGTGGATGGTCGGGCCATGGGCCACGCTCCGCTTTCGGTTCCGATGAAAGAAGGTCGCCACGAAGTGGTGTTTCAGCAGGGTCGTGATTTGAGGTATCGCTATTTGTTTATTCGGCATGGGGAAACCCGGGTGGTTCGCGCAGACGGCATCGGCTTCTAGGGATGAACGATGGGGTTTGACCTCTTACAGGGCTCCATGGTAATCGCTGGCCTGGCCTGGACGTGTGTCCAGTGGAGGAGCAGGGAGCTATGGCGATTCGACTTGGTTGGTGGGCGTTGTGTGTATGGTTGGTTGCCGGTTGTGATCGTTGCGGGAGTTGCGGCTCCAACACCCAGGCCGACGATGCCCGTGCGGCCTTGGCCTTACCGGATGTTTTCAAGGGGTACGAGACCCATTTGGATCTGGTGAAACATGCCCATTTGGCAGATGTGTACCACCATGGACTGTTCGTGGATTTTGGAACGCCCGCTCGGGATAAGTATACCGTTGGGCAATGGCGCACGGGCTGGGTCGACGACAGTCGATCTGGCGACGCTACCTTTAGTCGGGTTGGGGAGACAGGTAGGGTGTTCTTTCCGTGGCACGCCGTAGAGGATCTCACCCTTCGGTTTCGCATGTACGGGGTAGGTACCCAGGCCATGACCGTGTTTCTCAACAATACCCAAGTGGGCGTGGTGCACCTGAACGAGGGAGCCCAGTTTCACGACTATGATCTTCACGTTCCATCCACCGCAGTGAAGTCCGGAGAGAACTATCTCTTGGTACGATTTGGTGGCAGTCAACGGGTGGACGGTAAGGATATTTCTGCTGCGGTGCAGTCCCTTCGGGTGATGTCCAAGGGCGCACCGACGACGACTGCCTATCGTGCACCTACCTTTGGCACTATGGTCCAGACAGTTGCCATGGATGGTGTGCAGCGAATGTCTGTGGCCAACCGTGCACCTACGGTGGTGAGCTACTACCTGCAGGTGCCGACCGAAGGGCGTTTGGGTTTTGGAGTGGCCGTGGAAGGCGACTCCCAGGTTCCCGTCAACATCCGTATTCAGGCAGAGGGGGAGCCATCCCATGAGCTGTTTTCGGGAAATGCGGAAGCGCGATGGACGGATCGCTTGCTTTCTTTGGATCGATGGGAAGGGAAGGTGGTGCGTCTTGATCTTGTGGCGGAAGGCACTTCAAAGGGTCGGGTTGCGTGGAGTGCATTGCAGCTTTTGACGCCTGAGGCGAAGCCTGTTGAACGGGCCACACCCAAAAATCTTGTGGTGGTGCTGGTGGACACCCTGCGGGCCGACAAACTCAAGGCGTTTGACGGATCCTCTCGAGTGAAAACGCCAGTGATCAATGCGCTTGCTGAAAAGGGAGTGGTGTTTGAAAACGCCCAGTCCGCGGAAAACTGGACCAAGCCCTCGGTCGCATCGGTATTGACTGGCCTCTATCCGGTGACTCACGGCGCAAAAACCGATTCCGCAAAGCTTCCCGAAAGCGCGTTGGTACTGAGTGAGCACCTGCGATCCCAGGGGTTCCGCACCGGTAGTTTTATCGCCAATGGGTATGTGTCGAATAAGTTTGGGTTCGACCAGGGCTGGAATCACTACACCAACTACATTCGAGAATCGAAGAGTACGGAGGCAGAGAACGTATTCCGAGAGGCTGGCGAATGGATTGAGGCGAATCGCGACAAGAAGTTTTTTGCCTACGTTCACACCATCGACCCACATGTTCCTTACGACCCTCCAGCAGAGTTCCTTTCCATGTATGACAGGCGCACGGACTACGACGGCCAGGTCAGTGCCCGTAAGACGCCCGACCTTCTTTCAGATGCAAAACGGAACCCTCCACGGGTGACGTTTACCGGGAGCGACGTGCGTCGCCTCAAGGGGCTTCACGATGGTGAGATTAGTTATCACGATGTCTATCTTGGAAAGTTTATCCAGAAACTAAAGGCCTTGGGAGTATGGGAAGATACCCTGTTTGTCTTTACTTCAGATCATGGTGAGGAGTTTGACGACCACGGGTCCTGGGGACACGGGCATTCTGTGTACCAGGAACTCCTCCATGTTCCCTTGATGTTCTACGGCAAGGGGGTGCCCGTGCGCCGTGTGCCCAATACCGTGGGCACGGTGGACATCACCAGCACCGTGACCGAACTGATGGGCTTGCTTCCCATGCCCGGAAACGAAGGACGTAGTTTGGTGCCCTTCATGGATGGCCACCCGACACCCTATCCAACAGTTGCGTTCAGTGATTTCCTGGATGATCGACGGGTGATTCGAGCGGGGCGATGGAAACTTGTACTTCGTGGTATTAACGGCACCCTGTTTGATCTTGCTTCCGATCCTGGCGAACAGAACCCGTTGGACAGAAACCGAGTACCCATTGGGATGCGGTACTGTCGAATCATGCAAGGCCAGTTCCTGGGGGCTGACAACCTTACCCAGTGGTTGCATGGCACCTCTCAGCAATCGGGTGCTTCTCTGGAACGGGAAAACGCTGAGATGGATGAAACCACAAAAGAACAACTGCGAGCGATTGGGTACGGCAACTGAGCTCCCCCGCCACCGCCTCTTTTGGGAAGCGGGAGTTTTGGTAGAGATCCAACGCTATCGAAGCATGGCTATTGCTTATCAGGCCGCTGCGTGGGGTTCGATCTGGTCCAAGGAAGGTGGAATTCGCTGAAGGTAGAGAGTTGTCCGGTTCCACCCGTCTTGATTGGGGAGCACTTCCAACCGTCCTCCGTGGACGCGAGCGAGCCTGTCGGCCATGGCCATGGTCAACGCGCTCCGTGTACGTGGTTTTGAAAGTTTAAACGGCCCCTTCTCTCGGGGAGCTTCGCGGCCCATATCGGTTCCCTGATCTTCCACCGTGATGGCGATCCCTGATTGCCCCTGCACAGTGGCCTGTCGCACACTTAGCCGCACGGGCTCGCCCTCGGGTGTGAGTTCACAGGCGTCCCAGAGCAGACGGGACAACACTTCTCGAAGGGATCGCTTGTCGCCTTGTAGATTCCCGGTTGCGGAACATTGGGTGTCGATGCGTACCCGGCCGTTGAGGTCCTGCATGATTTGTGTGGGCAATGTATTGCAGAGGTCCTGTATGTCGATATTGCCCATGGCCTCTTCTGGTGGGCGGGCATAGGCAAGCAAGTCTGTGACAAAGCGATCGAGACGCTCGGTTTCTTCGTCCACGATGCGAACGAGAACGTTTCTATCATCGTCCTTGAGCGTGGGCCGTTTGAGGGCAGATGCGGCGTTGGTCAGGGTCGCAAGGGGATTGCGCACTTCGTGGGCAATCACGCCAGAAAGGGTGCCCATGACGGCCAGGTGTTCTTCTTTTAGGAGGCTTTTTTGGGCCAAGGAACGTTGTTTCACGCTCACTTCTACCGCTCGGGTATTCTCGTCAAGCTCCTGTTGCTGGCGCAGGTACCTTCGAAGAAGAACGTGGGCAAAGAGTAGAGCCGCGGCGACAGCGAAATGTTGGAAAATATAGTAGGTGCCGACGGCCATGCTGTGTATGGAAAAATCATAGGTAGAGGTGGCAATGGTTCCCCAGGCGGCCCAAGACATGGGTCGTTTGGGAAGATAGGGGTCGGTGGATCCGCGCACGTGTTTCCACCAGGCAATGAAGACGAATACGATGGCGACATTGATCCAAAACTGGCAGGTCGGGATCATGCGTGGCTCGTGGTAGGCGGTCGTCGGGTTGATATCTTCGGTAGCAAATGCGGGATCGAAGAAGATGCCCGTACCGCTCGCAATCAGGCCCACCATCATCCAGATTGCGGCCGCTTTTCGAAGCCATTTGTCTGGTTTCTTTCCAAGTGCAATGGGTAGTTCGACGAGTCCCCAGGCGGTGATCGCACACCCGGCGTAGCCGATGTTGCACCCGAGTGTTCCGGCAGCGACGGATTCGCAGTTCCACAGGACCGTGCCCCCCGCAGAATACAGCGCCATTCCAGCCTCGATCAGACTGTACGCCAGGTATTCTCGAAAGGAGGGGCGTCGTGCATAGATCACGAAATAGGAAAGTGCGATCGCGGTGTGCACGACCGTCCAGGCAAAGAGGATGGATGCCCCAAGGGTCAACGTCACTGTGCCGCCTCCAGGATCGCTTTGAGGCTGTTCTGCGGGTGGGGATGTGGAGAACTCCCTATGGTATCTACGTTCTGGTTGGGACGGCGGGAAAGGGTTAGTGATACCGTAGTTCCCTGTCCTGGGGTGCTTGTGATGTGGATTTCCCCCCCATGGGAGCGAATGACCCGTTCGGCGATCGCAAGCCCCAGCCCAGCACCGTCTGAACGGGTGGTGAAGAATGGATCCATGGCTTGATTTGTTGTGATTTCGTCCATGCCGACACCCGTGTCTGTGATGACTAGCCCGCGCGCGCCACCCATGGGGGCGATGGAAATGCGGCCTTGCTCGCCGCAGGCCAATGCGGCGTTGTCCACCACGTTGGCAACGGCATGCCGTAGCAAATCTGCGTCGCCCTCCAGCTGTAGTTGTTCAAGTTCGGGATCCAATAGGACGTGGATGTTCTTTAGGTTTCGAACGTTACTCACGAGGTCCACGGCTCCCTGGGCCAGTACCATGGCGGGAGTCTTTTCGGCATGCGCCACCGTGGGGTCTGCGAAGCGCCCCAAATCCCCCGCCAGTCGACTCAGTCGTTGTACTTCCTCGTTGAGTACTCGGTTCATGGTATCGGAGCTAGGATCGGTTTGATCCACACGCTTCATTCGTGTCGCAGCGCTTCGAATCACCGCAAGTGGATTGCGAAAGGTATGGGCCACCGCCGCCGCCAACTCCCCCACCGCAGAAAGCTTTCGTTGCTCGATGAGTTGTCGTTCTGTCCTGCGCTGTTCTCGGTAGGCGATCTTCAACTGCTGCTGCCGAATTTCAAGGGCAGCACCCGTGGCTACGATTCCATCCAGTCGTACGTTCGTAAACACGAGGCTGGCGAGTACTCCCACAAACTCTAGGAGAAACACGGAATGAACAGCACCATGAAGCAACAGGAAGTCATGGATACTTACGGCAATGCTCAGCCCTGCGGAGAGTCGTAGGGCGAAGTGCAACTTCCGGTGGGCGTGAAATGATAGCAGTACCACTCCGAGAATCGGGACGGCGACGAAAAGCCCCATTGTCAGGGTTCCCAGTGCCGTCAGTTGGGGCAGGAAGTACTCGGCCGGAAAATGGGGCCGGGCGGGCGCGAACTGCTGCACGGAGCTCGCGCTGTGGTTGGCGAGGCCTAGCAACCCTGGCAACGGCGTTAAGCCGTACCAAAGTTGTTGTATCCTTATTGTGGGGACCCAATTGCCGTCTTCAAACCCTGGAAGGGATCGATGCCGTGTCACTTTTCCCAGCTGTACGCAGAAAAGAAAGACCGTGCCCGAGATGGGCCCGAGTAGGGCGGTCCTCAGGCGCAGCCCCCAGGCCATGTGTGTTGCGGTGGATCCGTGGGTCCAAAAGAGTCCAGCTGCAGCGTAGAGAGCAAAGAGGGCCATGAGCACGCCAAAGGTGTGGTTCTCCCGATCCGTTGTGAGGTTCCGGTAGCCTGTAATGTGGTGAATGGCCAGGAACCCATACACGATAGCTGCAACGATCAACAGTACGGAGGGGACGGACATGGCGGTATCCCGACCATAGCCGAGTTGGACTTATTCGGTCGATGAATTTGGAGGCCTTTGGCCGGAGATCACCTGGGGTAGCTGCTCGGTTGCGACAGTGTGCTGTTCACCCTGCTCCATGTTTTTGATCTCGATCACGTTTTGGTCACCGTCGGTTGCGAAAACCACCCATGTTGCCCCTGATTTGCTGGCGCGACGCATCTGGCTTTTTACGGAGGTTCCTCGGTAGTCTCCGTCTACAGAGAACCCCAGTGCCCGTAGGTTGGACGAAATCTGCAGTGCTTCACGTCGCGCGGATGGCGATCGGGATACGACAAACACGGTTGGCGTACGGGCAGATGGGCTATCGGGCATGAGGGCCAATAGCCTTTCCAGCCCCATGGCAAATCCCACGGCCGGGGTAGGTTTTCCTCCCAATAGTGGGATGAGCCCGTCGTAACGGCCCCCTCCGCACACGGCGGACTGAGCTCCGAGTGCGTCTGTACAATCATGAACTTCGAAAAGGGTGCGACTGTAGTAGTCCAGTCCACGCACCAGGTGGGGATCGATGACGTATGCCAGGCCTAGGCTGTCCATGCAGGATTGAACGGTTTTGAAATGATCGGTGTCCTCCTCACTCAGGTATTGGGACAGTCGCGGTGCTTGCGCTAGCAATGCCTGATCCTCTGGGGACTTCGAATCCAAGATGCGCATGGGGTTGGATTCCAGTCGGCGGAGGGAATCTTCGCTGAGTGAACCTCGGTGTGCTTGAAAGTATTCTTTTAGAACCGAAAGGTAGGCGGTGCGGGCGCTGGAGGATCCCAGGCTATTGATGCGCACTTCGAGCTGATGGAGGCCTAGGGATTTCAGGTAAGCGCAGGCAAGGGCCATGAGCTCTGCATCCGCGTAGGGGCTCGGATCACCGAAACATTCTGCACCGATCTGGTGGAACTGCCGGTAGCGCCCCCGTGCGGGTCGCTCGCGGCGGTACATGGACCCCATGTAAAACCATTTTGTGACGGGTTCTTCGGCCCCAGCGTTGTGTTCAAGGAAGGCCCGTGCGGTGGCCGCAGTGCCCTCTGGACGTAGGGTCAGAGCATCCCCACCCTTGTCGACGAAAGAGTACATCTCCTTTTCCACGATGTCGGTGGTGTCACCAATGGTCCGGTGGAATAACTCCGTTTTTTCAACGACGGGCAACCGGACTTCTCCGTAGCCGTGAAGTTCGCAAATATCCCGAAATTGGGTCTCCAGTTGCCGCCAGGCCTGCACTGCGTGGGGTAGGATATCGTTCATTCCTCGGATGGATCGTACGGTCACGGGCGCACCTCTAGCCTAGAGCTTGGGGATATGGCAAGGTCCCACAGGATCTGCGGCAGGGGCCCAGGGCTGCTGTTTTGTGCTTTTTTGCCGCACTTTGGCCCTGTGGAGGGGTGTGTTGGCGGAATCTCATTGCGTTTCCGGGGGATTTCCTGCACAACTCCCCGCCGGACTTCCGGTTTACTGGATTCCCAGGAAAACTAGATCACCAGACAAACTCAAAGGCCGCATGTTGATGGGGCCAAGGATGATAGAACGTGGCGGTACCCAAACGACGAACATCGCGCGCTAAGCGAAACATGCGACGGTCACAACATGACCGCGTTCAACCCGTGTCTGGCATTCCGTGCCCGAACTGCGGCGATGCCTCCCTTCCACATCGTGTGTGTGAGAGCTGCGGACACTACCGGGGCCGCGAAGTGGTGGCTGTTTCAAGTGCAACGGTAGAAGCCGAATAGCATTTCTGCCCCCGTGGGGCGTGTTGGGGGAGGATGGAACTGACAGGGAAGACAGCCTTGGTCACTGGTGCTTCTCGGGGCATTGGTGCATCCGTCGCCCGCTCTTTGGGTGCACTTGGTGCCCACGTGGTCGTCCATGGCTACCGCAACATGGAGGCGGCCCAGGTGGTCTGTCAGGATATTCTAGGGGCCGGGGGCACGGCTGAGGCCCTTTGTTTCGACATGGGCGACGGAGCTGAAGTGGAGGGGCGTGTCCGGGCACTCACCAAGGCGCGCCCCGTGGACGTTCTCGTTCACAGTGCCGGAATCAGCCGCGATCAACTGATGCCACGCCTTCGATTTGCGGATTTGGAGGAAGTCATGGGAGTTAACCTGACGGGGGCGCTCGCGTGCACGAAGGCGGTGGTTCGGGGCATGATGCAACGGCGATGGGGCCGGATTGTGTTTCTTTCCAGCGTTGTGGCTGCCATGGGCAACCCTGGGCAGGTGGCCTACAGCGCGTCCAAATCTGCGCTAGAGGGCGCCGCCCGATCGCTTGCAAGGGAGTACGGCAAGCGTGGAATCACGGTGAACTGCGTGGCTCCTGGATTCATTGAGACGGATATGACGCGGGACCTGGGCCCGGAGATCCGGGAAAAAATCGTGACACAAACACCCCTTGGGCGAGTAGGAACTCCAGAGGACGTGGCTGCGGTGGTGGGTTTTCTGGTCGGACGGGGTGGCGCATATATGACAGGTCAGGTCTTGCGTGTGGACGGTGGCATGTATATGTAGTGTCCACCGTTTGTGGGGGTTGGGTGAAAGCCAGGGGCTTGGGCACGGGGAGGTTGTTGTGGAGATAGCTGAAAAAGTTCGGGAAATTGTTTCTCAGCAGCTCGATGTGGACAAGGGAGTGATTCAGGATGAATCCTCTTTTGTTGATCATCTCGGTGCTGATTCGTTGGCGATTGTGGAACTCGTTCTCGCTTTTGAGGAGCAGTTCGAGATCGATATCCCTGATGAGGATACGGAAAAAATCAGGACGGTGGGCGATGCCGTTCGGTATATCGATACCCGCTCAAAATAGAAGATAGGCCGACACCACTGATGTATCGCGTTGCGGTTACCGGCGTTGGGGCTGTGGCCCCCTGTGGGCTGGATGCGGAGTCTGCGTGGCAGAGTGCCCTGGCCGGACGTTCGGGGATTGCTGGAATTCGTTCGTTTGATCCGTCCGGTTTTTCGTCCCGGGTTGCGGGAGAATGTCTGGGGTTCGATCCGACGAAGTACATGGAACGGCGGCGTATGCGGGAGGGAGCCCGGTTCATTCATTTTGGGCTAGCGGCGTCCCAAATGGCCATTGAACATGCGAGTTTTGACCCCAACCCCGAGGATCGCATGGCAACGGGGTGTTACGTGGGTGTGGGCATGTGTGGCCTGGAGCTCATCGAAAAGTACACGCTTGTGGTGGAGGAACGCGGACCCCGCAAGATTTCACCTTATTTCGTGCCTGCCTCCATTTCGAATCTTGCGCCTGGGCAGATTTCCATACGATGGGGATTTGGTGGACCCAACTTCGCCACCTCAAGCGCTTGCGCCTCGGGCGCCCATGCAATTGGTATGGCTTACCGTTCGATTCAGGTGGGGGAGAGCGTGGCGGCCATTGCGGGCGGTGCGGAGGCCGCCGTGACTCCCTTGGGGGTAGGGGGTTTTTGTGCGCTTCGGTCCCTTTCCACACGAAACGACGCGCCTGATACCGCCAGCCGCCCGTTTGACCGTGATCGGGATGGTTTTGTGATAGCGGAAGGGGCCGGCATGCTCATGTTGGAGCGGTGGGACTACGCGGAACAACGGGGAGCGACTATTCTTGCGGAGTTGACCGGTTACGCCGCGACCTCCGATGCACACCACATTACTCAGCCCGCTCCAGATAGCCGTGGTGCGGTTCGGGCGATGGAGGGAGCCCTACGGGATGCGGGCTTGTCTGCCGGGCAGGTGGACTATGTCAACGCCCATGGGACTTCTACGCCCTACGGCGATTTGCATGAACTCCAGGCCTTGAACGCTGTGTTTCGAAAAACGGGCAATGCAGGGCCTGCCATTTCAAGCACCAAGGGAGTCACGGGCCATTTGTTGGGTGCCGCGGGCGGCTTGGAGGCCGTGTTTTGTGTGCAGTCCCTGCGGGACCAGCGTGTGGCCCCCACCGCAAACCTCCAGAACCCTGACCCGAATGGAGAAGGGTTGCGCCTGGTGCGAGGTCACGCGTTGGATGGTAGGTTTGACGTGGCCATGTCCAATTCGTTTGGGTTTGGTGGGACCAACGTGTCTCTTGTTTTTCGTAGGAGGTGACTGTGCAGGTATACGTGGGATCCGATCATGCTGGTTTTCCTCTCAAAACGATCATTGTTTCCTGGCTGAAAGATCAGGAAGGCATCCAACTGGAAGATGTGGGCACTCACTCCACGGAGTCCTGTGATTACCCCACGATCGCGCATGATCTGGCCGCGCGCATTGTGGATTGTGGAGATGGGGCACTGGGGGTGCTGGTCTGTGGCACAGGGCTTGGGATCTCCATGGCCGCCAACCGTCATCCGGGGATTCGGGCGGCGGTTTGCACAGATTCGTTTTCCGCACGCATGGCCCGGGCCCACAACAATGCGAATGTGCTTTGCTTGGGCCAACGGGTGGTGGGATCGGGGCTTGCCCTTGAGATTCTCAACACGTTCCTGTCTGGCACTTTTGAGGGTGGGCGCCACGGGAGGCGAGTTGAGCTTATCGAGCCAGTGTAGCCAACGCGGGTGTCGTTCGAGGTAGGGTGGTATCGGGCCAGGTGTGGAAAAGACAGATAGAATTCTACTGAATTGTGGGCGTAGTTGCCCTTCGCTAGGTATCCTTGGTGTGTATGGCTTGCTTTCGGATCGCGTGTTTGTGCTTGACGGTGGGTTCTGTGGGCATGGGGTTTGGCCCGATGGCACTGGCTCAGGCGGATGGAAGTTCCGTGGAAGCGGCTCGACAGCTGTTCTCGTTGGGTCTCACGGCTTCAAACGAAGGCCGCTGGGGCGACGCTGTGTCCTATTTCTCCAGGTCCTACGCCCTTGCCCCCCGACCCTCCACGCTGCTGAATTTGGCCCAGGCGCAAAAGGAGTCGGGGCACTGGGTGGATTCCATTCAATCCTACCGACGATTCCTTTCTCTGGTGGACAAGGGGCCGCTGGTGCAACGACGGGCAGAGGCTGAGCAATCGATTGCGGATCTTGAAGCGAAGGTGGGTCGTCTGACCGTTCACATCTCTGGAATCCACGATCAGGATCGGGTTTGGCTGGGCGAAATGGAGCTTGCCCACGAGGCCCTCGGGGTGATTTTTTCGGTGGACCCTGGGTCCACCACGGTGCGCGTGGAACGTGGCGGTGGAGAGTTGGTTCAACGTTTGATTTCCGTCGAAGAAGGGGCGGAACAGGAGGTTTTTCTGGAGGTGCCGCTCGTTGTGGCGGATGAAACTTCCTACGAAGCTTCGGATGAAACACTGGAGCGCTCGGAGTGGTACCGCAAACCCTGGGTTTGGGTTGGGGCGGGCGCTGTGATTGTTGGGGTGGTGGCCACGGTTCTTTGGGTGTCGCGCTCGAAGGACGACGGTCCTCACAAGGGAACGTTGGGCGGGGGCACCGTGGTATTTGAACTGTCCGACATTGCAGGGGTAAACACCGGAGGTGTGCGATGATAGGTTCGTTTAGGTCCAGCCAGGGCCACCGGGCGGCTATGGGGGCTTGGTTTGCCATCGTGGGGCACTGTTTTCTCGCAAGTCCGAACCAGGGTTGCCGCAGCGAGGATGTGACGCAACTTGTGATCAGTGTGGATACGGATTTCGCTCGGCCAGGTGAATTGGATCAACTGGTCGTTACGGTACTGGGGCCCAGCGGGGCGAGTAACATGACGACGGAGTTCTTGGCCGCGTCGGATTCTTTTCCCAGGACCCTTTCCATCGTTCCTGCGGATCGCACGTTGGGCCCCGTTGAAATCACTGTGACCGGACAACTTGAGGGAAACAAGGTCATCGAAAAGGTCTCCAGGGTCACTCTGGTCGCTGGAAAAAGCCTTCTGTTACGCATGTTCTTAGTCAAGTCTTGTCTCGACGTACAATGCGATGAAACCTGTGATGAACGGGGTTGCGTGGCCATTGGGGTGGATAGTCTGGATCCCTGGACAGGCCAGGCTCCCACGTTGTCGCCCGAAGGTGACCCCTGTCTTCATGATGACGAGTGCGACAACGGCATATTTTGTGACGGTGAAGAAACCTGTATTCAAGGGCGTTGCTCGCCCGGGGCAACCGTGACCTGCGATGATGGTGTGTCCTGCACGGTGGACGTCTGTGATGAATCCGCTGGAGCGTGCAGTTTCACCCCAGACGATGGACTGTGTACCGCAGGCCAAGCACCACGGTGCGATCCAGTTTCTGACTGCCAATATGCTTCTTGCAATACGGAGAACTGTTTCGATCGCCCGGAACTTTGTGAAACGGCGAAGTGCGAGGGCACGTTGTGCGTTCGTACCAAATCCTACAACCCCGCGACCCAGTTTTGTTGCGCAGGGAATGTGGCGACACTGGGGTGTGACGATTCCAACCCTTGTACAAATGATGTGTGCGGAAGTTCAGGTTGTGAACACACGGTGAACTCCAATCCGTGCGATGACGGCGATGCATGCACGGCTCAGGATGTTTGCTTTAATGGCACGTGCTCTGGTTCACCTATTGGGTGCTTTGATGGCAACGAATGCACCACCGACAGCTGCGATAGTGCTACGGGGTGTGTTTTTTCGAACAGAACGGGTAGCTGCACGGGCTCCAATGCGTGCCTCACGGGCGACATGTGTAGCAATGGAGTGTGCGTGGAGGGCAATCAGGCATTGGACTGCAACGATGGAAATTCATGCACAAACGATTCTTGTAACACGAGCAGTGGCTGTGTGAACGCGGCTCGCGCCAATGGTTCGAGCTGCAACGACAACAACCCATGTACCCTGGGAGACATGTGCCAGTCTGGATCCTGCGTGGCTTCTTCAAACGTTCTTTGCCCATCGATGTGTGTTTGCAACACGAGTACGGGCATGTGTGTTTCTACGACAGGTGGAACATGCACTCAGATGTGAGGTCTCGATCTTTGCTGAAGACTGGCGCGCTGAAAGCCATACGCATCCTAGTTCTTACGCTCTACGTGGAAGGTTGCCCCGCGGAGGTCGATGTACAGCCACCAACGGAGGCGCGCCCGTGCGACGCTTCCCTGGAATGCAACGACGGTGCGATGTGTAGCACCCATCTCCAATACCGGTGCGTATCAGGGTATTGCGAAGGGGCGCCTTCCGTGGTGAACCCCTGTTCCGTCCCATAGTGCGAAACTGAAGCGTGGTTCGCTGTTAGCTTGGGCCTGGCACCACCAAGGTAGTGAGGCCAGTGGGTGCTGGGTTGCTTTCATTTTCGATGGTGGGGGAGGTGGGTGTCGGCGGGGCAGAGGGCTCGTGTGGAACTGGGGTCTCGTCGGTTCCAGTTGCTGCTTCTGGCTCCCCAGGCGTGGAAGCCTGGCGGATCTGTGGAGGAGGACCTTCACCGGGCTCTGCGTACATGGGAGCTTCTCCAGGGCGTGACCAATCTACCCAGTAGCTGCTCCTGTCGCGGACATCGAGATGAACGAAATGGCTTCGTGGGTAATAGCCAACGCCTACCCTGGAAAAGGTTTTGCAGTAATCCCGCAGAACCTCGTTGGGCACACCCTTGACGCGAATATCCATGGCATGCCCTACGGTATGTTTGCTGTTGGGGCTGGTGTGCCCACCGGGGGGGCGATATCCGCTGACCACATAGATGTCTCGCCCTCCGAAGTGATCGGATACCCGAGCGAGCAATGCCACCAGCCGTCGGGGCGGACGACGTGTGCCGCCGTTGGTTCGAGACCGCATGAGGGCTGCCATACGGCGCCTGGACGCTTCCACGACCCTGCCTCGGTAGTCCACAAGGCGCAGGCGGATCTTCTGATTGCCATGGAGGCGAATCAGGGTTGCGACTCCTGGCGTCTTGGGTTTCCCCCACCGTTGGGATCGCTGGGTAGACCGGTTCCGTTCCTGGCCTGGGAGCCACAACACCTGCCCCGGGCGGACGATGGCCCCTGCGTTGATACGATTGCTGGAGCAGAGCGCGGAGACCGTGGTCCCGTTGCGGCGTGCGATCACAGCCAATGTGTCTCCACTACGAACAACGACGGCGCCACGCTCAGGCAAGTCTAGAACGATGCCCGGGCGCAGGTTCCTGGGATCGATACCGTTGAGTGCTACCAGGTCGGCAACCACCAGCCCCTGTCGTCGTGCGATTGCGGCAAGCGTATCCCCGGACCGAACCGTATACGTACGATTTGCGGAGGCCACGTTTGAGGGAGCCCAGAATAGGAACACAAGGAGGCCGATTAGAAAGCCCCTGGTTTTCTTTGAGTCCCGCATGCCGGGACAAGTGTTTAGGGATGTCTGGGAACCGGCAAGTCCAAAAACGACTCTCAGTCCATAAACATGGCTAACTTATGCTATAGTTATATATAACTATATATGAATTCCTATTAGTTCTTGACGGGTCTCAATGGGCAAACCATACTGATCGCGAGGATTTGATGGGCTTTGTGAAGGACGAGTTTGCTAGCGACACGGAGGAAGTTCGACCACGGGTGTTGTCGCGCGCAGAGGTGGGGTTACCGACCGGTACACGCGAAGCTTCGAACGAAGCCGACGGTGCTGTTGCCCGTCGTGCAGGCACGATTGCTGGAAAAACAGCGACCGCAAACCCGGATCCAATGCAAGGGCAGCGGGTCCGTCAGATTCGCCTATCCCGCATGTTGTCGAAGGCAGAGCTTGCCCGTCGCGCCAACGTATCTGTGCTTACGGTGGATCGGATCGAACGGGGATACGGTTGCCGTATGGCCACCAAGCGGAAGATCCTCGAAGCACTTGGCTTGTCCCTCGTGGATGGCCCCCGGGTGTTTGGCACCCTGGACGGCTGATCGGAGGGGCGACCGTTCATGCGTGTTTTTCTCTCTGGCCCCATGGGCAGTGGAAAGTCCACCCTAGGGCCTTGGCTTGCCAGGCAGCTAGGAAAGCCGTTTGTGGATCTCGATCTCTTTGTCGAGCAACAGGCGGGCCGGAGTGTTCAGGAAATATTTACTGAGGAGGGGGAATCCGGGTTTCGTTCTCGTGAACAATCCGCCGTGAGTTCCATTCTTTCTTCCACTCCCTACGGCGATGCCCTGGTTGCTTTGGGTGGAGGAACGATCACGAACGATGATGTTCGACGCAGACTCCTGCGCGAGGGAGTCCTTGTTACGCTCATGCCACCGCTGTCGGCACTCCAACAACGACTGGGCAATGGAGAGAATCGGCCGCTTCTTGCAACTCGGAACCTCGAGTCGCTACTTCAAGAACGTCGTGATGACTATCTTGAATGCCATGCCCAGTTGGATACCGTGGCGATGGATCGACAGGCCATCCTCCAGAACCTTCGTGAGTTGCTTGCAACCCCGCCATTGGTGGTGCCGCTTGGCAGGCGCACCTATCGGGTTCACGTCGGAAGTGGAGTGCGGGCAAGGCTTGGTGGCGAGCTCGATCGCCTCCAGGGTTCTTCCTTGGGTCTGGTGACCGATAGCAATGTGATTTCCCATTGGAAGGACTTCGTGACACCTGTCGGAGATCGGCAACCTGACTACACGTTGGTTCTTGAGCCCGGAGAGGCCCATAAGAACCTGCAAAGTGTTGAGCGCGTTTGGAATGCCGCACTTGAGCATGGTGCCGACCGCCAGACCCTATTGCTTGCCTGGGGCGGAGGGGTGGTTGGAGACCTTACGGGTTTTGCGGCAGCCACACTGCTACGCGGTGTTCGATTTGTTCAGATGCCAACCACGTTGCTTGCCATGGTGGACAGTTCAGTGGGTGGCAAGACCGGTTTTGATCACGACCGGGGCAAGAACCTGATCGGCGCATTTCATCAACCGGAATGTGTTTTGTGTGATTTGGACTTTCTGTCGACGTTGCCCGATAGGGAATATCGATCCGGCTTGGCTGAGGTGGTGAAATCCATGTGGTTGTCTGGGGCGTCAGATGTGGCTTTTCTGGAAGATGCCATGGCCGGGATTCGCCAAAGGGATCCTTCTGTGCTTCAGGAGATGGTGTGCCGCTCTGTGGCCCTGAAATCCCGGATTGTGGAAGCAGACGAACGGGAGGCTGGTTCGAGACGGTTGCTCAATCTTGGCCATACGGTTGGCCATGCGATTGAAGCCGATCACGGGTTCCAGGGGCTAAGCCATGGAGAATCGGTGGCCCTAGGAATGGTGGCAGCTGTTCGTATTTCCTGCGGGCTTGGTGTGATGGACCGGTTCGTGGCGGACCGATTGATCACGTTGATGAATGGCCTTGGTTTGCCCACTGACTTGGATCGCTATGTGACTTCTGGGACGTGGCCGTTTCTCACTTCTGACAAAAAGCGGGAAGGGTCGTCGATCCACTTTGTGCTACCGGGGCAGCCAGGTGAGACCCAGGTTCAACGTCTTGAAATGGATGTGATCCGTAAACATTGTGCCACCTAGGCGGGCCTCCTGTTTGGATCTGTCCATTTTCTAACCATACCCTTTCTACTGGATGGAAAGAACAAAGGGCAATTGCACCATGAAGGGCTCGTGCTGCAACCGAGTCGCAAAGCCGAGTGCGGGCTCTACGGTCTGTTCCCATTGTGCAGCAAATGCCGATCGGCTAGCCGAAAGCATGGGCGACTGGGATGAAGCTCCCCCGGACAGCTGCTTTACCATCTTCTCCAACCCCTTGAGTGGTGAAGGCCAAACCTCGAGTTCTCCCGGATCAACACGGTCTTCTGGAAGGCCTCCCCGTTGCCGGGCAAGAGCGATGGCGGCGTGCAGATCACCCATCTGATCGGCGAGTCGCAGCGCGACGGCCCGAGATCCTGAAAAAATACGCCCCTGCGCCCGTTGGGAGAGCTCCTCTTCTGTAAACGTCCGCACAGCTTTGATTCTCGAAAGGAACCGTATGTAGGTTCTTTGCATGATCCCTGTGAGGATCTCGCGTTCGGAGTCTGAAAATGGCGCCACCATGCTGCTCCACAGGGCTTGCTGGCCCCGCTGGATGGATACGGGATGGATGCCCACCTTTTCCAAAAGCCCATGGAGAGCCACTTTTCCACCGACCACACCGATGGAGCCCACGATGCTTGAAGGGCATACGAGGATCGTGTCTGCGGCAGAGGCCACGTAATAACCACCGCTTGCAGCCATATCACCGATGCTTGCGACGACAGGTTTCTTTTTGGCAGCGACCCGCACGGCATGCCACATGCGATCGCTGGCGAGAGCGGACCCTCCAGGGGAATCGATGCGCAATACTAGGGCGCGAACGTTTTTGTCGTTGGCCATACGCAGCACGGCTTCAATGAATGGACCCGCATTCCCGCCAGATAGGCTCTCTTCCTCACTGTCCGTGATTTCACCGTCCAGGTACACCAACCCCACACGTGGGCCTTCGGGACCCAACGTCTCCTGGTCGTCGGAGAGCATAGAAATGATTTCCCAGAGATCGGGAGTGGACGTCTTGGGTTGAAGCTCAATGACCCTTGAACGGGAAGTGGATGACTTCTTTTTGAGCCTAGACAGGGCGGCGCCCTCAAAGCCTACGTCATCGACCAGTCCATGTTCCAGTGCTGTTTTTCGATCAAATGGACCTTTTTCCAGGATTGCGGCCACCTGTTTGGGTTCGAGATGACGGCCCTGGGCAATCCCTTCGGTTAGCTGCCCGTGCATGTCATCGAGCAGCCCAGAAAGGGTTTGCCGTACTTCCTCAGGCATGTCGTTTTGTACAAAGGGATCCGCAGCCCCCTTGAAGTTACCCACCTGGAGTAAATCTGCCCGCACTCCGACACTGTCCAGCAGATCCTTGAAGTAAAGGACTTGGGTTGCGACCCCAACAAGATTCAGCGTGCCTCCCGGTGTCATTTGGATGTGGTCGCAGGATTTTGCCATAAACCAATAACCGAGGTTGTCGGTATTGTTGAAATGGCAGTGCACAGGTCGAAGCTTTGCCTTTTTAAAGCGCGTGATTGCGGCGGCGATTTCCCAGGCCCGGCCCCAGGCGCCTTCCATGTCTCCCACTTGAAGGAGCATGGCTTTTGCTTTTGGGTCGTTCCCTTCGTTTCGGATGGCGTCAAGGGCCTCCGCAAGCGTGGACATTTCCTTGCCCAGGAACCCTGTTTGGGACGTCTCGTTGGGTACCTGGTGGAGTTCCAGTCGAAGTATGGATTCCTTTTTTAACGGCGTTGATGATCTTGTCTTGGGTTTGTTACCCCCGCAGGATCCAAGGGCCAGAAGAACCAACAACATGGTGGGCAAACGGGCATTTTGATGAATGAATTTTGTGAACATGGAACTCTAGGGAAGACGCTATGGGTTGCTTGTCGCGGGTTACTCGGTCGTGGGGCTATTCTGCTCCTGGGCGCGCGGTATCTAGACGGGCGATTTGGTTTCGCGCGATGGAGGCGTTTGGGCCGTTTGGATTGCGTTTCAGATAGTCCTTGTACGCCATCACCGCCCGCTCCGTTTGCCCCAGGGATTTGTACGCTGCGCCTAGACCAATCAGTGCGCCGCTATGGCCGATCGAAGATGCCCTTTGGAAATAGGTGGCGGCCACAGACGCTTTTCCCTGTTCCAGAGATACGTATCCCATGCCCGTGAGCGCTTCCGCCCCCTGGCTTCGCTGAGCCAGGGCTCTCTCATAGAGAGATTTCGCACGGCCGACTCGCCCGCGTTCAAGGAGGCTGTCGGCACGGCCCACAAGTTCACCATAACTAAGGGTCACGGGAGGTGATGATGATTGCTGTACGTTGCCTCCATGGGGTTTTGCGGGTTCCGTGGGGGCGGTGGACGTGGACTCATCCGATTCTTCCTGGGGGTCTTTTTCGTTTGATGTGGGTTCCGCCGTGGCCACCTGGGCACGGTGTGCATCCCACTGCCGACCAAGATCCAGCCACGCTTTGGCTTCCCCGTGGGACACGTAAGTACCCAACACCTTGGCAAGCCGAGGGTAAATGGGAGAATCGTTTTCGGGATCGCTGTTTCCTAGAACTTCATCAAAAAGAAGTTCTGCTTTCCACAGACGTGCGGCGGCACTTGTGTCTTCCTGTGGTGCGTTCTCAGGTGGTACGTTCTGAGGCGTCCCGTTGAGAGAGATGGCCTTTCCCTGGTGACGGTCAAGAGCCTCCTGGAGCCGTTGCACCTCGAAAGCTTGGCCAGGGACGGAGACCCCCGGGTCCAAGGATCCGAGTTCTTCTAGTTCCTGCTCAAGGAGGTCCCATTTCTGTTGGAGACGGAGCGCGGCGGCGGTGAACAAACGCGCCTGCACCTCAACGTTTGCCTGATTTTCAACGCCTGCACCCTTGGAAGCCCGATCCATTTCCGAGGCATGAAATATCGCGCGCTGGGCGTGTTCTCGCGCCAACATATTCGCCCGAAGGCTTGACGGATCTTCTGCGACAGCGGGGTCGGATGGCGCACGTCCGCTCTCCTTGGTGTTCGGTGTAACGGAAGAGGACACTCGGTATTTGATCTGTTGGGCCACACGGGACTGCTTGGAATGTTGTCGGTACCTTTCTGCCAGGGTGATATGGGCCTGGGCCAGTGCCCCGTGAATGCGCGTATTGTTGGGGTGTTGTACCCGTGCGGCATCAAGAACTTCGATGGCCTTGGTCACCTGATCAGGAAGTAGGGTGTGGATCCAAGTTGAAGCTTGTTGAACAACGGACTGCACGTCCACATTGGCGGATGGATGCTCCACGGGGAGAGCGTCCGTCGGTGGAGTTGCGGATGACGGTGCGGTGGACCTTGCCATTTGAGACGCCCACCAGGAAGCCCCGTCTCCGCGGGTCCACCAGACAGCCGCAACCCCTGCTAGCCCGAGAATAGAAAGCACGACCCAGGTCAGCCGCCGTTTCTTTTGAGGTTTTTCGGCGATGTGTGGCGATTGGTCCGCGTCCTCCAGATGGAGTGCCAGGGGAGATGTCTCCCCAGGTTTGAATGCAGACTCCTGTGGACTCCTCGTGTTTTCGCCCGAGAACGGGGGTTGCACCTGAACATGCACAGGCGTGGCAGATGTCACAGGGGGCTGAGATGGCGCTGTGGATGGGAGGGGCATCTGCGAAGGGCGGGGAGGCGGAGCTGAGGTGGGTCGCCGGGAAGGCAACGGTGGAGGAATGGAAGAGATGGGACGGACTGTTGGGACCTGGGGCCGTGCTGGGATGGAGGACTGCCTACGGAGGCTTCGTAGGTCTTCCAGTACGTTCTCGTTGGCTGCACTTTGTGACTGGGTTGGAGGCAACGCTTGAGGGGAAGCGTTTTCAAGTTCAGCTTTCGAAGGCTGCATCCGGGTGGCACTGGAGCTGGCAGAGCTGTCCGCTGTGGACAGTGCGGCGGAAGCTTCGGTGATGGTGGGCTGACTTGGGGACGAGTGTCCTGTTTGGGAGGAGCGCTTGGCTGGAGGTGGATGACTGCTCAACCCCCTAAGCTTTTCTTGCCAGGATTCTGGGTATTGGGCCGTCATGCCATCTGCAATGGTGTGACCCGCAGGCGTGCGATCCTGGTCGCCCTGGAATGTTGGGTCGAAAAAGGGACGAAGTTCCGGGACCGCGGTGAGCGGCTTCCACAGGGTGGATCCCTGGGGCCTTACCCTATCCGAAGGAAGGAACTTCCCCGAACGAATGCCACGCTGAAGATCCATCAACGAAAGACTGGAATGGATTTCATCCCCGTCTCCCCGTCGGAGTCGCCACAGTTCGCTCGGAACGTCTGACTGTCCAGCCCCGCTCTGTGCGAGAGCATCTTCGGGCGGGTTCCCAAGTGGTGTGTGGTCGGAAGGATCGTGCTCTGGGACCAGGTCACCACGTGCGGTGGTTTCTGAGTCATCGTCGCCGTCTACGGCGGTATCTCGGGTGATGGGGTCTTCATCCATGGCGTAGTTGACTTTCGGTTCGTCAGCGCTGTGCGTTGTGGGGACGGCTGGTCGTCCACACAACGAGCCATCGGGTTCAAGGTCACTGCCTCGGGGGGTGAACGGATGTACCAACTTTAGGGGGCAGTTCAACTCAAGAGCGCGTTGAACATGCATTCTTGGGGGAGGTTGGCAGCGATCCTCGCCGTTGCGGAAAAAATCGATGGGCGGGGGTACTGATGTGGCTTCTGGTTGGGTTTCCCCATAGGGTTTTCCATGCGCTCCACTGAAATACACCTTGGCGACTACCTGGAATCCACCTGCCTTTCACCCACAGCCACTCGGAAGGAGATCGACACCCTATTGAATGACGCGCTGCGTTGCAATGTGCGGGCCGTGTGTGTGAGCGCCCATTGGGTTTCTCGGTGCGCGTTGCTGGCAAAGCCTGGCGCCTCCGTGCTGCGGGTGGCCACGGTGGGCTTTCCCTTGGGAACTACCCATACCAAAGCCAAGGTGCAGGAGACAGGGGCGGTGGTCGAATTGGGCGCCGACGAGGTGGATATGGTGATGAACCTTGGTGCCCTGCGGGACGGTAGCCACAAAGTGGTCCGGGAGGATATTGAATCTGTGGTTCGTGCGGCCCAGGGGCGCCCGGTGAAGGTGATTGTGGAATCAGGTCTCCTTTCACGAGAGGAGTTGTGCCGTGCATGTGATCTGGCGGTGGAGGGAGGCGCGATGTTTCTAAAGACGGGCACCGGGGTGTACGGGCCTGCAGTCACTGTCGAGGAAGTGGCATTGATTCGGTCCCGGGTGCCAGCTTCCGTCGGCGTGAAGGCCGCCGGAGGGATTCGAACACGGGAAATGGCCCTGTCACTCATTGACGCGGGCGCGGATCGGTTGGGTACAAGCCGTGCCCTTGAAATACTTGCGTAGCCGCTTGAATGGAGTGCTCTAGAGGGATCCTGTTTGGGTGAATCGTTCCTTGAGGGCGGGCGTAGCTGCCCAGGTCATGTCTTCTCCGACAACCAACGCGTCCGCGTCGAACTCCTTTACTAGGGGAATGCACTTTGCAGACCCCAGCACGAAGCACGCTGTGGATAGGGCGTCCGCAAGAATTCCCTGTTGCGCGACCACGGTGGCCGAGAGTGTGCCCCGGGCGGGCAACCCTGTTTTGACGTCCAAAATGTGGTGCCAGCGTGTACCGTCAGGTTCCACAAAGGTGTGTTCATAGTCCCCCGATGTTGCGATGGACCCTGATTCCAGTTCCAGAAAACCAAAATAGGACGGTTGACGGGGATGTTGAACCCCGACTCTCCAGGGCCGATCCGCCCTGCGCCCTGAGAGCTGCACTTGCCCTCCGCCAAAGAGCATGAAGTTACCTAGTCCTCTTTTTTTCAAGAGTGCCGCGGCGCGGTCGAGTGCGTATCCCTTTGCGATCCCACCGGTGCCCAGGGCCATTTTTGCCTTACCAAGAAACACCGTGTTTGCACTCGGGTTGATTCTGACCTGTTGATAATCGATGTTGGGGAGCAGCCTCTGAAGCTCTCCTGGAGAAGGCCTGCGAAAGTTTCCCTTGGTGAATCTGTAGACACCATGCAGTGCCGCCCAGGTAATATCGAAGGCACCCTGGCTTCTTTTCGACACAAGTAAGCCCGCCTGCACCACGTTCATGGTTTCATTGCTTACCGTGACGGGGGAGTTTCCCGCGCGCTGATTGATGCGAGAGATTTCACTTGTGGGCTGCCACTCCGATAGCAGGGCCTCCAGACGCTCCATTTCGTCCAGGGCGAGTGACATGGAACGCCGGTCTTTTGCCGGGTTTCTGGTGTAGGCGGTGATTTGAAACACGGTGCCCATCAGTCGTCTCGACATCTGAACTTCCTGGGGCCGCGTGGTCTCCACGGGCGGCTCGGGTACCGTGGGGCTTGCCCGTGGGGGAGACGGTTTTGTTTTTGTACAGGAACATGCGGCGATAAGCACCAGGGCTACCGTAGCTATGGGTGCCCGCGTTCCATACTTGGCAAACAGGTGAGTTCGATTCACGGGTGCTTGCTCACAGGTTTGAGCGAAGTTGGGAATAGGCTTTCCATCTTCGCTCGGCCTCGCTTGAGGTGACGAACTCGAGCAGCCCGGTCACTGCGGAAATGCCTGCCGCAATCAGCATGAACGCACCGAACGTGTCGATTTGGTAGTCGTTGGGGCCAAGGTAGGCGGGCACAATGGCCACGGCCGTACCCAGGCTAATGGTTCCATCCATAAACCGTGCCCACCTTCCCAGTTTGGCAAGATGCTCCAGCTCCAGTTCACCAAACTTCAACCGCCGCTGCGCCTGGGCGAGATTTTCGGACGGCATGTGAACAAACGCGATGGCGGATTTTGATGGATCGGGGGAAAGCGCGATTTCGGCAATGCCTCGAGCAACGCTGGAACCTCCGAAGACATACAGGTATGGAGAAATGATGGGGTCGTCTACCACCAGCCCTAGGGTGATGGAAAGGCCGCCGCTGACCACAGAGAGGACTCCGTTGACGGTGCCGCTGGTTCCATTGCGCGCCAGCAACTGAAAGTCGTTATCCAGAACACGAAGGCGCGTCGCCATATGTACGGGAAGTCCCCTACCGTTGACTTCTCCAGCGGGTTGCGGGTTTCCATTTTGATAGGCAGCGGGAGGAGAAGGGGCCGCATTTGCCAGGGAAGGGTCAGGTAACGGGGCGACGGGATCCGAGGCCGCACTGGGAGGTGACCACGGCGAAGGTACCGGCCTGGCACCCGCCCTGGCCGGGGGCGGTGTGAGGCCATGAATCCCGGACGCGGCCGGCTGCACCTGTGCCGCGACGCCGTGGACGGGTGATGCGAACGTCCAAGCGATCCCCAGCAAGGCAAAACTCCAAAGGCCATGGGCCCCACGTTGCACTTCAACGCTGCTCTTTTGAGGGTCTCTCATGGAATGGGGTAGTTGCCCGGGTAAGTGTCTACTGGATATGGCAATGGAAGTGCTGAAAATGACGTCAGTCCAATGGGATTTCTTTGAGGTCCGAGGCGACCAATAGGGAAGCTCCCGTTTGTTCTTGGATTTCTGAAGCACTTGTGCCCGCAACCACTTCACGGAGCACAAGGCCTTCGGATTCCACGTCCATGACCGCCAAATCCGTAACGATGCGATGCACGACCCGTTGGCCGGTCAACGGCAGTGTGCATTGTGCCAGAATCTTTGGGGTACCATTCTTGGAGACATGATCGGTAATCACGATGACCCGTTTCGCACCTGCCACCAGGTCCATGGCACCGCCCATGCCCTTCACCATCTTTCCTGGAATCATCCAGTTGGCCAGGTCCCCACACTGGGAGACCTCCATGGCGCCCAGGATGGCCACGTCGATGTGGCCGCCGCGGATCATGGCAAATGATGTTGCACTATCAAACGTGGCCGCACCGGGGACCGCCGTTACCGTCTGTTTGCCTGCGTTGATAAGGTCGGCATCTTCGTTGCCCTCCAGGGGAAAGGGCCCCATTCCAAGAAGACCATTTTCACTGTGCAGCATGACTGAAACATCGGCAGGAATGTGGTTGGCCACCAGGGTGGGCATGCCAATGCCCAGATTGACGTAGTTGCCATTTTGGATTTCCTGGGAGGCACGTTTTGCGACTTGATCCCGTGACAGTTTGCGGGGGGACTGTGTCATCCGGCACTCCCTTGGGAGGCGGTGACGACCGTCCTCCGTTCGATGCGTTTTTCGTGTTGGCCCTGAAAGACCCGCTGTACAAATATCCCCGGTGTGTGGATGCGATCCGGATCCAACTCGCCCACCCCCACCATATGTTCCACCTCTGCGATGGTCACCCGCGCGGCCATGGCACAGAGGGGATTGAAGTTCCGCGCGGTTTGGCGAAACACAAGGTTACCGTGGGGGTCACCCATGTGCGCTTTTACGAGGGCAAAATCTGTGCGGATTCCCTGTTCCAGTACGTGGGGGCGGCCGTCGAAATCACGGAGCTCCTTGCCGTCGGAGACGGCGGTACCGGCGCCTGCGGGTGTGTAGAACGCGGGAATGCCGGCCCCCCCTGCCCGAAGCCGTTCTGCCAGGGTTCCCTGGGGGACGAGGTCCACCTCAAGTTCTTTGCTCAGGTACTGGCGTTCGAACTCCGCATTTTCACCCACGTAGCTCGAGACCATTTTTCGGATCTGTTTGGTCTGCAACAGCAGCCCCAGGCCAAAGTCGTCCACTCCACAGTTGTTGGAATAGATGGTGAGGTCTCGAACCCCTCGGTCTCTTAGGGCCGCAATGCTGCATTCTGGTATGCCGCACAACCCAAAGCCGCCGGCGGCAATGGTGGCTCCGTCGGGAATGTCTGCCACAGCGTCCGCTGCGGATGGCACGCGTTTGTCCATGGAAACTGCGTAACGTGCTTTTGGATTTCCCGCAAGACCGGAACGCCTACTTCACGGATTGGCCTGTCATCGCGTCCACGAATCGCTGGAACAGGTACCCGGAGTCGTGGGGGCCAGCGCTGGATTCTGGGTGGTACTGCACGCTGAAGGCCTGGCTTTCGGGATGGGCAATCCCTTCGCAGGTTCCGTCATTGAGGTGGACATGGGTCATCTGCACCCCGCTCGGTAGGGAGGGCACATCCACCACAAACCCGTGGTTCTGGCTGGTGACTTCGATGCGACCGGTGGCCTCATCCCGTACGGGCTGGTTGATCCCTCGGTGGCCAAATTTGAGTTTTGAAGTCTGGGCGCCCAGGGCGAGGCAGAGAAGCTGGTGCCCCAGGCAAATGCCAAAGAGAGGTTGCTTGCCGAGAAGCTCCTGTACGGTTTTTACGCCCTGGGATACCGCCGCCGGATCTCCGGGCCCGTTGGACAGAAAAACCCCATCAGGACGGTGGGCGAGGATATCCGCCGAGGACGTGGTGGATGGAACCACCGTGACCCTGCACCCGTGATCCACAAGGCGCCGTAGGATGTTTTGTTTGATGCCAAAGTCGATCACGACGACGTGGGGTTGTGCGCCTTGCAGGCCTTTGATGGCATCCACACCATCCCACCACCCCTGGGTCCCCTCGGCCCAGGCGTGGACCTCCTTGCAGGTGACTTTCCCCGTAAGGTCACGCCCCTCCATGGAAGGGGCCCCGCGGGCATGGTCGACCAAGGTATCGAAATCACCGGTGCCTAGCACGGCCATTTGGGCGCCATGGGTGCGAATATGAAGCGTGAGCGCGCGGGTATCCACGCCGCCGATGGCCGCCACACCCTGGTTGACCAAGTAACTGTGTAGGGATTGATCGCTTTGCCAGTGGCTCACCCTGGGAGAGGGCTCCGTAAGTACGAAACCTGACACGTGGGAACGGGACGCCTCGTTGTCCACTCCGTTGATCCCTGTGTTGCCGATTTGCGGCGCGGTCATGGTGACGATTTGGTCGCAGTAGGAAGGGTCGGTGAGCACTTCCTGATAACCCGTCATACCTGTGGTGAAGACCGCCTCGCCGACACTCTGAACACCGCCGGCTTCCAGGATTGAAGGGTTCAGGGCGCCGAAAAGCGTCCCGGGGAAACGGGTACCGTCTGCAAGGGCAATCCATCCGGGGGTGGGTGGATGGGCGGGGGGTTGGTCTAGGTTTGATACTGAAGAGTTAGTCATGATCGGGTCGAATGTGGGCCCAGTTTCCGCCTACCATGGTGCGGGTTACCACCCCACGCAATCTCTGGTCGAGCCAGGGGGTGTTGTGGCTGCGGGACCGCAAGGTGTTTTTGGTGGGAGACCATTCCAGATCAGGCGCGATCACCGTCAGATCGGCGGGGGCGCCATCGGCAAGGGAAGGGGCCGGCAGGTCGGGTAAGCACCGGGCCGCCGAAGTGGTGAGTGCTTCCACAAGCCGTGTGGCAGAAAGCTCCCCGTTTCGAACGAGTGCCAGCAGGGTTCCCAGGGCCGTTTCTAGCCCATTGATGCCCACGGACGCCTGTTCAAACTCGCATTCCTTTTCCATGGAGCTGTGGGGCGCATGGTCGGTGGCAATGCAATCAATGGTTCCATCCTGCAGGGCCTGCACGAGCGCGGCACGGTCTTGCTCTTCTCTCAACGGGGGATTGACCTTGCAGAAGGTGTTGTAACCGACGACCGCGGCGTCGGTGAGGGCCAGGTGGTGGGGCGTGACCTCGGCGGTCACCCGCAAACCTCGATCCTTCGCTTCCTTGATCCAGGGAAGGGAACCCTTGGAAGAGATATGGGCCACGTGGTACCGGGATCGGGTACGTCCTGCGAGAATGATGTCCCGGGCGACGATGATGTCCTCGGCCTCGCGGGGCCAACCACGCAATCCAAGCCGGTGGGCGGTGGGGCCGTCATGCATCTGGGCACCCTGGGTGAGGCAGTGATCTTCGCAATGCTGAATGACGAGCATGTCAAAGTTGCTCGCGTATTCGAGGGCGCGAAGCATGAGCGCGCTGTCGGTGACGCAACGCCCGTCATCGCTGATGGCTGGAACGCCGGCTTCGCGGAGTTCTCCCATATCGGCAAGCTCCTCCCCACGTAGGCCACGGGTAATGGCACCAAAGGGAATCATCCGGGTGCCGCCCACTTCCCGTGCGCGCTCCTTCATGGCGAGCGTGATGCTTTTGTTGTCGTTGACGGGCCGTGTGTTGGCCATGGTGCAGATCGTGGTGAACCCGCCCGCGGCAGCAGCACGTAGGCCTGAGGCAATGTCTTCTTTGTATTCCTGCCCCGGCTCCCTCAGGTGGGTGTGGAGATCGATAAACCCGGGCGTGATCCAGTGGCCCGTGAGGTCCATGATCTCTGCAGACTCTGGAACTTGCCCCTGTTGGGGAGCTCCGAGAATTCGCCCGTGTTCGATCCATAGGTCCTGAACCCTGTCAACGGAACGGGCCGGATCGATCACCCGCGCTCCCCTCAAAACAGTGAGAGGAGGAGATCCAGGGCGCGGGGAAGCGCCCTCGCGTGTGGCCGGGTCGTGAATGTTGGGCATCTCGTGGGGTTGTGGCTAGCACCGATTTACGCCGGTGGCATGGGACATGCCGATCGGGTGCACCACGTTCGCTACATGGCCTACTACGTTACATGGCCTGGGCGACTTCGTCGTGCCCATCGTTCAGTTCTTCCAGGGGCGATGCGATCGTGCCCACAGAAGAAACTGCGCCCGGCTTTTGCTTTTCCAAACGGGTCTTCATGGACATGACTTTGCGGTACAGGGATGCAAAATCCGTGTGCCTTGTGGCCATGACCGGTGAACCGCCCCGCAGGAGGGTCTGAAGCATAAACTCCAGAACTTGAATCTCACCTTCTGAAAAACTGTTGCTAATCCGCATGGGAATTGTGTAACACGCCATGCAAAGGATGACAATCCGTGACGTGTGACGTATGGCCACGCTTTTCTTGCGGAGACGGATTTGTTCTCCTGGACTGCAAGTGCTGGCCATAGGGGAACAGGCCGATCGTCCCTTGCGTGGCCTTTGACCAGGGACTAGAAGCGGTTCTTCCCATGCCGAATGCCATCGATCGAAACGATCGCCTCAAATCTGCCCTTTCCGATATGGATTCTCCCCGTGTGCCCTGGAAGGTATGGGTGCAAATCGCCATCGTGTTTGTGGTGCTTTGGGGCCTCGCCCTGGGGCTCCAACCCTGGATTCATGGCTGGGGGATTGGAGTCGTGGGGGCAGTCACCGTGGCCGCTGCGGGGTTTGGGATTTACGCCTGGAGAATGGCTCGCAAGTCCAAGGGGGTCATGCGTATTTTGCAGGGCGCCGTGCAACCCGGTGGACGCGAAAAGGCCCTGCAGGAACTGCAAGAGCGGGCCACAGCTGGCAAGGGCGATGCGGTGGCCGCCCTGGCGCAGGCCCAGTTGCTGGCCCAGGACAACCCGCAACTGGCCATGCGCACACTCGAGGGCATCGATTTGAAAAAGGCTCCCTCCTTTGTGCAGGATGATGTTCGGGCGAACCTTGCTTTGTTGTATCTCATGCACAACCGCATCAAGGATGCGCGGGGCCTGGCGGACGATATTCGGTTGGACAGACAGCCCCAGGCCCAGGCCAAGGGGCTCTATGCGGCGGTGGTTGCGGAGACGTTTGCTCGAACTGGGAAAGCGGACGAAGCGAGAAAACTACTTGAGACGTTTGATCCCTCGGATGCTTCCTTTGGGGATGCTCGGGCCATGCTTTATCGTGCCCAGGTCTACACTTTTTATGCCACGAAGAATCGCGGCCTTGCCAAGACGGCCATGACCCGTCTGCATCGACTGGAACCCAACATGGTCGCGAGCTTTTTGGCCCGGGGAGTGGACCCACGGTTGTCCCAGCTTGCACGCACCCTGCTTGGGCCTGCGGCCATGCCCAAGCAGCGGATGGTTCGCGCACGCTAGACCTCGAACTGCCGATTTAGGAACCACTTGCTGGTCTGTCCGGGGAAGGGTCTTTTGTCAGGGACTCCATGACCCGTTTGTGGGCCAGCTCTCCTAGCAACGCGTCGGGACCTAGGGGTTCCGTCACCGTGATCTTTAGGCCGAGTTCCAGACCCAGGGCCCGGGACATGCGAGGGATGTCCTGGGAAGCGTGGCGGCCTGGAGCCAACATGAAGGGCACCACAACCACGTGGTCTACGCCGGTCTGTTTGTGTTGCTGAAGGCCCTCCCGGATATCGGGATTCGCCAGTTCCATATGGGCGGCGGTGACCCGGGTGGGTGGACTCGTTGTGTCGCTTTGGGGGCGCGACATCAGGCGCGCCACCTGGTGCACTGCCTGGTTGGCATCCCTGTGGCGACTTCCGTGATCGACGAGCAGCACCGCAAATGACATAAGGCTACGATGGAACGGGGTCACGCGGCGTCAAGTCCGGCGCAGGGATCGACACCTTCGCCCACATCCAACCCAGCAACAGCGGCGGGGGTCGGAGGGGGAGGGCGCACCTGGATCCTTCGGGACTTGCTTGGCTGGACAAGCAAGGACTTTGCAAAACGGGGCATAGGAACCCCCCGGTTGGATGCAGAGCTGCTGATTTCCCACGCCTTGGGTATGGATCGCGTGCGTCTGTACATGGAGCTGGATCGGCCCCTGAACTCGGACGAGCTTGCGCGGATACGTGGACTCGTGGAGCGGCGTCGGAAGCGAGAGCCCGTGGCCTACATCCTCGGCTACCGGGAGTTCTTCGGCCGGCGGTTTCAGGTCACCTCTGACGTTTTGGTGCCCCGCCCTGAGACCGAACTACTGGTGGAGTTGGTCCAACAGCGGTACGAAAAGTTCCCAGACGTACCCCTGCGTGGCCTTGATTTGTGTACGGGCAGTGGCGCTGTGGGAGTCACGGTCGCCTGTGTTCTTCCCCAGGCGCAGATGTGCTTGACGGATCTCTCCGCTTCCGCACTTGAAATCGCAAAACAAAACGCGACCCAATGGATTTCCGACGAAGGGCGGTGGAGTGCACGGCAGGGAGATCTTTTTCAGGCCCTGGAGGCGGGTGATAGCCCTTTTGATTTCGTGATGGCGAATCCTCCCTATGTGCCACTTGAAGGCAGGAAAACGCTCGCTCCCGAAATTACAGAGCACGAACCTTCCATGGCGGTGTTTGCCGGGGATCGGGGATTGGAGGTGATTGTCCGATTGCTGTCGGAGGCGGCGAACCACCTTCGGCCAGGCGGAGAACTCTTCATGGAGATTGGGGTGGGGCAATGGGATCACGTCCGTACGTTGATGGAAGCCCAACCCCTATGGACCAAGGTCCAGGTACACCACGACCTCGCACGCATTCCTAGGATCGTGCACGCCACAGGTCGCTGATGGCGGGTCTAGTGGCCTTTGTGTTCGTGAACACCGTGGTCGTGGCCACCGTGATCATGGTCGACGGGATCCTGATCGGCTGGAGTTGGCTTCTTGGCCCTGTCCTGTGCTCCATTGCCGTCGCCGAAGGCACGGCCGATGCCAACGCCAACGGCACGTGGGGTTCCATGGGCCTGGGTGCCGAGCGGAGCCAACAGGGATCCCATTGGCGAGTCAGGGTTTCCCGTGAGCTTGATCATTTTGACGATGCGAAGCTGGGGGCGTTGGTCCCAGAGAACTTCGAAATCGAACACGACATGATCCCCCTCTTTTAGATCGGCGACTGGTTTGTCCTTGCCCTGATCATGGAATATGGCGTTTTCAGGAGCGGAAAATCGCATGACCATGGCGGGCATGCCAACGACCTTTCCGTGGGAGTCCTTGAAGTCAGGGATGTCTTCATGGGCAATGGCGAACACCCATCGGTCGCCTTCCTTTTGTGGCCCGCTGCGAAGCACCCCCCGGGTGGATACGGTCTGAAGGACCTGCGGTGGCGCCGTGACCCCCGGTTTGGAGGGGGCCACGGCGTGGTTTGATGTTTCCGGGCTTGCTGCAGTTGGGGTCGGGGGAACTGAATCTTTGGGGGGTTCCGAACGTCCTTTGCAGGAGACTATGCCCATGGAAAGCAAGGGTACAAGGACCAGTAGACGGATGGAGTACATGTGGGGACCGTAGCACCAACAAAGTACCAGGACATGGGAGATCCCGTGGGTAACCCCTGGCGGGTTTGGGGCGTACGTGCGGCCATGTCTTTGGTTCGTGGCGTTGCGATGCAGCCTCTGTTTTCAGCGGTCATGTTTTGGACGGTGTTGGCTACCAGCCCTGCCTTGGGCCAGGAAACCCGGGCCTGGGGCTCGGTGCTTCACGCTCACGCCCATCGGGGCGGCGTGGACTATGGGGCGTTGGTGGCCGACAGGGAATCCATGGCCCGGCTGAACCGTTTTGTGGAGTCCCTGGCGACCATGCCCCCGGAGGCAGGATTGGCCGATTGGATCAACGCGTACAATGGGCTGGTGGTGTGGCAGGTGACCCAAGCCTACCGGAGGCCGAATGGGGAAGTGCTTGGTAGCGTGATGGAGGTGCCTGGTTTCTTTAAGCACACTCGCTTTCAGGTGGCCGGGCAAGCTCGGACCCTCGATGAGATAGAACACCGGATGATTCGACCCAGGTTTCAGGATGCCCGTGTCCACGCGGCCCTGAATTGTGGTGCCGTGTCCTGCCCGGCACTCCTTGGGCAACCCCTTCGGGCCCAAACACTGGAGCACACGTTGAAGCGATTGGCCCAACGGATGGTTGCCCGGCCTGTTCACGTTCGGATTCGGGATGGGGTGTTGCAGGTGAGCGCGCTGTTTGACTGGTTTGGGGACGATTTTCGGAACGAAGCCGCGACCGTACTGGGTTGGATTCAGAAATACGATACCAAGGGAACCTACTCAGGGTTACCCGCAGACACCCGCATTACATACCAGCGGTACAATTGGCGCCTCAACGACCGTGCCCGCGCTCCCTAGGATTCGGCTTCGCTTCCGTAGTGGGGATTCCCCATGGGGGTGAACCTTTGGGCGGAGCCTGCTACATCGGCGCCATGTCCAGTCAGAGCAGGGCCCAGTTTGGGGCGAATGCTGAGCCTTTGCATCTGCAATCCCGCCTGAAGCACATGGAGGCCGAAGAGGCCGGGTTGTCAGAAAGGATCGTGCTTGAGCGATGTTCCAGGGTGTTGGAGCTTCAGGGTGAAATGGCTGGAATGGTCCACCGTCGTTCCATGGGTCAGGGCAACGGCCCCCCACTGGATGGGATTCGTGAGGAGTTGCAGTCCATTGCGGATGTGTTGCGAATGAAGGGTGACCCGGCTTCCGCGAGCCGAATTGAGAAAGTGATTCTTCAGTTCAACGGAAGCGCCGCTTGAGGATCGATGCTGTTCAACAGCTCCGACTATGTTTTGTTTTTAGGAATCGTGTTCTTCCTGTTTTGGGGTGCGCGAAACCACGTCTGGCTGAGAACCGTTGTACTGCTGGTCTCAAGCTACCTGTTCTACATGTCCTGGAATGCGCTGTTCATTCTTCTGATTCTTGGGTCCACGGTCCTGGATTATTTTATTGCACTGGGGATTGCGCGGGCAGGGGCACCCCGAAAGAAGAAGCTTTTGCTCCTGGTGAGCCTAGTTGGAAACCTGGGCACGCTTTGCCTTTTTAAGTACTACGACTTTGCCCTGGGATCCCTGGCCAGTGTACTGGGGCTGCCGCAACTGTTGGACGGGCAACTGCATTGGCTGCTGCCCGTGGGCATTTCTTTCTACACGTTTCAGACCTTGAGTTACACGCTGGACGTTTACCGGGGGGAACTGCAGCCCACCACTTCGTTTCTAAGGTTTGCAACGTTCGTTGCGTTTTTTCCGCAATTGGTTGCGGGCCCCATCGTGCGGGCCGCTGAGTTTCTTCCCCAGTTCGAATCCCCACCCTCCCTGGATCGAAGTCAGGTGGGATCGGGATTTTTTCTCATCCTGCGGGGCATGGTCAAAAAGGTTCTCGTGGCAGACTTTTTGGCGGGAAGGTGGATCGACCGGGTTTGGGATGATCCGGGGGCCTACAGCTCTTCCGAGGTGTGGTTTGCTGTGTTCGCCTACACTTGGCAGCTTTACGGAGATTTTTCTGGATATACCGACATTGCGCGTGGTTCGGCTCGACTGTTGGGATTTGAGCTACCCATCAACTTCCGGAGGCCTTTTCAGGCCACGGGGCCCATTGATTTCTGGTCCCGTTGGCACCTGACCCTTTCCAGTTGGATTCGGGACTACGTGTATGTGCCGCTGGGTGGATCCAAGAAGGGCAGGGCGCGCAGCTACGTGAACCTGTTCATCACATTTTTGCTGGCTGGGATCTGGCACGGAGCGGGTTGGACCTTTGTGATTTTCGGCGTTTGGCATGGGGCGGCTGTGGCCGGCAATCGCATGTTCCGTGATTGGGCCCGAAGCCACGAGTCCCTTTGGATCAGCCAGGCCTACCGCGCCGTGCCCAGGCGCGTGTGGACGGCATTGAACCTCACCCTGTTTGTGCTTCATTGGCCCGTTTTTCGATCTCCCGACCTGGATACCATGATGCGCATGTACCGGCAGATGTTTTCGTTTTCCGGTACGGCGATGCGTGTGGACCCGTGGACCTGGGCTGTGACCCTGGCGTTTACGGTGGTGCATCTCACACCCCAGGGTTGGGTAGACCGTGTGGCGCAGTGGTACAGGGATTCCAGCGACATCGCGCGCGCAGGATTTACGATTGCGATGGCCGCAATTCTTGTTTGGGTGGGTCGTGGTCAGGCCACCCCTTTTATCTATTTCCAGTTCTAGGATCCCATGATTTCTTCTAGTGAAACTGATGACCACCAAACGACGCCCTCGGTAAACGCGCGGGCTCACATACGTGGGGGGATTCGGTCGGTCGCTTGGATGTATGTTGCGCTGCTTCTTTGCGGTGCGCTTCCCTACCTGATCCCGGCACGCGATGGAGATCGGGAGGGAGATACTGTGGATTGGCAGGGTTGGGTGACACGACTACGTTGTCTTGGGCAACCTCCCCGATGGCCGTTGCTTTCCATCATTGCAGACCGCGACGACGCCCCACGTGAGGCGGAACGACCCACTGTGGGTGGCGTCGGACTGGGTGGCACACGGGGCAATCCCGAGACTGGAACGGTTGCGGACAACCTGGGCAGTTCAGACGGGAGCGAAAGGGAAGGGCGATGGTCTGAGAAGGAACGTCGGCGCCGCATGGAGCGTTGGTTGAAGCTTCCGGACAGTTCTGGGGGGCCTGTGGCCAATGTGCTGGATCCATCGGGATCCATGACGGGCTTTTACCAACGACTTCTGTCTCAGGCCCCCAGGAGACGGCCCGTTCGCATTTCGGTCTACAGTGACTCCATCAACGGGGCGGATCGTTTCAGCGCATGGGTGAGAGGACGTTTACGTCAGGTGTTGGGGGATGGCGGCAAGGGGTTCATGACCATGACGCCCGGATGGCAGTACCAGCGACACCAGAACGTGCGATGGGAGACCTCGGGCCGGTGGCGAACGTCGGTGGTGAACCGGGGGGGCCTTGAGGACGGGTACTACGGGGTGGGTGGTGTGCGCTCCTTGGGCCGCGCCCCAGGTGCACGGGTGCAGTTTTCGTTGGAATCTCCCGTGGACCGTGCGCGGATTTTTTATCTTCGGCACAATACTTCTCAGGGAGCCTTTTCCAACACGGCCCGCAATCAGACCGACTGGGTCTCGGTGAGCCCAACGGTCGGGGGGGCACTGCATGTGGAAACCCAAACAACTCACGGGCCACTTCGGGAGATGGACGTGCGGGTACGGAAGGGGAACGTGGATTTTCTGGGAGTTTCGTTTGAAAATCGCGGCCCAGGTGTGATCGTGGATGGGCTGGCGCTGGTGGGGGCGTTTACTCGAATCCTGCGGAATTTCGACGAAGACCATTGGCGGGCACAGTTGGACGCCATGGGCACTGACCTTGTGGTGTTTTGGATGGGTGGAAACGACGTGGCATCCGAGTCCATGCCCTTTCATAGGGAGTCCTTTGTTCGGGATTTTTCCGAAGCACTTCGCACGGCTTCTGGCGCGTTGGTTTCAGGCCTACCCACCTTGAGCCGTGATGGTGTGGCTAAGGCTACGGCCCGTTCTTGCCTTGTGATGTCGGTAACGGATGCCGGGGAGGTGCACGAAGGTACTTCCACGATTCGATCCCTGACGCGTACTCCCCGTGTGGTGGCTGCCCAAAAACAGGCCGCCCTGAATGCCGGATGCGCGTTTTACAGTACCTACGAGTTCATGGGTGGTCAGGGGTCTGCCCATCGCTGGTACCATGGGCGCCCGCGTTTGTTGACCGTGGACTACAGGCACCTTACTCGCGCTGGATCCCGAAAGATTGCCGATGGTTTCGTGGAGGCCATTCGGCGGGGCGCACGTATCCACTCTGGGATCCGTGCGGTTCGTTAGATTGGTTTGGCCATTGAATACAAAAAAAGACCGCCACAGGAACCTGTAGCGGTCTTTTTTTGATGGGGAGAGCCGGACTAGAAGTCCATGCCACCGCCGTGGGTGTGGGCCCCGGACGCGGCAGACTTTTCGACCTTGGGAGCGTCCGCCACCAACGCTTCGGTGGTGAGCATGAGCCCCGCCACGGAAGAAGCGTTTTGCACGGCCGTGCGCACGACCTTGGTGGGATCGATCACCCCCTGTTCGATGAGGTCTCCATAGGTCTCCGATGCGGCATTGAAGCCGAAGGAGCCCTTGCCCTTGCGGACCTCGTTCACAACGATGGATCCCTCAAGGCCTGCGTTGTGAGCGATTTGTCGGAGAGGCTCCTCAATGGCACGGCGAAGGATGGATACGCCCACACGCTGTTCCTCGGGCACGTCCAGCTTTTCAAGGCCGGCCTGGGCACGGATGAGTGCCACGCCTCCCCCAGGAACGATGCCCTCTTCCACCGCGGCACGGGTGGCGTGCAGGGCGTCTTCCACGCGCGCCTTCTTTTCCTTCATCTCCACCTCGGTGGCCGCACCCACGCGAACCACGGCGACGCCGCCCACAAGTTTGGCAAGGCGCTCCTGGAGTTTCTCCCTGTCGTAGTCGCTGGAGGTTTCTTCCACCTGCCGACGAAGGGTTTCAATGCGACCTTTGATATCGGCCTTTTTCCCAGCACCGTCCACGATCACGGTGTTGTCCTTGTCGATGGTGATGCGTTTGGCCTGGCCCAGGTCTGCCACGGTGATGTTCTCGAGCTTGATGCCAAGGTCCTCACTGACCACCTGGCCGCCGGTAAGCACAGCGATGTCCTTGAGCATTTCCTTACGACGATCTCCAAAACCAGGAGCCTTGATGGCGGCGGTGGTGAGGGTGCCACGAAGCTTGTTCACAACGAGCGTTGCAAGGGCTTCACCCTCCACGTCCTCGGCAAGAACCACGAGGGGACGTTGCTGACGGGCAATGGCTTCAAGTACGGGAAGAAGATCCTTCATGTTGGAGATCTTCTTTTCGCAAATGAGGATATACGCATCCTCAAGCACGGCTTCCATTCGCTCGGAATCGGTGACGAAGTAGGGAGAGAGGTAACCGCGATCGAACTGCATGCCTTCCACGACTTCCAGTTCGGTCTCGAGACCCTTGGCCTCTTCGACAGTGATCACGCCTTCCTTGCCCACCTTTTCCATGGCTTGCGCAATGATCTGGCCGATGGTGGTGTCGCCGTTGGCGGAAATGGTTCCTACCTGGGCGATTTCCTTGGGATCCCTGGTGGCCTTGGAGAGTTTTCCAAGCTTGTCCACAATGGACACTACGGCGGCGTCGATACCGCGCTTGATCTCCATGGGGTTGTGACCTGCGGCCACCATCTTGGTTCCCTCTCGAAAGATGGCTTGAGCTAGAACCGTCGCTGTGGTGGTTCCGTCGCCTGCCACATCGGAGGTTCGGGAGGCCACTTCGCGGACCATCTGGGCGCCCATGTTTTCGAACTTGTTGTCGAGTTCGATTTCCTTGGCCACGGTGACGCCGTCCTTGGTGACAGTGGGGGCACCGAAGCTCTTTTCGATCACCACGTTTCGACCCTTGGGGCCGAGGGTGACTTTTACCGCGTTGGCGAGTTGGTTGACGCCCGATAGGATTCGATCCCGGGCGGAGGTATCATAAACGATTTCTTTTGCAGACATGGAATGCTCCTTGTTCGGTGGTGAACGACTACTTGGTGACTACGCCGAGGATGTCGTCCTCACGAAGGATGAGATGTTCTTCACCCTCGATTTTGACCTCGGTGCCGCTGTACTTCCCAAAGAGAATGCGGTCGCCCTTTTTGACCTCAAGCGGACGGGACTGGCCGGACTCCAATACCTTGCCGTTGCCCACGGCCACGACTTTGCCTTCGATGGGCTTTTCCTTGGCAGAATCCGGGATGATGATTCCACCCTTGGTCTTCTCTTCTTCTTTGACACGCTTCACGAGTACACGATCCTGCAATGGTCGAATGGCCATGTTTGCCTCCCTTGGTCTATTTTCTCTAGTCGATTGGATTCTTTGGCGTGCCCATCCCCGTGGACCGGCGACACCGATTGTTAGCACTCGACCTAGCCGAGTGCTGAGGCCGGCACCATAAATCGCGGAATTCTCACGTCAACCCCTGGGAAACGAAGAAGCTTGGCCTGGGCGTGGTTCTTGTTCGTCTGGCATGTACAAATGCGTTTGGGCTACAATTTGAGTATGGCTCCTCGACCCTCAAGCGCGCCGCGGTCTTCGATCGTGCTCTCACCAGACCTGCAGTCTTTTTTTCATGAGCGGCTCCACCGGGCATTGGAAGATAGGGGCGTGGACCTGGACGATGCGGCCCGCCAGTACGTGGTTGGAATGCTTTCCCGATTTGCCCTGGGAAAGGGCATGGTGGATTTGAAGACTCCCCTGGCCTTTCAATGGAGAAAGGCGCTCGAGCCAGAGGATCGCCCCGAGAAACTTCGAAGATTTCGTTATTTAGGGGATATCACCCTATATTCCTCTGGCTTTTTCGGGGAACACCTAAAGAAAAAAGGTATCAGCAAACGATACGTGGCGTCCATGGGAAGACGAGCATACCTCTGTGCACAACAGCTTTCGGGCAACCGGTCTACCTCTTCTGTGTATGCTTCCCTGGCAGTACGTTTTGTGCCCATTTCCATGACACTTCAGGACGTGTGTGAGGTGGAAACGGTGCAGGGGCCCCAGGGAGTGGTGAAACTGTACGATCGTTGGCGGCGAAGCGGTTCTGCTTCAGCACTTCGAAAACTCAGGGATCACGGTCTATTTCCGTCCACTATGTTTCAGGGCGAGCCAACGAACGGATCCCAAGGTGGCGACCGCCAGTGACCTCGACCCCGACAGTCTCCAAAACATCGTCTCCGGCCCGCGCGATTGCGGGCCCACTCCGTTTTCAGGCAGGTACGGATCTGAAGCGGTTTCGTCGGTCCGCCGTGGAAACGACCTACCGTTGGTTGTGTGGCTTCTACGACGTGGGGGGTGGGCTTACCGTAGGAGATCTGCTCTGTTCCCCGACCCGGGCCCAACGGTGGATTCCACCGCAGGAACTTCAACGGGGAGAGGTGGTGATCGCTGTAGAACGTGGAGAAGACCTGGAACTTGGGCTTTTCCTGGCCGACGGTCCGCTAAGGGCCCTGATGCAGGCATCGAGCAACCCCTGGAGTACGCCTGAAGCACGTCAGGGGTTGTGCCTGTTGGTTGAGGGCGTGAGCCACCTGTTGATGCTTGAACAACGCTACCGGCACGGTTTGCAGGTGAGGGGTATTGAGCTTGAAATTCAGGCCGATTTGGACAAATACGTCGTGGGAATGGCGGAACATCAGGGGCCCGACCGGGAATGGCACTCCCATAGCCTCCGTGTGCGCCGCTGGCTATTCCGAGGCGTGACCTTCATGGACGGTGCCGGCAACGGTGTGGGCACACGTTATCGAGATGCGCACAGAGCTGCGCTCAATATTCTAAAATACCAGGAAATGACCACCCCCCAGGACCGTTCAGGGCACCACTGGGAGCACTGGATACGGTACTGGAGACGTCTTTACAGGGCTGGGCTTGGGCACCGGGTACGTTTGTAACCGTGAGTCACCCATCATCGGAGCATTCTCCTGAAAGGCTCCTCTCGGACCGGGCTCCTAGAGGCCGCCACCTTCCAACAGGCTTACTTCCCAGGCCTTCTCTTCCGCAATGTACTCGCGGACCGCACCTTCCACGGGGCGATTGTAGTAGACGTTTTCTGCGGCAATTTCACGCAAGGCGGTGACGGCGGAGCGATTTTTGCTGGGAACGGTGGATGAGGCGCCGCGGGCCAGTTGCCTGCAACGTTGGGAGGCGAGGACCACCAAGGAAAAGCGATTTTCTTCGTGGGTTAGACAATCTTCTACGGTAACGCGTGCCATGGTGCCTCTTGGGGAATCCGTCCTGGTGACTTCTAACAGCCGGGCTGGCCGTTGGAGGCAGAAAATAGCAGGTGCGACGCCGGTGACAACAACTTGATGACAATTCGACCTGGACTCGCCGTCTTTTGAACGGTTTTTGACGACCACCCGCCACGGGGCCGTCGCAAGATTCTGCGGTTCCCTATGCTCGTGATTTCAGCGCTTTACAGGGATGGCCTGGGCCAGATAGCCTTGGACGCAGGACCATGGCTTTTTTGGTGATCGAGGGACCGGAGGGCACCCGTAAACAAACCCTCGAGGCCCACAATAAGCTTGGCAGGCACCCCGACAATACGATCCAGATTCTGGATCGTATTGTGTCCAAGGAGCATTGCCATATCGATCAGGTGAACGGGCAGTGGGTTCTCAAGGACCTGGGGTCTCTTAACGGTACCTATATGGGCAAGGACAGGGTGGGCACCCATGCACTCCGTTCTGGGGACGTGTTTAGCATGGGATCAACCCAAATCACGTTTCAGGCGGAGGACCGCGGCCCTTCGCAGTCCCCTTCACCTAAGGTCTCCTCGGGAGTCGTGGTGGGCGGTGCCCGCGGTGCGGTGTTGCGTGGAGGCCAAGGGCAAAAGGCTCAAGACTCAGGCGACCACAGGCGCCGGGATCCGGAGGCCGCGGGGGATACGGTGGAATCCCAGGCACCTGAGGGGGATCGATCCCGGGTGACGCTTTCACCGCAACGGGTGGAGAGCCACATCCACAGCCGCATTCAGCCGATTGTGGATCAGGCATTCCAGCCTGAGACCCAGGTGACTTCGGAGTCTCACCTTCGATCGGACTACGAAAAACTTCGGGTGAGCTACGAGGTGATTCGTACGATTGGCGTGGAACTGGATATCCGTAAACTCAGCGAGAAGATTCTGGACTGCGCATTTCAACTCCTGAAGCCCGATCGGGGGGTCGTGTTGCTGCACACGGCGGATGAGGCCCTGTGGGCGGGCAGCGGAATCGAAACCGAGGGTGGGCTGCGCGGGGAGGGTGCATTGCACCCGGTATGTGTGCGTTCCCGCGACGGCAAGGACGAGGAGGTGGTGCTCTCCAGTACCATCACGTCCGAAGTTCTGCGTGACCGTGCGGGCATTCTGTCCAGTGACGCCTCCATGGATGCGCGCTTCGAGGGAGCGCACTCCATTATCATGCAGGGCATTCGCAGCACCATGGCGGTGCCGCTGCTGTACTCGGGGCAGGTGTTGGGCATGTTGGTGGTGGATTCCCAGGTGGCCACCAATGCGTTCACGGACAAGGACCTGGAGCTGTTTCAGAACATCGCCAACCAAGCCGCCATCGCGGTACAAAACAGCCTCTTCGCTGGAAAACTCGAACGGGAAGCACGCACCCGCCAACGTTTTGAACGCCTTTTGTCGCCGGCCATTGCCGAGCAGGTGGTGAGCGGAAAGGTGGAGATACAGAAGAGCGGCGAGCTTCGGGACACCACCATTTTGTTTACAGACATTCGAGGGTTCACGGCCATGGGAGAAGCCCATTCCCCCCAAAGTATTGTGGACATGCTCAACGAATATTTTGAACAGATGGTGGAAATTATTTTCCGCCACGAGGGAACCCTGGACAAGTTCGTGGGCGACGAGATTATGGCACTGTTTGGATCCCCCGTGTCCCACGTGGACGATGCCGAACGGGCGGTGCGAACTGCCGTGGAAATGTTTGAATGCTTGAAGGTGCTCAACGAAACACGGACTCGCCGCGGCGAACCCCCCATGGAAGTGGGTGCTGGGATCAGCAGCGGTGAAGTGGTCGCGGGGTACCTTGGGAGCAGCCGTGCCCTGGAGTACACCGTGATTGGCGATGTGGTGAACACGGGTGCCCGTTTGTGTTCCAAGGCGGGCCCGGGCGAGATCCTTGTGGGAGAATCCACCTACGATCGGATTCGCGACAGCTTTGAATGCGAACTGCTCCCTCCCACCCAAGTGAAGGGCAAGGCAAAACCCCTGAACGTTTACCGGGTGGTTCACGGATCGTGATCCATCACGCACTCACATGGGTTGAACTGGAAGTGCCGGTTCACGAACATCAATGGGTTCGGTTTCTCATGGACGGCTACGAGGGGCTGGCGCTGGTATATGGCAACGGCAACGGTCTGTGGTTGGGGTGCCCATCGGCGCAGTTCCAGGAGCTCTGGAACGTCACCGAGGAGGTATGTGCAGCGGAGGGTTGGAGTATGACCCGATCGGGCACGCCCGAAGGATTTGAGAGGGAGTTGACCGGAGGCGCCCATGTGCCCCGGGGATAGCTTGAACGTTGAAACGTTGAAGAAGGACGCGTTGCCCACGGAGGAATTGGCGGCCGTGCAAGGGCAGGGCCCGGCAGGGTCACTCCCCCTGACGAGTGAGGTGCGTATGGAGGATGTCGGCCGCTTTCTTGCCCATGTCCTTCACGATCTACGGACACCTCTTACGGTGGTGCGCGGTTACCTTTCGCTTATGCGGGACGAAACGGATATGGATACCCGCTATGACTTTGCGGCCCGGGCACTTCGGCAGTTGGAGTTTGTGGAATCCATGAGCCAGCAAACCCTGGCCTATGTCCGGGGGGAGCAGGAGCTGTGGGTTCGAAGGGTTCACTTGCAGCCCTTTTTTGAGGAGATGATGCGGTCCTTGCAGGACGTGTTCGGGAGCCGAAGCCAACTTGTGCTGGATCTGCAGGATCGAACGGCAGCGAAGTTCGATCCCAATGGTATGACCCGAGTGGTGCACAACCTGGTGCGCAATGCGGTGCAAGCAGCGGGCAAGGGTTGGGTCAACATCGCGCTCACGGTGGGTCGAAACGAGGGCGACCTGTTTGTGCGTGTACAGGATTCGGGCCCCGGTTTACCGGACGGGGTCCTGGAGCACGGTTCGGGACCTGGCCTGGGCTTGCCCATTGTTCGGTCCATCGTGGCAGGGCATGGCGGGGAGCTCTCCTGGACATCCGAACCTGGCAAGACCGTTTTTTGCGCAGTTTTTCCCCAGAGCCCTTGAATGAGCCAACTTTTGGCTGGTTTCATGGGTACCCGGAGGCACGGGCCGGGGGCCGTGGCGCCCCTAAATGGTGACTTCTTGAACGTCCCTATTTACAGAAGTGCGTTTATTCTGTAATTTTGAATTAATAGTGGCTTTCTTGGAGGAAATACGGGTTCTTCTGTGGGACGGGTCGTCCCATTTTACGGAGGTTCTCGGTGAGCGACTCACGGGGCGTTTGGGGGTCACCTGGACGCTGTGTAGTGCAGACCCCGGGCTGGGTGTGGAGGACGCATTTTCTGTGGGAAACCCTGATCTGGTAGTGGTCCGCATGGGAGTGGAGACGGACTGCATGGAGCTCCTTGGGAGGGTTCTGGGGTGGGCCCCCCAGGTGCCGGTGGTGGTCGTCGATGGGGAAGTGAATCCACAGAATACGCACCCCTCCGATGAAACCATTCAGAAGACAACCCTGGAAGAGCGAGCCCTCATGGTACTTGGGCGCGGCGGACAGGACTACCTCTCTTGGCACCATGTGGCGGCTGAGGAGTTGGCGCGGAGATTCCGGCATGCGGTGGAGCGCAGTCGAGCCCAATGTTCCCAGGATGCACGCCTTCACCGCGATGGGCTTACCGGCCTTGGCAACCGGGATTGGTTTCTGGAGAAGTTGTCCCGGGCGGTGGAACAAAGCCGGCCTAAAAAGCCGACCCAAGAACACGGCTCCCCAACACCATCCGGTCGGTTGATCCCCACTGGCGCCGTGATCCTGATGGACGTGGATCGGCTGAAGTTGATCAACGAATCCTTTGGTCGGCAGGAGGGGAATCGGGTGCTGGGAACGCTATCAGAACGGGTGTTGAAGTGCTTGCGTCCCACGGATCAGGTGGCCCGTATTGGGGGTGATGAGTTTGCCGTACTTCTTGAGGGAGTGACGGATGCCGCCACCATATCCAAGGTGGCCGAACGGTTGTGTAGCGTGGGCCGGATCCCCCATCGCATCCGTGGATCCGATGTTACGGTTTCCACCACGCTTGGTATCAGTGTGTTCCCTTTCCAGGAGGACGATGGCAGTGAGGGCAACGTGGCCCAGGGGCTCATGCGAAGGGCAGACGCGGCAATGTATTGTGCAAAGCAGGAGGGTGGCGACCGCTTTTTGTTTCACACCGAAGAACTGAACCGCAAGGTGAGTGAACACCTTGGGCTGGAGTACGAGGTACAGGAGGCTGTGCGAGCGCGGAACTACACGCTTCACTATCAACCACAGGTGGATTTGGGCAGTCGCCGTATCCTGGGAGTGGAAGCCCTGTTGCGTTGGAACCGGTCGGACGGAAGCCTTGGACGTACGGACCAGTTTATTTCCCAGGCAGAAAAGAATGATTGGATCCTTTCGGTGGGTGGACAGGTCCTGGAGGAGGCTTGCCTGCAGTTGTCCCATTGGGAACGGCAGGGCTTCCATGGGCTTCGAATGGCGGTGAATGTTTCGGGCAAACAGTTTCAGTCCCCGGATTTCGTTCCCGGTGTGCGCGACGTGATTTCTCGGGTGGGCATTGCCCCGGACCAACTGGAGCTGGAACTTACCGAAGGGGTGTTTTTGGACGATATGGAACGCAGCGTGCGTGTGATGGAGGCCCTGCGGGACATGGGGGTCAAACTCGCCCTGGACGACTTCGGTACCGGGTATTCGTCCCTGCGCTATTTGGATTCGCTTCCCATGGATCGATTGAAGATCGATCGGTCTTTTGTGCAGCGCCTGGAGGGGACGGAACAGGAATCCATGGTGGCACGGGCCATCATCGGGCTTGCCCAGAACCTTGGGCTCGAATCCGTTGCGGAAGGAGTGGAAACCCAGGAGCAGTTGGATGCCCTGGTGGGACTTGGTTGTGATGTGGCCCAGGGCTACCTTCTGGGGAGGCCGATGCCGTCCCAACAGCTAGAGCCCCTGTTGAACGACCGTGCCGCTGCTGCCGATGGGGACCTGACCCCAGACAATGTGGTGATGCTTGCAACCCGACAACGTGGGTAAGAGTCTGCGGTCTAGCCGCCTGATCCTGCCTGCTCGGCACCCTCTGGAACGGTAGAGGAGTGACGGGTTTCCCAAAACCCTTCGGGCAACGCCACCCGTTGGGTACCTGCCCGTTTTCCTCTGGATAGGCGGAGTGCGGTTGCGGGAAAGGGTTCTGTGCGATCCACCTGGGAGAGGGCCTGCCGGAGGTCTTCCATGGTGTTGGCGTTCACGAGGATCTGGCGGAGTGCCGCACTGTTGCGAAACCCTTTGGTGTACCAGGTGGCATGGCGCCGAAAGTTCCGTACACCCATCGGCTCACCCATCCAATCGGCCAGGGCCTGGGCGTGGCGGATCATCACGTCGCAGACCTCACCCAGATTGGGAGTAGGGGGACAGGGCTTGCCCTCGAACAAGGCCGCCAGTTCCCGAAAAAGCCATGGGCGGCCCAGGCAACCACGCCCGACGACCACACCGTCGCACCGGGTTTGCTCCATCATGCGCCTGGCGTCTTGCGCTTGCCAGATGTCGCCGTTGCCAAGCACGGGGATCGAACGCACATGATCCTTGAGGGCTGCGATGGCCTCCCAACGGGCCTGACCGTCGTAGAGTTGGGCCGCGGTTCGAGCGTGCAGGGCGACCGCCGCGCACCCCTCTTCTTGGGCAATTTTCCCGGCCTCCAGATAGGTGAGCCAATCGTCGTTGATCCCCATTCGAAATTTGATCGTCACGGGAACGTTTCCCGCGTTGGCCACCGCCGCACGCACGATGTTACGAAGTAGGTTGGGTTTCGCAGGAATGGCCGATCCACCGCCTCGCCGTGTGACCTTGGGAACGGGGCAACCGAAGTTCATGTCCAGGTGATCGATATGCCCTTCGCCCACCAGTCGCTCCACCGCAAGGCCCACGTAGTGGGGGTCCACCCCGTAGAGTTGCAGGCTGCGTGGGCTTTCCCCCGGTGCAAAATCTGAAAGCTTGAGGGTTTTGGCGTTGCCCTCCACCAGGGGACGGGCCGTGATCATTTCACTGACATAGAGGCCCGCGCCGTAGCCCCGACAGAGGGTACGAAAGGGCGCGTTTGTGACGCCTGCCATGGGCGCAAGCACCACCGGTGGCCACACTTTCAGGGGCCCCAGATGGAGCGGCCTTTGGGGCATGGGCTTCACCGGTTCTAAATCGCTTCTGGCGTGGCTTCGACCGGATCGTCCAACTCCAGGGACTCCTCAGGCTCCACGGCCCCTTCCGCCAGGGGTGCGTCTTGCTCGGCGACTTCTTGCAGCTTCGCCGCGAGAGGTGCGTTTTCCTTTTCCACGTAGACCACCACGGGCTGCCCCTCTTCGAGGTCTGAGCGACGGGAGATCCCGTTGATACGGGCGATGGATCCCACCGAGAGACCGTACTGGTTGCTCAGGGCTTCCATGCTGTCCCCCTCTTCACACAGGTGTGTGTGGCGCACGCGCCCACGGGACGCTTCGTAGTATTCGAGAAAGTCGACCGAGCCCCGATCGAAAAGCTGCACTTCGTCTTGCCGTTTCACGATGGCGTGTTCCACCGGAGCGGTGATGGGCGCGAATACCTGAAGAAACATCCCCTCATGGAGGTGCGCGTCACGATCGATTTCATTCCAAACTTCCAGCTCTCGCTCCGTCACTTGAAAGAACTCGGCAATGGACTTGAGATCCATGCCCTTACGAACCCTGAAGAACAGGCGAGAACGCTGGGAGGGCGCGGTGACTTGCGTCGGTACCGCCACGACCCACGCGGACTGTTCAACCTGGGGCTGGGTGGAGGGAGGCACCAGCAAGAAGGTTCCGTGGGGAACTTCTTCATTCTGGTGAAAATCGTTGAGCTCTGCCAACCTACGGGTCGATACCCCGTAGTGCTTGGCCACATCGGAGAGGGTTTCTCCAAAGCGCAAACGGTGCTCCCCCAGGTGAGGCGCAGCGTGCTCCATCCAATGGGGATTGCTTACCGCTTCTGTGGCGGCCTCTGGAATGCGGACCACCAATCGTTGCCCCCCTGGTGGGACACGGTTCCGTTTCAAGGAGGGGTTCAGGGCACTCAGCTCTTCCATGTCCACACGCAGCACATTGGAAAGGCGGGCCAAGGATGTTCCCGGTTGTACCGATACCTCGGTGTAGGGAGACGGCGCCGCAGAATCGAAGGTGAAGCCAAGCTGGTCTGCATTGGCGGCCACTACGATGCAGGCACCAATACGGGCCACGTATTGGACGGTCTCATGGGGAAGGCCGGCCTCCAGGGTCGCCAGTTTTTCAAAGTCGTTGGTATTGTACTTCTGAATGGAATGCATCAACGCGGAGGGACCCATGTTGTACGCGGCCAGGGCCAGTTCCCAGGTTCCAAAACGTTCGTGCAACGCCTGTAAGTACTTCGCTGCGGCCCGGGTCGACTGGGTGGGGTCCATGCGCTCATCCACCCATCGGTCGATGCGCAGTCCGTGCTCCAGGGCCACAGGCGACATGAACTGCCAGAGCCCCACGGCGTTGGCGGGGGAGCGGGCGTCGGGCACGTACCCACTCTCCACCATGGCCACAAGCCAAAGATCTTCCGGCACTCCGGCCGTGGCCAGGGCGTGACGCACCTCCCGTTGGAAGACAGCCGCCCGCTGCAGCCAGGTTTGAAAGGATCGCCGGCCATGCTCGGAGTAGGCGTAGTGCCTTACCATCGGTTCAAGATCGGGCCCGGCTTCCAGGGAGAGGGCAGGGGCCCTGAGGGAAGATGGGTTCGTTTCCAGATCGGCGGCGCGTTCTGCTTCGGCGCGGGCATGCTGTGGCAGCAACGCCACAGTGAGTGCCAGTACGGTCACCGTCCACCACGGTGAATAGGGGGCCGCCGATACAGAAGGGCGGGTGGGACAGGGGGAGTGTTCCTCAGTTGCACGCATGGGCCCAAGGTTAGGTCGGGATGGGGAAACCCGCCAACTATCCTACATTAAACCACACTGTAGGTTTGATTCCTCTGGGTTGACTGGGCGGATCTAAATTGGAGAAATTCCAACAAAATTAGCGCCTTGAGGCCGGCCTAGCCGCATACCTGGTTGCGACCGGCGTGCTTTGCGGCGTAGAGCTGTTCATCCGCCACTTTGATAAAGTTGAGGGCATCCCACCCGTCCTGGAGTTGGGCGCACCCCAGGGAAATGGTGCTTTCAATGGTCTCCCCTTCGAAGATAAACCGGTGTTCTGCCACCAATTTGCGGAGTTCTTCAGCGATGGTGATGGCCCCCTGCACACTGGTTTCGGGCAACAGGATGGCAAACTCTTCGCCCCCATAACGCCCTAGAATATCGTCGGGCCGCAGGCGGGCTTTGACGACTCCAGCCATTTCCTTGAGGACATAGTCCCCCGCCAGGTGACCGAAGCTGTCGTTGACCTTCTTGAAATGATCGATATCAAACATGACCATGGATAGTGGTCGGGCGTGCCGGCGGGCGCGGGGGATCTCCCGTTCCAGGGAATCCATGAGGTAGCGTTTGTTGTTGACGCCCGTGAGCCCGTCCACGATGGTCATACGGTAGATGGTTTCGTGGTATTGGGCTTCCACGTCCGAACCGCTGAGGAACTTGAAAATGCTGTCCCCCACCTTGAGTTGATCGCCCCGACGAAGCTGAATCTCCTTGGAAAGCTCGTCGTTCACGTAGCTTCCGTTGGTGGAGTCCAGATCCACCACATGGTAGGTGCTTCCCCGCTTTTCTACGCGGCAATGGCGGCGAGAGACGCTGTCGTTCTCCAATACGATGGTATTTTCGCTTCCCCGGCCTAGGGTCACCGGCCGGTCGCCTAACACATGGCGTTTTCCAAACATGCGCCCGTCGGATGAATAGATCACCACGAGACAATCATGCCCGCGCTGTACGGGCATTTTTAGTTCCTCGAGGGGGGTTACCCGTGTCTTGATGTCGGAGTCCATGCCCGTATTGTCATGGTATCGGCAAACTCTGCGGTCTGTCCGAAAAAACCATTTCTATTAGGGTAAATGAGGTCTTCGGTGGCCGTCAACTGGGGTGTCACTCCTGTCCTGACCTGGAGACGCCGCAAAATGCCAAAGATCGGAAAAATGGGGCGTTGTGGCCGACGTGCGGTGGGAACCCGTAGGAACATAAAACGCGTTTACAGCAGAGTGCCGCTGGCGCTAAGTTGGGTATCGTGGCTTCTCAGCGCCCCGGTGACAGCCATGGATCGCACCCGTCGATTCAGGCACCACCTCCGATCTCTGTCCCCAATGTGGCCCCGGCCACAGGGCAACCCGGGGAGAATCGCGTGAGGGGACCCGCCACGGGGACCACCCGCCCGCGGGTTCTGGTGGTGGATGACGAACGGGTGATTCGGGAGATTCTGGCGGATTTTCTTACCCTGGAGGGGTTTGACGTCCGTACGGCGGGGGATGGGCAATCCGCGCTGTTGGAGTTGTCACGGGGGCACTACGACCTGGTGCTCAGTGATCTGAAGATGCCCAACATGGGTGGGCTTGAGCTGTTGCGGGCGATTCAGGATCACGCGCCGGACGTGGTGGTCGTTATTATGACCGGGTTTGGTACGGTGGAAACGGCCATTGGGGCCATGAAGGCAGGGGCCTACGACTACATCCTCAAGCCCTTTAAGGTGGAGGAGGTGATCCACACCATTCGTCGGGGGCTGGAAAAACGCCGGTTGATGGCGGAGAACCTTCGGTTGAGGGAGGCGGTTTCCCTGTACAAGGTAAGCGAAGCCATTACGGCCAGCCTTTCATTGGATGAGGTGCTTGGGGCGGTAGTGGAATCGGTCCTGCGGGAGCTGCAATCCGACCGTGTCATGGTGTATTTGGATGACGGAGAGGGGGGGCTTTTTACCCGGGCGGATCGAAGGAGCGAGGAGGGGGTGCCCACCCATCGATCCCTACTGGATCTCAAGCCGGAGTCCCTTGCGTCCCACCTTCAGGATAGTTTTTTTGCGCGCCTGCAGGGGGCCGCCATTTTGCCTCTGTGCAACCACGACGGGGCACAGGATCAGGGCCCGCCTGACGACACGCAGGTGGTCCGCCCGGAATCCCTGCTGGCGGTGGCATTGCGCATTCGGGGAGAAGTGCGTGGGTACCTTTGTGCCCTAAGCTACACCACCGGCCGCTTGTTTGATGAGGGCCAACGCAAGCTTCTCACCATCATCGCGAACCGGGCAGCGGCTTCCATTGAAAATGCAAACCTCTACGAGGATCTCAAGGGGACGTTTCATCAAACCATTCGGGGCCTGGCCAGCGCCATCGACAAGATGGACCGGTACACGGCAGGCCATTCTGAACGGGTGGCGAGCTACGCCCAGATGCTTGCTGAACGGCTGGGCATGTCTGAAAACGAAATGGAGATTGTCCGCCAATCTGCCCTGATGCACGACGTGGGGAAAATCGGGTGCGTCATGAACCTGAACAAGCCTGGAAAGCTTTCCCAGGAAGAATATGAAATTTTCAAAAAACACCCCGGGTACGGCAAGGACATTCTGGAGCCCATCACATTTTTGCATCCGCTGATTCCTGGCGTGCACTTGCACCATGAGCGGTTTGACGGGCACGGATATCCGCTCGGCTTGAAGGGAAAGAACATCCCCTTGATGGCACGCATTATTTCGGTGGCGGACACCTATGACGCCATGACCAGTGACCGGGCCTACAGGCGTGCCTTGCCCCATGGGGTCGCGGTGTCCGAGGTCAAACGCTGCGTGGGATCCCAATTTGATCCATCCATTGCCGGGGAGTTCATTGAAATGCTGGCGCACGAAGAGAAGGAACGGGCAAAAAGTGGATTGCCGTTCCCGCTCTATCTTCGCGACTAGCCCTGTTCGGGCACTGTGACTAGGCGAAGGTGTCGCCACCCTTTTTGCCCTGCTTTTGCCAGGGGTAGGGGATGCGCTTGTGGTGCACCTTGGCGAGGGTCTCGGTGAGGCGCTCCATGAGAATACGCAGGTCGGACATGACAAGGCCGGAGTCGTCCAACTGGCCCTGGCGGAGTTTGGTGTAGGTTATCCGTTGTACCAGTTGGTTAAAACCCTGGCGGGTGGGGGGATCTACGGTACGAGCACCGGCTTCAAGGGCATCCACCAGCATGAGAATGGCGGTTTCCTTGCTCCGGGGTTTCATGCCCGGGTAGCGAAAGTTGGACTCCGGAAGGTTCTTGGGATTCCCCTGTTCGTTGCACTTGTGCCAGAAGTATTCGATGACGCTTGTGCCGTGATGCGTGTATGCAAATTCGATGACGGGCTCTGGGATGCCCGCGTCGCGCAGCATGTGCGTGCCTTGCACCACGTGGGCCATGATCGCGTCCGCGCTTACGTCAGGATCCAGGCCATCGTGGGGAGAGGGTTCACCCAGATCCAGATTCTCCACGAAGTACTTGGGTTGAATGGTTTTACCAAGGTCGTGGTAGTAGGCGCCCACGCGCGTGAGCAGGGGATCGGCACCCACCGCAAGGGAGGCCGCTTCCGCAAGGTTGGCCATGGCCCGGGAGTGTTCCCATGTGCCCGGAGCCTCCTGGGCTATCTTCTGGAGCACGGGCTGCTCCAGATCGGTCAGGCGTTGCAGGCGCCTCCGGGTGACTCCGCCCAGCACGGCCATGGCAGGTTCCCTTAGAAATACGGCCACCAATGCAGACGAGGGGCCTAGCAACAGAAGGGAGACGGGAACGGACTCAAGCTGAAACTCGCCCAAGGCAGCGAAAGATGGGGCAAGAGCCGCCGCTCCACCACGAAACACGACCATGGTGAGGTACGTAAAGAGGGCAAGGGAGGTACTGATAAGCCCCACGGCCACCGGTAGGATGGATCGACCCACGCCGGGACGGCCGTGTTTTGCGGAAACCACGGCACCAAAGGTGGCGGCAAGCAATGGCGCGAGGGTGATGATTTCAAAGGAGACCGCGGAAGCGGCAAACAGTGCAGCTAAGGCGCCGATGACCAGGGCGGCCCGGCGTTCCAAAAACTGTACAATCCAAATGGGGAGCGCTGCGATGGGCAGTGCGGTCACGTGAAACGGGGCCCAGAGTGCAGTGGCTTTTGCCAGGGCACTCCATATGCAGACAAGGGCCACAATGCCCACCTGGGTACGAAGCAATGTGGTTCGGCCCACGGACAAATGCTGAAAGTACAGAAGGGCCACGAGCGCCCCTGCAAAGAGTACAAGCCAGGTTCCCAGGGGCCGGTGAAACTGGGAGACAACGGCGTTGAGGGAAAGATGTTCCTCCAAACGGAGTTCGTCTGGTTTTTCCTCGGCCCCCTGGATTGCGGCCGTGGCGGGCCGGTCTTCAGGTGCGAGTTGATCCAACCATACCTGCACGCTCTGGGTCCAGGGAGACTCCAGATGAACCCAATCCTCAGGCATCCAACGGTGGGCAAAGGATACGCCTGTACTCAGGGTGGCGAGTAGGGCCGCGAGCACGAGAGCGGAGGCGGTGGTGCCGAGTGGACGGGTGCGAAACATGGTGTGGTTGGTGTGGGGTATGGTGGATTCTAGGAAGCGGGCACAAACGTTACGGCACCAAATCGTTTCAGTGCATGAAAGTCCCCCACACGTGGAGGTGACCAGCCCACGGCCCGTTGGCCCGCTGGGTTTTGGCCCTGATCTGTTTTGTCCATCACAAAGAGGTTGAGGCCCAGTGTTTGGCTTGCATCCACCGGGGTAGTTGCCATTTGCCGGTAACGGAGGGCCTGCCACGGGAGCAGTAGTTCAACCGTGTAAGTTCCCCCGTTTTCCTTTGACTGGGTTACACCGGAACGCACCTGGCTGTCCCAATCCACATGACCGAAGGGTTGGGGGTGCCGCCTGCGCGGATAAAAGGTGTCAAAGGAAACGCCCGTTGGGGATACCTGAACTTCGAAATAGTTCTTTTGGTCACGCCCCGGATCGATCATGACTTCCACGCAGTCCTGTTCCCACAGGTGGTCGTCCTTGTTGTTGTAGGTGGCGTTGGGTGTTTGATCTGCCACCTCAAAGGCGATGACCAACCCCTCGTCGGAGGCCAGTACTCTTGCCTCCGCGTGAAACGCTCCGGGGCCACCGGTTTGGGTATTCACGAAGGCTCCGGTCTTGGCTGCGGTTTGCCAGGCGAGCTCGTTGAGTTCTCCGTCTAGGGTAAGTGCGAGGTCCGGCACCCAACTTACCTTGAGAGATTTGGGAGCCGCTGGGGTGGTGGCTCCCCCCTCCACGGGTAGGGAGAGAACCCGCACGCGATTGTCTCCGTCATGGGGGCCGCGCAACACGGCAAGGCGATCGTCGCGCCTCCAAATCCCGGTGTAGACGGCGGCCACGTCCCCTTGCCAATCCTTGGTGAGAGTGAGGCGCATGACATCACGGATGTACTCTCCGTTTTTCCAACGGGAGGGCGGGTAGACCCGGCGGATGTAACTTTCACCATCGGTATTGAGTTTATTTTGGCCTGAAGCATCCGCCACATGGGTAAAGAGCTTCCAACCGTGGCCCACGGCCACCTTGCAGTGCCAATGGAGCGTGACTTGCACGGTGTCTCCGGGTTTTGCTCGGGCAGGCGTCACATCGTAGCCAAGCAGGGCGATTTTCGAATCCAGGTCCACATCCAGACGATGGGAAGGCGTGGGCTTTTGCTTGCTCACAAACGTGGCGAGCTGGGATTTTTCCACCGCGGAAAGGGGGCGTTGCTTTTCAACGCAACCTGTTCCCCACAACCCACAAAGGACGACCCCGACGGTGATCCATGTGTGGGGAGCCGTCCGCCTGGAAGCGCAGCCTCGAAGTGGAGGGGATGTGCGGGTCTCACGTGTCATTGTGTGCTCCAGATCTTCGCCAGGTGATTCATCACAGAGATTACCTGAGGTTCGGCAGCTCGGGCGGACCGAACCTCAATGGTTTATTTGCGCCGCTTTTGGCGGGACTTGCGTTGCATCTTACGCAAATTTTTCTTTTTTGCCTTAGAGACTGCGATTTGTCGTGTGGAAGGGGCTTTCGGGGCGCCGCCTTGCTCCACCACCGCCGCTTGCAACAACTCTTCCGCTAGGTTGGCCATCATGGGGTTGCCTTCCATGCCACCGGTGCGGATGGCCTCACGGAGCCGGTTGGCAGACGCCAGTTGTTTGAGCCCAGGAATCTTGGAAAGCTTGCCCGCCTGCTGGCCGATGCCCCCCAACATGTTTTTCATCATGGCAAACCGCTGCAGCAACTCGGCCACGGCTTTCTTAGAGGATCCGGACCCCTTCGCCACACGGTCGAGGCGCCTGGGATGGCGCTTGAAGAGTTGAATGTCGTTGCGTTCTGCCGGGGTCATGGAGTGCACCATGGCCTTGGTGCGCACCAGCTCCCGATCATCGAACTGGAAGCCCTGGGGTACGCTGTCGGCAAAGAAGGGCAGTTTCTCCATGAGATCCTGCATGGACCCCATCTGCTGCATCATGGAGATCTGCTCCAGGAAGTCGTCCAGGGTGAACTGGCCCTGGAGCATTTTTTTTGCGTCGGCTTCGGCTTTCTTTTCGTCAACGACGCCTTCGAAGTCCTTGACCAGGCCGACCACGTCGCCGAACCCCAGAATGCGGCTGGCAAGCCCATCGGCGCGCAGGGGTTCGAGCTTGTCGGTGCCTTCCCCCATGCCCACGAACTTCACGGGGGCGCCGGTGACTTCCTTGATGGAAAGGGCGGCACCTCCCCGTGCGTCGCCGTCCAGCTTGGTCAGTACGACGCCGGTGAGGCCCAGTTGCTCGTGGAACCCCTTGGCGGTGCGCACGGAATCCTGGCCGACCATGGCGTCCACCACCAGCAACACGTTTTGTGGGGTGACCCGGCGTTGGATTTCGCCCAGTTCCTCCATGAGGGGCGCATCGATGGCGAGTCGACCTGCGGTGTCGAAGATAATGGTGTTGCGCTTGCGCTTTTTGGCTTCGGCCAGGGCCTTTTCGCAGATGTCCGTGGGGCGCCCACCAGGAATGGCAAATACGGGGATGTCAATGGCGGCGCCCAGGGTTTGCAGTTGCTCTACCGCACCGGGGCGTTGGGTGTCTGCGGCCACCAGGAGCACTTTTCGCCCCTCTTCTTTTTCAAGCCAACGTGCGAGTTTGGCAGAGGAGGTGGTCTTTCCTGACCCCTGTAGCCCCACCATCATGATGCCGGTCACCTGGTTGCGATCACCGTAGGCGATGGGCGGCCCTTCAAAGGCCATGAGGCCTTCCAGTTCTTCTTGGCAAATCCGAATGAACTGCTCGGCGGGTCCGATGTGGAAGCCACGCTTTTTGGCTTCTCCGGCGTCCACCTTTTCACCGAGGGAGCGCTCCTTGACGCGGGCAAGCAGTTGCTTGGCCACCCCGAGCTCCACGTCCGCTTCCAGCAGGGACACGCGCACTTCCTTCAATGCAACGTCGAGGTTTTCCTCGGTGAGGGTGACGACGCCATTCAACTTGTCCCTGGCGGAACGGAACCCTTTGCTTAGTGCTTCAAACATCTGGCTGGCGGCAGCGCTTAGCATGGTTGGCCTGGGCACGCAGGGCATGGATTTATATTCCGCACATTATCTGCGCGGTCTAATTTTAGATTCCACACAATAGGTTTTGGTCACGCCGGGGCCTTCGGTGGGGGTTGGTGTTGACGCCGGGCGGGGAGAGTGGGAACAGCCCCCGATGGCAGACGTACGGGGTGGGCTTTTTGTATTGGATGTGAGCGGGTACGTGTTTCGCGCCTATTACGCGTTGCCGCCCCTGACGAATGCCCTGGGGGAACCGACCCAGGCGGTGCGTGGGTTTACGATGATGCTGCGCAAGCTGGTGGCGGAGCATCACCCGGAGGGGCTGGTGGCGGCCATGGATTCCCCGGGCCGGTCCTTTCGGGAGGACATGTACTCGGAATACAAGGCCAACCGGGACGCGGCACCGGAGGATCTGAGCCAACAGATGGTTCGCTGCGCACAGGTGCTCGAGGCCTACGGGGTTACCACATTGGCGGAACCGGGGATGGAGGCCGACGATCTGATCGCATCGGTGGTTGCGCAGGCACCCAAACGATTTGCACAGGTGACGGTTGTCAGTTCGGACAAGGACTTGCTGCAACTTGTGGATGACCGGGTGTGCATGTTGGACACCGCGCGTAAGCGCACTTTCTTTGTGGCCGACGTGGCAGACAAGTTCGGTGTCCGCCCGGACCAGATGGGCGATTACCTGGCCCTGGTGGGGGACAGTTCCGACAATGTACCGGGTGTGCCTGGGATCGGCCCGAAGACCGCGGTCAAACTTCTGGGGGAGTTTGGAAAGTTGGAGGGCGTACTTGCGGGCGCTGAAGGCCTCACCCAGAAGAAGCTCAAATCGAACCTTACGGAGTTTGCGGATCAGGCACGGCTGTCCCGAAGGTTGGTTACCCTCAAGGACGATTTGGACACCGGGGTGGATTTTGACGCACTTGCCTGGACGGGGGGGGATGCGGAGAAACTAGGAACACTGTTTCAGGAACTGGGATTCATGCGATTGGCCGAACAGGCCCAGGAAGCGGTGGACACGCCCGCCGTACAGGCGGAAATCGCGACGGGCGGTGGGACCATCGACCTGTGGGAGGTGAACGCGGACGAGTTGCCGGCCCTGGAAACACGTCTCCAGAACGCTTCTGAGGTGGCAGTGTGCCTTGTGGATAGCAAGGTGGATGACAAGAGGGGCGACGGGGTGGACTTCGCGGTGCTCTGCTGGGAAGAGGGCGATGCGCTTCGCGTGGCACGCGTGGGGATGGACGTGGGCTTTTTCACCCGGTGTGTGTTTGAGCACCGGTGGGAATGGTGGACGACGGATGTCAAACGGGACCTGTGGTGGTTGTACCGTAGGGGCATTCACGTGAACGACGGGGCGTTTGCACAACGGCCCTGGTGGAGCGTGGACCTCATGAGCTACGTGTCGGACGGTGCCAGGCCCACCCATGACTTGGCCGTGTTCGCAGAGCGCCTGGGCGTGGTTGCCCCCCCGGGGACCACACCTCCGGTGGCGGATGCCTGCATGACCTTTCGAAGCATTCAACGGTGGCGAGCCCAGGCCCCCAGGGAATCGACTGAGAATCCGCCCCCCGATCCGGCCCCCCTTACCTCGTCTGCCCACCTGGTAGAACAGCTGGAAACCCCGCTTGCCCACGTGCTGTTTGAGATGGAGCGCGACGGAGTGCATGTGGACGGTAACATTCTCAAACGGATGTCCACCGAGGTGGGCACCATTGCGGACAGGCTGGTGGAAACCTGCCACGAGCTTGCGGGACATCCGTTTCTGGTGAGCTCACCCCGCCAGTTGGAAACGGTGCTGTTTGATGAGTTGCAGTTGCCCGTGGTCAAAAAAACAAAGACCGCTCGCTCCACGGATCACAGTGTGTTGGAGGAACTGTCCGCGTTGCATCCCCTGCCCAAGGCCATCGTGGAGTACCGCATGCTGACCAAGCTCAAGAACACCTATTTGGATCCTTTGCCCGAGCAGATCGATGCCACCACAGGAAGGATTCACGGCACGTTCCAACAAACGGTGGCCGCCACGGGGCGCCTTTCCTCCATTCGGCCCAATCTGCAAAATATTCCTATTCGAACTCCCCTGGGCAGGCAGGTGCGCACCGCGTTCTGTGCGGAGCCTGGGCATGTACTGCTGCGGGCCGACTACTCGCAAATCGAGCTTCGAATTCTTGCCCATTTGAGTGGTGACGAAGCTCTTGTGAATGCGTTTTCACATGGCGATGACGTGCACGCGCAAACCGCTTCCGCGCTTTTCGATATCACAGTCGAAGAGGTGACCGATGAACAGCGCAGCCGAGCGAAGACCGTAAACTTTGCTGTCATCTATGGGCAAACCCAGTTTGCCCTATCCAAGGGGCTGGGCATTTCCCGGGCCGAGGCCCAGCGATACATCGACGCCTTTTTTGAGCGCTACGCGGGGGTGCAACGCTATTTTGACGGGTTGCTTGAAACGGCACGCAAGAGCGGCGTTGTGGAAACCATGATGGGTCGCAAACGACAGGTTCCTGAACTCAATAGCCGCAACCACAACACACGGATGGGAGCCGAACGCATCGCAAAAAATACACCCATCCAGGGCAGCGCGGCGGATGTGATGAAACAGGCCATGGTGCATGTGCGCCGTGGCCTGGTACAGGGGGAGTTTGCCACTCGAATCGTACTTTCGGTGCACGACGAGCTGGTGCTCGAGGTGCCCGAACAGGAGCGTGAACCTGTGGAATCGCTGGTGCTGAAGGCCATGGAGCAGGTGGTCAAACTCCAGGTGCCGCTGACGGTGGATCATGGCTGGGGCGCCAATTGGGACCAAGCCCATTGACGCTTGCGGGAGAAGCTTCTAGCGTGGCGGGTCTTTTGAGGAGGAATGAAGATGGCAAATGTACGGATGACGTTGGGTGACGATAGGGTAGTGGAGTTGGAACTGTTTGAGGGAGAGGCCCCCGGCACGGTGGCGAACTTTACCAAACTCATTGGGGAGGGTTTCTACGATGGACTCTCGTTTCACCGCGTTATCCCTGGGTTCATGAGCCAGGGCGGCTGCCCCGAGGGCACAGGCACCGGCGGGCCCGGCTACCAAATCAAATGTGAGACTTCGGGCAACCCCCACAAGCACGAGCCAGGATCCCTTTCCATGGCCCATGCGGGGCGGGACACGGGCGGAAGCCAGTTCTTCGTCTGTCACGAAGCCCAGCCCCATCTGGATGGCGTGCACACCGTGTTTGGCAAAGTCACCTCCGGCCTTGAGTCGATCACCTCCATGCGTGGTGGCGAAACCATGAAAAAGCTAGAGCTGCTCTAGCTCGATAGTTACTCTAGATCGATCGCTGCTCTCGCTCGATTTTAGGGGCAACCTGCGCTGCAGATGCGCCGTTCTGATGTGCAGGCGGCGCGGCAGGGTTCTCCCCGTTCCATGGAACAGCGGGCCTTGCAGTCGGCGTGATTGGCCTCGCATACTCCGATGCACGCCCGTGGGGCATGGGTCGGGTTGGGCAACATGGTGGGGCTATGATCCTCCGGCGGAGTCGTCACTGGAACTTCAAGAGGAGCTTCTTGTGCGTCCGCTGGAGCCAATGATGCACGATCATTGCCTGGGGGCTGCGGGCCCGGCTCGTGGGGTGCATCCCCGTTGCCCTCCAACGCTTGAATACGGGTTTCGGCGTGGTTGCGCTCCTCAATGGTGCGGTGGGCGCCGTAGTGCTCGGTCCACGCCTGCCAGCAACGCAGGCGTTTTTGATGGGTCGCTTCCGGATCCTGGTCCAGATCGTGACAGGATTCAAAGTATTGCTCGCCCTGGTGACTGTAACGGATGCTCGTGCCGCAGGCCGTAAGCCACCCCAGCAAAACGACGGGGACCATGATGGGGCGGAACAATCGGGGTCGACAGAACACAGCATTGCACGTAGTAGCAAAGGTAGGGAGGAAGTCATGGCAATGGAGCTTTCTTGGGCACAATACCAGGCAAAGGGTTTTGGAGAACTGACGCTGCAATGGTCTGGCCGGGGTTTGCGGAACCTCTGGTTTTCCAACCGGGTTCCAGCGGACATCCCAGGGAAACGTGAGCCCTTGCCCACGTCCTGGGAAAGGGCACTGGGCCGCTATTTTCTGGGCAAGGCTGAAACGTTTGCGGATATCACCCTGGACGTGAACCACGGCACCGCTTTCCAGCAGCACGTGTGGACACAGTTGCGACAGGTTCCCTTTGGATCCACCACAAGTTACGGGGACCTTGCGCGCGCGCTGGGAAAACCGGGGGCCTCCCGGGCTGTGGGAAACGCCAACGGCCGCAACCCTATCCCTATCCTTGTCCCATGCCACCGTGTGATTCAGGGCGATGGCTCCCTCGGAGGCTTCACCGGGGGCCTCTCCTGGAAGCGCAAGCTACTTCGATTGGAAGGCTCTCTTTCCGCGTAGGCTACGGGTACGGGTAGGCTTAGAATAGGTCGGTGCTCAACCGAGCCGCCCCATGGCGAGCAGGTTGGCCTGCTTGGTTTGTTCCAGTTCCATAAGGCGCGCGCGGTCGGCGGTGACCACCTCCGGTGGCGCACGGTCCACAAAGTTGGGGTTGGCAAGCTTCTTGGTCAGCAGTGCGATGTCCTTGTCGATCTTTACATTCTGTTTCTCCAGGCGCTGCCTCTCCACGCTCAGGTCCACAATGCCGGTCAGGGGAATGTCCACCTGGATGCCCTGCACCGTGTTGGATGCGGTGTAGCCCTCGGGGGTACTATCCATGTGCACGTGTGCGTTGCAAAGGGTGCGGATCCATGGCGTGCCCTCGGCCAGTGCGCGGGCCTGGGTGGCGTCCTTGGTGGCCACGAATACGTCGATGGTCGTGCGGCGAGGAATGTCGTGCTCAGCTCGGGTCGTGCGTACGGCGCGAATCACATTTTGCATGAGTGGCACCTCTTCACGCCAGGATTGTTGGGTATTGCTCGAACCGTTCGACGTGGGGTAGGGGGCCACCATGATGGTCTGCCGTGCGTTGCTTCCGGCGCGGGGAATACGCTGCCAGATGGCTTCGGTAATGAACGGCATCATGGGATGCAACGCCCGTACAATGGAATCCAGGGTGTGCAGCAGTACGAGGCGAGTTTCTGTTTTCTGGGTTTCGTCGTCCCCAGTAAAAACAGCCTTGGAAAACTCGATGCCCCAGTCGCAAAACTGGTCCCACACGAAGTGGTAAAGGGTCAACACTGCGTCATCCACGCGGTATTCCTCAATGGCACGCGTGGCCTTTTCCACGGCGTCATCCAGGGTCGAGAGCAACCACTGGTTCACACCGAGAGTAGGTTGGGGAGGGTTGCACGCATCTAGCTTTGCGTCCCCCACCTGATCCAATACAAAGCGGGCAGAGTTCCAAAGCTTGTTGGCAAAGTTACGGTAGCCCTCCACCCGTTTGATGGAGAGGGCAATGCGGCGGGTCCGGGGGGAGTAGCTTAGCAGCGTCATGCGCAGGGCATCCGCTCCGTAGGTGGCAAAGCCGTCTGGGTAGGTCTTTTTCAGGTACTGGATGCCGCCCTTTTTTGCCCCGGCCTTTTCCGCCTTGGCCAACAGTTCATCGAGGGAAGCCCCCTTGATGACGTCCAGTGGATCGATGACATTGCCCTTCACCTTGCTCATCTTTTGGCCGCGTTCGTCCGTGACCATTCCAGAAAGCAACACCCGCTTGAAAGGCGGCTCTCCCATGAAGTGAATGCCCATGACCATCATGCGGGCCACCCAGAAAAATAGGATGTCGTAGCCGGTTTCCAGATCCTGGGTGGGGTAAAAACGTTTCAACGCCTGGGTTTTCTCCGGCCAACCTAGGGTTGCAAAAGGCCACAACGAAGAGCTGAACCAGGTATCGAGCACGTCGGGGTCCGGTGTGATTTCTGCCCCACCGCATCCGCCGCAGGCGGTGGGTGTGGTTCGACTCACGGTGACGTGGTCACAGCCCTTGCAGTGCCAGGCTGGAATGGGGTGCCCCCACCACAACTGCCGCGAGATGCACCAGTCTTGGATGTTCTCCATCCAGTGGTAGTAGGTTTTGGTCCAGTCCTCCGGAACGATTTTCACCTCACCCTCGCGTACCGCGTCCACTGCGGGCTTGGCCAATGCGTCCATGGCCACAAACCATTGGGTGGAGATCATGGGTTCCACCACCGTGCCGGATCGTTGGGAACGGGGAAGGGTGAGCGTGTGCTTTCGGGTACCGCGGGCAAGCCCCTTCGCTTCCAGGGCCTCCTTTACCGCGTCCCGTGCCTTGAACCGATCCATTCCCTGTAAATCGCCACCCTGTTCGTTGAGGGTTCCATCTGGATTCAATACGTTGATTTCCTCCAGGCCATGGCGTTTGCCAGTGGCAAAGTCGTTGAAATCGTGGGCTGGGGTGACCTTCACCACACCCGTGCCGAACTCAGGATCCACAAGCTCTGCATCACAGACAATGGGAATACGGCGGTTCACAAAGGGGTGGACCACAAAACCACCGTGCAGGTGGGTGTAGCGGGGGTCGTCGGGGTGTACCGCGATGCCCGTGTCACCGAACATGGTTTCGGGCCGGGTGGTGGCCACCACCACCTCTGCATCGCTGCCTTCTACAGGGTACGCGAACTCGAACAGTTCCCCCTCCACCCCTTCTTCGTTTTCCACCTCCAGGTCAGAGAGTACGGTTTGGGTCGTGATGTCCCAGTTGACCAATCGCGTTCCACGGTAGATGAGACCCTCTTCGTACAGACGCACGAAGGCCTCCTTCACCGCGGTGCTGTAGTCGTCGTCCATGGTGAAGCGTTCCCGGCTCCAATCGCAGGAGGCCCCCAGTTCCCGTAGTTGCTGCAGGATTCTCCCCCCGGATTGCGCTTTCCATTCCCAAACTTTCTCAAGGAATGCCTCCCGGCCCACGTCCTGGCGTGTGGTTCCCTGGGCCTTGAGTTTTCTTTCCACCACCACCTGGGTGGCGATGCCCGCATGGTCCACTCCAGGGATCCAAAGTGTATTGCGACCCAACATGCGGTGAAAGCGCACCAGCACGTCCTCGAAGGCCACACGGCATGCATGGCCCATATGGAGGGAACCGGTCACATTTGGAGGCGGAATCGCAATCGCGTACGTTGCCCGGTGGTCATCTACCTCCTCGGACGCCTCAAAACACCCCTGTTCCATCCACTGGGCGTACCAATGGGATTCGTTGGCTAGGGGTTCGTAGGGGCGGTGAAGAGGATTGCCCTCGGCATGGGCCAATGCGTTGGGTTCATTGGAGCTGTCGTCATGGGTACTCATGGGGCAGCAGTGCTACCACAGATTCGCACACTTCGAGAGCCCAGGGGCCCCAGCCTAGGCCTGGGTAAGACGTTTGAGCTCTTCGCGGATGAGGGTCTCGGCAAGGTCGGGGACAACCTCCCAGACCACCTGTTCCACCACACCTCGGGACAGCTGCAAGACTGCCTGGAGCTGGGATTCCGTGAGTCCTAATTTGCCAAGCTCCTGCTCCATGCCCTGGATTGCAGGTAGCTGAGCGGGCGATGGATCTACCTCCAGCGCTGGCGAGGGGATCGATCCCGTGGGCAGGGCCTGTGGCGCTGAACCCACCTGGGCGGTGACCACATCGGCCATCGCTGGATCGACTACGGCCGGATCCGACAGGGCTGGATCCGACAGGGCAGGACGGGCGGGTGGAGCGGGGGGTGGCGCAGATGGGGCGCTTGGGGGCGCGGGAGGTGCCGACGACATGACCCCCGTGCCACGTATGGTGTGGCTGGGCACCACCGCAGACTGATTTCCCTCGGGCGTACCCACGGGGGCAGAAAGGGCGGAATCCTGCGGCTGGGCAGAAGAAGGGGCCAACGCCTGCACCTGATCGATAAGCTCTTGGCTTTCGAAGGGCTTGGCGATGTACCCGTCCGCACCGGCGGCCTGGGCGGCCTGGGCATCTACCCCGGCCTGGCTACCCGCCATGAGCAGTACGGAGGTCCCAGAAAACACGGGGTCCTGGCTGAGTTGCTGGCACAGGGAAATCCCTGTGGCGTCGGGCAGAGTCTGATCAATGAGCGCCAGATCCGGGGACTGGGCACGCATTTGTTCCAGGGCGGAGGCCGCATCGTGGGCGAACAGAAGCTCCCCCACCTCTCCTTGAAGGACAATTTTAACGATCTCGCGCATGGTTGCGCTGTCTTCGGCGACGAGAACTTTCACCTGGAATACCTCGATTGGATTGAATGGCCTGTCCATGGATACGACAGCCGGTGCAGCGGGGTCAAGATTCCTCGCAGAAAAGCGCACCCTCGCCTGGAACGGGAGTCGCGCTATGAGGGGGCATGGGCGAGATGGAGCATTCCACAGCAGACTCTTCTGGGCAGTCGGTTCGAGCCATGTATCGTGCGGACGCGCCGGTTCCTCCCGAGGGCACCTGGGACCTGGATTCCTGGTTTGGGGGGGATGGCCCCCTGGAGCTGGACGTGGGGTTTGGTCGAGGGGACTCCCTTTTTGCGCGACATGAAGCGTCCCCGGAAAGCCGAATCCTGGGTGTGGAAGTCAAACGCAAATGGGTGTATCGGGTCCATCAACGGTGCGTGAAGCTGGGTGTACCGATTCGGGTGGTCTCCGCGGACGTGGCCCAGGTGCTCGACCAGCTTGAACCGGGCACGTGTTTGGAGCGGGCCTTTGTGCACTTCCCTGACCCTTGGTGGAAAAAGCGTCATGCCAAACGCCGCGTGGTATCCCATGGATTCCTGGACGACCTGTCGCGTCTACTCAAGCCCCGCGGCACCGTGTTTGTACAAACCGATGTGCATGAGAGGGCAGAAGACTACCGCCTGCAGATCCAGAATCATCCGAACTTTCAGGTTCAGGAGCTGACGCACAACCCTTTTGGTTCCATCTCCAACCGGGAATCCCGGGCCGAGGAAGACGGACTCCCGATCTACCGATTGCTTGGCACCCGCCTTTGACAGACGTTGCCGCGGCGGGAGTTGTCTCACCGTATGTTGAGATGAGCTCTAACCACCGTGGGCGAGGCAACGGCGCGCCGTGCGTTCACGGAGTTCGGCCTGGCGCTGTTCCCATTGAAGATCGGATGGGGCGCTCCCCGGATGGGACACCGGGAACAGCGACAAATCGTCCACCAGGTCATAGAGCTCTTCCCGTTCCGCCAGCAGGGCGCAGTTCCGCTGCAGAATATCGTCCATGATTCGTGGAAACGCCTCCACGGAATGGGCGTGAATGTCGTGGAGCAGCACAATGCCTCCGCGCTCCCCGTGGTCCTGTTCACGGCGCTGGAGCACCCGGCGCCAGGTGCGCAGCACGTCGTCTGCGGTGGTGACCTGCACGTCACCGCTCCCTAGGTTCCACAATACGGTGGTGTAACCACGGCGTTGTAGAAAATCGTCAATACGTGGAGAACGGGCGCCGCCCGGAGGGCGAAACAACCTGGGGCGTATTCCCACAAGGGACTCAAAGGCCTTTTCCGATTTTTCCAGTTGGTCCTGAACTTGATCGTCGCTCATCAACGGGAGCTGTTCGTGGTCGAAGCTATGATTGCCCAGCACATGACCACGGCGAATGATCTCTTGGGCAAGTCTGCGCTGTTGGCGTTGTCGTTTCGTTCCGCCACCAAGCTTCGACATGGAAAGAAAGAAGACGGCTTTCACGCCATAACGATCCAAGTGATCCAGCAGCTTGGGCGTATGGGTAAGGTGCGGTCCGTCGTCGAATGTGAACAACAGGGCTCGACGGGAGGTGGCGCCTGTCAGGGTGCCCATTCCACGCCAGGCCTGCCCCACCACCTTTTGCACGGGGGGCGGCCCTTCCACAGTTCTATGGGCAGACCACTGGGCAATATCCATGTGTAACGGAGTCGCGCCGGCACGGATAGGGCCAGGAGATACCTGACGCGGCGAGGTTGTGCCCCGGGCCATGGTCGCTCCGGCCCAAAGTCCCGCAGAAACGCACAGCAGGGAAACCAGGGCAGGCGCACTTCGACGAAAATCCACCTTTGCCACGCTACGCGCCTCGTTTGAAACTCCCAAAAAAACGGCGCGTCGTGCCCGTGGTTCGGTGGTGTAGGACGTTCAGTCGGCCTGTTGCCCCATACACCCTTTCTCACGGCTCTATTCTTCGCTCTGTCCTATTCTGCCCTGGCCTATTCTTCTGCGGAGAAATGGAGGGGTTGCTCGATGACCACGGCCCCCCCAATGGGCGCAGGAAACTTCCATTGCAGGACATGGCCTCGGATGCATGCACGGAACCGGGGAGGAACGGGTGAAGACGAACGGAGTTCCACATCGGTTACAGCTCCGTCCTGTCCCACATGGATTCGCATTCGCATTCGAGCTTCCAGGGCGGCTCCCCCGCGTGCATGGGTTTCTTGGCATTGCTGAAGTCGGGGCAAGCCACGTTGCACCACAGGCGCAATAAGGGCCCGCGGAAGGGAACCATGGATGCCGTGAACTTCCCGTTGGCCGTTTGCAAAGGCAACGTCGGGCATCGGCCTTGCGCCAGGGGCCTCGCGTCTGGTGTATTCCGGGGAGACGTCCGTGGATCGCCAACGGGCGGGTGCGGGGAGACGGGCGACAGGGGCATCTTCCGAGGAGCCCATGGCCACCTCCGCCGTGATCTCTGCCACCCCAGGGTGCTCAAACACCTCCACGGTGCCTTCCGTGACCTCCACTGCCACGGCACCATCGTCCACCGCAACGGAGAACTGGGTGCCACGTACGACCACTCGGTAGTTTTTGGCCCATACCTCATAGCTTTGCCCCGGCCCCCGTTTGGACACGCGGTTGTGCACGCTTCCACGTCGGATCCGAAGCCGGTTTTGAGCGACCACTTCCATCTCAGACCCTGGGATCAAACGCGCCTGGCTCCCTTGCGCCAGGGCAATCACCAGCTCAGCCTTTGCTGCCGTCCGCACCCGTGTACTCGCTTCGATCCGATCGCCTGGATGTACGGGTGCCGTACCCAAGGCGTGACCACCCTTCACTGAACGGGTCACCGCACCCTGTGTGCGCAGGACCGTGGCCACGTGATCTGGGGAAGGGCCCGTGCCCTCTGCGGGATCCGCTTTCGAAGGGAGCGGGCTTCCCTGGACAAGGGGCGTATGCACTCCCGGGCCCTCACGCAGTTGATTCAGGAGGGGGCCACCGACGAGGGCAAGCCCCACGGCAGCGGCCGCTGCAAACGCCCAACGTACAGGAGGGCGCTGCATCCAAGAGGCGCCCCCTCCTGGGCCGGTACTTCGGTGCTCCATATCCTGAACAATGGCCTTTTCCACGTCCTCCCATGGAAGAGAAAAGGGTGCCGAAGCCGTGGATCCGGCCAACTCCGCGACCACGCCCTGGTACATCTGGATCGTTTCAAGGGCCTGGGCACATGGCGCACAGGACGCCACATGATTCCTAAGTTCGTTTGCCTCCACTTCTGGAAGCTCGTGATCATGCAGGGCAAGCAACGCCTGCTCCCTGGGGCAGGGCATGTGTTGGGAGCTAGGGGTCATGGGGAGACCTCTTCGAGGCCTTCGCCTTTTTGATGGGCAAACGCGGGATCTTTTTCCATGGCGGCCATGACTTCCTTGCGTGCGTAAAATAACCGGGTGCGTACGGTCAACAGAGGTGCACCTACAATGCTCGCGATTTCCTGCGCTTCGATGCCCTGCAGATCATGGAGAACCAGCACGGTGCGCTTCTTTTCGCTCAGGGCAACGATATGGCGGTGTAGATGGTGGGCCCGCTGGCGGTTTTCCATATCCTCATGGGGACTCGCAGCCTTCTCCTGGGGCTCGGAGGTGGCCTCTTCTGAGACAAGCGTGGGTCTGGAACGTTTCTTTCTAAGGTGCATACGAACCACATTGACCGTGAGTCGGTAGAGCCAGGTGGAAAATTTTGCATCGTGCCGAAAGTTGCCCAGGGAGCGGTGTACTTGCACAAACACGTCCTGAACCACGTCCTCGGCTTCCGAATGTTGCCCAAGCATACGGTACACCAGGGCGCACACATTGGATTGATGGGCGAGGTACAACTCCTGAAAGGCCCTTGGGTCACCGTCTTGGGCCTTCTCCACCGTGGGATCACGAAAACGGGGATCTCGAAAACGGGGCTCTGGAAAACGGATGTCGCCCTGCGAAGATCTATCGGCCACGCCCAGGTCTCCTGGGGCGGGCGAGGATGTGGGGGTGACGGCCTTCTTTCCAGCCGTCGTGTTGTTCTCGACGGCAAGGCAGCCCGCGTTTTTGGGATCCAGCGCGGGTGCGTAGGAGATTGCGTGCATGCTCACGGTCCATGGGTTGCATCATCCTTTGCGGGATTCATGGAAACTCGCTCGTGGCCCCAACTATTTTCCCGGGAGGGAGGTATGTTCGAGGTACTCCAGCAACCCGTTGCTGGCATTGAATCCGTGGCTGGAGATTCTCGCAAAGCGCCCCTTGAACTGCACTAGGGTCCCCGGACGGAGATCCCTGGGCAACTGTCGGTTGCGGCGCAAATCGCTGTGACGCTCTGCGTATCCCACCACCACAAGCCTATCCTTGGCCCTTATTTGGGGCGCCCCGTTGTCGGGATGCGCTCCCGGGGCAGAATCGTCGATCCACAGGTGGGGCACTTCTGCTTTGCACTTGGGGTCGTTGCCCCTGCACGGTGGCGGCGTGTAGACCTCGGCCACCCGCCCGGTGACCGTCACCTCCGTGTCAATACGATCGTCGAGCTCCCTACGTAGCCCGTAGACCGTGAAGCTCCCATCGGGGTGACGGCGCTTGCGGAGGCCTGGGGGCAGGGTAGGCACCGGTGGCAAACTCGGGACTTCGGCTCCCAGGGGTTCGATCTCCAGGTCCGGAGCAGGGCCCTTGTGGCACCCGGCAAGGAAACCGACGAACCAAACGCCAGTGGCAACGATGCAGGCCATGGACATACGCGGAACCATGGGTGTTGGGAAAAGGGCGCCTTTCATCCTATGGATATGTATCATTGTACGGCCGTTGCTCCTAAAGTTCTGTTTCAACGGATGCTAAGCCGGGCCCGTGCGAAACTGGAACTCTTCGAGTTTTCCTTCCAGGGTGACCCCAATCACCCGGTCCATGGCCTTCCATACCGTGGGCCGATGGGTCACCACAACCCACGTGCAACTGCGATCACTTGCTTCGATGGCATTCAGCAATGCCCGCTCGTTGGCGCCATCCATGTGGGCCGCAGGCTCATCCAATAGCATAACCCCTGGACTCCGATAGAGCGCACGGGCCAAGGAAAGCTGGCGTTTTTGGCCTGAAGACAGACTTTCCTGCCCAGGACGGATTCGCGTTCGATACCCCTGCGAAAGCGAGTCGATCCAGTCCTTGGCGGCAACCTGAATGCAAACGTGACTCAATTTTGATTCATCGAAAGCGGATCCGAGCGTGATATTTTCGGCAATTGTTCCATCCAGGAACACGTCCTGCTGGGGAACCCAGCCCACCTGCCCAATGGCTTGGGAGATAGGGGAGTGCCGGTCCTCGAGTTGCTGCGATTCCCAATGGTGGGTTAGGTTGTGCCCGAGTAGGGTGGCCATGCCCCGATCTGGGGTGAGCCATCCAAGCAGCAGGGACAACAACGTGCTCTTCCCACAGCCGTTTGGGCCCACGATGGCCACGCGCTCTCCCTGGTGAATCAGGAGGTTTGCCCCCTGAAGAATGGGCCTGGGGCCGTAGGAAAAGCTCACATCCGTGAGCTGCACCGCCCCATTGGACGGCTTCGGGTGGGTTTGTTCGGGTGGGTGTTCCGCCGGATGTTCCGCTGGATCCGAGGCGGACGAAGTGTCGAAAAACAGGGCTACCCGGTGCCACGCGCCAATCCCCTGGGAAAACTGCACAGCACTTTGTGCGAGGGACGTGACCGGTTTGTGGGCAAAGGCCAGGGCGGCAAGAAAAGACACCCCCTGGGCCGTCAATCGCCCCTGGGCCCTTAACTCCCACCAAAGCACGGCACCCATGAGGGTAGCGCTCAGCATGGAGATCCATGCAGCAAGCCGAACGCGTCGAAATCGAATTCGTAGTTGATCTTCCTCCAGGTTTTTTGATATGATGGAGAATTTATTTTCACACTGATTCTCGGCCCCATGGAGCCGAGTGACCAGGAGAGACTGGAGAATGTTGCGCGTGGCCCCCGCCATCCTGGCTTGGGTTTTCAAGACCCTGGAGAAATCTTGACCTGTTCTGGAGGACACCCAAAACGCTCCCCAGATTCCAGCCGTCAAAAATAGACCAATTGGAACGGCCATGGCCGGACGGAGGGAAAGCGCAAGGGCCAAAAGTATCCCGCCTGAGACCAGATTTTTTAGGGCGGGAGCGAATAAAGTGTTGATTAAATTTTCGAGCTGCTGTACGTCGCTTGCCACTCGGAAACTCAGATCGTCTTTGGAAAATTTCAACCACGATCTGGGAGGGAGGCTGAGCAGTCGAGCAAACAACTTTTTTCGAAACTGGTGCAACAGGCCCTGCTGGGCCTTCAGGAACTGATGGTTGTAGAGGGCCGATCCCAGGGATTGGGCCACCGCTGTGGCAACAAGAAGTGCCACAAGCATCCACCAGGTCCGTTGTCCTTGCGGGGAAGTTTCAAGCGGAAGGGTTTCGAGAAACGCGGGCGGTATTAGGTTGAGTGGAAACGGAGCGGTTTCCTGAAGAGATGAGGGGTTGGTTGCATGGAGCAACATGGGGCCGGCCAACCAGGCGTAGAGACAGGAGAGGGCAGCGAGTAGGCAGGAAAGCGACAAAGCGGCGAGGAGTTGAGTTCGCTGGGCCCCAACGGGCCTTAGGGGACCACGGAGAAGGCGGAGCACGCTCTGCCAGGAACTTTTACCCCGGCCATTGGATGCATGGCGTTCAGTGGGGCGGGGGTCGGGTGGCGAAACCGAGTTTCCATGGAGATCTGGGGTGGAACGGCTTCGCATGGGATTGGGATGGATAGTGGGAATACTTTGGACGGCTCGTGCGTTGGATCAAACGCGGCGTAGCTCAGAACAACGGAGGCGCAATCAACATGGCAAAACAAGCAGCAGCAAGAAAAACAAAGACAACCGAAACGGCAAAACAGTCCGAAGCTCCCAAGGCCGAGGGCGTGAAGGTGGTCATTCCCCCTGCAGAACCCATGACGCCTGCGGAGCCCTCGGACGATCAAATCAAGAAGGCTGCCAACGACGCGGAGACTGCCGTCAAGGAGATGGAGCGGCACAGTGGTGGCGATTCCACCCTTTCTCGCTACTTCCGGGAGATGGCCAACCACCGTGTGCTGACCCCCCAGGAGGAGATCGAGGCAGCCCAACGGGTGGAACGCCTGGAGATTGGGTACTGGGAAGCCTTGCTCTGCTATCCACCCGCCCTTGAGACCGTCGCCTGTGTATTGGACTTTCACCTCGATGAAAGCCTTCCTGAGGTCACCAGTCTGCGGAAGTCCGCAAAAGCGGTTGGAAAAAGCAAGCTGACCAAAAAGTCCCAGGAGGAATGGGACAAGGTGGCTCTTGAACTTTCCACCAAACTTCGGGAACTGGATGGGGATCGGATTTTTGTTCTGGAATCTGACCATGCCGTGAACCGGCTTGCGGGCAGGTACGCCGACGAACGGGACATGCTGGGTGACGAGGTCCGGGTTACTGCGGCCTTTAAGAAATACCTTGTGGGGGTGCGCCGTGCACGTGCGGCCCAGTTGCGCGCCAAAAACCGGTTCGTGGCTGCCAACCTTCGACTGGTGGTGTCCATTGCCCGTCGGTACAACCGTGGCCGTTTGCCGCTCATCGACCTGATTCAGGAGGGCAACATCGGCCTGATGAAGGCCGTAGAACGATTTGACCACAACCGTGGATACCGGTTCAGCACGTATGCATCCTGGTGGATTCGTCACGCCATTAGTCGCGCGCTGGCCGACAAGGGGCGGGCCGTACGTATTCCCGTGCACATGTTGGATACCTACAACCGGGTTGCCCGTGCCACCCAGGCCATCGCCACCCGTACCGGTAAGGAACCCACTCCCCAGGAACTGGAAAAGGAAACCGGAATTGCGGCTGAAAAGCTCGAGAAGATCAAGGGCTACTGGGCCGAGACACCGTTTTCATTGGATCGCCCCGTCAACGATGAGGATGGCCGAAAGTTTATCGACTTTCTTGAAGAGGAAAACATCCCAACACCCTTTGAGAGCCTTTCCAACCAACGTTGGGCAGATGAGGTACGGCGATTGCTCGACACCCTGACCCCCATGGAAGCCAGGATCCTCCGTTGGCGTTTTGGTTTGGATGACGAGGACGAGCTGACCCTGAAGGAAATTGGCGACAAGTACAATCTTTCCCGGGAACGGATTCGCCAGCTACAGGAACAGGCGTTGGCAAAGATCCGTCGGCAGATCCGCGAATAGGCAAGGGCGCCCTGTTACTTCGTGATCCGGTGCATGGGCTCGTCTCGTTTGACGGGCCCAGCCACAACCTCATGCACGCTCTCCTGGCCTGTGAGGAGGTGCAACGACTCCGTCGTGTGAAACAGCTTGGGTTGGCTTCCCTGGTATTCCCTGGGGCAGAGCACTCTCGCTTTTCCCACGCGCTGGGGACCGCGCACGTAATGACACGGTTGCTGGAGCGCATTCAGGCATGCCAGCATGTCATGCCTGCGGAACAGCGTTTGGATGGGCCTTCCTGCATGGATGGGGTGGCCGCTGCGCTCCTGCATGATTTGGGGCACGGTCCGTTTTCTCATCTCTATGAGGATGTGCTTTCGGGTGCGCCGAGCCACGAGTGGTGGACCCAACAGATTCTTCTGAACCCCAGTTCAGATGTCCATCAGGCCCTCGAGTCCTTTTCCACAGGAATGACGGATCGGGTCACGGCTCTGCTCGGGGGCAAGGGAGTGCCCATATTGTCGCAGGTGGTCAGTGGCCTTTTGGACGTGGATCGTTTCGATTATCTGCTTCGGGATAGCCATATGACGGGCACCCCGTACGGTTTGTTTGACCTGGATTGGTTGCTCCGTTCCCTGTGCGTGGATCAACGGTCGGATGGGCAGTGGGTCGTTGCTGTGGAGGGTCGAAAAGGGGCGCCCCCCATCGAAGGGTACTTCCTTGGGCGGCATCACATGTATCGACAGGTCTATCATCACAAGGCGATCCGAGCCGCGGAGTTCCTTGTGCGGTCTATTTTCAAACGCCTTTCGGATCTTGCAAACGAAGGACACGTGGTCCCTTCCTGCCCGGAAGGGCTTCGGGCGGCGCTGGAGGGCAGGGCGGTTTCCATCGCGGCCTACCTCGCTTTGGACGACCCCCTTCTTCACACCTGTTTTGCGCAGTGGAGGTCCCATGGGGATTCCATTCTTTCTGCGCTGTGTACCGCGATGGTGGTACGCCAGCTTCCCAAAACCGTACCGCTGCCGTCCGGTGACACGGATCGAGAAATCGATCTGCGTGAGGAGGCCCACCGACGTGCTGCAAGGGTGGCGAAACGGGCGGGCTACGACCCCAACTATTGGGTGTGCGTGGATTGGTCGTCCGATACTCCCTATGCAGAGACCTCCCAGGACACCACCGTTTGGGTGTCCTTGCGCCACCAGCCACTGACCCCACTAAGTAAGATTTCTTTCGTATTGGCCCAGTTGAACCACAAACGGGTATCCCATGCCAGGCTTGCCTTCCCGTCGGATATCCGCGAGGCGGTGGAAGCGCAAGTGGGCCCACTCTTTCGTTGAAAGGTGAACGCGGCTTTACGTTCAATCCTTTTCCTCTGGCCAGGACCGGCCTAGAATAGGGCCATGCCCCGGGTCCTTATTGTCGACGACCAACCCAACATGCGCATCACGCTTGCCATGATGTTGCGCGACGCGGGCCACGAGGTCTCTGAAGCGGACGATGGTGAAGAGGCCATCGCGCGCGTGAACGAAGACTCTTTTGACGTGGTGCTCACCGATCTGCGTATGGACCGGGTGGATGGAATGGAAGTACTCCGACACGTCAAGGAACACAGTCCCCTCACTGAAGTTCTTGTGATGACCGCCTACGGTACGATTGAAACCGCTGTGGAAGCCATGAGGCTTGGCGCCCACGACTACGTGCAGAAACCCTTTTCCGAAGATGAACTTCTGCTGAAGGTGGAGCGCGCTGCGGAGCGACGGCAACTGGCCTCTGAGATGTCGGTGCTGGCTTCGGAATTTCGGGAGCGTTACCATTGCGAAAACATCGTGGGCCGATCCCAATCCATTCGAGATCTCCTGGGTCGGATTGTTCGTATTGGGCCCACTGACGCGACGGTGTTGATCACCGGGGAGAGCGGCACCGGCAAGGAGCTCGTCGCACGTGCCATTCATGCCAACTCCAACCGCAGCGAACGGCCCTTCGTACCTGTGAATTGCGCCACGATTTCTGAGAACCTCCTGGAAAGCGAACTGTTCGGTCACATGAAGGGGGCATTCACCGGCGCGGGCTCCACCCGCAAGGGGCTCCTGGAAGAAGCCAACGGCGGCACCTTCTTTTTCGACGAAATCGGAGAGATGCCCCTATCCCTACAGGCCAAGCTGCTGCGGGCCATTCAGGAAGGAACCATTCGACGCCTTGGGGACAATCATGAAATCTCTGTGGACGTGCGAATTGTGGCGGCAACGAACCGGGATCTGAAGGCCATGATCGAGCAACGTACGTTTCGAGATGATCTTTACTACCGGCTCAATGTGGTGAGGATGCAGGTGCCTAGCCTGCGGGATCGAAGAGAAGACATTGCGCTTCTCGCACAGTACTTTTTGGAAAAGTATGGAAAGAAGATGGGGCGCGACTCACGGTTTGGGGCCGGTGTTCTCGAGTTTTTGGGGTCCTACGACTTTCCAGGGAACGTACGTGAGCTTGAAAATCTGATGGAACAGGGTGTTGCCCTTTCCGATCAGGGGATCGTGCGCTTGGAGGACGTGGCCCCAAGCACGGGAGAGACGGATCGTCCCCTCGCGGGGCACCAGGAAGGTTTCCGCAAGCTGCAGGACATCGTGGATGACGCCGAACGGCAGTACATTCAACAGACGCTTGCCACGGTCGGGGGAAGCCGGGAAGAGGCGGCAGAGCGTTTAGGGCTCAGTGTCACAACCCTGTGGCGAAAAATGAAACGCTTGGAGCTCTAACAAGGTGATGGGCCTTTTGCGGGTACCCATTTGTGGGCACCTGCTACATTAGGGGCTATGGAACCCCGGACGCCGCTGGGGGACATGCTGTTATTTGCTGGCGTGGTCACCCGTTCCCAACTTGATCGTGCCCTAGGCGCGCAGGGTATTTCTGGGCTACGGGTCGGGGAAGAACTGGTGCGTCGAGGCGACGTGTCGGAGGTGGAGCTCACCCAGGTGCTGTCCAACCAGCTTCAGGTTCCTTGGATTTCTGTAGCAGAACTGGAACCCTTACCTGCTCTCGTCTCCCTCATTCCTGCAGGCCTGGCGCGGCAATGGAGGTGCATTCCCGTATATACGGGTTCGCAGGGTTCCCCGTCCAAATCGTTTCGGACCTCCTCCCAAAGCGCCTTGTACGTTGCGATGGCTGACCCCACCTGCGGTGACGCGATCCTTGAACTCGAGAGAACAACGGGCCGTTTGATTCAACCCATGTTGGCCCCTTGGACTGAAATTGAGGACGCCCTAGGTCGACTCTATCCCTCTGGGGAAGTCGCCCATGAAACCACAGGGGCGAAGCCTCCCACGGATCCTCGGACTCCCCCGGGCACCGGGGCTTGCTTGCCAACCCCAATCTCAGAACCCAGCGATCCAGCAACCACGGGCGCCTCTCCCGAAACGCTCCCTGCATGGACCTTGCTAGATGGAACCCGTGTGGTGAGTCCTCCGGACAACCGTGGTGAGACGGTTGCCCTCGCGCGGTCTCTACCTGCGTCGGCTATTGAATCGCCGACCGAAGAAACCGCTTCATCGTACCGATTGGATGGATTGTTACAACTCCTGGTAAAAAAAGGAATTCTAGAGCCCGGGGAACTTCAGGAGTATTTGGCTGAACGAACGTCGAGCAAGCGCTCCTGAGTTGTGAACTCAAGCGGTCTAGAAATCTGGATGCTAGGGGCCTGGATCCGGCTCTGCTGCAGGCTTGTTTCCCACTTCCGCCAACTTGGTTTGCGCCTGCTGTAGCGCGTCCACCGCAAGCTCCCGCGAGGATTCCACCGCGGCCCGCATGAACTTCTTTTCAAGCATGTGCTCGGCGTGTTCCACCGCCGTGTGGTCTCCAAGGGGAACCGTCCATGCCGCCCAGGCCATGCAGGCGAGGGAAATGAAGAAAAACGCGGTGCGAACAAGAAACATGGCATTTGATTGTCGCAGTGGGCACCTCACTAGGACAAGTTTTTGGCAGGGGCAGTATCTTCGCGCTCAATGCCCAGCGCTCGGATCCTCTTGTGCAAATGGGTGCGTTCCACACCCAAGCTGGTTGCCGTTCTTGAAATGTTCCAGTCACCTCGTTTGAGCGCCTGGAGCACGTGGGCCCGCTCCGCACCGTCCCGAACCTCCCGTAGGGACGCGGTCGGGCCAATGGCATGCTGAACGCGTTTTGCGCTGTCGGATTGGGCCGGGTCAAGCACGCCGGGCACGTCGGAATATCCAATTTCCTCCGCGCTGAGGACCACCATTCGTTCCACAATATTGCGCAGCTCCCGGATGTTCCCTGGCCATTGGTAGCCCTGTAGAAGCGGCCAGACCTCTGGAGCCACTTTTTTCCGCGGAAATCCGTTGCGGGCACAGAACTCGGATAGGAAGGCTTCCACAAGAACTGGAATATCCTGTATGCGATCCCGAAGCGGTGGAACCTGCAGAGGGAGGACACTCAGCCGGTAGTAAAGATCCTCGCGAAACCTCCCGTCACTGACATCCCGGAGGAGATTTCTATTGGTGGCCGCCACAATACGCACGTCCACGGGGATCGCACTCCGACCTCCCACACGGTAAAGCACACGGTTTTCGAGTACACGCAGCAACTTCGATTGGGCCGCAAGGTCCATTTCACCAATTTCGTCCAGGAATAGGGTTCCCCCATGGGCGGCCTCGAACAGCCCCCTGCGTTGTTCGTTGGCCCCCGTAAACGCTCCTTTTTCGTACCCAAACAGCTCACTTTCCACAAGATCGCTAGGAATCGCGGCGCAGTTGATCTGGACAAAAGGCTTTTCGGCACGCCGCCCAAGGCGATGAACGGCCCGGGCCACCAGTTCCTTGCCCGTACCACTTTCACCGAGAATCAGGACTCGGGTGTCGGTGGCCGCCACACGCTGTATCGTGTCCACGAGCTCTCTTACCTGGGGGCTTTGGCCCAGGATGCGATCCCGCTTCGGCCCCTCGACCCTCAACTGACGCACCTCCCTTTCCAGGGACGCAGCCTTCAGGACGTTCTTCACTGTGACGATGACCCGGCCGCGATCCAGGGGCTTTTCCAGAAAGTCGTTGGCTCCCGATTGGACCGACTGGACCGCGTCTTGGATGGACGCGTGCCCCGAGATCATCACCACCGGAAGCGTATGGCTCGGAACCCCAGATCGAATTTCTTTCAGGATCTCGAGGCCACTTTTACCCGGCAAACGAACATCGAGAAGGACCATATCAAAAGGTGCGTGCTGCGACGGCCCCTTGAGCATCTGCAATCCCTCCTCACCGGAGGATGCTGTGGTGGCCAGAAACCCCGAGCTATCCAAGGTCATTTTGAGAGAACGAGCGATATTGCGTTCGTCGTCGATGACGAGGATCCGCTGAGCTGCCCGTGGTGCATCTGGATTTGAGGAATTCTCCAAGGTAGCGGTAGCTTAGCAGGAACTTGTTCAATCCGTTGACCACCTCTAGGGCTATTGATATAAGCTGCGGTACGTTTGGTTCAGCGTAGGTGCCGCGAGCGCTGTACTCAAGAGAGGGGAAGCTGGAGTGGGGAAGCGAATGCCTATCGCCGTTGCGGTTCTTGTCACGCTGTTTACTAATCTGATCTGTCTCGGGTCCGTACAGGCCCAGGCTGATCCTCCTGTGGAATCCACGGAGGAGCCGTCAACCACGGCTTCTGCGGAAGATTCTGCTGGGGTTTCAGGGGCAGGAGGATCCGAGTTTGACGACCCCGGAGATCCTGCCGATGGGGCTGATGCCGCTGATCCGTCGGGCGCGGGTGGGGAAGCTGCCGCCGCGGCAGGGCCCGCGGACGTGGAAACCCCGGTGGAAGTTCCCGAGGTGGATGCGGGTACCTACGCGGTGCGGCTGCGGGATCTGGAACAGCGGATCAACGAACTCAAGGAGCAGGTATTTCGGTCGAAGGCGCGATTGTCGCTTCTTGCTGAAACCGTGTTGCAGGGTGTCGTGGCCGGTTCCCAGGCAGTTATCCAACACGAAAATCGCATGTCTTCGTCCTATCGTTTGGTGAAAGCGGTCTACGCCCTGGATGGCGCACCCATTTTCAGCAAAGCCGATGAAGAAGGGGAGTTTGGCGAACGGGAACAGTTCGATGTTTACAACGGCAGTATCGTGCCCGGCGAACACGTGCTCACTGTAAATTTGGAGTACCGTGGTCATGGCTACGGTATTTTCTCCTACCTGAAAGGGTATCGGTTTAAGGTTCGGTCCACCTACGCATTCAATGCGCCCGAGGGTAAATCGGTCACGCTCCGTGTGATCGGATACGAAAAGGGCGGGCCTACCGCACCTCTGGAGGAGCGGCCTGCGGTTCGGTACGTGGAACGTATCGAAGGTGGTCAAGGTCAGTCCGACGGGGAATCTGAGGAGGCTCGGTAATGGCCACGGGGCGGCCGCCGCTGTGGCTGCTGCAAACGCTTGCTGTCGGCATATTACTTTGCCCGACGTCGACGTTTGTTCGCGCCCAGACTCTCACTCGGGTAGGACGGGAACTCACCGACGTTGCCGGTGAGGTGGAGAACCTGAAGCGGGTTCGCATCGCTCGCACCCGGTCGGCCATGCGTAGCGATACCTACGTGGAGGAACGGCTGAGCGATGGGGAGCTCTTCTATCGCCTGCAGGACTACGTTCGAGCAAGCATCATTTTGACCGACATCGTGGATCACCACGAGGGGCACCGGGCCTTTCCAGATGGCCTATTTTTGCTGGGTGATTCCCTGTATCGAGCGGGGGACTACTACGGGGCTCGGTCCCGGTTTCGCCAGTTCTTAAGCCACGCGGGTGAAGTCCGTTTCCAACCCTACGTTCAGCGCGTGCTTGGGCGTCTCATCGAAATCGCCATTCACACCAGGGATTTTGATGGGGTAGAAGAGTACTTTGCTGAACTGAGCCAGCTGCCACCCACAGAAGTTGAAGCGGTAACCACCTATTACCGTGCCAAATACCTCTTCAATCGGGCCGTGCCACCCGATGATGCCATCCGTGGGGATCACCTCTCCGAGGGAGTGGATCTGGCGGGCCTCGAATCGGCCAGGGAAGCCTTTATGGCGGTGCCAGAGGGCAGCCCCTACCACGCCCAATCCCGGTACTTTGTGGGTGTGATTCACATCTTTAAGGGGGAACTTCCCCAGGCCGTGGAAGCGTTTGAGCGCGTTTTAAGAACCCCCACGTCAAGTCTTGAGTCCAGGCGGGTGGTGGAGCTGGCACAGCTGGCCCTGGGTCGATTATTCTATGAGTTGGATCGCATTGAGAAGGCCATCGAAGCGTATCAGTCCATTCCACGCTCCTCTCCCAACTTTGACGAAGCCCTCTATGAGATCGCATGGGCCTACATTCGTTTGGGTGATTCCACGAGAGCGGAACGGGCGCTGGAAGTGCTTACGGTCGCCGCTCCAGGAAGTCGCTATATCCCCGACGGCAAACTTCTTCGTGCGGGGCTGCTGTTGCGAAATGGTCGGCTGCACGACGCGGAGGAGGTGTACCAAGAGGTTCGCGTTCAGTTTCAACCTGTGAGAGATGAACTCAACGCCATGGTGGCGGGTCAAGAGGACCCCCGTCTTCACTTTCGCGAAATGGTTCGCAGCAATCTACAACTGTTTGACGTGGAAGAGTTCTTGCCCCCGTTGGCACGTCGATGGGCCACATTTGAGGAAGACATGAACCGTGCGCTAACGCTGCTTTCGGACACGTCGAAGGTGCGTCAGTTGGTCACGGAAACCTCAGGCCTCATCTCCAGATTGGATGGCGCCATCAATTCCCCAAATGCGGTCAATGTGTTTCCGGATCTACGGCGGCAGCGGGAACGAACCGTGGCGCTTCGAACTCGTCTATCCAAAGCCCAACAGCAATTGATATCTTTGGCGGGCAATGGAGTTGCGGGGTCCGGCGAGCTCGGGCGTGTTCGAGCCAAGCGACAAAGACTCGAAGCATCGCTCGCCACTATGCCGGTCGCAAGGGATCAGTTTGACGAACGCAACGAAGTCCTTTTGAGTCGCTACCGCAGGTTGCAGCGTGAACTGGGCCAGTTGGAAATTGTCCTGTTGGGTATGGAGGCTCAGGTAGTGGCCACTGAGCGCTTTGTGGAGGATTCTCTTGGCCATGGGTCGGTGACTGAAGAGGATGTTCAGGCTGTGCGTGAGAGCCTCGCTCTTCAGCGGGGAGCGCTGGAACATTTTCAGGGAAGAGTGACAGAGCTTCGCCGCGCCGTTGAGGTAGGGCGTCTGCAGGTGGGAGTGGGTGATATTCGATACCAGAAAGACGCCCAGACCCGTGAAGAGCACCGTCAGTTGGTGGCCCAAGAGAGGGAACTCGTTCGTAGTCGAGGCCAAATTCCTGCTAACGTAGATGTGACTTTCGATCGGGTGGATTCCCTCCAGCAGTCCCTGGATGAATATGACCAGTTCATCAACGACGTTGTTTCGGAACGTACACAGACCATGCGTGTGGTTCTTGAGGACGAATCGGAACGCCTTTCTGTGTACACAGAAGCGCTGCATGCCTTGGAGCAGGAGGCCGAAGATGTGGCCACCTATGTCACCTACAACAGCTTCAACCGCGTTCGAAAACGGTTCTACGATTTGGTTCTTAAGGCCGATGTGGGTGAAATCGACGTTTCCTGGGCTCGTCGGGAGGAACACCGGCAGCGGGTGGAATCCTTGAACAGGGAGCGATCCGGAGAACTTCAAGCCTTACAGGATGAATACCAGGAGATCATGGATCTTCAGTCGGGTGGAGGAGAGTAATGGGCAACGTATCGCCGATCCGTGCCGCAGTACTGGGGCTGTTCGCCTTCATGGGCAGCATTTTGCTCGTTTCCTTAGCGGTCCATGCGCAGCCTGGACCCGAGGTGGCGCCGGATTCTCTCAACGAAGCGCCCGTTTCAGGGACTGAAGAGGCTGAACCCGCCAGCGAAGGCGAGTCCACCGATGACGTGGAGAGCGATGCCGAAGTCAATCCATGGCAGGATGCGGAGGCCGTAGCGGAGGCTCCCGCGCTGCCCACGTTTTTAGACACCACCGATCGGCGCATCGAGGACTCGCGTCCACGGCCCACGGCGGCGGAAATCCTGGCACTTCAAGAAATGGAGCAGGAGGTAGAGCGCTTTCGTGATTTTGGTCGTTCCTACCGTGACTCCGTGATCGCGGTGGTGAAGCGTGAGTTTCAACGGCGTCAACGGGGTCGGTCCCACTATTATGCCCGCCAAATTCGACAGGAAGACGCGCTTCAGAACGAGGCGCGGGACAATGCGATCCGTCTTTTTGAGCGATTTGTATCCCGTTACCCCAACGATCCCACGTTTACTCCAGACGCCATGTTTCGGTTAGGGGAGCTTTACTTTGAACGGAGTGCGATTGAGTTCCAGGACGCCTTTGCTGAGGCCCAGGAAGCCATGGCCCGCGGAGAAGAACTTCCAGAGGGGATGGGTAGTACCCCGATTTTTAGCCCCACCATTGAGCTCTACCGCACCTTGATTTCTCGGTTTCCCCAGTACGATCGACTGGACGGCGTCTATTATCTTATTGGTTATTGCTTGAATGAAATGAACGAGCGAGAGGAGGCTGTGATCGCCTGGCTGTCTCTTGTTTGTTCCAATCATTACAGCTATGACGCGGACGAAATCGCCCGTAAAAGAGAGGCCGACGCCCTGCGTCCTGATCCACCTCCGCCGGCATACCCCGCGCTTACGCTGGACATGGGTGGCGCGGACGCTGCAGCGCCTGCTTCCAATGTGGACCCTTACCGCGTGTGTGTTCCAGTTCGCCCAGACGCGAAGTTCATGAGCGAAACCTGGTTTCGCGTAGGCGAGTATCATTTCGATGACTACGGCGGTGACAACGCGGTGGAGCTTTCCATCAGCGCCTATCGACGCATTTTGCAGGACCGGGCTGACAAGAACTTCAACCTCGCGCTCTACAAGGTTGCCTGGGCCTACTACCGCGCAAGCCGATACCCCGAGGCGATTCGTCATTTTGCACAGTTGGTGGATTGGTCCGATGAGGAACGTCGTCGCACGGGCCGCGCGGGTTCGGAGCTTCGTCCCGAGGCGCTTCAGTACGTTGCGATCGCGTTGGCGTACGACGACTGGAACGAAAACCAGGTCCCTGACCCCTATGAAGAGATGCCTACCGGGATTCAACGCTTGCAGGATGCGGAGCTCATTGCCCAGGATCGCGATTGGACTCCAGAGGTCTATTTTCAACTCGGTAACGTGTATTTCGACGAGAACAAATTGTCGGATGCCATTGCCGTGTGGCAGCTCGCGTTGGATCGCTTTCCCAATCACGTACGTGCGCCCGAGATCACCAACATGGTGGCCCGTGCCTATACCCGTAGCCAGGAGATGGAGCAGGCCATTGCGTATCGAGCACGGTTGGGTGAGTACGGGGAAGGAAGCACGTGGTGGAACGCCAACGTGGACCACCCGGCAGAACAGACCGCAGCCGAAGAACTCGCGGAAAACGCATTGATCGGAACGGCGGTATTCCATCACCAACAGGCCCAGAACCTGCGCCGCATGTGTGTGGAACAACGGGATTTGGATTTGTGCTTGCAAGCTCGTGGGCAGTATCAGTTGGCCGCCAAAGCCTATTCTGGTTACCTGGAACGTTACCCAAACACTCCGCAGGCCTACGAGCTCCGTTACAACGTGGCGGATGCCCTTTATTGGTCTGAGGATTTCGAGGCTGCGGCAGCGCAGTACTCTCTTGTGCGTGATTCCAATTTGGACGACTCGTACCTCTCTGAATCTGCGCGACGTGTTGTGGAGTCTCTTCGGCGTATTCAGGAGTCTGCGGTGGAACGGGGGGACTTGGTGGTTCGAGAAGAACCTCCGGCGCCCTCCGGTGAGCCTTTGACGGTACGCCCTGTCCCCATGCCTGATTTGGTACAACGGCTGGCTCAGGCGCGGGAACTCTACCTAGCACGTGTGGAAGCCACCGGTGACGCGGAGGGTGTTCGCGACGCGTACGACTACAACAACACCTTGCTGTTGTATTTTTACGGTTACTGGCCCCAGGCAGAGGAGCGTTTTCGCCGTATTTTTGAGAACCATTGCGCTGGAGAACAGGCCAACGAGAATGGCCGATTCGCGTGGTTGAGCCTACGCAACATGGCCGTGACTCTTGGTGATGAACTGAAGGTGGAACAGCTTGCCAACGAGTTGGGGGAACGTAAATGCACGTTCTCGACTGCACCCACAGAGAACGTCAGCTGCGACGATCCAGCCAATGCCGATGAGCCCCATTGCATTCGTATGGGAGACTTGAATGCATTGCGTTACCGGCGAGCGCTTCGAATTTATTCCAAGGCAGAAGAAGCCTCTGGAGAGGAACAACTGCGGTTGTATGAGCGTGCGGCGACGGTGCTGGTGAATGCCGTAAACGACAACCCCGACGATCCGCAGGCCCCCATTGCCCTCGAGTATGCGGCCACGGCCCTGGAGAAAACGAGCCGTTTTGAGTCGGCGGCCCGCCTTTATCAACGGATCACAGACGAGGTGGGCCCCAGGCAGGCGGAGAACGCGGGTGAACAGCAGAAACTCAATGCCATCCTGGCCAATGCCTACTTCCGTCTTGCGTTCAACTCGAACCGGTTTTTCAACTTTGAACGTGCCGTGGATAACTATCGCCTACTGGCAGATTCGCAACGGTTTCGTGGCTCCACGGACCCCAACATTGTTGAGAAACGGGAAGGCGCGCTCATTAACGCGGCGATTATTCTAGAACGTCTTCAACAGTATAAGAAGGCGGCCAGTTACTACCGCGAAGCGGCGGTTCTATTGCGAGAACCCGGTGCCCAACGTGATGCCTATTACCGGGTTGCGGAGATGACCTACAAGCAGGGAAACCCGATCACGACGATTAAGGAGATGAATTCGTTTATTTCCAGGTACGAAGGTGACCAAGCGGCCGGTGAGCTTGTGGTGCTTGCGTACTGGAGGATTGCGGAATCTCGGCGGAAAATGTTGGGCCCTCGTCCGAACCCAAAGCGCATTCGTGACTATCGTAAGGCTCTCGAAAAAGTGGTGAGTGCGTTTGCCCGTTCTGGCCAGGAGCCTGGTTCTATTGGCGCGGAATATGCGGCCAACGCGAAGTTCATCCTGGTAGACGATGCCATTAAGGGTTTTGAGTCCTTTTCTATCAATCCAGGGCGCCCAAAGACGCTTCAGGACTATGTCAACAGCATCAAGGAGCAGATTGATGCGGGGGCGGCGTCGGGCCAGGAAATTGTCGCCGGGTACGCGCCAGTCATGGACTACAGGCGGCCCACCTGGACCATTGCGGCCTTTGTGCGGCAGGGAAGGGTCTATGAGGTACTGGCCCGTGCCATCCTGAACACGCCGTTCACGCTACCCCAGGACATGCAAAAGCAACTTCGCCGGCTTACTCCCGAGCAACGGGACGACATTGCATTTCAGGTAGAGGGATCCGTTCAACAGGTGCTGGATGAAAAGGTTCGTCCGATAGAATGCTTTGCGGTAGCTCGATACGCCCTGGCGGCACGGGCCGCGCGGGCGGGTAACTTGGATGACGAATACACACAGATCGCGGTGGATCGCCTCCAGGCCTACGGAGAGGAACGTATCGCGGAGTGCATCGCGGAAGCCCAGCGCGCGGACCCAAGTTTTGTTGCTTACACTCCGGGTGAGTTTAAACGGGCTCCCCGTGGCCGCACCCTGGATATTCCACAGGGAGTATCCCCACCGTCCCTTGAGCATGTGGAGGGCCCCTAATGCGAATACTTTTAATATTGAGCGCAATGGTGTGGTCGGTCCTTGGCGGAATCGCCTGCGGCGGTAAGGCGCCTGCGGACGAGACTCCTCCACCTGTGCCCCAGGAATCCCAGGGGGGAGAAACCGAAGTACTGGAAGCTCCTCCAGGGAGTGTGGAACACCAGGATGAAACTGCTCAAACAGTGGTCGCGGAAGATCTCGTGGAAAAGGAAGACGAAGATCTGAAGGCCGAGGAGGGGGAACAGGAGAGCCCCTGGGGTCGGCCTGAATCTGAATCGGGTGAACCCTTACCACCTCGCCATTCCATGAGTGCCACGGCGCGGGCGGCGTACCAACGGGGGATCCAAGCGTCTCGCAACGGCAATCTGGATGCCGCCCAATCTCAGTTTGAAAGGGCCTTGGCCCTGGACGCGGAAGCGTTTAAGGCCACCTACAACCTGGGTGTGGTAGCCGATCGCCGAGGAGATAACGCAACCGCGCTTCAGTACTACGAACGAACTCTGAGTATGCAGCCGGACTATGAGAGGGCGGCGGAGGGGATTGCACTTATTCATCTCCGGCAAAACAACCCGGATCAGGCCCTGGCCGTGGTCACCCCCCTTGCCCAACGGTGGCAACGCAACCTCCATCTTCAGGCCCTGAAGGCCGTGGTTCTAGTCCAGGCTGGCAAACCAGAAGAAGCCATGGAAGCTGCGCGCTTCGCGTTGCAGAGGGATGAGCGTTTCGTTCCTGCCATGCTTGCAATCGTAAAAGCGAGTTTGCGACTTGGACGCAAGGAGTTGGCTGAGGCTGTGATTGCCCAGGCCCTGGAAGTGGATGAGTCTGAAGCTGAGCTTCATTATCTGAAGGGGCGAATGTTGCTCGACGAAACTGGACGGCTCCGGGAAGCTCTTTCAGAGTTCCGTCGGGCCGTTCAACTTCGGCCCGACTATGTGGAAGCACGCATTGCTCTTGGAAATCAGTTGTTGTCGGGTGCGAACTACGAAGACGCACTCATTCAGTTCAAGGCGGCCGTTCAACTTTCCCCAACGCTTGTGGAAGTTCACCTAAACTTGGGCGACGCCCATCGCGCGAATAGCCAATGGAGCGAGGCAAAATCTAGTTTCGATCGCGCGCTCCAGATGCGCTCACCGCTTCCCGAGGCACATTTTAATCTCGGACTGATGTACATGACGGCTGGGGATGCGTTTCCAGGACTAGACCAAGTGGGCGCGCTTGAGAAGGCCATGGACGAGTTTAAGACCTACCGGGATGAAATGGGTCCACGTCTTCCTCGCGATGACCCTTCTGAAGGGTACTTGGAGGATCTGGACCGCGCCGTGAAACGTGAGAAAAAGCGCATTGAACGGGATCGGGTTCGTCAAGAGCGGGCCGCAGCAAGGGCTGCGCGGGACGCAGAACGGGCGGCTTCGGAAGCGGCGTCCGGTGACGCCGGTCAGACGGAAGCGGAGGGATCGCAATGAAAACAAGTTTGGCAGGCCGAGGGGCATTTATCCTGTTGGTTTTGTTCTTGTCCTCTGCAGTGTCTTTCGGGGTAGGGCATGCCCAACGCCGTCGTGGTCCCCGGGTGATTCAGCTGGACGAGATCAAGATTGAGGGAAGGGTACAAAAACCCAACGCCTTCTATATTCTTAACCGATCCAATCTGGGCTACGAGGTCCTGGACCTGCGTACCAGCTTTCTCCTTAAGGTGGTCAAGACGATTCGCTCCGACCCGTTTTAAGTCCTTCACCTTTTATCTTACACGTGTTTATTTGGGTTCAGGTTCTGTTGCTTGTCGCGGTCGCAGCCTCGGCTGGGTATCGGACGTGGTTGCTGTTCGGAAAAAAGGCCTGGCATGTGCAGACGCTTTCGAAACCCCTTCGCGATGCGATCTTGGTGACGGCGGGCACAGAGCCGGGATCGGTGAGTCCTGTGGGCCAGCTGCTTTCCGGAGTTTCTCGAACGTGGATCGGGGTGTTTCTTGAACCACTGGTGGACCACCTTCCCGGGCTTCCCCATCCGCAACGATTGCAACGGCTGGCCAGCCATCAGTTCCGCCATACGCGCCTGGAGCTTGAGCAAAGCCTCCGTTTTTTGAAAACCGCGGGTAGCATTGGGCTTCATTTGGGTTTTTTATTTGCGCTCTTTTCCGTGTTTCCAATGCTTGCTTGGCGCTCAGGATCGCCTGAGGGGGCCGTAAATGATGCTCCGTCTCTTCTTGGTGAAGCCCTGCGATCTGCTGCCATGGGTATGGCCACGGTAGTTGTGGCCTGGGGATCTCTTGCACTACTGAAAAACCGATCAGGTTACCTGTTGCGGGGCGTTCGGCGGGTGTACGAGCAGATCCACGGCCTTTGCCAGGACCCTTAGCTCCCGAGCACAGTGGTGGCCTGCGGTGTTTTGACCCACTTTGGACAACGCCTATGGCCCAGAGGTGCTCGAATCACTTTTCAATCTGACTTCGAGTTGTGATACCGTCTCCGGGAAAGTGTGGAGTTCCCCCCTTCACTGGACGGGTGTAGGGAGCCACAAGGAGTGACGCGACCGATGAGCACAGACACCTCTACTGATAGCGCCTCAAATCCCGGACAGTCAGGTCCCAAGGGCGGCAAACCCGGTGCCATGACCATGGCCATGCAAGCCGTTCGTGTGGCGCCGAGTGGCCCAAAAATCCTTCGAATTGGCGTGATTCAAAATGGAAAGATCGTGGAAGAGCGATTGATCCGAAAGCGCGAATCCGTTGCTGTGGGCACTTCAGAGAAAAACCACTTTATTGTTCACGAATCGGTGCTGCCAGCCCGCTTTGAGCTGTTTCAGCTGGTCGGCTCTGACTACATCCTGAACTTCACAGATGCCATGGAGGGCCGTGTGGCGCTTCCAGGGGGCGTTCAGGATCTAAAGAAGCTTCGTTCTTCTGGTGGTGCGCGAAACGCTGGAAGCCACTGGCAAATCAAGCTCAACGATAGCTCCCGTGGAAAGGTGGTCATTGGGGCTACAACACTACTTTTCCAGTTTGTTACTCCTCCTCCAGTGCAACCTCGCCCCCAACTGCCGGCGACTGTGCGAGGGGGATTTGCAAAGAGTATCGATTGGTTGTTCACCGCTTTCATGGTGTTCACCTACATGACCTTTTTTGCCTTCGTGGTGTATCTGGAGAGCTCTGACTGGCCCGTAAAGGGGGATATGGCAGAGATTCCTGAGGAGTTTGCCAAGTTCATTCTCGACGAACCTGAGCCACCGGAAGAGGAAGAGACTCCGGAAACACAGGAAGAAACGGAAGAAGAGGAAGAAACCCAGGTGGCAGAAGCTGAACCACAACGAAAGGTGAAGGAGACTCCCTCCCAGGCTTCTGAGGTTACGGCGGAACAGGCGGCAAAGAGCGCCGAGGCGCGAGCCGCCATTGCCGAACAGGCCACCCAGGCTGCGGAAGCCCTATTGCTTGGCGCCCTTGGGGACGGCGGTGCCCTGAGCGACGTGCTCGCGGGAGGAGCGGTAACCGGAAATGCGGCTGATGTTTTGGCCCAGGCCGAAGGTGTAGGAGTAGCTACGTCCCAGGCGGGTTCACTGCGTACCCGTTCAGGGGGCGAAGGTAGCGGGCAGGGTGGCGATCTTGGAAGCTTACGAGCTGCCGGTGGAGACGCGACGAAGGCCCGAGCCGAAGGCGGTGCCATTCAGGAGAGGCGTATTCGCGGCAAGGTTGCCTTCCAGTCCGGAGATGAGATCGGAGGCGCAGGAATTTTTGACCAGTCCCAGGTGACACGCATGATTCGAGGCCGTCAAAGCGCCTTCCGCCGCTGTTACGAGACTGCCCTACGGAACAACCCCTCTCTTTCGGGGAAGGTCGTTGTGGAGTTTACGATTCAGGAACGGGGCAACGTTTCGTCTGCTCGGGCGGTGGAAAACACCACAAACGATCCTGGACTGGGAACCTGTGTCATGGGCGTTGTACGCAGCTTGAGGTGGCGTGAGGGCCCTGAGGGCGGAAGTGTGACCTTTGCTTACCCGTTTGTGTTTGCTCCTCAGAGCTAGATAGAACGTTTTGGGGTAGAAACCCTTGTTGATTGCCTCCCTTGAATCCCCCTTTTTGGTGGGATTCAGGGGGTTTCACACGCCAGAAACCGTCGCGGTGGAAACCTCTAAATTCCAGTCTAGCTGACGCTTTGAATGGAAGCGTGGCCCTGGGCAACAGAGTTTCCATGATGCCGATTCAAATTCTCGCGGCGTTGAGCCGGAAACGGGGTTGTATTCCTTTGACAGGATTTCACACCCTCACTATTGTTCCCGGCCGTGGGAGGGATATTCATGGCTAAGGAATTCAGCGACAAAACGTCCCTGTTTATGGGTTTTGCGTTTTCGAATAGATCGGTGCGTGTGGGATTGGGTATCGCGGTTCTTTCGGTATCGATATTCGGAACGTCGCCTGGGGTGGCGTCCGCCCAGGACAACGTCGAGGCCGCCCTCCAAGCGAGTCAGCAAGCAGCCACTGGCTCAAACGAGCAGCAGACGGAAGCATCTCGGATCTTGGATCGATGTCAGCAGCAAAGCCGACGTGTGCAGCGGATGTTGGACCGTTCTCGAAATGAGGCCGACGTTATTAAGGCCGCTTGTCTCAATAGCACCCTGAATCAGCAGAATGCGACAGTGCGCACCCTACAGGATCGAGTGCAATCGCTGACTGAAGCAGTGGAGTCTGCGGACGAAGGTCGACGCAACCATGAATACACCGTGATCAGCGTGCTTGGTCGACGATGTGAGGTCCTAGACCAGGAAGCCAATCAATGCCTCGGCAACGATATTTTTGAAACGGGAGAAACCAATGTCACCAGCTCCGTGGATCCGTCTACGCCCGATGTTGAGATAGGTGAGAGCCCCATGCTGCCCACGATTACGGTTCCTTTTGTTCCCGCACCCGCGAGCCCGACCGGTTAATGGGCATCCTTTTTCAAACTGGAAACGTATCTTTGATGAAGATTGTTTGGACTATTAACGATGCGTAAGGCAATCTCCAAATCGAGGCCCTACAGGTCATGAGCTTTACCACATGCGGTCACATGAAGTGGTTTGCACTTGCGCTTGTCGGATTCGTAATCCTCCCCCTTGGGTTCACAGCCCAAGCCCAAACTTGGCTCGACGATCGTCAGCAGACGGAGGGAATGGGAGTTCGTTTTCGGCAGTTTGAGTTGCATCCCGGCGTAGGCGCGGAAGCGGGTTACGATTCCAACGTCTTTTACTCAGACTCCGATACAGGTGCGGTATCTAGCCCGGTCTTCCGCGTAAGTCCCCATCTGTTTGTTTCGACGCTGGGATCTGAACGGAACGACGAGGAGTCCACAGCTCGAGCAAGCCTTCGTGGCGGTGTGTTTGGTTCTTACTACTACTTTTTAGACGCACCTACCCGGAACGACGTTTCGCTTGGTGCCTCCGTGTTGGGGGAGGTCAAGCCAAGCTCGGGGTTTCAACTGACCTTGCAGGACGTGTACAGTCGTGAGATTCGCCCTTTCACAGAGCCTGGGGCAGTCAATAACAACTACGGACACCACAACAACCGTCTTTCCATTACAGGGCAAGCTTCGACGCCCGGGGACATGTTTCAGGCGAGTTTGGGATACGAGCTTCTTCTCGATCTTTTTGAGAGCAGTTCCTTTCAGTACTTGAACAGCGCTACCCATGGTTTCCGTGGGGGCCTCACATGGAACTTCCTGCCTCAAACCGCACTGCTCTACCGTGTGGATGCGGATTTGATGACCTATACAAACCAGTCGTCGACTCCTTTGGTATTGCTATCAGACAACCAGCGCATTAGCTCGTGGCTTGGCTTGAGTGGCGCTCTGACCAGTAAAATGTCTGCCGCGGTGTTTGTGGGGTATGCGGCAGGCTTCTACGGTACCCTTGAGGACTTTGACTCTGTCGTGGCAAGGGCCACCGTGAATATGCAGATGTCCCCAAACCGTACGCTGTCCTTTGGCTTCGATAGGAACTTCTCCAGTTCCTATTCGGGTGGATTCAGTTCTGCCAATCGTGCCTTTGTGGACCTTTCCTCGCTTGTGGGAGGTGTTCTGATGCTGCGGGCGAACCTGTCTGCAGGTTACTACTCTTTTGGCGCACTCCTGGATCCGTCTGGAACGCCGCTTGGGATCACTGGGAGCTCTACCCGTAACGATGTTCGGGTTCTTGCACAACTTGGTTCCGAATACCGATTCTCTGACTGGCTGGCTGCCACGGCAACCGTCCGATATTCTGGAGATTTTACCTCATTTGAGTACATTCGAGAGACACCTACCGGTACGCTTCCAGACCCAGCAGGCTTCAGCAAGTTTGAGGGTTGGCTCGGGTTACGTGTCTTTTACTAGCGGGTACGCTCCCTTGCTGCGCGTTGTATCCATACACTTTTTCACGGCGATTCTTGTGGCCTGTGGGCCGCCTCCCTCGCCGTCGACGATCCCGACGACCATTGAAGCCACCGATACTACCCTGGGTACCGGTGACGTGTTCGATGTACGCGTGTACGGAGAAGATGCCCTGGGTGGAACCTATATGGTGGAGGCAGATGGCTCGGTTCATCTACCGTTCGTGGGTTCTCTGATCGTCGCCGGCCTTGATCCCGGACAGGCTGCGGATCACATTGCAAAAACCTGGGTAGATGGTGGTTTTCTCACGAATCCCCACGTTTCGGTATTGGTGAAGGAGTACCGCTCGAAACGTGTCAGCGTACTTGGCGCTGTGAGCCGACCTGGAACGTTCCCGTTGACCGCGGGGATGACCGTGGTGCAGGCCATCAGCTTGGCGGGTGGGTTTAGTGCGATTGCAAACCGCGCGGCCACCGTGGTCACCCGACATCAGCAAGGTGAAACCGTACGCTACAGGGTCAATGCGGATGCGGTTTCCCAGGGCAGAGAAGAGGACCCCGGCCTCCGTGCTGGGGATATAGTCTACGTTCCAGAACGGGTGTTTTAGGATGGTAGCAGAGGCAACGACCCTGTTGACCTTTGATTATCCACCCATGTCAGGCGGTATTGCTCGCTTTTGCGAATCCCTGGTAAACGAGCTTCGCCTTCACCGCCCGGGCGTGAACGTTCTTACCCATCAAACACTTCAGGGGACCACATCGGCCACGCGGGATCCAACCCGTATTGAGGTTGTCCATGCGCGCCCTCTTCGTGAAGCTTCTGCACTTGCCCGGCTTATTTTACAGCAACTCACGGGCCGTACCGGAATCCTGGTTTGTGGAAACTGGTATCCAGAAGGGGTCATTGCCTGGATGTCAGGATTTCGCCCCTTTGTGGTGCTGGCCCATGGTGCAGAGATTTTCCCCGCTCCCCGTGGGGGGCTGCCAGTTTCATTTTGGCGAACCGTGATGAATCGTGTACTTACCGGTGCCTCCTTGGTCGTCGCCAACAGCGAGTACACCCGTGCCTTGGTTTCCCAACACAGTCCCGCGTGCAACAGCGTCGCTTTGCCTCTTGCGGTGGATACGAGGAAGTTTTCTCCGGGGGTCCCATCTCACAGCCGGAAAAGGCTTGGGCTGGACGACGATTGCTTTGTGATGACCACAGTCGCGCGATTGGACTCCCATAAGGGACACTTGGATGTGATGCGAGCCGCACGATCCCTGCTGCAGCAGGGCCATTCTAGTTTCTGTTATGTCATTTCGGGAACAGGCCCAGAGGAAAGCTCACTTCGAGAACACTCCAGACAATGGGGTCTGGAACAACATGTGCGTTTCTTGGGTCAGATTTCGGACGAAACATTGGTGCACCTTTACCGCGCCAGCGACGTCACCTTGTTGTGCTCCCACGAGCTTGCACGGGAACGAAAGGTGGAAGGCTTCGGATTGGTTCTTCTGGAGTCCCAATCCTGCGGCACACCTGCCATCGCCTACCAAAGCGGTGGCATGACGGATGCAGTCGTCCATGGAACGGGTGGATGGACCGTGCCGGCGGGCAATGTGGGCCAGTTGTCAGAGCTTCTTGCAACCCTTGTTCAAGACTCATCGCTGGTGCGCCAACAGGGTGCACTCGCTCGCAGCCGCGTTGAAGAAGAATGCACGTGGACGGGCTACACAGAGCGTTTTCTAGAGCTCACGGATAGGTACCGCCATGACTATTGATCGAAACGCTTGGAATATTCCCTGGGGGAGCGCTCCTGATCAGGTTGGTGTTTCAGTCGTTGTGCCGACTCTTGAACGTTCTGACTATGCCATGGACACGGTTAGGGATCTGCTAGAACAGAACCATCCCCTCTACGAAATTCTTATTGTGGATCAGTCCGATTCCCCAGATGAAGCACTGGCCTCTCTGGCGAAGCAAATAGGGTCCATTCGCTATTTCCCGATCAGTTCGTTCAAAGGGCTTCCCGAGGCTCGCAACTTTGCTCACAGCGTCGCGAAATACCCCGTGCTCCTGTATGTGGACGACGATATTCGATGCACACCGGACCTCGTGTCGGAACACGTGCATGGGTTGTTGCAACCAGGGGTGGGGATTGTGGCGGGATCGATAGACAACCCCTATGTGGCTCACAGGGACAACGTGGATCCTCCTCTGTTTCGGCCCTGGAGAGGAGAACCCACCGGAGCTTTTGCCGGATCCGCTCCCATGGATGCCGACCACGCTCCAGGGGGTAATTTTTCCACCTGGAAAAGCATTGTGGATCGGGTGGGGGGGTTTGATGAACAACTGAACCGCGGTGCGGCATTGTATGAGGAGCTGGAGTTTTGCCTGCGCGTTCGGGAAGTGGGGTTGCGGATTCGATACGTTCCCACGGCACGTTTGACCCATCTGGCGGCTCCTGCGGGCGGATGCCGGGTACATGACGTGCACCAGTACTGCCGTGGCGTGGCCAACAACCGTGCACTCGTCATGCGACGGCACCTTCGCTGGTACCAGCAACCTACCGCGTTCGGAAGATTGATGGCAAATGGATGCGCCTTTGCGCTACGACACCGTTCTCCTAGAGTGATAGTGGAAACTCTGGTCGGCGCTTTGGACGGTGTGCAATCGGGCAAGCACTTGCCCCATAACCGTTTTCATGTTTCGCCGAAGACACCATGAAAAACTCTTGGATATGGTTAATTCCAGTTCTCTTTCTGCCTGATTTGATCCCGTCCATGGATACTCGCTTTGGCGTGGTGGATTTCAGCGATCTCGTCATCTTCCCCTACATCGCACTGCTTGCTCTGGAGAGGAGGACCGGGATTGGAACGCGCCCATTGGCCGCCCTAGGCTCGCTCTTTGCCGCCTTTGTATTCTGGGCATTGCTGTCAACGCTGACGGTCAACCTTCGATATGGGTACCCGACAAACAATCAGTTGCTGTTGAGCATTGTTCGCATGGGCAAGTTCTGCACCTATGCCATCGCCGGGCTCCTGACTTCTAGGGCCGTATGTGATGAACGGGTCATGCGCAAGTTCCTTTGGGCCATGTCCATTTCATCCGTCCTACTTTCCTTTTCGTTGATGCAGAGCTCAGAAACGCTGAAGATTGCGTCCCTGTCGACTCTACTCAGCGCTTCGGCCCTGGAATACGAATCTACCAACGCAATGAGCGTCGTTATGGCGATGGTCGTGCTCTTTATGTCCGGGGCCATCACCCAATCCATGGGCACTGCGTCCCTACGTCGCTTTATCATGTTTGCACTGCCAGTGGCCGTCGCGGGCCTTTTGGTGTCCAGGGGAAGGGGCGGTTGGATCGCGTTTTTCATGGGGATGCTCTACCTTTTGAGATACTCGAAACTCGATGGTCGCACGGCGAGTGCGATTCTTCTTGTGGTGGTGAGTTGTTTCTTTGCGTATCAGAAGCTCCCCGTCTTCCAGGTGGAGCTGGACAAGACCATCAACCCCGCCGCTAGCATGCTCCGTAAGTACGACGTGGGTATCATGGGAATTGATGAGGGCGGTCGATTTCACCACCTCCAAAACGAAGCACCTAAGATACTCAACGCTCCGATTATTGGAACGGGATTCTTTCATCGAGGAAAAGCCAGCAAACTTTGGCTTACCGGCAGCCACAATTTTTTTGTGCAAATGTTTCTTGAAACAGGTGTGGTCGGAGGCACTCTGATTTTGCTAATCTTTGCCGCCATGTGGCGACAGTCCCGTGACGAATCCGCTGGCAACTGGTCTGTGCCCGTACGTTCCAGCTTGATTGCGGCATTCGTTGGGGGGATGAGCGGGGAGTATTTTTACGGGAATTTAGCCCTTTATGTGTTGTTTTCCTTGCATGCGCCAATCACCCTGGGGGCAAGTACGGCGCATGCCTGGCGGGACAGGACGCACGTCCAGGTGCGGGGGGTTTGATCTAGACCGCTTCGGGATTTATCTGATCGACCCTCGGCACCCCGCAAACCCACCATGACACTCCAACCTCCTCAACAATGTTCTACATTGCTTCGTCGCTTGTCGTGTCCTGGAGGCTCCGCTGGGTACCGATCATTCACTCATCTAAATCCCGAAGCGGTCTAGCGTGATCCGTATTTCTTCCAAATGGCAGTTGCGTATCAAACACTGTGCCGATCGAGTTGTGGCGACCTCTTTGGCCGTAGGAACTCTTCCGATGCTCGGAGCGCTGGGAATGCTCGTACGATTGCGCCTCGGCTCTCCCGTGTTTTTTCGTCAGGAAAGAATCGGAAAGGATGACCAAACGTTTGTCTTGTTTAAGCTTCGCACCATGACTGATGCAAGGGACGAGCATGGCAACCTTCTTGAGGACAAGGACCGGATGACGCCACTTGGCATGTTTCTCAGGAGTGCCAGCCTGGACGAGCTACCCCAGCTTTGGAACATTGTTCGAGGAGAAATGTCCTTCGTGGGCCCTCGCCCCCTTTTGGTTCACTACCTTCCCCGATACTCAGCTCGGCAACGGCTACGGCACCGTATGCGACCTGGTATTACCGGATGGGCACAGGTAAATGGGCGCAATTTACTTTCCTGGGAAGAACGTCTGGAGATGGACGTTCGATACGTCGAGAATTTTTCTCTACTTTTGGATGCAATACTTTTATTCAAAACGGTTGGGGCGGTTCTGGGTCGCAGGGGAGTGTCGTCGAAGGGATCTGTGACCATGACGGAGTTTCAAGGCGAGCCAGGTACTCCCGCGTCTGGGTCGGACGCCCCTGAGGAGGATCACTAAATGCCGTACCGTATCTATTTGTCTCCCCCCCATATGGATCCCCTCTCCAGGGAGTTGCTGTTGGACGCCTACGACTCAAACTGGGTCGCTCCGGTAGGCCCCCACCTCACTGCGTTTGAGAAAGAGTTTTCGCAGGCGGTACAAAAGAGCCAAGCGATTGCCATGTCCAGTGGGACCGCTGCCCTTCATCTCGCCCTCGAAGCCGTGGGTGTACGCGCCGGTGACGATGTGATTGTTCCGTCGCTGACATTTGTGGCCACTGCCAATGCGGTACGCTACCTGGGTGCACACCCGGTGTTTGTGGACTCTGACCCCACCTACTGGATGATGAATGTGGACTTGGTAGAGCAACTGTTGGAAGACAGGCACCGCGCAAACAATCAGGTAGCTGCCGTGGTTGCCGTGGATTTGTACGGCCAGTGTTCGGATTACGATAGACTTTCTCCCCTCTGTCAACGTTATGGTGTTCCCCTGGTAGAGGATGCGGCAGAAGCGCTTGGAGCTACCTATCGCGGACGCCACGCTGGATCCTTTGGCGAGGTGGGCGTATTTTCTTTCAATGGCAACAAGATGATCACCACAAGCGGGGGAGGGATGGCTGTCACAAACAACCCGTCCATTGCCACCAGAATTCGCCACTTGGCAACTCAGGCCAGGGAGCCTGTGGAGCACTACGAACACCGGGAGCTGGGCTACAACTATCGCATGAGCAACCTCTTGGCTGCGGTGGGCAGGGGGCAACTCCGTTGTCTCACAGACCGCGTAGAACGACGGCGAGGGATATTTAACCGGTACGAGTCTTCCCTGGGCGATATACCGGGGGTTCGTTTCATGGAAGCCCACGATCCTCTTCACGCGGCGCGATGGCTCACCACTCTTCATTTCGACTCAAAAATGCCTGATTCCCCTCGCGACCAAGTCATTGAAACCTTGAAGAACAAAGGTATCGAGAGCCGGCCTGTTTGGAAACCCATGCATCTTCAACCGCTGTACTCGAAAGCACACTATGTGGGTGGCACCGTGGCCCAAGAACTGTTTGAAACAGGCCTTTGTCTTCCCAGCGGATCTTCCATGACAGAACATGAACAGAACGAGGTCGTTCAGCTAGTTCAGAAGGTGTTGGGGGCCGCATAACGTTTGGAATCGCAACCCTGCTTCACAAATATGTACAACGCGACCCAGCCCCCACTCATCTCCGTGATTGTGCCGACCTACAACAGCGCGGCCTGTTTAAGGGATACGCTGCGTTCTCTTCTCTTGCAGACCTATTCAACATGGGAGTGCATCGTTTGGAACGATGGGTCGACGGACAATACCGAGACCGTGGCCCTTTCCTTTGCGGATCCCCGTATTCAATACCACGGAACTCGCGAGAATCGTGGGCGAGGCTTTGCCAGGCACTCCGCACTCTCATGTTGTTCAGGCGAGTACTTGGCCATGGTCGACGCTGGAGATCTTTTTTTTCCTAACAAGCTCGAAACACAGGTGCAGTTCCTAGGGAGTCACTCGCAGTGTGTTGCCGTGAGTTCTCCTCTAGTGGCACTGCTGGAGGGGAGTCGTGCTCTTGGTGTGCTAGGGCGCGTACAGGGCCACGGCAGCACCGCCGCATTTCAAACCTTTTCACCATCGCGGTCTCCCCGTGTACCCGTGCTTCCCTTCGCCCCGTCTCTTGTTCGAATGGATGTCGCCCAACAGGTGACGTTTGACCCATCCTTTCGTCGTGCCGAAGATATGGACTTTCTGTTGGGCGTGGAATCCCTGGGACCCGTATCTGTGCTTCGGGATTCCACTTATGTGTACTCCTGGGAACGTATGCCAAGCTATTCGTACTATGCGGGGGCCTATCCGGACGTTCTACGGGTGCTTGAAAAGCACCGATTGTTGCAGGGCCGCCAGTTCAACAGACTGGGATGGATCACCCGAGCCAAGTGGATCTGGAGGGCCGCCGAGCACCTTGCCGGAAAACGCCGCTTACCTCCATTGTCTCCCCTTTCAGCTGGGGAACAGATCGCGCTCACGGGTCTCATGAAAGGGTTAGGACGACAAGACGTCGTCATAGAGGGCATGTAGCTGTTCCACGTACGCCTTCACTGAAAAGCGCGCCACCGTGCGCTCCCGTGCGGAAGATCCCATTTCCCTAAGGCGAGACGGATCTGACAAAAGATCTCCCATTCTCTTTGCCAAATCTCCATAGTCCTGCGTGTGATAGAGGTGCCCATGAACACCATCCTGGACCGCTTCCATCATGCCTCCATTGTCGGGGACCAGCACAGGCAAACCGCTCGCCATCGCTTCCAAGCAAACGATTCCAAACGGTTCAAACGGGGCACAATGAACAAACGCTGTTGCCTTTGGATACAGCGTCGCCATATCGTTTTTCATCCCTAAAAAAACCACGTGTTCGCTCACTCCTATTTCCTGGGCAAGGCGTTCCAAGTCTGCCCTTTGCGGCCCATCTCCGCATATCCAAAGGCCAGCGTCCACACCCGACTTCCGTAGTCGCCAGAGTGCGCGGATCGCGATGTCCATCCGCTTGTTCACACCGTATCCAAGGGTACCCACCGCCACAAACATATGGTGCGCCGGCCTAGGTTCGGCTGAGCCATGTTCTGCGGAGGATGCACCGCTTGTTGTCGGCGAAAAACGGTGCACGTCCACGCAGTTGTGCAGCACAGAAACCTGGCGTCTGCGTACTCCATGGGTAGTGCAGAACCAGTCTTTCAGAGCGTGACTGCATACGACGTAGCGGTCGATGTACCATTGGGACAACCAGTTCGCAGCTCGGAATTTTGGCTGATCTCGAAACACATCTCCATGCTCGAACCCGATGGTTTTTTGGCATCCGCCTAGTCGAGATCCAGCACTTCCAAAGATACGACTCCACGTCAGATGGGTCTCCACCAGGTCAGGTTGAAAGCCACGGACGATTGCCGTGATTTGGGAGACCACAGAGAAGTACCGATGCCGCTCAAGGCCCGGCCCTATGTTGATGGCGGCCACAGGGATGCCCCTATCTTCCAGACGCGAAGCAAATGCCCCTTTCCCAAAGAGAGCCAGCACCTTATGTTGGGTTTTTCCGGTGTCCATCGACCCCTGGATGATGGTCTCCAGGTGGGTTTGGGCACCGCCGATTTCGAGCTCGTCGATGATGTGCAGCACCTTCCGTTCTCTACCTGTCATCGGCTTGAGCTTAGCAGGGTAATGGCAAAGTCGCGCGCAGTTGGTACTCTCTCGGTATCCCATGTCTCCAGGAGAAAATAGTCCCAAGGGAAGGGTATTGATCGTTACGGCTTTTTTTGCGCCCCAACGGCATTCCGCCATGTTTCGTGTGCATAAACTGGCGAAACTACTTCCTGATCTTGGTTGGACGGTGGACGTACTGACCACTCAGCAAAACTATCAGTACCATGAAGATCCGGCTTTACTGGGAGAGCTCCCGAGCTCGGTCACCATATACCGTGCCGACCATACTGAAATCTCCCTACGCGGTGTCCGGGCCTGGGCGGCAGCAAGCGTGGGTTTGAAGAGGCAGGGACCCGAAGCAACAACTTTTGCCCCTTCTACTGAACGAAGTGTTCACAGCCAATTGGAAAAATTGCCGACCGCGGGCGATTTGCCCCAGCAACGCTCCCCCTTTGCCCGCAGCATCGCACGAGCCAAGCGATGGGTAGACCCTGCGCTATCTGCGCTTAGGTCCGTACCCGATGGGCATTGGCCCTGGATATGGCCTGCCACGGCGTTGGGAAAAACGCTTTCACGGCCGGATGTGATTCTTTCAAGCGCTCCCCCCTATTCGGTGCACCAAGTTGCCTCCTCCCTGGCGCGCCACTTTGAAACCCCTTGGGTGTGCGATTTAAGGGATCCTGAAACCTACAACAACCGAGACGGCACCAAACCATGGTGGGCTCGCCCCCTACAAACACGTATTGAGTTTAACGCCGTGCAATCCGCGACCCGAGTAACGGTCGCCGCGCGCGGGATTGGCATGATCCTACGTGATATCCACGGGCTGGATTTGGATAATCGGCTCACGTTCATCCCTACTGGATTGGACACCTCTATCCTGCCCGGGCCTAGGGCTCACCCCAGGGGCGGGCAACCCTATATTGTATTTCCTGGAGAATACCTTGCTCAATATGGCGACGGCTTTCTAAGGACCTATGCACAATGTGTTCACGAGATGGAGACCCAAGGGCGAACTGTTCCTGACCTTCTCTTTGTGGGGCCGATTCGAGAAAACCAGCAGCGCGTGGGGCCGTATATCGAGGCACTTGGACTTCAAGATCATGTGCAAATTCTGGAGCAGCTGTCCCAGGGCGATTTGTACACTCTGCTCGATCACGCCCTGGCTGGGGTATTAATTTCAACACCTTGGCTTCAGTGGTGGTGTCTCTACGCAAAACTGGTGGATTTCCTTGCACTCGAAAAGCCGGTATTGGCGCTGGTGCCTCCAACAAGCGAAGCTCGTACGCACCTTGAAGAAGCTGGACTGGGAGTGTTTGTGGACGGACCCGAAGGTGCAGGCGCAATGCTCCGCTTCTTTTGTGATGGCTGGAACCCAGAAGGTGTGAACCAAGCCTACTGCCATACGTTCACCGCCCGAAAGCAAGCAGCGGACTTTTCCTCCACCCTTCAGGAGGCCGCAGTTCACCACACTACGTCAACCCAAGAACCCTAAGAGAGACGGTCCGCCTCCGCGCTTGGCTCGTCTTTGTCTTCATCCTCGGGCTGTGCGTAGTATGCGCCCTTGTTGTAGTAGTAGTAGTGGCTGTACCCCTTGCGATGTTTGTCCAGATCCACATCGTTAAGAATGGACCCGACGACGTTTGCACCGACATCGTCCAACTGACGTACTGCGGACCTGAGCGCGTCTTTGTGGGTCGAGTTGGACTGGGCCACAATCACAACTCCATCCACCTGTGGAGCTGCAATGGCGGCATCTGTCACCGCTCCCAGCGGTGGGGTATCCAAAAGAACAAAATCGAACATTCCCTTGGCGTCTTCCAACAGCTGTTGGAACCGCACGGTGTGTAGAAGTTCCGATGGATTGGGAGGAATGGGACCACAGGGGAGGGCCCATAGATTTGGCACTTCCGTCTCTTTGGTTAGTTCCTTCAATGGTGTGCCGCCAACAACATAGTTGGTGGTTCCCGTGGCGGAGGAAAGGCGGAGTACGCGATGAACCCGCGGACGACGAAGGTCCACATCCACAAGCAAAGTCCTCTTCCCGCTCTGGGCCATGGTGATCGCCAGGCTCACCGCGGTTGTGGTTTTTCCTTCGCGAGGGCCGTGACTTGTGACGACCAAAGATCGAAGAGGCCGATCCGGCGACATGAACACCAAGTTGGTGCGGATCGTCCTGCAGCATTCCGCCACGGTGGACATGGGAAACGTGTGAACAAACAGTTCCAACGTTGTAGGATCCCCAGCTGCGGGCGGGATCTGGGAGTTGCCCTTCGCGTAGCTTGGATCTGTATTGCGCTCCAAATCAAAACGAGGAATGAGGCCCAAAGGAGTAAGCCCCATCTCTTCCAACTCCTCGGCCGTCTTTACCGTGCGATCCATCCGGGTGAGAAACACCGCAAGTAACATTCCCAAAAGCACACCACCCAGAATACCCCCCGTAACGTTCAACCGTAGGTTCGGGCTGACCGATGCGGTAGGCGGGAGCGCCCGATCGATGACGTGAGCGTGCGTTACGCGCAGCATCTTTGTGAGGTTGGCTTCCGTCGTACGCTGCAGGAGGATATCGTAAAGCTTTTCGTTATTTTCCTTCTCTCGCCTGAGACGGTTGTACTCGATTTCACGAAGATTAAGCTGAAGTCCCGCCTGATTCACTTCTTTCATGGCGGCCTTCAGCCCCACTTCCACGGACTTTACTTCTCCAAGATCAGCAGCGGACTCGAGGGTAATACTTTCCATTTCCTCCACTAGTTGCTTGGAAAGGCTCTTGAACTGGGCATCCAAGGCAAGGATATCAGGGTGCTGTTGCCCGTACCGCACCGACAAAGTATCCCGCTTTGCCTGAACGTCATTGAGCTGTGCCCGAATGGCGCGAATGGAGTCCACATCTACGCCAAGGGGCGTAGTGGCCTGCCCTTGCTGAAACGCTTCCAGCTCTTTTTTCAGTCGTTCGGCTCGCGCTGCCAATACGATTCGTTCTTCTTTGATCTCGGTAAGAGAGGTGCTGAGACGCTCGAGATTGTTTGCCACGATGTTCTGCCGATCCTCAAGATCCACAGACAGCACGTCGTGTTCCTCTTTGAAGCGGTGCAGTGCACCTTCGGACGCGGCAAGATTCCGTTGTACATTGTCTAGTTGGGTGGTGAGCCATTCGATGGCCGTGATGGTGGATCCCAACCGGTCTTCCACCGACTTCTCGATGTAAGCCTCTGCGATGGCGTTGGCGATGAGGGCCGCTCGCTCAGGGCTTTGATCTCGAACGCGTACGCGTACCAACCGAGTATCGGGCACTTGATCTACGGTGACGGCTCCCTGCACTCCCATGGCGGCTCGATTTTCGTCGCCGCCTGTCCATCCTGATCGGGCTTCCAGGGGGATACCCATGAAGGAAGCGTCGTGGTGGAGCCTGAGTTTCCGAACTACCCTTTGGGCGATTTCTCGGCTGGCGATGACGAGATTTTGGGTTTCAAAGAACTCACGGTTGTTCCAGAAGCTCCCTAGGGGATCTGCCACGTCCTGGATCGCTCCCTGCAAAGGCTTCGGAGGATTGGGGTCGTATTCCAGGCTGCAAGCCGCTTCGTAGATCTTGGGCTGTTTGTAAGTCCACAACGCCGTGGCAATTCCAGCCGCCACAGCGAGAGCAAGCACAACCCATTTGAACCGCCACAGCGAGGAAAGGACCTCACGAACATCCACAATGGACTCCGTTTCAGCGCCACGTGTTGCCCTTTTTTGCGTACTTCCTTCCGTTGCCTGTTCCATCTCAGTTTGTTCCCCGCCTTGTCCTAGGAGCGATGGAGCCCCTGCGGTGTATCTGCTCCCGGCACCTGTGGCAATGTCGGCCATAGAATATCTGAGGGGAGAAGACTCGCTCTGGGGAACAGGAAATTAGTGATCCACGCCGTTTCATGGAGTTTCGCCCCTTTGTTGGCCGTTATTTGAGCCAACGGTGGTTGCTTCGAACATGTCATTGCCGGTGGGTTTACGCATCTTGGTCTCCAGCCGTTCCTTGGCCCGGAGGATCGTGGGGTCACTGGGAACGAGGTTTAGGAGCTTCAGGTAGGTGTGGTACGCCATCCTATAGTTCCCTGCCGATTCAGCCACGTGGGCCAGGCTCCGCAGGGCGGCATCACGCCCGTCAAACTGGAACGCATCTCGGAACGCCTGAATGGCCCGACTTCGGTTCCCTAATTGTGCCTCAAGCTGCCCCATCAGCATTACGGCGTCCGCGAGGCGCTTGGCCGAACCCGCGGCGTGACCGCAAAGCGCCTCAATGTCCGCGCGCATGGCATCCGCGTCCCCAAGCTGGGCATGTGTTCGGGCTCGAGTAGAAAGAATGGGCCAGATGGCTTGGGGAAACTGATCCTTTGCCAAGGCAAGCGTGGATAGGGCGCCATCCGTGTCTCCGGCGGCGGTCTGGGCGCGGGCGAAGAGTATGTAGGCACGGGCATCGTGTTCGGGCTTACCCTGGCTCGAAACTTTCGCCATGGAGGATTCAAACTGCCCGGACCGGAGCAAACGTTCCGCCATGCGAAGCCTTGCCTGGAGGTTGTTGGGATCGGTCGACAGGACAAGCGCGTCGATCTGGCTTGCGACTTCGTCGGGGAGCTTGGGACAACTGGACAATAGTTCGAGATACACGAGCCTAGGATTCCGCGAGTCGGGAACGATGCCTTCCACGTTTTTCAGATGCCCCTCGCTCAGGAGCCCACAACCCAACTCCCGTGCCACTCGAGGATGGCGCTGAGCGGCTTCCTTCAGTTCAATTGCGGCTTGCATCAGTCTTCCCTGACCAAGAAACATGCGAGCAGCCAACTCGTGGGGCGCTCCCCAGCCGGGCGCCAATCCCATGGCGCGATTGAGCCATTGGGGTGCGTTTTTGTACTTACGTCGTACGGCTTCGGCGCTCGCCAGAACGTAAAAGCTGGCTTCTGAGGGGTGGAGCGACAGCGCCTCACGTAATCTCTCCTCGAACAGTGGCCGATCCTCGGAGCGGTAGGCTGCTTCTAGCGCTCCCTGCTGCGCCCCCACAGACTGGGAAGTGGCGTGCCGACCCAGTGTCGCTGTGGTTGCCCCCAGGGCCAGTGTGAGAGGAACCCATGACCCGCATGCCCAACGTCGAAAGGATCCCGACAGAGCGCTTTTTGGCTTTGGTGGATGGGAGACTCCTAGGGTGCCCATTTGAATGGCCACGAGGACCCCGATGCCCGCAAGCTCGATACCAAAGTCCACCATGTTTTGAAGAAAAAATGCACTCAGTCCACACCAGACGGCCATTCCAGAAACTGAGGCTCGCGGACGCCCCCGAAACAAAAAGTAGAGAACCGCAAGGAACCCTAGGCTACCCAACACCCAGCCCCATTCCGCCACCCACTGTATCAGTGTGTTTTCAGCGTATTCAAAGCGCAAATCCGACCCCATTACCTGTGAGAAGGCGACAGAGAATGCCCCGCGACCCACGCCTGCCCAGGATTGATCCAACGCGAACTCCGCGCCTCGGATAAGCAGCTCAGCTTTGCTTGCTTTATGCACTCCGTGTTCCTCCGCAAAAAAACCGTAGGCGCTGGCGATTACCGTGCTTCCACACAGGAGGACCAGGGCGAGAAACCCAACTTTTGGAAGTAGTCGCTGGTTTTCACGAAGTCGCTGACGTGCGTACCAGGCCCCAAACAACAACAGAGAAAACCCCAGACCACCCATGGCACCCAGGGAGCGGGTGGCCACCACAACGCCGGTGCACACGAGAAAGAACACCAAGAACAGCAGACGCTTTCCCACTTTCCGCTCCACGGCAGCCCATCCCAGCCAGGGTACTGCGCCAAGCAACATACAACCGCCAAGGTTGTTGTCGTTCATCAGGGGGCCCAGTAGGGCTGGGCGCGCGTGAACGGGCGCGTATTGCCCCCAAACCAGATCCATTCCAGCCAACGTGTGAAACAGGGAAACCAAGCCCACCCCGAGAGCCGCGCAGGCCACGGCGGCCCGGGCCGTCTGACGAAATCCGGCAACCGTCAACTGCCATCCGGACAACGTGGCACAGGCCATGGCCAACATTTGCAGTACTTGCAGACGGGTGTTTCCGGGATCCTGGGAGAGCGTGCACTGCATGGGCTGAATGGAGGCGAGCTGAGAGACGGATTGTGTGATTTCAGCGCTTTTGGGGCTTATTGTGGCAACCCATGCACAGGGAAGCGGCATGGCCTGAACCGCGGTCCATAGGGCAAGGGCCGTAAAAACGGCGACCAAAAACAGGGGCCGCAACGACACATGTTCCCGACGGAAGGTCATCCCGATGGCGGCGCAGGCTGTCGCGTGACCTAGCGCTATGGTTACCAGAGCCCATTCAAATACGCCCCCAAACAAAAGGGGGCTCGCGACCGTGACTCCCAAAAATAGCCAAACTGCCCAACGCTGTTCCCGTGATAGCTCCCTCCAGGGGTACTGCTCATCGCTCCAGCGACCGGTATTCAACGGATCTTTGATTTCTTGGCGCGTGCTTTTTGGACTGGACATGGATCGTCAAACCGCCGACTCGCGCGACTAGTGTAGTACCCTCGTGGAGGAAGAACTCTCCACCTGACCTGTGTCAGAAAGCTCAGACGGCCCTTCCGGAGTCGCCGCACGAGGCTCAGAGTGGTTTGGACGACCGGTGCTAGGAGCCTCGATAAGCGCCTCCGGTATGTAGGATCGAAGCAACAATCTCAACCGTTGGCTGCTGTCCTGGGGCTCGGTGACCACAGAAGAGAGTTCCTGTCGGATGCTTTCCATTTGCTGCGCCGTATGTCGGGCTATTTTCCCAACAAAGATTTTTGGATGATGCGTGGGGGTGGCGCCTTCTCCCTCCACCACAAGTTCCTCAAATAGTTTTTCGCCTGAACGGATCCCAGTGAAAGCGATAGGGATGTCTTCGTTGGGGCGAAATCCCGAAAGCCGGATCAGATCCTTTGCCAAGTCCACGATGCGTACAGGTTCCCCCATATCGAGTATAAAAATTTCGCCTCCCGCACCCATGGCCGCCGCCTGGAGCACCAACTGGGTCGCTTCAGGAATCGTCATAAAGTAACGGGTCATTTCTGGGTGGGTCACCGTCACAGGCCCACCGTTTTTGATCTGTTCCTTGAATATGGGAATGACCGATCCTGTGGAACCGAGAACGTTGCCAAAGCGAACGGCGAGGTAGCGGGTACGAAAGCGTTCATTGAGTCCTTGCACAAAGAGCTCTGCAAGGCGCTTGGAAGCTCCCATTACGGAACTGGGGTTCACAGCCTTGTCTGTGGATACCAGAACAAACACGTCGACCCCGTACTCGCCGGCCAGTTCTCCCAGTTGTGTGGTGGCGAGACTGTTGTTCTTGATAGCCTCCACCGGGTTCTGTTCCACAAGTGGGACATGCTTGTGAGCGGCGGCATGCAAAATGGCCTTGGGCCGATGGGCTGCGAGCAACTGTTCCATCCGCACCGCATCTCCCACGTCGGCCAGGCAAGGGATGCGGGGGATGTTCGGAAACCGTGCTGCCAGTTCCCTGTCCATATTGAACAGCGCAAACTCCGATCGCTCTACAAGCAATAGCAAAGACGGCTTGAACCTTGCGGCTTGCCGACATAGTTCGGATCCAATGGACCCGCCTGCACCGGTGACCATGACCACTTTTTCGTTTAATAGACCGTCCAGAAGACCTTCGTCGAGACGTACGGGGTCCCTACCCAGGAGGTCTTCGATCTGTACTTCTCGCACCTGAGAGACTTCCACACGCCCTTCCAATACCTCGTGGTAGGCGGGCGTTATTCGCACGGGAACAGGGACCGCTTCACATACGCGAACGATGCGACGAATGTCTCGTCGCGAGGCTTTGGCAATGGTGATGATGACAAAATCGATCTGATGCTGGGCCACCAGCTTGGGAATGGCGTCGGTCCCGCCAAGAACACGGGCTCCCTGAATCACTGAACCCTGTTTTTGGAGATCGTCGTCTAGAAATCCCTTGATGCGCAATCCGTTGGTACGACGACTTCCCAACTCACGGGCGGCGAGGGCGCCCGCCCTGCCAGCACCCACAAGCAGAACGTTCTTGAGTCGCTGGGTGTCTCCCTCCCGGCTCCACTGGGTATGCTCAAAGACTGCACGACGGACGATCCGCGCGCCAAGCACAGATCCAAATGCGAGGATCCCATCCACCGCAGTCACCGACAGGGGGACGCGCCAGCGATCCATGTGATCGGGCAGGAGAAGCCTCAGGGCCAAAAGCGGGATCGCCGCAACAATCCCTGCTTGGACAAATGTATAGAGCTCACGGAGCCCAATGTACCTCCACACGAAGGAATACACGCCAAGCAGGGTCATGCAGCCAAACTGCAGGAGTACCACCATGGGCAATTGGAACCAGGCCTGAACCCATTGAGCGTTCGGAACCCGGAAATCGAAACGAAGTAAGTACGTCACAAGGAACATGGAACCAAGAAGCAGCAGATCGATCGCAATCTGCATGTACTTGATGAGCCCTACCGGGATCGCTAGGCGCGCTTTAGTTCGCGGTACCTGTTGATTTACTTGTTCGACCATCCGTAACTTTGGACGCACTGTACGACGACTGGCTGCGATGTTGAACCCCCGATCGCGTACAAACCCGACTGCCCCAGGATGAACTGGGCACTGGTCCAGCGGTGTGCCGCCCGATCATCTATGATGCAAAAAACCGCTCTAGATTCAACTAGTGGCGAGTTCCTATGCCTTCGTACTCAAACCCCTGTTCTTCAAGGCCATATTTGGACCAAATATTTCTTCCATCGATGATCAATGGGCGACGTAACTTGGTGCGCAGGTCCCCAAAATCTGGATTTTGGTACTGACGCCACTCGGTCACCAGCACCAGAGCGTCTGCACCATCGGCGGCATCGTAGGAATCCTTAGCGTAGTAAACGCGATCTCCGTAGTGGGATCGGGCGTTGTCCATGGCCTCAGGATCGTGAATGCGAACGCTTGCTCCCTCTGAAATGAGGCCATCGATCAATGTGAGTGCCGGAGATTCTCGAATGTCATCCGTACGGGGTTTGAATGCGATTCCGAGAATCGCGACGCATTTGCCCCGCAGATCGCCCTCAAACCGCTTTCGAACCTTGCGGCCCAAGGTTCCCTTCTGCCTCATGTTTACCTGGTGGGTAGCCTGAGCAAGCTCAAGCTCCACACCGGCATCTCGAGCCGTATGCACGAGCGCTGTCACGTCCTTCGGAAAACAGGATCCCCCGTACCCGGGCCCGGCGTAAAGGAACTTGGGCCCGATTCGCGGATCGCGCCCAACACCCTGACGAACGTCATCCACGTTGGCACCTACTCGCTCACATAGGGAAGCCACTTCGTTCATGAATGAAATGCGCATGGCCAACATGGTGTTGGAGACGTACTTGGTAATCTCTGCGCTTTCAGGTTCCATCCAAATAATGCGATCCTGGTTTAGGCTAAATGGGTGGTAAAGGCGCGCCATGATGGACCGGGCATGTTCCTGCCCTTCACGTACGCCGACCACGATACGATCTGGCCTCAGGAAGTCATTGACGGCGTCACCCTCCTTGAGAAACTCAGGGTTGGAGACCACGTCAATGGGGAAGGGGGCCTTTTCAACGATGCGAGCCGTTCGACGGTTGGTACCCACGGGAACTGTACTCTTGAGAACCAGGACGGTGTGCTGCTTCACCCGTTGGGCCACTTGCTCGGCCACCGCATCCAGTGCGGACAGATCTGCGCCGCCGTCGGAACGTGGTGGCGTGCCCACGCCCACAAAGACAACCTGGGCGCCGTCCATGGCTTCCGACAGATCGGTGGTGAACTCGAGTCGGCCCGCCTCCCTGTTCCTGTGAACCAGTTTGTCCAACCCAGGTTCAAAAATCGGGATTTTCCCTTCGCGGAGTGCGTCGATTTTTTTCTGGACCACGTCCACGCAATACACTTTGTTGCCTGTTTCCGCGAAACAGGCCGCCGTGACCAGACCAACATAACCCGCACCGATGACACAAATCTGCATGCCCTACACCTCGAGAGGGGCAGGCTCTAGCCCCCAGAGGTGCCGTGGGCAAGGGGCGGAACAGGAACGCCCTGCCTGACGGATTTGATCGGGCTGATCTCGAGGCGGCCCCTGCAGGCCCTATAGCTTAGTTGGTGCCGATCACTTTGGCGCACACCACGGTGATATTGTCGGGACCACCGTACTCGTTGGCGCGCTGGATCAGGGTGGAGCAACTATGGGAAAGATCGGGCGCATCCCGGACGATCTGTTGAATCTCACTGTCTTCGACAGCCCCCGATAGGCCGTCGGAGCACAGGACATAAATGTCGCCAGGTACCGCAGGGTCCAAAATTGTGTCCACCCGTACCGACTCCTTCATTCCCAGGGCCCGCACAATCACATGTTTGTGGGGGAAATTCTCAATTTCCTCCTGGGACAGGCGTTTCATTTTAATGTAATCGTTGAGCAGACTGTGATCCTCGGTGAGCTGGCTTAGGCGACCCTCCCGCAACCGGTACACTCGGGAGTCGCCTACGTGGGCAATGAGAACCCCATCATCCACGACACGTACGGCTACCAGTGTGGTGCCCATTCCCCGGAGCTGTGCGTCGCGCTGTGCTGACTCGTAGATGCGCAAATTCGCCAATTTTACGCCGGTAACCAGCCGGTTTTCCTCGTAACCTCGGGATCGATCCATCTTGTACGGCCATGTGGCTTCAGGATCAGACTCGGTCATCTCAAAGAAGTTATCGATGATGTCGATGGCCATTTTACTGGCCACTTCACCCGACGCATGACCGCCCATACCGTCCGCCACGATGTAGAGGTGTTTCTCCTCACTGACGGCGTAACTGTCCTCATTATGGGTGCGTTTACGACCCACGTCCGTGTTTGCTGCGACGACCACCCGAGGGGGCATCTGCCAAGACTAGCGACCTCTGCCGGATGTCGTCAATGCAACTTGAAGGGGAAGCGGTTCGCCGGTAGGACTTCACCATGGGCAAACCCACTCCTTCACGAGGGGAAAATACGGTTGAAATGGGGGATGGAGGGGATCTTCATCGGCTTGCGGCTGAGATGCGCGAAGCCTTGCAATGGGAACAGATTTGTTCAGGTTCGTGGCTTTTTGCACCCTCCCACGTGGTTTCTGCCGAATCCACAGGGCACGCAATGACCGGGCCGGATCCCGTCGGGAAGGCCGTAGATCAGCCGCAGGTTGCCCCCACAGGTCACGCAAGTGACGTAAAAACAAGGGTCATCCCCTCGCTTGCAACACTCCAGGAGCAAGCCGCAGGCTGTCGGGCATGTCGCCTTGGAGCAGGGCGCACACACAGTGTATTTGCTCGAGGCAATCCCGGCGCCCGGCTGGTTTTTGTGGGCGAAGGGCCGGGCTACCATGAAGATCAACAAGGGGTCCCCTTTGTGGGTCGAGCGGGTCAATTGCTAGACCGCATGATTCTGGCGATGGAGCTTCCAGTTGAGGAAGTGTACATTTGTAACGTGGTCAAATGCCGTCCGCCGGAAAACCGCGCTCCCTTGCCCGATGAAGTGAGCGCATGCATGCCTTTCCTGGTGGGTCAGCTTCAACACGTGGCACCCAAGATCATCGTGGCATTGGGTAAAAGTGCCGCGGAGGCACTGATAGGTAAAGCCCCACGGGGTTGGCGCGGATCCTGGGGCAACTGGCAAGGGATTCAAGTGATGCCGACCTACCATCCCGCATTTTTGCTTCGCAATCCAGCCATGAAACGGGCGGTTTGGCAGGACCTACAGGCGGTAAATCGTGTGTTGGCTGAGGCGCCATGAGGGAACAGGTTTCCGATGTCCCCCCGTCACCACCGGGCGGTGAAAAAGATACCCACTCCATGGACGGTCATCCACAGGCTTCTGAACCGGATGCTCGCGACCACGGGACGGCCGTACAGGCACCGATCACCGGCGAATCCCACTCTGGGGAACCAAGCCCCGAAAAACTGCAACGGGTTGTGGTATCCGCACTTAAGGAAGGCCTCCGGGCCGAGGATCTCGCAGGGCTGAGGGAGTACCTTTCTCTTTCGGACGATCAGGACGAGCTATCGGTGCAGTTCCACGTGCTCGAACAGGTGCGCGCACTTGAATCCGATGACGATCGCCGAGACATCCTGGATACCGAGCAAAGGGCCGTGCCAGACACGAGCAACGTGGGTGGTACGGATGAAACAAGAGAAGCCGATGTTTCCTATCTGGGCAGACTCAACGTTCAACACATGGCGGACGAAACCCAAAGCCTGGTGGCCGTCATGCAAGCAGGGGATCTGCACCAGCGACGGGCGGCCGTGCGGCGGCTCACGGAGGTACTGAAAGAAACCCGTTCTGTGAAGTCCAAGGATCTCCGTCGCGCGGTCGGAGCGATCATCGAATGTCGAGATGTGGAGATTGCCTACGAACTCGCCCAGGCGAGGGCACTTCTTTCCGGACCCGTGGGAAGAAGGGTGCATCAGGAGGAGGAGCACTTCCGAAGCATTTGCGTGAGGGTTGAACTGGGTGTGGCGGGGTACTGGGAGGGGACAAGTCTGCGGGAACCGGTGCTTGGGTTGGCCGCAGACGATCGCGCCCTGTTGCTGTTGCGTATGCGGGATGCTCCGGACACCATCGCGGTGCACGTCTGTGCCCTGGTCGAATCCAGCTCACTGTTGACCTACGAGGCAAGGTTGTCCCTTGTGGAATCCCTCCGCTATTGCGGCGACCCTAGATTGGTTCCTTCCCTTGCGACGCTGCTTTCGGACAAAGACGAAGACCTGGTTCGCGCCGCAGTGAAGTCTCTTGGGCGTATCGAGGATCCACGGGTGGTGGACATTTTGCGGACGGGCTACCCGGGAGTGGTCCGGGACCGCGTTCGGGCAGCCTATGCGGGGGCCCTTGGAATGTGGCGTGTGCGAACGGGGAGGCCTTTTCTCGTGGATATGTTGGACCGAAGCTCCGGTGCGTTGCTTCAGGATGTGGTGGAAGCGCTGGCCCATGCGGGCACCCAGGAAGATGCCCCAAAACTGATGGAATTTCTGGAAACCGAAGAGGCTCCGCTGGCGCTTTCGGCCATTCGCACGATTGGTGCCCTGGCCGACGGCCGGGCCCTAAAACCCATGCGGCGCCTCCATGCCCAGTCCAAAACGTCATCGGGCAAGGCCACCATCGAGGAAGCCATTGCCGCAATTACATCTCGCATGGAGCTTCGTGGCGAAGAGCCCGGAATGGTGGAACCGGCGGAGGAAGTGGACGAGGTGGAACCCGAACCCTTTGGAGTACGGGCCCACTGGGATGTGTTTGTGGGTCATTGCTATCTTCTGTTCGGCATGACCCAACGGGCACTGCGACGTTATCAGTCTGCGGCCGCGCGGCGCCCAAGGTGGGCCGCACCTTGGATGTCGGTCGCTTTTGTTCACATACGTGCCCATCGGTTGGGGGCCGCCCTTGCTGCCATTCGACGGGCCGTGGAGGAAAACCGAAGGGAAGTGGAACGCAGCCTGATCGCCATCACCACCACCGCGCGGACGTTTTTGCGCCGGGCTGAAGAGCTACAGAGCGAAGGGCGCATGGACGTGGCTCAGGGCCTGGTTGCGGAGGTTCAAACCCTGGACCTTCGTAGCGCTCCCGGGGCCCTTAGGGTTGCCCTTGCACGAAAACAGGAAGAGCTTCGACGACAGACCGCCTAGGATCCATACCACTATGTCCCGTTCTTCAGATAAACCTACCCCGATAGGCCGACAGACCCCGCATTCCTGGGATGACTTGGGCCGTTTCCACGATCCGCCAGGAAACGAAGAAGATGGCTGGGATGAGGACCGCTGGAACGTGGACGATGTTTCGGACAACGAGGACACACGGGCAACCGCTTCTCCCGGGGAGGTGGCACCCGGTGCCCTCGTCAACCGCCATGCCGCCATGGGAGAAGCGGAGGCCCAACCCCTTCAGGCCCTCATCGAGATCGAGCAGCAAGGAGAGCGGTCCTGGGTTGGCATACGTTGGACCCCCGAGGGGAAGATTCACACAGATCACCTAGATCCAAAGGTCGCCCAACGTGCGCTGAAAGCTTTGGGAGAGGGGATTCGGCAGTGGGCACACCCCATGGGTGCCGATTCAGAAAATCCGCCCACGTCGCCTGAAGCTCAACGGGTTAGACGTGTGCCCGACCCACAGGACCTTCGTGAAACCCGCATCGCGCAGGGTACGGAGGAAGGGCGACCGTCCTCACCTGAGCGACGGAGCCACAGGCCTGTGGCCACAACCTCTTCTGAGCAGGAACTCGTGGCCCTGTTGCAAGAGCTTTTGTTGGCGTTGGGCCGGGCAGGTGTGGACCATGCGCAATCCTCCCCGACGGTGCAGGAAACTCTCGTTCGCATGCGTGAAGCCATGGGAAAACGACCCTTCCTGGGCGTTCTCCGTTGGGTGGGCCGTTTGCAGTTCACTCTGGATAAAAAGGAAGCGAGGGCATCTGCCCACTTAATGGCGGGCGCCCATCGACTCTTGACAGATTTGGAGGAATCTCCGGCTTCCGCCGTCGCTCGCAGGCGGGTCGCAAGTTGGCTGGGTGCACACCGAGAACCCGGGGCCAACCTCAACGAACGCGCCGACGGCGTTGTCACCCACGTTCACAACCGTACCTGGATCGAAGTCGCCCGGGAGTGGGTGGATGGCTGGGAACCCAGGCAAATCGAACGGCGATACTGTGTGTGCGTGCACACGGGCGAAATTTTCTGCGAAGAGGGGATTCGAGGGGATGGGAGTCTTTCGGAAGGCACTTGCCCGAGGACCATCAGCGCTGGCCTGACCGAGGTGGTGGATACCGCTCCTCCCCGTCGGGTGCGGATGCTTCAATACGACCTGGGCGCAAAAACCAGCCCCGAGGCGTTAGCTCGATTGGACGACTGGTGTGTGACCGATACGGACAGGATTCGGCAACAGCTCGCTCGCGCGTTGGAACAGTATCCTGGGGTTGGGGAACCGGTGGCTCTCGTTCGACCGGCGTATGTGTCCCCTCGCGGGATCCTGTTCCCGGGAGGCCCTTCGACACCGTTGCCGTTCGCCCTTGATGAAGAGTCGGGGACCCTCCAGAAGATGATGGAACTCACCCAGGGACGCGTCGTTCACTGGATGGCATGTCGGCTACTGGGTTCTAGCCATGCACCGGTACTGCGCCCTTTGAGTCTTCTCCTATCCGGGCCCGAACAACCCTGCACCCTCTTTCGACTCAGTTAACCAACCGACCGTAGTTTCACGGGATTCGGGCATGGTGCTTCAGGTTTGCGTTTGGGCCCGGTCACGTGCAGACTGGGGATCCATGTCGATTCCTAGGATACTCGTGGCAAAACCCGGCCTGGATGGGCACGATCGAGGTGCCAAAGTGGTGGCCCGTGCACTACGCGACGCGGGCTTCGAGGTGATCTATACCGGACTGCATCAAACCCCAGAAATGATCGCAGAGGCTGCCGTGCAAGAAGATGTGGACGCGGTGGGCCTCTCGATCATGAGTGGCGCGCACAACACCCTGTTTCCTGCGGTTCTTGAGGCACTTCGATCCCGAGATGGGGGCGACATTCTGGTGTTTGGGGGGGGTATCATTCCGGAACAGGATGCCCAACAACTGAAAGCAGCGGGCGTTCACGCACTGTTCACACCTGGGGCACCCCTTTCGCAGATTGTGGATTGGGTCCGGGAGCATGTGGGCGAGAACAGAAAGGCTGGATAGATGGATTTCGAGCTGGATGAGGAACATCAAAGCATTCAGAACGCTGCCCGAGATTTCGCCCAAAAAGAGGTCGCACCCCATGCCACCCAATGGGACGAACAGGAGCGATTTCCTTCTGAAATTATCCCAAAACTTGGGCAGCTCGGCTTTCTTGGGATCCGCATTCCTGAAACCTATGGCGGCGCAGGGCTCGGTACGCTTGCCTACGCCATCGTGGTGGAAGAAATGGCTCGAGTGGATGGGTCATTGGCCCTAACCGTGGCTTCCCACAATGGATTGGGGTCTTCGCATATCATGACTTTTGGCTCGGAAGAGCAGCGGAAAAAGTATCTGCCTAGACTTGCCTGCGGTGAATGGCTTGGTGCCTGGGCCTTGACCGAACCTGGATCCGGCTCCGATGCGGCCGCGTTGCGGACACGGGCGGTTCGGGAAGGAGACGAATGGATCATCAACGGTTCCAAGATGTTTATCACCCAGGGTTCCGTGGGAGGTGTCTGCGTGGTGCTGGCGGCCACCTCTCCTGAAAAAAAACAAAAGGGGATCACAGCGTTTGCTGTAGAAACCACAACGCCAGGGTACCGCGCCTCCAGCCACCTAAAAAAGCTAGGGTGCCGGTCTTCCGATACGGCAGAGATCGCACTGGAGAACGTTCGCGTTTCAGATGCGCAACGGGTAGGAGAAGTGGATCACGGGTTTGTGGATACCCTTAAGATTTTGGATCGTGGGCGCGTCAGCATTGCCGCCATGGCGCTGGGCCTGGGGGAGGGCGCACTCGCCGAATCGGTGAAGTACTCTAAGGAACGGGAACAGTTCGGAGAACCCATTGCAAACTTTCAGGCCATTCAATGGATGATTGCAGACTCCCGGAAGGAAATGAATGCGGCCCGCCTGCTCGTGTGGCGAGCGGCTCATTTGGCAGACACCGGTCAGCGCTACTCCCGGGAGGCTTCCATGGCCAAACTGTACGCCTCGGAAGCCGCTACCCGCTGTTGCCTCAGGGCCATTCAGATCCATGGCGGATACGGTTATACTCGGGAGTATCCTGTGGAGCGCCATCTTCGGGATGCGAAGCTTTGCGAGATCGGCGAGGGAACAAGCGAAGTCCAACGCATGGTAATCGCAAGGCAAATTCTCCCACGGGCGGCAGTCTGATCCGATTTTTCGGTTCCTTGCCTGCATGCTTTTGACGCCTTGACGAAGGGGAGGCCTCGCTTTAGTTTTGGCGGCTCCTAATCTGAAAGGTTTATTGTTCCATGGTTCGTATTCGGCTTTCCCGCCACGGCTCCAAAAGGCGCCCCTATTACCACATCGTTGTGTCTGACTCCGAAAGCGCCCGTGATGGCCGCTTTATCGAACAGCTCGGCACCTACGATCCCCGATTGCCCCGCGAAGAAGCGCGTATCAACCGTGATCGTCTTAACTATTGGATTGGTCAGGGAGCCCAACTCAACGACACCCTAAAGAAGGTGGTTCGCGACCACGGCAAAGCGTTGAGCGCGACGAGCCCTGCCACCGCAACTGCCTAGTTTCCAACTATCACTGATCGCCCGTAAGGATTGAGCCCATGACTTCAAAAGATTCATTGCCCCCAGAGGATTCATCGGCTGGGGCGGAGGATACCTCCGCTGCGACTCCAGATTCTACGGCACAGGACAACCTCGAGGCAACCGGTGCAGACTCTGAGGAGTTCGACGATATGGACGACCCTGATCCAGTGGATCAGTTGAGAGATCTGGTGGAGTACGTGGCCCGTGGCCTTGTGGACCAACCGGAAGACGTTCAAGTGGACTGTGTGGACGAGGACCGAAGGCTTGTTTTGGAACTATCCGTGGCCCAGACAGACCTTGGAAAAGTCATCGGTAAGGAAGGGCGTACCGCACGCGCACTTCGTACCCTTGTAACAGCGACGTCTGCTCGATCCAACATCCGAGCGGTGCTGGATATTCTTGAATAAAGCAGGTCCCGTGCCTGGGGTGGAGCGAGCCGCCGGGTCGGATGGACTCGACTCCGATTCAAGGGGCCAGGATAATTCAGGTTTGAACCTGATCTCCCTTGGCGTAGTGACCCGCGCCCACGGGATTCACGGTCGTAGCAAACTGCGATTGCATAACCCGGATTCCGAGACTTTGTACGGAATGGATACCGTGTTCCTGCAGCAACCTGGGCCCGGATCCACAAAGACGGGCGAAGCAAGAGACTACCTACATGCGACCAGGGTTCGAATCCTTTCGATGGACCCGATTCCCAATGGCCATGCCATTTTGCGCTTTGACGGGTGCGCCGATCGGAACCAGGCGGAAGCGCTTGTGGGAGCAGAAGTTCTTGTACCGCGGGGTGCGCTTGCTGCTCTAGACGAGACCAGTTGGTACGACATGGATCTCGTGGGACTTCGGGTTCTGGAGGATGGCCATGAAATCGGATCTGTCGCAGACGTATTTCACTATCCGACGGTGGACTGCCTGGCCGTCAAAATGACCGATGGTTCGCTGGTTGAGGTACCGATGCGAGATCCCTGGCTTGTACGTGTGGATCTTGCCGGCAACACCGTGGAACTGCACGACGTGAGTTCCTTTCGGGAATAGGCCATGCATTTTTCTGTCGTTACCCTGTTTCCTGATCTGTTCGAGCCCTTTCTGACGCTGGGTATTCTGGGACGTGCCCACCGGGAAGGGGGGGCCGTGAGCACCCGTCTGTGGGATCCGCGGTCGTTCACAAAGGACTCCCATAGAACGGTGGATGACACTCCGTACGGTGGTGGCAGCGGCATGGTACTCATGCCCGGGCCGGTGGTGTCCGCAATCCGTGCCGCCAACGACGCAACGGAAGCCAAGTCGCTTCGGGTGTTGCTCACCCCCCAGGGCAAGGTTTTTCAGCAATCCACTGCGGAGCGCTGGTCAAAGTTACCCGCGATCACATTGGTTTGCGGGCGGTACGAGGGTTTTGACGAACGTATTCGATCCCATGTGGACGAGGAGGTTTCCATGGGAGATTTTGTTCTATTGGGTGGGGAGGTAGCCGCCATGGCCATGATGGAAGCCACCGCTCGATTGTGCCCAGGGGTGATTGGAAATTCCAAATCCCTGGAGGATGAGTCCCATCAACGGGGTCTCCTGGAATATCCCCAGTACACTCGGCCCACCACATTTGAGGGGCAGTCCGTGCCAGAGGTATTGTTGTCTGGCGACCACGGCAAGATTCGCCAGTGGCGGGAGGACCGTGCCCGGGAACGCACCCGGGAACGAAGACCGGATCTTTTTGCGCAGCTAAAGGAACCAGGGTCCACTTCCGTTCAGGCTACGATGGCGACATCCGATGAGTAGTCCGCGTGGGGAAACACACGCACCTCCTTTGTACCTGGCGTTGGTTCACCACCCCGTACGCACCGTGGACGGGGAAGAAACGACCACGGCGGTCACCAATCTGGATGTGCACGACATGGCACGGCTGTGTGCAACCTACGGTTTGAAACGCTGCTTCGTGGTAACCCCCGTGCACGCCCAGCAGGCACTCGTACAGCGAATTTTGGATCATTGGACGCTTGGCCCGGGTGCGAAACGTATTCCCGACCGGGCAGTGGCCCTGGGCCGTGTCCACGTGGTGGAGTCCATCTCTGCCATGGAAGAGGCCATTCAGGAGGAGTGCGGTGCCCGAGCAAAAACCATCACCACTGCCGCACGATCGAGTGCCGGCACGACGCCATTGTCCTTTACCGAATGTCACCGCATCTTGCAACGGAGCTCCACTACCACTCCCTGGGTCTTGATGTTTGGGACAGGCCACGGGCTGGCGGATTCCGTGATTCAACGGTCGGAGTGCTTGTTGGAACCGATTGCAGGGAAGGGCACGTACAACCACCTTTCGGTACGCATGGCCGCCGCCATTGTGGTCGATCGGCTCATGGGCCTACCGTAGACGTGGTTCCCTTGAGTTTTTCAAGAATAGCAAGCGCCCCTTTTACGTGAGCCTCGGCACTAAGTTCCTTGTGAATGACCCCGCAAATGGCGCAATCCGTCGAGATGACATAGGTGACGCGACGCACTCCCAGTCCGAACGGGCGCAACACCTTGTAGTCACTCACAATGGACCGGCTCACGTCGGATACGAGTGGGTAGCTCAGTTCTTTTTCTTGGGCGAAACGACAATGGCTATCCACCGCATCGGTGCTCACGCCTACCACCTGGGCACCGTGCCCCAGGAGGCGTGTGTACTCACGCTCGTAGGCTGTGGCTTCAAGCGAACAAAGGGGAGTGAAGTCCCTGGGGTAGAAGAAAAGCACGACGGGCCCCTTCTGAACCATATCGACCAGGCAAATGGGGTTGCCAGCATGGTCACGGGTGTTCAGGTTTGGAGCGGATTGTCCAATACGAAGGGTCATATTGGATACCTAGGCCAAAGCCGGTGGATACCAAAGCCCAAACCTCAAACGTTCTGCCTGGGCCTGTGACCCTCCGAATTGGGGAATGGGAGGAAAACTGCACCCCAAGTTGACCCTCAAGTTCAGCGGTGCTAGCTATGCCCGCTCTTAGTCCTCCAGGCTCTGGCCTGGCCGCTGCCAAAGGTACGTTGTTATGTCGAGTCCTCACCCTCAAATTCAGGCGCTTGAATCCAGTCAAATCAGGGAGTTACCTTCCTTTCGCGTGGGAGATAGCGTGAAGGTTCACTACCTTATCCGTGAGGGAGAGAAGGAACGGGTCCAGGTGTTTCAGGGCACTGTCATCCGACGTACCCGAGGAAGCATTCGTGGGACCTTTACTGTTCGCAAGGTGGCCTTTGGTGTGGGCGTAGAACGTATTTTCCCGTCCTCTTCTCCACGGATTCAAAAGCTTGAGGTTCTTGGAAGTGGTCACGTGCGCCAGGCACGGCTCTACTACTTGCGGGAGCTCCGTGGAAAGAAGGCGCGTCTTCGTGCCAACCCACGTCACACGGCAAGTGCGGTGACCTCCACCAAAAAGAACTAGGCAGCGTAGGGGCTGGGTCCCCAAAAAGGGGCCCAGAAATCGCTCGAACGACTTGGCAGGAAGATCCAACTGCCCGCGTCTCCCGCAGCCATGGCTGATTGCCTGGCTTATCCCCTCCTATGGTTCCGTGAGTGTGAACTCGGCTTGCACAAACTTCTGTGACGGGGGATCGAAGCGCCAGAGCTTGTGGTCTGTGACCTTTCCTTCTTGGACGCTTGTGACCAGGAAAGCACAGGGCCACATCAACTGGTCGCCCGCCGCAAAGGTGGCCGCATCTTCCGCCGAGAAGTAGGCGCCTGCATCGCAATGGGAATGGTAGATGACCTTGACAGGGCGCCCTGATTCCACACCCTGTTGGAAGGCACGGGTGGCCTTGAGCTCGTTCATTTTAAAATAGGTATTGGACGTGCGTGGAAACGTGACGGGATCCAAGGCGTGATATTTGTCAGCCTCGTTGATTTGGGGGGCCACCACGTCGCACTGCTGCCAGGGATCGGCCGGGCCCAGGAGAAAGCCACAGCACTCGGAAGGGTACTGCTCCACGGCATGTGCGCTGACTTCCGTCAACAGGGACCGGGGGATGTGAAGCCCTCCGTGGATCCACGGTGTTCCGCTGCCTGTATTACCACTCATAGTGTTTCTCCCATTGCATGGGTGCAAAATACCTGTCGCCCCGATCGCAGGCGATGGTGACCACGCACCCCTGTTTGATTCGTTTGGCTATCTCCACCGCGGCAAAAACATTGGCTCCCGCGGAATGACCAATGTGCATGCCCTCTTCCTTGGCCACACGATCGGCCATGTCCCATCCGTCTTCCGTACGTACGGGTAGGATCTCGTCAGGAACGGTGGGGTCATAGATGGGAGGAACAATGGAACTGGCCATGTGTTTCAAACCCTCCAGACCATGGAGTGCCCCATCGGGCTCCATGGCAATGCAGGTGATGGGCCTGCCATGTTCACGTAGGCGTCGCGTGGTACCCATCATGGTTCCTGAAGTTCCAAGCCCTGCCACAAAGTGTGTAATCTTGTCGCCCACCTGATCGAGAATCTCCTGCCCGGTACCCAGGTAGTGGGCTTTTGGATTGGATGGATTGGCATACTGATTGCTGTAGAAATATCGTTCGGGGTCTTGCTCCACCAGCGCCTGGCAGTGGCGAATCGCCCCGTCAGAACCTTCCATTGGATCACTAAAAATGAGCTCCGTGCCAAAGGATCGAATGATGTCCTTACGGGCCTGGGACACGTTTTCTGGCATGACAAGTGCGATTCGCAGGCCCAGTGCCGCACCGTACAGGGAGTAGGCGATACCCGTATTTCCACTTGTGGCATCGATCAGTGTTTTCTCTTTGGATAGGCGCCCGTCCGCAAGGGCGTCCTTGATCATCTGCAAGGCGGGCCGATCTTTTACGGATCCTCCAGGGTTTGCGTATTCAAGCTTAAGGTAGACGGCCACGCCCGGAGCTTCGCTGGCCACGGAACGCAACCGAACCATTGGGGTATTGCCCACCCCGTCCACAATGGACGGCCACAGTGGACGGGCGGCGCGGCCATTGTTGGAACTGTTCTCAGGAGACCCCACAGCAGATTGCTTACGCGCCACCGGCGATGGCGGGTACAATGGTCACGGAATCGCCTTCCTTCAACTCTGTGTCTAGGTTGTTGAGAAAACGAATGTCTTCATCGTTGGCGTAGATATTCACGAAACGCCGAACACCTTTTTCATCACAAAGGCGGTCTTTCATTCCTGGATATTGCCCTTCCAAGGACTCCACGATTTCACCAACGGTTTTTCCCTCAGCTGAAACTTCATCCTGGTCCTTGGTGAGGACGCGAAGGGGTGTGGGAATTCGTACTGTAATACTCATGTTCTATTGCTCCTGTTGTGTTTGATCCAATATGTGTTTCACGAAAGCTTGGATGGGGAGATTGGGATCTTACTAGAAGAATCCTGCTCGAAATGATCGCGAAGACTGAAGTACCGTTCACCGGTGTCACACAATAGGGTGACGATGAGGAGGTCGTTGCGTTCGGAGTTTTGCACATGGTGCTCGTGTGCCCAACGCCTTGCCGCGGCGACGTTTGCGCCGGAACTGATACCCACAAGCAGTCCGTGTGTTCGAGAAAGTTCTGTTTTGGTGTCCCAGGCCACAGGATCTTCGATCGTGACCACGTGATCGACTACGGACCGGTCAAAATTTTCCGGAACAAAACCTGCCCCAATTCCCTGAATCTTTGTGGGGCCCGGTGGCCCACCCGAGAGCACGGGACTCGCTGCGGGCTCCACAGCCACAACGCAGGTGTCAGGAGAATGCTCCTTGAGGCGCTTGCCCACACCACTCACGGTGCCACCGGTTCCCACACCCGCCACGAACACGTCCGGAGCCTGACCTCCAAGGTCCGCCAGAATCTCTTCCGCTGTGGTTCGGTAGTGGGTATCCGGGTTGGCCCGGTTGCTAAACTGCGAAGGCATGAAGACGTCGGCACGTTGGGAGAGAGACTGCGCCCTCTGTACCGCTCCATTCATGGCTTGCTCGGCGGGTGTGAGCACGAGGGTGGCCCCGTACGCCTCCAATAGGGCACGACGCTCCAGGGACATGCTCTCGGGCATGGTAAGGACAAGCGGATACCCTTTCACGGTGCACGCAATCGCAAGGGCTAGGCCTGTATTGCCGCTCGTGGGCTCCACCACTGTCATTCCGGGGGCGAGAACCCCGGCCCGTTCTGCCTGCTCGATCATGGCGACACCGATTCGATCCTTGACGGATCCGCCCGGGTTCAGGTGTTCACACTTGGCCCAAATCTGTTCGGTCGGCCCACCCACGGAAACCATGGGGGTCCCACCAACAAGCTCAAGTACGTTGTTCACTACAGGTAAGGTCATGCGGTACCGCTCCTAGATACTGTAGGAATACCCGGGCAATGGGCCTTTTTCGACCTGAATTTGTTGCCCCTTTTTGCACATGTCTTGAAGGGAGATTTGGGACAGGGCGTTCACGAGGGCGTCGGTCAGCCCATGGAACACCTGATCCACGACGTGGGCACCAACCGGATCCCCTTCGGCGGAGGCCGTGCCCTCTGGAGCCACTTGAATTCCCCCTTCCAGGGCCTCGAAAACTTCCGCTAGCGGGATGTCCTCCGGTGCCGCGGAAAGGCGATACCCCCCACCAGGACCTCGTTTGGCTTTCACTACGCCCACTTTCTTCAGATCGTGAAGAATCTGCTCTAGGAAACGAACGGGGATGCCCTGGCGCCTGGCGATTTCGCGCACCTGTACGACGGTCTCTGGCTGGTAAAACGCCATATCAAACACAGCCCGCAGCCCGTAGTAGCCCTTGCTTGAAAACCGCATTGCCCGTTGTGTATGGGATGCCCCATCGGACATGTCAAGATTTGCCGCATACTCCTGTGGGGCGTTTTCTAGTGGATCACGTACTTCACAAGCACAAAGCCGGCTACCAGAAGCAGGGTGAACAGGAGAGTGACCCACTCCAGGCGCTTTTCCACAAATGTGCGCACCTTTGGGCCCCATTTCCAGATCAGCCCCGCGACCAAAAAGAACCTGGCCGCACGCCCCAGGGCGCTGGCTCCCAGGAGGGTAGCCAGGTGAATTTGAAAGACCCCTGCCGCAATGGTGAACACCTTGAACGGGATGGGGCTAAACGCGGCGCCAAAAAGCGCAATCCATCCGTGGGCTTGGTAGAGCCCCTGGACGGAGCGAAACGCTTCACAGCCGAGCCCCGGTACGTGCTCGAACAGCCATTGGCCGCCCCCTAGATCAGCGCACTCCGGGGAGGTTCCAAGGCTGCCCCAGAGAAGCGTGCCCAGCCCCCAGCCCACCACGGCGCCCACGATGGACCCCGCCGTGCAGACACCCGCATACCAGAACGCTTTCTGTGGGCGAGCCAGGGTAAGCGCCATCAGAAGCACGTCGGGAGGAATGGGAAAAACCGACGCTTCCACCAGGGCCACAAGAAAAAGGGCCCACGTTCCGTAAGGGGAATCGGCCCATTGGAGCGTCCAATCGTAGAGTCTCCGAATCCATCCGCGGCGCACCGCGGGTTCGGGAACAGGAGCCGTGGGATCTTGCATGGGGAGCTCAGGGTGTGACTCCCCGGTGGAGCCGTCAGGTAGGGTAGGGGCCATGCGCGGCCCTATAGGACTATTTTCTGATACTTTCCAGGCATGGAACCTGTATCAAGGTACGTTCGCCTGGTGTTTGTCCGAGATTGCACCTTTGCTTCCATGGCTTTGATCGTCGCTACGATGCCTGTTCTCGCCCTGTCCGCACCCGCAATCGCGGAAGAAACTACGGAGGCGAAACAGACGTCGTTGCCGGTGGCCGACGACATGTTGGGCACGTGCACTTCCCATGCGGTTGGGCTCCTGGGCCGCTCGGGCGCACACCCCCTTGGAACGACCCATCGAGATTTTGGTCTGTCAGGGTCTTCCCATCTCTATCCGTCACCGGTTCATCAGGATCCAACCGGGGCCATGGGCAGGGAAGACCTGACTCGCGAGCCCCCCCCACAAACGACTGGGGCCCCGGGAGGTGGGTACGCAGGACGATCCAGCTCGGGATGTGTGGCTGTACTGGTGGTGGGGCATACCGGGATCCGTGACCTGGATGTGGAACTACTCTCCGATGGCGGCGTTCGCTTGGAACAGGATTTACGTGTGGGCCCCGAAGCCTACGCCACCTTTTGTGGGAACGGCCTTGGCCTACATGCCCTTGTTTCGGTGGTGGACGGGCAGGGGGAGTTCACCGTCACCTGGCTTCGAAATGGACCCACGTCGATGCCCAACTTCAATGCGGCACTCGGTGAGTGTTTCGGCGGGCTCGGGGGGCTGCGGGCGGAGCTTCCTGACTTGGGACCTGAAAATGCAACCACCGCAGGGTGGGACCGGGCTCTGGATGAGAAGGCCGATCATTGGAAGCAAGCCGGATATCGCACCAGGGGAGCCATCAAGCGGGGCAGGGTCAACGCTGGGCAAACCTACCGCTGGTCTATCCGCGCACGGGCAGGAAAATGCTACCTGGCCCATTTGGCCACCCCGCCAGGAACCATGGCGGCCGTACGTTTTTTGGATCCCGGGACGGGTGAGAGTGCGGGACAGCCCACACGAACTTCCGGAAGCCTATCCCTCGGAACGGAAGCACGTGTTTGCCCACTTCGAAACCGATCCCTGGAGATTGCGGTCGCCGCAGCCACGGTGGCGCCATTCGCTGTACAACTGTTTCAGGGGGATCCTTTTCGTGCGAAGGACGTATTTCCCATGACAGCAGGGTACTCCCCCAACCCTTCGGGAGCGACAGAATCCCCGGGCGAGTTAGATTCTGGGGCGCCGGCCATGGCGATGGAGAGTGTACACAGGTTTCAGGCCATGGAAATGGATCGGATTGGAACGCAACAGGTTCAGGGGCGTTCTTCCCTTTGGCTCGATGTGCCCGTCCGATGGGAACACAAGGCCTGCTATGGAGTGACCTTTGTACCAAGCAAGGGGAGTACGTGGCCCCGTTTGGAACTGCAGCTCACGGATGCCAATGGATCCGTGCTTGCCACACGGGTGGCAGATGGGGCGCCGGCGTGGTTGTACCACTGCCTTGGTGCCAACGGAGAGGTCGGTGCCGATACGAACGGTGCTCGTGCCAGCGAGCGGCGACGACTTTCGACAAAAGTTCATCTGCGCCTACGATCGTTGGGGGGAGATCTCCCAGGATGGTTGGCATGGGGAACAGGAGAACAACCATGAACCGGCGCCCTTCCTTCAACATCCTACTTCTGATCTTGGCGTGCGCTGTCTGGCCGGGTTGCGGGTCCGGCCCGTTGCACGCAAGGCGACAACGTCGGGCAGATCTCGGTGCAGAAAGGACGCCCCCCGATACCACTGTCCCCCACTCGAATGCATCGGAGAACCGGTCGACAGCCGGTCATCCATTGGAAAGCCACGCCAAACAACAACGCGCCCAAGCAGAAGAGCTGGGACTGCGCCTTGGAACCGTAAACGAACTGAGTTTTGCGTCTCCTCAGGAAACGCGTACCTTGCCGTTGCATGTGGCCCCGAACGAATGCGTTACCGTGGTGGTTCGAGCCAGTGGTGCCCTTGAGGATTTGGACGCCACCCTCTATTCACCGGAGGGGCAAGTACTCACGCAGGACGTGGAACCCGATGCCCATCCTGTGGTGCAGCTGTGCAACGATGCGCATCCACGACGTATCTTTCTTGTATTGAAAGCGTTTCGGGGAGCCGGCCCCTATGGGATGCAGACGTATCTTGGATCTGCGGAACAATCACGACAGCTTGCGCGGGCCTTGCATCGCCCCCCTGCGATGGTTGCGTTTGCGGGGGATCAGGGAGGAACAGATCGCTCCAAGCTTACCCAACTCCTTTCCAGTAAGGGTTTCACCGAACTGGTGGATGAATGGACGATGACGCCTTCCACCGCACAGGTGACCCAGGTACCCCTCGAACTTGAGGCGGGGTATTGCTACTCGATTCACGGTTTTTCTCCGGATCCTGTGGCTTTGTCGGATACAAAAGCACCTCCCGTGATCCAGATTTCGTTGATGGACTCCCGTGCTTTTACGGACGATACGCCACTGATCTCAGGTGCACTGACCTCTGCGGTGGAGGGGCTGCAGTACTGCGTGGTGGATGACAAACCACCGTTTCGTTTACTCATACAAGCCGTGTTGCCAGACGCCACACGATCAGGAGATGGCGCGACCGATCGTGGATCGGTTTCTGAGACTCCTGCCCTGCGGCTCATGTTGTTCCGGGGAGACGCCGCGCTCGTGGGGGGCGACCATGCCCTGTGGGAATCGGATCAGCCCTGGCGCAGCGTGGCTGCGTCGGCCCATGCCCGGAACGCTACTCAGGATGGCTTGGTTTCCAAAAAATCGCCCACCTCGGTTCAGAGATCCAAGGTGAACACGTTGTGGCACGGTACGTTGACCGCGGGAGAGATTCGACAGATCCCCGTGCGGGAACCTAGAACAGGATGCGTACGTTACAGAATGGAGTATCGGCCTTCATGGGTGGGCGGCCGGCTGGGCATTTTGGGTTCGAATGGTTTGAACTTGAGCGGATCTGGTACTGCCTGGGGATCCTCCGCCCTGTTGTGCGCGAGCGCCACCCGTGGAACTTCCAGTCGGGCCGTGGCCCTGGGATTCGGCGGAACCCTTGGAACCGCCCATGTCCGTGTTGTGGGCACCGCGATCGCTCGGGGGCAGTAGACCCTGGCCACGGCGCTTGTCTGACATGCCCAGCCGTTGAGGAGAAAGGGCGTGGAGCCGTGCATCATCCACCATGATCTCACAAAGATCTAGGAACGAAATACCCATCTTTGGAATCAAGGATTTGGCTGTGAATCCAGGGATGGTATTGAGCTCCAGCACATACTCATTTTCTCCAGCGGTGACGAGCATGTCCACACGCGTGATCCCAGTGGCACCGAGGGCAAGATTCGCACGCTCCGCAAGGCGCAGAAGCCCCTGGTACCGGGTGGGCGCTACCCTCGCCGGAAAATGGTACGTGCTTTGATCCTCACCGTACTTTGCGACGTAGTCGTAGAATTCTCGTTGGGGCTCGATTTCGATAGCACCGATGGCCTCCCCTCGAACCACGCCCACGTTGATCTCTTTTCCTTCCACGTACCGCTCAACAAGAACTGTCGTGTCGTATTGCAGCGCCTCCTCGCAACGTGCCTGAAGCTCCGAAACCGTGTCCGCCTTGCCCGAACCCAAACTGGACCCGCCGCCCGCAGGCTTGACAAACACTGGAAAACCAAAGGTTCCGTGGACCCGTTCCAGCTGCGCCATCTGCTCGGATTCGACGGTGTAGTAGGGCAGGGTGGGGATATTGTAGAGACGGAAAAGCTCTTTGGATTTGACCTTGTCCATTGCAAGTGCACTGGAAAGCACATTTGACCCCGTGTAGGGGATACCAAGGTACTCAAGCAGCCCTTGCACGGTTCCGTCTTCCCCCCCCACGCCGTGAAGGGCGATCACGGCCACGTCAGGCCGGTTGTTTCTCAGGACTTGATCCAGGTTCTGATCCACCTCGACGGTTCGGGCCGCGTACCCACGTTCCCGGAGCGCATCTGCAACTGCCTGACCACTCCACCGTGAAATCTCACTCTCGGGCCCGGGGCCTCCCATGAGCACGGCCACATCTTTTCCACGATGGATCCCTTGCACTTGGAGTGGGGATGGGGTGTTTGTATTGCTTTCCATGGGGTTCTCCTCAATAGGTAGTCCAGGCAAGTGTTGTGCCAACGGAGTTCCGCAGTGCTTCTCTGGAAACTTCTGCTGAATTACGTATTTTTTCCCATTTTTGGGTTCATGCGGCGTGGATTCCTATACACACCTGTCGGTCTCAGACACACACCCTTCGGTAGCAGTTGCCCGTGACGCTGGTCAAGAAATGTCCCTATTTGAGGCGGCTCTCAGGAGGCCCCAAGTCACAGGAAGAAAAGGTCGCCTGGGGCCAATCGCTATGGCCATGATCGTGGGTCTGGGGAGTAACCGCGATCTGCTGACCCTGGAAGGCCCGCAACGCAACGTCTCCGCAGCCCCTTGGGAACCATACGTCGACCCAATGGCCCTGCTGGGCTACCTCTGGTTGGGGAGCACCGCCGGATCGACGTGTGGGGTCTTGGCATTTGATGGCCATGCGAAAGGACGCAGAGGAGGGATAGTCGTGCCTCGCCCGATCCTGCCTGGAAATGGCCAGGGCCACGCCTGCGTAGGAAACCCTGCATTCTACGGAGCTACCGAGGGCGGGGTGCCCTGGTCGCAGGGTTCCAAAGTTGAAACCCATGTGTGAATCCATAGGTTCTGGCTTGGTTTCCACGGTGTTTGGGGAGGGCCTCTTCCACGGGTGTACCGGCCCTGCGATTTCCACAAGGGGAAACTGGCCGGGCTGCGTTGCCGGCGCGATAACAACCACGTCGAGCGCGAGACGGGCAGGCCACAACTTGGGTAGAACTGTTGCCTCGGGCACCGCCACATCCACAGGAACTCCCCAAAAAGGGTCCCGTAGGGTTGAAGATCCCCTACCTAAGCTTTTCCCTATCCAGCAATGTGCGGTGAACCGGCGATCGGCATGCTCCGGCCAACTCCCATGGTGCCAGGGCAGCGTGGCGATTGGCACAGGTGGGCTTGTTTCCAGGGACAAACAACGCCGAGTCTTTCCCAGGTGGTTCTGTGAATCCAACTGAACCCGTCGAAAATCAAATGCTGAGGCCAAAAAATTTTCATGGGAAGGTTCTTGCGAGGGCGTTTGTTTGGAAACTTTGTCGAAAACGGCGGTTTCCACTGGGCTTTGGGCGCCCACCGGGTCTTTTGATCGGGCGGGATCCTCCCTTGCGGATCCGCACCCGTGAAACACGGGGCTGGCCCATAGGAGGCACAAAAGCGGCAGCAAACCCATTTGCTTCCCGCAAGGGCCCCTGGGCCTTTCCCGCGATGCTGTTGCGCTTAGGTGCACCGGCTGGTACCACCGTGGCTCATGGTGGCCCGATGGCCTCCACAAACCTTTCCCTGCCAACACGGAGCCACAGGGACAACACAGTTTCGGGGGGCCCGGTTTCGGGCACCTTTCAGATTTTCGCAGAGTTTCTGCATTGCGCTTTCGAGATTACCTACTTTCACAACCCGTTGGGCCTTCATTGGCACAAAACCTCGATGTTTCCAGGAAGCTGGCGCGGGGCACAACGCAACCTAGGATTGGATACTAGCCCATGACATTTACTGAAGCTGCCGAGGACGTACTTAGGTCCGTAAAGCGCCCCCTCCACTACAAGAAGATCGTTCAAATCGCCATCGAAAGAAACCTCCTGAGCCATGTTGGGAAGACCCCCGAGATCACCATGAGTTCTCGACTGGCCATGATGGTAAAAAAGGACCGGGGAGAGGCACCTGTCATTCGAGTGCGCCCCGGTGTATTTGCCCTTCGGGAGTTCCCAGAGGACGTCATGAAGCTGGCCGACGATGCGGAGAACGTGGAGATTGCAGCAGTGGAATCTCCGAAGGAGTCTCCCCCAGGTAGGGAGAGCAGCGACAAAAAGGCCGGTTCCAAGGAGAGCTCGCCGAACGATGGGAAGTCCGTGGTGGCCAAAGGGGCTGCCGGCGAAGCAGAATCCGTATCCGCAGATTCTAGCGATCACGCAAAGAAGCCACAGACGGAGGAGGAAGCCCGATTCTCCAGCGAAGGGGTGTTCCCTGAGGAAGACGATGACGACGATTTGATCTTTGACGGCCTAGACTCGGATTCTGAAGGCAGCCCTCGTCGCCGTCGCCGTCGCCGCCCCAGCCGCCGTCCGGAAGAGGGCGCCGCAGAAGCTGCCGATGAACGGGACACAGCCAATGGTGAGGGGAGTGGCCGCAGAACTCGCGGCCGTTCCGGACGTCGTACAAACGAATCTAGGGGGTCTGAAGCTCGAAATGGCGATTCCCGCCGCCGGGAGCGGAGCGGTTCCCGTAAGGACTCTGCCCCTAAGGCATCGGAAGGCCCCGCGTTTACCGATCGGGAGCCGGAGATCGGAGACGCCGTGGGCCATGACCTGGCGGAAGCGATCTTTGATGCTCTATCCTCCGACCGGCAGATCCATTCCTACCGCGACGTGGCGGAGGCTTTGGTGCGCAAAAAGAAGCTCTCTGGGTCTGCCACAGCGCTTGCCGCCACGATTGCCGCCGCAGTGCGTAGCGACAACGCACGGCGATGTGCCACTGGGGACCGCCCGCGCTTCTGGGCACGACCTGACTCGGTGGGCCGCTGGGATTGCGTATTGCCCCGGGCCGCGACTCGCACCGAAGGCGAAGTGTTTCGCAGGGCGGGCCAACAGAGGGACATGGTCCGCAAGGAGTTCCTATCTAGGCTCCAGGGACTGGCCACCGGTGCCCAGGTCGAACTGCTTGCCACATGGCTGAACGCGGAAGGGGTCTTTTCGTTGCGCGCGGTGCGGCCTCCGGTGGAGCTTGTCAACGGCCTGCACTTCGCAGGGGTACTCAACCGTGGTCATGAAACCATCCGCATGGGCATCGTCTATGTGCGTGATGGGGCGACGATCGAACAGGATTTGGTGGTGTGTCTACGTGGTGCCGCCCATCACTACGACGATGCCTCTGTGTTGTGGGTGCTCACCAGTGGAAAAGTCACTCCAGAGGCTCGGAAAGAAGCTTCCCTATCGTCGCTTGCCCAGTGCTCCCTATTTGACGGGATTGGCCTAGCACGGGCCATGGAGAGCCATGGTGTCGGGATCCAACGTCACCGCGCCTGGCTCGCATCCCTGGATGTGGAGTTGCTAGCGAGCCTTGGCGCCGATGTCTTTGCTGCGCCTGGGGGGACACGGGATGCTTCCAGGGACAATGAGGACTCTCGGTCAGAAACCGACGAAGAGGGCACGCGCTCGGAGCGCGGAGGCCGTCGCCGGCGTCGCTCGACGCGAAAACCGCGCACCGACGAGGGGGCGAGTGCCTCGGATGAAGGTACCCCGGACGTCCAAGGAAGCTCCAACGCTGCGGCTGAGGAGGGTACAGGAGCCGATCCGGCATCTGTGAACGGCAGCGCTTCGGAGGCGAAAAATACGGGGACGGCTCGGAACGCCAACGGCGCAGAGCCCACAGAGGGCACCTCGGAGGAACGCTCCGAGGAACAGGCCTCCCCTACCGCGCCCACGGCTTCTCCAGACGATGGGCTACCGCCTGAACTTTAGGTTTTGGCAGACGGGCGGCACTGTATTGGGGAGAGGCGGGAAAAGACTATAGGGTCACGGTTTCCTGGTACTCCCCAAATACCTCGCGCATCTGATCGGAAATCTCCCCCACGGTGCAGCCTGCATGGACACAGGCAAGTATCACGGGCATGAGGTTGCCTTCTCCCTGGGCACAGGTTCTGAGCTGAGCCAGGCAATCTTTTGCAATGCTTGCCTCCCGCTGCTGAATGCAACGCCCTACGGCAGCCACCTGTTCGGCTTCCCCTTGGGGGTCGATGGTATGAATGGGGATGTCCGAAGATTGTTCGCTCACGAACGTGTTGACGCCCACAATCTTCTTTCGCTTTTCTTCCACGTCCAGTTGAAACTGGTAAGCCGTGTTCTGGATCTCCCGTTGCACGTACCCCGCTTCGATCGCGGCCTTCATGCCGCCTAGCTCGTCGATTTTTTCCAGATACTGCTCGGCCAGGGATTGTAGACGCCGGGTCTGGGCTTCCACAGCATAGGAACCTCCCAGGGCGTCTACCACATCGGCAAGGCCACTTTCGTGTGCGATGACTTGTTGGGTTCGTAGCGCAAGGGTGGCGGCCTCTTCGGTGGGTAAGGACAGGGCTTCGTCGTAACCGTTGGTATGAAGGGACTGGCACCCTCCGGCCACGGCGGCCATGGCCTGGATTGTGGTGCGGACCGCGTTCACGAGGGGCTGCTGGGCTTGCAGTGATGCTCCCGAGGTCTGCACGTGAAACTTCAGCGCGCGAGCTCGATCTGAGGTAACCGCAAACCGCTCTTTCATCATGGAAGACCACATTCGACGAGCCGCTCGGAACTTGGCCACCTCTTCGATGAAGTTGTTGTTGCCGTTGAAGAAAAATGAAAGCTGGGTGGCAAACTGGTTGGGATCCAAGCCCGCATCCACGCCGGTCTGAACATAAGTAATCCCGTTGGCAAGTGTGAACGCCAGTTCCTGGGCGGCGTCGCAACCCGCCTCCCGCATGTGGTAGCCACTGATGGAGACGGTATTCCATTTGGGAACATGATCCCTGCACCAAGCAAACATGTCTCGCATGATCCGAAGGGAGGGGCCGGGCGGGTAGATGTAGGTGCCGCGAGCAATGTACTCCTTGAGAATATCGTTTTGTACAGTTCCACGAAGCTGTGCGATGTCGATCCCACGCCGCTGCGCCACGGCCACATAGAGCGCAAGCAGGATGGAGGCGGTGGCGTTGATGGTCATGGAGGTGGATACCCGGTCCAGGGGAATCCCCTCCAGGAGTACCTCCATGTCGTGAATGGAATCGATGGCAACGCCGACGCGCCCCACCTCACCTTTTGAACGGGGGTGGTTGCTGTCGCGCCCCATCTGGGTGGGCAGATCAAAGGCGACGCTAAGGCCCGTTTGCCCCTGCTCCAACAAATAGTGGTAGCGGGCGTTCGACTTTGCGGCGGTGCCGAACCCCGCGTACTGCCGCATGGTCCAGTAGCGCCCACGGTACATGTTGGGCTGCACGCCCCTTGTGAAGGGTGGCATTCCAGGGAAACCCAGTTCTTTCAGATAGTCCCCTGGAACATCCAGGGGGGTGTAAAGATCCTGGGCTTGCCCCTGGGACGCCAAATCACCTCCCATGGAACGGGGAGGGCGCTTGGCCTGCAGGGGGGACAAGACCTCGGTGCGCCAGTCGTTGAACGCCCTTTCAAGGTCAGATGGGGCCGTTCCTTTTACCGCATGTGCATTTTTCCCTGTCTTCTGTGAAGCCATGGACCAACCGTGTCCGGGGAGGGCCGATTCTGCAAGATCCCGCCCTAATCTGTGATTCTAGGAACGTGAGTATGGATGGGGTTGCACTCCATTTGGTGGTGGGCACGGGCCGGGATAGGATACCCCTGTTTTGGCAAAAACAATTCTTCATATCGAGGACGACGAAGACAATCGGCTTCTCGTACGCAAACTACTTTCTACCCATGGGCATGTGGTGGTGGATGCGGAAAGCGGCTTGGAAGGAGTCAAGCTCGCCAAGGAACTGAATCCCGATCTGGTGTTGGTGGATATCCAGATCCCCGATCTGGACGGCTACGAAGTGATCTTGCGCCTGCGCAGTCTCGAGGCCCTGACTGAAACTCCCATTGTCGGAATTACGGCGGAAGGCAACCGCCATGCGGTGCTCGCGGTGGGGGCCCAGGGGTTGATCGAAAAACCCATTGTGGCGACCCAATTTTCGGAAACGGTGCTGCGATTCCTGGAGGGGTATCAGGATCCTCCTTCCAGCTCCGGGCAGGAACACCTCCAACGGGTGGCCCACCGTATGGTGGAACGACTGGAAAGAACGATTGGCGAACTTTCCGAGGCCAATGATCGTCTGGAAGCGATGGCGCGGCTTCGACGAGAATTTTTGAGAAATGTGAGCCATGAGTTGGCCACGCCCATGACGCCTGTGGTGGGGTACCTCAAGCTTCTGATCGACGAGGAACTGGGGCCCCTTACACCACTTCAACGCAAGTGCATTGAATCCATTCGGAACTCCACACGGAGGCTTCGGTCGGTGACCGATACCCTGCTGGACGTGAGCTCGCTCGAAACCGACCGCATGCACTTCTACGCACGGGACTACGATTTCGGGAACATTGCAGAGCGGGCCCTGGAAGAGGCGCGACCACGGTTTGAGGAAAGCGGTGTGAGCCTTGATCTTGGAGATGGGTATGGGGAGGAACGGGGCCCTATGCCTGGCAAGGGAGATCCCGAAAAACTGCGGAGGGCCATGGTTCACTTGCTGGACAACGCCGCAAAGTTTACTCCCCGGGAGGGTCGCGTGCAGGTGTTGTTGCAGTCTCAGGGATCCAACACAAACACGATGTACAGTCTCACGGTGACGGACTCTGGACCTGGCATTTCCCCGGATCAGTTCGACCAAATTTTTGAACCTTTTTACCAGGCCGATGGCTCCGTCACCCGGGCCCATGGTGGTGTGGGATTGGGGCTGGCATTTGCGCGACGTGTAAGCCAGGCCATGGGTGGTAACGTGACGTTGGAGAGTCCACCTCAACCCCAGGCCTCCTTGCGGGATGACGCAAACGGGCCCCGGTCGGGAACACGGGTATTGCTTTCGGTGGCCGCCCGGCCAACCACGGCCGAAGTGGGCAACCAGGGTTCTAGGGATCCCATTGCCTAGTCGGGGGATGCCTGCTGAGGAGCGACGCCGCGTATATCTGGATCATCATGCGGCAACCCCGTTGTGTACCCAGGCCAAGGATCGAATGGCCGCCTGGATGGATAGGCTGTGGGCAAACCCTTCCAGCGTACACCGGGCCGGGCAGGAGGTTCGGGCGCAGGTGGATCGCGCACGGAGGGAGGTTGGAACCGGGCTCTGTGTGGATCCTGAGGACGTGGTCTTCACGTCCGGAGGAACGGAAGCGTGCAACTTGGGCGTGGCCGCGTTGGCGGCAAGCGTTCCACGGGTTCTGACCACGGGCTGGGAACACCCTGCTGTGCTCCAGGCCGTGTTGCGGTTGCGGGAACTGGGCAAGGAGGTGCACGTACTTTCGCGCCCCTGGCACATGGGAGGCCTTGAAGATTTGCAAACCTGGGCAAGCCAAGGACGCGGGTTGGTGGCGACCCAATGGGTGAACCATGAACTGGGCTGTGTGTGGCCCGTGTTGGAGGTTCGCTCGGTGGTCACATCGACGGGGGGAATGCTGTTCTTGGATGCCACCCAAGCCCTTGGAAAAATTCCCCTCACCGGGGAGTGGACGCCAGAGGGACTGTCCGATGGTTTTGCGGTAGCCGCCCACAAGATGGGTGGGCCCCCGGGAGCCGGAGCCCTGTGGATCCGACGGAGTGGGTGGCCTAGGGACGGGGCTACAAGAACACTTGCACCGCAACTGGTGGGAGGGGAACAGGAGCGGGGGAGACGGGCAGGATCCCCAGACCCTTTGGCGCTGACGGGGTTTGGGGCCGCCTGTTTGGCCTTGGATCAACGCCTTGAATCCATGGGCAAGATTGGCGCGCTTCGGGACCGACTGGAGGCCCATATGAGAGAACGCTGGGGGTGGCGTGTGAACGATGGTCCGGGGCAACGGGTGGCCACCGCAACGAATATGAGTGGTCCTGTACCGGCCTCGGGAGGCTCTTCTGGGAATGTGGGTTGGGAAGGCCATACTCTGGTTACCGCCCTGGATCTGGAGGGGATCTGTGTATCCAGCGGCGCGGCCTGTTCTTCTGGAGTTCAGGAGCCTTCCGCGGTAGTGGAAGGCCTCTACCCGGGAACTGGACGAAGCCGCACTAGCCTACGTTTTACCCTTGGTCCCGAAAACACGGGGGAAGACATATCCCAAGCCGTCCATGTCTTGGATCGGGTGCTGCAACGCGTCGTGTGATCCTGTTCTTGACAGCGGAGACGCACCCCACAAGCTTGGGTATCGGACATGATCGACCTTTCCACCCCTACTCTCGACCCTGAGGAACTTCCTCCAAGGGGTGCTCGTATCCTCGTGGCCCTTAGTGGAGGCGTGGATTCCTCGGTGGCGGCGGCCCTGTTGCATGAGGCCGGATACGACGTGTTTGGGGTGACGTTGCATCTGTGGGACGCACAAGGGGATCAGATGGTGGGGAGATGCTGCTCGGCCGCGGATCAGGCCGATGCCCGTCGAACCTGTGACCACTTGGGAATTGCCCACTACGTGATTGACGAACGGGAGTCGTTTCAGTCCTCCGTGGTGGCCCCTTTTGTGGAGGATTACCTTTCGGGCCGAACTCCGAGCCCCTGCGTGCATTGCAATCGGGAGGTGAAACTGGAAAAGCTGGTGGCACTTGCCCATTCCCTAGGTGCAAGTCACGTGGCCACTGGACACTATGCGCGCCTATTGCCTGGGGACGGCGGACGGGTGGCACTCCAACGGGGCCGGGACCACAACAAGGACCAGAGCTATTTTCTGTTCGGGTTGAACCAGGGCGTGCTGAAGCATTTGGTATTTCCCTTGGGGGGGATGGAGAAGGACGAAACCCGTGGGCACGCCATGCGCCTCGGCCTACCGAACGCGAACAAGCCAGACTCCCAGGAGCTATGCTTTGTCCCTGACGGCAATGTGAAGGGATTCATCGATAAGCACCGAGATCCACAGCACCGCCCGGCGGAGAACCTTGAGAGCCGGCCAAAAACTGGGTCGGTGGTGGACAGTCGTGGAAACGTGCTTGGGCACCACGATGGGATTGAGTCGTTCACTGTGGGTCAGCGCCGTGGTTTGGGCTTGGGTGGAGGGCCACCGCGATACGTGTTGCGAATCGTGCCGGAGGACCAGACTGTGGTGGTTGGAGACGACCAGGATCTGTTGGCGGACACCCTGTCGGCCTGTGACGCCGTTTGGGTGGAGAAGCCAACGGAAACCCGATTCCGGGGGCAGGTGCGAATTCGATACCGACACGATCCAGCGGAGGCGTGGGTGCGGGTCACTGCGAACGGGTTTGAGGCAGAGTTTATGGAGCCCCAACGAGCCATCACGCCAGGCCAAGCGTCTGTGGTATATGATGGGGAGAAGGTCCTGGGCGGTGGGTTCATCACAACAAAAGAGGCAAGCCATGTTTCCGGTTAGGCCTGGGTCGCGGGGTAGGGTACCCGGATCTAGGCTGTTCTGGGCACGGGCCACGGTGACTTTTCTTGTGGCGGCAACCGGTGGGGGCTGCGCTATCGGTACGGGAGATGGTGAACTGGTGGGGCAGGTCAGCGCGCCCACCTGCGGCCTCCTGGAGGAGGACTTTTCTTTGGACCCCACCTTCTTTGGTGCCAACCCAATTCTGGAAGACCAGCTGGAAATTCGGATTCAGCATGGCAGCGATTTTGAGAGCAAAAGTGACGGAATTGTGCTGCTTGTGGCAGACATTGAAGAGGTAAAACAATCCAAGTTGGGGGAAGCGCTGGATCTCTCCACCGCTCGGGATGCCCCCGTTCGAATGTCTTTTTACCTGCATGAGACCTGCCCCCCGGACGCCCTCGATGTCATTCCAGTCCACTACGAGGCCGTGGAAGGAACGGTCGTCTTTCAGAGCATTTACGCGCCAGGGGTCTCTACCAATGAGGTGGAGATTTCCGGCCAACTGAACGGGGTGCGCTTGGTGGATCCCGACCGTGAGGACGAGCGATGGGCTGAACTGGATGGCTCGTTTCGGTTTTTGTACGTGCGCGGTGCTCCACGTCAACGGTTCCCGTAACAATCGCTGGGGTTTATGGGCCCAATTGTCCCAAACCTGCTACATCACCCCAATGAAGTGCCCTTTTTGCAGCGCGCTGGACAACCGGGTGATTGATTCTCGGCTATCCCAGGGGGGGGAAGTGACCCGACGCCGCAGGGAATGCGAGCAGTGTGCCCGTCGTTACACTTCCTATGAGCGGGTGGAGTTTGCAGTGCCCACCATCGTCAAAACCGGCGGCCGCAGGGAGCCCTTTGATCGACTCAAGGTTATGGCAGGCCTCAAACGGGCCAGTATCAAACGGCCGGTTTCCATCGATGCGCTCGAGAAAATTGTGGACGCCGTGGAACGTCGCTTGCTCGATACTGGGGAAAAGGAAGTGCCCTCGTCGGAGGTGGGAGAGCAGGTGCTCAAGGAACTTCTGGAGCTCGATGCTGTCGCGTATATTCGCTTTGCAAGCGTGTATCGGAAGTTTGAGAATTTGGATGGATTTGTGGCCGAGCTCTCTCGCTTGACACGCCAGGATGCCCTACCGTTGCCTCGGATCCAGGACACGTGCCCCACACCCGACAAAAACGGTCCCAACCGCGCCAAAACCCCGGGGACGGAACAAACGGGACAGGTGGTCGGAGTGCCGACATCCCCAGTACCGACTCCGTCCGCGGTGACTTCGCCCGTGGAGGCATGATCGTTACCCGTCGCGCTGGGACCTCCGGGAAGGAAGTGACTGACCAACGGTGGATGAGGCTCGCGCTTCGAGCGGCCAGGGCAGGTCGCCCAAGCCCGAACCCTCACGTTGGAGCCGTGGTGCTGGACCGACGGGGTAACCGCGTCGCCACGGGGTATCACGCTCGAGCAGGACAGGCCCACGCGGAGGTTATGGCCCTTTCCCGGGCGGGAGCTTTGGCCCGAGGTGGAACACTCTACGTGACCCTTGAGCCCTGTAACCACCAGGGGCGAACTGGGCCTTGTACGGATGTCATCATTCAGGCAGGGATCGCCCGGGTGGTATTTGGTTGCCCAGACCCCACTCCCCATACTCGCGGATCCACGCGGCGACTGCGACGGGCCGGAATCGAAGTGTGCGCGTCTGTTCTTGAAGACGAGTGTCAGGCGCTGGTGGCAAGCTTTTCAAAACATGTGTGCACCGGGCTGCCGTGGGTTCACATCAAGGCGGCCGTGACCCTTGATGGGCGCATGGCGACTCGAAACGGCGATTCCCGTTGGATTACGGGAGAGGCCTCCAGGAAGCACGTCCATCGGTTAAGATCCCAGGCCGATGCCATTCTCGTGGGCATCGGAACGGTGCTTAAAGACGACCCTCAGCTGACCGTTCGTCACGTTCGTGGGCAACACCCTCAACCCGTGGTGTTGGACAGGGCGTTACGTATTCCGGAGAGTTCTAAGCTCGTGACCCAGCAAGGGAACAGGCCTCTCGTTGTCTTCCACGGACGCGGTGCGGCACCGGAGAAGCGACAGCGGTTGCTCAAACAGGGTGTTGAGTTGATTCAGGTGGCGACGAAACGTTCCCGGGGTGGTTTGGGAGGAACCCAAACCCTTGGCCACGGGGCTGAGCTGGATCTGGAAAAGGTTCTTCAAACCCTCGGCGCAATGGGCATTGTGCACTTGCTAGTAGAGGGTGGAAGCCGTGTGTTTGGATCCCTACTTGCGGAGGGCTGGGCGGACTGGGCCAGCATATTTGTGGCGCCAAAAATCCTCGGCGACGGGCAGGGCATTCCCCTTTGCGAAGGGTTTTCCGGCGCAAAAAGACCGCGATTGATGTCGAACGCCATCGCCCTGGAAACCGCCAATACACGGCAGATGGGAAACGATGTGCTGTTTCAGGGCTCCGTCGGGAACCGACTCCCCTGGGAGGATCCCCTCGACGGAGAGCGCTCGCAACGCTAGATGACAGCCGCTGTGGAACTACCGGATCAGGCCCATCAACGGGTGGAAGAAGCGGTCGCCCGTGTCCGTGCAGGGGGCATGGTGATTCTCGTGGACGACGAGGATCGGGAGAACGAAGGCGACCTGGTGATGGCGGCAGAGCACGCGACTCCGGAATCCATTAATTTCATGGCTACCCATGCCCGGGGCCTTATTTGCCTAAGTTTGACTGAACGGAGGGTCCAGGATCTGGGCCTGGGCATGATGGTGGATACCCATCGTTCTGGAAGGAGCACCGCCTTTACGGTGTCCATCGAAGCGCGCCAGGGCGTGAGCACTGGCATTAGCGCTGCCGATCGGGCCCACACCATACGTACCGCGGTGGACACAATGACCCAACCCACGGATCTGGTCAGCCCTGGGCACATCTTTCCATTGAGGGCTCGGCCCGGCGGGGTCCTGCAGCGGTCTGGCCATACGGAGGGCTCCGTCGATTTGGCATCCTTTGCGGGTTGCCAACCCGCGGGTGTCATTTGTGAAATCATGAAAGAGGACGGCACCATGGCTCGCCTGCCGGACCTCCAGGATTTTGCGCGTCGCCACGGGTTGCTCGTTCTTTCGATTGCAGATTTGATTACCTACCGTTTGGAACGGGAGCGGTTGGTGAAGCGTACCCAAACGTCCGATATTCGCTTGCGTAGCGGAAACACCTGGAAGGTCACGGTGTATGAGTCTGCGACCACACCGGGCCGCCCCTACATCGCATGGTCCCTGGGGAACTCCAGTGCAGATCTTCCCACTCTGGTACGGGTGCATACCGCCCAACCCTTACTCGATGCGTTTGGTGTGGCGCGCCCTGGTGGCACGGCACTGCAAAATGCCATCGACTGTATTGAAACCGAGGGAAGGGGCGTCGTGCTCTATCTCCCTTCGGATCAACCCGTACATTCCGCTTTGGAACACGCTCCGTTTTCTGCCGAACCAAGCCCACTTCCCCGGGCCACAGACCGAACCGATGTCCTGCGGGAGTTTGGATTGGGCGCGCAGGTGTTGGCCGATCTGGGACTTGGGAGGATCCGGTTGATTACCGAACGCCCCCGCAAAATCGTGGGAGTGAAACGCCATGGGTTGACGATTGACGAATACGTTTCATGCATGGACTAGGCCGAACCGCGACTTGACCGCCCATGCAGCATTCCCCATTCCAACCGAACCCACCCTATTCTGAACACGGGACAATCCCTGTGGCACGGGGCCAATGGCGTGCCGACCCGTCGGATCATTTTGGCGTGGTGGTGGCCCGATTTAACCAGCGGGTGGGCGAACGACTGCTCTCCGGCTGCTTGGATACACTCGCTCGCTGCGGAGTTGCCGTGGATCGCCAGGTCGATGTGGTGGAAGTCCCGGGTGCGTGGGAAATTCCCACCGCCGGCCGTTTGCTTTGCGCGGGGGCAAAACGTGACGGACACCCGCTACACGGATTGGTGGTGCTGGGAGCGGTGGTTCAAGGGGAAACACCGCACTTTGAGGTGGTGGTGCAGGAAGCTACGCAGGGGAGCTCTCGCGTGGGATCCGAGTTCGGTATTCCTGTGGGCATGGGGTTACTGACCACCCATACCAGCGAGCAGGCCATGGAACGATCGGGGGGCAAGGCGGGCAACAAGGGCAGTGATGCGGCGCTTGCCATGCTTGAAATGGTGGACCTTGGTCGGCGGTTCACACCGGGACCGTTATCGAGTACCGGATCGGCCACAGGACCATGAACCGCCTATCGCAGGACCGCCCGGGATCGGTGACCGTGCAATCTGGTCAGCGTCGCCTGGGCCGGCGTGCGGCGCTGCAAGCCCTTTACCTTATTGACGTACGTGGATGCACCGCGGCGCAGGCCATGGCCGAGTATGCTGCACAGTTTCGAGATTCCAGTGAAGACCTAGGGTTTCCGTCCGCGCTGGTTCATGGGGTACTGGAACATCAAGAGGACATCGACCAACGGATCGAGAAGGTAAGCCATCGCTGGCGTCTCGACCGGATGTCGCGCTTGGATCGCAGTCTACTCCGTCTGGGAGTCTATGAACTATTGTACTTCGGGGATACCCCGAGAAACGTCGCCATCAACGAGGCGATCGAACTTGCCAAGTCTTTTGGCAATGAAAACAGCGCCGCTTTCGTGAACGGCATCTTGGATCCCATTGCCCGCTCTGGGTTGGGCCCGGAGGACGGGGCGGGGGTAGAGCCATCCGATGGTGCAGGGAATGACACGGTACCCTAGGGCAGATCATACGCCCCTGGAGTGAGGACCGAGTGATCGTCGATTTCTGCACACCCACACCTGATGCCCTGGACTCGTTGGGAACCGACGGCTTGCTATGCTGGGCAAGGGGTTGTGCCAACACGCCTGGGGCCGTGCGCGGCAATCCCACGTTGGATTATGTGGACTGGAGGCGCAGTGGGGCACTGGGGCGCGCGTTGCACAATGGCACCCTAGCGACCCGGATTGGGGATAGGACGCTCCTTGCAGGTAAGCCCTGCATAGGTGCAAACCAGGTGGTTATTTACGGTGCAGATCCCGTAGCCGACTGCGGAGAAGCATCCGATCCTGTTCAGCATCATGACCGCCCTGTGGAGACCTTGATCGCGCTGTGTGGCGATATTATGCAGGGCCTTCGGCTGAAGACCTGTGCTGTGGATCTGCCCTGGGATCTGACACACGAGGTGGGCGCCAGGTCCGATTCTGTTTCCTCTACCCACCCATGGAACTCTGCCGACCCATGGAATAGGGTCGATGGCAGAGTGTTAGGGGAGCTGGTTCTGCAAGCCCATGACGCTTGGACTCCGTTTCTGACACACCTTACGCTGATCGCACCGCCCCATGTGACGCCGCTTCTGGAGCCCCCCATCAAACAAATCAGCGCAAGGAATAGGCATGATCGGGCAGGTGGAATCCGGGTCTAGCGCCGACGTTTGCTAGCGGCTTTTTTGGCCACCTTTTTCTTTGGGGGCTTTTTCCGGGCTGGAGCAGCTTTCTTGGTCGCTGTTTTTGAGACTTTTCGCACCGTTTTCTTCGAAGCGCGGTTGGCAGAACTCTTCTTCGTCGTCTTTTTTGAAGCCTTTTTCTTTGGTGCGGCTAACTTTACTGCCTTCTTTTTAGTGGCCGCCCGCGTTTTAGTGGTTTTCTTTGTAGCTGCCTTTTTTGTTGTGATTTTCTTTGCCGGTGCTTTCTTGGCAGGCGCTTTCTTCGTTGCGGCCTTTTTAGCGGGTGCCTTTTTCGCAGTGGTTTTCGACGACGGCGCCTTTTTCGCCGCAGCCTTTTTGGCAGGCGCTTTTTTCGTTGTGGTTTTCTTAGATGGCGCCTTCTTTGCCAGTGTTTTTTTAGCAGGTGCTTTCTTGGCAGGCGCTTTCTTCGTTGTGGCCTTTTTAACGGGTGCCTTTTTCGCAGTGGTTTTCGACGACGGCGCCTTTGGGGGCGGGGCCTTCTTTGCCGGAGTTTTCCTGGACGAGGCCCCTAGGGTGGATTTGGCCTTTGCGGGGACTTTTTTAGGAGCCTTCTTTGGAGCGGGCGTGGGCTCCTCTTCTTGCTCGACCACGGCGTTTGGATCGAGTTTTGGCATACCAAAAGGTTGTTCCACTGCGTCGTGAATGCCTTTCCATGGGAAATGGGCAGCAACTTGGGCAGGGCTCTGCCCCCAGGCAATGGACAATTGATCGTCACCCGGACGGGAACGGGATACCGCCAGGAAAGCCTCTCGCATGGCCCCAGGTTTCCCGAAGAAACGCTTCATGGGGTCCAGGTAAGCCTTTTTCCATCCGTTTTTGTAGGACTCTTGAGCCGACTCTGGCACTCCCACATGCCGAACGGTGATCTTCGTGCCTCCAGCCACAGGTAAGAACTGAAACTCCACATACATGTCCTTGGCGTCCACAGGAAAATCTGAAGTTCGCCAGGAGATGCGGATGGCTTTTCCCACGTCTAGGGTGACAATGTTGCCGTACATCTTGCCATCCCAGGCACCAAACCGGCCACCCACCCAGGGTTGAACCAGCACCCGGGCCGAAGCCATGGCACTGTGCTTTCGTTCATCCAACCAGGTGGCGTACACCTCATTTGGGCTGGCATGCACCAGCATGGAGACTTTGGTTTCCCCTTCGCTCATTGAACCGCTCTCTGGCCCCAACTTCCTGTGGCCTTGATCTCTACCTTTGGCCTATGCGAACTGACAGACTATGAACCGTGTGGGCTTCGCCCGCTTGGCATGATGGCACGGTTGAAAGTCGCCGCTAGTGTACAAACCTGGGACTCCATGGAGCAACTGGAACCGAAGGTTTCACGAAGAACTTTCGCCTTTAGGTGTCTTTTTTGGCCTCAAACCACCCTTCGACTCGATCGTTTCTCCGATGGAGCTATCTTTGTCCACATCGGAGCACAGCTGTCCATGTACACCCCCCTAGGAATTTCTGCTTTCACTGTACTTTTCGCCTCCGGGTGTTTGGGCGAGATTACGACGTCGTTTCCCGCCGGCCTGGAGCCCCTGGAGGAGGTGACACTCAGCAGCCCCGTGGACGGCCCGGATGGACAGGGCACAGGTTATCCAGAGTCGGTCGTGACCGATCGTGGTGGCCGTAGTGACTACAACTGGGCGATGGCCCGTGGGTATGTGCACAGCTCTGTCGCCCAGGTGCTTGAAGCTCTCAAGGATCACCATGTCGTCGTGGATCGACGTGAGGTGAACGAATGGTGGGTGACCCCCATCGAGGATTCTGAATACGAGATCAACTACGTTGTTGGCAACCGGGTGAAGGACATCATTACGGTGAAGTTTGATATCGAATGGCGCGCGGGTGTGGTGGAACGGGATATGGACCAACAGCCCACGGTTGCCGTGGCTGTTTGGAAGAAGGTGGAAGGCACCAAGCATATTCGACGCTTGGAGGGCTCTCTTCTGATTCGCCGAGTGGCCGATGGGGTTACCGAGGTAAACATGGTGGAGTATCTCCGTGCTGCCCGGGGGGGAGCAGCACCTGCGGAGAATTTTTTGAAGGATCTGTACGGAAGTATTGTCGATCGGGTGCACGGCCGAGAGTTGCAGCACCGATAAAATCTCTCCTGAGGCCGTCTTCATTCCATGAATCAACTACCGCCGGGCCCGGGGCCGGGTTCCTCTCGGAACGCCCGAAAACTCCTCCGCGATTTATTTCTTGAACGCTTGCTCGGTATCCACGATACCCCCCACCGGGTGGCGCTTGGGGTGGCCCTCGGGTTTCTGGTCGCCTGGACGCCCACCCTGGGTTTTCAGATCGTGTTGTACGTCACGCTTGCGGGTATGGTTCGTGCCAACAAGTTGTCTGGGATCCCGATTCTGTTCATTAGCAACCCCTTCACGGCGGTCCCGTTTTACTATTTTACCTGGTGGGTGGGTTACCACCTTTGGCATGGGCAAGGCCCCGCGAGCGATGCTGTAAAAGTGGCTGCGGCAGATCCGGTGGAGGGTCCGTGGTGGGAGATTGAGTTTTGGCAGAGGGTGTTTCAACAGCTCCTGGCCGTCGGCGGAGAAACATGGCTTGGGGGGCTGGCCCTTGGGCTCGCCACAGCGATTCCTTCCTATGTGATCATGCGTTGGCTGCTCCGAGTTCGGCGCTCGAACGTTTCCTAGCGCCTGCTACGTTCGGTCGACATGGAATCGTTACAAATGTGGTTGAGCACCAACGTATGGGAAACCGCTTCTTGCAAGATCCAGCTCTGGCAAGTACTGGGCGCACTACTGGTTGTGGTGGTCGCCTTCGCCGCCCGGTGGGTGGTTGCAAGGATACTTACCGCCCAGGGCAGCCATTGGTTGCAGCGCCGGGGGGATCAGGCAGATCCGCAGGCCCTTCTTCGTACGGCACGCCCCATTGGCACGCTTGCCATGACCGCCGTTCTTACCGTAGGGAGCACGTTTCTTTCTCTTCCAGCGCAAGCCCAGGGTGTGGTGGATCAGTGCGTTCGCCTACTGACGGTGTACGCTGCGGTGGCACTGGTCTACCGATTGGTGGACCTTGCAGCAGGGGTCTTTGAGCGCCGGGCCGCAAAGACCGACACCAAGCTCGACGACCAGCTCGTACCGGTGGTACGGAAGGCGGCCAAGGTTGCCGTTGTCGCCCTGGGCATTCTGTTTGCGCTGCAGAACATGGATGTGGACGTCACCTCCCTGTTGGCGTTGGGTACCATGGGCACCTTGGCGGTGTCGTTTGCGGCCAAGGACATTGTGGCCAACCTGTTTGGAAGCCTGAGTATTTTTGCGGATCGCCCGTTTCAAATCGGCGACTGGGTCGTGGTGGGTGGAACGGAGGGTGTGGTCGAAGAAGTCGGCATGCGCTCCACACGCATTCGCACGTTTTACAACTCGCTCATCACGGTCCCCAATTCGGTCATTACGGTGACGCCGGTAGACAACTACGGGGCACGAAGATTTCGTCGCACCCACATCACGTTGAATCTCACCTACAGCACCTCGCCCGAGCAGTTGCAGGCGTTTTGTGAGGGCGCACGAGCCATTTTGGCGGCTCACCCCAAGACCCGAAAGGACTACTACGAAGTTCACTTTAAGGGATTTGGCGGGTCGTCGTTGGATGTGATGATGTACTTCTTTTTTGAGGTGGACAATTGGACCGAAGAACTGGTGGGCCGTCACCAGGTATTCATGGAGGTGTTGCGCCTCGCCAAGGAGCTGAAGGTCGAGTTTGCGTTCCCAACGCAAACGCTGCACGTGGAAACACTTGCCGCATCCCACACGCCTGAACGGCAGCCCTTGCCCTCAGAGGACCAACTTCGCCAAATCATCTCCGACTTTTCCGCGACTGGCGCCCGCAGTAGACCTGAGGGCAAACCTCTCACGGATGGATATTTTGCGGCGCCGACTGACCCTACCCCGTGACTGGGGCCCACCTTCTTCAGCCAGCGGGATCTCGTGGCCTGCATGAAGATGCGAGACATGTGGGCGGACCTATTTGTGAAACACCCACAGTGGCAACCTGGTTGAAACATGTTCTGTTGCGCCCTGTGGAATCGCACGGTCCAACCGCTCCTCAAATCTTTTTTTCTGAGACGGGGTTCCCACGTCCGTGTCAGCCGAAGGCTGTACGAGAAACACCAACGAGATTTGAAAATTGGCCGGCAGGCGTTGCTTCTGAATTTCTTTTTGGACACGGCCTTGCAGGCGCTCTTGAAAACTCCCCCCAACCACCATCGCGCTCGCTTCTGAAATCGAAAGGACGATATCCAGCTGACGCGGTGGATCTTGCCTCGACGAGGCCCCCACAGCATCGATAAAACGATCCATTAGCAACTCCATGTCGCGCGACACAATGGGCAACTCCGGGTCCAGATTCAAAATTGTGGTCGTGTACTCCCCAAAGTCCTTGGACCCGTTCCTATTCTCCCAAACGTAGGGGCGACTTTGGCTGCTGATCATGCTCATAAACAGGGGAGCATCGCCTTCGGGCGAATCGGCAGGGTTTGCATGTTTTTGGTTGAGATGAGAGGCAACTGTAGATAGATGCGGGCGCATTTTGGCTTCAAAGAGGTCAAAATAGATCACGGTGGGTGTCGCTGGGTCAACAACTCCAGGTCGGTCCAGAAGGTCCTGAACGTCTTCGGTGGACTTGATTTTTCCCCATTGAACACGCGGCTCAGAAGATGGGGTGGCTCCTGTTTTTTGATCCAAAGTCGCCAAGTTTTTTCCATTGCACTCCCAGTTGCCATCGGCCACGACCTGGTGACGTACCACCTTTTTTCCGTTCTTCTGGGACGGATCTATCTCAAATTCCATGATCATATTGCTGAGGCGGTGTTCGCGTAGCTGCAATCCAGGGGCGATGAATGTAATGATCTGGTTCTCTGCTGCCCCGTATGAGTCCACTACGTAGGCGCGGCTTTCGTTCCGCCATTCCTTGAGTTTCAGAATTTCGACCCCCACCATGGTCTTGCCCTTATCCAACGTGGCGTTATCAAACACCTCTGCCAAACCCGTCACAACCACGGTTTCCACGTTGCTTCCAACGACTTGTTTCATATCCACAAGTCGAAGCAGTTCGTCTTCCAAATCTCCACGCTTGAGAAAACTTCCACAGAATGGGTAGTGTTCCACCCACTCAGCGTCGCCTTGGGTGGATTTGGCACCTGCCGACACCGCGCCGGGCACCTCGCAACTCGCCAGCAATGGCAAGGTAAGCGCGACAACGCCCCCCAAACGGGCCAGCATTCGTACCCTATCTCTCTGGTTGTCCATCATAGCTGTGGGCTAATGCAGGTTTCGTGCCGCGAAGCGACTTCCAAAAAATGCCGCTAATATTCGCTCTATGGAGTTCCACGGAACCGTAAGTGTTCCAGTCGGTGGAACATGGAGCGCTCCGTGTTCCACGTTTTGGCCAACTTTTGAATGCCCCATACAACGGATTTCACTCGGTTGTCCTCGAATGGGATCTCGATTGGAACTGATGGAACAGGGCGGCTTGACGGGAGGGTGGGTTGGATGAACTTTTGGGGCTCATGTCTCTTTTCTCGCCGAGGTTCCTGTGAGTTCGTTTTTGTCGAAGTTTGTGGTGCGTCGGCCCCTGTGGGTGGTGCTTGGGTTGTTGGGTACCGCGGCACTGACCGTGTTTGACCTGCACACCAAGGACCTGGCCATCGAGCACCTATCCGAAGCCCGGACCCGCATGGTGATGCCCGTGTGCGAGCCGGACCCGGACGGACACATCTACATGCAACGGTTTCCAACCGAGCCGGTTATATTGGTGGATGAATACTTGGAGCTTCGGTACGCGGAGAACTGTGGTGCTGCGTTTTCATTGCTGCGCACGGCGGACCCGTTGATTCGTAAGACCGTGTTTGGCCTTGCGGCAACACTTGCGAGCATTTGGTTGTTGTGGAGTTTTGTGCGGACGTCAGGCCGGGTGTACTTCGCCTGGGCGGTTCCCTTTATTGTGTCCGGTGCCCTGGGCAACCTCTTTGACCGCATGCGGCTGGGCTACGTGATCGATTTCATTCGCTTCCACATCCGTGAAGAATGGGCCTGGCCCACCTTCAACGTGGCCGACTGCACTATCACCGTGGGCGTCACACTGCTCATCCTCGACATGATCTCCGAAACCCGCCGAGAACGCCGCGCGTCTGCTACCAAGATGTCCTCCTAGATCGAACGGAGACCCGTGCGACCAAAATCAGCCCGGTGGACGAAGTTCCTGCACAACCTGATCCACGGTTGACGCCCAACAGAAGGCGTGAAACGCATTTGAGATGATTTCCGGATTTGAGAAGGCGTTGCTGGGGGTTTTGGTACTGGTATTGATGGCGGGGATGGGGGCGACGTTGTCGGTGGATCAGTTTCGGCAGATTCGACGTCGGCCGAAGGCGGTGTTGATCGGCGTGGCGTCCCAGTTTGGGTGGATGCCACTGATCGCATTTGCTCTAGCGCGCGGACTGCAACTTCCCGAACCCATCACGATTGGATTGATTTTGATTGGGTGCACGCCAGGAGGAACCACGTCGAACCTGTTTACCTACTACAGCCGGGCGGATGTGGCGCTGAGTGTGTCCATGACCGCCACTTCCACCGTGGTGGCTGTACTGCTCATGCCATTGTTGTTCACGCTGTACACCTCAGGGTTGGCAAGCAGTGCCATTGCCTCACCCGTCGGCAAGATGGTGCAAACCCTTGTGGTCATTCTGGTGCCTGTAGCGATCGGCATGGGTGTGCGCGTGAAATGGCCAAACGCGGCACCAAAATTGGAGAAAGCAGGAAGTTTCGCGGGGGTGGCCACGCTTGCCCTGCTTGTGGGTTCAAGCTTGCTGAGAAACGGAGACCTGTTGTTCGACACAACAACCGCCACATACGTAGCAGCCGCTGGACTCGGTATACTTGGCATGGGGCTCGGCTACGGCGTGAGCAAGCTCCTGGGTATGCAGGAAGCCCAGCGCCGATCGATCGCCTTTGAGACTGGCATTCAAAACAGCCCGCTCGCGTTTACTATCATCATCGCGAGTTTCCCCGAGGCCGACCAAGCCCAGCTCCTACACACGCCCATGCTGTACGCACTCCTGGTACTCGTCACAGGCACCCTGGCCACTCTTCTTTTTCGGAGCGTCCAGAAAACACCTTGAGATTCACTTCCCGTCGTGAAACTGAGGCCGTTCAAAACGGATCGAAGGAACACGGAGCGCTCTGTGTTCCTGGAGTTGGAACACGGCGCGTTCCAACGGGCCGATTTTCCCGCAAAAACCCAATGGCACAGAACCTGCTGTGTCATTTCAACTCGCCCATGTTCACTCGCGACACCTACCCACGCTTCGGCACGGTCGGAGGCAGTCCACGACCCAGCCCCCTTTCCGAAACGCCACCTCAGCGCGCAATCGCGTTGACGCAAAATGTTTGGAGTTATTTCGTTGTGGCCTTGCTTGTGGCGGCGGTGGGGTGCACGCCGGCCGGGGAGCACTCGGAGGCGAAGAGCAGTGGGCTATGGGGAGAACGTGGGGGAGAGAACCTCTCTCAAGGAGGGCGGTACCACTGGATTCGATTTACGTTTGGAGGCGACACCTATGTGATGGGTGGATTGGGCGAGTATCCTAGTGTTGCCAGCCGCACCATTCGGGACATCCGGACTCCCGAAACCATCGCAGTTGGCACCGAAGTCCATACAGCTCCTACTATGAGCTTCGAGAACCAGGACGAACGCCGGGCGTTTCTCGTCAGTATTGCCCAGGCGTTCGAAGGGTTCGAGGTGCGCGTGACCAGTGACGCCCTTGGTGACGACGACTTCCTCAGGGAAACCATGCCCGATACCTATACGGAGAAACTGACGTGGGACCGCGCAACCCACGGCAACGCAACCGTGGAAGTGGTCTTTACAGGGAGCTTCTGCACCTACGACGATGCCTGCCAGAACTTCAAGGAACAGGAGTGGGACACCCATGAAAACGGTGACCCCATACGCGGGGTTTCCACGTTCATGCTGGAGTGGTCCCGAAAAAATGGACAGTTGAAGTTAAGCAGCAAGTCCTAAGTTTTGGTAGTAAGAGTTTTCAAAATCGACAGGGCTGAGATAGCCCAATGTGGAATGCCTGCGGTGGCGGTTG